>NZ_JACGWA010000010.1 GCF_014077505.1 Colwellia sp. BRX10-3 | reverse complement strand
TTCCGAACTCAGAAGTGAAACGTGTTAGCGCCGATGGTAGTGTGGGAGTTCCCATGTGAGAGTAGGACATTGCTAGGCTTCTATTTAGAAGAGCCCGATTCGAAAGAGTCGGGCTTTTTGCTGTCGGGGATTTGATAAATAACGCTAAGTAACCCAGAGCCACCTGATCCCATTTCGAACTCAGAAATAATACGTGTTAGCGTCGGTGGTCAAGCGCGTGTGGGAGTTATTCTCTTTATGTGGGGTCGCTCTGATGCATCTAAGACATGAGTTAATTCTTACGTCAGTAGGACGCCGCTCCTGCACATCCATGTGCCCACGGCATTAGTGCATCCTTGCACGTCATTACTAGGCTTCTATTTAGAAGAACCCGACACAAAGGCGTTCTTCTAAATATTATGTTTAATCACATAGCTCGTTCTTGATATTTCGAACTGCAAAACAGTATCTAATTTCACACGTTTAGATCCTCTTACAGTTAGCGCTTAAGTGTCTAGCAGTATCAATATTTCTGAATCTACAGCCTTCTTAGTGAATTTTATTTACCGATTGATATTGTAAGCTGTTCGAATGGTTTAATATTATCAATCACTCTTACTACCATTTCATGCGTTGCATCGTGATGTGCAATAACTACTGCGCTATCAGTTTGGTTTTCTGATAAGAAACTTTCTATACGTGCTGATAACCTTTCGATATCAACTAACTTGCCATTAAATTTTAACTGCCCGGTTTCTGCTATCTGTACTACCACACTCGGCGCATTGACCTCGGAAGGATTGTTTTTTGCTTTTGGTTTATTAACCAACAAGCCTTCTTCTTTGATAAAAGAGGTAGTGACAATAAAAAAAATGAGTAAGATAAAAACAATATCTAGCATTGGCGTCATATCTACGTCTGCTTCTTGTCCTTCATCTGTATGCTTTCTCCGGGCCATTTGTTTTCCTTTTTATATTTTATTAGTTATTTATTATCTGTTCATATTTAATATGTACGAAGCCATACGTAGTTACAAGCTTTATTTACGACTTATTTCGTAGTTATATTTTATTGTCATTATATGTATGATTTATCTAAATATTTATTTGTGACGAGGTGTTTTTATCTATTTACCATGAAATCATCTGGGTTGAGTTAGGCTATTTGAATAATTATTATAGGTATAAAAAATCCAGCATTTGCTGGATTTTTTTAGTGATATATTGAACTCAATTAATTCATCTCAAATTATGTCTTATTCCACAATATCCATTTCTTCAATCAAGTTAGTTGCACCGTCGACATGTTCCATAACCCAAAGCATGTATTTAATATCAACATGAATTGAGCGGTTTAGTTTAGTGTCATAATCCCAGTCGCCAATAATACTTTCATATACACCATCAAAGACTAAACCAACAAATTCGGCTTTATCGTTGAGTGTTGGAGAGCCTGAATTACCGCCCGTGATGTCAAGAGTCCCTAAAAAGTTTACCGGTACAGAACCTAGTTCTTTCTTAGCATATTCACCGTATTGTTTTTCGTTAATAAGAGCAAGTTGCTTTTTAGGTGAGTCAAACGGATCGATACCAGTATCTTTTCTAACAATACCCTCTAGGGTTGTAAACGGTGTTGCTACTAAACCATCTTGTGGAGAATAGCCTTTAACATTACCGTAAGTAACGCGCAGCGTACTATTAGCGTCAGCGTATACCGGAAGATTTTGTGAGTTAAAATAGGCAATTAGCGCCGCCATATATTTTGGTCTATATGATTGAATATTGCCCGAAAGCTCTTCACTGGTCTCTTCAATAAATTTACGCTCAGCATAGCTAGCAACAGCTAATTGAATAAAAGGGTCATTACTACTAGTGAAATCGGCTGGTGTTTTTTTCATCCACGCTAGTCGGGTCTCTTGATTGTTTAATGTTGTTGCTTGGTACATTTTAGTCAGCTTTGCTTGGAACTGTTGTTCGTTATAGTTTTTATCGGTACCAAAGAACTTATCCATTGATTCTAGTCTTTGTGTTTTTGGTAGTTGAGCATAATGTTTAAACATGGCAAGTAGAATTTTTTGATCCATCTGAGCATCAAATCTTCTATTAACGGCCTTCATGCTTTGTTCAAAACGAGCGATATCTCTTTCCTGATAACCGCCTTTACGTTCTACATTAGGTTTCTGATTTTCAAGAGATAGTCGGTATAAGCGGTTAGCGCTACTTAGCATTTTGCTATAATTAATGTAACCTAAGATTAGATCTCTAGCTTGGCTTTGTTGATCTTGTTTCACTAGGCTATTTAAGCCTTTTAATGCATCACCATACTGATGTTTACGTGCTTTATCAGCGTTAATCCAAGCATTTAGTGAAGATTCTAATGCTTGTTTACGGGTAAGTGTCGTACCTTTATTGTAACTCTCAATCATGCTACCGTAATTTTTTGCATAATTAGCCAGTCCGGCTAGGGTGCTTTCATATTTTATACGTACGTCACTTCCTGGTGCTGAATTGTCATGAATAAGCTCGATGATCTCCTCGCGGTAAGCTTTTGCTTGCGGATAAGTCCAAGTAAATTGATTTTCGACTTCAAGCGCTGTTCGATAACGATTGGTTCGACCAGGGTAACCAAGCACCATGATGTAGTCATTTTCATCTACACTACTTTTATTTACCTTTAAATGATGTTTAGGCTCATATGGAACATTATCAACACTGTAATCAGCGGGTTGTCCGTCTTTACCTACATAAGCACGATAAAAACCATAATCGCCTGTATGTCTTGGCCACATCCAATTGTCGATATCTCCGCCGTACTTACCAATACTACTAGCCGGTGCGTGCACTAAGCGCACGTCTCTAATAGTAAGTTGTTTAAATAGATAATATTCTAAGCCACCGTGAAAGTTAACCACACTACAACGATACTTATTATCACTTTCACAATCTGCGATTAAAAATTTAGAACTATGGTCAATACTATTATAGCGTTCAGCCCCTGACATATCTGACTTTAAAGGAGCTTGAATGATATCAGTAACAGGTGTTATTTCTTCTGTAACATAAATTCTACTGCCTGGTGTTGCAGGAAGTTCTTCTTTAAATGACTTTGCCAAGAAACCGTTTTTCAGTAAGTTATTATCTTCAGTGGAGTTATATTGCACTGAGCCATATACACAATGATGATTAGTTGCCACTAGCCCTTGATCTGAGACGAAAGACGCTGTACATCCGCCCAAACTGACGATGGCACCCATTGGAAATCCTGTAAGCTCAGTTAACGAGTTAGGGTTGAGTTTTAATCCTGCGTCAACAAGCTTTGTTGCAATTTTTGGAAGCTGATGCGGTTGCCACATCCCTTCGTCAGCAATTGCTGCTGTTGATCCTAATGTAAAGCACAGTAAAGCGAGTTTTTTCATTATTTTTATTCTCTAAAGTTAATATTCAATACTTTCAGTAGTTTGCTGTATCACAGTTTATTAGTCAAAAGCAGTACCAATTATCTGCAATAGAGTGAATTTGTATTTTAAATTATAAATTAAGGACTCTATTGATTGAAAATCAGCCAAATAGTTAGACTAAAGCCCATACGACTGACGTTTTAATCTTTTAATACTTGTCGAAAGTAACTTATTTAGATATTCTGTCGATGTTAGTAACGCAAACTTTACGTTTTCTTTGTATTACCTAACAAGTAAATACAAATAACAATAATAATAAATAGACTCTTAAGGAGCGATTGTGCTTATTAAAGATAATTTTGATGAGGCATTGAAGTTCAGTGAATCAACTAACGAATTTTTATCTCATTATCAAATTCCACCTAGCCCGGTAAATTATTCAGTCATATATCTGCATATCAGTAAACGTAATGAAAAATTAACTGCTGAGTTAGAGAGGCATGTACAGACTTTTCAAGAAGTTGATTTAACTTTTATTGAAGGTTTATTTGAAAAGTATATCTCCAATTCTCATACGATTGAAAAGCAAATATTAGACCCTATTGAGAAGTCTTTAACCTCAACGTTAGCAAAACTTAATTTACAGGTGGATAGTGATAGAACCGTCGCTTCCAATCTTAAAAAAGCAGAAAAAGCACTTTCTAAGCACGAATACCATAAATCTATGCAAAATATTGTCAATTTTCTGATGCACAACGTTACTGCTTCTCAGCAGCAGCATAGTGATTTATCTTTAGAACTAACCAGAGCTTGTGGCGAAGTCAGCTTTTTAAAGGCTAAGCTTGAAAAAGCTCGTCATGAAGCGATAGTTGATTCTCTTACGGGTTTATATAATCGTCGTGGATGTGATATTAAATTACAAAAATTAGATATTGACCAAGTGCATTCTTCACTGGCAATAGACATTGATCATTTTAAGAATGTGAATGATCAATTTGGACATTTTATTGGTGACAAAGTAATTCAGCGTATCGCTAAAGTGATTAAATCAACTATTTCCGATAAGGACATTGCTGTTCGTTTTGGCGGTGAAGAGTTTGTCGTTGTTATGGTTAATAAAACTCTAACGCAGGCACACGAAGTTGCAGAAAAAATAAGGTTAGCGATATCGCAATTAAAATTGATGCAACGAGACTCTAAAGCTTACTTGCCCAAGATTTCAGTTTCAATTGGTGTAGCACAACTCCAAAACGAGCTAAACTGGGCCGCACTTTTTGAGCAAGCCGACACCGCTTTATATCAAGCTAAAAACAGCGGTAGAAATAAAAGCGTTTGTTTATAAGTATACAATCTGTTCACTTTGATTTTGTTCAGCCAGCGCCTACTTGTTAATCGATTGAGGTAACTCAATCCCTTTCAGCTTTAATAAAGCAATATTGTTCTTTTCTAATCCACGAAAAATTGTTAACAGTATTTTATATTGTTAATAATAACTTTCATTTCAATGTTACTCACACTTTAAAATTCTACAATCTTATATTCCTTAATATTAGTCTCTAGTATCTATAGATTTAGATTAGGCTACAGCATTTGATCAGCTATGTAAGATATGAGAAATTTTGCAGTTATAGTCTTTCCATTCCTGAAAACTACCTAGAAGATTATTTGATAGCAAAATAGTGGGCAAAAAAAAGGAAAGTACATGCGTACTTTCCTTAATTGTCATACTAGTATTTAACTAGTGATAAACGCTTACGGGTTGTAAGTTACATCTAAACTAACACCACTTGCTGCAGAGTATCCATAAATACCAATGTGCCATGTGTCCGCGATAGGGTTAGTAAAAGGACATGACTCTGTGTTGCCACTTTTATATGGACGACAGTCATAAGTTGATGAAGTAGGTTTTGCTCCGCGACGGATGTATAAATCTGCATCACCTGAACCAGCACTCATATTGAAATCAAGTGTAGCCATACCTGCTGGGATATCGATTGTATAATAAGTCCATGCACCTCGAGCTACAGAAATATCAGCTACAGAAGCACTACCACCTGTTGCAGTGCCACCAGTTGGAGCTTCAGTGAAGCTACCTGTTAAATTAACACCGGTAAATGCTGAGTAACCAATTACTTTCACATGGTAAGTCCCAGCTTGTGCTGTTGTGATAGGACAAGCTTCTACATTCCCACCTTTATATGGACGACAGTCATAGACAGAAGTTGTTGGTGCTGAGCCAAATTTAACGTAAAGGTCAGCATCACCCGTGCCACCCGTCATGTTAAAGTTTAGGTCTGTTGCACCAGCAGGTACTACCATAGTGAAGCTCAACTCTTGAGACGCTGAGCCTGCCAAGCTTGTCTTAGCTACGCCGTTTTCAAGTTCATTGCCACCGCCTGTTGGGGGTGGTGTAGTTGAACCACAGCTCGCTGCTAAAGCGTCTGAAGCTGCTTTTGCTTGAACTAGACCGAAACCAGTTTTGTCATCACGACCGGCTACGCCTAAGTCAATGGCCGTTGATTTTAAAGCGTTACGCACCTCTGTTGAACTACAGTCAGGGTTATTACTCCAAACTATGGCTGCAACACCTGTAACGTGTGGCGTTGCCATTGATGTACCGTTGTAATAGGCATAGTTTTGATTGCCAACAACATTCAAATTAGCATTTATGCCTAGTTGACCCATAAGTTGCAAGCCTAAAGCACGGTTTATTGAAACTGTAGGTACGGTTACATCAGTATTAGCATCGACTAAAAATGGATTTTGTAGGCCAGGACGCGCACTATTACTATAAACAATAACACCAGATGCGCCTGCGTCAGCACAAGCTTTAGCCGGATTTATTTCTGGGTAGTTACTACCTTTTTGGTTGTCATTACGTTCAGCTAAACAAATATTGCCAGCTACGTTTGAACAACTGTATGTGCTGCCTGAAAGCGTACAAGCTGACAATACACCATTAGCAGAACTGTTTACATTACTTACCGTGAAGCTACCAGCACTTTGAACATAGTGCGTTTGTGGTACAACTTCATCATTGCCATAAGTTGTATTACCTAAAGTGATGTAACCTAAACGACCATCACCAGCAACCGTAGATAAAATCGCTTCACCTGGCGCTGAAATTTCAACTTGTGGTGTATATTGAGAAAACTCTGCATGTTGACGACCTTGGTCAAGCGCACCAACGGCCATTACTGAGTCATAAGAAGCCGGGTAAGATAAAGTCGCATCACCATCATTACCTGATGCGGCAATTAATAACACACCTGCATCTGCAGCAGCTTGTAATGAATTCTGTTCAGCGGTACTTGAACCTGCACCACCTAAGCTCATATTGATAACTTTAGCGCCATTATTTACACAGGTATCAACGGCATCAACCAAGTCGCCAACATAACCCCAACCCGCTTCGTTGAATACTTTAACAATGTGTAAATTCACGTTTGTGTTCGGTAAAATACCAACAACACCTTCAGAATTGTTTACTCCAGCGATAGTACCAGCAACATGCGTACCGTGAGAACCGCCATTTTGATACCAGTTACCAGTACCTGAATTGTTTGTACCTGATGCATTATTAGCATTCAAATCTGGATTTACACGTTCATAACCAGAATCAATAATACAAACGGTCATATTCGCAGCATCGTTATCAGTCAGTTGATCTGATTGCGTATCTGCAATACCCCAAGGCTGATTTTGCGCCATTAAGAAACGCTTGTAATCTGGTTCTGCAAATTCTACATCTGCATGGCTATTAAGCTCCATTACCATAGCTTTAACATCATTAATGTGTTTTTGCTTACCTAGAGAAATAACATGTTTGCCATTTTTAAGTTTTTTCAAATGTTTTAAGCTATGACCCGCTTTTTTAGCTAGCCCCTTTGGCATCGCTTTTTCTGAAGTAAAACCATTTAAAGCTTGTGCTTCAAAATCGCTTTTATATTTAACGATAATTCGGTCAGTAAACTTGTGGTTTTGAACTTTTTGCTTATCTTGCCATTGGCTGAATTTTGCATTGACTGCGGTCATGGTGTTATTTGCATTTACAGGTGTTAGCTGTAATTGGGTAGGTTCAAATGTTTGTGCGTTGCTTGTTGCTGTTAATATAGAAAGCGTTAATGCGCTTAAACCTAAAATTCTGTTATTGATCATTTTCGGGTAACTCCAATTTTTACGCTGAATGAAGCAAAATAATGCAACATCGGACGTATTGTTTTTATCGTTGGATGATTTGTCATCGACATCAAGCTTCGCGTTTTTAATGGATATTGAATAGTAATTAAAAGACTTTTTTTAACAAAATAACGACAAGGCTATAAATTTATTAATAAGTTAAGCTTATGTTTTATCGGTGTTTAGTTGTTTGTTGTCGCTTTATGATGAAAAAAAGTCGTATTTTTACTAGAGTGATTTTTAGTAACTGTTAATATCGAAAGAAGTTCAAGGTTAAGTGCCTTGAGATTAAAACAATAATAATAAAGCTAACTACAATAAAGATACCTGGAGCATCTATGAAAATTTCTAAATTTACCAATTCTATCATTGCCATTGCAGTAACTGCAGCATTCTCTGCACAAGCAGCTGACGATAGATACATCATTAAAGTAGACCAAAGTAAAAAAGGAATTGTTAAAGCATTAGCTAAAAAGTTAAATGCTGATATTAAAGTAGATGGAAATGGCTATTTCGCCGCGTCTTTTGCAGGTAAGTCTTTATCTGAAGTAAAAGGGTTAATGAACAACCCGCATATTCAAATGATTGAAGAAGATCAACGTCGTAGCACTAGTGCAATATATAGTGATGATGTTGGTAATGCCATGACCGAACAATTAACACCTTATGCAGTTTATCAATCACAAGCAAACCAAGTCGTTTTTAATGCTAATGCTGGCATGAAGGTATGTGTTATTGATTCTGGTCTAGACCGTTCTAATACTGATTTCATCTGGAATAACATTACCGGCGATAATGATTCAGGTTCTGGTAACTGGGATGAGCACGGTGGCCCGCACGGAACTCACGTAGCAGGTACTATCGGTGCCGCTAATAACAATATTGGTGTTGTCGGTATGGCGCCAGGTGTTGATATGCATATTGTTAAAGTATTTGACGCTGCAGGTTGGGCATACTCATCAGATCTAGCATTTGCTGCTGATAAATGTAGTGCAGCTGGCGCTAACATCATCAGCATGAGTTTAGGTGGCGGCGGTGCTAACAGCACTGAAGAGAATGCCTTTAAAGCTTTCACTGACGCTGGCGGCCTAGTAGTTGCTGCTGCAGGTAACGATGGCAACAATGTACGTTCATTCCCTGCAGGTTATTCTTCAGTAATGATGATTGGTGCAAATGATGGCAGTAACAATATTGCTGATTTTTCTCAGTTCCCTAGCTGTACAGTTTCGACAGGGCGTGGCAAAAAAGTAACAACAACTACCGATGAAACTATTTGTGTTGAAGTTACTGCTGGTGGTGTAGATACGCTTTCTACTTACCCTGCAGGTCTTGCAACAAGTGCTTCAATGAGCGCTGGTGGTACTGCTTATGCTTCTTCTTCAATGGAAAATACGGGCAACGCTAGTGGCAATACTTACTACATGGGCACTGCTGAAGCGACTGATAGTGGTGCAAATGGTAATGTTTGTGTTATCGACCGCGGCGTAATCTCATTCCACGATAAAGTACAAAACTGTCAAAACTCTGGTGGTATTGGCGCTATTTTGATTAATAACGAAGCCGGAATGCTTTACGGTACATTGGGTGATGTTAATGCAACGTCAATCCCAGCTGTTGGTGCTGCGTTAGAAGACCGTAGTGCTTTACTTGCAGCGACAACGGCTACTGTTTCGATTGGTGCAACAGACTACGGCTTTATGAGTGGTACATCAATGGCAACACCTGCGGTTTCAGGTATCGCAGCATTAGTATGGTCTAATCACAATGCATGTACTGGTACTGAAATTCGTGACGCACTTAAAGCAACAGCTGAAGATAATGGTGCAGCGGGTCATGATGATTACTTTGGTTACGGTATTGTTAAAGCCGCAGCTGCAGACGCATACTTAACAGCAAATGGCTGTGGAGGCGGTGTAACACCACCACCAACAGGCGGTGACATTAGTTCAACAACTAACGGTTATTTTTCTAAAGGTAAAAATAAAGTTGACGTGTCATGGTCTGGCGCGGTAACAAGTAGCGTTGATATTTTCCGTAATGGTTCACTAAGAACAACTACGGCAAACGATGGCGCTTATACCGATAGTTTTAAAACATCAGGAACTTTCACTTATAAAGTATGTGATCAAGGTACTGATAATTGTTCTGTTGAATCTAGCGTATCGTTTTAATTAGTATATGTAAGTAAATAAAATATCCAGCTTTTTTTAAAGCTGGATATTTTTGTTTATTAACTAGAAAATTTAATTATCTAGTTAAAAGTTGTTACTTGGTGTGATATTGTTTGCAAATAGCTTAAAAGTAAAGCGCTTTTAAAAAGTGATAGTGACATGGCTTTGGTCGCTGTTAGTAGATGTAAAAAATATTCACCCTAATGTTTTTAAAGAATTTTAAAAGATGTAACGGGCAAAGGGGATTAAACATGTCATTCACTTCGAACTCAAATAAGACCAAGCTTTTTTTAATCATTGCAGGCTTATCTATCTTAGTGTTGCTAATAGGATTTAAATCAGCAGCCAATACAGATGATACGGCTCAGTCATATATCATTAGTGCCAAAAATTTCACTTTGCTGAAAGATAACCTAAAAGCATTAGGTGTCATGCCAACTCATGAATTAAAAATCATTGACTCAGTCGCAGTGAATTTAACCGATGCACAACTTAACGATTTGCAAAAAAAGCAACAAATTACGATATCTACCAATCATAAAGTTGAATTAAGTGGTCAGGCATACGGTCAACGTAGATGGCAACCTAAATCAGTTGTTACTGAGCAAGTTGATGCGACTTACGTGCACCAAACAGGTAACTTTGGTGAAGGTGTAACCATCGGCTTTTTAGATACAGGACTTGAACAATTACAGGGTTTAGCAACTGATTTACAAGGTCGTGATAAAGCTTGGGGCACATACGATGCCATTAATGATACGGTGAGTAATTATGGTATTGAAGCAAGTGGGCATGGTACACACGTGGCTAGTATCGCGGTAAATAGTGACTATGATAGTAATGGCCAAATATATGGTGTAGCACCTAATGCTTCACATGTAGGTATCAAAGCCTTTGATGACGAAGGCAAGGCTACCTACGCGGACGTTATTCGCGGTATAGGTTGGGCATTAGAAGTTAAAGACCAAATAAACTTACGTGTGCTTAATATGTCATTCAGTGGCCCCGTTCGTTCAAATTACTGGGAAGATCCGTTAAATAAAGCAGTAATGAAAGCTTGGCAAGCCGGTATTGTAGTTGTTGCTTCAGCGGGCAATAAAGGCCCTGACCCTATGTCAATAGGTGTACCCGGTAATGTTCCCTATATTATTACTGTCGGTGCTATGACTGACGATTACACATCATTCAATTATTCAGACGATAAAGTCGCGAGTTTCAGTGGTGCAGGACCGACTGCCGAAGGCTTTGTTAAACCAGATGTTCTAGCACCAGGGGGGCATATTTCAGGTTTAATGTCCTTTGATTCACAAATTGTAATAGATCATCCTGAGTTTCATGATGGTGGCCGCTATTTCGAAATGTCAGGTACCTCACAAGCTGCTGCTGTAGTTTCAGGTGTCGTTGCTTTATTGTTAACCGATAATCCTGCATTAACACCCGATCAAGTTAAATGCAAATTGTTAGCTAGTGCCTATAGCGCAAATAACGCAGATGGTAGTAAGCGATATAGTGTATTTCAGCAAGGTGCTGGTTTAATTAGTGCTTATTACGCTATTGCCAGTACTGAAGTGAATTGCGCAAATAACACCCTAGATATTGCTAAAGATTTAAATGATGAAGAACATTTTTCAGGTCCAGCAAACATCAACGAAGACGGTAATTTTTATGTTGAAGGTTTAGGTCAAGAATATGTTTGGGACATAAACGATCCTAATTTTGTCGGCGATGGTATGCTTTGGAAAACATCACTAGAAGCTTATAGCGCTTGGCAAGATACTGCTACAACCGATGGTATGTTATGGAAGACAAACTTTGAAACAGACGGCATGTTGTGGAAAACAGGCTTTGGTACAGATGGTATGTTATGGAAGACCAGTTTTGAAACAGATGGCATGTTATGGAAGACTGCAATAGAGATTAATAATTGGGTCGAACCTCAGTAATGAAGTAGTCCTAAAAAGTCACTTATAAAATGGTGACTTTTTTATCTATATCAGCGTACTATTTTTTATGTTCATTAGTTTTCAAAAAATTCATTCAGTTTTAAATACCAATTTACAGCAATAACTTTGTCGTAAGTTGGTATTTACAAAATAGTACAGCTACGACGATCTTTTCAAACTATATATCAAGAGCCATCAAGGCAACAAACATAAAGCAATATATCTACAACCCGATGTTCGCTTTTTTTTGAAATTAATACTGCATTATCTTCTGTTTTAGAGCATTTTATACAATGCGTACTTATCTTGGATAAATATTAAATAAAATGCTGTAAAGTAATCTCAAAGTTCAAACACTCTAATCAAAGGTTAAAGTTAACTAATGAACAAGAAATTTTATCTCTGTTTTACATTCTTATTTTGTAACATGCTTTTTGCTCAAGAGAGCAAGTTATTTAAGAGTTTTGCGATTGATAATCCAATGTCTTATAAGTTTGTAATGACTATCGCTCAAGATAAAGATGGTTTTATGTGGTTTGGTGGACAAGAAGGGCTGCATAGATTTGATGGTCATCAATTACTTAGCTTTTACAATAAAACATCAGTTGATAATTCATTAAGCTCAAATGTTATAAGTCGCGTTATTATCGATTCAAACCAACGGCTTTGGATTGGAACTCGTGGAGGCGGAGTTAACCTTTACGAGCCAGAATCTAAAAGCTTTCGTCACTTAACAACTAAAACAAAAAATGCTCAGATTAGTAATGATGGCATTAATACTTTGTTTGAAGATAGCGCAGGAAAAATATGGATTGGCACAGAAAATGGACTAAATATTTTAACTACCGTAGGTGAAAGTTGGAGTGTAGTTCAAATTCAGCAAAAACTAGGTGATCACCTTAGTCTGTCTCATAACATTGTCCACGCTATTATTGAAACTGACGAGCATGAAATTTGGGTAGGTACAAATGGCGGTGGTATTTCAGTATTTGATTTAACTGGTGAGTTTAAGCGCACAATAAAATATGCTCCTCATAAAACCGATAGTTATGTTAATAAATACGTCAATGCACTTTTCAAAGATAAACAAGGAAATATTTGGGTTGGCACAGTTGATAGGGGATTATTAAAGTATACAGCGAATGAAAATAGTATTACTCATTTTAAGTTTGACGTTGATGATGAAAAATCCATTAGTAGTAATACCATTCATAATGTCTATCAAGATTTTGAAAATAATATTTGGATAGCAACAGATAATGGCTTATCAATTTATGATAATAAAACTAGTTCATTTGAAAGATTTAATTACTCAGAAAGCAATCTTTATAGTGTAAGCAGTAATTACATTATGAATTTCTTTGAAGATCCAAATGGTTTAATGTGGATTGGTACTAACAATGGATTAAATCGTTGGGATCCAACCATGACAACATTTCGCCAATATACTGGTAGAAAACACCCAACTCTTGATCGAACTAATATAACTAGCTTTTCGCAAGCATCATCAGAAAGTATTTTTTTTAGTGGCTATATTGGACGTATATATCAGTTATCTGTTAATAATGATGAGGTTACGGAGCTAGATTTAGGCGGTTTTTTTGAAAATTTACGTGTTATGACTTTATATTATGATGAAAGTTTTCTCTGGGTTGGTACAAGAGCCTCTGGTTTATATCGCGTTAATTTAATCACAAAATCAGTTAAAGCTTATGTTTATGATGAACTTAATCCATCATCACTCTCTGCGAACAGTGTTACCGATATAATTAAAGATAGGAAAGGGCATTTATGGGTGTCTACATTTAATCAAGGCCTCAATAGGTTAAATGCAGATGGTGATTTTACTCGCTATGTAAGTGATAAAAACACTCCTTCAACAGGACCAAATAATAATTCGATTTTGCACCTATTAGAAGATGAACAAGGAATTATATGGGTTGCTACCTATGGAGGTGGACTGAGTCGTTTTGATCCTAAAACAGAAAAATTTCATCACATTATAAATGATGAAGCTAACCCAAATAGTCTTTCGAGTGACCTTTCTTGGTACCTTTTATTAGATCACGAAAAAAACCTTTGGGTGAGCACCCAAGCAGCTGGACTTAACGTCTTATCTTATGAAGATAGAATTGCAGAGAATTACAATTTTAAACGTATCGGTACTAATGATGGTATGAAGAGCCAGACTGTTTATGGCATGATACAAGATAGTTTTAATGATATATGGTTAAGCTCCAATCAAGGTATAACACGCTATTCTGTAAATTCTAATGTCTTTAAACACTTTGACTTAAGTCATGGTTTGGTAGATTTAGACTATAATCATGGCGCAATTTTTAAGAGCTTAAACAATGTAATTTATTTTGGTGCTGGCAAAGGGGTTTCAAGTATTCAGCCACATAATAGTCAAAATAAAATTCTTCCACCTCAAGTACTTTTAACTAATGTCTTTAAGTTGAACGAACCTATGGTCTTTTCTTCCGCATTAACTGATCTTAAAAGTTTAGAGTTGGACTATAACGACCAATTGATTTCATTTGAGTATGTAGGGCTTAATTACGCTTATCCTGAGTCTACTAAATATAAATATCGCCTACTCGGTTTTGACCAAGAGTGGCTTGATGCCGGAAAATCACGCCGAGCGACATATACCAATCTACCCGCAGGAAAATTTCAGCTACAAATTATCGCGGGTAATAGCGATAATGTTTGGAGCGAACCAGGTCTTTCATTAGATATTGTTGTTAAACCTGCCCCATGGAATACTTGGTGGGCATATCTTTTATATACCTGTGCCGTGGCATTAGCTTTATTGTTTTATTCTCGATTTCTAAACCGTAAACTGGTTATTGAACAACAACAAAAGCTCTATTTGGAGCAGCAAGTTCATGAGAAAACTGAGAAGTTTAAGTCCAAAAATCTAGAATTAGCGCATGCCAATAAACAATTAGAAAAGGCTGCTATTGTTGATAAAGTTACGGGCGTAAAAAGTCGTCGCTATTTAGATATATATATCGAGCAAACTAGTCAATTGATGCACCAAATGCATCAAAATTTATTGCCAGTACAAAGAGATATGTTGCCACGTCTTTATATTTTAATGGTGCAATTGAAAAGTGATGAAGATGTGAGTAATAGCCAGTTGATTAACCTTACTGATTTACTGCACTATAGTCGAAATAACGATGATCTCGTTATCCGTTGGTCTAACGATACCTTTGCGGTTATTGGTTATGAAAAAGGTAATAATGCGAATGAATTAGCCGCGCGCTTATCTGGCCGTTTAACTAGTGTGGTTGATGAAAGCACGTCGATGAACATGGCCTATTCATTCTTCCCATTTAGTCGGGAAAATCCTTTAGATTTAACTTGGGATCAGATTAGTGTGTTAATAGAACAAGCATTAACTTATACCGATGAAAATAAGCAGCTTTCATGGTTGGGCTTGTGTGGGCCTAAATCTAATACTTTTGATTATTTACAGCTAATGCAGCAACGTAGCCTTACTCATTTAAAAGAGCAGGTTATTATTAAATCAGGTTTAGCTTGATGGACGCTGGTCTTTTTGCTGTTGTTGTTGATACTGCTTTGGGGTACAGCTAAACATTTCTTTGAAACAGCGCCCAAAGTAAGTCTGCGATGAAAAACCTACATCAAGTGCTATTCGGCCAATTTGAGAGCCATTTTTTAATAGCACTTTTGCTTTTTTAAGGCGAAATTCTTTAATGAAATTATTGGGTGTTATTCCTATCAGCGCTTTAATTTTACGTTGCAACTGGCGATCGCTCATAGCCATTTGTGCGGCTAACTGAATAATATCTAAGTCGGTATCTGTATATACTTCAGCGATAATCGCTTCTAGTTTTTCTAAAAATTTATTATCAAGCGTTACATCATCATCGCTCGCATGCGCTAAATCAGCAACGTTTTCAAAACTATTGTTTTTTCTATTTTCCTGAAGATCTTTATTAAAGTTACTTAAGTAGTTTTTTTGCAATTGCTCTCGGTTACTAATCAAGTTATCAATACGTGTTAATAGTTCTTGATGATTAAAAGGTTTACTTAAATACTCATCGGCCTGCAAATTTAACCCGTGCAAGCGGCTATCTAAGTCAGAACGGGCGGTTAATAGAATAACCGGAATATGAGAGGTCAGTTCATGACTTTTAAGTTGTTTCAATACCGCAAAGCCGTCAATACCGGTGAGCATAATATCGCAGACGATTATATCTGGAATGTACTCTTGGGCGAGAGTTAAACCCAGTTCACCACTGCCGGCTATTAAGCTATGATGCTGTTGTTCTATTACTTGTTTTATATGGCTCTGCATATCTAAGTTGTCTTCTATGACTAATACAACTTTTTGGCTATGGTTTCTAATGTCTTTACTAGCGTTGTGCGGCTCTATTAATAAAGAGGCGACTTCAGTTTGAGAAATACTTAATGGAGTCGATTTTTCTTCTGATATGGCTGGCGCACAAGGAATTATTAGCGAAAATTTACTGCCTTTATTGTACTCACTGAAAACATTTATTTGCCAATGATGTGCTTTAACCAGCTCACTAACCAAAGACAAACCAATACCAACGCCGAATACACCTTGATTTTTTTCGTCGTCAGCACGTTGAAAACGCTCAAAAATTTTACTTTGTGATGCACTATCAATACCTATACCAGTATCAATAATATCTAGGGTGAAATTATCACTGTCGCTATGGGCAATCACTTGAATTGTGCCGCCTGCTGGTGTGTATTTAATAGCGTTGGCAATCAAGTTAAAGATGATTTTTTCAAACGCTTGAGCGTCACAGTCAAGCCATATATGATCAGGAATATCACAAGTTAAGGTTAGATTGTTTTGTGTTGCTAAGCGTGCAAAAGAATCTGCAGGCATCGACATCAGTGTATGTAGGCGGTAGGTTGCCATTGATAACTGCGGATTGTCAGATAAACGAGACAGCTCAAGTAACTGTTCAACCATACGTACCAGTCGCAAACCATTGCGCTTTGCCGTTTTGAGTTCTTTACCTTCTTCCTCTGTTTGAGCTTTCACCAAGTACCTATCTAAAATACCGTTAATAATCGTTAAAGGTGTTCTAAATTCATGAGAAATATTAGCAATAAATTTATCTTTCAAATCTAAGGCTTGTTGCTCGGCAAGCTTACGCGCGGTGAGGTTAATAAAGGTAATGACGACTAGAGGCTGTTCTTCTCTTTCTGCCCATTGTAACTCTGCTTGCACAGGAAATTGTTTTCCGTCTTTACGGGTAGCAGTGCATTCTATCGAAATACCAGCATCTTTGCGTTGCAGGGTATAAACATTACTTTTGAAATCAAAAAAGTAATGCATTTGGTCATCTGATGAAAAGAAATCACTAACCTTTGTGGCAATGATTTCTCGTTCAAGACATTGAAAAAGCTGTACGGCGGCAGGGTTTGCTGACAGAACAATACCGTCGGTACTCGTGGTTAATATGGCATTGCTAGAGGCATTAACTATAGCTTTGTCTTCACTGTTAAGCATAGTGTTAGTTAATAATTGATTAAGTTTTACTAGTTCCTGCTGGGCAGAGTTTTGCAGATTAATTTGTTGTTGTTTTTTATGTCCTAAGCGATTTTTACGGTAAATAATTGTGGTTAATAATGTTAAAGCTATACCCAGCCAAGTGGCAATTAATATCGATTGCAAGTATGACTTTATATTGTAATGCAGATCTAACTCAATACCGGCTAAGTGTATTAATATAGAACAAGAAATCAATAATATTAAGTAGAGTTCAGCTAAAGAAGAAGGTGCTATTTCTATTGGAGGCTCTGAAGACTTTAAAGAATTATTAGCCGCAATAATAAGTGCGCAATAAGGGATAAGTATTAACAATGTCAGTAAATAATCTGGCAATGAAATCAAGACCCAATTATTGAGGTAATCAAAAAGGTTATTTAACAGTATTGCCCCAGCAGAAATAGCAAGTATGTAATAAATTCGACACCAAAACGTACTTTTACATTGGTAGCTATTAGTTACTAATCGAATAAAAATGAGCGCAGCTATCAGTAAATGAAACAATTGTGATGAGGCAACTTTATCCTCATTATTACTTGCAAACTCAATAGGAAGTAATACGAAGTAACTAAAGCATATTAAGGTAAAGAATATTGCTGCTACACGATTACTTATATTTCTATTTGTTTTTGATTCATTGATATGAGGATTGGTTTCTATGGCTAAAAGAATAAAGAAATAGCTGCAAAGCGTGAAAAAGTCTCGCAGCAAAAGCTCGTTACTAATGAGGTTAAAACTAAATAATAAATTTGATAACAGTGACGATAATAAGGCTAAGGTGATAAATTGCCAAAACAGCTTTAATGCACGCGTTTTAATGCGCAAATAGCTAATAGTGACAAAACAAACACTCATTATTTGTAATAACAACAATGGCCCTTGCTCAAGCCAAGTATTATTTAAGGGAAATATATCGCCTATTAAAAAATAGGGTAATAAGGTTAGAACAACACTAACAGTTAGTACTAATTTTCTTTTTTTTATCTGCAAATCTACAACCTAATGGTGAATGACAACACGTTTATTTATATTTGATAGGTTGGCATTAGTTTAGCTATTGGCAGTATACATTATGTTAATGTATTGTGAATCATCACAGAGGGAATTAACTTTTACTTCTCTTGAATAGGGTGGTTTTATATCGCTAAACAAGGATAATAAAACGAGTATAGATGGATACTGCTTTTATTTATATATATTACCGTTGTTTTCCAGCTCGGTGAGATAAATACGCGTCATCAATTCTAGTTGATGATAATTTGGCAGCATGTGTTGGCAGAGCTTATAAAACGCTTTGTCATGATTTTTTTCTTTTAAGTGGGCAAGCTCATGTACCACAATCATACTTAATAGCGCTTCGGGTGCTTTCTTAAATATACTGCCAATACGGATTTCATTTTTGCTTTTTAATTTATTGCCTTGTACGCGTGAAACATAAGTGTGTAAGCCTAGCGCATTGTTAATTATATGAATTTTATCATCATATTTTACCTGACTCAGTGGTGCAGATTTTTTTAGATATTGTTGTTTTATTGTCAGGGAATATTCGCGCAATGCTTTATCAGTTGTTATTTCATGCGGTTCTGGAAATTGCGTTAATAAATAAACCTTTAACTTATCTTCCTTAATAAGCTTGAATACTTGCTGTTGAATATCAGGAGAATAATGAGATAAGTATTTTAACGGTGTGGTCATGTGACTCATTACTTTCTGTATTATTGACGGTTGTGATTATGCGCATAGTTTACGCTATTTTAATTTCAGTAGTCATTATTTTACATGCTAATTTTAAGCATAGCTTTAGATGACAATTTTCGATAAGAAGGCTGCAAGTAATGAAGACTTTAATTGAACGATAATTGTTCTATACTTGTTTTTGATTAAAAGTGTTTGATAACTAAAATAAAATTTTATGAAGAATTAATATTAAGGGAATAAAATGCAAAAGTTACCTAAATTAGCGAAATTTTTAGCACTATTTACGGGGATGTTATTATTACTCGCCTGTTCAAAACAAGCGCCAATTGTACAAATAGATGAGCCAGTAAAAGAAAAATCAATATTTCAAACTTACAGTGCTGAAGAGTTTTTTAAAACGCGCTCAGTGTTTGGTTCTTCGATCAATGCCGATGCTAGCGCCGTATTAGTAAGTGATGATGAAAGTGGTATTTATAACGCTTATAAAGTACCTTTAGATGGCTCACAGGTAACACAATTAACAAATTCAACCAAAGAGTCAATTTATGTTGTTGGTTGGTTTCCTGAAGATGACCGATTTTTATATAGTGCGGACAAAGGCGGTAATGAATTAGACCACCTGTTTGTACAAGCATTAGATAGCACAGAAAAAGATTTAACACCGGGTGAAGGTTTAAAGGCATTTTTTGTTAGTTGGCATGAGAATAACAAACAATTTTTTGTCGCCACGAATGAAAGAGATGCCAAATATTTTGATATTTATTCATATCAAGTAGCAGACTATTCTAGAAAACTGATCTATCAAAATAATTCAGGCTATTCACCTGAAGCAGTTAGCCCTAATGGGCAATATATAGCCCTAAGTAAAAGTAACTCCAACGCCGACTCTAATTTATATATAGTTGACTTAGCCAGCAAAGCGGCTTTAGCAGAATTGATCAGCGCGCATGAAGGCGATGTTGAGCATAGTGCTTATACCTTTACTCGTGATAATAGTGCGCTAATTTATTCTACCAATGAGTTTGGCGAATTTAATCAAGCTTGGTCTTACAACTTGGCCAGTAAAGATAAGTCAGAAAATTTTGCGGTTAATTGGGATGTCAGTTTTACCTATTTTTCTAAAGATGGTCACTACCAAGTTCATGGTGTGAATGCTGACGCGCAAACAAAAATAGAAATTATCGACTTAAGAACTAATAAAAACCTTTCTTTGCCTGATATGCCAAGCGGTGATTTACGTGGTGTGAACTTTTCTAATGATGGCAAGCAAATGGTTTTTTACATCAATTCAGACACTTCACCGTCAAACCTCTACGTGCATCAGTTAGGCAGTAATTCTATAAAACGCTTAACCGATACTGGCAACCCAAACATTTTAGAAGAAAACTTAGTCGTGGGTGAAGTTGTACGATTTAAAAGTTTTGATGGCTTAGAGATCCCCGGTATTTTATATAAACCAAAACAAGCAGCGACACAAAAAGTACCCGCTTTAGTATGGATACATGGTGGCCCAGGAGGGCAAAGTCGCAAAGGCTACTCGGCGCTTATTCAGCATTTAGTGAATAATGGTTACGCTATTTTTAGAATTAATAACCGCGGCTCAAATGGTTATGGAAAAACCTTTTATCATTTAGATGATAAAAAGCATGGCGACCATGACTTAAAAGATGTGGTTTACAATAAGTATTATTTGCAAACGTTAGATTGGGTTGATGCCGATAGAATTGGTGTTATCGGTGGCAGCTACGGCGGTTATTTAACTATGGCAGCCATGACGTTCACGGATGAGTTTGAAGTGGGTATAAATATTTTTGGGGTTACAAACTGGGTTAGAACCTTAGAAAGCATACCGCCATATTGGGAAGCCTTTCGCCAATCACTTTATGATGAATTAGGCGATCCAAGTACAGACAAAGAACGCTTACATAATATTTCACCGGTATTTTTTGGTCAAAATGTTAAAAAGCCTGTGTTAGTCGTACAAGGTAAGAATGACCCTCGGGTATTGAAAATTGAAAGTGATGAAATGGTGGAATCTATCCGAAGCGGCGGCACTTATGTTGACTATTTAGTGTTTGATGACGAAGGCCATGGTTTTAGTAAAAAAGCGAATCGTATTAGTGCCTCGAATAAATATTTAAGTTTTTTACAGAATCATTTATAAGTAATACCCACTGAATATAGGTCTAAACTAAAAATAGCGAACCTAGTGTTCGCTATTTTTTTATCTTTAGTATTAAAAAAAGGCTATTTCGTATAGCTTTGATAAAAGTTAATTAAGCCAGAAGTCGAACTGTCATGCAGATCACTTATATTACCCGACGATAACTCTTCTTGAATATTATTGGCTAAGCCTTTACCCAATTCCACCCCCCACTGATCAAAAGAACAAATTTGTAAAATAATGCCTTGTACGAATATTTTATGCTCATACATCGCAATTAAACTGCCTAATGAACGTGGAGATATGCGTTTCATTAAAATGGTATTAGTGGGGCGATTACCTTTGTGAACCTTATGTGGGGCGACTTTATCTATGTAGTCTTGCGTACGGCCCTTAGCTTTTAAATCTGCACGAACCTGAGTTTCATCAACGCCTTGCATAAGTGCTTGGGTTTGGGCAAAAAAGTTAGCCATTAACGTTTCATGGTGGCCTTGTACGGGTGTGACACTTTCAACCGAACCAATAAAATCAGCAGGCACAACATTATTACTTTGATGTAAATATTGATAAAAAGCATGCTGGCCATTAATACCTAATTCACCCCAAATAGACGGCACGGTAGGATAGGAAATCGGCATGCCATCCCAAGTGACTGATTTACCATTACTCTCCATTTCAGCTTGTTGTAAATAAGCTGATAACATATGTAAAGGTTGATCGTAAGGTAAAATTGCCTGAGATTGCGCGCCAAGAAACGTACAGTTCCAAACACTTAACAACGCTAGAATAACAGGTGCGTTTTCAGCTAATGGCGTATGACAAAAATGCTGATCAATTTCATGGGCGCCTTCAAGTAATTCAATAAAACGTTCAAATCCTAAATCAATAGCGATAGGTAAACCAATAGCAGACCAAAGCGAGAAACGACCACCGACCCAATCCCACATATCAAAAATATTTTCTTCAGCAATACCAAATTCGGTAGCATTCTTTTTATTGGATGATACCGCTACAAAATGTTGAGCTATGGCTGATTGATCAAAAGAAGCAGAAACTAACCACTTCATTGCCGTTTTAGCGTTGGTCATGGTTTCGGTAGTGGTAAATGTTTTACTTGAAACAATAAATAAGACTTTCTCAGGATTTAATGGCCGAAGTACATTCGCTATTTGCGTGCCATCAACGTTGGAAACATAATGTACATTAACGCTGTTATCGCTGTATTGGTCTAACGCTTCTGTGACCATTTGTGGGCCTAAGTTTGAGCCACCAACACCAATGTTTACCACATCGGTAATTCGTTTTCCTGAGTAACCACTCCATAAACCTTGGCGAACTTTCTCACTGAAGGTTTTCATTTTATCTAGTGCCAGTCGCACATCAATATTAATATCTTTACCATCGAGCATGATAGGCGTTTCGCTGCGGTTTCTTAAAGCCGTATGCAATACTGCGCGATCTTCAGTACGATTAATTCGCTCACCGCTAAACATTTTTTCTCGCCAAGCCTCAACATCACACTCTTTAGCTAAGTTGAACAGCATTTCCATAGTTGATGCTGATATAAGGTTTTTTGAATAATCGAGGAGAAAGGGCGCAAGCTGAATAGAGAACTGTTCAAAACGTTTCGGGTTTTGTTTAAATAGCTCGCTCATATGTTGTGACTTCATGTCAGTAGCGTGATTTTCCAGCTTCTGCCAGCTAGGTAATGAGGTTCTGTCTTGCATACTGTCTCCAATGGCTTATGCGAATGTTTATAATACGGTGATTACTTAAAATTACGAGCCTGCTATAGCCTACTATTTACTAAAACTAACGTAGTTGCTAATAATTAATTGGTCTATTGAACTATCAATTAATTATTTATCTGACCATTAGGTCAGGTTTTTGTTTAAAAAGATATTAATGCCTTAATAAAATTGATAAAGAGCATGGTATGTTTATGTTTTTATTTTAATTTTTACTTTATAAATGATTGGTAAATATATGTTTAGCGTTTATATCATTGCGGCTTTGATTATATATTTACGCTGTTGTGAGCAAATAGATCTATGATATTTATCATCAAAGAACCGAGGATATATCAGGTTATAAACACTGCAGATATAGAGAGTTAAGGGGGGGCAATACAGTTTTTTCTTTTAGTGATGTTATCGAGAAAGGTTTACAAGTAGACGTTTAATTAGCCATAAAGAGATTGAGCAAATATTTTAAAGCCTAAACTATCTCGTTAGTATACTGCTAGCAACACGAGTATTTTATTGACTACTCAAAAGCTTTCAAAATTAATGTGCGTACAAAAATGTTCTTAAGGCAGAGCATTTAGCTGTTGGTTTTATGCAAACAGCAGTTGTTGAGCTCTAAAAGGACTTAAAGTTTTCAGAACGAGAACTAGAGCGGTGATGTTGATGCTTTAAATACCGCCATTAAATTTTCTACAAAGGCATTATTGTTTTGATCTGATACCGATACCGTGATGCCAAATGGCGCAAAATGCAGTGTTTCAGCGAATTCATTTGCGGATAAACCAATTTTGCTAAGTGTTAAACGATTTGCAGAAATTTCTTTATCAATCCTAGAACGAATACTATTTTTGATTAAAATTTCTTCTGCTTCAATAAGGTCTTTGCAGAATGCCTGACCAGCGTGTAATAAATTTGCTCTAACTAAACTACTCGATACGTTATTGAATAAGCCTTCACATCTTTGAATAATAAGAGCTTGGGTTTCCTGCCAAAAATTTTTTTCTGATTTACTGTAGATGTCAATTAGGACATTGTGTTGCTGAAAATGTTTTTCAACAACAGCTCTAAATAGCACTTCTTTTGACTTAAATTGCTTATGTATAGTGACACGCGATATTTCTGCATAACGACTCACCATAGATATACTTGAGGTGTCGTAGCCGTGTTGAAAAAAACAATCCATAGCAGTACTTAGTATTTTATCGGCTGTAATGGGCAAATTATGTGCTCTTAATAATTCAATTATCCACATGTTAACGCGACAGATTACATTTTACAACAAGTTTACATTAGTTGTTAATGTGTAAACCTGTGTTATGATTAGTGAACTTATTTTTTATAATTTAACTGATATTTTTGGGATTAATGTGAATCGAATTTTTATTCTCGCTGCAGTTTTTGTACTGCAAGCTTGTTCTGAACCAAAAGAAGTCACGAAAGAGACTGCACCTTTAGTGGTTCAACTTTCCAATGCTCGGCTGACAAGTTTAGCTAATGATTATGAATTTCCAGCGACAGTTTCTGCGGTGAAAAATGTTGACCTTAAATTCGAAGTCTCAGGGCGTTTAATTTTTGAAAACCTTATTGAAGGCAGTGAAGTTAAAAAAGGTCAGATTTTAGCTAAAATTGACCCTAAACCCTTTCAACGTAAAGTAGAAGAGAGCCGAATACGCCATGAAGACGCGCAACGAAACTTAAAGCGTATTAAGGATGTTTTTGAAAAAAATGTTGCCTCGCAACGAGATTATGATGAAGCTAAGTCTCAGTTCTCGATTACTAAAATCGCCTTAGCAAATGCTCAACAAGACTTAAGTTACAGTACGATAAAAGCGCCATTTGACGCGGTAATTGGTGCTAGATACATTGAGAATAATAGTTTAATTCGCACCGGAGATTCACTCGCTAATTTACAAGATAGATCAGAGCTTTATTTTACTTTTGAAGTACCCGAGCGAATCATGACCGCTAATGTTGGTAATCGTGATGTTATAGCTACTGCTCATATTATTGGTCAGGAAGATAAAGTTTACGACATACATTATGTAGAGCACAAAACTACGCCTGATCCCATTACTCAAACTTATGGCGTAACCTTTGCGCTTGATGGTAAATCAGTTAACTCTTTTTATCCAGGTTCGCGAGCCATTGTTAATATTAAGCAAAATAACAGTAAGTCACAGGCTTTAATCATTCCATTAAGTTCATTAATGGGGAATAGTGACTCAGGCTTTAGTGTATGGCGCTTTGATCAAACTGAAAATAGTCTATCTCTGGTTAAGGTTAATGTTTCTAAGATAAAGGGGGAGTATGCCTTAGTTTCTTTAGGATTAAAGCATGGCGATAAAGTGGTTTCTGCAGCGGTAGGCCAAATGCGTGAGGGGCTTATAGTCAGAGAATATAAGGCGATATATTAAGATGGATATAGCACGTTATTCATTGACCAAACCGGTTAATATTTGGCTTATGTCGATATGCTTTATTATTGGCGGCCTTGTAGCCATGGGTAAAATAGGGCGTTTAGAAGACCCCGCATTTACCATAAAACAAGCTGTTATCTTTACTTATTATCCGGGTGCAAGCGCCGAAAAAGTTGAAAAAGAAGTTACTGAGCAAGTTGAAATAGCGCTACAACAAATGTGGCAATTAGATATTTTAGAATCAGTTAGTAAACCAGGTTTTTCTCGGATAACCATGAAAATACAACCCCACATTGATGGGCCTCTATTACCACAAATTTGGGACGAATTACGCAAACGCCTTCGTGATATTCAGCGCGACTTGCCACTTGGTGCAAGTGCCCCCGTTGTTATTGATGACTTTGGCGATGTTTATGGTATTTATTATGCGTTATCGGCACCTGACTTTAGTGCTGACCAAATGCGAGAGTTTTCCCGTATTATTCGTCGGGAAGTACTCACTGTTGACGGTGTCGCTAAAGTAAAAGTTGGTGGTATTTTAGAGGAAGAAATTGTTGCCACAATTGATAGTTATCAAATTTCTGGTTTAGGGCTTTCTTTTCCTGATATTCAAAGAGTACTGGCTAATAATTTAAAACCCTTCAGTGGTGGTCGTTTATACGTTGGTGATAAAAAAATTAGGATCCCCGTTGAGAGCTCAACTAATAAAATAGAAGAAATAGAAAATTTATCTTTTGTTGTTCCGGGTAAAAATGCCTCAATAAAAATCAAAGATATTGCTGAGTTAAGCCTTCAACCTGTTGAGATCCCAAGTGGCTTAAAACGCTTTAATGGTGAAAGTGCGATAACCCTCGCCATATCTGCACAAAATGATATTAATATCGTTGACGTTGGCTATGAAATTGAGGCTAAGCTTGCACAAGTGTTAGCTAAATTGCCCACGGGTATTAAAGTTTCATCGATTTATAATCAAGCAAAAATAGTTGACGAGTCAGTTGACGGCTTCATTCTAAACTTGGAAATATCGGTTGCTGTTGTAACGCTAGCACTTTGTCTATTTATGGGCTGGCGATCAGGTATTGTTGTTGGTGGCACTTTATTAATTACCGTATTAGGTACCGTATTAATTATGTGGCTTTATGGTTTACAGCTGGAACGTATCTCCTTAGGTGCCATGGTTATTGCTATGGGGATGTTAGTTGATAACGCTATCGTGGTGGCAGAAGGTATGATGCTGCGAATGGAGAAAGGTAAGACGGCAATGGAGTCTGCTAGCTTTATCGTTAAAAGAACACAGTGGCCATTACTAGGGGCTACAGTTATCGGCATAGCAGCATTTTCAGGCATTGGTTTATCAGATGATGCCACTGGAGAGTTTTTATTTTCCCTGTTTGCCGTAGTGCTTATTTCTTTAATGTTAAGTTGGGTACTTGCCGTCACGTTAACGCCTTTACTCGGCAAATATTTTTATCAGATGGGTGATAAAGAAGGTGCTGAAGAGTCGTATTCTTTATTTCATAAAGCTTACCTGATTGTATTGAGAAAAGCCTTGCATTGGCGCGGTGTTACACTGGCGATATTGGTTGTTATCACTATTAGTGCTTACGCGAGTTTTGGTTTAATCAAGCAAGGCTTTTTTCCTCCGTCAAATACACCAGTGTTTTTTGTACATTACTGGGGTCCTCAAGACTCAGATATTCGGGCCACTGAAAAGTATATGAAAGCAGGTGAAAAACTCATTCTTGAAACTGAAGGTATCGAGTCTTTGGCGACATTTATCGGTGAAAGTTCAGAGCGTTTTACCTTGGTGTTTGGGCCTGAATTACCCAATGAAAGCTATGGGTTGTTTTTGATACGAGCACATAACGCGAGCGAAATTCCTCGTTTAGCACATGAAGTCGCTAATAAGTTAAGACAAGCAACCCCTAACGTTAATTTTTACGCTGAAATTATGCAGTTTGGTCCAGGTGCTGGCGCTAAAATTCAGGCAAGGTTTTCTGGTGAAGACCCAGCTATTTTAAGACAGTTAGCAGAACAAGCCAAAGTGATATATTTTGAAGATGGAAAAATTCGTGATATTCGAGATGACTGGCGAGATAAAGGTATCGTCTTATCCCCTGAATATGATGATATAGCTGCAGGAATTGCCGGTGTTTCAAGAAGTGATTTTAGTCAGGCGATTAAGTTTTATACTGATGGTTTGCAAATAGGTCAACTGCAAGATGGTGATTACCTCTACCCAATAATTGCGAGAAATAGCAATACTAATCCTGATCAACTCGCTGGCTTAGAAAACAGTTTAGTGTGGAGCAGTAGCCAACGAACTTATATACCCTTTAAGCAAGTTAGTGGCAAAATGAACTACGCAAGTGAAGAACTACTGATTAATCGACGTGATCGCGTGCGCACCATAACCGTAAAAGCAGAAGCAGGTTATGATGAAACCACAGGAGAAGCTTTTAATCGTACGCAAGGTGAAATTGAAGCCATTACATTACCAGAGGGTTATAAACTTGAATGGGGCGGCGAATATGAATCGTCACGCAAGGCGCAAGCCGCTTTGGGACAAGGTTTACCTCTTGGTTTCTTAGTCATGTTTATTATCAGCGTATTACTATTTGGTAAGGCAAGACAACCGATTATTATTTGGCTGATTGTACCTATGGCGGTAGTGGGAGTTGTTGCTGGCTTATTGATAGCCGATTTACCCTTTGGCTTTATGTCGCTACTTGGGTTTTTAAGTTTATTTGGTATGTTAATTAAAAATGCCATTGTGTTACTGGAAGAAATAGACTTACAGATAATCGAGGGTAAAGAAAAAGCCTTGGCAATTATAGAAGCCAGTTTGAGCCGGTTAAGACCAGTTTCTCTAGCTGCCATCACCACTATTTTAGGTGTTATGCCATTATTACTAGATCCTTTCTTTGCTGATATGTCGGTGACTATTATGGGCGGCTTAGCTTTTGCCACCATTTTAACCATGATAGCAGTACCCGTGCTTTATAGTGTTCTTTATAAAATTAAGGTAGATAAGGTTTAGTTTTTTAGTGTGCTAAAACTTTTTCTATGGATTGAACTAAAACGAGCATTTATTTGCTCGTTTTTTATTCATGCCTCCCTGAAATACACGCTAAGCCTTAGTGTATTTCGGTAATTTCTCCCGCATTACTCTAACAACATCTTTACGTTTTATTTAGTGAAGTCACATCTTCTTTTTTCATCATCAACTACAATTCGAATAGTTGGTTTTTTTTTATACTCATACTGTATGCTGCATTCGTTTTTGTGCTTGATATTCTGGATGTCTAGTTAATTGTTTTTACTATACGCGCACTTAAAGAATGCAACTATATAATTAACATTTCGTTGCCCACTCTGTTAATCTTTGATGAAAGTTTATCGGTATCTCTTTTCACCACAGAGTTTTTGAATGTTTAATATTTTTTCTAAAATTATATTTTGTTTAGTTATTTTTATGAAGGTTTGCTATGCAGAGCCTATAAAAATAGGAATGGCAATAAACCCATTTCCGCCTTATATATTGGGCACTAAATTTTCTCTGCCTAATGAACGGCCGGGGGTAACTGTTGAACTATTAAAGCAGGTTGCAAAAAACCTTAATATCAAATTTAAATTTATCCGTTCTCCTTGGCCCCGCGTACTTTTAAACACTCAATCTGGAAAAACGGATGCTGCATTAGGCTCTAGCTTTAAAGTTGAACGCAGCCATTATGGCGTTTATCCATTACTTGATGGAAAAGAAGATCCTTCGAGAAGTGTTGGTATCCGTTCATATTATTTATATCAAAACAAAGAGAATTCTGTACTTTGGGATGGGGTCCAATTTAATTCAACCAATAAAACATTTGGTGTGATGAGAGGCTACTCCATAGTAAATGAATTAAGGAAAAGTGGGCTAACTATTTATGAAATTGATAGCCAAGAACAATTATTTAGTATGTTAAAAGTAGGGCGGTTGGATGGCGTTATTGATCTCGAGAATTTTTCCGACCAACTGCTTAAGCAGTTCCCTGATTTAGCTACTAATGTGATCAAAATATCCCCACCAGTACGCCAAAAAGCTTATCATTTAATGTTTTCTAAACACTTCGCTAAAAACAATCTTGCTCTAATAGAAAAAGTCTGGGATGAAATTGGTCGACTAAGAAATTCTCCATATTATGAAGAACTGATAGCAAGTTATTTAATGACGACCAAGAAAAAAATGTAAAACAAACTAAAGAGACTAAATGTTAATCGCTGGCATAGATAATAGATTTGAGTGAAGACTGATATTTTACCTCGTCATGGCTCATGAGTGACAATATATTATTTATATCCAGTTAGTCGATATTTAGCACTTTTTTCAATGGTTCTAAATGTTGTTCGAAGTGTCGCCATTGTTCAGTGGCACTTTTATAAATTGGTTGACGAACTTGCTCAGAACTTGGTGTTTTAATGTTACGTTTGGTTTTATGAAAATCAACACATGACTGTTCAAACTCTAAGCCAACAAAATCAAGCATTCTTCGCACTTGTGTTTCTAAATCATCTACTACATCTTCATGGTTCACGGTTAATACGAAGCCGGGTAAAACATCATGCCAATGCGCCATAAGTTTTAGATAAGCTTGATAGTAACGGCCAATGTCTTCTAAGTTATAGCTAAAGTCTTGTCCTTCAGCAAATAACTGTTTAAAACCACTGAAACAGCAAGCCATTGGTGATCGTCTGGCATCTATAATTTTTGCATTCGGTAGTATTAATCTGATCAGGCCGATGTGGAGAAAATTATTCGGCATTTTGTCGATAAATAAAGGCGCTTTTTCTCGATAAACTTGAGTTTCATCAATAAATTGTTGACCAAAACGTTTGAAATAATCGGGGGCAATTTCAGCTAAATTTTTAGGATATTGGGCGTCTTCGTCACTTTGACTTTTACTTCGACCACGAAGCCTTGATGCCAAACCCAGTATATTGTGCAGTTCCATAGTGCCGTCTACTTGGCTATGCGACGCTAAAATTTGCTCAAGTAGGGTTGAGCCTGCACGGGGTAAACCAACAATAAATATAGGATCGGGTGCGTTTAGCCCCAACTTGCCACGGATTTTAAATAGTTCATGAGTACAATACTTTATTTGCTCTGCGACTTGTTGTTCAATTTTGTTGATGTCAAAACCACTGTTGGCATGCTGTAATTCATTGCCTTGTTGATAGGCATTAAAGGCTTGCTCGTAATCCTTTCTGTCTTCAAGGGCTTTACCGGTAGCAAAATGCAGCTGAATTTTATCTATGAGTGCTAAGTCTTTATTATCTTGCTGTGCTTGCATTTGAGCAATTTCGTTATCACTAAAACGGTAAGTTTTAGTATTGGCTAAACTCCAAAAAGCATCACCATAGCTTGGGCTTAACTGATAGGCTTTTTGGTAAGAAATAACGGCTTTTTCTATATCACCTTTGGTTTTAAGAGCATGACCTAGTTGTAGATGAAAGCCTGGCACTTGATCGTTTTCTGCCACCACTTGTTCAAACAGAATTATAGCTTCTTCTATTTTACCTAAACCTGTCAGGGCACTGGCTTTTGCAATCTTAAAACTAAGATTGCTTGGTTGTACTATTAGTAGCTTTTCAACTTGCTGCTCTGCAACTTTGTATTTACCTAAGCGGATAAGTAAATTGAGGTATAGCGAACGCGCATGGATATGATTGGGCTCTAGTTCGAGCGCACTGGCCAGTAAAAACTCTGCATCGTCATAAATTTTTAGTTCTATACCTATTTCAGCGAGCATGCACATGCCATCGACATGGCGCTTATTATTTTGTAAAAAATGTCGACAAATTTGCTCTGCTTTTAATAGTTTCCCTTCAAGCATTAACTCGGTAACAGCGAGTAAGGCAGGGGGTAACTTTTTTAGTTTTTCTAGATGATTTGCCGCTTTTTGGATATTGTTTTGTTGATTTTCGTCACGGTATAGTTGAATCAATGCCTGCCAACTAGCGACTAAGCTTGGGTTGAGCTCTACAGCTTTTTCAAATGATTTCTTAGCCAGAATTTTTTCATTTAACGCTAAATAGATAAAGCCTTTTTCTTGATTTGCTCGACTGTGCTTATTTTCAAGTTTAAGTAATTCATTAATACTGATTAACGCTAGCGGTAATGTTTTTGCATAGCGCTGGGCAACGGCAATTAAATACCATAGCTCAATATTATCTTGTGAGTCTGTGCTTTGCGTTTGTAGCTGTTTACATTGTTTTATAGCTTCGTCGAACTTTGTCGCTTGGATTAATTTTTGAATTGATTTTAATTGGCTTTCAATTGAAGGGTGAGATGTATTGTCCAATGACTTAGCTCCGAAGCAAGTTAGGGTATTATTTATATTTTAGATTTGCGGGTACTTTACAATAAAAAACCGCTTGATACAGATATCAAACGGTTTTTATTTCGATCATATTAACTTTTTAGATTTCGATTACAGCTTAATAAAAGTCGTACGAAAATCTAAAGCCAATTGTACGAGGTCTATTAGAAACAACTTTTGGCGTATACTGTTGAGTATCAACATATAATATTGCACTTTTATCAGTTAAGTTGTCGATGAAAAGCTCAGCTTTCCATTCGTCGTTTGTTACACCAAAGCTTATGTTAGCCAAAACATAACTATCTTGCACATAACGACCACCGGCAAAGGTTTCGCCATTAGTGTCTTGATAGTTAACACCTGAATAAACGTCAGATTCTTTTTCAATACTTAAACCAGAACCTGTACCATAAATTAAATTAGTGGCATCTTCGATCATATAAGCATCCATTGTCATACCAGCAAGTCTTTCGCCGGTATAACTGATTGAACCGTTGATATAACCTGTCATATCTTGTGCAATTGGATAGAAATATTGAGCTTGTAAATTACCTGAAAACTTAGCTGAATACGGTAATCTGCTACCTGCTGAAGGAGCAATACCGTCAAGCTGAGCATTAACTGACGTTAACTCGGTATCTATCAAGCTAAAGGCACCAGAGATAACTAAGTTATCAGTTGCTACCCAACTAAAGTCACCATCAATACCTTTAATTTCTGCATCACCAACGTTATCAGTGAATACTAAGAAACTGATATTAGTTGGGTCATATCGTGATGTTTGTAGATCAGATATTTTTGAATAATAAGCCGTAGCATTGAAGCGAAGTGATTGATCAAACAATGTAGATTTAAATCCTAACTCTATGTTGTCTAAGCTATCAGTCGTTGAGTACACTGGAATACGGAAACCCTCAAAGGCACCTTCTTGATTCGCAGCAGAACCACCACCTACACGGTTGGTAACCGGCGGTCTAAAACCTTCTGAGTATGATGCAAACACCATCATATCGTCATTCACTTGCCAATCAATTGAAGTTTTGATGATAGTATCATCAACGGTTAACTTACCATTACTATCAAGTAAGCTTGTCTCTAATTGACCACTGGCAATAGCGGCTTGAATTGCTGCTGCTTCGTCAGCACCAAAAAACTCAGTTAATGCAGCATCACTGCCGTCACCAAAGGCTTTTAATCTACCACTAACATCAGCTGTTGTAGTTGCACCTTTATAAATGTCATCAATTTGATACCAACGTGCACCAAAACTTGCCGTAACAGTGTCGGTAATGTCATATTCAAACTGACCAAATAAGGCGATTTGATCTATCGTATGAGTTACATCGTTAACGAAGCTCACTTCAGAAGAAAAAGGACCGCCATTACTGTTTATGCCTTCAGTACCGGCAAGCTCTCTGGCTAAATTAGGAAAAAGCTCTGTATTAGCAATTTTAAATTGGCCAACTGTTGATAGTTCTTGCGTATCATAAAATACACCAGCAGTTACACGCCAGCGGTTTTCAGCAGCGGTATTGAAACGAAGCTCATGAGTTGTACGAGAGCTACTGGTTTCTTCTTTGTAAAATTTAGTAGGGTCAAAACACTCTTGTGCTTCAGGTGCACTTGCATAGTTACAAACGTAATAAGCAGAGAACTGACCACCATTGGTATAACCTGTGTAATCAATAGTTGAATTAATATCTCGGTCTAAATAACCACCGGTATAAACAAGGGTAAGGTGCTCAAGACGACCTTCTAATGTCCATGTGGTTAAACCAAAGTCATCATTATTGTTTTCTGGTGTAAAACGGTTTGTTGATGTTTCACCCTCAAGGTTTGGATCATAAGAAAACACACCTTCAGTATCGAGAGACTGTTGCGTATGTTGAACTAATAAATCCCACTCATTATTAATTAAGTAAGATAAGCCAAAACGTGCACCAGAGTAATTAGCGGTGTTAAAATTATCTTCAACTAAGACATCATTTTGTGGAATGGTAACCGAAGTATTCTCAGGATCGGCTAACTTAGCGAAATTAGCTGAAATTCTATCAATAACGACAGCACTACCGGTGTAACCACCATTGCTAGGATCGTTTAATTTATTATCAATCCAACCGCCTTGATGATCATTATAGGCAACAACGCGCACAGCAAGTGAGTCACTTAAAGACATATTAAAGTAAGCTTCGACAGAGTTACTCATATCGCCGCCCTTTGTAGAGCTTGTGCTGGTATCAAAACCTGCAGCGAAACCATCATGTGTTGGCTTGTTGGTAATTAAACGAACCGTGCCTGATTGTGAGCTAGCACCAAAAAGTGTGCCTTGTGGCCCTGGTAATACTTCTATACGTTCAACGTCAGTTGCATAAATATCTAAGTTACGACCTTGCATTGAAACAGGTTGTTCGTCTAGATAAAAAGCAACAGAAGGTTGTAATGCTTGAACTGATGAAACCGAAATATTGGTTTGCGTAGTTGCCGCGCCGCGAATATATATTTCATTTTGACCAGGGCCGGTGCCTTGGAAAACTACGTTTGGTAAAAATTCTACGTATTGGTCAAAATTAGAAACGCCAAGCTTCTCTAAGCTATCACCTGTTAATGCAGTGACAGTAACTGGAATGTCTTGAATTGATTCAGAACGTTTAGTAGCGGTAACTTCAATAGTCTCTATTGATGCTTTCGTCTTTGTTTCTTCGGCATATAAAGAGCCAGATGCTGCTAGCGCTGTTAACACGGCACAGTGCAGCTTAGTAAATTTCATATTGGTTTCCCTTAGAGTTTTATTGTTGAACGGCCAAATACGTTTAGAGTTCTAACTATTGAGACTGTTAGAGCTCTAACTAATTTTAGGCTTTTGCAGTATGATAACAAAATATACGATTTTTTTCAAAAACATAATAAATAGCCTTTTATCAAAGAATCGCGTTAGACGGGCGATTGTTTACATAAGTGACTATTTACACCTTGATTAACAAGATATAATATCAATACAAATTAAATTTAGGGGAAGGCTTTGTCTTTATCCGCCAAGAGTCAATTAAATAAAAAAGTGTTCGTTAGCGCATCAGTTATCATTATTGCTCTTTTACTATATACAGTAGCATTGCCCAAACAGGCTCAAAGCTTGTTTAGCGTAATTCAAACAAGCATTATCGACAACGGCAGTTGGTTTTATGTGCTCACCGTCGCATTTATCTTCTTTTTTGTTATCTTTTTAGGATTCTCACGTTACGGGGATATTCGTTTAGGGCCTGATCATGCGACCCCTGACTATTCTATGCTGACTTGGCTTTCTATGCTGTTTGCCGCAGGAATGGGGATCGGCTTAATGTTTTTTGGTGTAGCAGAACCTCTGATGCACTATTTATCTCCCCCTACGGCAGAAGTTGGTACGATCGCTGCGGTTCAAGAAGCGATGAAAATGACATTTTTTCACTGGGGACTTCATGCATGGGCTATCTACGCCATTGTTGCCTTGGTGTTAGCCTATTTTAGTTACCGTCATAATTTACCCTTAACCTTACGTTCAGCTTTGTATCCTTTAATTGGTGACAGAATTTATCAATGGCCAGGGCATTTAGTTGATGTTTTTGCAGTGGTTAGTACTGTTTTTGGTGTGGCTACTTCATTAGGATTAGGCGCTTCACAGGTTAATGCCGGTTTCGGTTATTTGTTTGGTATTGATGTTTCTACGACTAATCAAATAATAATAATGATTGGCATAATAGGGCTAGCGGTTATATCGGTTGCAACCGGTTTAGATAAGGGTATTAAAATACTCTCTGAAACTAACATGATTTTGGCTGTTATTTTATTAATACTGATTTTTGTGCTTGGTCCTACGGTATTTTTATTACAAGCTTACTTGCAAAATATTGGTGACTATTTAGCCGATATAGTACATAACACCTTTAATTTGTTTGCTTACAAGAAAACAGGATGGATAGGCGGTTGGACTATATTCTACTGGGGTTGGTGGCTTGCGTGGGCACCTTTCGTTGGCTTGTTCATTGCTAGAATATCTCGTGGTCGTACGATTCGAGAATTCATTATCGGGGTAATGCTAATTCCGACCGTATTTACTTTATTTTGGATGACTATTTTTGGTAATAGTGCCATTGATTTAGTGCATAACCAAGGGGTTGTAGAATTAGGCGAGATGGTTAGTAAAGACTCGTCAGTAGCCTTATTTGTTTTTCTAGAAAACTTCCCATTATCGACATTACTGTCTTTCTTTAGTGTGTTGATGATTGTGATATTTTTTGTCACCTCTTGTGATTCTGGCGCAATGGTAGTTGATATGCTTTGTTCACACGGTAGTAATAATACCCCGTTATGGCAGCGTGTTTATTGGGCTATCGGCATAGGCTTAGTTGCTGCAATTTTATTGTTAGCAGGGGGGCTTAATGCGCTGCAAACCATGACTATTGCTAGTGCTTTACCTTTTGCAGTGGTGCTACTGCTTGCCATTGTTGGCTTGATTAAAGCGCTAAGGGTTGAAGCTTTTAAGCAAGAAAGCCAGTTAATATCAGCCGTTCCTCATGCAGGTAATGAAAACAATGATAGTTGGCAAGTGCGGTTAAAAAACATTGTTGATTACCCAAACAAAAGCAATGTTAATAAATTTATTAGTCAGACTATTGTACCTGCGTTTGAATCTGTAGCTGAAGAGTTACAAAAGAATCAAATCAGTGTTGTTGTTTCACACGAAGATGGGTTGAGCTTAATTGTTGATCACGGCGAAGAGCAAAAGTTTGTTTATCGGGTACTTGCTCGAAAACATTCACAGCCAGATTATGTGAATGAAGCCGATGAAGATGAACATAGTTATTATCGAGCAGAAGTGCATCTAGTTGAGGGTGGCCAAGACTATGACATTATGGGCTGGTCAAAAACGGCAGTGATCAATAATGTTATTGATCAATACCATAAGCATTTACACTTTTTACACTTGTTGCGTTAACCCTTGGTAGCGTCAGTTTTATTTATACTACTGGCGCTCATCGCATGTAACTCCAATAAAGGTGCGGCATCAATTTCGTCCGCATCCATCATTTCTGATAATCTTTCCATTGAAGACAATAACTGAGATTGCTCCCATTGCGCCAGGTTAGAGAATTTTTCAATGAAATGTTCTTGTAATGCTTGCGGCGCCTTCAGCAAAATTGCTTTTCCGTCATCGGTTAAATATAAGCTCACTTTACGTTTGTCTTGTGTATCTCGTACTCTTGAAATTAAGTTTTTATTTTCTAACCGATCAATAATATTAGTTACTGTTGCGGGGCTTAAATTAACTATTTTCGCGACTTGACTCGAGTTTATGCCAGACGCTTTATCTATTTCTAACATAATTAATAATTGCGGACTGGTTAAACCCGATGTTTTATTAAGATGTTTTGAATGTAAATCAATCGCACGAATAACTTTTCGTAAAGCGATTAATAATTCCTGATATTTTTCCATAACGATAGGCTTCTAACTGTTAATTGCTGTAGTTTAATCAAAATTATAAGAAGCGACTAGAGAAATCATTAAAATAAGTATGATTAAGTTAATCGGTTTTGTATCAATACAACGAGTTAACCACACCATAGTGTTTTTCAAATTATGAATAGGTATGATGGGGTTAAGTCATTACCGATAAATAAAAATAACAAGGTATGTAAATATGAAGCTTCCAAAAATAGGGCCGGCATTTCTCGTTACGGCAGCATTTATAGGCCCAGGGACGATAATTACTGCATCAATGGCAGGAGCAAATTACGGTTTATCTTTAGTGTGGGCATTACTCTTTGCCATGGTAGCTACCTTAGTTTTGCAAGAAATGGCGGCAAGGCTGGGTATTGTTAGTCAGCAAGGCTTGGGTGAAAACATTCGACAGGCTATAAAGCATCCCTTTATTAAGGTTTGTGTTGTTATGCTTGTTGTTAGTGCGATTGTTGTAGGCAATGGAGCCTACCAAAGTGGCAATATTTCAGGTGCAAGCTTAGGTTTAATAAGTGTTACAGAACAGCTTGGTTGGGAAGTTACTTTTGCCAATACTTTATTTCCGTTATTCATTGGCCTTTGTGCGTTTGCTTTACTTATTACCGGAAGTTACAAGATAATTGAAAGAGCTTTAGTACTTTTAGTTGGCTTGATGAGCGTTGCATTTATCGTGACATTTTTTTTAAGCGAACCTCAATGGCAGCTGTTAATGACCAGTTTTTTTGCCTTTGAATTACCTACAGGCGCAACGCTAACCGTTATTGCACTCATTGGTACTACGGTAGTGCCATATAATTTATTTTTGCATACATCAACGGCAAGTAAAAAATGGCAATCAGTTAAAGACATTTCCACAGCAAGGAAAGACTTATTTGTCTCAATTCCGCTTGGAGCTTTGATATCAGTTGCTATACTTTCAACTGCCGCCTCCGCATTTTTTGGCAAGCAGATAAGCTTGCAAAGTGCTGCCGATATTGCACCTGTGCTGCAGCCGTTATTTGGTGATTCAGCAAGCCTACTTCTTGGTCTTGGTCTGTTTGCCGCTGGTATATCATCTGCGATCACAGCCCCTTTAGCCGCTGCCTTCGCGCTAAGTGGCATTTTAAATTTAGATAAAAACCTTAATGCCTTTGGCTTTAGACTAACTTGGATTATTATTCTAGTTATTGGCGTTGTGGTTAGTAGCGCTGGTTTTAAACCTGTTGCTGTTATTTGGTTTGCCCAGGTAGCAAACGGCATTCTTTTACCGTTAATTAGTATTTTTCTGTTATGGATAATGAATACAAAGGTACTAGGTGTGCATCGTAATAACGTATGGCAGAACATCGCAGCTGCAGGTGTTATTTTTATTACTTTGTTATTGGGCGGGCGAAGTTTGATGTCGGCGTTTGGTTTGTTGTAACTAGTTAGTTTTAACTGTTTCAACAATTGAACAATTCAACAATTGAACAATTGAACAATTCAACACGCAAAAGCCAAACATTACTGTTTGGCTTTTATCTATATAAAACACTCAAGCAGCTCCAAAGCGGCTTTTAAGCTTGCAATGTCTTACAGTTTTAAATGAGACTTATAAATAAAACGGAAAGCGTGAAAATTATTTATCGCCGTCAAACGCTGACTTTAGGTTGTTTGCAAATACGATAAACTTTTCTTTAATCGTTCTTTTAATCGAAACACTTAATGACCCCAATATAACTTTACCTTCTATGGTAATAATAGGGGCTTGCTTCGTCGCCATTGAAGGGGCTTTATTTTCTATACTACTGATAATGCCATAGGTTTTACAAACAACATTTATATTTTCAGGCACGTAAATTTTATTACCTCCTAAAATACAGTTCAATTTAATGGTCACGTGTTGATGTTGAAAAACAGCATCGGTAAAGTCGAGTACTGCTTCGCCCAAAATGCTATTTACCGTGATGGTTTTTGGCACATTCCATTGTCCGCTACGTTCAACATTACCTAAGATACTCTTCAGGTTTAAGCTGTCGTCAGTGTCTGCATTACTGTAGCTAGGGGTAAATTGATGTTCTTTATTATTATTGTATTTAGTGTCTGCTTTTAAGGTTAAATCAGCAACGAGATCGATAATCTCTTGGTGAGAATCACTTCCCATCGCATCATCTAGGCGGCGCTCGAAAGCTTCGGCAGAAATAACCCCATGACTATAGTTAAATATTAATTGATCTATTGTTTCTTCTCGCACTTGTTCGATTGGACGATCTTCAAGAATTACTGACATGTGTCACTCCTTTGCTTATATTTATATTTTGTTAGAACTTCTTATAGAGTTAATATAGCAAAGATGAAGCCATAATATTAAAAATATTTAATTACAATGGGTTAAGATGTTTGACTTTTTTATTTCCTGTGAATAAAACCATAATTTAGTGTAAATAGATAATAATCTGATCAAATGTTAACAGTGTATAAATGTGAATTATCCTTAATATCAGCAGAAAATTTTAAAAGGCTTTGTTCGGAGGAAATGCAGAAAATTTGATTATAATAACTGTAGAATATTAGAGGAACGAGCCGCAGATTATATTTCTTTAAAAGATTAACGCTATGCCAACTCAAGATATTTAATAAAACTCATGACCTTAAGATATAAAGTGAGCCACTGTATTGCATCTAGTATTCAACTAAAAGTCACTTTTTTACTAGAATCACATATAAATACAGATAAAAAAAAGCCGTTAAATTATAAAATTCAACGGCTTTTTTAGAGCTAACTAAAAGTTAAAAGCCACACTGCTTACCTTGGTTTTTGTCTTTTAACCAAGTGTGTAGCGGGGCAAAATAATCAAGGATAGCGGTTGCATCCATTTGCTCATTACCCGTTAATACCTTATAGGCTTGTTGCCATGGTTGGCTTGAACCCATTTCAAGCACGGTATTTAATGCGGCTCCAGCATCTTTGTTGTTATAAATAGAACAACGATGAATAGGGTCGGTATTACCTGAAATTTCACATAAAGCACGATGGAATTCAAATTGCTGAATGTGTGCTAAAAAATAACGTGAATAAGGCACGCCTGCGGGTACATGGTATTTTGCGCCAGGATCAAAAGCATTAGTGTCACGATCAATCGGGGCGGTTACTCCTTGGTATTTTTCACGTAATTCCCACCAAGCTGTATTATAGTTTTCAGGGCTAACTTCACCGGAATAAACTTTCCAACGCCATTGATCAACCATTAAACCAAATGGAATAAAAGCAACCTTATCCAAGGCCATTTTCATTAATAAGCCAATGTCTTTCGACTCATCAGGAATGGTATTAATTAAACCAATCTCTTTTAAATACTTAGGCGTAACTGATAAGGCAATAGTGTCGCCAATGGCTTCGTGAAAGCCGTCGTTAGCACTGTTTTGATAATAAACTGGCTGGTTTTGGTAAGCACGTTGATAAAAATTATGACCTAGTTCGTGATGAATAACCGAAAAATCTTCACCGGTTTTTTGGATACACATTTTAATGCGAATATCATCTTTGGCATTTAGGTCCCATGCTGAAGCATGACATACCACATCTCGGTCGGCAGGCTTGGTAAATAAAGAGCGCTGCCAAAATGTTTCAGGTAATGCTTCAAAGCCAAGCGAGGTGAAAAAGCTTTCAGCGCCTTTTACCATTTTAATTTCATCGTAATTATTAGTGGCAAGTTGTTTGGTAACATCATAACCAGGATCGGCATTTTCTGGTGCGACTAAGTCATAAATATTGCCCCACGATTGTGCCCACATGTTACCAAGTAAATGTGCTGGAATAGGTTGGTCTTGTGGTACTTTATCTTCGCCGTAAGTTTTGCCTAATTCAGTACGTACATAACAATGTAGATCATCGTATAAAGGTTTAACTTGTCCCCATAAACGGTCTAGTTCTTTAGCAAAATCATCTGCCGACATATCGTAATTAGAACGCCACATTGCGCCCAGATCTGCATAACCTAAACCTTGTGCACCTTCGTTACCCAGTTCGGCTTGGCGCATATATAATGGCTTCATGTCAGGACTGATCGTTCGCCAACCTTGCCACATTTCTAACAACTCATCGTAATCACGTGAGGTTGCCATTGTTGCAGTCATCTGGCCTAAACTTAAAGTTTTACCTGACTCAGTGGTGTAATTTCCTTTGCCATACATGCTATTTAATTCAGCACCAATTTTCGCTAACTCTGCCGATTTTACAGAATCTTGCGGTGCGGGCATCACTAAACTTTGTTTTAATATATTGAGCTTTCGACGTTGATCTACGTTTACATCAACAGAGTCAAACTTAGCGGCTTGCATGGCAAATCTTACACCGGCTTCAGTCGATTTTTGATCGGCAGCAGCGGCAAGCGCTGAGGTATCTTCAGTAATAAAGTTTGAATTTATCCAAGCCGCACGACTGCCTTCAGTGTTAAGTTGCACTAATTCAATTTCAGTAGCGGCTAAAAATTTTTCTGCATCTTGCATCGTTAATACCTTGCTCGCCACGCTTGCTGGTTTAACGTCATTTTTTACTGTGTTGTCACCATTACAAGCACTTAGGCTTGTTGCTACTAAGATAGCTGCTGTAGTTAATTTAAATGTTGGTTTCATAAGTATCCGTTTTTGTTTTTATTAGCGCTTAATTTGCGCCTTAGTCAACTTAATATAAGGTCTTGGCTAGTGTAGATTGAGATTAGTATATTGGCAATAGTATTGGCGGTGTTGGATTTGTTGGAAAGTTAATAAATAGGAGGATTAACAAATTTTAGACAAAAAAAAGCTCAGCGAAAGGGATGCTGAGCCATTATATAAAATATACTAGGGAAAGTATGAAATTTGCGCTTCAAAAATCTCTTCAAGAGACGCCTAAATATAATAGCTACATTAGGTGTTTTTAACTGTGCTTTTTCTGTAATAGTTTGTAACCAAGGAAGCGGGGGGATTTGATATAATAACGACTCAGCAATAAAAATGAGTATGTATAATTTTACAGAAAACCAAAGGCAATGAATAAATGCCACAAGGAAAACAGTCATTATTGGAATATTAGCATAAGTGTATTGTTGCTTTTATTACTTTGCTTAACCAGTAACAGTTTGTAATATAGTTGTTGCTCGCCGGTTTTTTGGTTTTATTTTTTTACCTATTATATAGCCAAACGTTAATCCTAGTTGCGTTATTTTAAACGCTTGTTTAAACTGCTTGTATTAATTTGTTGAACTAACTAATACTACGGCGTTATTTAACTATGAGTACGAAGAATAAAATATTAGATGCAGCAGAGAGTTTGTTTGCAGATAAGGGTTTTAACGGCACCTCTCTACGTGAAATAACCAGTCAGGCTGAAGTTAACTTAGCGGCTGTTAATTATCATTTTGGTTCGAAAAAAGAATTAATTAAAGCCGTGATGTCTCGTTATATGAACGAGTTATCGCCGCGTTTAGAAATAGCTTTAACGCAAGTTTGTGAGCAAGATTCACCCAGTCTAATTGAGGTGTTTTCTGCTTTTATCGATCCGCTATTATCATTAAACGATTTTAAAAATAACGGTACCAGTAACTTTTTGCAGCTTTTAGGTCGAGGTTATACTGACAGCCAAGGTTTTTTACGTTGGTTTTTAACTACTCAATACCCAGGTGTTATTGATAATTTTGTTTTAGCAGTACAAAAAGCTTATCCACAGCTAAGTGCTGAAGAGATGTTTTGGCGTTTACATTTCACCATGGGTACAGTCGTTTTTACTATGTCTTCAAGTGACGCTTTAATCGATATTGCTAAAAGTGATTTCGAACGTGATTTGCAAATTTCAGACGTTATCCGTAATGTTATTCCTTATGTTGCTGCAGGTGTTGGTGCACCGATGCCGGTAGCTATCAGAAGTTAATTACTTGATATTTAGTGTTATTTACTAATAAGATAACGCTAAATATTACATACTACTATTATCATGCTTCTATATTTCAGTAATGTAGTTCGAAATCGTTAAAAGCCTAATGCCAATTTCCTAAATTATTAACAGTAAATAGCCTAAGCATCTTTGTTTATTGGCGTTATTTAGGTAGAGTAGCGACATCTTAATTTTTGAAAGTGTTGTTATGGGTCCAGTCATGCTTGATGTGCAAGGCACATCATTGTCTCAAGAAGATAAAGAAATTCTTCAACATCCACTCGTTGGTGGCTTAATTTTTTTTACTCGCAATTATCAATCACCAGAACAAATTGCCGATTTAAGTCAGCAAATTAGAGTCGCGGCAAACAAGCCTATTTTAATAGCCGTTGATCATGAAGGTGGACGTGTACAACGTTTTCGTGATGGTTTTTCGTTGATCCCGGCTATGGGTAAATTATGGCAAATGTCAGCGCAGAATATCACTTTAGCCAAAGAACTTGCCAAACAAAGTGCAATATTAATGGCATTGGAAGTGCAGGCGGTTGACATTGATATCAGTTTTGCGCCAGTACTCGATATTAATAACATTAGCGATGTTATTGGTGATCGCGCTTTTCATCAACAACCTGATTATGTTAGCGAATTAGCCGAAGCTTTTATTAATGGTTTGCATCAAGTTGGTATGAAAGCAACTGGAAAACATTTTCCAGGGCATGGCAGTGTTAAAGCCGATTCTCATATTGATCTACCAATAGATACACGTTCAAGAGCAGAAATTTTCCAGCAAGATTTAACGCCATTTAAACAACTAATAGGTAAAGGTAAAGTTGATGCTTTGATGCCTGCACACGTTATTTTTCCTGATGTTGACAGCCAAGCGGTTGGTTTTTCTCACTATTGGCTACAAAATATTTTAAGAGAACAACTCGGGTTTAATGGCGTAATTTTTAGTGATGATTTATCAATGCAGGGTGCAGCCAGTGTTGGTGGTTATATTGAACGCGCTGAAGCGGCACAAGCTGCAGGTTGCGATATGCTATTGCTATGTAACAACAGAGATGGCTGCGTTGATGTGCTCGATAATGCCAATATTTCAACCTCGTTAGTCGGCGGTGAAAGGCTTAAAAAACTATTGAAAATGCCAGATAAAAATAATAACTGGTCAACGCTTAGTGAAAATTTAGCGTGGCAACAAGCGAGCAAATTGATTAAGAGTTATCGTTAAATTTTAGCTGATTTTGTAAACCGTTGATTAAAAAGCTGCAAACTTTAATAACAAATATAATAGTAATAAATAATAATTTAGATTCAAATAATAATAAAAATATTGGGTAAATTTATGAAATTAACTAGACAGCTATTCATTCCGGTAGCGCCTGTTTTAGCTGTATGCTTTTACTTTGTTTTGCAAGCCATTGGTTTGGAGAGTAAAGCTGCTATCGCAGCGGCTATAACGTTATTAACTGTTATTTGGTGGATTACCGAAGCATTACCTATCCCTGCAACATCATTAGTCCCTTTTGCCTTGTTACCACTGTTTGGCGTTGTTGATCATAAAACGGTCGCATCAGCCCTTGGTAGTCACGTAATTTTACTATTAATGGGCGCATTTATGCTGTCAAAAGCCATTGAAAAAAGTGGCGCGCACGAGCGTTTAGCTGTTTATATGGTGCGCTTGGTTGGCGTTAAAAGTGGACGTCGTATGGTGTTGGGCTTTATGTTAGCCAGTGCATTTTTAAGCATGTGGATATCCAACACTGCAACAACCTTAATTATGCTACCCATTGCCTTGGCTATTCTAAAACATATTGATAATCAAAATCTTAAAGTGGCTTTAATTCTTGGAATTGCTTATGCCGCAAGTGTTGGCGGTGTTGGTACCCCAATTGGTACGCCGCCTAACGTAATTTTTATGGGCATTTACGAAGAGCAAACCGGCATTGAGTTTGGCTTTTTAGAATGGATGAAAATTGGCGTACCTATTGTCGTTCTTGCTATTCCAATTATTGCCTTTTGGCTAACCAGAAATGTCAAACTTGAACAAGAAGTACATTTGCCTGTTTTAGGACCATGGCGGGCGGAAGAAACTCGCACATTATGGGTGTTTGGGTTAACAGCACTCGCATGGATAACACGCTCAGAGCCCTTTGGTGGTTGGAGTGGCGTTTTAAATGTTGAAATAGCAGGCGATAGCACTGTTGCCTTATTTGCTGTAGTGCTAATGTTTATAGTGCCTAATGGTAAAGGTTCGCGTTTATTAGATTGGGACAGCGCCAAAACCATTCCCTGGGGTATGTTACTGCTTTTTGCTGGCGGTATCGCGTTAGCTAAAGGTTTTGTTGCGTCAGGTTTGAGTGATTTATTGGGTCAGTGGCTTGCGTCATTCGCTAACTTACCTGCAATTATCATGATTATTACTATTTGTTTGGTGGTTACATATCTAACAGAAATAACCAGTAACACAGCAACGGCAACCTTACTAATGCCTATTTTAGCTGCGGCGGCTATTGCCTCAGGTTATGATCCTAAAGTATTAATGATCCCTGCGGCTATATGCGCTAGTTGTGCCTTTATGTTACCAGTAGCTACAGCACCTAATGCTATTGCTTACGGCACGGGTGAGATTGAAATTAAAGATATGGTCAGAGAAGGGGCCTTGCTTAGCTTTATTATTGCCTGCTTAGTGGGTATTACTTGTTATCTGTTATTGATTTAATCTCAATAGAAAGCGAGTTTAAATAAGCGGAATATGCCGCTTATTTTTATGTAAAGAACAAATTTAGTCGATTAGCGTTCGCGATTAAAGCATCTTTTCTTTGAGCAAACGTGTCAATAAAATACTGGCGAATGCTGCACTATAAATGCCAAATATAACTAGCATTACTTGTGGCATAGTAAAACCCAAGAATTGCCATTTAATATCCCCACAGTCACCGGTCGCTTCGAACAAAGCAGGAAGCCATTGGTGCAATGGCGCCCAAGTAGGGAAGTTTGGAATAAACTCACAACTAAATAAAAACGACATGGTTGAAGATTGCATGTCAACATGTTCTAAAGCAATGATGAACCCCCAAATGGCGCCTGTGGCCCATAAGCCATAAGCGACAATTCGCAACAATACGTTTTGGCAACCCAAGGCGCCAATAACACCCGCTAAAAATATCCCCCATATTGCGGTGCGTTGATAAATGCACATAATGCAGGGTTCAAGTCCCATAAAGTATTGAAAATATAATGCGATTAATTCAAAACATAAGGCACTAACAGCGAGCAATTGCCAAGCTCGTTGATTTAAAGATAATTGACTTAAAAAGTTCACGAAATGATACCTATGACTGGGTTGTTGTTAATCCGTTTAGGATGATTTTTTTTGGAATTGCTAAGAATGCTAACAATAATCAAAAAGCGCCACAAGGGCGCTTTTGTTAGATTTTATATCAGCTTATAATTTGAGCAAATACTTAGTGACCACCAGGTGCTTTAATTGCTGGACCTGCACTATGATGCTGAATAATATTATTCTCATAAAAAATTTCAGTATATTTTGTCAGTTGACCGGTAGAAATTGCCAGTAAACCTACAATCGTTAATACAATCGTATATGGCAGAGCCATAATAACCATACGCCCATAAGATAAGCGAATTAACGGTGCTAATGCTGAAGTTAATAAGAATAAGAAAGCAGCTTGGCCATTTGGTGTAGCAACACTTGGTAAGTTAGTACCTGTGTTAATTGCAACAGCCAGTAGGTCAAATTGGTCACGAGTTATTTGTCCAGCAGCTAACGCTTTTGTGATTTCTGTTATGTATACCGTACCAACGAAAACGTTGTCACTGACCATAGACAAAAAGCCATTTGCTAGATAGAACATAACAAGTTGCATGTTACCTTCAAAGGTTAATACCCAGGTAATTACAGGAGTAAACAATGATTGATCAACAATGACGGCCACAACGGCAAAAAATACGGCAAGTAAAGCGGTAAAAGGTAATGCTTCTTCAAAAGCATGACCAATTTGGTGCTCTTCAGTCACACCGGTAAATGCTGTGGCAAGAATTATTACCGATAAACCAATGATACCAACAGGCGCTAAATGCAGTGCTAAACCAACAATTAACCAAACAGCAATTGCACCTTGGATAACAAGCTTTGCATTATCTAGTTTATTGCGTTTTGCGCTTTGAGCAATATCATACTCATTTAAGATATTGTAAACATTGTCGGGTAAAGCTACACCGTAGCCAAACCATTTTACTTTTTCTAAAAGTACACAAGTCAGCATACCAGCAAAAAACACAGGAATTGTTACAGGTGACATACGGATGGCAAATTCAACAAATTCCCAGCCAGCTTGTTGACCAATAACTAAGTTTTGTGGTTCGCCTACGATTGTACAAACACCCCCTAAAGCAGTACCAACACCAGCATGCATCATTAGGTTACGTAAATAGCCTCGAAACTGTTCTAAATCTGCACGTGAATATTCAGCTAATTCGTTGTCAGTAGTATGGTCGTGATCGTGATCAACTAGTACTTCTTTGCCTGAAGCCACCTTATGATAAACAGAGTAAAAACCTATAGCTACACTGATAATAACGGCGATAACCGTTAAGGCATCTAAGAAAGCTGATAAGAACGCGCCAGAAAAACAGAATAGTAATGACACCATCACTTTAGAACGTACTTTAGTTACTATTTTGGTAAACAAAAACAGTAATAAACTCTTCATAAAGTAAATGCCGGCAACCATGAATATTAATAATAAAATGACTTCAAAGTTTAAAATCATTTCATGCATGACTTGATTAGGACTTGTCATGCCTATAGCAACTGCTTCAATCGCCAATAATCCGCCCGGCTGTAATGGATAACATTTAAGTGCCATTGCTAAGGTAAATATAAATTCAATAACCAATGCCCAGCCCGCAACATAGGGATCTACAGCAAAAAATAATACTGGGTTTATGACTAAGAATGTAATTATTGCGAGTTTGTACCATTCTGGCGAATTGCCGAGAAAGTTTTTATAAAACGCATTCATGAATGATTGCTGCATAATGAACCTTTTGAAAAAATTATGGGCTTGGGTTAGTGTTATTGTTCTTTTTTTTATTATTGTTTATAAATTTAATGCGTTGATGAGTTTAAGCGTAAATTTAGCCATTGTAAATATGTCTCATTAACCAGTTGTATATTGAAACAGCCCGAAAGACATTATATTTAATTATTGAATTAGAATAATTACATTAAAAGCTACAGACTCATCACTTAAATATGTATGGATACTTAGCCAAGTTCTATTAATGTAAAATTTAGGGGCAACTTAGAAAAATTGTAATCGTCAGTTGATCTTCCCCCGCTTTAACGGACACCAAATCTAATCCAAAGTGTTAGTTGACGCTATATACCTAATCTCCGTGCTAATGCATGAACGGCTTTTTATTAAAACAACAGGCAACGGCTGCTTTGAGCTGAAGCGGTCATTGAGTTTTTGTGAAGCTGAGAGTGAGATGTTTACTTTAGGTAGACAATGTCACTCAATAATCTAGTAAAACTCATAAGTTGGTTAATAAATGAACATTATTCTTGTGATGTTAAAAATTCTCTCCTACTTTAATAACGACACACTATAAATATTAAATAAGAAGGAATTTACTATGAAAAAGCTATTTATGTTAAGTCTTGCACTTCTCTTGGTTCAAACTACAAGCCTTCAGGCTAAAGATAAAGAGGAGGGCGATACCTATGTCTATGCAACATATTTTAAATGCGATACCACTAAACAGAAAGATGTAGACGCTATTGTTGAAAAAGAGTGGGCACCAGTTTACGAGAAAGCTGTAGCTAATAAACTGATCAAAAGCTGGTCATATTTAAAACATCATACTGGTGGTCAGTGGCGTAGAGTGACGGTTAATACTGCTTCGAGTATGGGAGAGTTACTTACGGCGCAAGATAAGATAGGTGAAATGTTGGAAGCTGCTAAGGTCGATCCTAATGATGTCTTTGGTGCAACCTGTAATTCACATGATGACTATATTTGGAAGCTAGAAAGCGGTAATCAGACTGTGCAGGCAGCTGAAGCTTCTATCTCTGTCTATGAAATTTGTGATATGTCAAAAGAAGAGCGTGCCGATGAGATTATCAAAACGGTAATGGCGCCAATATATAATGCCAATATAGGTAAAGGTAAATTATCATCTTGGGGTTGGTTGTCCCATCAAGTTGGTGGTAAATATCGTCGGCTGTTCACAATGTCGGCTGCTAATTATACAGACTTGATGAAAACAAGAGCGCATATCCTCGAAACAATGTATGGCGACCAAGGTCCTGCTGAAGCCAAAGAATTGACTGAAATTTGTACTTCTCATACAGATTATCTATGGGATAGATAAGGTCTATTTTATTTAAACGGCATCAATTTTTCTGGTGTCGTTTATTTTTCAAGAGTATTAACGGGAACAGATTGAACAAAGTTGGCATTGAGTCAGAGTGATGGATGTCGCTTTTAGCTTTGAATTCAATTTTAATATTGTCACAAAAGTCAGCATTCAGAAATGAAACGCCACTGACTTTATTGAGCAGATATTAGTTTTGTTGAAATCATGATCATATTTAGGGAAATATATATCCCAAATTTTTGGCTAACCTATGAGACAGATTTAATATCATAGCTGTTATTCATATTCGGTTCTTAAACGTTAACTCAAAGCCTAAAACTGCCATTCACTTATTTATATCTTTCAAATTCAACTTTTACGAAACTTAAATCGTCACCTAGAACGATTATGACCCTTGTAAAATAATTTTAAACAATTTCTTTACTTCCGGCTAATTACAAAAACCTAATTTTTAAAAGTTTTCATTGGTTAACCAAGCAGAAAACCCCACCATCGAAAGTAAGAAAGAAGTAATGATATAAGGTGATAATGACGTAAAAGCATTAAATAAAGAAAACTCTTCAGTTATGCTGCCTATCAAAGGAATAGCCAATGAGCATGCTAAAAACATTGCCACAGCCATAACCTTTAACCGAAACTTATTTTTTGCTTTTATATTGTTAATAATATTATCAACAAAATGCTGATCAACTAAGCGTGTATGGTATTGTAATAACGAATTTAAAAATGAATCATCGTTAGTATTCATGGTGCATCCTTATATCTTTTTTGTAGATACTTTACATTTAAATATCAACTTATAGTTTTTGATTAATCTTATCTATTAACTTCTGCTTTCCTCGGTTGATATGTGATTTTACCGTACCCAAAGGAAATTTAGTTATTGTCGATATTTCTTGGTGACTCATGCCTGCACTAACAGATAAAGTAACACAAGTCCGCTCAGCAATATCTAAACAATTCATTAAGCGTTCTATTATCAAGTCCCTTTCTATATCTTCAATTTCAGCTTCGAGAATAGAAAAATCAAAGCCATCAATTTCATATTGGTGATAAGCTTTTTGCTTATATTTTAAAAAGCAATTATAGGCAATTTTATGTGCCCAAGTACTAAAAGAAGATTGGCCTAAAAAAGTATCGAGCTTTTGATAAATTCTTAAAAAAGCCTCTTGTGCTATATCATCCGCAGTTGCTTGTTCTCCAGTAGTCAATCGACGAAGAAACTGGCGTATTGGCCCTTGGTACTTTTTGATAAGCGTAGCATAAGCATGTTGATCACCATTGCTGATAATTCGTGCAATAAGTGTGTTGTCATCTACCATTGTAATTTATTCTGCGTCTTGGTTTGTTTTCCAACAAAGGATAAAGGCAGCCCCTAACAATAAAGGAAAAATACCAATCGCAAGTCCAATACGTATTTCATCAACGATAAATCCCGAAAAAACACATGCTAACCCTATACCTGCCAATGCTAAACCACGTCGTAAGTCGATAATTTTTTGTGATTTAAATGTTCCTAGTTTTTCTAGTAACTCAGGAGTGATATTTTCACCTTTATCTAATAACTGGCGAATCGTTAGTTGAACTTCTTTTTTATTTTTGCTGCTGGAAATAACATTAACAATTACCATAATGGTTAAACAAATAACACCTGTAATTGGTATCCATAAATCAGACATATTTTTCTCACTTTCTTTAAGTTCACATTAATTTCTATATTACTTAGATACGATGATAATCAGATTTAGATGCAAGATAATATTTTTATTTAAATTATTATTACATCTGCCTAATTACTTAGCAGCACAAACTCTATCCGATTTATTTTGTTTGAATTAATAAAAACAAAAAATAAAATTTAAAATATTTTGCATCTAAATTTAATTATTTTGGCATCTAATTAGGTGTCATATCAATTTTAATTAAAGAGAATAAATAATGATTTCAAAATACATTTTTAAGATAGCACTTATTATCACTACCGTAATTTTGTTGCATGGTACCTCGGTTGCAAGCACTAATGAATTAGTAAAGAGAATAGATAGTTTACTGATTGATAAGTTTCAGCCTAACGATACTGGTGCTGTTTTCTTAGTAGCGAAAGATGGCATACCTATGTATAGAAAAGCATTTGGTAAAGCTAACATTGAGTTAGATGTGAATATGAAATCTGATAGTGTATTTCAGATAGGCTCAATGACTAAACAGTTTACAGCACTATGCATATTGATATTACACGAACAAGAAAAACTGGATGTAAATGACAAGGTTGCTAAGTATTTACCTTATTACCCGAACGGTGAAAACATTACTTTGCACCACCTTTTAACCCATACATCTGGTATTAAAGATTATACAAAAATGAAAGCGTTATGGGCCATTGCAAAAAAGGATCACTCTCCTCAAGAATTGGTAGATTTCTTCAAAAATTCACCTGTAGATTTTAACCCTGGAGATAAATTTAAATATAACAACTCGGGATATGCACTTTTAGGCCATATTATTGAACTAGTTTCTTCTGAAACATATGAATATTTTGTAGAGGAACACATATTTAAAGCGATTGGAATGAAAAACTCTAGATACGCAAATGATAGAGAAGTAATAAATAATAGGGCTTACGGCTACCATAACAAAGAACAGTACACTAACAGGATGATGGTGAGTTTAAGTATCCCGTATTCATCTGGCTCATTAATGTCGACGGCAGATGATCTGTTAATCTGGCAACAAGCTATTGGTCAAAACTTACTGGTAAAACAAAGCACAATAGAGATGGCCTTTACCAAGTATACGACAAATAATGGCGAGTCAATTTCTTATGGTTATGGCTGGCATTTAAAAGATCTTAGCGGTGTACCAATAAGAGAGCATGGTGGCAGTATATTTGGCTTCAAATCAATGGGTGTTTATATTCCAAGTCTAAATGTTTATGTTATTGGACTAACTAATTGTGACTGCAATTCACCTACTCAAATTACCAGAGATATTGCTGCACTCTTTATAGAATAACTAAATTACCTTGTGAGGGAAGCTTAATGACATTAACAATCTATAATTTTGAAACTTAAGTGCATAGTGGCAGTCAGAAATTGAGTGTTTCTATGTGAATTCACTTTATCTCAAAGCACCTAAAATATGGCGAAAATGAACCTGAAATATAAAAAGATTATGTTTGTAGGATGAGCTATCGTTTTGATTAAAAGTATCTATGAACGGTTTGGCGACGGTCAGGATAAAGGTAGGTCTAGGTATTCTTAACACTGCAAACAGTTTGATAAGATGTTAATGCTAATGTCCGTTTTGTCGGATAAGACGACAAAGATGATTAGATCTGATTGAGCTTGTAAAAGTCTTAACATAGCAAAAACGAACTCAATTAAAGTTTTTATATAGTACATTGCCCATACAGGGCAGTAATAAGTGCACACTACCTTAGAAACGCCCTTAACTAATCATACTTACATATAGGTGAATCAGCGCCTTAAACCATGCTAGCTGTAATTTACAGTTCAATTTTTAATATAAAAATTCTCAACCTGCCTCGAATTCTCGATTTAAGTGGCGCTAGTCAAAACCTGTATCAATTCTATTGCGCTTGTGTCAATTGGATGTTCTGGTACAATCAGTTTCAATTAAAGTTAACTCTAAGTGATGTGGATCCCCATGGTTATAAAAGCGCACAGTCCAGCAGGATTTGCCGAGCAGTATATTGTTGAATCTATTTGGAATGGTGGATTTCCACCGGGTACTATTTTACCCGCTGAACGTGAATTATCAGAACTTATTGGCGTCACAAGAACTACATTAAGAGAAGTGCTTCAGCGCTTAGCACGCGACGGATGGTTGACCATAAAACATGGTAAGCCAACAAAAGTTAATAACTTTTGGGAAACATCCAGCCTTAACATTCTTGAAACATTAGCGCAGCTTGATCAAGAAGGTATTCCTGACTTAGTTGAAAATCTACTGTCGGCGCGCACCAATATTAGTGCGATATATGTTCGTGGTGCGATTAAAAACAATCCAGAAAAGACTATCGAGTTATTGTCAGCTATTGAAGATGTTGAAGATACTGGCGAAGCTTTTGCTGAATTTGATTACAAACTCAATAAAGAATTAGTCGTTGCCTCAGGTAACTCTATTTACTTATTAATTTTGAACGGCTTTCGAGGTTTGTACTCACGCTTAGGTAGTTTATATTTTGCTCATCCTCGTGGTCGAGAAATAACACGAACATATTATAAAAAGCTGATTGAATTAGCTGAAGCTAACCAGTTTGACGAGTCGGTTTATGCGGTTAGAAAATACGGTGTTGAGTCAGGTAAACTTTGGTTTGAGTTAAAAGATGAAGTATTAAAAGAACTTGCAGAGTAGATATTAACTCAAAATAAAATAGTTACTATAAAAATATTAAGGCAACTGTGCTTATGAAAGCAAAGCAGTTGTCTTTTTTTTGTCAATTTATCAGGTCTGCAGAATTACGATAACTTTGTCTACACCAAAACCTTTATCCATTGCGGTTTATATTAAGTGCTAAACATCATATTAATATAAATGTTTTAAATCTAAAACTCATCGCCTTTAATCCATGGCAATGTCGACCTTAACTTAAATTGAGGGTAAATAAAAAGGCCAGCAAATAATGCTGACCTTTAAAATATAAATTAATGTGCTTTAACGATTAAGCGAAGTTTGCTGAAGCAAAATCCCAGTTCGCTAATGCCCAGAAACCTTCCATGTAGCTTGGACGAAGGTTACGATAATCAATGTAGTAAGCATGTTCCCATAAATCTACAGTAATAAGTGGTGTTACACCTTCATCTGTAAGTGGGGTTGCAGCGTTAGATGTATTAACGATAGCAAGGCTGCCGTCTGCTTTTTTCACTAACCATGTCCAACTTGAACCAAAGTTATTGATTGCGCTGTCAGTAAATTTTGCTTTAAATTCTGCAAATGAACCAAAGCTTGCATTAATAGCTGTTGCTAATGCACCTGTTGGCTCGCCGCCGCCGTTAGGGCTTAAACTGTTCCAGTAGAACGTATGGTTCCAAATTTGTGCTGAATTATTGAAAATACCAGCAGAAGATGTTTTAACGATATCTTCTAAAGACTTTCCTTCGAAATCAGTACCTTCGATAAGACCGTTTAATTTTACAACATATGTGTTGTGGTGCTTACCATAATGAAACTCTAAAGTTTCTTGTGAAATGTGTGGTGCAAGTGCATCCATAGCATATGGTAGTGCTGGTAATTCGATAGCCATTATATTCTCCAGATATTGATTATAAAAAATTATTCTTATGCAAATTTAAAGAAGTAGTTTGTTTTTTTCTAAAACCTAGTAAACTACTCGGGTATTAAAGTTTAATATAGTCTACCCAAGTATATAGGTATTACCATAGGTTTTATCAAGGCTATTATGTTTTAATATATAAGTTTTTTGCTTTAGTATTTATTGTTCTGTTTATATAAGTCAGTTTTACTTTAAGTACTGAGCACAATAAGTATTAATTTTTGAGGTTATTATGGATACGATCGAACGCATTAAAGAACAAATCAGTGAAAATACTATTCTCCTTTACATGAAGGGCTCACCAAAGTTACCTAATTGTGGTTTTTCATCACAGGCTTCTCAAGCGTTGATGGCATGTGGTGAAAAATTCGCCTATGTTGATATCTTACTAAACCCTGATATACGTTCTGAATTGCCAAAATATGCTGACTGGCCAACATTTCCACAACTATGGGTTGACGGTGAACTTGTCGGCGGTTGTGACATCATTATGGAAATGTATCAACAAGGTGAATTACAAACCTTGATCACTGAATCTGCCGCTAAAAATAGTTCAGCAGAAAGTTCAGTGTAACTATTGAATTATCACTTAACGCCACCATACTAGGTGGAGTTAACATAAAAAATTAAGTATTATTTTAAAAAATTGGAGAGATTAATGAGTGTATTAGTAGGTCGTTCAGCACCAGACTTTACAGCTGCAGCCGTTTTAGGTTCAGGTGAAATCGTAGAAGGTTTTAACTTAGCACAAGCAATTAAAGGAAAAAAAGCGGTAGTATTTTTCTACCCACTTGATTTTACTTTTGTATGTCCTTCAGAGTTATTAGCTTTTGATCACCGCATGGAAGAATTCAAAAGCCGTGGTGTTGAAGTTATTGGTGTTTCTATTGATTCACAATTTTCTCATAACGCATGGCGTAACACAGCAATAAATGATGGTGGCATTGGTCCAGTTCAATACACTTTAGTTGCTGATGTTAAACATGAAATTTGTAAAGCCTATGACGTAGAGCATCCAGAAGCTGGTGTTGCTTTTCGTGCTTCATTCTTAATTGATGAAGAAGGTAATGTACGTCATCAAGTAGTTAACGACTTACCATTAGGTCGTAACGTTGATGAAATGATACGTATGATCGATGCTTTACAATTTCACCAAGACCACGGTGAAGTATGTCCTGCAGGATGGAACAAAGGTGATAAAGGTATGACCGCGACTACTGAAGGCGTTGCAGCTTATCTTACAGATAACGCTGATAAACTTTAATACTTAATTAAAGTTATCAGTTTAAAAAACCGCTTTTAGCGGTTTTTTTGTGCCAAAAATCGACTAAATGATTTAAAAGTCATTGAAAAATGGTGTTTAAACGCTATGCTAATAAAAGCTTTAATGATAAATTAGTCAGATTGCTAAGGAATAAGCGATAGGCTTTATTTTGTAAAGGCGAATTAGACACAAAAAGGATTACAGATGTTTTATCCAAAAATTATTTATGAAAACCTGCCATACGCTTACTTTTTAGTTTGTGCCTATTTACTTGCTTTTTATGACACTTGGCCAGTTTTTGTATCTGCGGGGTTATTCTATTGTGCGGGTTGTATTACTTTGGTAACACGCTCTGGATATCGTCGCCTTGACCGTCGTAAAGATACTGAAAAAAATCCAATTAAGAAAAATAACTTGCCTGAATGGCTATACGAATACTTACCTTATGGTTACTTTGCTGTTGCTATGGTTATTGTTCTAAAAACAACTTTACCTGCCTTACAGTTTTTAGCATTTTGTTTAATGATTATGGCGTTAAGGAATTTACTTTTCAGAAAGAATAATCGCCGAAAACCAAAATCCTTATTTTAAATTTTGCAGGCTAATTCTTGTGCATTACATACAAAATAAATAGGTGTTAACCTATTCTTCAGTTGAGCTTTCTTGTTTAGCTACTTCAGGCTCGATTAATGGCCAACCCCCCAACTGTTGCCATCTATTAACGATATAACAATATAGCTCAGCGGTTTTTTCGGTGTCATATAACGCAGAATGCGCTTCACTATTACTAAAATCAATTTGTGCTGCAGCGCAGGCTTTTGCTAACACCGTTTGGCCTAATGCTAAGCCTGATAATGTCGTGGTGTCGAAACTAACAAAAGGGTGGAAAGGTGAGCGCTTAATTGAGCAACGTTCAATAACTGCATTCACGAACCCTAAATCAAATGAAGCATTGTGCGCCACTATAATTGCACGTTGGCAACCGGCAGCTTTCATTTTTTTTCGCACCAGTTTAAATATTTCAGTGATCGCCTTTTTTTCATCTACTGCGCCACGCAACGGATTCGTGGGGTCGATTCCGGTAAATTCTAATGCCGCTTTTTCGAGGTTTGCGCCTTCAAAAGGGTCAACGTTGAAATGTATTGTTTCATCTAAACTAAATTGGCCACTGGTTTCATCTAAGGTAAGGGTGGTTGCAGCAATTTCTAGTAAGGCATCAGTTTGGGCATTAAAACCGGCAGTTTCAACATCAATAACCACAGGAAAGTAGCCTCGAAAGCGTTGAGCAAATAATGATTTTTCGGCATTAGTATTGGTAACTGTTGTATTATCAGACATAAAGGCAATTGGTATGAGTTAGCAGGAATAATGCTTGAGATTATCGCAGAAATAATCACTTAAGGCACCACCGAAGATTAAAACCATCACATTTAATTTAGGGTATATTCTAATAAACTGTTAAAGTTATTTTAGATTTTGTCGATAGTAAAGATGTCGCTATTAAATCCACATTAATTGACATGAAAATTAATTTTATGAAAAAAATTATAACCCTAGTTACATTATCATTACTTATTTCCCAAACTAGTGCGGGCATTAGGCAATATCGCGCAGATATTGAAAACTCTACTTGGCAGTTAACCGATGATTCTCGGTTGCAATGCACGCTCTCACATCAAATTCCACGTTACGGTAAAGCCAAATTCTATAGTTCGGCAAACCGAAAAATGAACATGGAGTTTGAACTGGAAATGATGCGACTACCCGACAACTACGCTTTAGCTGAAGTTCGCTCTGAGGCACCTAATTGGCGACCTGGCGTTGCTGGGAGAATGCTAGCTGATATGAAACTGCATAAGCAATTCTCACCGAGCTTACCGAAAAAAATAGCGTGGAATATGCTTAATGAGCTTGACCAAGGCATGAGCCCAACCTTTTATTATAACGACTGGTATAGCGATAGCGAAAAAATTACGGTGGGTTTATCTACCGCTCGTTTTCAACAGGCCTATCAAGCTTTTGTCAGTTGTGTGAGTAACTTACTCAACTTTAACTTTGATGATATTTCTTATACGGTACTTAATTATCAATTCGGCTCTGATAAATTAACCAAAGCATCACAAAAACGTATGAATATGATTGTTGAATATTTGTCACTTGATTCTAATCTCGAACTGGTATTAATCGATGGTTATTCAGATAGTTATGGTGGCCGAAATACCAACTTAAAAATGTCACAACGTCGAGCAAATAAGGTTAGAGAACTGATTGTTAGCAGCGGTATCGACGCCAGTCGTATTGAAGCTAATGGTTACGGCGAAAAACGCCACGTAGCGTCCAACGAAACCATTATCGGTCGTAGCAAAAACCGTCGTGTTGTCATACGCATGGAACAGCCTTAAGTTTCAGCGATACATATCAATTGGTATAATTAGCACTTGAAGAGGCCTGTAGATTCACTGTAATCTACAGGCCTCTTTAGTTTTGGATGTAATTTATGAAATTTTTAGCTCGTCTTGTTGCCACTTCTTGCTGTGTTGTACAGTTGGCGTGGGTTCAATTAGCCTCGGCGCAAGTAAATGATGCGTTAACTTATGCAAACTATGACCAAGTAAAAGTTAGCCACCTTTATTTAGACTTAAATGTTGATTTTGATAAAAAATCACTCAAAGGTTTTGCCGAATTAACGCTTAATTGGCTTAACGATGACGTCGCTAATGTTTATTTAGATACGCGCGATTTAGACGTGCATCGTGTTATGGCAAAAAATGCCAATAATCAGTGGGTAAAATTAAATTACCAGTTGGCTAAACGTGACGATGTTATGGGTTCAAAGTTAACCATTAACACACCTTTTAAAACGCCCACAATAAGAATTTATTATAATTCATTGCCGCAAGCTTCTGGTTTGCAGTGGTTGTCTCCTGAGCAAACTGCCGGTAAAGACAAGCCGTTTATGTTTAGCCAAAGCCAAGCCATTCATGCCCGTTCTTGGATCCCAATTCAAGACACACCGAGTGTGCGCATGACATACGATGCTCGTATTACTACGACTGATGATTTGCTGGCAGTAATGAGTGCTGACAACGCACCTGACGCTATACGCGATGGCGACTATTCGTTTTCAATGCCACAAGCCATTCCCGCTTACTTAATTGCCATTGCGGTTGGTGATCTACAGTTTAAAGCCATGAGCAAGCAAACGGGTATTTATGCCGAGCAATATATTTTAGATAGAGCGGTTGCAGAGTTTGATGATACGCAATTGATGATTGATGAAACCGAAAAGCTTTTCGGCGCCTATCGTTGGGGCCGTTATGACTTACTTATATTACCACCGAGCTTTCCTTTTGGCGGCATGGAAAACCCTAGATTGTCATTTATCACTCCAACAGTGGTTGCCGGCGATAAAAGTTTAGTTAACTTAATTGCTCATGAATTAGCACATTCTTGGTCTGGTAATTTAGTCACTAACGAAAGCTGGCGCGATTTATGGTTAAACGAAGGTTTTACCAGTTATGTTGAAAATCGTATTATGGAAGCCGTTTTTGGTGCCGATAGAGCCTTAATGGAACGTGCTTTAGATGCGCAAAATTTAAGTTATGAAATCGCTGAGTTACCGCCAGGCGACACCCAATTGTATATCGACCTTAAAGGCCGTGATCCAGATGATGCTTTTTCTGGCGTACCTTATACGAAAGGGCAGTTATTCTTAGTTTATTTAGAAGAAAAGTTTGGTCGTGAAAAATTCGATACCTTCATTATGCAATATTTTGATGATCATGCCTTTCAAAGTTTAGGTACCAAAAACTTTGTTACTTATTTAAAAGCTAATTTAACCCACAAATTCCCTAATGTTGTCAGCGATGTTGAGCTAAACGAATGGATTTATGAACAAGGTTTACCCACATACACACCGAAACCACGCTCAGATGCTTTTGTTAAAATCGATAATATTATTTCGAAATGGACCAGCGACCAGCTTGAGTTAGCTCAAATACCAACACAAAATTGGACCTTGCATGAGTGGCTACATTTTATTAATAATTTACCTTTAAGTATTTCTATTGAACGTATGGCAAGTTTAGATAAAACATTTAACCTAACCAACAGTAGTAATGCTGAAGTTGCTCATGCGTGGTATTTATTAGCATTGCGCTCGGGTTACGACGTTGTGTATCCAGCAATGGCAACGTACTTAGAGTCAATTGGTCGCCGCAAACTTATTGTACCTTTGTATAAAGAGCTTGCAACATCAGCTGAAGGCAAAGAATGGGCACAAGCCGTTTATAAAAAAGCACGCCCAGGTTATCACCCGTTAGCACAAGGGACAGTAGACGCTATTTTATTAAAATAAGAGTTAGTCTAGCTCAACTTAGTCAGGTTTATTTAAACTTAAGTTGAGCCTTAAACAACATTATTAATTAACGTTGTTGATAATACTTAGACATAAAAAAACATCGCAATTAGCGATGTTTTTTTATGTCTGCAACAAACGGATAAAGAGCTGATACTATGGAGCTATTAGCCGTTTATCGACAATAACATCAACTTGGCGAAGTTTATTTTGTTGAGAAATAACTACGCGTATTTGCTGTGATTTTTGTTGATAATTCAACGTTAAGCGACCGCGTTTTCGTTCGCGGTTTATCGGTTCACCATAACTCTTATTATAAAAATCTATCACAGCATCTTCAGTCATTGAGGTGAAATAATTGATTACCGCGGGTGTGTTTTCATCAAATTTAGCAAAAATACGCGCGCCTTCAATAACGGGTATATCAACTTTATCCATCATACTTTTTTCGATATTCGTGGTTGCTGCGTTGATGCTAAAACTGACCATTAGCAGTAATAAAGTACGGGATAAAAATGAACTCTTTGGTATAAAGCGCAATGCTGGCATTACCAGATCCTTATAAGTTTTCAATGTGATATAAATCATAAACGTAGTTATATTGTATTGAGTGTGCACTTTGATGTTTTTGCTGTCAAATTTTAGTAAAAATGTTTGTTCAACTCGCTGGTTAACAATTACACGCGCGATCAAACAAGCATCAATAAATGCACAATGCTTAAGCTTATTGTTCAATAGTCGATAACATACTGATTGTTATTTGATTTATTATGAACGGTCAACAAATTGATCACGATAATGATCAACCCATAGTGCTGTAGCTCCACAAATAGCCACCGGCATTACCACTAAGTTTACTAACGGGATCATAGAAAATACAGCCGTAGTAACACCAAAACTATAACTTAATCCTTGGCGTTTCTTCAACGTTCGACGCATGTGGGTAAAACTAATTTTGTGATTATCAAACGGGTAATCTATGTATTGTACCGCCATCATCCAAGCTAGAAATAAAAACCACAGTATTTGGCCGATAACCGGTAATAACCAATAAAGAAGAAAGAAGCCAACAGCACGTGGTAAATAGTAGCCTAGTTTACTTACCTCGCGACTTAGCGTTCTAGGAATATCTTTAACCACATCCAAAGCACCGCCATCGTGCAAGGGTTGATCTGTGAGTAAAGCTTCAACTTTTTCTGATAGCAAACCATTAAATGGTGCGGCCAACCAATTGGCAACGGAACTAAAAATAAATGAAAAAATAATCAATACAAACAAAACCGCTAATGGCCAAATAAAATTACTCAGCCAAGAAAACGAATCACCTAGCCAATCATCTAAGATCAACATATAACTCTCAAGCTGCAAAAACATATAATAAAAAGCATAACTAAATAGTATTAAATTGACTGTTAACGGGATGAATACAAAGCGTCGAATTCCAGGAGTGCGGATCAACTCAAAGCCTTTGATAAAATATCCAGCACCGCCGTTTGCCAAAGGGGTGTTATTAATGTTGTTCATTGATGTTTTCTTAACCTAACTAGTTGATATTCATAGCCCGATTATAGGATCCTTAGCTTGATATGAACAGTATTGTGATGTTACAAATTACATCAATCTCTGATACAGTGGCGGCAGTTACTGATGTTTAATGTTAATTCTATTGCCTTGCTCAAATTTTGCGAATGTTATGCTCTAATTTTAGCCAATAGATAATGTGATTAGGTTTTTCGATTTAATGCGACTCAAGCATATAAAATTGGCAGGTTTTAAATCCTTTGTCGATCCCACCAAAGTCCCCTTTGAACAACAAATGACAGCCATTGTTGGACCAAACGGCTGTGGAAAGTCGAATATTATTGACGCCGTACGTTGGGTCTTAGGCGAAAGCTCAGCGAAAAACCTGCGTGGCGAAGCCATGACAGATGTTATTTTTAATGGTGCAGCCAGTCGAAAGCCTATTGGCCAAGCCAGTGTAGAACTAGTGTTTGATAACACGCAAGGCCGTATTCAAGGCAATATGGCTGATCGTACTGAAGTATCAGTGCGTCGCGTGGTTAATCGTGAGAGCGTTAATAACTACTATTTAAACGGCACAAAATGTCGACGACGAGATATTACTGATATTTTTCTGGGTACAGGCCTAGGACCTCGTAGTTACGCTATTATCGAACAAGGCACTATTTCTCGCTTAATAGAATCAAAACCACAAGAACTACGTGTATTTATTGAAGAAGCTGCCGGCATTTCAAAATATAAAGAACGCCGTAAAGAAACCGAAACCAGAATACGCCATACCAGAGAAAACTTAGCACGACTTAATGATATTCGCCTTGAGCTTGATGTACAAATTGATAAATTGCATCAACAAGCTGAGGCTGCCAAACGCTTTCGTACCTTAAAACAACAGGAACGTAAATACAAAGCAGAGCTAGCGGTTTTACGCTGGCAAAAATTTGATCAACAACGCCAACAACATCAAACCCGAATTTTAGCGCTTAAAAATAAAGTGGAAAGCCAAAATGTTGAGCTAAGTCAAAATGATTTAGTCATGATTGAATTAAAAGCGACTATGCATACTTGTAATGACAATAATCAAACATTACATCAGCAAAAGCTCAATGTAACGCAAGATATTGCGCGTGCAGAACAGCAAGTTAAATACTTAAAAGAACAATCAGCAAAAACTCAAACCGATAATGAGCTTACTCAACAACAACTAATTAATGCACAGCAGTTAATTTTAGTTGAGCAAGAACAGTTGCAGTTGTGCAATAAGCAATTAAATGAGCAGCAACCTCAGTTGCAGAAGATAGAAGCCGCATTGGAGGCTTGTCAAACAGAGTTAGCCCAACAGCAAACACAGCAGAAAAAATTGCAAAGCGAATGGCAGCAGCAACAGCAAAAGCGCGATGCAGGTCAGCAACAAAAATTAACTTTGCATGCCAATATTACCCAACAACAAACTATTATCGAACAAGTTGCCCAGCAGATAATAAAATTACGTCAGCATATGGCGTTACTACCTTTACCAGACGCTTCTGACGAGCAACAACTTCAACAACAAAAAACTTCTGTGCAAGGCGTTATTAGGCAGCTGCAAAAGCAACAGAATCAATTAACTCATAAAGAAACCACGTTGGCACAAGAGTCTCGCCAATTGAGTCAACAGTTGGCGATGGCTGATGGCCAGCTGACAGTGAAAAACCAAGTAATTGAAGCATTACAGTTAAAACTTTCCGATAAGTCTCCTTGGAGTGAAAAACAAGCCTCATGGTTTAGTAAGCAAAGTATCACTGAGGTTGTGTCGCTACAAAGTCAGCTCGAAGTTGCCTATGGCTGGGAGCAGGCAGTTGAAGTGGTATTGTCACATTGGTTAGCTGGCCATGTAATTAAAAGCTTACCCAATGCAGATACTGACGGAAACTTAGCTAACGAAAACTTATGTTTTGTTTATCTGAATATTGAACAAAGTATTGATGTTAATAATGACCAAGGCAGCGCAGACTTAACCTTAATAAAAGCCAATACTTTAGCGAGTAAAATCAGTGGTGTTAAGGAGCTAAATAGCCATTTTAACGCTATTTTTCTTGCTGAAAATTATCTTGAAGCTAAGCAAAAACTGCCGAGTTTAGCAAGCCATGAGAGCATTATTTGCCCCGACGGCACATGGTTACATCACCACATGCTAACAAAAGGCAAGCTTGAACAAGGCTACGATTATATTAGTTTACAACGTCAACTTACCTCTGAAGAAACATCGTTACAGCATTTAACAAAAACTCAACAAAAATTTGAGCTGCAACAAAGCCAAACTTCTGAGCAGTCAGAAAATTTAGCAAACGAAAAACTAACGAGTAGTCAAAAGTTAAGCTTACAACAAGCTAAGCTTAATGAGATCGATAACGCTATTTCGCTGCAAGCACAGGCGAGTCAATATCAACAAAGTCAGCAGCAAAAATTAACAGAACAAGTAGACGACCTACTAAAAAATGAGAGTGTAGCGAAAGAAAAACTAGCTGATTTTCAAGCGCAGTTGTTACCAGTACCTGATGGCAAGGAAGATGGTGCAGAAGATTTTTCTCAAAGACAAACGCTATTACAGCAAACAATTGAGGAAATTCAAACGCGCAGCCAAGGGTTGCATCAAGAGCGACATCAATCGAGTTTAGTGGTTGAACAACTTAAAAGTCAACGCATGCAACGTGAACAAAGTATTCGTTCTAATCAAGAAAATGTTAATTTACTCACGCAAAGATTAACCAGCAATAGCCAAGTATTTACCGACAACAGTCAGCCAATACAAAAGTTTGAGCAGCAATTACCTCAATGGCTTGATAACTTAGTGGCGATTAATGAAAAGCTGCAATTTAATCAGAAAACTTTGAACGATAGCCAAACACGTTTAGCATCATTAGAATTGCAGCAAAAAACCAGTCAAAATAAAATAAGTGCGCTTAATGAGCAACTAGCGCGTTTACAATTAGACAGCGAAGGGTTTAAATTAAGAGCCGAAAGCGCCTTGGAAATTTTAGCTGAGCTACATCAAAGTATTGAGAATGTTATTGAAACCATGCCAGAAAATGCTAAAGAATCATTCTGGCAAGCGCACTTAATTAAGTTGGCTAAAGACATACAAATGTTAGGAGCAATAAATTTAGCAGCAATTGAAGAGTACGAAACTCAGTTTGAACGTAAAAGTTATCTTGACCAACAAGATCAAGATCTTAATAATGCAATAACCACGTTAGAAGCGGCAATTGCAAAAATAGATAAAGAAAGCCGTCATAAATTTAAATTGACCTTTGATCAAGTCAATAAAGACCTACAGGTGCTGTTTCCTAAGGTGTTTGGTGGTGGTCAAGCGTACTTAACGCTAACCGGTGAAGACCTACTAGAAACAGGGGTTACCATTATGGCTAGACCGCCAGGTAAAAAAAATAGCACGATTCATCTATTATCTGGTGGAGAAAAAGCGCTGACCGCATTATCATTAGTGTTCGCGATTTTTAGGTTGAACCCCGCACCATTTTGTTTACTCGACGAAGTGGATGCACCTTTAGATGATGCAAATGTCAGTCGTTTTTGTAATCTAGTGCGAGAAATGTCGCAAACAGTGCAATTTATATATATAAGTCATAATAAAATAGCAATGGAGATGGCGTCACATTTAACCGGAGTTACTATGTTTGAACCAGGTGTTTCACGTATGGTAGCGGTTGATATTGACGAAGCAATCGCCATGGCTGAAGTATAAGAATAGGCTAGGTAATGGAAGATAATTTCAGAAATACATTAATTATTATCAGTGCTATCGTGATAGCAGCCATTTTCATTCATGGTTATTGGACCATTAGAAAACAAAAAAATCCGTATAAATTAAAAACCAAAGTAGAGCCTGTAGCTCCACAGTCAAGAGGTTTTGATGGTTCAGGCTTTGATCAGGACGGCGTAAGTAAGCCGAAAGTTGTTGGAGCAAATGCACAACGAGAGGGTGTTTCTGTAAAGTCTCATCTTGTTGAAGGCGGTGCAGATTTTCATAGTGATGAACCTATGCCATCTGATATTCCTCTTGGAGCTTTTGAAGAAAAAGCTCAAGAACAACGGGATAATTTTGGTGCGCTGCTTAATGATACTGAGGCAGTGCCTGAGCATTTAAAACTACAAGCCTTGTCGGACGCACCGGATTACGAAGGTGACTTCTTTCCTGAATCTGATGATAACGTGTCAGATGCTGATGAAGACATTATTGCAAAACCAGTGTATTCGGAGCCGGTTTATCAACAGCCTGTTACACATGCAAAACCAGAAATATTAACAAGTAGACCTGTTGCGCATAAAAAAAATGTGCGCAAACCTAAGGTTAAACGCAACCAAATGGAAATTAACTTTGGTGATGAATCAGCGAAAGACATGCCTAGCATGTCGGCAACACAGGTAGATAAAAAGCCTGCCGCTGTTGAGATTGAGCCACAAGTTATTGTACTTTCGGTTGTCATGCCACAAGGGCAAGCAATGTCTGGCGCTGCGTTATTACCGACATTACTTACCTTAGGTATGAAATACGGCGAAATGAATATATTTCATCGTCATCAAGACAATGCGGGTAATGGAAAAGTCACCTTTAGCTTAGCTAACATGATGAACCCAGGCACATTTAATCTTGATGATATTGAAAACTTTAGCACACAAGGTATTACGCTTTTTATGACCTTACCTAATCCTGGTGATGCTTTTGAAGTGTTTGAGCAAATGTTAAATGCCGCTAAACAACTTGCCGTAGAGTTTCGGGGGCAATTGTTAGATCACAAACGTAGCGTGATGACCAAACAAACCGAACAGCATTATATTGGCCTTATTCGAGAGTTTGAACGCAAGAGTCGTATCGGCTCACTGTAAACTATCATCCCCGATAAACTTCACCATCAATAATGTGCATAAGTAAAACTACAGCACATTATTGATGGTAAATTATTGACGGTAAAATACTCACTTTCAAAGTAAATAAATTATGTCTGAACAAAGTATTATTAAACGCATTGCACAAATATGTCAGTTGATTAATCACTACAATCACCAATATTACGTGCTTGATGAACCTAGTGTACCTGACGTCGAATATGACCGATTAATGCGGGAATTAAATACTTTAGAAACAGAACATCCCCAACTAAAAACGGTTGACTCACCAAGCCAGAAGGTTGGCGGAGCAGCGCTTAAATCATTTAGCCAAGTTACACATCAATTACCTATGTTGTCGTTAGACAATGTTTTTTCAGAAGCTGAGTGGCAAGCATTTGTTAAACGTTTACTCGATAGGTTAAATAGAGGTGGCGTAACTTCAAGGCTCGACTTTGCTATTTGTGCCGAGCCAAAACTTGACGGTTTAGCGGTTAGTATACGCTATGAAAAAGGTGTTTTTGTTCAAGCGGCAACACGTGGTGACGGTATGGTTGGTGAAAACATCACCGAAAATGTTCGCACCATAAAGTCGATTCCATTACGTTTACAAGGCACCAGTTTCCCCGATATTTTAGAAGTTCGCGGTGAAGTGTTTATGCCAAAAGCGAGTTTTGATGCTTTAAACAAGCAGGCGATTAAAAAAGGCGAAAAAGGTTTTGCTAATCCACGTAATGCCGCTGCAGGAAGTTTACGACAGTTAGATTCTAAAATTACCGCCAAACGTAATCTAGGCTTTTACGCTTATGGCATCGGATTTGTTGGCGCTTTGACCGACATTGAAGATGAAATAGAAAGTGACGTTGAAAGTATTGATGAAAGTTGGTTGGCAAATTCTCATCATCAGCGTTTATGCCAAATAAAAGCGTTAGGTCTGCCAATGTGCCCTGAAGTTAAGTTACTGGAAAACGCCACACAAGTAGAAGCTTTTTATCAAGATATTTTACAACAACGTGAAGCACTGAGTTACGAAATTGACGGTACCGTATTTAAAGTTGATGACATTGAATTGCAGCAACAACTTGGCTTTGTTGCCCGCGCACCACGTTGGGCGACAGCATATAAATTTCCAGCCCAAGAAGAGCTAACGATACTCGAGTCTGTTGATTTTCAAGTGGGCCGCACAGGCGCAATAACGCCAGTAGCACGCCTTAAACCAATATTTGTTGGTGGTGTTACTGTCAGTAATGCTACGTTACATAATCAAGACGAAATTGACCGTTTAGGTATACAAATAAACGACACTGTTATCATTCGCCGCGCGGGTGACGTTATTCCGCAAATTGTGAGTGTGGTACTTGAACGTCGACCTGAAAATGCTCAGATTATTGCTTTTCCGACCGAATGCCCTGTTTGTCAGTCTGCTGTTTTAAAGGCAGAAGGAGAGGCGGTGCTGCGCTGTACGGGCGGTTTATATTGTCAGGCACAACGCAAAGAAGCCATTAAGCATTTTGCTTCTCGAAAAGCGCTTGATGTTGATGGTTTAGGCGATAAATTAGTTGAACAATTAGTTGATGAAGGTTTGATTAAAACTCCAGCCGATCTCTTTAAATTAACCGAGCTTGATGTCAGTACCATGGAACGCATGGGTAAAAAGTCAGCGACTAATTTAATTAACGGCCTTGAAGTTGCCAGAAAAACGACCTTAGCAAAATTTGTTTATGCCTTAGGTATTCGAGAAGTCGGTGAAACAACTGCTGCAAACTTAGCGCAATATTTTCTTAATTTTTCCGCTATTAAATCGGCGAACGAAGAACAACTTCAACAAGTGCCTGATGTTGGCGTGATAGTAGCGAAAAATATTGTTAACTTTTTTGCTCAAGATCATAATGTTGAAGTAGTTGAAGAACTTGAAAATATTATGTCATGGCCTGATATTGAACGTAAAAGTGACGATGAATTACCACTTAAAGATCAAACTTTTGTGCTAACCGGTACGTTAAGTAAAATGGGCCGCAATGAAGCTAAAGCGGCTTTACAAGCCTTGGGTGCGAAAGTGTCTGGTAGCGTTTCAGTAAAAACAGACTATTTAGTTGCGGGTGAAAAAGCAGGCTCTAAATTAGTGAAAGCGCAAGATCTTGGCGTTAGTGTTTTGACAGAAGATGAGATGATAGTAATGCTCAATAGCTAAAAAATTAAAGTGCTAAACGGATAAAAGCATAAATAAACAATACTATTGGCAAGGGCAGTAACACCGTAAATAGTATTGTTTCACACCATTCAATGGTTCGATAGAACTTAAACAAAGACACATTTTCCTCGCGCGTCGACGGTAGCACCTGAAAGAAAAACATAAAGGCTGAAACCACTAAACTTTCAATCGCAATAAATAAAATAAGTATTGCTAACCAGACCAAAACACTAGGAGTTTTGAGTTGAATTTGTGCCTGTAACCCCATAAAAAGTATAAAAAAGAATAAGCTCCATGCTAAAAGTTGCCATTTAAAACGGCCAAATGTAATGGCAATATAGTTGAAGAGTTCCGGGTTGATTGAAGATAACATTAAGTGAAAAATAACTCCTACTGATGATGAATAAAGCAAATAAATTAAAACTTGAGAAAACGGCAACGTAGCGTTTTTATTTCTGCAATAAGCCTAAATATAAACACAGTATAAGTATATCGATTAACGCGATGAAATGTCAGTGATACTATGCCAGTGCTAAAATAAAATTTAAGTTTTACACATTAGCTGATATAAATTTTTTCCGGCATACTAACATTATCAGTGTGATAAAAGTATCGACAGCCGTGCATTAAAAATTATGGCAAAAAGTTCGGTATTACATGTACAAAACTAATATGAGAGTTCCATGAACCTAGGAAACACAATGAATAAAAGCATAAATTGGGCGGCAATAATAATGTTAAGTATTACCGCTAATTCAGCGATGGCGACGACGTTATCTGGGCATGTAGACACTCATCAAGAAAAAGCTAAACAATTATCTACACATGCATCTTCTCAAGCACAATCATCCACACAACTAACTAAACAACAAAAAGCGACACCTTTAGCTAGAGTGTTAGCGCAGTCGGAAAATAAATTGTCATCAAACTCGTTCAACGAAGATAGAACATTAAACCTTGAAATAAGTGAACTTAAAGACAACAGCGGTTTAGTTTATTTAGGTGGTAAAGTTTCTCTCGCTGAACTGAGTCGTTATTTAGAGCAATTAAAAACTGAATTAGGTGAAGAACAATATGCTATTTATCGTCAGCATCAAGCAGCGCGTGATCATCAATCTTTCCATGTTACTTTAATAAATCCTTACGAATATCAAACTATTAATAAAGACAAACTTAAATTAGCTACACAGTTTCGTGTCATTTTACATGGCTTAGGACGAGTCGAAAATGACGAGAAAAAGAGCTACTTTGTTGTTGCCTCCTCACCTGATGGACAATTTATTCGTCAAAATTTTTTGTTAAACAATAAAGACTTTCATGTCACTTTAGGTTTTTTTCCTGAAGACATTTATGGCGTGAGTAAAGGTCGTGACACGCTAATTAACAAATAAATTTCATTACTTTTAAATTATAAAATTGTGACACATTTGTGATAACTCTGTGAAAGTTTAGCAATGTTTACTTTGCATACTAAGTGCGAAATCATTTAGTCATCAAGGGAAACTTATGAAACTTATTAAAGCTGCATCTGCTATTGCACTAGCCTGTTCAAGCTCAGTGCTAATGGCACAAACCATTGATATTCAAATTACCAACCTCACACATGCTCAACACTTTACGCCACGCTTAGTGATAGCACATGACAATACCGTTGACGCTTTTGAACCAGGTGTCGAAGCAACATCTGCTTTAGCTTGGCTTGCTGAGGCTGGCGTGATTGACGATGCTCAAAATCCGGCATCTTCAGGGCAGAACTTTGAAGCACTTTTAGGCCCAACAGATACCGATAACACCTCAAATACTTGGCATCGTATTGATGGTTTAAGCGCACCATCAACCACTGAAAACTATTCATTCGATACTATGGATAAATCTCACCTTTCTATTTTAGCCATGTTAATACCAACCAATGATGCCTTCGCTGGCTTGGACAGTATTAAAATACCCACTACACCTGGCACTTATACTTACATGGTGAACGCCTATGACGCAGGTACAGAGTTAAATGACGAACTAAATAGTATGCGTACTGATATCGTTGAACAAGGTGGTACACCGCTTGGTGGTTATGGTGCGCCAGGTGTTGCGGGTGCAGGTGCTTCTCCAGTGCCATTAGGTGTCGGTGGTATGGGTGTTGCGGCCAAAGTAGGTTTTGCACAAGACGGCACTGCAATTGGTGCTAACGAAGTGGTAGATGGTACAGACGGCCCAGTACATATTCATAGAAATGTTTTAGGTGATACCAGCCTTACTGATGGCGCTAGCGATTTACAATCGACAGAACATCGTTGGTTGAACCCTGTTGCTCGCGTAACTATTACTATCCCAGCACCTTAATTTAGGGAAAATAGATCATGAATATGAACAAAATAAATTTAGCTTTACTGCCGCTAATTGCTGTATTAGCAACGGGTTGTGGTGGCGATGATGGCGACAACGGCGCTACAGGTCCAGCAGGTACCGCAGGTGTTGACGGCACCAATGGAAGTGATGGCACAAATGGCAATAACGGAACTAATGGTAATCTTGCAGTGTTCACTGTGCAACTAACCAATTTAACCTATGGTCAGCCATTCTCATCGGCAGCGGTAGTGCTACATGAGCCAGGCTTCAATACATTTATAGATGGTGAAATCGCAAGTTTAGGGTTAGAAAAACTTGCAGAAGGTGGTGATCCCACCGAGCTGATGTCAGAAGCTTTAGCGGCAACCCAGTATTTAGATGCAGTAACTACGCCTGGCGCAACAGCGCCAAGATCTATAGGGGTAATGTCGACATTATTAGTACCGCTTTTAGATATTGATGACTTACGCATTAGTTTTACCACCATGTTGGTTGATACTAACGACGGCTTTACTGGCCTTAATGCGGCAAACATCAGTAACATGACGGTTGGCCAGACTATCAGCTTTATGGCTCCTACTTGGGATGCAGGCACTGAAGCAAACACTGAAACGGCAAGTACAATGCCGGGGCCAGCAGCAAGTGCTGCCGGTGGTGGTGGAGCAAGTGCAGGTTTTGATACTACCCGTGATGATCTTTTTGATCTGGTTCACTTTCACCGTGGTGTTGTTACTAGCGCCAATGCAAGTGATGGTAGTAAAGAAGGTTTGAGCACCTCGATTTTAACGGAAGCTGATCGTTGGGATAATCCAACAGCACGTATTGTTGTAACCAGAACACGATAAACAGGCTAGATGCTTTGATGACACTTAGTTGACTCATAAAGATATCTACTCATTTTAATCATCATAAATGAGTAGATAATTAGTCAACTTGGTAAAAGCGTCGAACCCTATATTTTATCCCAATACAAAGCAATATAAGCTCACATGCAAAGGGAATTCACAAAGCAACGAAAGTATTTCTGTGCTAACAAGTTCTTATGAACAGGGCACAGAAAAATTACTTGTGTGAGCAGTAGGGATTGAACAATAGCGTTTAGGTTATTGTTCACATATTCACACTTCCACTCTGTGCCACTTTCTTGTCGATAAAAGATAATAATAATGGAGCAGAGCATGGATACCATACTGGTTGTTGAAGATGATCAAGACATTGCTGACTTAGTAACTTTAACCTTACAAGAAATTGGTTTAACAGTTGAACATTGTTTATCGGGTGAAGTAGCCATAGAAAAATTAGCAATTAATCAATATGACTTAGTCATGCTTGATGTCATGTTGCCCGGCATATCTGGCTTAGATGTTTGTCGGCAATTACGAGAGCAAAAGCCCGAACAGGTGATTTTAATGGTAACGTCAAGAAACAGTGAAATAGATCGTGTACTTGGCCTTGAGCTGGGCGCTGACGACTACATGACTAAACCTTTTAGTGTTCGAGAGCTTCAGGCGAGAGTTCGTAGTCAATTGCGACGTGTGCATATATTATCAAAAATAAGCCAACAACAACACGAAAAGCAATCTCCTGAACAGTATCTGACCTTAGGCACACTTAAAATTGATAGCATGTCCCATCTTGTCACACTCAAGGGTAACAATGTTGAATTGACCTCGACCGAGTTTGATTTACTTTTTTATTTAGCGTCACACCCAGATCAAGTTTTTTCTCGTGAACAACTATTAAGTTCAGTATGGGGCTATCATCATAGTGGCTACGAACATACGGTAAATTCACACATTAATCGTTTACGCAATAAAGTTGAAACTAATGCGACTAAACCCGAAATTGTACAAACCGTTTGGGGCGTAGGTTATAAGCTTTGTCGCCATGGTGTTGCGGCGTGAGATTATCCCTGTACCACAGACTATCATTGTCATTATTAGTGGTATTTATTGTCATTATCAGTGTGTTTTTTGTTTGGGCCGAGCACTTAGAACAAACCACTCGTTACGAATCTGAGCAACATTTGCACCTCTCGCTTGCGGCGAGTTTAGCGCGCGATAATCCACTGTTACAAGAAGGAGCCTATGATCACCAAGCACTGAAAAACCTTTTTCATACTTTAATGGTATTAGGCCCCGCATTTGAATTTTATTTTGTTGATCCCAATGGCGTTATTTTGACCCATTCAATTACGCCTTCATTGATAAAACGTAATCGAATTGACTTAAAACCCTTAATTCAATTAACACAAAACAAAGTTAGCTTGCCTATTTATGGTGATGATCCTCAACATGAAACACGGAAAAAAATATTTTCTGCTGCACCGGTTTTTAATGGCAGTAAATTAATTGGTTATTTATACGTTATTGTTACCGGCGAACGTTATGAATCTGCTTATAATCGTTTAGATTCAGACCGCCAAGCTGAACTTTCTATGGTATTGCTGGTGTGCGCGTTAGTGTTTTTGTTTATTGTTATGCTGGGCATTTTCTATTACTTTACCCGGCCACTGCGATGCCTTAATCGTGATATTCAGCAGCTTAAAAAAGCAGGGTTTGATAAATCAGCATTGAATTTAACACCATGGATGCCAAATAGCAGCAATGAAGTACACCAGTTAGGCGTGGCATTTGAAGAAATGGTCAATCAAATTAATGACCAATTAAACCTGTTGCAACAAAGTGATGTGCAGCGGCGAGAGTTACTGGCTGATATTTCTCATGATTTACGCACCCCCTTGTCTTCTTTACAAGGCTACATTGAAATGATTGCCCATAAAGGTGATGAATTAACGGCACAGGCACGAGTAAAACATATTAATACCGTGCTAAAAAACACCCTACAATTAAAGTTGCTTATTGACCAAATATTTGAACTTACACATCTTGAAGGTGGTCAAGTGTCGCTAAATTTTGAAACCTTTAATTTAGCCGAACTGCTCTACGATATTATGGCCAAATTTAATCTGCAAACTAGTGCAAAAAATATCGACATTTGCGTTAAACCCAGTAGTTCTTATACTCAGGTGCACAGTGATATTGCTAAGCTTGAGCGCGTAATCAGTAACTTATTAGAGAATGCCATTCGCCATACCAGCGAAAATGGCATCATTGTTTTAACCATTGAAGAGTTTAGTGACAATCAATGCCGATTAACTATTTCGGATAATGGTACTGGCATAAAAGCAGAAGAGTTATCTTATATTTTTGACACCCGTTATCGTGCAAGCAATGCCATACAAGACAAAAACAAACATACCGGTTTAGGTTTAGCTATTACCAAAAAATTATTAGAATTATTGAAATCAGATATCAAAGTACAAAGTACCTTAGGTGAGGGGACTTCATTTTCGTTTAATTTAAGACGAGTAAGCCATTAAAAAAGTTAAAGTTATTTTTATCTAATAAAGCATAGATATTTCTATTTTCATTACTTAGAATAAACATAACTCTAAATTTTTTTAGGAAATCAAATGAAAATTAAATTGGCGATCTGTTTAGCAATCATCACTTTATCCGGTTGTACCAAATCTTCAACAGGACGTTCGCAGTTAATGATGATGTCTGCTGATGAACTCAATAAAATGGGCAGTGCTTCTTTCGAAGAAATGAAAACCAAAGAGAAAATTAGCCAATCGCCCGAAATTAATCGTTACGTGCAATGTGTTGCCAACGCCATTACCAAGAATGTACCAAAATCTGCCCATGACGGTGCTTGGGAAGTGGTTGTATTTGATGCTGAACAAGTTAATGCCTTTGCATTGCCGGGTGGAAAAATAGGCGTTTACACTGGCATATTAAAAGTGGCAGAAAACCAAGATCAGTTAGGCGCTATTATAGGACATGAAGTAGGTCATGTAATCGAGCAACACTCGAACGAGCGTTTATCGTCAAGCCAAGTTAGCCAAATGGGCTTGTCAATTGTCAGTGTGGTACTTGAAAGCCAGAATATTGAAAGCCGTAATATGATGATGGCAGGTTTAGGTTTAGGCGTTCAGTACGGTGTGTTAATGCCTTATGGTCGCAGCCACGAAAGCGAAGCCGATATTGTTGGCCAAGACTTAATGGCAAAATCAGGCTTTGATCCAAAAGCTAGTATTAAGCTTTGGCAGAATATGGCTAAAGTATCTAAAGGTGCGCCACCTGAATTTATGTCTACCCATCCTTCAAACGCAACTCGCATTAAGCAACTCACTGAACACTTGCCAAAATCAACGCCGATTTTTAAACAAGCAACGATGCCAAAATGCATTAAACCTGCAATTTAGTTTCACTCTGTCATATTGTATTTTGTCTAAAATAATTAAAGCCCGTGAATACGGGCTTTTTTGTGTCGGTTACCTGCTAGGGTGAGGTAATTTAAAACAAGTATTACTTTTTCGTGATACGCCAAAAAGCAAAGCTAGCCACCACAAATAAAATCATGGGGTAATAAGCATTTGATACCACTTCTAAAGGCGATATTTGTAAGGTGGCACCAAGTAACAAGGCTTGTGCTCCGTAAGGTAATAAACCTTGGTTAATACAAGCATAAATATCTAACAAACTCGCCGATTGGGCAGGGCTGAGTTCTCCGTCAGTCGCTAAGTCTTTTGCCGTTTCACCGGTCACGATAATAGATACCGTATTGTTAGCGGTAAAGAAGTTACAACAAAATGCTAAAGCGCCAATACCAATACCTGCAGCACGCTTTTTATTATTAGGGCTAACCTTAAGCGTTAAGCGTTCAATACTTGCGGTGAGGGCACTTAAGCCGCCTTGACGTTTAATTAGCTCACTTAAACCACCAATAAATAACGACAAAATAAAGATGTCTTGCATACTAGCAAAGCCTTTATTGATATCGCTTACCCAGCTCGCTAATTGATAACCATTGTTTAGCATACCAATAGCGGCGGCTAAAATAATACCGATGATCAACACCAAAAATACATTCACCCCCGACAATGCTAATGCCAAAATAACGATATAAGGTAAGAAGCCGATAACATCTAGCTCTTGGTTAACTTCGTGGCTTAGGGTAACGCCATTAGCGGCGAGAAGTGCTAAACAAATTAAAGCTGCAGGAACAGCAAACTTAAAATTGACTCGAAATTTATCTTTCATATGCGCGCCTTGGCTGCGGGTCGAGGCTATGGTGGTATCAGAAATTATTGATAAGTTATCACCAAAAATAGCTCCCGATATAATGCAGCCGGCAATAAGGCTAGCATCGATATCAGCAGACTCAACAAAGCCTAAAGCAATAGGCGCAATGGCAGCTATGGTGCCCATTGACGTGCCCATTGCAGTAGCAAGAAATGCCGCTACTAAGAATAAGCCCGGTAATAAAAAATAATCAGGAAAAAACGACAGCCCAAGTTGCACACTGGCATCAACACTACCGGTAGCTTTAGCAACCGTCGCGAAAGCACCAGCCAAAAGATAAATAATACACATAGTAATGATATTTTGATGACCAGCCCCGGCTATAAATTGGCTAATTTGCTCATTTACCGTCTCTCTACCCATATAAATAGCTAATAATATGGCAGGAATAATGGCAATGCTAGCGGGTAATTGGTAGAAGGCAAAGTCAACGCCTTGCAGTGTTAAAACAATACCGGTGCCAAGAAATATTGCAAGAAAAGCACCAAAGGGTAATAGGCTTTTTAAACTTTGATTAGGACTACTTTTGGATAACGGTGCTGGCGTAGGTGTTGACGAAATATTATTGCTCATGAATAGGATCTTTTTAGTTATTATTTTTATTCAAGCTAAACAATAACTTTTTCTCAAGAAATGTCTATATTGGATTGCATTATATGGCGTTAAACTTACTTGTCAATCTAGACGTCTAGAAGTTTGTTTTGGGTTTATCTAGATGTTAGATAGTTGATGTGGCCAATTTATTTTGTCGGCAACTCAGCAGTTAACATCAGTAGTAATTCAATTTTTTCATTTTTTTATAGAAGTCATCAAACTGTAAAGGTTTAGTTATGTTGCCACTAGCGTCAAAACGATAACAATTCTTTAATTGCTTGTGCCGTATTTGAAGTACTTGTGATAACAACGGGAATGTCTTTAAGGTTATCGTCTTCTTTAATCATTTTAAGGTATCGATACCGCCTTGTCTGGGCACTTAAATATGTCCCAGTCATCATAAGGGGGCTCGTTTCTTAAGTAATACGCTCCTTAAATATCTACACTTTTATCAGAGTAAGGTCCTAAATGTATTTATTCATTTAGAACCTTAGAATTTAAGTCTATCTAAGCGCAATTGCTCATAAAGCTTACATTGCTTCTAAACGAATACCGCGCGTTTCTTTAATGTATTTAACCACAAAGAATATACTAATAAAGGCAGACAGGGCATATAAACCATAAGCGCCAGCTAATCCAACGCTACCTAATAATATTGGAAATGTCATGGTAATGGCAAAGTTTGCTATCCATTGTGCGCTAGCTGCAACGGCTAAGGCCGCACCACGAATGCGGTTATTAAACATTTCGCCTAATAATACCCAAACAATTGGCCCCCAACTTAAGCCAAAAAACACCACAAATAAGTTAGCGGATATTAAAGCGAATGTCCCCATACTTTCTGATAACGCGAGCTGTCCTAATTCGTTAAATCCAGCCGTACCAAAGGTATAAGTTAACGCGCTTAAGCATATAAACATGCCAACACTGCCAACTAGCAACAAGGGTTTTCGGCCAATTTTATCAACCAATGCAATGGCAATAAAAGTGGAAACAATATTGGTTATGCCTGCCATTACATTAATAAATAAAGATTGGGATTCGTCAAAGCCTGCTGCTTGCCAAAGCTGAGACCCGTAATAAAACACTACGTTAATCCCGACAAACTGTTGAAATACCGACAAAGCAATACCGACCCAAATAATAGGATGAATTTTTTTCTTGCCATCAATAAAGAGATCAGCAATGCCAGGTTTTTTATCGCCGTGTAATGATTTTTTTACTTCTTCAACCTGTGCATCTTCGGCGCCAGTGGCGATACGTTTAAATATAATTCTGGCTTCTTCAATTCTGCCTTGAGCTACTAAATATCTTGGTGATTCAGGAATAAAAATAACACCGACAATAAATAATATAGCTGGGATAAGTTCAACCCAAAACATCCAACGCCAAGCGGGAAGGTCAAGCATTAAAATAGCTTCAGCACCGCCAGCCTCATTAGCAATAATATAATTACTTAAAAAGGCGGCAAATAAACCAAGCACAATGGCTAATTGTTGCAAAGTGGCTAACCTACCACGAAGCGCCGCGGGGGCAACTTCGGCAATATAAGCAGGAGCTAGTACTGATGCGGCGCCAATGCCTAAGCCGCCCAATAAACGATAAAAAATAAACTCTGCCGAAGAGTCTGATATGCCAGAGCCAAATGCACTAACGGCAAAGATAATTGCCGTAATAACCATAATAGGTTTACGACCGGCTTTATCTGCAATTGGACCAGCCAATAACGCACCAAGCGCACAGCCTAAAAGTACAGAGGCGACATTAAACCCAGTAGATATATCGTTGGAATTGAAAGCATTACCTAGCGCGGTAACGGTGCCATTAATAACACCCGAGTCAAAACCAAAAAGAAAACCACCAATGGCGGCCACCGATGAAATAAAGAGTACATATAACACCGAACTTTGAATTTCTTCAGTATGTTGTATTGTGCTAACGGCGTCTGATGACGGAGGTTTTGTATTCATGAATGAATATCCTTATTATTATTTATTTTATTATGTTTTAGCGCTTATTTTCTACTGTACTTTAATTATGACTAAATTGAACAGCAATTTTACCCTGTGATAACCATGATATTTGCTAATACGAATACTTTACGTGGGCTAATTGGCTGATTTATAAAACTTCAACAAATGAGAAATAACAGTGCCTATTTAGCTTTAGCCTTAGATATGATTTTTGTAGTTATTAGGTTTGGATTATGCGATTTGTGTGGGTTTGTTAGAGGTATTAAGAACGAAATCTATAAATGGTATTTCATTTCAGTAGATTACAGATTTAGGAAGTGTATAAGTATTAGGTTTGATTACTAAGAGTGGTGATGGGGTTTTATCGTGTTATAAACAATAAAAGTAGCCCCAGTAATAAATTTAATGACAGGGACTACAGTTTATTTGATTATTATTTTTTAACTTATGGTGCGTCTTTTTCGGCTAATTTCGATCAAGCCTTTAGTTGAACCGTCCATATTTAAAGGCATATCAATATTAGAAAGCTTGCTAAATATTTCATTACCCAGTGCTTTACCTAATTCCACCCCCCATTGGTCAAATGAGTTTATTTGCCAGATCACGCCTTGCACAAAAACTTTATGCTCATACAAAGCAATGAGGCTACCTAAAGCTTTAGGGGTTAATTTTGGCATTAATAAGGTGTTACTAGGTTTATTGCCTTTCATTACTTTATGAGATGACAAGTAACTGATCTCATCAGTGCTACATTTTGCTTTTGTCATGGCGGCAATAACTTGTTCTTCAGTTTGGCCTTCCATTAACGCTTGGCTTTGGCCTAAACAGTTAGCAATTAACATGTCGTGATGATCAGAAATATCAACATGTGGGTTAAGCGGTAGAATAAAGTCGACCGGTATTGGCGTTTTACTTTGATGGATCAACTGATGAAATGAATGTTGTCCATTCGTTCCTTCACTACCCCAAATAATAGGGCCGGTATCGTAGTTGGTTTCTTTATTATCTAAATTGACCGATTTACCGTTACTTTCCATATCTAATTGTTGTATGTAAGCCGGTAAACCACGTAAATAATGATAATACGGTAACAATACTTGCGACTGTGCACCGTGGAAATTTCTATACCAAATGCCCAGCAGTGCCATAATTACGGGCATATTTTCTTCAAAGGGTGCCTGTCTAAAATGTTCATCCATTTCGAAGGCGCCATTTAAAAACGCTAAGTAATTATCATAGCCAATACCAATGGCAAGCGGTAAACCAATAGCAGACCAAATAGAGTAACGACCACCTACCCAATCCCACATTGGGAAGATATTTTGCTCACTTATGCCAAAGCTTTTAGCCGCTTCAATATTACTCGATACACAGGCAAAGTTATGTTGAATATCGGCAACTTCAGCTTGCTCTAAGAACCATTCTTTCGCCGACTCAGTATTTCTAAGCGTTTCTTGTGTGGTTAATGTTTTTGATGAGGTGATTACTAAAGTGGTTTCAGGATCTAAACCAGATAACACATCATGAATATGACAACCATCAACATTGGCAACGTAATGTACATTCAAGTGCTTTTGACGATAGGGCTTTAAAGCCTCAGACATGATTTTAGGCCCTAAAAATGAGCCACCAATACCAATAGCCACGATATCTGTAAAGGGCTTGCCGCTATAACCTTTGGTAACGCCAGATGAAACGTCATTCACAAACACCTTAATTTTCTCTAAAGTGCTTTTGACCAAGGGCATAATATTTTCGCCATCAACATATACTGGCTCATCAGAAAAATTACGTAAGGCGGTATGCAAAACGGGGCGGTTTTCAGTGGTATTAATTGGGGCACCTGAAAACATTTTCTCTATTTTTTCTTTAACACCACATTGCTGCGCTAAATCAACCAGCAATTTTTTCGTTTCAGGTACTAAATGATTTTTTGAGTAATCTAAAGTTAATCCTGATGCTGAAATGGTGAATTTATCAAAGCGTTCAGGGTCGATCCTAAATAAAGATTTTAAGTGAATTGTTTTGCTGTCTAAATAATGAATTTGTAAGTTTTGCCATGCCAGTGAATTAGTTAACATGTTTAATAAGCCTTTATAATAAAATTTATGTTTGTTTCAAAAAATAGAGTAGTTAGCCAAAATAACTATTTGAATAAACAGGTGAATGCTGCTTATTCAAAGTTAGCGCCAGTTGCTTTAGGAACTTGCAGGCCAGTCTAGTTTGGTGAGTACTTCTGCTTGAGTCGGTGGATGACAACCAATTTTTGATACGTTGATAGAAGCCGCTAAAGAACCAAATTTTAAGGCATAAGCTAAGTCTTCTTTCTTAGCTGAAGGCGTTAGTGCATTCTCACGCAGTAATTGAGCCAGCATAGCTGAAAAGAAAGTATCTCCAGCACCTACAGTATCGCCCATGGGGACGGCTTTAAATACAGCTTGCTTAATATTAACGTCTTTAGTGATAAAGTGGGCACCGTTTTCACCTAATGTTAGCACCACCATACCATTTGTCATGTTCTCAAGCATCGCACTTGCTAGCTGCTCGGGATCACCAATTAAATCTTGTAATAGTAAATCTTCATCGCTGACTTTTACAATGTCTGCATAACTGACCAATTGAGCGATAGCTTCAACATATTTAGCGTGGTTAATTTCAACTCCTTTGCGGACATTAACATCGATACTAATTTTAACCCCTCTAGATTTTAGCGCTGTCATTACTGGAATTAATACATCGATCATTTCTGGCACAAGTGCTAAAGAACCGGTGTGAAAAAGATCTAAATCTTTCGGGAGAAGCTCTAAAAGTTGCTGCGCGTTAATATCTAAATCAGCAACTGACTTACGATACAACCTGTAATCTGGGTTGCCTTGCTCATTTTTATAAACTAAAGCTAATGACGTTGCTTGAAACGATCTGTTATTAGTCGGTATATTTATCCCTTCTTCGACAGCAGATTGGTAGATTTTATCGCCAAATGTATCAGTCGAAATAGGTGACAAGTAGCTACAATCAAGCCCCTGTTTAGAAAAACTTCTAGCTACATTATATGGAGAACCACCAATAAATGGACGGTAATCGCCATTTTCTTGCTCGATCATGTCAAAAAGAGCTTCACCGAAAACAGCTACTTTAAATGTCATTGTAATTCCTTTATTTTACCGGTTACTAGGGTATTAAAATGGTAATGGTTAACTTGCTAGCGCGATTAAACTCGGTCGATTTTAATCTATGCTTAATAAACGTTCAGCGGTGTATTCATTGGTGATTAAACCATTGATTAATTTAGATCTTAGCGCGCCTAATATGGCAAATACTTTCTCTTCACCCGCGGCAATGGCATACACTGCTTTGTCAGAGTTAACTTTCAAAGGCGTACTGGCAACGCGTTGGTTGACGGCGCAGTCAATTAAATTACCGTTGATATCTAACACCCAACTAATTAATTCTCCAACAGCGCCTTTGGTTTGTAGCTCTTTGAGTTCTTTTGGGGTGACAAAACCATCGATATGTAGCGGAGAGTTTATGGCTAGATTACCAACACCAATAAAAGTCACATCAGCTTGCGCTGCTAACTTTAAGTTATTAGCGATATACCGCTGGGCATGTAATTGCTCTTTTTCTTCCTTACTACTGGGTAGTACAGGTAATGGCATAGGGTAATGTTTAGCATTGATGTGTTCAGCCATACGCATAACAACATCGTATGAAGAAGCCGAGCCATCTGAAGCCATGTTACCGAGTAAAGCAACTATTTGATGCTGCTCACAATTCAATAAAGCCAGTTCTTCCACACAAGCTCTTAAAACTCGACCTGTTCCCATAGCGATTACTTTCGGCTCTAGTGATTTTAAATGCAGTTCTATTTCTTTAGCACCGGCTTGGGCAAGACCTAAGGTTGACGTTGGCTCATTGTCATCACTTGGTACGACAATACATGATTGTAAGCCAAAGCGATTTTTGATTTTTAATTGCAGGTCCATACACTTAGCGATTGGATGTTCTAGCCTGACTTTAATCAAACCTTCACTTACCGATAGAGCAACCATGCGCTGTGCTGATTGACGCGACACATTAAGCTTTTTAGCTATTTCTTCTTGTGTATTGCCGGCAACGTAATACAACCAACCTGCTTTAGCAGCATCGTCTAACTTTCTTATTTCTGAATTAGATCGTTTTAACACGGTTTACCTCTCGATTTTAACTGATGAACTAAGCGAAGGTACTTGCTCAAATAACTGTTCCCAATGTTCTATTGTACTAACATCGTCGTGTATTTTAGTAGCAACATCTTTATTTTTCAGGTGACTAGCACCAACATATCTGATGACATGCATATTGGCCGCAAGAGCAGCACTGATACCCGCATTAGAATCTTCTATCACTAAACAGTTTTCACGTGCTACGCCCATTTGTTTGGCAGCGTGTATAAATAAATCTGGCGCGGGTTTGCCATTTTCCACCTCAGAGGAGGTAAATACCCGGCCGTCAAAGTACTGTTCAAGCTTGGTATAATGTAGCGAGTGTTTTACTTTCGCTGGGCTGCCACTTGTGGCGACGCAACTTTTTACCGAAAGTTGAGATAATACTGAATCAAGATGCTGAGTCTGTTGTAACTCCTCGGCAAAAACGTCTATTAATGCTTCTCGATAGCGCTGGCGAAATTCACGAGTTAAGGTAATAGCAAAGTCGGCGAAAACTTTCGCGGTAACATGCTCAAAATTAAATCCTAAGAAGTTGGTTAGAAAATAATCTTCTGATACCACTACACCGATTTCTTTAAGCATATTAAGTAATACGCGTTGGCTTAATATTTCACTATCGACTAACACACCGTCGCAATCAAAGATGACCAAACTTATGGTGCTATGTCCGGATAAAGCTTTAAATTCAGTCATCTTTATGTTTCCTATTGTATTGTTATTTTAAATACCGCTCTAGGGTAGCAAGAGTACCGACATCCCAAAGCATTTCCAACCAAAAGGTAAAGTTTTTAGTAAAGTTGTCATTATTGCTAAGATTTCCAAATATATCATTCATTTGTAAAAATACTGGCGCGTCATCTTTAGCTAAAATGGCTTGTGATATTAATCTTGTGGATTGCGGGTCATCAAGCGTAAAAGTGCTTTCTAAATTACCACCTTCAAAACAAAGTCGGCACCATAACGCTACAACAAGTGCGAGGCCTTTACAGTCTCTGTTACTTGCTATGTTAGCCGCTATAATTGGCAAGATAAACTTTGGTAAACGGTTTGATGCATCTTGGCAAAGCCTAGGCACAGTATCGCGAATTTCTGGATTAGCGAATCTAGATTCAATAATTGAAAAGTAATCATCAAAACTAACACCCGGCACAGGTGAAAGCGTTGGGATAATTTCTTCACTCACTAGTTTTTTAAGGTACTTACTGATCAACGGATCTGCCATCACGTCATGTACAAAAGCAATGTTTAACAATGATGCCGGGTAAGCAATAGCAGCATGACCACCATTAAGAATACGTAATTTCATTAATTCAAATGGTGCTACATCTTCAACAAACTCTACGCCGACAGCCTCTAAAGGAGGGCGACCATTAACAAAGTTGTCTTCTAATACCCATTGTCTGAAAGGTTCGCAAAAAACAGGCGCTTGGTCTTCAATGCCAAATAAGCTGGTTAACCGTTCACGCTCTTGCGCTGATGTTGCAGGCGTAATGCAGTCAACCATTGAATTTGGAAAGGTTACTTTCTTGCTGATCCAATTTGCTAATTCAGGGTCTATGGCATTGGCCATCTCATTGACAACACGTTGCGTAACATTGCCATTATGTGGAATGTTGTCGCAAGACATTACCGTGAAAGGTTTTATGTTTTGCGCACGACGAATTTTCAGTGCCGCGATAATTAAGCCAAATACGGTAGAAGGTGAGTCGATATTGGCAATGTCGGCTTGAATTTCTGGATGAGCGAGGTTAAAAGCTCCTGTTTTGTCATCCATAAAGTAACCACCTTCTGTGATGGTTAAAGATACAATGCGAATTTCACTTTCACTGAGCGCAGTAATTAGCGTTTCGGCGTCATTTTCAATGAAATCGATCATAGATGCAGTAACCTGAGCGGTAAGGTTCTTATCATCTAATTCAACAACGGTTGTTAACCAATCTTGTTGTTGTAGTTTATCTCGCATTGCCGCATCGTATGACTTAATGCCGGCACCACGTATTGCCCAATCGTGAGCAATTCCGACGTTAAATAATTTGTGCATGTACATAGCTTGATGCGCACGATGAAAATTACCAACACCGATATGAATGATCCCAGGTGACAAAGACTCTCTACTGTAATTAGGTTTTACAACCTGACTTGGTAGCGCATCAAGGGTTTTATTGTTTAGTTTAATAGACATAGATATTTGCTCTTAGTTTCCAACAGCCTAAATAGAAACAACGCTAGCGTGTTGTTGAGGCAAAGTGATTCCAGCGGCATCAAAATGAAGCATCTTGTTGTCCATGGCACTTAGAAAAATTTTGTCGCCATAAACAAAAGGACAATCACCACCGGCTTTAACGGTAAAGGTGCCACTGCCTTCAACATGAACATGTAAAAATGTTTCAGAACCAAGATGTTCAATTACACCTACTTTTCCAGCCCACATGCCTGCTTCTGTTGATATTTCAATATGTTCTGGTCTAATGCCTAAGCAACAAGTTGGATCATCAGTAATGGGATCAACATCCATAAAGTTCATTTTTGGTGAACCAATAAAACCCGCGACAAATTTATTAGCTGGGGTGTTGTATAGCTCTAAAGGGCTGCCTACTTGCTCGATTATGCCGGCATTAAATACTGCAATACGATCAGCCATTGTCATAGCTTCTACCTGATCATGCGTAACATAAATCATGGTTGTGGCTAAAGTTTTATGTAGTTCAGAAATTTCTAGACGCATATTAACGCGCAAAGACGCATCTAAATTAGATAAAGGCTCATCAAATAAAAATGCAGAAGGCTGACGCACAATGGCGCGACCTATAGCAACACGTTGGCGTTGGCCACCTGATAATTGCCCAGGTTTACGCTCTAGGTAATCAGACAAGTTTAATATTTTAGCGACATTCGCTATTTTGCTTTCAATTTCTTCTTTGCTAACTTTTGCACGCTTTAATGGAAAAGCGATATTGTTGCGCACTGTCATATGTGGATACAAAGCATAAGATTGAAACACCATGGCTAAACCTCTTTTAGCTGGAGGTGTAGCCGTTGCATCTTCGCCATCAATTTCTATGTTGCCACTTGTGGTGTCTTCTAAGCCGGCAATCATTCTTAATAACGTTGATTTACCACAACCTGATGGACCAACAAATACGATAAACTCGCCGTCTTTAATTTCTAAATCAATCGGTTTAATTACGCTTACATCGCCGAAGTTTTTAGTTACTTGCTTTAAATTAATACTACCCATTTTCAAATCTCCTATTTAACTGCGCCGAAACTTAATCCACGCACTAATTGTTTTTGACTAAACCAACCAAGTATTAGAATTGGCACAATGGCCATTGCTGACGCTGCAGACAACTTGGCATAAAATAAGCCTTCTGGGCTTGAATAACTGGCGATAAACGCGGTTAACGGTGCTGCATCTGCTGCAGTTAGAATGAGGGTCCAAAAGGCTTCATTCCACGCTAAAATTACATTTAATAATAATGTTGAAGCGATACCAGGTAAGGCGATAGGCAAAAGTACATATAATATTTCTTCGCCGATACTTGCCCCATCCATTCTTGACGCTTCTAGCACTTCACTCGGGATCTCTCTAAAATAGGTATATAGCATCCACACCATGATCGGTAAGTTAATCAAGGTCATCACAATAACCAAACCTAACTTAGTATCGAGTAAACCAAAATTACGGAACAACAAGTAAATTGGAATAAGCACACCTACTGGCGGCAACATTTTGGTTGAAAGCATCCACATTAATAAATTTTTAGTACGTTTAGTTTGGACAAATGCCATTGACCAAGCTGCAGGGATAGCGATTAGTAAGCCTAAAATACTCGAGCCTAGTGAAATCACGATAGAATTCCAAAAATGGTTAAAGTATGGCGAGCGAGCTAAAACCTCTTCGTAATTCTCTAACGTCCAGTCAAACATGAATAAACTCGGGCTAGAAGATATAGCTTCAGCCTCTGTTTTAAAGCTTGTGATCAGGGTCCATAATATTGGGAAAAATATTAAGCTACTGATCGTCCAAGCTAAAAAGGTATAAATTAGTTTTGATTTATTACTCTTATTTATCGACATCAGTTAATCCTCCAAGTTCTTGCCAATTAATCGCATTAAGAATATTGCAACTATATTGGCGATAATTACAGCCACAATGCCACCTGCTGAACCACCACCAACATCGAACTGTAGTAATGATTGAGTGTAAATTAGGTAAGTAATGTTGGTTGACTCATAACCTGGTCCACCGCTGGTCGTTACTAATATTTCAGCGAAAATAGACAGTAAGAAAATTGTTTCTATTAAAATTACCGCGGTAATTGCTCGTCCTAAATGGGGCAAAACAATGTAATAAAATTTACTGAATGGTCCAGCGCCATCTAAATCTGCGGCTTCAAGTTGCTCACGGTCGAGTGATTGAATTGAAGTAAGCAATATTAGCGCGGCAAAAGGTAACCACTGCCATGAAACAATGATAATAATTGACAATAATGGAATTTGAGCAAAAAAATCTATTGGGGTAACGCCAATCCAATCGGCAAAATGAGCGAATAAACCATTAACAGGGTTCATTAACATATTTTTCCACACGAGAGCCGAAACAGTTGGCATAACGAAGAATGGTGCAAGTACCATAATACGGACATAGTTGCGTCCCCATATAGCTTGGTCGAGCAATATAGCTAAACCAATACCACCGCCTAGGGTGATCAATAAAACACCACCAACCAGTAATAAAGTATTGAAAAAAGAAGTTATAAATGCAGGATCTGTTAGGAAAAATTCATAGTTTAAGAAACCAATGAACTCATTGTTTCCGGGGGTAAGCAAATTGTAATCTAAAAACGAAAAGTACAATGTCATGCATAGCGGAACCAACATCCAAGCCAACAGTAAAACCACTGAAGGAAATAACATTAACCGAGCGAGTGTACGTGAATTTGTTGTCGCCATCACCAAGACCTTTTAAAAGTAAATATTTGGGCAAGCATTTGCGGCTTGCCCACTAATAACCAATGAACTATTTTGGATAGCGCGCTTTTCTCATTGCACGTTCCACTAGGCGTTGAGAAGTTTCTAACGCTTCTTTCACTGTCATTGTTCCGGTTAATGCGGCAGAAAACTGTTGTCCAACTGCCGTGCCTATGCCTTGAAACTCTGGGATAGCAACAAACTGCACACCGACATAAGGAACAGGTTTTACGGTTGGGTTTTTAGGATCTGCTGATTGAATGGAATCTAAAGTAATTTGTGCAAAAGGAGCTGCAGCCATATATTCAGGGTTGTTGTAAAGTGAAGCTCTTGTTCCTGGAGGAACATTTACCCAACCTTTTTTGTCTGCTACTAATGTTGTGTACTCTTTAGATGTTGCCCAGCTAATAAACTTCATTGCGGCATCAGACTTCTTACTGCTTGCAGGTACGGCTAAAGTCCAAGCCCATAACCAGTTACCACGTTTACCTAGATTATTATGAGGTGCTAAAGCAAAACCGACTTTATCGGCGACTAAAGAGTCTTCTTTGTTAGTAACAAATGCACCAGCAACCGTTGCATCAATCCAAATACCACATTTACCTGTTTGGAATAACGCTAAGTTTTCATTGAAACCGTTTGCTGAAGAGCCTGGAGGACCAGATTCTTCCATTATATCTACATAGTATTGTAACGTGTCATGCCATTCTTGAGAGTCAAACTGTGGTTTCCAGTTTTCATCGTACCAGCGCGCACCAAATGAGTTAGACATAGCGGTAATAAGAGCGATGTTTTCACCCCAGCCTGCTTTTCCGCGTAAACAAATTCCGTAAACACCGGCTTCTTTATCTGTCATGGCTTTAGCTGCTTTGCGAATAAAATCCCACGTTGGGCTTTTAGGCATTTTCAGACCGGCTTTTTCGATAAGGTCAGTGCGGTACATTACCATTGAGCTTTCACCATAAAATGGTGCAGCGAATAGTTTGTTATCAACTGTTAAGCCACTTTTTATAGCAGGTAATAAATCTTCTGCGTCATAGCTTGCCCCAAGCTTATCAAGCTCTGTTAGCCAACCTTGTTTCCCCCAAATTGGAACCTCATAAGTCCCTATGGTCATAACATCATATTGACCACCACGAGTTGCCACATCAGTTGTTACGCGTTGTCGAAGAATATTCTCTTCTAGTGTTACCCACTTTAATTCGATACTCGGATTTTTGTCAGTAAAATCGCTGCTCAGCTCTTTCATGGTGATCATGTCACCGTTGTTTACTGTGGCGATGGTAATAGTTTCGTTTGCTACAGCAGCGCTCATAGTCATAACGCCGCAAGCCAGCATAATTAATCTGTTCATCATCTGGTATTCCCCATATTCAAAGTTAATGTCTCACCTAAAATGGCGTTAGATGAGACTATTTTTTGTAATTGTAATTGTAATTTTAATTTTTCGTAGTCTAGAAAATGTAAGACTGTCTGCAATGCACCTTAGTTCAACGCTAGGCTTTACATTACTAGGTTAAATCAGCCGACTCAAGCCGGCTAATAACTTAGAATTTAACTGAAATTTCTGATGTAAAACCGTCAAAACCTGTGCCGATTTGGCCACCTGAGTTAACACCTTCATCTTGATCAACATATTCAAACTTCAACAATGTTTTGTCATTAAACCAGTAACCTGCAGCTACTTGAATACGCTCAACAGTGTTGTCCGTTTGTGCAATTAAATCTGAAGTGTTTTCAGCATCTGAGTAACGAGCTGCCACATAGAACTTGTTAGGAATAATGTAGTGTTGTGCTTCAATGGTATAGTACTCAACAGAAGTATCACCCTTAATTACACTATTTGAGTCGAAAGTTGTTCCTTGGGCATTTGCAACGCCATCGACACCAAAATAAGTAACGCCGGCTACTGCGTTACCCGCTGAATCTGCGAAGGTATAATCATCAGTCGACTTACCAACCATCAAAATAAGACTCGTTTCTGGTGTAGGTTGATATGCTAAGTTCAACTGAATAATCGACTGTTCAATACCTGGCATTGCGCCAACATGGGTATCACGTTCACTCGAAGGGCCAGCAGAGAAGTTATAGTTTTCACCATCACCAAAACGATAGTTAGTTGTAGTAACACCGGCAAGGCTAGCTACGCCATTTTCAAAACGTAATTGGTCGCCTTGGTTCGCTTGGAAATAATTTAAACCCGCTTTAAAACCACCGGCGAATTCAAGTGTTCCTTGTAGGCGGAAGTTGAAGCCGCGATCTTCTTGGAAAGCTTCACCAAAACTTGAAGTAGTAATATGACCAGCAACATTATAGCCACGGATCATACCGCTATCACGTGTTTCGCTGTAGCTTAATTGCATACCATTTTCTGCGGTTGCGTAATCAGTGATGCCGTTACCAATAAGTGCATTGCCTTGGTTGTCAGCGCCATCCTGGAAACCTTTGAACTGGAAAGGGGCTGCGCCAATGTTACCCAAGCGAAGCGTTAAGTCAGCGTTTTCACGCGCTTGACCCGTTAGGCCAAGAAGCTCAAACTCAATACCCGCGAAATCTTGGTGAAATGCGAAATCTCGGTCACCGTTGTTACCAAAGTCATTTGGCTCTTCAGCAATGTCAACATCGGCTACGATATGCTCGTTGATGTGAAATTTAAGTTGTAAGTTGACTCTTAAACGACCAAAACCTGAAGACTGTTCTTCATCAGCTGGACGGAATGCACCTTCTTTCGCTTGAATTGACTGATAGTTTTGCAGAGCTAAAAAGTTAACTTCTGCAAGACCATCAAGAAACTCGACAGACTGTACATAAGCTGGTGCTGATGCAGCCATAACTGCTGCAGCTAACATACCTAGTTTGCCAAATTTTGATCTTGATTGATTATTGTTTTGAGTTTTATGGATTGTTGAGCTAGACATATTAATTCCCTTTTTGCTTGTTGACGTTAGTGTTTGTTGTATGTTTTTAAACATGGTGAACCCTGTATATTTTGTGTGTTGTTAGTAATTTTATATCTATTACATTTTTGCTTTTAGTTGGCAAAAAATACTAAACGGGCAATTACTCAACTGATGGTCATATTCCCATGGTGAGGTTTTCTCGTCAACCAGTTTGTGCAAAAAATGTGCGCATTTTATGATAAAAATTATATTAATCTTTTAATTCAGTGGTTTATTATGTTTTTTTTATTGTGGTTAAGTAGTGCAGATAGCTTTTTTTGGTGCAAAAGCCTTTATTTGTACTTTTAAAGGACTAAATGGGCAGGTCGTTTTTTACTCTAATGATAAGTGTAAATGAAGGTTAATTAGTGAAAAAATCATTTTTAGAGATATTTTCAGCAGGCTTTGGTTATGATTAATACTAGCTTAAGTCAGTTTTATTCGAGTAATAGTTATCTTAAGTTTACTTTTAGGTTTTTAAGTCAAGTCTGTTGTTATATTGAGTGAATAACAATTTTCGCTGTAGGAATGTTTATATTAAAGGAATAGAAATTATAAAATACTGATAAAGTCATGAAAGCCTATTGCGATGGCTTTTACATCTACAGGAGAGAATTTTACATGAGACATTTCAGACATATCAATATATTCAATGTCTTCGTTTGATTTTAGCCTTATCGACGACTTGGCCACTTTACTGGACTTTTGAAACAAACGGCGAAGATCTATTTTGAAATTAATGACACCATTTTTTGCATTTATTTCAGGCGCAATGTCAAAATTGAGTTTAGTATAGCTTTCGTCAAAGCCAATATGATAAACCAGTGGCAGTTGGCTTTCCCTTAATGTAAGTGTGCCTTCTAATAGCAAAAATTTATAACCCACTTGCCAATTCCAAGCCATTCTACTATTAGGATCTAAATCGCCCGAAAATAAAATAGCGCCATTTGCTTTTGGATCAATGCCAATGCCAAATGATAGCTTCCGAAGGTTTTGTATTTTGATATTAGGAATAACAAATTGGTCGAATGTGCTATCTCCGTCAAACCTAACAAGATGATAGCTTTCTGCTTCGTTAATAGTTTTCTTGGAGAACTCTAAGGCAATATTGCTGATAAATAATTGAAAATCTCTTATTGAAAATTCACCATCACCGCCAGGGTTTTTATAGCTTTGGCTATTTAAAACTAAAGGTTTATCGCCAACATAGGGATGAAAGCGAATCGTTAAGTCTTGCGGTAAAGCTCGAAGCCAAAATGAAGATATAGCTAAGCCAGCGGTTAATAGTAGCGTACCAAAAACCAAAGTAACCTTAGTTGATTTAGTCATCATCATTATTTTCTGCCATAAAAGGGCTTGAAAAAGCACGGTTAGCCAAGAATTTTTCATCAGTTAGCGTATGTAAAAATGCGATGATAGCGGTTATTTCATTATCATTGAGGTTTAAGCTAATATGGTCGCTTTGTGTTTTGGCAATATTATCTGCTTCAATAATTAATGGGCTGAGCGTTTTACTGCGCTTAATACCGCCATTGTAGTGTGCTAAAACCTCCTGCAAAGTAGCAAAACGCCCATCATGCATATAAGGAGATGTAACAGCTATATTGCGTAATGTTGGTGCTTTGAATAAGCCTCGATGCATTTCATTGTTAGTTAACGTAAATAAGCCAGGTTGTAATGTTTGATCATCATCTAAACCATTATTGCTAAAGCCATCAAACGCAGTGCCAAAGCCACTGGTGAGAAATTGGCTATGACAATCAATGCAATTCCCCCCGCGTAATACCACTTTAGTATCAGGATGAGCCATGAAAAGCTTACGGCCTTGTTCCTCTTTGGCAGTAAGGGATATTTCACCACGTAAATATTGGTCGTATCGTGAATTAGCTGAAATCAATGTCCGCTGAAAATTAGCTAACGCTTTCGCTATGTTTTGTTCGCTTATATTGCCAAAAGCCTGTTTAAATAGTTTTTTATAGGTCTCATCATTATTTAAATCCACGATTAGTTCTTCGATATTACGCGCCATTTCATCAACATGGGCGATCGGATGAATTGCTTGCTCTTCTAGCGATGAAACACGACCATCCCAAAAAAAATGTCTGGGTCCCCACATTAAATTCACTAAGCTCATGGAATTGAAAGCAAGGGGATTTCCTGATATGCCTACTGATGTTTTTAAACCGTCAGTAAAGGCCAGTGCTTGCTTATGGCAGGTCGCACAAGACACTTGATTGTTGCTAGACAATATAGGATCGTAAAAAAGCCTTCTGCCGAGTAAAACTGATTCTTGGGTTAAGGGATTATTTTCTGGCAAGTTAAAACGGCCAAAAACAAATGGTGCGGTGAATTCGACCAGGTGTGTGTCTAGTTTTTTATTTTGTTGAGTGTAAATAGTTGACGCTATAAATAAAACAGCGATAGCGACAACTATTGTGGCAATTTTCATGATGATTAATGATGGTGCGTAAAGCCTGAGCCAAATAAAGCTTCAATGTTATCGATGCCTTTTTTGTATTTTTCTTTGAAGTTAATTTCGCCAAGTCGCTCTCCTGTGAGAAGGTCATGTACGGTGACTGAGTGGTGATTTAATTTCACTAGAAAATCTACGTCGGTCGGATCATTGTCTTTAGCATCGCCCAAATTTAATAAATTGTTTTGTACGGCAATGAGCTTGCGACCGGCAGCGGTTTTATAAAATATCATATGGTGCGCACCGTTTTCTGCTTTTATATCTTCACCTGACGATACTAAGCTAGGTAATTGTTTTAAATCGTAGCGCTTGACTATACCGGGCACGCCATGGCTGATAAATAATTCATCTTCATTACCATAAAACTCTAACGGTACGGCTGTACCTTCTGTTGCTCCGTTGTATAACTTTTCAGGTGTACTGAATGTTTTAGTTTTCGCATTATAAGGTACTCTCCAGGTTTCAAAACCGAATAAGGTGTTTACTAAAATAGCAGGCTCGACTCCTTCGATAATACTGGGGCGCACAAAAAGCACTTCGACAGGAGATGATGGGAACCCAACAGGCTTGGCATCTTCAATGACAATGGTTTCGATTGGTTTTAAAGTGTTTAAGTCGATAATGGTTATGGTATTGCCAATTTCTGTAGCAATGGTTGGGTGAGTAGAAGATGTTACTACCATTCTATCGCCATAAGCTGAAATACCATGCGGGAACATGATATATGGCTGACCTGCTTCTACTTGAGACTTTCTTGCTTCGATAATTTTAATGACTTCATTAGTTTGGGCGTTGAATACGCCGACTGTACCAGCGTCAATTTGAGTTAAATCAGAGCCGCCCATAAAGGTAACGAACATCGTTAGTTCACCATTGACGTTATGCCACATAATATCTTCTCCGACATTTTGTCCATTGGTATTCAGGCATTCGAAATTACTAATTACCGGCTCAGCTTTTGCGTTTCTAACTAAGTCAATTTCAGCTAAGCTGCATTGTGAACCCAGCCCAGTCGCATACAAACGTCCATTAGGGCTGTAATACAGATGGTGCATAGGCGCATCAAGTTTGGGGAGTGAATAGTCATAAAGTATATTGCCAAAATTGGCCGAGTCGGGATCCATTTCAATAATAGCGATACTATCGGTAGTCCCTAATGTTGGTAGACCACTAAGCAATACCATTGCTTGAGTTTCTTCAATGTTAGTCGCACTATTTTTTGTAGTCGTTTGTTCTATATTAGCTTTACTACTCGTTTTAGTTTTATCAATTGTTGCAGTATTCGATGTTTTGCTAGCGTCGCTACAACCACTAAGTAATAGTATAGCTAAGGCAATTAGTATAACTTTGCTCATGATAATGTCCCTTGAGTTATTTGTTTGTATTATATTTTTGAACAAACTCATAAAAACAGATAAACATTACTCCATACCATTTACTGCAATTAAATACTGCAATTAAATACTGCAATTAAACGTGTGTCTGTTTTTCTAATACTAACTATGTTCTTGCTGATTAGATGTCGTTGTTTCATCTATATAGGTGAAACAGTTGTGTACAACCTAAAAGTTTAGTTGAAATCATGGGTATCACAAATTATTGTTATTTTAGTTTTGCCCCCGAAGCTTCTGATCATTTGAGTATCTTCATGATAAACTTCTACCTAAATTAGGACTAAAAGGAAGAGTGATGCATTTTGTTATTGTCGGCTGTGGTGCCGTTGGCGGTTATTTTGGTGGCCGTTTAGCGCAGCATGGCGAAAATGTTACTTTTGTTGCCCGTGGCGAACAATTTCAAACTATGCAAACATCGGGTTTAACCATCAAGAGTATTGAAGGTGATGTGCAGTTAGATAAAGTTAATGTTTTGAATGCCGAAAACATAACGGCAAATAGCCTAGAAACACCAGCGGATGTTATATTTTTCTGCGTAAAGTCGTATCAATTACCCATAGCTATTGCACAACTAAAACCATTAATAGTAAAGAACACACGCGTAATACCTTTATTAAACGGTGTTAACGCTGCAGATGTTATGCAAGAGCAGGGTATCGCACGAGAAAATATTATTGGCGGTTTAGCAAAAATTATTGCCGAGAAAACCACTACAGGTGTTATCAATCATACTGGCGCAAAGCCTCATATCACTTTAGGGGCTTTTACTTATAAAGCTTCAGTTGATAGTACTAGTGAACAAATGAGTGAGCAAAGTGTTGCTTTACAAGATGAAGAAACAGAACAGCTTAGTGCTATAGCTAAGCGTTTAAAATTAGCTGGCATTAGTGTAGGGGTAACCAGTGATATTGAGCTTGCCTTGTGGCGAAAGTTTATACTTGTTGCTGCCTGGGGTGCTTTAGCGTCAGCGAGAAAACTAAATTTAGGCGAAATTCGTGCGCAAAGTCATATTGCATTTTTATTGGAGCGCATTGTTAATGAATATGCAGACATAGCACGCAAGGCAGGGGTAAATCTTGGCGATAAACATATTAAAGAAACATTAAGCTTTTTATCACGTTTACCTGACAGCAGCGAAACATCAATGCAGCGAGATTTGGCCGCAGGAAATAATTCTGAGTTTGATGTGTTAATTGCATACCCTATGATTTTAGTTAAAGATTTAAATTTATCAGCCCCGGTGTTAACACAGTGTTATCAGAAAATCACTGAAACTTCGCAGTAACGCTTGGAAATTGCAAACCATGAACTGTCACAGCTAATTAAAGATCAAAAATTTATAATAAATAACAAATTGACCCTTGCTAGCACTTCAGAGGGCGTTAAATTTATGCTATTGTATCGCGAATTTTTATCGTATCAATTAAGTGAAGATTAAATAATGTCTGAAAATAAACTTGAAACAATCGAACAACGCGTAAGTTATGGTGTAGGTCGTCAACTAGGTGACCAACTACGTAACAATCCTTTTAAAGATTTTGACGTATCTGCTGTGCAAGCTGGTTTAGCTGATGCTATTGCTAATACTGAAAGCCAAGTATCTGATGAAGACTTAAATGAAGCATTCGGTATTATATCGCAAAAGATGCAAGAACTAGAGCAAGCTGAAGCTAAAGAAAAGTCAGCTGAAGGTGAAGCTTTCTTAGTCGAAAATGCAAAACGTGATGAAGTAACAACAACTGAATCAGGTTTACAGTACGAAGTAATAGCAACAGGTGAAGGCGAAAAGCCAACAGCTGCTAGTACAGTGCGTGTGCATTACCACGGTACATTCATCAATGGCGATATTTTTGATAGTTCTGTTGACCGTGGTCAACCTGCTGAGTTTCCAGTAGGCGGCGTTATTGCTGGTTGGACTGAAGCATTACAATTAATGGCTGAAGGTTCAAAATGGCGTTTATATGTGCCTTACGGCTTAGCTTACGGTGAACGTGGCTCGCAAGGTGCAATTCCTCCTTATGCAACCTTGATATTCGACGTTGAGCTATTAACCATTGTTAGCTAATTAGTCTATTTTAAAAAAGCCCTCAGTTGAGGGCTTTTTTATAAGCTAAATTTAAAAAGATATCAACTAAGTTTGAGTTATGCACAAATCAGCAATCGAAAATTTATTTCAGCGCTACACTAAGGCGTTTTATCAGCAAAATATGGCAGACACGCAACAGTGTTATCAGCTGCCTTGTACTTTGCACACGCCTGATAAAGTGGTATTAATTGATAGCGATAAAGTATTTGAACAAGAGTTTTTAGATATATTTACGGTATTAAGTCATGCAGAGATAAAGCGTTTCATCGCATTAAAAGCGAGTTTTAGTCAGTTGAGTGAAAGCTTAATACTTGCTTGTGTTGATTGGCAGTTTATTGGCCCTAAAGACGAAGTTTTTACCGACTTTTCAGCTTTTTACCACCTAGTGTTGAACGAAGCGCAGTGGCGAATTTTTAATGTAGTGTCACAAGAGCTCAGCCAATCAGTTGATTTAGATACCGCTTTTAATATTGCTTATAATACAGCTGATGCTGATATTACCCTTATAACATTACCCAGTAGGAAGAAGTTGCTATGAAAGTAAAAGTAGCCATTTTAGGATGTAGCGGACGTATGGGCCGCAATTTAATACAAGCGGCAATAGAACATAAATCTGTTGAGCTTGTTGGTGGCAGTGTTCGTGTAGGTTCATCATTTGAAAATTTTGATTTAGGTGAAATAGCTGGTATTGGTGCTATCGATCAAAAAACAACAACAGATGTTGAGACGTTATTAGCCGCTGATGTGTTAATTGACTTTACGTCAATTGAAGCCACACTTGAGCATCTTGAATGGTGTCAGCAACATAATAAAGCACTGGTCATAGGCACTACAGGGTTTTCAGATCAGCAAGTAGAAACAATTAAAGCCGCAGGCAATAACATACCGGTTGTTTTGGCACCTAATACTAGTGTTGGGGTAAATTTATTGTTTAAGTTACTTGAAATCACGGCCAAAGCGATTGGCGATTATACTGATATAGAAATTTTTGAAGCACACCATAGATTTAAGAAAGACGCCCCATCAGGCACCGCAGTTAAAATGGGCCAAGTTATAGCCGATACATTGGGTCGCGATTTAAATGAAGTTGCAGTATATGGCAGAGAAGGTATTACCGAAGAGCGCAGCAGAGAAACGATAGGTTTTGCAACGGTGAGAGCTGGCGATATTGTTGGCGAGCATACCGCATACTTTGCTGATATTGGTGAAAGAATCGAATTAACCCATAAAGCCAGCTCACGAATGACCTTTGCTTTAGGCGCAATGCGCGCAGCATTTTGGTTAAGCGAAGCCAAAGCCGGCTTTTATGATATGCAAGATGTGCTAGGTTTAAAAGATTAACTAAAATACTTTAGTGAATATAAACCTGACTAGATGGTTAGTATTTACGGGTACTTTTTATAGAAAAGCTTTAGTTTTGACGTCTTTACATCAATAACGTCAAAAACAGAGAGTTTTTACAATTATCACTAGACGAAAGAAGCTTACAAGCGTAAAATAAGTGGATTTTGTCAAAAATTTACTGTTCATGATGAACTAGGTTAGTTTTTTGGCATTTTTTGTATGTATCGCTTTTTATCGTTAATGGTTAAATTATTAGTTGTTTTACCATTGATTTTCTTTCTTCTTAACGGAGGTTACATTGACTAAATCTGCCATTTTAGTGCTTGAAGACGGCACTGTATTTAAGGGCACCGCTATCGGTGCAGAAGGGGCGGCTGTTGGTGAAGTAGTTTTTAATACTTCAATGACTGGCTACCAAGAAATTCTGACAGATCCCTCGTATGCAGAGCAAATTGTTACCCTTACATATCCACATATAGGTAACACAGGTACCAATAGCGAAGATGAAGAATCTGACACTATTTGGGCAAAAGGTTTAGTAATTCGTGACTTACCTTTGTTAGCGAGTAATTTTCGCAGTGAGCAAAGTTTAGGCGACTACCTAAAAGCAAAAAATATTTTAGGTATTGCCGATATAGACACCCGGAAACTAACGCGTATTTTACGTGAGAAAGGTGCTCAAAATGGTTGTATAATCGCGGGCGACTTAATTGATGCAAGTGCAGAAGAAGCAAAGGCTCTAGCACAAGCGCAAGCTTTTCCAGGCCTTAAAGGTATGGACTTAGCGAAAGTTGTTTCTACCAAAGAAGCTTATCAGTGGACAGAAGGAAGTTGGCAGTTAGGAAAAGGCCATATTACACCTGAAAAATCAGAGTTTCATGTGGTTGCTTACGATTTTGGTGCTAAACGCAATATTCTCCGTATGTTAGTGGACCGCGGCTGTAAGATAACTGTAGTGCCGGCGCAAACGTCTGCTGAAGAAGTATTAGCCATGAATCCAGATGGTATTTTCTTATCAAATGGTCCTGGTGACCCAGAACCATGTGACTATGCTATTAGCGCAATCAAAAAATTCTTAACAACAGATATCCCAGTGTTTGGTATTTGTTTAGGCCATCAATTATTAGGTTTAGCCAGTGGCGCTAAAACGATTAAAATGAAGTTTGGTCATCATGGTGGCAACCATCCGGTTAAAGATTTCGCACGTAATGTTGTAATGATTACGGCACAAAATCACGGTTTCGCTGTTGATGAAAACAGCTTACCTGAAAACTTAAAAGTGACGCACACATCACTATTTGATGGTTCAATTCAAGGTATTCATCGCACAGACAAGCCGGCGTTTAGTTTCCAAGGTCATCCTGAAGCGAGCCCGGGTCCAGCTGATGCTGCTCCATTGTTCGATCATTTTATCGACTTAATCGTTGCTGCGAAAAAAGCTTAGCCCTTAGACAAGAGAAGAGAGAATAAAAATGCCAAAACGTACTGATTTAAAAAGTATCTTGATCTTAGGCGCGGGTCCAATTGTTATTGGTCAAGCATGTGAATTTGATTATTCTGGCGCACAAGCGTGTAAAGCACTGCGTGAAGAAGGTTACCGAGTTATTTTAGTCAACTCGAACCCTGCAACAATAATGACAGACCCTGAAATGGCTGATGCGACTTACATCGAACCTATTCATTGGGAAGTTGTACGAAAAATTATTGAAAAAGAACGTCCTTGTGCGGTATTACCGACCATGGGTGGTCAAACCGCTTTAAACTGTGCACTCGAGCTTGAAGCGAAAGGCGTATTAAAAGAATTTAATGTTGAAATGATTGGCGCTACAGCCGATGCGATTGATAAAGCTGAAGATCGTAGTCGTTTCGACAAAGCAATGAAAGCGATTGGTTTAGATACACCGCGCGCTGAAATTGTTCATACGATTGCAGAAGCACATGCCGCGAGCAAAAACTTAGGTTTCCCTTGTATTATTCGTCCGTCATTTACTATGGGTGGCTCGGGAGGCGGTATTGCATATAACCGTGAAGAGTTTGATGAAATTTGTACTCGCGGTTTAGATCTTTCTCCAACCTCTGAATTATTGATTGATGAATCATTAATCGGTTGGAAAGAGTATGAAATGGAAGTGGTTCGCGACAAAAATGATAACTGTATCATTATTTGTTCGATTGAAAACTTTGACCCTATGGGTATTCATACTGGTGACTCAATCACAGTTGCACCAGCACAAACGCTAACCGATAAAGAATACCAAATCATGCGTAATGCATCGATTGCGGTATTGCGCGAAATTGGTGTTGAAACAGGCGGTTCAAACGTGCAGTTTGGTATTTGTCCTGATACCGGTCGTATGGTGATTATTGAGATGAACCCACGGGTATCTCGTTCATCAGCACTTGCGTCAAAAGCAACCGGTTTCCCAATCGCTAAAATTGCGGCAAAACTTGCTGTAGGTTACACCTTAGATGAATTAACCAACGATATTACTGGCGGCGCAACACCGGCATCTTTTGAACCGACTATCGATTACGTTGTAACTAAAATTCCACGTTTTAACTTTGAAAAATTTGCCGGTTGTGAAGACAGATTAACCACCCAAATGAAATCAGTGGGTGAAGTTATGGCAATTGGCCGTAATCAACAAGAATCATTACAAAAAGCACTACGCGGTTTAGAAGTTGGTGTTAATGGTTTTGACCCTATGGTTGATGTCACGCAACCAGGCGCTAAAACTAAAATTATGCATGAACTGCAAGAAGCTGGTTCTGACCGAATTTGGTATATCGCTGATGCTTTTCGTTTAGGTTTATCGGTTGATGATATTTTCCGTTTAACTAATGTTGATCGTTGGTTCTTAGTACAAATTGAAGATATTGTTTTAGAAGAAGCTAAAGTTGCTGATGGTGGTTTAAAAATATTAACCCCTGAATATTTACGTAAATTAAAACGTAAAGGTTTTGCTGATTCTCGTTTAGCCGATTTAATTGGTATTGCTGAAGCTGAAGTGCGCAAAAAACGCCATAATGCGGGTATTTTTCCCGTATATAAGCGTGTTGATACTTGTGCTGCTGAATTCAGTTCAGACACCGCTTACATGTATTCTACATATGATGAAGAATGTGAAGCCAACCCGACAAATAATGAAAAAATTATGATACTCGGTGGTGGTCCTAACCGTATTGGTCAAGGTATTGAGTTTGATTATTGTTGTGTTCATGCGGCACTAGCATTACGCGAAGACGGTTATGAAACCATTATGGTTAACTGTAACCCTGAAACGGTTTCAACCGATTATGATACATCTGATCGCTTATATTTTGAGTCAATTACCTTTGAAGATGTGCTTGAAATTGTGCGCATTGAAAAGCCTAAAGGCGTTATTGTGCAATATGGTGGTCAAACGCCACTTAAATTAGCCCGTGCTTTAGAAGCCGCTGGTGTGCCCATTATTGGTACTTCACCAGATGCAATTGACCGTGCAGAAGACAGAGAACGCTTCCAACAAGCGGTTGACCGTTTAGGTTTATTACAACCTGATAATGCAACTGTTACTTCAATTGAAGAAGCAATGGCAAAAGCCGAAGCTATTGGTTTCCCATTAGTGGTTCGTCCATCTTATGTTCTAGGTGGCCGCGCAATGGAAATTGTTTATGATTTAGATGATTTACGTCGTTACATGACCGAAGCGGTTAATGTATCGAACGACTCGCCTGTACTGCTTGATCATTTCCTTGATGATGCGATTGAAGTTGATATCGATGTAGTTTGTGATGGCACCGATGTGGTTGTTGGCGGTATTATGCAGCATATAGAACAAGCGGGTGTTCACTCGGGTGATTCTGCATGTTCATTACCTGCTTATAGTTTGAGCCAAGAAGTACAAGATGTAATGCGCAAGCAAGTCACTGACTTAGCGTTTGAATTAGGTGTTATTGGCTTAATGAATACGCAAATGGCGGTTAAAGACGGCAAAGTTTACATCATTGAAGTTAACCCACGTGCTGCACGTACTATTCCGTTTGTATCGAAAGCTACAGCTGTGCCTTTAGCTAAAATAGGCGCACGCGTAATGGCGGGTAAGTCACTAAAAGAGCAAGGTATTACGAAAGAAGTTATTCCACCGTATTTCTCTGTTAAAGAAGTGGTTATTCCGTTTAACAAGTTCCACGGTAGTGACCCATTAGTTGGACCAGAAATGCGTTCAACCGGTGAAGTCATGGGCGTTGGTGAAACATTTGAAGAAGCTTACGCAAAAGCTAACTTAGGTGCCGGTGTATCTGTGCCTAAAGATGGTCGCGCTTTAATTTCAGTACGTAATAGTGATAAAGAACGTGTTGTTGACTTAGCAAAACAAATGGTAACTTTGGGCTATGAGCTTGATGCAACCCATGGTACCGCGGTTATTTTAGGTGAAGCTAATATTCCTTGTCGTTTAGTGAATAAAGTACACGAAGGTCGACCGCATATTCTTGATAGAATTAAGAATGGCGAGTACACCTACATTATTAACACAACAGAAGGCCGTAAGGCGATTGAAGATTCTAAAGTGTTACGTGGTGGTGCTTTACGTTACAAAGTCGCATATACTACGACACTGAACGCTGCATTTGCCGCCTGTCAATCACATGCCGCAGATGATCGTAATATTGTAACTTCAATACAAGAGTTACATAAACGTTGTAAATAAACGGCTTGAAAATGAATTTACTTACTGTGTGAAAGCATAATAGAACACAAATTCATTTTTAAACTTTATTTAAGCGAATTATTTTCAAAAGGTGGTTACCTACTATTAGTCATATAGGTAAGCCGCCTTTCTTGTTAGAAAAAGAAGAGTAAAATGACAAAATATCCAATGACACTATTAGGTGCTGAGCAATTAAAAGAAGAGCTTAGAGTTTTAAAAACGGAAAAACGTCCGCGTATAGTCAAAGATATTGCCACCGCTCGTGAGCATGGCGATTTAAAAGAAAACGCAGAGTACCATGCCGCTAAAGAAGAGCAAGGTTTCTGTGAAGGACGTATTCAAGATATTGAAGGCCGACTTTGTAACGCGCAAGTTATTGATATAACAGCAATACCTAATCGCGGCAAAGTAATTTTCGGCACAACAGTGAAATTACTGAATCTTGATACTGACGTTGAAGTAACGTACAAAATTGTTGGTGACGATGAAGCCGACTTTAAAACCGGACGTATATCACTAAACTCGCCGATTGCGCGTGGTTTAATTGGTAAAGAAGTTGATACTGAAATTGAAATTACCACACCGGGTGGCGTGGTTGAATATGAGATTATTGCAGTAGATCATATTTAATAGCTACTAATATAAGCCTAAGCGTACATAATATTTTTCTGCACGTTTAGTTTTATTAAAACCAGTAACAATAATTAATATTATCTTACTGGTTTTTTTGTGCCTGACAAACTTCGTTATGCTGACTACTAATCGCTTTAACATTTTTATAGCCAATGCGTTGCAATTGCTCTGCGGCTAATGCAGCACGTCCACCTGAAGCGCAATGGACATAAATTTCCATTTCGGCGTCTGCACAGTGTTTAGCAATGTTCATTTCTAAGACACCACGTGGAATGTTTAATGAATTCTCGACCGGAGAGGCTACAACCTCTGCAAGCTCTCTAACATCGATAAATGTCGCGTTTTTGTTGGCAAACGCTTGCGCTGCGCTGACACAATTAACAGATTTTTTAGCTTGTTCAACTAATTCAGGTACTGATAAAATCATTTCAAAACCTTTCAGAAATTTATTTGATGGTTACTATACTATGCCAAGCAAATTTATTATATATTAGTTTTTACTAATATAATTGATTCAGTGATGAGTTTAGCTATTGGATTAACAGTGGATTTAGCTTAAAAACAGTGGGTTTAGCTTAAGAAGTACAAAAATTGGACACAAAAAAAGGGCGAAAGCCCTCTTTTAAAATTATCAAAATCTTTAATTAGGTATTACCATCAACATATAAAGCGAAGACACAACTTTATTCATCAGGGTAAAATAATTAAACTTTTGGTATACGAATTTTCTTTTCTTCCGTTTGGCGGAAGATAACTAAGGTTTTACCGATCACTTGTACTTTAGTTGAATTTGTTTCACGACAAATAGCTTCAACAATAAGTGCTTTGGTTTCACGATCATCCGTAGGGATTTTAATCTTAATTAATTCGTGGTGATTTAGCGCGTAGTCGATTTCGGCAACTACCGCTTCGGTAAGGCCATTATTACCTAGTAACACAACGGGTTTAAGGCTGTGTGCTAGGCCTTTTAAATACTGAATTTGTTTTTTATTTAAGGTCATTAACAATTTTCGTTACAAGTTAGCTTGAATTATAGCTATTTTACCTCCATCTAGTTTGTAATACTAATATTGTTTACAAACTGTCATCTTTTTACCGTACTTTTATGGTTTATTTTTGGTTATTATAGTCATGTGCTTACTTTAGTTTGTCATGTTGCTATTTTTGTGGCGAATAAAAGTAAACTAATTACCCGAATATACATAACTTTTAAACAGCATAAATATATAAGTGGATTGAATGAGTAAGAATAAAGTCAGTGTCAGTAGTGCTCGTTGGTTAAAAGAGCATTTTGATGATGAATATGTGAAAAAGGCACAAAGGTTGGGCCTTCGCTCACGTGCTGTTTTTAAAATTGAAGAGATAAATAATAAAGATAAATTGATCAAGCCTGGTATGAAGGTGGTTGATTTAGGTGCGGCTCCTGGCGGTTGGTCTGAATATGCCACGAAAGTGGTTGGTGATAGCGGGCAAGTTGTTGCATGTGACATTTTAGCGATGGCCCCAATTGCAGGTGTTGATTTTCTGCAAGGTGACTTTCGTGAAGAAGCGGTACTAGATGCTTTATTAACTCGAATTAATGGTAAAAATATTGATGTTGTTATGTCTGACATGGCTGCAAATTTTACCGGCAATGATACTGCAGACGCGGCACGAAGCATGTATTTAGTGGAATTAGCACTTGATATGTGCAATCAAGTTTTAAAGAAAGATGGCGCTTTTGTTGTGAAAGTGTTTCAAGGAGAGGGCTTTGAGCAATTCATGAAAGATGCTCGAGCCGCATTTAAAACCGTCAGAGCTCGCAAGCCTGAATCGTCACGTGCTCGTTCACGTGAAGTTTATCTTGTGGCGACGGGCTTTAAATTGTAGTAAATTAGGTTGAATTATTTCATCGCACCATTTTTAACATTATCAAGAGGTCATTAAGTTGAGCGATATGGCAAAAAATCTTATTTTATGGTTAGTTATTGCAGTTGTATTAATGTCTGTTTTCCAAAGTTTTACCCCTGGAAGCGGCAAAGATCAACAAGTGGATTACACACAATTTGTTCAAGACGTACGTCAAGGACAAATTCGAAAAGCAGTCGTTGATAGAAACGGCGTTATTAATGGTATTAAACGCAGCGGTGAAAACTTTGTTGCCGTTATTCCCGGTGGTTATGATCGTGATTTAATCAACGATTTAGTGAAGCAAGGTGTTGACGCATCGGGCGAACTACCAGAAGAACCTAGTTTCTTAATGACTATCTTTGTCTCTTGGTTCCCAATGATATTGCTGATTGGTGTATGGATTTTCTTCATGCGTCAAATGCAAGGTGGGGGCGGTAAAGGCGCAATGAGTTTCGGTAAATCGAAAGCGCGCTTGTTAAGCGAAGATCAAGTTAAAACTACTTTTGCTGATGTTGCTGGTTGTGACGAAGCAAAAGAAGAAGTTGCTGAACTAGTTGATTACCTAAAAGAGCCTTCACGCTTTCAAAAACTAGGTGGACGTATTCCATCTGGGGTTTTATTAGTTGGCCAACCAGGTACAGGTAAAACCTTATTAGCTAAAGCTATTGCGGGTGAAGCGAAAGTACCTTTCTTTACAATATCTGGTTCAGATTTTGTTGAAATGTTTGTCGGTGTTGGTGCTTCTCGTGTACGTGACATGTTTGAACAAGCTAAAAAGGCAGCACCTTGTATTATCTTTATCGATGAAATTGATGCTGTAGGTCGCCAACGTGGTGCTGGTATGGGTGGCGGTAATGATGAACGCGAACAAACGCTAAACCAAATGCTAGTTGAAATGGATGGTTTTGAAGGTAATGAAGGCGTAATTGTTATTGCCGCTACTAACCGTCCTGACGTATTAGATCCAGCATTATTACGTCCTGGTCGTTTTGACCGTCAGGTAACTGTTGGTTTACCTGATATTCGTGGTCGTGAACAAATTCTCAAAGTGCATATGCGCAAAGTACCATTAGGCGACGATGTTAAAGCATCGGTTATTGCGCGTGGTACACCTGGTTTTTCAGGTGCTGATTTAGCTAACTTAGTTAATGAAGCCGCATTATTTGCTGCACGTTCAGCACGCCGTGTTGTTGGTATGGCTGAGTTTGAAAAAGCAAAAGATAAAATTATGATGGGCTCTGAGCGTCGTTCTATGGTGATGAATGAGGCAGAAAAAGAGATGACCGCATATCATGAAGCAGGGCACGCAATTGTTGGTCGTTTAGTGCCAGATCATGACCCGGTTTATAAAGTGAGTATTATGCCGCGTGGACGTGCGTTAGGTGTCACTATGTACTTGCCAGAACAAGACAGATTTAGTCATAGTAAGCAGCATTTAGAAAGTAACATTTCATCTTTATACGGTGGTCGTATTGCTGAAGAAATGATTTACGGTTTTGAAAAAGTATCTACTGGTGCTTCAAACGATATTGAACGTGCTACCCAACTTGCTCGTAAAATGGTTACACAGTGGGGCTTCTCTCAAAAAATGGGTCCTATGCTATTTGCTGAAGAAGAAGGTGAAGTATTCTTAGGTAGAACATCGTCTAAGTCGCTAAACATGTCTGATGAAACTGCACGTGCTATCGACGAAGAAATTAAAGAGTTTGTTAATCGTAACTATCAACGTGCGGCAACTATTTTAAAAGAAAACGAAGATATTTTACACGCAATGAAAGATGCGTTAATGGAATATGAAACTATTGATGCATTGCAAGTTGATGACTTAATGAATCGTACTAAAGTTCGCCCACCAGCTGATTTTGATGCTAATGACTCTGATGATAAATCAGATAATAATGCAGATTCTAGTAAACCAACAGCAAAAGCGGATGACGAAAAAGAAGAGTCAGTTAAGCCGAAAAACGCTGATGATACTTCAGATATTCCTGCTAAATAATTAGCAAGACAGTGTAAGGAGCCTCAATGGTTTAAATCATTTGATTTATCAACTATTGAGGCTTTATATTTTGTAAAATTTGATCAATTGGTATTAATAAAATTTATAGCGAGAATGCGGTGTTAAATCATCTTAATTGTCCAAATTCATTGTTAGATTTATCAACACCACAGGTTATGGGTATTCTTAATGTTACCCCTGATTCATTTTCTGATGGCGGCAAGTTTACTCATTTTGAACATGCGCTTGAGCAAGTTGAACGTATGATTGCTGATGGTGCAACTATTATTGATATTGGCGGTGAATCAACACGACCAGGTGCAGCTGAGGTTAACGAAGCAGACGAATTAGCGCGTGTTATTCCGGTATTAAAGGCTATTAAACAACGTTTCGATATATTGGTATCAATTGACACCAGTAAAGCCTCAGTGATGAGTGCTGCGATAGCCGCGGGTGCTGATATTATTAATGATGTGCGTGCCTTACAAAATGATGGTTGTTTAGCGGCAGTTGCAAACAGTAAAATTCCTGTTTGTTTAATGCATATGCAAGGCTTACCAAGCACGATGCAAAATAAACCAAGCTATGAAAATGTTATTTGCGATATTATGATGTTCTTTAAACAACGTATTGAAGCCTGTGTTAGTGCTGGTATTGCACGTGAAAGGATAATATTAGACCCAGGTTTTGGTTTTGGTAAAACAATGGCGCAAAATTTGAATTTACTGGCTAACTTATCTGTGTTTCGCGAACTTGGTTTACCTATCCTTGCAGGATTATCGCGTAAATCTATGATTGGCAATTTATTAAATCGAGATGTTGAACAACGTCTTGCTGGCAGTTTAAGTACTGCAATGCTCGCTGCTCAGCAAGGAGCACATATTATTCGCGTTCACGATGTACAAGAAACCGTGGACGTATTAAAAGTATTAAAAGCCGTAACTGCTCATCGTTAAATAGTTACGTATTAAAAATGCTAATGCCAAAGGGCATAGTAAATGGAGAAAATAATGTCAGAAAGAAGATATTTTGGTACTGATGGAATTCGTGGTTTAGTTGGGCAATATCCCATTACCCCCGAATTTGTCATGAAATTAGGTTATGCCGCAGGTCGTGTTTTAGCTGCACAAGGCACTAAAAAAGTCTTGATTGGTAAAGATACTCGTATTTCTGGCTATATGTTGGAATCAGCATTAGAAGCAGGATTTTCTGCCGCTGGTATTGATATTGGTTTGTTAGGGCCAATGCCAACACCTGGTATTGCTTATTTAACAAAAACTTTTCGTGCTGAAGCCGGTATTGTCATTAGTGCCTCACATAACCCTTTTTATGATAATGGTATCAAATTCTTTTCTCAAGATGGGCAAAAGTTACCCGATGATGTTGAATTAGCTATCGAAGCAGAATTAGATAAAGACATGGGCTGTGTTGAGTCAGCCCATTTAGGCAAAGCAACTCGTATTGCTGATGCTGCAGGGCGTTACATCGAATTTTGTAAAAGTAACTTTCCAAGTCAATATTCATTAAAAGACATGAAAATCGTGGTTGATTGTGCACATGGCGCAACCTATCACATCGCACCAAACGTGTTTCGTGAGTTAGGTGCTGAGGTTATTGAAATAGGCACCTCACCTAATGGCACCAATATTAATCATGAATGCGGTGCAACCTCGATGGCAGCAATTAGTGCTGCAGTTATTGAACATCAAGCTGACCTAGGTATCGCGCTTGATGGCGATGGTGATCGCTTAATGATGGTTGATCATACCGGTTATGTTATAGATGGCGATGAAAGTGTTTATATTATCGCTTCAAACGACTTGCAAAATGGCAACATTGAAGGCGGTGTTGTTGGTACGCTAATGAGTAATATGGGCTTAGAGCTTGCACTTGCTGATATGAATGTACCATTTGCACGCAGCAAAGTTGGTGATCGCTATGTTATGGAAATGCTTAAACAAAAAGGCTGGAAAATAGGCGCTGAAAACTCAGGACATGTGATTAACTTAAACCATACCTCAACGGGTGATGGTATTATTGCCGCATTGAATGTATTAACTGCGGTCTGCAATACCGGTAAAACACTCTTTGAATTACGTCAAGGTATGACAAAGTTACCGCAAGTATTAGTCAACGTAAGATTTTCGGGTGATAGCAATCCTTTGGTTAATGATGATGTTGTTGCATCTGTTGGCCGCGTTAATGAAAAATTAACCGGTCGTGGTCGCGTATTATTAAGAAAATCGGGTACTGAACCTTTGATTCGTGTCATGGTAGAAGGCCCTGAACATGATGAAGTTACCGCCTTAGCACATGAAATTGCCAACGCGGTTAAACAAGCTTTTTAGTCGATAATATATGCTTGATTTTATTGGTCGAGTGAATATTGAGCAATTAAGCATGATATTGCTTGAAATGCTTGTATCTTGCTAGAAGGTTAGTTAATATCTCGCCGCTTTGATTTAGGAATGAAAAATGAATAGACGCGCAATAGTTGCAGCAAACTGGAAAATGAATGGCAGTTTAGCATTAGTCAACTCAATGGTTTCAGAGTTAAATAACGTTAAGTTAAATGAAAATGTTGAAGTTGTCGTTTGTCCAAGTTTTCCTTACTTAGCGGCGTTTAGCTTAGCAAGTTCGAATGAGAATTTGGCAACAGCGTTTAGTTTAGGTGCGCAAAACTTAAATGAAAACGCCAAAGGTGCATTTACTGGCGAAGTGTCAACATCAATGTTACAAGAAGTTGGTGTAAGCTACGTGATAGTTGGGCATTCAGAGCGCCGTAGTATTTATAAAGAATCAAGCTCATTAGTTGCAAAAAAAGTTCAGGCAGCTTTAGTTGCTGGCCTTAAACCTATTTTGTGTATAGGTGAAAGTGAAGATGAACGTGTAACTGAACAAACCGAAATCGTGCTGGCTGCTCAATTACAGCCCGTTATTGATGAAATCGGTATTGATAAATTTGCAGATGTTGTTATTGCGTACGAGCCTGTTTGGGCGATAGGTACTGGAAAAACAGCATCGCCAGAAATGGCGCAAACAACCCATCAATTCATACGAGAATTTATCGCTAAAATTGATGTAAACGTCGCAGTTAAATTACCATTGTTGTATGGTGGCAGTGTCAATGCGACAAACTGTGATGAATTATTTGCACAAGCTGATATCGATGGTGGATTAATCGGCGGTGCTAGTTTAAAAGCCGAAGAATTTAAAATAATTTGTTCGGCAGCAAAGGGAAAATAAAATGTTGTATCAAGTGTTAATTGTAGTGTATTTGATCGTTGCTTTATGTCTAATTGGCTTAGTGCTAATGCAGCAAGGTAAAGGTGCGGATATGGGCGCATCATTTGGCGCTGGCTCATCAGCTACTATTTTTGGTTCAAGCGGTTCTGGTAACTTCTTAACAAAATCGACAACGTACTTAGCGATAGCATTTTTTGTTATCAGCCTAGTGTTAGGTAATTTAACGGCCAATCGCGTTAAATCAGGTGCTGATTTTGATAACTTAGCTATACCAGCAGGACAAGTTACTCCAGCAACAGATGAAATCCCAGCTGATATAGTTGTGCCTAAAGTAGAAAATTCTGATGTGCCTGCTAGCGATGCAGCTGCAGAAAAAGACAGCGACGTTCCAAACTAGTTTTTAAATATTTGCAGATATGGCGGAATTGGTAGACGCGCCACCTTGAGGGGGTGGTGCCTTAGGGCGTGAGAGTTCGAGTCTCTCTATCTGCACCAAATACAGGTTCGATAAGAACCAATGAAGACCGAAAGCTCCCAATTATAAAGGGCTTTCGGTTTTTTTATGTCTGATGCTATTTTAGAAGTCTACGCTTTAAAGTAATACTACTAAAGTAACTAGAGGCGTTGCTGCACTTATAAATACTGAAGTAAAAAAGCTACCTCAATCCACCAATAGAGTTTACTTTATTTACAAGCTGCACTCTCTCTGTGGGTTAATAATATCTATTGAGAAGTAATGCTATTCAAACTTTTTCTATAAAAGCTCAATCCTTTATTCCTGCATCATAAATTTCATCATCAACAATGGTTTTAGGGATCTCCAACACCTGCTCACCAATATCGTCAACATTGAGAGAGGGATCATCCACACATTCTTCTAACATATCGAAAGCTTCCTGAATGTATTGAGACATGGGTTCAAGGCTAGAAATCTCACTATCGCAACATACCAGGCCAATTTGAGCGATACCATTGTATGTGAGCATTGTAATATTGACCCCACCACCTGGTGTCATCGTCGAAATAGGGTAGTTGGCGAGTAATTTTGCATCTTTAAAAAACAAAGTTTTTGGTGGACCAGGCATGTTAGAGACCAAAATATTACCTATTGGCCTAAACCAATCTGAAATATGTAATACTTCAAAAAGGGTCGAAAATGACTGTATTAGTAGAGTGTAATAACTAAAAGCAGCAGGATGAGAAACCCTTGCTGCTCGTTTAACAATACGATGATTCTCGATAATCTGCCGCAATCGCAAATAAGGGTCCTTTTCACCATGGGCTAACTCAACTGGCACAATGGCAATTTTGTTACCTGAGGTGGTTTCTCCAGGTTTGCGCAGGTTGATTGGCATATTGGTGTAAAGGGCTTTATCAAAAGTATGACCATAATCTTTTAAAAATCTATGCACACCAATATCGAATGCACACAACATAATTTCATTAGCAGAGGCTCTTACTCGTTTACTGAGTGTTTTTACTCTGGAAAAATCGATATCTAAAGTAGATACCACCCGGCCTTTTTTAACTTGACCCGTAAGCATTGTTTTTGTACCCGAAAATGGGATAGGCATATAGACCTGATTAATTCGGAGTAGCTTCAATAACAAACGGAACAAAATCCAAATAAGGTCTTTTACAGTGATTATTATGTCCCACAATCCAGTCATTATTTGCTTAAAAATATTAACTTTTTTTCGGTCTCTAAGGGCCAAGTCCGCAGCCCAAACTGGCACAAAGCCCTGACTACTTTTTTGCTCTGAATAGCCCTTTTGGAACCAACGAATAAGGGTCGCACCATCGCCGTACATATGGTGCACCTTGATATAAATCGCAAATCCGTTATTTGCCTGATCTTTAATTAAATGATATTGCCAAAGTGGTTTATCTCTATCCAGCCAGGTTTCATGCAATTTTGCGACAAATTTGTGTAACTCGGGTTTGTTGTTGATGTCGTCAAGTACATGAATCTGTACATGATAATCCATGTTTAATTGTTCGACAGGACTCAATTTTACTGGATAACCTAAAAATCGACTTACCTTACAATTAAAAGGCGGTACCGCTTTGTTAAAACTCTGTAATTCGGCGAAAAGCTGCTCCACATAATCTTCCGGTGCATCTTCGGGCATCTCTAAAAGTTGTAATCCAGCTACGTGCTTAGGGTTCGCTTCCGATTCCGTAATCCAAAACGTCTTGTCGAGAAATGTAATTTTTTTGGTCACAAGCTAATCCTTTCTAATTTATTCACTAAGATTTAGTATGTCAGGAATATCTAAATTTTGTCTGAATTTTTGCTTTCACAATAGTATAATTCCATATTATAAGAACATAGTGCAAGCAATTGAAAATAAAGCTAATGGAGAGTAAAGCGTGATAAGAGTATTGTTTAATAAAAAAGGGGGAGTAGGTAAATCTAGTCTGACGGTTAATTTAGCTGCCATTTCTGCCAGTCAAGGTTTTCGCACCTTAATTGTGGATTTAGACACGCAATGCAATAGTACGGCATATTTAGATGCACTAGATGCGCCAACAGAAAGTACTATTGCCGATCTCTTTGAGCAAAGCATCACTTTTCATCTTTATCGCCGACCTGCCATTGAATATTGTCAGGCCACACAAATGGACAATTTATTTATTATTCCGGGCTCAGAACGTTTAGCTGAGCTAGAAAGTGAATTAAATAGTCGTCATAAAATATTTAAACTGCGCGAAGCCCTTGAATCACTTAGTCAGGAATTCGATCATATCTATATTGATACGGCGCCTGCGTTGAATTTTTATAGTTTATCAGCATTAATCGCAGCTGATCGTTGTTTGATCCCTATTGATTGTGACGATTTTGCTCGACAAGGTTTATATAGCCTACAACAAAAAATTGCTGAAATTAAAGAAGATCACAATACTAAATTGGAAATCGAAGGTATCATCGCAAATCAATTTATGGCGAACGCCAATTTGCCTAAACAAATTATTGATGAACTCATTGAAGAAGGCTATCCGGTATTATCACAATACATTAGTCAATCGGTGAAAATGCGCGAATCACATCAAGCCAAAAAACCACTGATTACATTTGCACCCAAGCATAAGTTGACCCTATCACTGATAGCGATTTTTAACCTATTAGATCACGCTAAAGATAGGTAGTTTATGTGAGTAAAAAGGCTTCAGCTTTACTCGAATGACGTCAGTTTTGGTGCACTTAAGTAAGTAAGTAAGTAAGTAAGGTTGACTGTGATAATCCTAGTTTTCATTACATTTAACACCAAGATAACTTTAGAAAAAACTGCTTTTATGGCCAGTAAGCTACTGGTAACAATTAGAATCAATACAACAGCTGTACATGAGCGCAGTACTCATTCGAATTCCTCAGTTGGCACACTTGGATACACAGACACCAAATATGATTGATGCTCAGAGGTTTGTTGGGTATTCATTGGTATAAAGCAAATGTTTTTCTTAATCCTCAAAATATGCTTTAGAGCGATTGCGTTCATTTTATAATCCGACTTAGCACCAAGCACCAAGCACCAAAATAAAATGGGGAAGGGTAAAGGCAAGATAACGTGCAACAACATCGTTAACAGTTAATCTCGATAGCTTTAATGACTGACATTTTTCTGCACCATGTAGACCTATTTTTACGATATTTTCTGAAGTCATCAATTAGATTCAATAATGTATTAATAGACTCGAGAACCTTATATTGGTGCTTTAAACATGCCTTGAATAGTAACAGCCATAAACATTATTGGATGTTTAGGTTCCAAATTATTTTATCGCGATCCTATTTGTTAACTAACCAAGGATTAAACCCGCTAAAGGCGATGCCATCACCATGATCATTACATCCAAAAAAGCATTGTTGATATACTAAAAACTGCTCAAACCAAAAGTGTTAGATAAAGGTGAATTATTTCGTTCCATACTTGAGAAGTATCTCGTCGACGAGTTCTAGATAGTCAACTAGTTTACTAACATTTATAAAATAGGGTTCGCGGTCCATCGATATTGTTAGAGGTGTAGGAAGGCTATTTACCTGACAATCATCGGAATTAGTATGGTCAATATAAAAAATAATTATTATTTTTTATTAAATTTTTTTATAAATAAACAAAGTATTAACAATAACATACTAGCTTTTTCACGTTAAGCTTCACAAAAGTAATATTAATAGAGCATTTAATTTAGGTAGCGTTTTCTAATTATTTACGATTATATTCATTTAATGTAGTAAAAAGAGATTAACAATATGCCCAAAAAAAGACTTTCTGAGTTAGAGAATGTCATGAAAACAGCGGAATGTTATGCTGAGTACAAGGAGGCCGCACAAGCACATGACGAGTTATCTGGCGCCCCTGAATGGAAGGCTAAAGATGCCTGTAAAGATTATGATTACCGAGCAATCCGAAAACGCGTTCAAAGGATAAAACAAGCAAAATCAAATAATGACGCAGCAGCTCTTATGTACATTCTACATGAAGGTCTGCATGGCAATTTGGGCAATATCGCGGCTTCTTCACTCAATAGCCACGCAAAAATTGGCACTAAGCATTTAATTGAAGAGTTTATTAAGCAAGTTTGTGAAGCACTGGATTTTATTTATCAGGCCGACGAAAACGAAATCGATTTCTATGAGAAGTTATCATTTTTTGATGAAACGGCTCATGCGTTTGGACGCAGTTGTATGATGCTCAGTGGCGGCGCGGGACTTGGTTTCTTTCATGGTGGCGTAGTTAGAACGCTTGTTGAACATGATTTGCTACCCGACGTTATATCTGGAGCAAGTGCGGGTTCTATTATTGCCGCTTTGGTTGGAACGAGAACTAGCGAAGAGTTAAAAAACACTCTTACTCCTGAGGTTATTTACACTAAGTTTCGTGAATGGCGTCTATGGAAAGGCTTTAGCAAAGACAGCCTACTTGATAGCACCAATCTTGAAAATGCGCTAATAGAATTATTTGATTTGACCACATTTGAAGAAGCCTATAAAAAGACCGGCAAACATGTGACGATTACGGTTTCGCCAGCTGACCTGCACCAGTTCTCGCGTTTACTAAACGCGAAAACTTCGCCGAATGCAATTATAGCTCAAGCTGTTAGGGCATCCTGTGCTATTCCAATTGTTTTTTCGGCGGTTCAATTAAAAGCTAAAAATCAGGCTGGTGATATTGTTCCTTATATTCCTACCCGTCGTTTTGCTGACGGCTCGATCATGGCTGATTTGCCTTTTGATCGTTTAGCTCGTTTATATGGCGTTAACCATAGTATTGTTAGTCAAACTAACCCTATATCTACATTATTTCGTGCTCGTGATAAACGTGATACCGCAGGTTTGATAGGTTTGACCTTACGCCACGCGGCTAAGATTGCCAAAATTAATAGCATTTATGCCTTTGATCTTCTCGAAAGTGCTATTAGCCATAGAGCGACTAAATTGGGTATTCACAAAATTCGCTCTATTATTGATCAACAATATATGGGTGATATTAACATTTTGCCTGATCCCACATTAGCCAATTTTATGCATATCATGTCCAATCCAAGCCAGCAGAGTCTGACCGAGTTATTTAAGCATGGAGAACGTGCCACCTGGCCGCAACTAGACTTAATTAAGCGAAATACTCTTATCAGTAAAACACTGCGAAAATATTTGAAACTCTTAAAAGAAAGAGAAGCTCGAATACTTGGCAAACATAATGGATTAAAAGTCGTTAACGGTTAAACCGTCTAGTTCACAGTAAGTATGTTCTGACCTTATGGGCAGAACATACTCTCAATGTACTTATCTTTGAGGTGAGTTATCCGGAGTGTTTTTAGCTAAACTGCTTACAATATATAAAATGAGTATCATTTATGACTGACAAAATAGTAAAAATTTCTGACACCTTTTGGAATATTCGCGGTGAATTTAGAGTTTTTGGTTTGTTAAATATAGGTACTCAAGCTTCTTTAGCAAAGCTTGGTAACGGCAAGTTTGTTTTATTGGATGCTTATACCTTGCAAGATGATATTAAACAGCAAGTAGATTCGCTAACCAACAATGGAGTCGACATTGAAGCTATTATTAATTTGCACCCATTCCATACTATACATGTTGCAAAGATACATGCTGACTATCCAAACGCAAAATTGTATGGGACACAACGCCATTTTGATAAACTCCCAGACCTACCGTGGCAAAAAGAGCTAACGAATTCAAGTGAGTTTGCTACCATGTTTTCTGAGGATTTTGAATTTTCAGTACCTCGTGGTGTCGATTTTATTTCCAATAACGAGCACTTGCATTTTTCATCGGTATTGGCTTACCATCTTGCATCAAAAACCATTCACGTTGACGACACTTTAATGTTCCTAAAATTACCTGGTTTACTCGGTGTTTTAAAAACTCCTGAAGTGTCTTTTCATATGACATTATCTAGAACGTTAGAGCAACGTAAAGGTGCTGCAGATGATTTTCGACTATGGGTTGCACAAATAGCGGAACAATGGAGCGAGGCTGAAGTGCTATGCGCTGCGCATTCAGAGACATTGATTGTGAAAAATAAATCGCCATCTATTGCAGCAATGATTATGATAGCATTACAACGCGAAGAAAAAACGTTAAGACATCACCAGCAGAAGTTTGGGTAGCAGTGTTTACTTCTCTCTGTTGAAAATTCTAATATACTGTTGTTCTCAATCTTACATCATATGCATATACGGCTGTTTTAATCATGCTTAACTTTAGTTATTCCAAACTTAAATCCAGCCACGAAGGACCATGGATAATAGTCGATTTGGTGATGCTTAGCTTGCTCACTATTAACTTAATTTGGCTGTTGTTTGATGGCTTATTTGCCACCCAAGCTTTTAAGTCTATTTTATCATCCATATCTACTGACATAGTTTCAGTTTATGCTCCCATTCATGAAAACTTTATACTCTATGATTTTGCTTTCATTGCTGTTTTTTTGACGGAGTTTTGTGTCCGTTGGGCGGTGGCATTAGTCCGTAACACTTATGTACGTTGGTACTTTTTCCCCTTTATTCATTGGTACGATTTAGTCGGTTGTATTCCCTTAGGCGGTGCCCGAATATTTCGTTTCTTGCGGATATTTTCAATTTTTTATCGATTGCAAAAATATGAAATTATTGATTTACGTAACACAGCCATGTATCGATTCGTCATATTCTACTACGATGTGTTTGTTGAAGAGCTCAGTGATCGAATTGTTGTTAAAGTGCTATCAGATGCGCAAAACGATATAGCTGCTGGCTCTCCTTTAATAGAAGATATTAGCAAACAAGTCATTGCTTCGCGCTTACCTATTTTGACGCAATGGTTATCGTCGGTAATGGTGCATGTTGGAGAATCAATCGAGCACAGTGAACATGGTGAATCTGTGCGCAATCATGTGCAAAAAAGTGTTGGTAAAGCGGTACGTGGTAACTCACAAGTGTCAACCTTGAAATTAGTGCCGGTATTGGGGCGCACCATAGAAAAAACTTTAGAACAGTCGGTCACAGATATAGTGACACAGTCGGTTATTAACCTATTAAAAGATATCACTCCAGAAAAAATTGATGACTTTGTTGAACATGGTTTAGGCCGTTTTTCTAGTGAAGACCATATGCTTGATCAAGAAGTGCTATTGATTGTTAATGAGTGTTTAGAATTAGTAAAACTGCATGTTTCGAAGCAGCGTTGGAAAGAGTCACTTAACAGTAAATAAGTCGTAAAGCAGGAGTAGAAGATGAAAACGCTTGAGCTGAAAACTCACCCACCGATGGTTATATTATTCTGTCTCAGCTTGCTTTTGATAAGCTCTACAAAGTGCGATTGGTAATCATTAAAGCTAATGTCATCTTTGCCACATATAAGCTAAGCCGTGTCGTCAAATAATAAGGGGCTTATGGTTCAACCTTTCGTAAATAATAGTCGTCAGGAAGGTGAACGTGTCTAGTTTTCTCAATAATGTTATAAATTAGCATTTAAACCTTTAGTAAAACAAATAAACAATACTTGCCACAAATATTTGTTAAAGTAAGTTACCTTATTGTGCATTAAAACAGAATCTATGAAGCATATTCCCGAAGATAAAAGTCAGAACTCCCCTATTAAAAAAGCTAATTCAAGAACACAGGGTGTGGGCCGTTTAACCATTGAGGCCGTGTTAGCTATCACTGATATTGTTGAATCAGTTCATAAACAAATAAGTCCACATTCAGTGGTAAATTCGGCTACTGAAAAAGAGCAACTTTCTGGCATAAGTGGCATGGTTTATCGCAAGATTCGTAGCCTAACTGAATTGGTAGGGAAAAGTATTGATGCACCATTGGCCGCTATAAGTAAAATACTAGCTTCTCAACCTGATTCAACGTCGACACAAGCTTTGCTTGCAGCCTTGAATGGAGTATTAGGTGACCATCTTGTGCTTAGCGATAACCCGTTGGCTATCCCAATGCACTTTCGAAGAGAAGGGCAAACTCTAAATGAAGTTCAGTTGCGTGAGGTCATAAACCAAAGCAATGGCAAACTTCTGATCATGGTCCATGGTCTGTGTATGAATGACTTGCAGTGGTGTCGCGAAGGTCATGACCATGGTGAACAATTGGCAAAAGAGTTGGGTATGGCAGCCATCTACCTGCATTATAATACTGGGCAGCATATTTCCGATAACGGCAAACTTTTTGCAAGTTTATTAGAGTCTCTGGTAAATCTATCAGATAAACACTTGGAAATTAATATATTGGCCCACAGCATGGGGGGGCTAGTATCCCGTAGCGCTTTTCACGTTGCCCAAAAAAGTGGCCACCAATGGCCTGAACTACTTAACAACTTAGTATTTTTAGGTACGCCACACCATGGGGCTGCTCTTGAAAAAGCGGGTAACTGGATTGATTTGATTTTAGGGGCTCATTCATACACTGCACCGTTTGCACGCCTTGTGAAAGTGCGCAGCTCTGGGATTACAGATTTACGTTATGGCAATGTGCAGGAGCTTGATTGGTATACCACTGAACGTTTTGAGTTCAGTGGCGATAAGCGTTTGCCTTTGCCTTTGCCTGCTAAGGTGAAGTGTTTCGCTGTGGCAACAAGTGCTACAGAAAGTATTAATTACCCTTTAGGTGACGGACTTGTACGGATAAAAAGTGCCTTGGGTGAGCATAAAGATACTGCCTTTGATTTACATATTCCAGAGGTTAGAAAATGGGTAGGTACTAATATTAATCATATGGAATTGTTAAGTGAACCTAAGGTTTATCAAGTATTGAAAACTTGGTTTGAGATAGAGTAATTAGTTAATATTTGTGTGTCTATCAAAAGTTCAGACTATGCAGACTGCGTCGTTAAATGGTGACCAAAGGCGAAGATTAATTGATGGCAGATGCAGCCACTAATTTAGTTGTTCTAGCTCAGATTTAGCCGCGGTGATCAATCAGTTAAATATATCCAACCTCACGAACCCCGCAGGGTATATCAACACATTCGATATACCCGGACCACAAAAGTCCTTATCTTTTGAACTAGCTAAGATCAAAGCTACCTATCATTTCTCCGTTTTACCTATGAGCAATTGCTGAATATTACCCTAGTTAGTGATTGCAGTGGTTTTGGATTAATAGCTTGTGGGGACAACATTATCGATGCCAATATTATTGCTGATTATATTGAAACTGTAATGGCTGCATCAAATGAGGTATCTACCTGGGAGAATAATGCTGGAGTAGAAAGACAAGAAATAGTTTTTAGTTATCCCAAAATTATTTTAAGTCGTATGGGGTACTGCCAATTTATAGTTTACTGTCATTTTTTAATGTTCTAACCACAATGAAAGCGCAAAATATAGCTAAAATTAATTGCTATAATCTAGCCTTGATAATGATTAATAAAATATTTTAACAAAATTGTGTAATTAGTATGCGATTTCTAATTTATATCTCTAAGATACATTCCATCAAGCAATATAACTAATTTTAAATATCTACGGAGTAAACATTATGAGCAACATCGACAAGATTAAAGAAACAGCTGCTAATGCAGAAGACAAAATTAAAGAAACAGCTTCTACTGCAGAAGACATGGCTCGTAAAGTATGGTTGGCTGGTCTTGGTGCATATGGTAAAGGCTATGAAGAAATAAAAGGTCGTATCGAAGCACTTTCAACTGATTCAAACAAATTATTTGATGAATTAGTAGTTAAAGGCCAAAAGCTTGAAACTGAAGGTAAAGGCAAATTTAAAGAAGTTAAAAATGAAGTTGTAGCTAAAACTGAAATCGATTCTCGTATCGAAACAGTTCGCACTAAACTTGGTTTGAACAACACTGAAAATGAGCAGAAAATCGAAGAGCTAAGTTCGAAGATTGACGCTTTGACTGCTGCTGTTGTTAAATTGGCAGCCAAGCCTGCTGCAAAGCCTGTAGCTAAGACTACAGCTAAGCCTGCAACTAAAGCTGCTGATAAAAAATCTTAATTCCAGTCTGATTTATAAATAAAAGAGAGCCATAGTGCTCTCTTTTTTATGAATAAAAATAACCTCATAAGTTATAAAATTTAACGTTTTTCATTTTCAAGAAAAATTTTTTAGGTCTATCGCAAGTCCACGTCATTACATCAGTTACCCTGTCCTCAGATAATAGAGTTTAAGCCTAAAGAATAATATTTCAATTGGCGTGCGTAGCATTATCAACTTGATTTATTGAGCATATATTTACTATTCATCATTGAAATAATTAATGAAAAGTTAAAAAATATTACTCAAATCAAATTTGGCACCTATACATAGATGCATGACTGGATTTATGCTTTACTCAATTGGAGGCCTTGTTGTTTTAAATTTGTTCACTTTTTAGCTAGACTCAGTTACGATTCCAAGCTCTTATTTAAAAATAATAAGTTGGCGTTTGCACCTTCAATCAGGGAATAGCTTAAAGCCAGCAGCTTGGAGGCACAGTGGAAAAAATTTGGTTAAAGAATTATGACCCTAGGGTTCCTGCGGACATCGACTCTGATCGTTATTCATCCATAGTCGACATTTTTGAACAATCCATTGAAAAATATTCAGCTAACGTCAGTTACATCAATATGGGCAAAAGTATTACTTTTGCCGAGTTAGATGGGTTTTCTCGTGATTTCGCTGCATATTTACAGCATTCTGGTTTAAAGAAAGGTGATGCGGTAGCAATTATGATGCCTAACCTTATCCAATACCCAGTAGTACTGTTTGGCATACTTCGCGCAGGTATGACAGTGGTGAATGTTAACCCTTTATATACTGCCAGAGAATTACAACATCAATTATCTGATTCAAATACAAAAGCGATCGTTATTGTTGAAAATTTCGCTTGTACTTTGAGTGAAGTAATTAAAAACACGGCTATTGAGAAGGTTTTATTAACTTCTTTGGGTGATATGTTATCGCCAATGAAAAAAGTGTTCACGAACTTTGCCGTTAAATACGTTAAAAAAATGATCCCTGCTTTTGATTTACCTAATGCGGTTAAATTTTTAGTTGCGCTAAAACAAGGTCATAAACAATCTTATAATCGACCTGAAATAACCGGCGAAGATCTAGCTTTTCTACAATATACAGGTGGCACCACAGGCGTATCGAAAGGTGCTATGTTGACACATAGGAATATTGTGGCGAATTTAGAACAAACCTCGAATATTCTAGAAAGCGTGATTGACCCAGGCAAAGAGCTAGTCGTTACAGCTTTGCCGCTCTATCATATCTTTGCCTTGCAAGGTAATTGCCTTACTTTTGTGAAATTTGGCTGCCCGAACTTATTAATTACTAACCCTCGTGATATGCCCGGTTTTGTTGCCGAGATGGCAAAATATCCATTCACTGTTATTACCGGTGTTAATACTTTATTTAATGGCTTACTTAACACCCCAGGCTTTGCTGATTTAGATTTTAGCGGCTTAAAATTTGCTTTAGGTGGTGGTGCTGCAGTTCAAAAAACAGTTGCTGAACGTTGGCAACAAGTGACGGGACATGTATTACTTGAAGGATATGGCTTAACCGAATGTTGTCCAACTGTGACTGTAAACCCACCCCAACTTGAAGCCTATAAAGGCTCTATTGGCATGCCTGTACCTTCGACTGATATAAAACTGGTAGACGAAGAAGGCAACGAAGTGGCCATGGGTGAAGCGGGTGAAATGTTGGTTAAAGGACCACAGGTGATGAAAGGGTATCTTAATCGGCCCGAAGCAACCGATGAAATGATCGTTGACGGTTGGTTGGCGACTGGAGACATAGCAACATGTGACGATGATGGTTATTTTTATATTGTTGACCGCAAAAAAGATATGATTTTGGTTTCGGGATTTAATGTTTTTCCAAATGAAATTGAAGAAGTCGCAGGTATGCACGAAGATGTTGTAGAGGCTGCTGCTGTAGGAGTTCCCCATGAGGTCTGTGGTGAAATTGTTAAATTGGTGGTCGTGCGTAAAAATCAAAATTTATCTGAAAAAGATTTAATCCAACACTGTCGTAAACACTTAACGGGTTATAAAGTACCGAAAAAGGTTGAGTTCATAGAGGAACTTCCTAAAAGTAATGTTGGTAAAATACTACGCAGAGAATTAAGAGATAAATAAGGCCAAGCGCTTTTAACTTGAGAAGTAAAAAACTGGCCTTAGCCGGTTTTTTTATGAGTATTTTGACGACTATTAACATGAAAAAATATATTTGAGAAATAAAAATCAAAATATATCGACTGAATAGAATGTGGGCTTGTGATGAATATTTAATAATGGTTGATAAGTACTTATAAAAAAATATAAGTTGTTATTTGCAAGCAAAAATTAAGATACTTTGACATCTAGTTAATGGTTGAGTTCGCATACCTAAGTAAATGGAGGGAAAATGGAAGAATTATCCGGTTTAGATGCATCATTTTTATACCTTGAAACACCAAAAATGCCAATGCATATTGGTGGAGTGTCGATTATAGAAGGATCGTTACAGTTTGTTGATTTTCGCCAATTTATCCAAGAGAGACTGCATACAGTAGATAGACTTACGAAAAAATTAGTCATGGTGCCATTTAGTTTGGATAGGCCCTATTGGGTTGACGATCCTGATTTTGATTTAAGTCTACATTTGCATCGAACTGCATTGCCGAGTCCCGGTGGCTGGAAGGAACTACGTTACTTAGCATCCCGTTTGTTTTCTCAACAACTTAATCGTGAACGCCCTTTGTGGGAGTTTATTTTTGTTGAAGGATTAGACTCTATTCCTCAGGTTCCCAAGGGTTCGGTGGCAATGATAAGTAAAGTGCATCATGCTGGCTTTGACGGGAAATCTGGCGCAGATTTGATGTCTATGCTATATGATGTATCGCCTAAACCTCGATCTGTTGCTGCTCCAATTCCTAAAGAAATAGAAGATATTCCAGGTCCTGTTGGCCTCATGGCCAAGAGTGCCTACAACTTTGTAACTCGCCCTGGTAAGTTACCCGGTTTATTGTGGGATACAGCAAGGTCTACTCTCAAAGCAGGGTATTTAACACGCACCCAGGGAATTACACTTCCGACCATGCCTTTTCGTGCGCCAAAGACGCGTTTTAACGATACGGTTGGGGCACAAAGGGTGTGGAATTCTGTGATATTGGATATACATCGGGTTAAAACACTGCGAAAAGTGGTAGAAGGCGCAACGTTGAATGATGTTATTCTTGCCATTTGTGCAGGCGCACTGAGACGTTATTTGCTGGAAAAAAATGAGTTGCCAGATAAACCTTTGGTGGCTATGGTGCCGGTTTCAACTCGCACGGCTGAAGAAACAAATGCCATGGGTAATCAGGTTTCAGCCATGTACGTGCAGCTTGCTACAGATCTTGAAGATCCCATTCAGAGATTAGAAAAAATTCATCACAATACTGTCATTGGTAAACTCTACCAAGATGCAATTGATGCAAAAAGTTTAATGGGCTACGCAGAATTAATTCCATTTGGTTTAGCCGGTGCTGCTGCACGGTTTTATACCGGTGCTGCCATTGCAAAACATCACAATCCTTTCTTTAATGTGATTATCACCAATGTCCCTGGTCCTCAAATTCCGCTGTATTTGGCTGGACATAAATTAATTGTAAATATGGGGACCGCGCCAATTTTTGATGGAATGGGGCTCATCATGCCGATTTGTAGCTATAACGGCACAATTTCTATCAGCCCTACCAGCGCGGTTAATCTGATGCCTGATTTGGATGATTTTACTAGATATATTCGTGAAAGCGCCAACGAACTTGAAGAAGCAGCACATAAAAAAATGCAAGAAACCGCAGTCCTCAAAAATTTTTTAGAGCAAGATTAGCTCGTATTTTAGGAAGTATTATGAGTAGAGAAGTGCCAATTTTAAAGTTACCAAAGCCATCGTTACTTCATATGTTATCAGAGGGTAGAAGTATACTTGAATTGGGTGTAACCAGTATGTTTATGCCTTTTTTGTTACGTGCGCCAATAGGTGATAATCATCCTGTGATGGTGCTACCCGGTTTTTTGGCCAGTGACATTAGCACTAAACCTATACGAGTGTTTTTAAAATTGAAGGGTTATAAAACTTATGGTTGGGGGCTTGGACGAAATTTAGGTTCAGAAATCGTCGGAGGAGATAATGTTGTTAGTGACGCCCTGATAAATCGTGTGATATCACTGTCGCTTAAATATAACCAAAAAGTCAGTTTGGTAGGCTGGAGTCTGGGTGGAATATTGGCCAGAGAAGTTGCCCGTTTATTGCCAGATTACGTACGCCAAGTTATTACTCTGGGTAGCCCGTTTAATGGCCCCGATGGTTCTGCATCCCTAGTATCTAAATTATTTGGCATGATTAATGGCGATATTGTTAACAGTAATCCTCAAGCGATGTTAAACATGTTATTACCGCCTCCAGTACCCACCTCTTCTATTTATTCGCGAACTGACGGTGTAGCTCATTGGCAGGCCTGTATGAATCGTCAAATTGATCTTTGTGATCAAGCTGAGAACATTGAAGTAAAAGGTAGTCATTTAGGGCTGGGGCATAACTACCAAGTAATTTGGATTGTGGCTAATCGTTTGGCACAAAGTGAAGGCAAATGGCAACCTTATGGACAAAAAGCTCAGGAACAGTTTTATGCTGACCAAGCTAAGGTGCAATCTTGATGGTTGATAACATTAAGTACCATGAGGCTCAGCAAATTAGTGCTAACGGTTTGCAAATTACCTATGAGAGTTTTGGCGACTCCGCCGATCCGGTTATTATTTTAATTATGGGTTTGGGCACCCAAATGATTCACTGGAACAATCAGTTCTGCCAATTATTAGCCAGCAAAAACTTTAGGGTTATTCGTTTTGACAATCGTGATATTGGTAAAAGTACCTGGTTGAAAGACTGCCCGGTGCCAAGTATGTGGGATTTTATTGGCAACAGTCTGTTTAACAAAAAAGTAAATGCGCCATACTTACTTGATGATATGGCTGATGATACTATAGCGCTTATGGATGCGCTAAATGTGAATAAAGCCCATCTTGTAGGTGCCTCAATGGGCGGTATGATCGCCCAATGTATCGCTTTGAAGTATCCAATTAGAGTCAGTAGTTTGACTTCGATTATGTCTACAACAGGTGACCGTTCTTTGCCTAAACCGAAAATGAGAATAAGCGTAAAATTGCTTAAACCGGTAGTGAGAGAGATTGAGCAATATGTTGTACAGATTTTGGATGTCTGGAGAATGTTACATGGTGATCATTTTCCTTTTGACCAGGAAAGTGTTGAGAAACTGATACGTGAATCCTGGCAGCGGGGCTTTAATCCTGCGGGGGTTATTCGCCAGCTAGGTGCAATAATTGATTCCCCTGACCGAACGTTGGACTTACAACAATTGCAAATACCCAGCTTAATTATTCATGGTGATATTGATCCCTTGGTTCCTGTGGAATGTGGTATTGCTACCGCGGCTGCAATACCTGGTGCAACATTAAAAATTATGGAAGGCATGGGGCATACCTTGCCAGTTGAATTATGGCCAAAAATTGTTGACGATATAGAAGAGTTGACGAAAGCAGGGTGAGCTTTTTTTTGAATGCCTTTAATTAAAGTAACTTTAGGATCATTTTAGGCGAGCCAATATGCCGTTTATTCCACGTACAAACCATCTTGGGTAATGTGTCGCCCATTGAACTAAGAGCTTATTTGCTAATTTATCCAGAAACACCACATCACCTTTCATACATGCTTTATATGCTTGGGAAGTGAGCTCGATAGGGTCTGCTTTGAGAAAACTTGGGATATATTTTTCCAAACCTCCTACTTGGCTAAGCATTTTTGTCTGGGTGAGGCCTGGACAAACACAGGTAACCGTTACGCCAGTACCTCTTAATTCTTCAGCTATCGCTTCGGAAAACGACAGTACAAAAGCCTTACTTGCGCCGTAGGCGGCAAAATTTGGTGTGGGCATAAAGCTAGCAATTGAACCTACATTTAAAATTTTTCCACTACCGCGGCTGATCATAGGTCCAAGAAATTGATAACTCATATTCACCAGACTTTGGATATTCAACTGGAGTAAGCGGTTTAATCCTTCAATGTCGCACTCATGCAGTTTTTCTACTTGCATTATGCCCGCATTATTGACCAAAACATCAATTGTTATTTCCTTGCTGGTAATGTCCTCAAATAATGCTTGAGCCGCACCAACAGGAATAAGATCTGCCGCAAATACGTGTGCTTCAATTGCATACTTTTCTTTGAGCTCTAAAGCTAATGCTAGTAATTTACTGGCGTTTCTCGCAACGAGCACTAAATCGTGGCCTTTGCTAGCAAAGGTTTCAGCAAAACTACGACCTATACCTTCAGATGCTCCTGTGATCATAACCGTTTTATATTTTTGCATTATCTGGCCTCTTGGTTTTAAATTGCCTGATTTAGGTGTTTATCTTTAATATAATATTGCAAGCTTTTTGCGAACGCCAAAGGCTCAAACAACCGTATAGCTAACGATTACATCCAGATTAATCCAATGTAATCGTTCATAACAATGGATATAACAGAAAGGGCAGCATTCATTCGTTTTGAAGCTAAACAAAGGGTGTAACATTCTACTTTATCAACGCAATAAAAACGGGCCGACAGGCCCGTTTTTATTGCGTTGATAAAGCTAATTAAAATTACGTAGCTTTTTTAGTCGTCGCTTTAATTACTGGTTTTTCAGTTGTCATAGTCGCATTATCAGCTTTTTGTGTAATTTTCTTTGCTGTTTCAGCTGGTTTAGTCGCTGTAGCTGCTTTGGGAACTGCCTTCTCTACAGGTTTAGTTGCCGGAGTTTCTAAAGCTGCCGCACTGCGTTTTTCAATTAAGTTAACAACAACATTTGTTAGATGATCTACAGCAATGTTTAATTGGGCTAGTTTTTCTTCTTGAGATTTTTCTGAGCCTAATCCAAGAATTTTCTTACCTTTAGATTGTATTTCATCTTTTTTATCATTAATTTTACTTTGAATTTCTTCGCCTCGCGAAAGTAATTCATTATAAAGATTATTTGATTTTTGTTGAGCGGCATCAATCGACTTACCTAGTGCTTCTTTACTACTGTCAATAGAGCCTAAGCCTGCCAACCATGTGTTACGTGCCATACTTTCTAAGGTGTCTTTAGTTGACATATTTTATATCCTATATAATTAAGTGTTACTAATACCCATTTATATGGGTATTAGTAGAATAAAGTATCGATTAAGACATTTTATTTACAGCTTCTGTTAACGCATCAACTTTCTGAGATAATTCATCAATTTTAGTATCTGTGTCTGAGCTATCAAGACCAAGTTTTTTACGTACGTCTTCAACACGCTTTTCTACAGCTGTTTTTTCTTTAAACTTCTCTTTCGTGTTAGCTTCAAGCTTTTCGCCTTTTGAAACTAATTCTTCAAACAAACGACTTGTTTCACCGTTTAGTTTTTCGTATTTACGTTGTACTTCTTCAAAGCTCTTACCATAAGCACCAAGACCAGCTAACCATATTTTACGTGCTACTTCTTCAGCCGATTCAATTGTGCTGCTTACTTTTTCGAAATTAGTCATGTGTTGCTCCAATAATATTAAATAAGTTTGGGTAAATCTTCTTGATGATGTAAATATATCCAATACTATTAGAAAGCGCATACTAAAAAAGCACAAAGAGATAAACTTTATTAAAGTTTATCTCTTTGTGCCAAGCATTATACTCACATGCTATGGCATAGCATCAATATATGTAGTATTGAATATTATCTTAAGTTAATATATTTTAAGGTGTAATTTAAATTTTTATAAAACGAGAAGCACAATGCTAGGATCTTTTTTTGAGCAACATATGAATCTATTAATGATCCCAATTATTAGTGCATTTGTTGGTTACGGTACAAATTTCCTTGCTGTAAAAATGATGTTTTATCCAATCAAGTTTGTTGGCATACGTCCAATTTTTGGTTGGCAAGGTATTATCCCCAGTAAAGCTCAGGAAATGGCAGAAATTGAAGTCAGTTTAATCATGAGTAAATTAATGTCATTGGATGATATTGTAAAACGCATTGACCCAGACAAACTTGCCAAACAAATTCATCGCCGCTTAAAACAGTCGTTACGAGTTATCATTAATGACGCCATGAAAGAAAATTCTCCTGCTATATGGTCAATGCTCCCTGGTGCAGCTAAGCACATTATATACTCTAAAATAAATGCATCGTTGCCAACCGTTGTGCCCATCATGGTTAAAGACATTCAATACAACATAAGAGAACTGGTAGATTTACGAGAAATAATTATTAACCGTATGGTCGAAAATCCTGAAATTATCAATGAAATATTTTTGAAAGTTGGTGAAAAAGAATTTACCTTTATAGAACGTTCAGGTCTATATTTTGGATTTCTATTAGGTATTCCAACCATGATCGCATGGTTTTTTTACGAAACCTGGTGGGTATTAATACTAGGTGGTCTCATTGTTGGATATGCAACCAATTGGATTGCAATTCATATGATATTTGAACCTAAACACCCGACAAAGATAGGCCCATTTACCTTACAAGGTTTGTTTTTGAGACGTCAAAAAGAAGCCGCGGCGGTATACTGCGAAATAATTGAAGCTAAGTTGATGAACAGTGAAATATTGTTTGATGCCATTTTAAAAGGTAAAGGCAGTGATCAATTAATGGAAATATTATCGGTTCACGTTGATAAAACTATCGACGAACATCTGAGTTTATTTCAACCTTACACCTCAATTCATCTTGGCCCTGAAGAATATTTTGAGATGAAAGAGAAAATTGCTGAACAGTTATTTGCTGATGCGGATAAAATTATGTCGTACGCTACAGAATACGCAACAGAAGCTATTAATTTAGGCCATGAACTCACTGAAAAAATGAATGCGCTTACACCTGAGGAATTTGAGGGTATTATTCGTCCAGCTTACGAGGCTGATGAATGGAAACTTATGTTGGTAGGCGCTTTGTTAGGTATGGCAGCGGGTTATGGGCAATTGGTGCTACTTCGACCGGATCTGATCGCATCAATTGGTTTTTAACACTGCACATTTGGCGTAATAGAGAATAAGCTCAATTGGTTAGATTTAACTGATTGATTTTAAATGTTTAAATTGTTTTTACAACAGTTTACCAATTACAATTACAGTTATACTGGAGCCTTTCACGTTGAAGACCGCCGAAAAAATATTGTTAATCAGCCTCGATTTATTTAATAGCGAAGGTGAACGTAATATAACTAGTGTAGATATAGCTAATGAGTTAGATATTAGTCCCGGTAATCTCTATTATCATTACAAAGGTAAAGATGAAATTGTCAATGCCTTAGTCGATAGCTACGTCATCAAAATGAACGCGATTCCTCAATCCTCGTCCCAGAACGAAGATTTTTATAAGTATCTATTTTATTGTTTAGAAACAATGCATTTATTTAGATTTCTTTTTCAAAATATTGCCGAACTTTCAACACAATACCCTGCAATTAACAATAAATTGCAAAGACTGGCACAGTTTCAACGGCAGTATTTACGTAAATCATTATCAGGGCAACAACAAGATGGCACCCTTGCCGGAACTACTGCCGATATTGACCTGTTACTCGACATTATTAGCTTAACCTTGTTCCAAAGCTTGAATTATTATCAAATGCAAGGAGATTCATTAAGTAATCCTGACATAGTGTATCGCACGTTAATGACTATCTATTTTAGTTTACAACCTTATTACCAAGAGCATGGTGAAGCTGCCAAAATAAAATTGGCCATTTTGAATAAGACATTAATTAGAAAGGAAACAGTATGAGTTCAGGCATGAAGCTGATGGATAGGGCGTTTTATTTTACAGAGTCAGATAATAGTCCTAAACATGTCGCCGGTTTGTTAAAATTTACTATACCTGAAGGCAAAGACTATCATTACGTACTGGAGTTATATGAAACACTGCGTACATTTAATAAAGCAGAGGCCCCATTCAACCAAACTGTTGTTTCCTATTTTAAAATTCCGTTTTGGTTCCAAGAACAAAAAACCTTTGATTGTGATTATCATATTAAGATACATGAAGTGGAAAATGTTGATGACATTATTGAATTAAACACTTTGGTTGTTAAGCTACATGAAGAGCGCCTAGATAAGTCAAAACCTCTTTGGCAATGCCATCTTATTTATTGTAAAAAAAGCCGAAGTTTTAGCATTTATAGTAAAATACATCACGTTTATGCCGATGGAGTAACATTGTTAAGTTGGATTATTAAATCCTTCTCTGTTGCGCCTGGTAGTGAAATAAAGCCATTTTGGGCGATTGAGAAAAAAAGAAAGCCAGTGCCATTTTCTTATAAAACCCCTTTAAAGGATTTATGGGGACTGGTGATTTATTTCAAAGATATATTGATATTGTTCTTTAATAACTTAGTTAGAACTATATCACCAAGCCGCACCGACAATGCGGTACCTTTTTCTGGTAAACGCACGGTTTTAACCGGCAAAGTAACCAAAGGGCGAGTGTTTTCGTCAGTTAAACTGCCCTTAAATGAAATAGTAACGGCATGTAAACTTACTCGTACCACCGTTAATGACTTTTTGCTCACGGTCATCGACATTGCCACGCATCGATTCTTAAAAGATTATGGACATGATGATTTTGAGCAACCGCTAGTGGCACTAATGCCGGTTAGTTTACGACGTCCTGGGGATACCTCTGGAGGTAATAAAATAGCAATAGCCCTGATTAAATTAGCCTATGGACGTTCAGACCCTTATAAAAGATTACGCCAAGTTGTGAACTCAAACTTTCTGGTAAAACAAGAGGCTAAGGTCTATTCACCAGCGGTTTATACACATATATCGATAATGTATCAAACATTCGCTTTACTCGTTGATATGGTAAATCTTTCAGAAAAATTAAGACCATTAGGTAATTTATTAGTCTCGAATGTGCCCGGACCCAAAGAACCGTTATTCTTTGGAGACTCTCAGTTAAATTCTATATGTCCGGTGTCAACGTTAGCACCAGGCGGTGGCTTAAATGTAACCTTAGTAAGTTACAATGGCGAAGTAGAAGTTGGGCTGTTGTGTTGTAATAACAAAGTAAACTCGCTAGAGCCTTTAACCGTGTATATAAAAGAAGCATTTGAACTACTTGTTAAATCAATTGATGATCCTGATATTACGATTGATGATTTGGGCGAAAAACCACGTAAAGAAAATTTAACAATTGTAGAAGATATTCTGTGAACGATTATTCTAGTAAACACCATTAAAGTTTGAAATGCATTGGATTAATGACAATTAAAGCGTGCATAGTGTTTAGTAGAAAACGGGATTATATAATCAAGAAAATCGAAAGGTTAGCCCTTCATTTTCAACCACTATATCTTTGCCATATTTAATGAAAAGCTTTTCGTCGAATACTGTTTCTTTTAAGGTGTATTCAATATCGCCATTGGAGAAGCTTGTAATTAAGTTACTTTCTATTTCTTTGCGATGTAATTCAAGTATCCGATGACTACTTTTGTTAACAAAAAGTGCAATATAGCCTTTCATGTCGGTAACATTATCTAGAAAGCCTAACGCTGTTCCTACGGTTAACGACCACATATGACCCAGAATGTTATTGCTTAATTTTGCGATTATTTTCCGAGTGTTGTGCACCACCATTAAGTTATCATCAGCTAAATCAACTTGTCCTATTTGTACATTAGTGGCCCGAATCACTGATTTTTCTTTTATAAATATTGGTTTTCCCAATAGCTCAATGTGAATACTCGAACTATATAAGTGCTCGCCCATGCACTGAATATCTAGTGTCCCCTTTAACTTTGCTTTAACCAAACCATTCTTATTTTCAGTCAACTGCACGTGGGAAATAATCACAAGTCCGTTACCATTTGGCACTGAAAACTTTATATTAAAGGGCAAATAAATCTGCATGTCGGCAGTTAACTCGGCAAATGAAAATGTCACTTGTTTGACGAGTTTCAGTGCTATCAGTTTCGGCACAAGCCATTGCTGTACTTTCTCTAAAATCGACATAAGTGATGGAGCCTAATTAAAATGGAGAGTGAAAATTTAAACTTAAGTTTATCAGTTTTGCAGTCTTTACCAAGCCTTTTAGATTGGTCTATATTAATTCAAATGTCTTGATAACGTAAAAATTGCTATTAGGTTCTAAAAGTATTGTGTTGCAATTAATTATAGTCTGACTGGGTTAGACGTTCCAATTGAGCGAAATAAGCAATATTATTGACTAATTGACAGTCAATATGTGTTTGTGTGCAATAAGCCAATACAATACATCTGGGTTAAGTACAAGCCATGGTTAATGTTATTAATTAACCTGTACCTGTTCAATCACTCGTTATTTAACCCTATTTCAATCTTAGATTATCTACCTCAGGTAACGGATTTTCACTTGGCCCCTTCGCCGAATACAATGAATGCATTAATTCTCTTTCTCTATTAATAATAGGATCAATGAAATCGTGTACTTCACCGAGTTTTTTAAAGGATTTAAATCCTTTTTCTAAAAATTCATGCAAACTTTTTACTCCCGCTATTTTTGCTGGCTTTCGAGATAACAGTAAAATAGCTGAAATACCTGTGATTTTAACTACTTGCGCCAGGTCTAAACCGAGATTTTCAAGCAACTGTATTTGCTCCTCGCGTTTTGGCTTGTTATCTGATTGACGATAACAATCGAAATAACTGCTTCGACTTATCTCTTCACTACCTAACTCTTGAACTAATGCAATATCGAGCTCTAGAGAAAGGCAATTGAGCCTAAGTGCAGCCTCCAATGATATTAATCCTTTAATGGGCAATATTTTTCCCATTTTTGGCACCACTCTCGCCAGTTCGATATCTCGTTGACTGAAATCTTTGGGACCATATAGTTCATCGACAAAAAACTGCATAGCAGGTTTAAATCGCTTAGACTGCCATAAATCGTCATGGGTAATTAATAATCGTTTGGTCTGCCAGGTCTGCAATTTTTTAATAGATTCAGTCAAATCATGCTGAGCAATCAACAGGTTCATTCGTTCGGTTTCTTGCAGGTGTTGTATTATTTTTTCTAGCGTATTAGACATAGGTTATGCAAATATTATTCTATCAGTTAATTTATCTATACCATTTTGACAAAGGTGTTTATTAATACCAAGTCAAATTAGGCTATTAGTTCGCAGAGCATGATTTATAACAAGTTAATTAATTATCTGCTCATTTTTAATGGTTAAAATGAAAAACTACAGTGTTTTAAAATATACAAATAGAATAACTACTTACTAAATTTTATGCCTTGTATTTATCCATTGTTTTTCATGAAAAACAGAACACTTAATTGGTATTAATACCTTAGAGAATACGCAGTAAAATTAGAAATCGCATACTAATCAATCTATTTATTAAAATACAAAAAAGCCCGGTAAATACCGGGCTTTTAGTGTGGTTTTTTTTAGCGATTTCGACCCATTTGGTCATGACTGCTGACCCAATGTCCGGCGATAACTGCACAACCTAATGAAATATCTCCGGCTAATACTGTGGCAGCAACAATTTCAGCAAATTTATTCGCTTTTCCTGCGCCTACACATCCCATCATTTGCAAACATTCATTTTGTGTAGGTAAACCAGTACCACCACCAAAAGTGGCCACAATTAAAGATGGCAGGGTAACAGACATATATAAATCACCGTTATCTAGCAGCTCATGTGAAAGTATACCAGCATGAGACTCCACAACATTGGCTTCATCTTGCCCGGTTGCAATATACACAGAGGCAATTCCGTTAGCAGAATGTGGGCCGTTATAAGCCGCGCCAGCCATTGCAGCACCTACATTGGCCAACGTTGTTGCACCAGCAAGCATCTTGGTGTCAACTTTCATTACTTTTGCCAACACTTCTTTTTTCAACACAATTTCAGCAATTACGCGCTTACCACGAGAATGTAACATGTTTAAATGAGAGTGCTTCTTGTCAGTATCCATATTACCAGACAACATGTAACGACATGGAATAGGTGAGTTTGCTTTGATCCATTCACAGGCAACTAAAGTGGCTTTACCAACCATGTTTTGACCAGATGCATCACCCGTTGTATAGTTAAAACGCAGGTACTTGGTTTTGGATACAGACCATTGTTGGATGTGCTCCAATTTGCCTATTCTAGTGGTAGTTTCTGAGACTGCTTTTATTTCATCAAAATTCTCATTTATCCATACACCAAAATCACGGGCTTGTCGGGCATCCTCAAAAATAAAGGCAGGGGCACGTTGCATCCAGCCTTCCACAACAGTTGTTTTAACACCACCACATTCGTTTATTACTCGCATACCACGGCTATAACTGGCGACTAGCGTGCCTTCGGTTGTTGCCATAGGAACATAAAAATGTCCATTGGCATGTTCCCCGTTGACATGAACAGGCCCTGCAACGCCTACAGGCATTTGTACAATACCGATAAAATTTTCTACATTTCCGGGAAGTACGCTTGTATCAATGCTGTATTGTCCAGTATGTACCAAGTCTGCGCCGGTTTTTTCTTTTATAAAATCCCTACGTATTTTGGCCATTTCATCGGTGTGGTCGTTTTCTGCGTTGCGTGGAATGCGCATATCATCGCTCATTTCATTGATCCTTTATGGTTTTATTTTAACCCCGAAGGGAAAGATAACTGAATGATTAAGGTATTAATATATACATGGAACGGTAGATAAAACAATCAAAATAACAATTTAAATAACTAATAACTAATAACCAATAACTATAATAGGATCATTGTTATAAAACCTTACTACGGCCAAATAGTACTCTGGGTCTTAACTTTAAAATTTCGGCCATTAATAGCTTATCTGTCGATAGAGTGATTCTACCCGCTATACCTAAAACGCTCTGCTCTAACGGAAGTAGTGTTGATAGGCGTGCCATATAAAGTTGATATACAGCTTCTTTAGCTGCGGCTAAGACTGGGCTAGCTAAAATCAAGTTGCCTTGGATAAAGTAAGTGTTGATGTCACCTAGCGAAAGCAATACAGGTTTTGAGCGCATCTTAAATGGTTTTAAGGTTTTTTCGAAGCAAAAGCGGTTAATGTTAATTGCCGCATGAAGCCCTGTATCTAAGGCTATACTAGCTTGTTTGGCTGAAGGTTGTGCTAGTGTTGCAGAATCACCAACAACAAAAATATTATCAAAATTTTCGGTCTGTAAATAGGTATTAACAACTAGGCCATTAGTATTGGCTTTAGTATTGATACAGCCAAGGTAATCAGGCAGCTTAGTGCCAGCAGACCAAATTGTTAAGTCTGAATTGATTGATTTTTTATCGGTGAAATGAATGCTAGATTTTTTTATTTCAGTAATTTTTTGCTTAAAGTAAAAGTTAACTTGATAGAGTTTGCATTGACTTAAAATGTCATCCGATAATTTTTCTGGCAGGGCTGGTACTAATCTTGATGCACTGTCTATCACGTTAAAGTGTAATTGAGTATTTGTTGCGTATTTGCGTAATAATTCGCCCAAAACTTCTACGCCGGTGAAGCCTCCACCAATAATATTGATATTAACGGGTTGTTTATTGTTACTAAGTAAGGCCTCAATATCATTATGTATTTGTATTACGTCTTCAGCAGTACGAAATCCATACGCATATTTATTCGCGCCTTTAATGTCGTAGTTTGCTCGTGTATGTCCAGATGCAATCAACAAAACATCGTAATTTAGTGTTTGCTTGTCATCTAGAGTAACTGTTTGTAAAGCACCGTCAATACTACAAACTGTTTGGTTAATAAAGCAATGCCCTAATCTTGAGATGATGGTTTCTAGATTTAAGCTAAGGCTAGTTTCTTTTTTAACATCTGACAGAATTTCATGGATATTAGGTGTCCATTGAAATTCTTGCTTACTGTCAATCACTATTACTTCATGACACTTACTCAGCTTGCTAGCGGCACTTAGCCCAGCAAAATTAGCACCAATAATTATAATGCGAGACTTTTTTCGATTTAGCGTCAAAAGTAATTTCCTGAATAGTTAAAACTAGCGATAAATTAGGGTAATTAAGCCTTTCTCAATCTCGAGCATCACTTCATAAAGTTAAAGCACGGTAGAAGTAGGCTTTTACATGTTCACTGATAATAATATAGTGGTTTTCAGTAATCCAGTTTACGATTGGTTTGTTTGTTTTTAGCCCTTTACTTGGTTGAGATATTCCATAATAACCGGGGTAGTTATAGTCATTTTAGTTGCCCTATATCCTCAGCAGTGATCTAGTTAAATAATCAGTTAACTATAAAAACTCCAATAAACTCAAATTTTTTTGTATAAAGCAGACTGATAATTTATTTTACCCAAACCCAAACCC
>NZ_JACGWA010000003.1 GCF_014077505.1 Colwellia sp. BRX10-3 | reverse complement strand
CGGCATTTAAACGCGCAGGTTTCAGTTTAAAACAAATTAAAACTAGTGCTAACATTCTTGTTAGCACTTTATTATTAATGCCCTTCTTGTACAAAACGCTCTGCGCGCTCTACCCGTCTAGGTTTACCGCGCACAATCAGCGTATCTTGCGGTAGTAATATAGTATCTACGTCAGGTTCTTCGCTTTCAATATTATTACGTCTTAAGGCTATTACAAAAACTCGACGATCATCTAATTTTAATGACCGAATAGACTTGCCCGTAGCAAAGGAATCCTTAACTAATATAATAGCGTGAGCAAATTCAATGCGATCAATAGCATCAGGGCTCATGTCGGTATGTTCGCCTTGAAAGAAACCATGCAAATGGTTGTAGTGATTTTTACGTTCTTTTTGCACGCGGCGAACAATTCTAGAAAAAGGTACCCCTGATAATGACAACACTTGCGAAACTAACATCAAGCTGCCTTCTAAGCTCTCAGGCACTACCTCATTTGCACCCGCGGCGTGTAACTCATCTAACTGATCATCATTACGAGTACGAACTAAAATAGGTACGTCTGGGGCTAACGAGCGCACTTTTTGGATAACATCAAGTGATTGTTTATCCTCACCAAAGGCGATAACTACAAGTTTAGCTTTTGATAGCTGCGCTGCATGCAGTAATTCAGCCTGCCTTGAAGATCCGAAAAGTACATTTTCACCCGCTTCTCGTGCTTTTGTTGTACGTAATGGGTCGATATCAATGGCAACAAAATCGATCGATTCTTGTTTTAAAAATCGGCTTACGGTTTGGCCAATACGACCGAAGCCACAAATAATTACATGATCACTGAGTGTGGTATTTTGAGGTAATTCTTCTAACGCTTGAGTATCGAATTGTTTTTCTCGGCTTAACCAAAGTGCCCAACTACGCGCATGGCTGATCATATAAGGCGTTATTGCCATACTCAATACACCCGTGCCCAGTAAAATAGAGGCTGTGGTTTCTGTTAACACTTCTACTTGGCTTGCTAAGGCAATTAAAACAAAACCAAATTCACCCATTTGTGCCAACATAATACCTGCTGCCCAAGCATCTTTAGATGACTCTCCCGCGCGCTTCGCTAATAAAACAATCACCAGTACTTTTAGTACCATAAAACAGACTAGCAGCGAGATAATGATCAATGGAGATGAGAAAACAACACTGATATTGAGCTTCATGCCGACAGTAACAAAAAATAGACCCAGTAGAATATCGCGATAGGGTCTTATATCAGCCTCAAGTTGATGTTTATATTGGCTCTCGCCTAACATCATGCCGGCTAAAAATGCGCCTAACGCCATCGAAAGGCCAAACCATTGCGTTAAAGCTGATGCGACTAACGTTACCAGTAATGTGGTTAATACAAACAACTCATCGGTTCTAACTTGAGCAACTAAATTGAATAATCCGGGTAGTAGCCATTTACCTGCTAATAATAACAGTGAAACAACAAACACCCCTTTAATTAGTGCGAACAACAGCGCCATTATAAAAGAAGAATCACCACCTTGAGCAGCTAATAAAGGTATCACAATTAACAGTGGCACTACCGCTACGTCTTGAAATAGTAGCACCGCCACCGACAGTTGCCCTGACTTTTTCTTCATGCCACCGCTTTCACTTAATTGGCGAATAACGATAGCGGTAGAAGATAGTGCCAATATGCCACCAATGGTTATTGCAGCGGCAAAACTTTGATCAAAAAACATCGCAACTAGCATAAACAACACAAGTGAAATGACCACTTGTAAACTACCTACTGTAACCACTAAATGCCGCATAGAAACGAGTTTAGATAAGGAAAATTCAAGCCCAAGCGTGAAAAGTAAAAATACTATGCCGAGTTCAGCAAAATGTTCATAGTCAACATGTTCTTCAGCCAAAGCTAAACCATGTTCTCCAACCAAAACACCCGCGACTAAATAAGCCAAAATTGCTGGTAATTGTAAGCGACGAAACAGCCAAACAATTAAAACGGCACTGGACAATATAGCGAGTAATTCAAGGTGACTTGTCACATGTATTCCTTACAAGATGATGAAATGGATAATCGCAGAATTTAATGGCTGATGATCTTATTAAGCTGACATAGTGTAGCCTTGTACAGGCTATTTTGTCTAAGTTAATTTCTGTTACAAGGAGATAAACACGCATGAAAACGGCTACTTAACTTAGAAAAATTTGATAAAAACTCCAGCCAGAGGCTCTAACTATCGAAAGCTTGTATCGCGCATCTTCATTAAAACATGAAAAAAAAATCGTAGAATAAAATAGTAGGTACGATTTTTGCTTTAGTCAACCTAATAAAGCTAATAAAGCTTTAACGTCAAATTAGCTAGGGGAAAACTATGCGCACAGTCAATGTTGTTAATCATCCTAACTCAAAATTTAATGCCTTCACATTATTTCAACACAGTGAACAGCAAAGCCAACGCAATTTAGCCTTGCTTGAGCAGTTACAAACCACATTGGATGTAACAAAACTTATCAATATTTTTGCAATTGAAGTGGCAAAGTACCTTGATTTTTCTGGCGTTTACTTTAAACATGCGGACATAAGTGCAACTGCTAGAGGTAGTCGTCAGGCAAAAGCGGAACGTCAATTTGAATTAAAAATCAATGGTCAGTTTTTTGGCATAATTACTTATGCTGTGAATATACCGATAAGTATGGCCAATTATAAGGTGTTGAGTGAGCTACACGAATTATTAATTAACCCATTAAAAAATGCGGTGCAATATCATCAAGCAATGCAGTTAGCGATGCAAGACAGCTTAACGCAATTAGGTAACCGACGTAGTTTTGACGAACAAATTAAACGCGCAATGGCCCAAGCAAGCCGCCGTCATACACGTGTCGGATTAATCCTGAGTGATCTCAATAAGTTTAAAGCGGTTAACGACACCTTTGGTCATGACATAGGCGATAATGTATTAGTACAATTTGCCAAGGCGTTACGACAAAGTGTTCGAGATACCGATTGTGTTTTCCGCTTTGGTGGAGACGAATTCGCGATTATAGTGGCAGATGCTACTGAACAGTCCTTAGCCGTTATCGAGCATAGAATTTACCATGCAATGTCACAGGATGCTTTAATAGCAAAATATAACGTTACTAGTAGCTTAGGTTTAGCATTTATGAATAGAGCTGACAACGCGATAAGCTTTTTTAAACGTGCAGATAAAGCGCTATATTCACAAAAAATGAATATGCCACAAAAGTTGAGTATTGTTTCTCAAAGTTGAGTTAATTATTTGATTAGGATGGGTTAAATATAATTAAGTTAAAAAAATATTAACTAAATTCGCGCAACGCTTGAGACTTTTCATTAGGTGTTGCGCCAACATACAAGCGGCAAAACCTTACCGCTTTTGCAAAGCTTTTCGGACCAATTTTTGCCAGTACTCGGCGCAAAAAATCTGCATCTAAATTAAAATTAACACTATAGTGTTCCATTGCCTGATCAATGCTTGGATAACTAACACCGTCAAAGCAAAACTCTCGGTCGACATCTTCGTTGATAATTTCTACCCCATCAACTACTAACGGCCAGCCTCGAAAATTCACTCTATCTTTGGCGACTTGATACATAAACCAAGCACTTTTTTGAAAGCCGGCAAAACTGCCCCCTTCAAAGCCAGAGTTCGCTAACTCTTCTTCTGTCCAATTAAGTCCTATAGCTAAATCTTTACGATACTTTTTAATTAGATAAACTTTAACACTTTGCTCAACTTGCCAAATGTTACGCACTTCGGCCTTGCTTGCCACACGCGCGCACTCTAAACAACTGGGTATAGTGAGCGGTTCATGCGGACAGTCGAAAACTAAATGCGCTGAATGGGGGAAAGTAAAAGAATGCCCTGCTGGCTCCGAACAGAACCAGCAGTGATGTCGATAGTTAAAAGGAACGTCGATGTAGGTGTTATCAAACATAAATAACCTGCGACTTAATAAATGATTTATTTACGTTTATTATTTACTGTTTTGCTTACTGTTTTATTTTTCTTGTTTGCTTTTGCTCGGCGTTGCGCTGCTGGTGTTGCATCCGCTTTTTTACGCGCGAGTAATTGATTTTTTTCTTGTGTCGCTTTATAACGACTTTTTTTCAACGGTGCTTCTTCTTTATCATCATAATGTGCTGGTAAAGGTCGATTTAATTCATAACCTGGTACCACTATGCGTTCGAATTTTCGCTCAATTAAGGCTTCAATGTTATCTAGGAATTGCTCATCTTTAGGACTTACTAATGATATTGCCGTTCCTGACTTACCTGCTCGGCCTGTGCGACCAATACGATGTATGTAATCTTCTGGCAAGAAAGGTAAATGGAAGTTAACTACATAGGGCAGATTAGCAATATCAAGTCCACGTGCAGCAACATCGGTTGCAACTAGAACTCTAACACTGCCATCAACAAATTGCTCAAGGGCTTTATTACGGGCTCCTTGGGTTTTATCGCCATGACATAAAGCGGTTTTTATACCGTCGAGTTTCAGCTCTTTCGCTAAAATATTCGCGCTTTCTTTGGTACCAGCAAAGACTAAAACTTGCTGCCAATTATTTACCCCAATAAGCTCAGACAATAACTCAGCTTTACGGGTTTCAGAAACCCAATAAACTGACTGTTTTACTTTGCCAGAAGTAGAGTTTTGACGAGCAACTTCTATCGTTTTAGGTGTTTTAAGCACTTTTTTTGCTAACGTTTTAACTTTATTTGAGAATGTTGCCGAAAACATCAAAGTTTGATGCTTTGCTTTAATCATTGCTACTATGCGTTCAATATCATTGTAAAAGCCCATATCTAGCATACGGTCAGCTTCATCTAGCACAAGGTATTGCACTTGAGATAAATCTAAGTTGCGCTGTTCAAGATGCTCAATTAAACGACCAGGTGTCGCCACTAAAACATCAACACCACTTTTAAGCATTTTAGTTTGTGGTGGCATATTTACACCACCGAAAATAGCACCCGAGCGCAGCGGTAAAAACTCACTGTAGGCTTTTACATTTTTTTCAACTTGTGCAGCTAATTCACGCGTTGGCGTTAAAATTAGTGCTTTAACGGTTGTTGTAGTGTCAAAACCATCAATATTTGGCTTTACTTTTTTTGCTAAGCCATCAAGAATTGGCAAAGTAAAAGCGGCTGTTTTACCGGTACCTGTTTGAGCACTAGCTAAAACATCAACACCTGTACGAATAACAGGAATAGCTATTTGTTGAATCGGTGTTAAATTTTTATAACCGCAGGCTTTTACCGCTTTTAGTAAGTCTGCCGATAAACCTATTGAATCCACACTCATCACATCACCATTTCTGTATTATCGTAAACAACGTACTTTCTTAAAAGCAGCACGCCAAAATATTAAGGCGCGCATTATAGCAGCTTTGCTAACAGTTGCTTGTATTAAATATTACTAGTTTTAGACACTACTTTTTCTGCCAAATACCTTTAGTTAAATTTAAGCGCTGTTGTTCATCTTCATCAGGCAGATAAGTGGGCAGCAGGCCTTTATCTTTTTGGTTGTGGTAGTTTTTTGTTATTTGAACCACCACTTTAGAAAGCATAAATAACGCAGTTACATTAAAAATGGTCATTAATCCCGTGGACAAATCAGCTAATGCGATAACTTCAGGTAAAGTCGCTACAGAGCCAAAGACCAACATTAACAAGAAACCAATTCGTAAAAACCATCGGCCTAATAAATTGTCCATTTTTAAATACTTTAAATTATTATCGGCATAGGCGAAGTTTGCCACGATTGAGGTAAAAGCAAATAACAATATAGCGATAGTAATAAAGTCGCTTCCCCATGCTCCTACTTGATAACTAAGGGCCTGCTGAGTTAACTGAATACCTTGTGCTTCACCGCCGGTATCTTTAAAAAGTAAGATTAAAATTGCCGTACATGAACATATAACAATCGTATCGAAGAACACGGCCAGCATTTGAATATAGCCTTGAGAAACTGGATGCGGTGGAAAAGGCTCCGCAGCCGCAGCCGCATTGGGTGCACTACCCATACCGGCTTCATTAGAATATAACCCCCGTTTAACGCCTTGCACAATAGCAGCCCCAACTAAACCACTACCTGCTTCCTTTAAACCTAAAGCCGAAGCGAAAATATCACTAATCACCATAGGTACTCTTTCAATGTTTAATCCAATAACAGCAAAGCATACAAGTAAATAAAGCAAGCCCATAAAAGGCACTGTTAGCTCAGCAAAACGGGCAATGTTTTTTAGCCCTCCGAAAATAATAAAACCTGCAACTAAAGTAATAACAATACCGGTATAAAGTGGATTGAAACCGTACGAGCCATTAAAAGCACTGGTGATAGAGTTTGCTTGTACCGCGCTGAAGACAAAACCATAGCCAAAAAACAAGCATAGCGAGAAGGTTACGGCTAATTTTTTATTTTTTAAGCCTTTACTCATATAGTACGCAGGACCACCACGAAAATTCCCCATACTATCGCGCTCTTTATAAAGCTGACCTAAGGTACTTTCAGCAAACGCAGTTGCCATACCAACTAAGGCAATTAACCACATCCAAAAAACGGCTCCGGCTCCGCCTAGCGATATAGCCACAGCAACGCCCATTAAATTACCCGTACCAACGCGAGCCGCCAACGATGTGCAGAGTGCCTGAAAAGACGAAATACCTTGGTTTGAGCTTTTACGACTCGTTTTTAAAATGGTAAACATGTGAAAAAAACGAGTAATTTGTAGTCCTTTCAAACGAAAAGTAAACCAGAGTCCACAAGCACTCAGCAAATAAATTAAAATACTGCCCCATAAATAACCGTTAATAGTTCCTACCCATAATTCAATGACACTGGGCTCGAGCACACTTGGTTCTACCACGTTATTCTCCGAAGGTTATATTTTTATTATTAATAATGACTAATCTTCTTTAGCTTAACAAAATTGTCTGTCGGATAAATAATTTTATCGCCACAATAACGAAGAAAATCAATGACAACTTGAATAGATGATGAATGATGCGAGCGAAAATAATATGCATCAATGGTAATAGTGTTTAGATTGAATTTATAAACGGTTAGATTTGAGCTTATAACAACTTAGTTCAGTTAGTATTAAAACAAAAAATGCCGATAATATTTATCGGCATTTTATCTCTGTTATTTAAACCTTAATCTAACAAGAGGAAACTCTAGTATGCTACAAGGCCTTAAATATTTGTTCAACTGAGTCTTTTGCATCACCAAACAACATTTGAGTGTTGTCTTTAAAGAACAATGGATTTTGCACACCGGCATAACCTGTGCTCATTGAGCGTTTGAACACGATAACATTTTTCGCATGCCAAACTTCTAATACCGGCATTCCAGCAATCGGGCTAGTTGGATCTTCAGCCGCAGCAGGGTTTACCGTATCGTTTGCGCCTATGACTAAAACCACATCAGTTTTAGCAAAATCATCATTAATTTCATCCATGCTAAGCACAATATCGTAAGGCACTTTAGCTTCGGCTAATAAAACATTCATATGCCCAGGTAAGCGTCCTGCCACCGGGTGAATAGCAAAGCGCACATCAATACCTTTGGCTTTTAAAGCTTGAGTCATTTCATAAACCGGATACTGTGCTTGCGCTACTGCCATACCGTAACCTGGCGTAATAATAACCGACTTTGCGCCGTTCAACATATCGGCTACCGATTCTGCGTTAATTTCAATGTGATCACCGTAATCGGTCTCTGTGTCTATCACGACATTGGTACCAAAACCCCCAGCGATAACACTGATAAAAGAGCGGTTCATGGCTTTACACATAATGTAAGAAAGAATGGCCCCTGATGAACCCACTAATGCGCCGGTCACAATTAACAAATCATTATCAAGCATGAAGCCTGCCGCTGCGGCTGCCCAACCAGAATATGAATTGAGCATAGACACCACCACAGGCATATCTGCACCGCCAATGGAGGCGACTAAATGCCAACCAAAAACTAAGGCAATAAAGGTCATCAGATATAATGTGTTATCACCACCACCTTGTTGAACAAAAGTCACTAGCAAAATAATGGCTATGATACCCGCCACTAAATTTAACTTATGTCGTTGAGGTAACATGAGTGCGGCCGAGTTAATAATACCTCGCAACTTACCAAACGCGACAATTGAACCGGTAAAGGTGACCGAGCCAATAAATACCCCAAGAAACACCTCCACTAAATGAATATTATCCGCCATTTGTTGACTGTCAGTAAACGTAGCAGCCACTGAATGGTCCATTTCAAAATAGCTATTAAAGCCGACCAATACTGCAGCTAAACCAACAAAACTGTGCAATATGGCCACTAGTTCAGGCATTTGGGTCATTTCAACTTTTTTCGCGAGTTGCAGACCAATGATTGCACCGATCACCATGGTGACTAAAATAATCCATACATTGTCGACACGTGGATCAGCAATGGTGGCAATAAGTGCTATTGCCATACCGACAATACCGTACCAATTACCCGTTTCAGCGGTTTGCTGCTTACTTAATCCTGCTAAACTAAAAATGAACAATAGGGCAGCTACTATGTAAGCTGCACTGATTAACCCTTGAGAAAATTCCATTAAACTGCCCCTTATTTTCTAAACATTTTTAACATACGTTTAGTGACAACAAAGCCACCAACAATGTTGATAGTGGCAATAAGTATTGCGACACCAGCGAGCAATTGTATTAACGGGCTACTATTGCCCACCTGTAAAATTGCGCCAACAATGATAATGCCCGAGATGGCATTGGTTACACTCATCAAGGGTGTATGCAATGAATGGCTAACATTCCATACCACGTTATAACCAATAACACAGGCTAAAACAAACACGGTAAAATGTGAGAGAAAGTCAGCAGGAGCAACACTTGCGACCCAACCAAACAATAGAGCGCCCGCAGCCATCATGCCATATTTTTTAACCGGGCTCATCGGCTCTTCAGCTTTAACCTCAATCGCTTTAACCGGCTCAGTTTTAGGCTTAACAGGTGCAGCACTCACTTGAATAGGTGGTGGTGGAAAGGTAATTTCATTTTGGTTAACTACGGTCATATTCCGGATAACGACATCGTCAAAATCAATATTAATCGTGCCATCTTTTTCTTTGCACAATAATTTTGCCAAGCTGACTAAATTATTAGCATATAATTGTGATGACTGATTAGGTAAGCGAGAAACCAAGTCCGTATAACCAATTATTTTTACACCATTGGCATTAACTACTTTCCCTGCTTCAGTTAATTCACAGTTGCCACCGCCAGCGGCCGCTAAATCAACGACAATACTACCGGTTTTCATCGATTCAACCATCGCCGTTGTAATAAGCTTAGGTGCTGGTTTCCCAGGGATCATCGCCGTGGTAATAATAATATCAACATCTTTTGCTTGCTCAGCAAACAACGCCATTTCTGCATCAATAAAGGCTTTGCTCATCTCTTTTGCGTAACCATCACCAGAGCCCGTATCTTCTGGCTCTTCGTAATCAAGCTCAAGAAATTCAGCACCCATGCTTTCTATTTGTTCTTTTACTTCTGGTCGCGTATCGAACGCTCTAACAATGGCACCTAAACTACTTGCGGTGCCAATTGCGGCTAAACCGGCGACACCTGCGCCAATTATCATTACTTTAGCCGGCGGCATTTTACCAGCGGCGGTAATTTGCCCAGTTAAAAACCGGCCAAACTGATGAGTCGCTTCAATAACCGCGCGATAACCGGCAATGTTAGCCATTGAACTTAACGCATCCATTGATTGACTGCGGGTCATTCTTGGCACCATTTCCATCGCTAAGGTAGTAATTTTTTTATCTTTTAACGCGGCTAAAATATCCTCGTTCTGTGCAGGAGCAATAAAACCAATCAGATAAGCCCCATCTTTCATTGACGCTATTTCTTCAATAGTAGGAGGATTTACTTTAAAGATAAGATCGGATTGCCAAACATTTTTCTTAGTCGTAACGCTTGCTCCAGCATCAATAAACTCTTGATCAGTAAAACTTGCTTTAGTGCCGCAACCTTTTTGTACTTGCACTTCAAAACCAAGCTTGAGCAATGAAACAACCGCAGTTGGCGCGCTAGCGACTCGGTTCTCACCTAACAATGCTTCTTTCGGTATACCAATAATCATAAATCACCTTTATTTCATCATAAAAACCCTGTTCACAAGCTCAACATTTAACTTATTATATTGAGCTTACTTGCGAGCTATTTGATTCGACTGTACGTTAAAAATTATTATTATTACTAACTAGATTAATGTTTTACCATTAATAGTTTAATTTTCATACATCAAGCTTATTTATTTTCAGTATAAACTAGGCAATATAGTTTTATCTGTTATAGCTTAAGCTCTAGTTTGCTCTGTGATGTAAATAGATTAATATAAAAGGATAAATAAAATTTAAGGATCAATAGATGATTTATCGATTAGCTGATTTAGTCCCCAAATTAAATGAAAGCAACTTTATCGCGCCAAACGCCACTCTGATCGGAGACCTTACTTTAGGTAAACATACCAGCATCTGGTTTAATGTCGTTATTCGAGCAGACGTTGCATGTATTAACATTGGTGAGCATACCAATATTCAAGACGGTTCAATTTTACATGTTGATGCTCAATACCCAATGACCATTGGCAGTAATGTCACCGTTGGCCATAAGGTTATGTTACATGGTTGTACCATCGGAGATAACACCCTAGTGGGCATGAATGCGGTCGTGCTCAATGGCGCTAACATTGGCAAAAATTGCTTAATTGGTGCAAACAGCTTGGTTACTGAAAATATGCAAGTGCCAGACGGACACCTAGTATTAGGCTCACCCGCGAAAGTCATTAAAGCGCTTGATGAGTCAACCCGAGAAATGTTCACACAATCTGCTATGCATTATGTTGAAAATGGTCAACGTTATTTAAAAGAATTAATACAGGTAGATTAACAATATATAAAATTCAACGGCTTAGTATTTTTAACTCTTATAGAACCGGTGAACCTTAACATTTCACTTTCATAGCATTATAATGTAGTTAACCGTAACGGTAATCGCTGTCGCGCCATCACTGAGCGTAAAACTGCTTGTGTTGACGGTTACAGGATCCAGAATTTAAGCGGTTACATTTCGGTCAAGCGCAAAATTAGTTGACGTATTTAACGGGTACGTTGCACTCACTTTCGGGCTAGTGATATCAGGCACTGCCGCTGTCGTAAATGATCAAAAAATTGCACTGGCTAATGTGATCCATAACGCGCATTTAACCGCACTAGTAATCGTTGTGGTATATAGAATTGAGTATCCGTACTAAAGTCACTTGTTGGCGTAAGAATTACGGTATTACTGCCGTTATCTAGGTTTACTGCGACTATGGGGTTTCGTTGCCAGTGGCTAATTAATGACTATAGGCAGCCTTATTTTTACCAGCGTTCAACCCACTACCACTTACTGGTAACCTGATTGTTTTTTCTTTGCTTTCCGCGTTGTTTTTACCTACTTTTATCATGGTATTGGTATTTTCTTGCCAGAGCTATAGACAAAAAAACAGGATTAGCGATATCTTTCACTAATCCTGTTGAACATAGGACTATAAATCAAACTCAACTAAAGGATTTATTGAGCAGGTTCAGTAATTGCATTTTTCTGCAAGGTAACTGCGGTTTGTGCCAATAATCTGCCGTTAACTGTTGTGCCAGTATTTACCGCGATCAAACTTTTACCCAACACAACCCCTTCAAAGTGGGCATTGGTACCAAGCGTTACAGAACCAGCAACCTGCCAGATAATATTCTTAGCTAAAGCGCCGCCAGCTAATGTGACACGCACAGCATTGGCTTCAGTAAGCGTACCTGCTACTTGAAAAATCCAGGTATCAGTTGGGCCACCAGATAGCGTGACATCCGTTGAAATATTGAGATCCGTTGACCATTTATAAAGGCCAGGTTCTAGGGTTAAACCGCCAATTTCACCCGCTCCCAACTCACTAAAATCTGCTGAAGATCGTCCTGCAGCGTCATTGTATGCAAAGCCCATATCGCCAACGGCTGAACCTAACAAACCTGGCGAGTTTATAGCACAAGGTAAAGGGCCAGCTGCATCGACAGTATAGACATTACCAGTCACTTCATCACAACTTAGTAATAACGCGGCTCCGGTAATTGGACTTGTGCCAACATTGCCAACAATGGCTGAACGATACACATCAGTAATGCCCGTTTTGCTAAGAACGGCAAAAGTTCCGGCACTACCAAGGTAAACTGAGCTTGGACCTTCACTTGCGAAAACATTGCCCGCGAATAAGCCGCTAAGCAATAAAGGTAACAAGATTTTCTTTGATTGATTTTGAACTGATTTCATAATATCCCCCTCCGGGAGGCGTTATGCAGTGTTAAACAAATAGGTTTTCACCTTTGTTTCTCACTTACATTAATGGCAACGGTGAAAAAGCACTGAGTAAATTTTTGGATGTAAACTTATGAAAATGAATTAGCTGATTAAGATATTCCTTAGAATAATTCATTTTTATTGACTAAGCCTGTAGCGATTCAATTTAGCCTTCTGTGCGCTAGCATACAAAAAAAAAGAACACCTACTTAACCGCTTTAAAAAATAATCGCAAAATGCCTAATATGCACTCTACTTGAATATACTATCACTTGTGAAAGCTAAACGAACTAAAACCACGCCATAATTAGTTAATAATTGTTAAACATGCCATTTTTATTTAATTTATTGTGTTGGTGGTTATTAAAGACACTCAATGCTTGGGGTAAAACTAAAAATATTTAACGATTTGAAGGAACATAAAATTAACCCTGCTCATCTACACATGCTGAAAATCTTCACCCTATACCAGGACTGGTCATTGTGGTGATTGAATACTTAGTATTACACTTAACTCACTAGCGACATTAATCTATATCATGCAAAGGCCAAAGCACAATATAGTCTTCAAAATCATCTAATTCCACATCGTTATCTTTAATGATTTTGCCACGTACTGACATACCGGCTTGATGCATCGCTGACTTTTTGCCATTGTGCAATAACGGGTGCCAAGACGGCATACCTCTACCCTCTTTTAAGCGCCGATAAGTACAGCTTGGCGGCATAAAAAACACGTCATCTAAATTTTCTTGCGTTAATTGCACACAATCTGGCACTAGCACGGTACGTTGCTCGTACTTTGAACATTGACACGTTTTATCATTAAGTAAATGACAAGCAATGTTCGAGTAGCTCATTTTCTCACCTTCAGCAATATGCGTGGTTGGCATCAACTCTGTTTCGTCAGTAGTGCTATCGTCATCAATAAATTTATTCAGGCAGCATTTAGCACAACCATCACACAATGATTCCCATTCGGTTCGGGACATTTCATTTAATGATTTAGTTTCCCAAAAATGTTCAACTACCACTTTTTTTGGCTTTGCGCTCAAACGACTATTTTTTTTACTCATATCACTACTTATGTCTGCTTACTGTTGCTATTACTTTCTAAGACTTACTAAAACTCGCTACTGAATCGGCGGAAATTTAATGTGATCAGATAAATGTCCAACCGAGCTTACAAAGTAGTAGGATAAATTCCAATGCATTAAACTTTTATAGTTATTGTAGGCAAGATAAGCACGACCCTTGACGCCATCAGGAAAAACTAATGCCGCTTTAATATCAACCTTGGGTAAATTAGTACCATCGGTACGTCGAACCCCTAAAGCCTGCCACTGAGCTAAGGTTTTTTCGGTTTTAGCCCAAGCTTTTAACCAATTTTTACGACCACCGGTATTATTAGGTATAGCTAATGACGTATCAAAATCGCTGGGTAGTTTAACTTGGCGGCCCCAAGTGAGCTGTTCGCTCCAACCTTCTTTTTTCAAGTAGTTTGCCATTGAAGCAAAAACATCGGCTTGGTTACCCCAAATATCTTTTTTTCCGTCGCCATCACCGTCAACCGCATAACCAACAAATGAGGTCGGCATAAATTGATTTTGTCCCATAGCGCCAGCCCAAGAGCCTTTCATGTTCGCACTATCGATATGGCCTTCTTTTAGTATTTGTAATGCTGCCCATAGCTGCTTTTTGAAGAATGCTTCGCGGCGTCCTTCATAGGCCATGGTTGATAGCGCAGAAATAACATTATAGTTACCCATGATTTTGCCAAAGTTTGTCTCTAAACCCCAAAGCGCAACGATAAATCGCGGTTGTACACCATATTCAGCCGCTACTTTCGTTAGTAGAGCTTCATGCTCTTTGAATTTTGCTCTTGCACGTTTGATTTTCCAATCGGGTAAGCGTTTTGGTAAGTATGTGTCTAAGGTTTCAACCGTTTCAGGCTGATTACGATCTGCTTTTACTGCTCGCTGGTGAAAAACTACATTTGCAAAAGAGTCATCAATTAATGTTTGCTCAAAGCCCTTACCAAGCGCTTCTTGTTTTAACTTAACGATATATTGCTCAAAGCTTGCTTTAGCTTCTGACGTTGTTATTTTTTTATTGTCAGCAGCCAAAGTAGTTTGTGAGAATAACGCTAAGCATAGTGAAAGTGATATTGTTTTTACTGAATGGATATAGCGCATTATGATTCTTCTCCTTGGTTACCTTTGGCAGAAGCATTATTCATGCTCGCTTTATGTCCTTTTAACATATCTTCTTCTTGCGGAGTTAATTGCAAGTAATAACCTTGGTCAGCTAGGCTTGCTTTTACTTTCTCAAGATCAGCAAAACCCAATTTAACTTTTGAAGTAAGATTCAGTACGGTTACCATGACTGGCCTACCAAACATTTTCATTAACGCTTCAGGCACATCGGAAAAATCATCTCGTTTATTGACATAGAGATACGTTTGTACTTTTTTAGAACTTTTATAAACACTACACAGCATTATGGAGACCTATGATTAAAATGGTTTATGGGAAATGGTTAATTGGGTTTTATCTTAAAAACCTTTGAGTAACGTTATCATAACAATTCAACAGCGTCTTTGTCTGTTATGTAACACTTTACTCAGTAAGGTTTAAGGCAAATTTACTGAAAGTCATTCTCAACAAAGGCGAGCAACTTATCACCAAACAACGGTTTGCGCCAACCGCACATTATATCAACCATTTGCGGCTGATTCTCTGCGCCATTGAGCTTAAAATGCCAGGATAAAAATTGATTTATTTGTTTTTTAGAGGCTAAATTTTCAGGCAGTAAATTTGTTTGTGTACTTAACTCGGTAATATAATTTTTAACTTTTTTAAAGTTCTGTTTATAACCAGGGTATTCATCAAGACGAATTATTTGCGGTGGCAACTCAATATTTTGTGCTTCGCCAGCACGCTTTAATACTGTCAGCATAGCGTTGCCTTTATGGCGAATATCCAGTAACTCAACACCTTCAATACCTGACATAGCGCCAACATTACTCGGGTTAATTTGCGCTAGGGCTAATAAGGTATGATCTTTGGCAATAAAACCAATGGGCCGATCTTTCAGTTTAGCTTGTTGGTAGCGCCAAATCGTTAATTGCTGTAAACGATAAAGTTGAGTAGGGTTTAAACGCCAAGCCATTTTGAGATTAAGATACAACTGGCTTTCATCAATGGCACTGAACTTACGATCAACCATCACATCACTTTCCTCTTGAGCAGCGTATAACCATCCAGCCTTTTCAATATCTGCAAACAATAAAGGTAAAATATTAAACAGATGTTCAACATCAGCGGCCGCGTAGGTCAGTTGATTTTGCGTTAATGGTCGTTTCATCCAATCGGTGCGAGATTCAGACTTATCTACCTCAATATCGGTATAATGTGAAATCATCGCGGCATAGCCCATGGATATACCATGACCTAAAAATGCCATTATAATTTGGCTATCAATTAAATTGACTGGTCGGCAATTACCTGCGGTCAAAAAAACTTCTAAATCTTCCGAGCAAGCATGCAGAACTTTTTGAATATTCGAGTTTTCAAGTAATTGCCAGAAAGGCGTTAAGTCTGGCACAGCAACGGGGTCAATTAATGCTAAGGTTTTGCCGTCGTTTATTTGAATGAGGCCTAATTTTGGATATAGCGTTCGCGTGCGCACAAATTCGGTATCGATCGCAAGCACATCGGCTTGGGAGTAGCGTTGACAAACTAAATGTAATTGCTCGGAGTCTTCGATATAAATTCTTTCAAGAGTTGCTTGCACGTAATGTCCTATGTAATAAAAAAAATAACTAAGATAAGTAACATAATCACTTGTGCTGGCATAAATAACCTCGCAAGTAAATAATGAGAAATAGTATCAAACGTTACCTTATCGTATTTTTAAATTATTTTCTAACCTATGCCCGAATGATATTTAATTGCTTAACACAAATAAAAATGACAAGTTCGATCATTAACAGAACTTGTCATTACTTTGTATGAGCCTTATCGCGCGATTATTAACGTTTGCGTCTAGTCGCTTGTTGACTGCGATGTTGATGTTTTTTCACTGAGCGACGAATTCTACGGCTTTTGGCGTTATCCATAGTTTTTTCGTCAACCTTAACTTTACTTTGTGTTTCAGGCTCTAAATCTACGAGTTTTCTGTAGTAGTTAACATCTTTTAAGTTTAATTCTGTCCAGCCGCCCAAAGGTAACTGACGCTTCATTTCCATATCACCGTATCGAACACGGATCAGTCGGCTTACTTGTACATCTTGGCTTTCCCAAAGACGACGAACTTCACGGTTACGTCCTTCAGATAACACAACATGGAACCAATGGTTGCGGCCTTCACCACCTTTGTACGTGATTTTTTGAAACTTCGCCGTACCATCTTCTAGTTTTACGCCATGACGCAAGGTTTGTAACATCGCTTCATTAACTTCACCAAATATACGCACTGCATATTCACGTTCAACCTGTTTAGAAGGATGCATTAAACGATTGGCAAGCTCACCATCGGTAGTAAAAAGTAACATACCTGAGGTGTTAATATCTAAACGACCTACTGCAACCCAGCGGCTACCATCTAACTTAGGTAAACGATCAAATACGGTTGGACGACCTTCAGGGTCTTTGCGCGTACACATTTCGCCTTCAGGCTTGTTGTACATTAGTACACGACACAAATCATCTTCTAAAGGTTTCAGCTTAACTTGATGTCCATCAACACGAATTAGTTCGTTGCCTTCAACGCGGTCACCTAAATAAGCGGTTTTTCCTTCAACGCTAACACGACCCGCGCTAATATAGGTTTCCATTTCACGGCGTGAACCAGCACCTGCGCGTGCTAATACTTTTTGTAATTTTTCAGACATTGGTCTTAACTCTCTTACGTCAGTAACTTCACAGTGAGCGCGGTTTAAACCGGCCACTATTGCGTCTCTGTCTCTTTAAGTTTAGGGTAAATAACCCCTTCGTTTTAACTAGTAAAATCTTCTATTGGCATTAATGCCGGTAATTGGTCGAGTGTTGTAAGCGAAAAGTAGTCAAGAAACTCTGGCGTGCTCGCATACAATACAGGTCGACCTGGCACTTCCTTATGGCCTATTGTTTTGATCCAACTTCTATCCGTTAGCGTTTTAATAATTTGACTACTAACAGCAACACCGCGAATGTCTTCAATTTCACCACGGGTTATCGGTTGTTTATAGGCGATTAAGGCTAATGTTTCTAAAATAGCACGGGAGTATTTCGGTGCTTTTTCTTTGTATAAATGCGCTAAATCGTCACTAAGCTCAGCCGGTGTTTGAAAACGATAGCCGGAAGCGACTTTATTGAGCTCAACACCACGGCCTTTATACTGAGCCTGAATATCGATAATTATATCACGAATACGAAGATTACTAACACGATATTCTATTAAAAAATCGCGTTTAAGTAATTGCACCGACAACGGCTTATCAGCAATAAATAGCGCAGCTTCAACCAAGCGTTGCAGCTTAGTGTCATCAATATCTTTGTGGCGTATTTTATCGGTTATCATTTCTGCTAATTTTACCATTATTTTTGCTGTAACTCTTGCCGTGATATTTACTAAAACTTTCGCTAAGCTTGCCTAGGAAGACAAACACGGATCTCGCCATAAATTTGCGTTTGAACACATTCAATTAAAGACTCTTTAATCAGTTCTAGAATAGCTAGAAATGTCACTACAACACCTTGCTTACCTTCTTTGACGGTAAATAAGTCGCTAAAATCACAATAGGGTTGCTCGATTCCTGCATCTTTAAGGGTAGTCAATATATGTGCCATTCGCTCTCTAGTCGACAATGACTCTTTTTGAATATGATGATGTTCATAAGCCTGAGTGCGTTTTATCACGCCTTGTAAGGCGCTGACTAGTTCGGCTAAATCGACTTGACTATTGAGTATTTCAGGGACAAAGTTTTCCGCTAATTCAACTTTTGCCACAAAGCTATCGCGATCTAGGCGCGGTAACTCATCAATATTTTCAGCCGCCTTTTTAATAATTTCATATTCTTGTAACTTTCTAACTAATTCTGCCCTTGGATCACCCTCGTCTTCTTCAACCGCTTGCTTGGGTAATAATAAACGAGATTTTATTTCAGCTAAAATCGACGCCATCACTAAATATTCAGCGGCTAACTCCAACTTAATATCTTTCATCAGATCAACATAAGTCATATATTGCGTGGTGATGGGTGAAATAGGTAAATCTAAAATATCAAATTTTTGTTTGCGAATTAAATACAACAAAAGATCGAGCGGCCCTTCAAACATCTCTAGAATAACTTCTAAGGCATCGGGAGGAATAAATAAATCTTGTGGCTTTTCAACAATCGCTTCTCCTCGCAACAAGGCAAAAGGTAATACTTGCTGCAGCATAACGCCAGACACTAGCTCTTTATCTGGCACAGTGCTTTTGGATAATTTAGCCTTACTATCAGGCATAAGCAGCTTTCAACATTTAAATTTTTTGCTTCATAAGTTAGGTATTAATAGCTATGAATTACTCGTACTAAAAAGGTATTATTGAAATGGTGCTGGATCGCCTTCACCGACACGAATTATTTCTACTTCATCATTAGAAAAATCAATCACAGTGGTTGGCTTCTCGCCTAAATGACCACCATTAATAATTAAGTCAACTTGGTGTTCTAAAATATCGCGGATATGTTCAGGGTCAAACTCTGCAGTATCAGCACCGGGCATGATCAATGTTGTCGACATTATTGGCTCACCTAACTCGGCTAATAGCGCTTGAGCAATAGCATTGTCAGGTACGCGAATACCGATAGTTTTTCGTTTTGGGTTTAACAACCGTTTAGGCACTTCTTTTGAACCTTTGAAAATAAAGGTGTAAGGCCCCGGGGTATTATTTTTTAGTAAGCGAAATACACTGTTTTCAACACGGGTATATTCCGACAACTCGGCTAAGTCACTGCACATAAGAGTAAAATTGTGCTCTTTATCAATATCTCGAATATTGCAAATTCGCTCCAAGGCTTTTTTGTCACCTATATGACAGCCTAAAGCGTAGCCCGAGTCGGTCGGGTAAACAATAACACCACCTTGGCTAATAATGGCAGCCGCTTGTTTCATTAAACGACCTTGCGGGTTATCGGGATGAACATAAAAAAACTGACTCATAATGAGCTCCAACTAAATAACAGGTTTACCATTAAAATGTGCAATCACCATAGGTGATCGACGCAGAACAGTTTATATTGAATTAAACTGTTCTATGACTAAAATATTTCGCTTATTCTCAATCGACTAACGACTTAAATACCCAATTAGCTAATAGCGTTAGTTTGCCAAAGTTGCCAAATAGGTTTGGCCTGCTCAGGCATCACTAGGTTTCTTCCTAAATCACTCCAACGACTTGGTTGATGAAAGTCAGATCCCATTGAGGCGTGTAAATCGTATTCTGAACAGTAGCTTAGCATTATTTTACGCTGTTCGGGATTCATCTGTGGTAAAACCACCTCTAAACCGTCACCTTGTGCTGCCTTAAAATCAACAATTAAGCGTCTTAACCATTTGGCTGTTAAGTCATATCGAATGGGGTGAGCCATTACAGCAACACCACCGGCGGCATGAATGGTCGCTACGGCATCTTCGATACTACACCAATTAGGGTTAACATAGGCACGTTGCCCTTTACCAATATATTTGTCGAAAGCCGCTTGCATTTTACTGACAATACCACGCTGTAAAAGCACTCTAGCAAAGTGCGCTCGGGTGATTGAACCCTCACCCGCCAGCGCTTTAGCTTGGCTGTAAACGTCATCAAAACCACATTTTGTCAGTTTTTCACCCATTGCAATCGCGCGATCTTCTCTACGTTGCTGCTGCGCTGAAATCAACGACTGCAACTTAGCATGTTCGGACTCAATATTTAAACCGACAATATGAATTTCAAAACCTTGCCATTGCGTCGATATTTCGATGCCATCAATCAAAGTTAATGGAATGTTTTTGTCTAAAATAGTTTGTTTTGCACTATCAAGGCCTTTAACTGTGTCGTGATCTGTGATCGCTAAAACGTCAATTTGGAAGTTAACCGCCCGTTCTATTAGCTCTTTCGGTGTCAACGCACCATCAGAGCAATTGGTATGGCTATGCAGATCAACACGTAAGTTTGAAAAATCTTTATTATTTGTAAAATCAGTAGTTGACATCATTACGCGAATCGGTTCTTCTATAGGGACTTAAACTGCCTAAAAACAAGTGCAAGTCACTATTTAGGTAAGTGAATATGAACAATTTTACTGAGATAAAACAGATAATGATACAAGTAAAACAAACTATTTCTTTGATTTGGTGGTGGCATAACTCTACATAAGTGGGTTGTGATGTTTACTTGTAAGTAAAAACTTCGAAAACCCGCACTCTATTGCGGGTTTTTTGTTTTTAAAATTTTGAATTAATCAATTATAAATGATGAGAGAATAAGCATGTTACGCATTAAAGTTAAACGTTGGTTCTTATGGTGGCTTCTGCCTATTTACGCTGGATGACCGTTTTTAAATAGATTATATGTAGGAGTACCCATGAGTAATACCCAAGAAAACATCACTGAAAAAATGCAGTCAGAATCTGCACTCAATAATCAACAGCCAGGCGCAGTTGTAACTATCACCGATACCTTAAGTTATCAAAGCGATCCATTAGCGGTGTTTCACACCCTTTGTGCTGAAAAAGATAATACGCTTTTACTAGAGTCAGCAGAAGTCGACAAAAAGCATCAACTGAAAAGTTTATTGTTAACCGATACTGCCGTTAAAATCGTTTGTAATGGCAATACTGTTAACTTTACTGCCTTAAGTAAAAATGGTGTAAATGCCCTTACTTTTGCTAAACAAGCCTTAGTATCAGACGCATCAATTACCGGCGATAATCAAAGCTTCACAGCAACCTTTGCTGACGTTACTGAGCAATTAGATGAACGTTCACGCCTACTTGCTGTTAACCCTTTTCAAAGCTTACGTTTATTTAGCCAACTTAAAAATACCAATCAACACCCTTTTGCGATATTTCTTGGTGGTGCCTTTGCATTTGATATGATGGCGATGAGTGAATCATTGCCCGAGGTTGCTGATGGCGAAAACACCTGTCCTGACTTTGTTTATTATCTAGCAGAAACCCTGATCATTATTGACCATGAAAAACAGTCGAGTGAAGTGATTACCAACCAATTTACCGGTGTTGGCTATGAAGATGCTAAGCAAGCCGCTTTAGCCAGAATTACAGCAATAAAAGCCAGTTTGTTTACTGATATTACGGCAACACTTGAGTTTAAATCATCTGGCGTAAATTCAGATAAAAATGTAAAAGAAGAAAATACGCTGAGTTGCGACATCGACGATAACGCTTTTTGTCAGATAGTTGATGATTTAAAAGAGAACATTTTAGCGGGTGATATTTTTCAGGTAGTACCTTCTCGCACATTTAGCTTAACTTGTTCAAATAATCTTAACGCTTATAAAGCATTGAAGCACCGTAACCCAAGCCCTTACATGTTTTATCTTCAAGATAGTGAATTTTGTATCTTTGGCGCATCGCCAGAGTCTGCGCTTAAATATCAACAAAGTAACCGACAAGTAGAAATTTATCCGATTGCCGGCACACGCCCACGTGGTTTTAACGCTGATGGTAGCTTGTCACCCGATTTAGATAGTCGTATCGAATTAGACTTACGATTAGACAAAAAAGAATTGGCAGAGCACATTATGCTAGTTGATCTAGCCCGCAATGATATAGCGCGAGTTAGCCAACCCGGTACGCGTCACGTTGCTGATTTATTAAAAGTCGACCGATATTCACACGTTATGCACTTAGTATCTCGTGTTTGCGGAACTTTAGAGCATGAATTAGACGCGTTGCATGCTTATCAAGCGTGCATGAATATGGGCACTTTATCTGGCGCACCGAAAGTTAAAGCTACCTCACTAATACGCGAAGTAGAAGGTAAACGCAGAGGCAGTTATGGCGGCGCGGTTGGCTATTTAACCGGTGAAGGAGATATGGATACTTGTATTGTTATTCGCTCAGCATTTGTTAAAAATGAACGGGCACAAATTCAAGCCGGAGCCGGTGTGGTTTTTGATTCTGATCCGCAATCTGAAGCCAACGAAACCAAACAAAAAGCTCAAGCAGTGATCAGTGCGATTAAAGAAGCTGAAGATAAAGTGTTGATAATTTCTCATCAAGAAAGACAACAGAATATAAATAGCGACGCATTAACGCAGGAGGTTAAATAATGAAATCATCTGACGTTTTATCTCACGCTTCGACAGACCCTCTCCCTGAGATTGTCATGCTAGATAATCTCGATTCTTTTACCTATAATTTGGTCGATGAGTTTCGCTGCTTAGGTTACCAACTGACTATTTATCGCAATACCTTAAGTGCTGACTTTATTTTTAACAAGCTGCAAGAGAAACAACAAAGCAACAGCGCAGGTGTTATTTTAGTGCTTTCACCTGGACCTGGCGATCCAACACATGCGGGTTGTTTAATGTCATTACTGGCACTTTGCGCCGGACAGTTCCCAATACTGGGCATTTGTTTAGGGCATCAAGCCTTAATTCAACATTATGGTGGCGTTATAGCGCGTGCACCGGAAGTGGTACATGGTAAATCGTCGAATATCATCCACAACGAATTAGGCGCTTTCAACAATATTGCTAGCCCTTTACCTGTGGCTCGTTATCATTCGCTTGTGGCCAGTGAAATGCCTCCACAATTAACCATGACAGCGCACGTTAGTTTATCTTTAAATAATGAAGAAATTACTCTACCTATGGCCATTGAACATAGCAGCGATGCCGCGATTGGTTTTCAGTTTCATCCTGAATCTATATTAACTACTTTTGGCACCAATTTATTAGCGCAAAGCCTTCGTCACTTATCGGCATTAGCGAATCAAACTATTTATAAAGCACACGGGAATGCTCATGAAAACAACTGAACTTAGTAGCACAACTTCACAACATACTCAGGCAGAGATTAACGATGACATTACCCATAGCGCACTAAATACCTTAGTTAGTGGTGATTCATTAACTCAACAACAAAGCCAAAATGTATTTGAACAAGTGATTAATGGCCATGTTGCACCTGAACGATTAGCCGCGATACTAACGGCATTAAAAATGAAAGGTGAAACACCGGCTGAAATTGCCGGCGCTGCTATTGCCATTCGCGCAAATGCTACGCCTTTTCCAAACCAAACTAACAGTGTTGCCGATTGTGTCGGCACGGGCGGCGATGGTGCAAATACCATTAACATTTCAACCACAGCGGCTATTTTAGCAGCTGCTTGCGGCATAAAAATGGCAAAACATGGCAATAGAAGTGTCTCAAGTATGTCTGGCTCTGCTGATTTATTAGAGGCATTCGGTGTTAACTTAACTATGTCGCCTGAAGTGGCAAGTGAGTGTTTAGCGCAAGCTAATATCTGCTTTTTATATGCTCCGGCCTATCATAGCGGTTTTAAGCATGCAGCTCCTGTTCGCAAAGCCATGGCTATTAGAACCCTGTTCAATATTCTTGGCCCGTTAGTTAATCCGGCTAAACCCGACATTATGTTACTGGGTGTTTATATTCCTGAGCTGATTAACCCAATAGCGCAAGCCTTATTACTCACGGGTGTTAAACGCGCTTGGGTGGTTCATGGCAGCGGCTTAGATGAAATAGCCTTGCACGGAAAAACACAAGTTACTGAGATCAGCAATGGTAAATTAGTTGATAAAGAAATTTCACCAGCAGATTTTGGTTTGAAAAATTATACTTTGGAAGATATTAGAGGTGGAACCCCGCAAGAAAACGCCGAGTTTATTAAAGCTATATTGGCAGGTAAAGGGCTAGAAGCACATAACAGTGCAGTTATCATTAATTGTGCTGCGCTACTTTATTTACATCGTGAACAATTAGATGGTCAAGCAGACACCTTATTGCTAGCAGCACAACATGCAGCAAAAGTACTATCTTCTGGCGCTGCAACACAAACCTTAGCAGATTTAGTACGAGTATCTAATGCTGGAGTATCAGTATAATGAGTAATATTCTTGAGCAAATCGTCGATAATCGACGTATTGAGATAGCACAGCTGAAAAAAGAAATGCCGTTAGCCAGCTTTATTGATGGTTTAACACCTTCGAAAAAAGACATGTACCAAGCATTAACCCGCACAGCAGAAAAACCTTATGCCGGTTTTATTTTAGAATGCAAAAAAGCCTCTCCGTCAAAAGGCTTGATCAGAGAAGACTTTAATGTCGCTGAAATTGCCGGTATTTATGATAATTATGCCGCCGCAATTTCAGTACTGACTGAACATAAATATTTTCAAGGCGATTTTAGCTACCTTAAGACGGTCAGTGACTTAGTCAGTTGCCCTGTGCTGAATAAAGATTTCTTTTTTGACACCTATCAAGTCTATTTAGCCAGACACTATGGCGCTGACGCTATATTATTGATGTTAAGTGTACTCAATGACACAGAGTATAATGAACTAGCAGAAGTTGCACAGTCGCTAAATATGGCCATTCTAACTGAAGTATCAAACGAAGAAGAACGCAATCGCGCTATTGGCTTAAACGCAAAACTTATCGGTATTAATAATCGTAATTTACGTGATCTTTCTACTGATATTTCACGTACATTTGATTTGGCACCAACAATACCCAATGATCGTATCGTTATTTCTGAGTCAGGCATTTATAACAACGCACAAGTAAGAGAGCTTGCCCCAGCCGTTGATGGCTTTTTAGTCGGCAGTTCTGTGATGGCTGAAGACGATATTGACTTGGCTTGTCGACAACTTATTTATGGTCACAATAAAGTCTGTGGTTTAACAAAATCAGAGCATGCCAGCTTTGCAATTGATGCAGGCGCTGAATTTGGTGGTCTTATTTTTGCTGAAAAATCGCCAAGGTATATTGATAAAGCACAAGCAAAAGTTATTGTTAGCCAAAACCCAAGCCTGAAATATGTGGGGGTTTTTGTCAATCATACGCAACAAGAGGTGATTGAATTAGCCAATGAATTACAACTTTGTGCAGTGCAATTACACGGTCAAGAGCCGCAAGAATATATTGATAGTTTACGTGAAAAACTAGCCAGTAATTGTCAAATATTCAAAGCATTATCTGTAGAGCAAGCATTGCCAACATTACCTAAAAATGTCGACCATATTGTGCTAGATGGTAAAAATGCTGGCAGTGGCCAAGCCTTTAGTTGGCAAGTGTTAGCTGAAAGTGAGCAAGACTTATCCCGTTGCTTTTTAGCTGGTGGCTTACAATTAGATAATATCACCCAAGCTTGTGGGCAACTGACCAACCAAGAATTATTTGGCTTAGATATCAACTCAGGTGTTGAGTCGAGCCCAGGCATTAAATGTCGCGACAAACTTCTACAAGTTTTCGCCCAAATACGGAATTATTAAGATGTTAAAATCTACAACTGAAAATCAAGTTAAAAAAACCTTGCCTGCCTACTTTGGTGAGTTTGGTGGTATGTTTGTTGGTGAATTACTGGTGCCCGCTTTAGAGCAACTAGAGCAAGCTTTTATTGAATCACAAACTGATGAAGCCTTTTTAACCGAATTTAACAAACTACTGACCAGTTATGCTGGCCGCCCAACACCGCTGACATTATGCCGCAATATTGTTAAAAACCCGTTAGCCAAAATTTACTTAAAACGTGAAGATTTACTCCATGGTGGTGCTCATAAAACTAATCAGGTTTTAGGACAAGCGTTACTCGCCAAACGTATGGGTAAAACTGAAGTAATTGCTGAAACCGGCGCTGGCCAACATGGCGTAGCTACAGCAATTGCTTGTTCATTATTAGGTTTGAAATGTCGTGTTTATATGGGCGCGGTCGATTGTCAGCGTCAACAACCGAATGTTTTTCGCATGCAATTAATGGGCGCTGAAGTTATCCCTGTAACGGCGGGTAGTGGCACACTTAAAGATGCGGTTAATGAAGCATTACGTGACTGGTCTGCTAATTACGAAAATGCGCACTATTTATTAGGCACTGCCGCGGGTCCTCATCCGTTCCCAACTATTGTGCGCGAATTTCAAAAAATGATTGGCGAAGAAGCCAAGCAGCAATTACTTGCTGAAGAAGGTCGCCTGCCTGATTACGTTATCGCTTGTGTTGGTGGCGGCTCCAATGCCATTGGTATGTTTAATGATTTTATCGGTGATGAAGATGTCAAACTTATTGGTGTTGAAGCCGGTGGTAAAGGCATAGATACAGCACATCACGGTGCAACCCTAGTCGCGGGCACAAAAGGTATGTTACATGGTAACTACACCTACATTATGCAAGACAAGGTTGGCCAAATTGAAGAGTCTTACTCGGTATCAGCTGGCCTTGACTACCCTGCTGTGGGTCCACAACACGCACAGTTAAAAGATTCTGGTCGCGCTCAATATGTTGCAATAAATGACGATGAAGCGTTAGAAGCATTTCAATTACTGGCACGACACGAAGGTATTATTCCTGCATTAGAATCATCTCATGCTTTAGCACACGCTTTGAAAATGGCTGACAAAGTTACAGAAGAAACTATCTTATTGGTTAATTTATCAGGAAGAGGTGATAAAGATTTAGCACATGTAAACGCTATTATATCGCCTGAGACCGCTGAAAAAAATACAGTTAAGCATAGAGGAGAAGCATAATGAGCCAAGCAAACAACATGACTAACGTTACCAAGATAAGTACTCGTTATGACCAAACTTTTAAAAAATTAGCGGAAAAAAATGAAGGCGCTTTTATCCCTTTTGTGATTATTGGCGACCCAAATGCTGAACAATCTTTTGAAGTGATAAAAACACTCATCGATGCCGGTGCTGATGCTTTAGAGCTCGGTATGCCGTTTTCTGATCCCAGTGCCGACGGTTTTACCATTCAAATGGCTGCCCTTCGAGCACTAAAAGCAAATACCAATACCGATGTTTGTCTAGATATTCTAGCCAAAGTTCGTGCCTATGCGCCTGACTTAGCGATTGGCTTGTTACTTTATGGCAACTTAGTATTTGCCCGCGGCATCAACAATTTTTATCGCGATGTTGCTAAAGCTGGTGTTGATTCTGTGCTTATAGCAGATTTACCCATACGTGAAAGTGAGCCCTTCAGACAGGCTGCGATAGCCAATGGTGTTGCACCAATTTTTATCGCACCGCCTAATGCAAACGAAGAAACCTTACAAAAAGTTGCAGAATATGGCGCTGGTTATACTTATGTACTTAGCCGTGTTGGTGTTACAGGCACAGAAACAGAAGCTGAAATGACCGGCCATAAACTTATTAATATATTGGAAAAATACCAAGCTGCACCATCTGTTATTGGTTTTGGTATATCAAAACCTGAACATGTGAAAGCTGCCTTAGCAACCGGAGCAAGTGGGGCTATTAGTGGCTCTGCTGTGGTTAAGGTTATTGAAAAGAACCTTGATGATAACGATAAGATGTTGGAAGAATTAGCGGAATTTATTCGTGCTATGAAGCTGGCTACTAAACTTTAAATTAACCTTAATAACTGTCAGTTCTTAGTTTTTAGCTTTCAGATAAAAAACGATAGTTTTAAATACAAAAAAGCTCATAAGTATTAACTTATGAGCTTTTTTATTACATCTTAGTTTCTTAATCAATAGCCATTAGCTAATGATTAATTAACAACTAAGCTGTCTTCTTTTCCCAAGTATCACGTAAACCAACCGTACGGTTGAATACTAACTTACCTGCTGCAGTATCTTCTGTCGATATTTTGTTATCTAAGCAAAAGTAACCTTGACGCTCAAATTGAAAGGCTTGCTCAGGCTTGGCCGTTGCTAAATAAGGTTCTACTTTCGCATTGCTGATAATCGTCAATGAATCAGGATTAATCACTGAATGGAAGTCTTCTGCTGCACCTGGGTTTGGTACGGTAAATAAACGTTCATACAAGCGAATTTCTGCATCAAGGCTTTGCTCAGCGGCAACCCAATGAATAACACCTTTTGGCTTAGTGCCATCAGTCGGGTTTTTACCTAAGGTTTCAGGGTCATATTGGCAATAAACCGCAGTTACGTTACCTTCTGCGTCTTTATCACAACGGGTAGCGGTTACAACATAAGCGCCACGTAAACGTACGGCTTTGTCTAACACTAAACGTTTATATTTTTTGTTGGCTTCTTCACGAAAGTCTTCAGCTTCAATGTAAAGTTCTTTAGCAAAAGGCACAACACGTGAACCAAAGCTATCATCACTTGGGTGATTCTTAACATCAAGGTTTTCAACTTTATCGTCAGGATAGTTTTCAATCACTAACTTTATTGGGTCTAAAACCGCCATAGCGCGTGGTGCATTGTCATTTAAGTCTTCGCGAATACAAGCATCTAACACGCTCATTTCAACGGTATTATCCATTTTCGTTACACCAATACGCTTAGTAAATTCGCGTAGCGAACCCGGTGTAAAACCTTTACGACGAAAGCCGGCAATAGTTGGCATACGTGGGTCATCCCAACCATGTACCAACTTATCTTCCACAAGACTATTTAACTTACGCTTACTCATCACAGTATATTCAAGATTTAAGCGCGAAAACTCGTATTGATGAGGTATTGTTTCAATCGATATATTGTCGATAACCCAATCATACAAACGACGATTATCCTGAAACTCTAATGTACACAGTGAATGCGTTACACCTTCAATTGCATCTGAAATACAATGGGTAAAATCGTACATCGGGTAAATGCACCATTTATCACCTGTTTGATGATGATGAGCAAATTTAACACGATAAATAATAGGATCACGCATACACATAAAGCTCGATGCCATATCGATTTTAGCGCGCAATGCACACTCACCTTCTTTAAAGTCACCAGCTTTCATTTTTTCAAATAAAGCGAGGTTTTCTTCAACTGAAGTATCTCGGTAAGGACTATTTTTTCCTGGTTGCTTTAATGTACCACGATGCTCGCGTGTTTCTTCGGCATTTAAAAAGCAAACGTAAGCTAAACCTTTTTCGATAAGCTCCACAGCATAACCAAATAAACGGTCAAAATAATCTGAAGAATAATGAATATCGCCCGCCCATTCAAAGCCCAACCACTTAACATCTGCTTGAATAGAGTTTACGAAATCAATATCTTCTTTTTCAGGGTTAGTGTCATCAAAGCGCAAGTTACACAAGCCATTGTAGTCTTGAGCAATACCAAAGTTTAAACAAATGGCTTTCGCATGACCAATATGTAAAAAACCATTGGGCTCAGGCGGAAAGCGAGTTTGCACTTTGTTATGTTTACCACTAGCAAGATCGGCATCAATGATTTGACGAATAAAATTAGTTGGACGGTTTTCTACTTCCGACATCCACAGAACCCCTAAAAAGATTAAAATTTAAATAATGAAATTGAAGATATTATATCAATAGAATCAACAAGAGCGCACCTAAAGAATATAAATTCTGCTATGAAAGACAAATATAATAGAACTTGTCGCTTTAAAGCACGACTTTTGCACTCTCTATCGCTTATTGAGCAAGTATTTAGCAATGAAGTTCATCATTTGATCAATTTATTAAAATATAATTGAGATAACAAAATACATTCACATCTGACCACTATGTTGCTATGTTATTTATAATTTTCCTTTATCGTTAAAACTTTTTAATGTCTGAATTCTCCTCCCCCGAAATAATGCTTTCATCTAGCACACCAGTGCTAGAGAATATTCAACAGTGGCAACAAAAATCTAACAGTCAAATGACAGTTAATGGCTATTATCGACCTGGGGCTAAAAACGCTAAACGTATACACTTATTACATGGCACTGGTTTTTCATCAATGACCTTAGCAGCCATGGCTTCACAATTACCAAAAGACTGGTCAATTTGGTTAACTGATGTGCCAGGTCACGGTGACTCAACCCAGCCAACAACACGCATGCCCAACTGGCAGAAAATGGCCAATACTGTTGCTGATGCGATTTATCTCCAAGCTAATGTTAAAGAAAATGGTCCATTGATTGGTATTGGGCACTCAATGGGCGGTGTTTTAACCCTGTTAGCGGCGGTTAAATACCCAGATTTATTCAGTGAAATTATTTTGTTAGATCCTGTTTTATTTAAAACTGAAATGATCATTGCTCAACAGTTAATGCGTACAACGGGTACATGGCGAAAAAGAGCATTAGTTAAGTCGGTTGCTAACCGCACATCAACATGGCCTAGCTTGGCTAACATGAAAGAAAGTATAGCCAATAAATCCTTTTATAAAGCGTGGCATCCACAAGTAATTAGCGATTATTGCGAGTCTTCCACGAATACCCGTCAGGATAATTCCGTACAACTTAGCTGTCAGCCAAGTTGGGAAGCTTCCATTTTTGGTTCTTACCCAAAAGGATTATGGCGAGCAATATATAAAATTGATATTCCGGTAGAGATACTAATAGCAAAAAAAAGTTATTTCTTTATTCCGAAGGCCGTTAAAAGAGCTGCTAGAATCAATAACATTATACAATGGCAGACTTTTGGTCAGCATCATTGTTTTCCGATGGAAGAGCCAATAGAAACAGCAAAAAAAATTACTGATTTAATTACCTCATACAACCCAATTTAATTTAATAGCGAGAACAACCTAGATTCTAGATTCCAAATAACCGCATTAAATGTTACATTTATGTTAATTGAAAAATCATCGTACTTACACGGATGTTCAAATGAATAAAACACTTTTTATTATATTTTTACCTATTCTACTGCTTTGTAATAGTGTCAACGCTATTGAGATTTCTCGACATTTGAGTACAACAACTGAGCCAACACCTACATTTAGAGTTGACCCAAAATATCCCAAAAATGCAGCGAGAAATAGTAGAGAAGGCTGGGCTAGATTTAGCTTTATCATTGAAAAAGACGGCAGCGTATCAAATGTAATAACTAAAGAAACATCTGGTAGTGAAGATATTACTTTAGCGGCTAAAAAAGCGGTAATGCAATGGAAATATCAGCCAGCAATGGAGGATGGTGAACCAATACAACAATGTGCGAATAGTGTGCAACTTTCATTTAAAATGAATAAACAAAAAAATAGTGCAACAGGCGCAACTAGACGTTTTCAACATTTATATAGTAAGACAAAAGCAGCCCTAGCAGAAAATAATTATGTAGAAGCAAAGGAACTGTTAAATAAATTTAAAAAAATAAAACATATGCATTTATCTGAAAATAATTTTTTACAGTTACTTAGTGCACAATATGCTAGTGAAATTGGTGACCCAGCCCTACAACTCTCACATTTAAATAAAATCTCGTTCTCTGCAGAACCCGAGAGTCATCAACAGGTATTATCTATACTTAAGCAGAAATTTATTTTAGAGATAAAATTAAACCAATTAAAACCTGCATACAATACTTTTAAACGTCTTGAAAAAATTGCCGCTGATGAACCATATTTAGCTGATTACCAAGCACTTATTAAACGTGTTGATGAGTTTGTTAATTCAGATAAAGAACTAGTGATTACCGCTGATATTCGTCAAGATGACTACTGGTATTATGCACTTGTGCGTAATGAATTCACCCTGACAAATATCACAGGTAAATTAACGAAAATGGATATACGATGTGCGAATAAACGCCATGTTTATACTATTGAAAACAATAATACTTGGAAATTACCAGATGCTTGGCAACAATGTAATGTCTATATTTTTGGTCAGAACAACACTACCTTTAATCTCATTGAGCATCCATTTAAAGCTTAGGTAAACCCGATAAAATTAAGTGCGGGTTTTTAACACAATTAATTAATTCGCGCTTTAGCAAGTTCAGTTAATTCAGGCGATAAAGCGGCTAAATTTTCTAAGTCATTTGCGACAACATCTTTAGGTAGTTTTTTGATCAACAGCTGGCCAATTTCATTGGCATTTTTTCTTGCAGCAAAAATCAACAAATTATCATTATTACAATAAGTATCCTTAAACACTTTACGCAATTTCAAACGATTTGATTTGAGTAGTTTTCTTAAGCGCCCTTTGTCATCAACGGCAATGTATTCACAAATATTTTGAGCAAGATTGGTACTTTGGCTAGTAGGCACATAAAGTAACCAAACGAATGTCGTGATAGTGAAAAAAAGTAATAGCTTCATATATCCCTCATTTTTATAGATAAAATACATATGTTTTAATCTTAGCTTTTCTTGAATAATATACATAATGATTTCTACATTTAATCAATATCTTAAAAAGAAAAAGCACAGTTAGCATATTTTTTGTTAACACTAACTTGAATAGTTTACGCTAAAACTGAGCAACAACCTGCTCAACAACCATTTTAATCGCTTTGCTTGGGTTATCTTGTTCCGAAGACTTAATACGCTTAACTGCCCAACCATGCCAAACTGGTTGATGAGTTTTGACATCATAAACATCTATCGCCAATTTTCCTTCAGTATAATTTCGCACATGTCTATCAGAACCCATACTTATGCCACCGTAATAGCGATGTCCCCATAAAAAACTAGAGCGATAGATCAAAGGTAAAGAATCAACTTTTACTTTATCTCGACTGCCCATGGTATATGAAATAGTAAAGTCAGCCTGTTCTGCATCATTCACTAATTGATAGCCTTTGGCGATAAAAGCTTGTTCAATGGCGTTATCAATTCTGACTTTCATCACAGGATTTGCGTCAATAGACTCAGCTAAAACTTTACTCTCGTTCAACCATGCAAATGTTTTATAATGTGATGTAGTAATTTCACTATTGCGATCAAAGTCAACTCTAGCCTGCTGCTTTGATACACAGCCTGCCATCGCACCGATAAGTGCTAACATTATGATTAGTTTGTTTTTTAACATAAATCCTTCCAAATAACTTTGATGTATTTAAAACTTATTATGATAGCCTACCATAAATAGGTTAATAAGCTGTTGAAAAATTTAACAACATTTTAATAACCGAACCCGTTAATTTAGTTACCTTACTCTCATTATATGACCAGACTAACGAGCAATTAGTGACAACATTTGATATTGAGTTAAAGTAAATTATAAAATCTTATAAATAATTGCTAAATTACATTGACAGATTCACGCAAACCCCTTAAAACTGTAGGTATACTTTTTACACCATATCTTTTTAACATGATTTCAATTAAAACACTTTTATCTCTCCTCATGGTCGTCTTGGTCTCTAAACCAAAGCGCGGACGATATTGTGTGTAAAAATAAAGTAAAAAAATAACAACAATAAACCCTCGCTCTGAAAAGAACGGGGGTTTTTTTATCGCTATTTATTTCAATTGTATTATTCACAACAGATTTTATTTATTAAAGGGATTACATATGACAAAAGAGCTATTCTCGGGTGCAGAACTTGTGGTGAAAACCCTGGCAGCACTTAAGGTAAAATATTTATTTGGCTATCCGGGAGGGACGGTTTTAGATATTTATGACGCGCTCTTTCGACAAGATGATGTTGAGCACATTCTTGTACGTCATGAACAGGCAGCAACACATATGGCAGATGGATTTGCACGCGCTACTGGTGAAGTAGGCGTTGTGTTAGCAACATCTGGGCCTGGTGCTACTAATTGTATTACTGGCATAGCAACTGCGTATATGGACTCTATTCCAATGGTGGTTCTTTCGGGGCAAGTGCCTACCGGCTTAATTGGAGACGATGCATTTCAAGAAACAGATATCGTAGGTTGCTCACGCCCGATAGTAAAACATAGCTTTAATTGTCGTAGTGTTGTTGATATTCCTAACACTATTGCTAAAGCATTTTATATTGCCAGCACGGGTCGTCCAGGCCCGGTTGTTATCGAGCTACCTAAAGATATTTTAATGCCACAATTTACTGCTGAGTTTGTCTTTAACTCAGAGGTTAATATGCGCTCGTACAACCCGACAGTAAAAGGTCATCATCGTCAAATTAAAAAAGCGGTGCAAGCGATTACACAAGCAAAACGTCTAGTTGTATACGCTGGCGGCGGTATAATCATTGCCAATGCTGCAGAGTTATTGACCAAATTAGTAGAAAAACTCAATGCACCGGTTACCAATACCTTGATGGGATTAGGTGCTATATCAGGTTTACATGATAATTTCATTGGTATGTTAGGTATGCACGGCAGCTTAGAAGCTAATAAAGCGATGGCGAATGCAGATGTTATTCTTGCTTTAGGGGCAAGATTTGACGACCGAGTTACTAACAACGTTAAAAAGTTTTGTCCTGATGCCACCATTGTGCATGTGGATATAGATCCAACCTCAATATCTAAAACCATTAATGCCCATATTCCCGTTGTTGGTTTACTCGATATTGTGATTAAACAATTACTTGATGAACTTAATGACAAGCAATTTATTGTTAATCAGGAAGAAAACCAAACATGGTGGCAACAAATAGAGCAATGGCGAGCAGTTAAGAGTGTTAGCTATGAACAATCTAAAGAAATAATTAAACCACAACGGGTTATTGAGTCAATGTATCGAGCAACGCAAGGTGAAGCTTATGTATGTTCTGATGTTGGACAACACCAAATGTTCGCCGCACAATATTATCCATTTGCTAAACCTAGACAATGGATAAATTCAGGCGGTCTTGGCACTATGGGTTTTGGCTTACCCGCCGCAATGGGCGTAAAATTAGCGTTTCCTGACAGCCATGTTATCTGTATAACTGGTGACGGTTCTATACAAATGAATATTCAAGAGCTATCAACTTGTCTGCAATATAACTTATCTGTTGTCATTATCTCATTAAACAATCGTTCTTTAGGCATGGTGCGTCAATGGCAAGATATGGTTTATGGCGGTCGCCATTCGTCTTCATATATGGAATCTTTACCTGATTTTGTCAAACTGGCTGAATCTTATGGTCATGTGGGAATGCAAATTAATAGCCTAGATGAATTAGATGAAAAAATAGAAGAGGCCTTTGCTATTAAAAATCGTCTGGTCTTTGTTGATGTGTTAGTTGATGAAAATGAGCATGTATACCCGATGCAAATACGTACCGGCGCTATTGATGAAATGTGGATTAAAAAAGGAGTTAAAGCCTAATGCGCAGAATTTTAGCGATTTTATTAGAGAACGAGGCAGGATCACTTTCACGCATAGTCGGATTGTTTTCTCAACGAGCTTTTAATATTGAAAGTTTAACGGTTGCACCAACAGAAGATGACAGCTTATCTCGTATTACCATTGTCACCAAAGGTAACGACAAAATACTTGAACAAATAGTGAAACAAGTAAATAAGCTCATCGACGTTATTAAAATTACCGATTTAACCGAGCGAAGTCATGTCGAACGTGAATTACTGCTAATTAAAGTGCTAGCGATGAATGCAAAATCGCGTAGTGAAGTGATGCGTATAACCGATATTTTTAGAGGCTCTGTTATCGATATTGGCAAACAAGTCTACACCATTCAATTAACCGGCAACGCTGAAAAAGTTAATGCTTTTATTAGCACACTCGCTAATGAAACAGAAATTATCGAGTCAGTAAGATCTGGTTGCGTGGGTATTGCACGCGGAGAAAAAGCCTTAACAGTAAAGCAATAATATTTAGTTAATAGGTTAAATTACCAAAACTAAGCCGATTTACTTTCTATCAAATACTATAAAGCCAGCTATTAGCTGGCTTTATTTTTACTTTGAATTTAGTCTTAAACTAAATTTACCTTTAGCTAACTCGAGCAGTAAACCTGCGACGTAAACCAACTAACATTAACAATAAAATACTACTGAAACCAAAGCCTGCGCCTTGACGTTCAATTTTTTCTTCAACACCGCTACAGTTTTCAATTTCACCTGCTATAGGTTTCAAAGTAACGGCACGAACCACATCTTCCAATAACTGTTCGCCTTGGTCATCGAGCATAAGCTCACCTTTTGAATCACGACGAGGAACTCTGATCAATGCTGTTGCAGAAATTTCATCTTGATCATTAATATCACGTGCTTCAATAATTGTATAATCAGTATCACAAGCTAAAAAGTCGTTAAGATTAGTAAAAGTTTCACTGGTAATATCATAGATAAAACCACTTGTTCTTCTCGGGGTACTGGCATTGTCATTATGCGTTTCGACTTCACCTTCACCAACTACTTTACCACTTTCATTGACGGAACGAGCCGTGCTCGAACTACCAGTAAAAAAATCTATTGGTAAAACCATTTCCATCGTTTCAGCATTGGTATCAACATGGTAGAACTTAGTACGTAAGTTACCATTTACATAAGTAGACACATGACCTACCGCTATACCGGCATCATTAATATCGTAGGCACGAGAATCAAAGTACTTTCCATGATCGTCAGTAAAGTCAGTAACTTGACCGTCTTTATACACTACGGCATACAAACTACGTCGTTCTCTTACACTTGGGTTTGTGACATTCTCATCTGCCCAACCATGAGCATAACCAACGGCAACACCTTGATTGTTTATAGCTTGAGCATAATTAACATACTCACGAACATCATCAACATGAGGAGTAACTAACTGCCCTAATATTTCTGAGTTAATAATACCGTTTTCATCAATAGTCCACTTTATCGCTTGAGTATTATAAATTTCGTTAATAACCTGCTGTACACAAGCTTTATACGGCAAATCATCAAGTACATTGGGATCAGCACAACCACCAGTTTCATCATTGAAAAAATCAATGGCATTTTGATCAATACTTGTACTGGCATAACCAACCGCAAAATGGGAATCACTAATATCTAATATCGCTGACTCACCACCAAAACGTTGTTCTTCAGGTAAATCTGTCTCACTAGGCGGAATTATTTGGGTAATAGTAGCACCACCATCCGAAGAGAAAAAACCACGCGTGGTAAATTCACGTAACCAGTGAGTAACTTCTTCCCCATCACTTTTAGTAAAATCTAACGGCAAATAAGGCGCAGAGGCATTTCCGTAAACCCAACCTTCATTGGTAATACCGTTAATATATTCTTTCGTTGAACGAGTGAAAATATCTGTGCCTTCAAGTTTTTCATCAAAAACATTAAATAATTCAGTTTGACCATTAAAATTAGTCATGGCAAAAATATCGCCTACTTCTTGGTACAAACTATTATTTGCTCTTGATTTTAAAAACCTAATAACCCAGGCAAGATCATTAGCGGTAGGGTTGCCAGCACGTAAAGCGGTTTCATCTTCAATATTTTCTAAGTCGTGAACGGCTTTGTGACTGTTATCAGCTAAAAGGACAATAAAGTCATAGTCTTCTTCGTCAAAATATTGAAACTGTACAGGAAAGTTATAGATATCAGTGCCAGAGATAGCAGCTTCACCATTATTATTTTCTTGTTGTGAATAGGTATACTTTAATGATGAAACATTACCTTTATCAATAACTTGGTATGTTGCGGCATTAACGGCGGATAATCCTAATGCACTAGTGATACCTAATGCTAAAATTGATTTAAAAAATTTGTTCATGTAGCTACTTAACTCACTTTCGTTATTAATTATCTAATTCTTGCCATCTAGCGTAGGCAACTTCGAGTTTCGACTCACTAATCGCTAACTCGTTCAATATTTTATTGCTTTGCTCTTGGCTTTGATTGAAAAAGTCAGCGTGATTCACCTTTTGTTGCAGTTCATCGATTAAGGTTTCAAGCTCATCAATAAGGCCAGGTAAATCTTCTAATTCTTTTTTCTCTTTAAATGAGCGCTTTTTCTTAACTTGCGTATTAACCTTGCTATCAGCCTTTTCAACTGCAGCACTTTTAATAACTGGCTTGCTCATTGTTTCACGTTGCTTGTCTTTATAAGCTAAGTAATCATCAACATCATCATAACCACCAACGATTTGTGTTACTTGGCCGGTGCCATCAAAGTACAGGCAGCTACTAACACAATTATTAACAAAGTCACGATCATGGCTAACTAAAATAACCGTTCCTGCATAATTTGCAACGACTTCTTCCAATAATTCTAAGGTTTCAATATCCAAATCATTAGTCGGCTCATCCAGAATCAACAAGTTACTTGGGCGTAAAAACAACCGAGCAAGTAATAAACGATTTTTTTCACCACCAGATAATGCTCTAACAGGCGTACGTGCACGCTTTGGGCTAAAGAGGAAATCTTGTAAGTAACCCAGTACATGTCGTGGTTTACCATTTACCACAACTTCTTGCTTACCTTCGCCAACAATCTCTTGTACTGTTTTCTTGAGATCAAGCGCATCGCGATGTTGATCAAAATAAGCAATATCTAAATTAACCCCTGAACGCATTTTACCGCTAGTGGCTTCAAGATTCCCCATGATCATTTTGATCAATGTCGACTTACCCGTACCGTTGGCACCAATAAATGCTATGCGATCATTTCGAGTGATTAATAAATCCAAATCTTTGATGATAACCTTGTCATCAAAAGCAATGGTTAAATTTTCTGCTTCAAATACCAGCTTACCTGAGCGATCGCCTTGAGTAATATTCATTGTGCTTTGGTTGCGCACTTCTCGGCGAGCTTGGCGTTCACCTCTCAATTTTTCAAGTGCTCTTACTCGACCTTCATTGCGAGTGCGACGTGCTTTTACACCTTGTCTGATCCAAACTTCTTCTTCAGCCAGTTTCTTATCAAATAGCGAATTTTGTTGTGATTCAACCTGCAAGTCATGAGCTTTTTGTTCTATATACAGGTCATAATTCCCTGGATAGCTTTTCAAAACACCACGATCAAGATCTATGATGCGAGTTGATACGCCACGAATAAACGCTCTATCATGACTAATAAACAGTATGGTGCCGGCAAAGTCTTTTAAGAATGACTCAAGCCATAGAACACTTTTAATATCTAAATGGTTAGTTGGTTCGTCTAGCAGTAAAATATCAGGTGCTGTCACTAATGCTTTAGCTAACGCTAACTTACGTAACCAACCACCTGAAAGGTCACAAATTTTATCATCTGGATTTAAAGCCAAAGTTGTCATCACTTGTTCGATACGCTGTTCATCTAGCCAAGCGTTAGCTACTTCAAGTTGTTCTTGAATCGTAGCCATTTTAGCAAGGTTTTTTTCTGATGGGTCTTCGGTAACGTCATGAATAATTGCATGATAACGTCTAATTAAATCAGCATTTTCCTTTACGCCTTGGGCGATAAAATCAAAAACACTTATATCTGAAGATTCTGGTGGATCTTGCCCTAACATGGCAACTTGCATAGTGCTAGATTTAAGCACTTGGCCATCATCTAAGGTTTGAAAACCCATTAATACTTTCATTAATGTTGATTTTCCAGCACCATTTCTACCGACTAAACAAATTCGTTCGCCCGTTTGTACACTCAAGTCCGCTTTATCTAAGACCTTGTCTTCACCGAAGGCTAATTCACCTTGGGAAATACGAATTAATTCCATAAACTACAATAACTCCAAAATTTGTTTCTGTTCAAATGGCCAAAATAATTTTTCATGATCTGATAAACGCTCTAACACAGGAATACTAATACGGTACAACTCAAGTAATTTTTCATCATCGAGAATATCTACCACGCAAATATCTGCTGCTGGCATTACTGCCAAGCATAATGCCAAAGCATCTTCACATAAATGACAGCCTTCGCTGCCATAAAGATTAAATTTTACCGACATGCTAACTCGCCTTACGCGTGATCAGCCAACTGTTGTGAATGTGTTTATTACGCTGAAAATCTTTATCTCGCGTTTTATCGCTAATCTCTTGCACGTTAAAACCTAAGGCAGCAATAGCGTCAAAATCCATTTTAAAATTACGCTTATTATTGGTAAAAATTAACTCGCCACCATCGCTAAGTGAATTCACCCCATCAGTAATTAAACCCACGTGATCGCGTTGCACGTCAAAACTTTCGCCCATACGCTTTGAGTTGGAAAATGTTGGAGGGTCAATAAACACCACATCAAATTTTTGCTCGTTTTTCTTCAACCACTGCAAACAATCAGCTTGAATAAAGTCATATTTATGACCACTGAGATTATTTAATACAAAATTATCTTGCGCCCAACTTAAATAAGTATTCGACATATCAACCGTTGTGACCGTGTTTGCGCCATGTAATGCAGCTTGCAAAGAAACCGAACCGGTATAAGCAAATAAATTCAATAATGATTTGCCCTTGGACTTTTTCGCGACAATTTGACGAGTTTTACGGTGATCCAGAAATAGGCCAGTATCTAAGTAATCCCAAAGGTTCACTTTTAACTTCGCACCGTGTTCATGCACCACCATAGACTTTTTGGTTTGTTCAACACGTTGGTACTGCTCTTTACCTTTTTGTTTAGCTCGGGTTTTAATAATAACTTTATCAGTAGGGACGCCAAGTACTTTAGGAGCAAAATAAACCACTTCTTGTAATCTTTTCGCTACTTTTTCTGGATCAATAATAGCGGGCGCTGTGTATTCATGAATAACAAGATGATCGCCATAAACATCAACAGCAACATTATACTCAGGAATGTCAGCATCATATAAGCGGTAACACTCAATGTTTTCTTGCTTAAGCCAGCCTTTTAAATTCTTTTTATTTTTCAATAATCGATTACCAAAATCCGAGTCTTTTTGCTCAAATTCAGTATTAACATTACTACTCGATACTTGCTTGTCATCTAAATTATACAGCGCAAATTGACAATCTAATGGACCATTTTTAAACTTATAACGTTTTAAGGTAACCATTTTCATCATGGCTAACAGTTCAACATTTGCGGTTAAAACAGCCACACGCCAATTAACAAATTGCGCTTTAAACGTCTGTCCTAACAAGGCAAAGCTTTCTACCAACTCCGGTAATTCACCAATTCGTTCGCCGTATGGCGGGTTAAATAAAATAGTACCTTTAGGCCCAAAGCCATTTTTCATGTCATTGGCATTTTTACAAGAAAACTCAATAAACCGTTGCACGCCAGCATTTTTAGCATTTTGCTGTGCGGTTTTTAATACACGACTATCAAGGTCAACACCGAATACTTTAGCTTTAAGTTGCGTTAAACCAACATGTGATTGCTCAATAGCGGCCGATTTGGCAGCTTTCCAAGCAACTGGCTGATGGCCTAACCAAAAATCAAAACCCCATTGTGCTCTATCAATACCGGGTGCATAACCAGCTGCCATTAATACAGCCTCTATTACTATTGTTCCAGAGCCACACATAGGATCGACTAAAGGTTTTGTTGTATCTTCTAACCAGCCAGAACGGGTAATAATCGCAGCGGCTAAATGTTCTTTCAGTGGTGCAGCGCCCGAGTGTTCTCTGTAACCCCTTTTGAACAAACTACGACCAGAAAAATCTAGATAAATAACAACTTTTTCTTTTAACAACCTTGCTTGAAAACTCACTTGTGGCGTAGATTTATCAACGGAAGGACGTTCTTGCTCTAAATCGCGAAAATGATCAACAACAGCATCTTTAACCGTTAACGCACCGAATTGACTATTTCTTATTTCGTCGCTTGTACCGACAAAATCGACAGCAAAAGTGCTATCAACAGAAAATAGATCTGACCAAGTTATAGATTTTGCTGCGGCATACAGCTCATCTTTATTCCTAGCGTCACCTTCACCCAACTTCAAAAGTATGCGAGTTGATAAACGAGAGCGCAGACAAATGTGGTATGCATGCTCAATAGTTGAAGTGAAATATACGCCTTCAGGCTTTTGAACAACTTGTTCGGCTTTCAAATCTTTAAGTTCTTGCGCCAGTAATATTTCTATACCTGGAGAGGTTAATGCTAAAAATTGCTGCATATAGGTTTTCCAATCTAATTTATGCCGCGATTATAAACAAAGACACGTGCTACTTATAGGCATTTTACAAATTAGCGCAAACTATCTAAGAAGTTGTCGGGTTTTATTAGAAATTTAGTCGTATTTCAATTAATCGGCTGAAATACGAGTCATTCAAGAGCAAAAAAACAGCAAGTGCAAAATAAAAGGGAATAATGCATAAAATAAACTTAAAACAGGTTGCAAATCAGATCATGTATCCTTATTATACGCCTCGCTTTCAGGGAGCAATTTATTGCACCTTAGAAGTATTCTTAAGCAAGAATTAAAACTAGCTAATCGGACGCGGGATGGAGCAGTCTGGTAGCTCGTCGGGCTCATAACCCGAAGGTCGTAGGTTCAAATCCTGCTCCCGCAACCAATTCTTTTAGAATGAATAAAAACTTCTAAGACTTTAACAAATTCTTGAGTTTGAATTAAAACAACTTGGCTTGTCTAATTTATTAGACCATTCGGACGCGGGATGGAGCAGTCTGGTAGCTCGTCGGGCTCATAACCCGAAGGTCGTAGGTTCAAATCCTGCTCCCGCAACCAACTTTACCTCATAAAATTCAACAATTTAAACCAATCTAATTTATTACATCACCCTAATTTTATCAAAATCAGTGTAACGTGACATAAAATTACGTCACGTAAAATTGATTACTAATTTAAATGTATGGATTAAATATTTTTTCACTTGTCCTTCGTTTTACTTATCTATACAAAACACCAAAAAACAGGTAAAAACTTGTTTATGACCTCAGTGAGACATTGCGTCTCGTTTTGCTCTTTTTTGACTCCGCATAAATCAAACAAAAAGCGCATGTCCAATAATGCGCACCTGAACATGCTTCCATTGCAATAAGGCAAGGCGGTAATTGAGAAAAATAGCCAACACGTCTCGTCTTTTTAACATTTTATTTTTGACTATTTTCCCTGCTTGATTACAGCCGATAAAATGAAAAACATTTTTTGTTATATCTAAACCTACTTTTGTAATATTCATAACGGCCTCTTCCTCTGTTAACTTTATTTTCAAAACTAAGTTTGGCACATTACGATGCCGTTAGGAGGAGGAGACCATTTCATCGTTACCATTCAAGATGCAGGTTTCAGAGTGCTTGAGCAATTTCAATTCAAGGCGCTGTGATGAAATAATGGTTGTTCAGGAGAGTCTGCTCCTGCATTCTCTAATAAGCTACATCCATGTAGCGCCCTTATAAATCAAGGCAACAATGGAGTGATGTTGCTCAAGCGCTAACTTCTACAAAGTGTGAAATGCGACTAAATAAATTCGAAATAATATTTTACCAAGCTATTATAATAATGAAAGACCTTATCATTGCATGTTTTCAATAGTGCTAAATAGCCCTCAAAGTTTAGCCATTTTTCGGTGGCGCTTTATTTCAGGTGGCGTGGGATGTGCTTTAACGACCCAAGATAAAATGATAATTAAGGAATAATTATGATAGCTCATCAACCAAAAGAATATTTTGGTATTGTAGGTAATAATCAAGAAATCGTTAACGTGATTTACGAAGGTTTAGCGAGCAAGATACACTCAAAAATTATTACTTCGCTAAACGTTATAGCACAACCTAATACCGCTTTAGGCGCCATAGCGTATTTAATGGACTATCCGTCCGAGCTGCATAAGAACAATTTAGAATACATTTATCGAAATTGCCCACAAAAGTCACTTTATATCGTCAGCAATCAAATCTCTATTCCTATGTTACATCATGCCCTTAGATTGAGAGTCAGGGATGTATTTAAGATACCACTTGATATTAAGACAATCGACAAGCTTGCACTGGAATTGAGTCAAACGACTAAAATTGACTGTATTGAACAGCCTTTTTTACCCCCTTGTTCTATTCTGTCAACACAAGCGTTAATAACTCATCCATTAGAAGCTTTATTTACAATAATTGAAGAAAATTTTGTTGCTCCTCCCTCGTTACTCGACGTTTCGAGAAGCATGTTTTTAAGCCCCAGTCGAATTAGTCACCTGTTTAAAGATCTGTGTGGTATTGGCTACTGTCAGTATATTTTATGCCGACGTTTAGAAGAAAGTGAATATTTACTTTCTCTACAAAATGCTATAATAACCAATATTTCCTTTCAATTAGGGTTTTCAAATCCATCACATTTTTGTCGAAATTTTAAAGAACATCTTGGCCTAACACCAACGGCTTGCATTAACAACGAAAAAGGCATTGAGTTAAGTTGTCTGTATCAACGTTATCTAAAACTAAGAATGGAACTGTTCGTAGTATCAAGTGCTAAACAAAGTAAACTTAGTCGTTTAGCTAGTCGTTAAGCAGAGTCCAATAGACGATATTGCAATTGAAACCAGCATAGTTAATGGAGATAAAATGAAAATAAAAGCCGTTTTGTCCATAATTATACTGTTGAGTACTCATGCTCTTGCCAATGAAAAAAGTATTCATATTAATGAGCAAATTGCTAAGCAGATGTTTATTGGAGCAGCCGACAATCGTTTTGCGCTGCTAAATAATGAGCAACCCAACTATCAGCATCTTATCGCTAGCTTGGGTCAACAATATCTGTGGTTTGATAACAATAAACTTAATTTGTCAGGGCTTTCATTAGTGAGCTTACTTAATGATTTGGGCATTAAAGGTTTACCTTTTGAAATTATTGATAGTTCAATTAACTTTTCTGAGGCTGATCAACAGCTAAGTCAACAATTGTTTTATATCGCCAACTTATTTAATGGCTATCAGCTCAAACCGGTAGAAAACCCCACTAAAGAGATTATTCAAGCAGTAAAAAATAATAACTTAGCAAGCTATGTCGACCAGTTATTACCACAATTTGATCAAGTCGTTCGACTGAGATCTGCCATTGCGTATTATCGACAATTATCAAAAAGTACCTGGCCAAGGCTTGATAAAAAGCTAAGCTTTACATTAGGTCAAGGGCATCAAGAGATCGTTAAAGTACGTCAAATGTTGTCTGCTTTAGGTGATCTGGAAAAAGGGCATTACTCAAGGTACCGTCAGCATATTTTTGATCCTGAAATTATCATTGCGCTGAAAAAATTTCAGGCACGGCACGGTTTAAAAACTAATGGTAAATTAAACGCGCAAACTATTTCTGCACTTAATATAACACCTGAAAAACGCATAAAAATCATGCAAATAAACTTGTGGCGCTGGTTATCATTACCAAGTATTCCTCCTCAGCGTTATGTGATAGTTAACATCCCCTCTTATCAATTGTCCTTAATTGAAAGCCAGCAAGAAAGCTTAACAATGAAAGTGATCGTAGGTGATATTGAACATCCTACGCCAATAATGGTGACTCAAGTCAATAGTGTCACCATCAATCCTACTTGGACGCCAACCTATAATATTGTTCATAAAGAATTACTGCCAGAAAATACCAGCAACCCAGGCTCGCTAAGAAGGCAAAATTTTAAGTTAACGAAAGGTTATGGCAATAAACGCATTTTTCAACCCGTATTTGATGACAGTGGATCAATATTAAAGGCCCTCGGTAACTATCAATTAGTACAGGCATCAGGTAAAAATAATGCCTTAGGAAAATATAGATTTAATATTAAAAATTTTCATTCCGTTTATTTACACGACACCCCCGCCAAAAATCTTTTTAATAAAACCAATAGAGCCCTGAGTCATGGTTGCGTTAGGTTACAATCGGCAGACAAACTTGCTAAGCACTTTTTAGTTATGCAAGAGGGATCTCAGCAAGGGTTAGCTAAAAAACAGCAAGTTAACAAGGCAATCCACTCAACCAATACTCAACACTTTGCGCTAGCACAGTCAATTCCAGTTTATCTGACCTACCAAACCGTTTTAGTAACCGCGGCGGGAAAACTGCAATGGCAAACTGACATTTATCAGTTAGATGCAAAAACTCCTTAAATTCGCAATCTAGTACTAAAATTAGCAATAGGGTGTTAGCCAAGCAATAAAATCTCGCCTATCTTTTTAACACGCTCATTGATGTTGTTGAGTGAATTAGCAAGGATCAGCTTTATTGCCACCTATGTTGTTATCAATTTTTTAATTGCACTGTAAATGCACAGCATAACTTCATTAGATAAAACATTCCTCGCTTGGTTAATACTTAATACTTAATACTTAATACTTAATACTAATTTATTGGAGAATATATTATGGACAAATTAACAAGTTTTATTAAAAATTTTATTGAAGATGAAAGTGGATTAACCGCCGTTGAATATGCCATTGCCGGTGGTTTGGTGGTTGGCGGCATGGTTACGGCATTTATTGCTTTAGGCAATAATGCTACAGGACAAATTAATGAACTGGCCTGTGCCGCTAATGGGCAAACCTTTACACCTGCTACAGCTGGAACACCTGAAACTTCAGACGGTGCAGGTGATGCTATAGCTGGAACAGATGCATCTTGTGGTTAATTTACTCTTTATTGATGATTATTAAATAGAATGCTTTTACTTATAAGTACACTGATTTTGTTATCAAGTGCCTTATATCTTGATCTGCGCTATCAACGCATTCCTAATAAACTGTGTTTATATGCCTTTGTATTGGCACTGCTGCTGCAAAGCATCAATGGTCAATGGCAAGGTTTAGCACAAGCGTTATTGGGCGCAGGTTTGGCATTCGCCTTGTTATTACCCGCCTATGTTTTTCGCTGGTTAGCGGCTGGCGATGTAAAACTAATGATCGCCGTAGGTGCGCTGTCAGGACCACAACTACTTTTGTGGTCGGTGCTGTACGGCATTATTTTTGGCACATTTACTAGCTTTGCGCTGGCGCTTTATAAAGTGGGTTGGTCAGGCATGAAAAAAATGATGAAAAAGCATTTTGTTCATGCTGGTGTTAATGGCGGCGTTAAAGCAGGAGTTGATGGTGCTGACATTCATGGTGTTGCAGTACCTGTATTACAAGTACCCTATGCCCCCGCGCTGGCGCTTGGTTGGTTAATGGCGTGTTATCTCGACCCTAGCATAATGTTATTAGTGAATAATTTTGGTGCTAGTTATTTTTATTAATGTTTTGTTTATTAACACTTTATTAAAAATAGCTTTTTGATACTTACCGGTAAGTTAAAAGGAATAATGATGGACTCATCCTCAAGTTTTACCAATAAGTCAATAAGCACTAAGCGCTTAGATGTAGCCATGGGCGCGAGTACCGAGGTTACACGTTCAACTTTTACCAAGGTACTATTAGATAGTCATGTGGCTATTGAAGCTGATTCGTCAACTGATATGAGTGATTTAGGTACTTTAGAAACACTTTCTGCAACTGAATCAGAGTCATCAAATTCAGAGCCATTAAATTTAGAAAAATCAACTAAGCCACAGCAAACGCATAAAAATCAGCTTAAACAAGACGCAACCCCTTATTCTAAAAGACCATGCACAGTAGAAGATACTGGTTTATCTGAGCAGCTGTTATTAAAATTATTAATCAAACATATTTTAGTTGAGCATGTTATTAGCGTACGGCAATTAGCCAATAAAATGGCCTTAAGTGGCGGTATTATTCAAACACTATTAGATCAGGCTAAAACAATAAACTGGTTGGAAAATCGACAGTCAGATAAACAAGGCACAATGCGTTATGCCCTCAGTGCGTTAGGAATTTTAGAGGCAGAAAAATCCTTTAGTCACGATGGCTATTTAGGTGTTGCGCCAGTGCCATTAGCGCAATACTGTGATATTTGTATTAAACAAACTAGCCGTAATACCCTAGTGATAAAAGAACGATTACAGCAGCGCTTTAGCAAGCTGATGTTTTCACCTGAGCTAATTTCTACTATAGGGCCGGCGCTTAACTCCACTAAACCGATATTAATATATGGCGCACCTGGGGTTGGCAAAAGTTACCTGTGCAGACATTTAAATTTAATTTTTGGTGATGATGTCTTAATTCCAATGGCCATTGAAATTAACAATATCATTATTCAAGTATACGACCCACAAGTTCATGTACTCAGTGATAATGTTCAGCAAGCTAATAATGATGCAACACAATTAGTCTCGTTAGAGCAAGGTTATGATCCCCGTTGGCACTTATGTCAAAGGCCGTTAATAATCACTGGTGGTGAATTAACCGCAGCTATGTTGGAGGTTAATTTTGACGCCACCAGTCGTACTTATAAAGCGCCGCTCCAACTAAAAGCTAATAATGGTATTTTATTATTAGACGACTTAGGCCGACAAAAAATTTCCCCTGTGCAACTGTTTAATCGTTGGATTATTCCCTTAGAAGAGCGCCGTGACTTTCTTTCTTTACCAAATGGTTTGCACTTTGAAATTCCTTTTGAACTTATTTTGCTTTTCTCTACTAATTTAGCGCCGAAAGAGCTGGTTGATGACGCTTTTTTACGTCGTTTGGGCTACAAAATAAAATTTGAAGCCTTGTCTTTTGAACTTTATAAAAAACTTTGGTTTATAACCTGCGCTGAATATCAACTTGAATGTGATGAAAGTATTTTTAATTATTTGATTGAGCAACACCACTATGTTGATCAAAAAGATTTTTTACCTTGCTTACCTCGAGATTTATTAAGCATTGTCAGTGATCAAATAAAATTTAATCAATTAGCACCACAAGTTACTCAAGCACTTATATGTTTTGCTTGGCAGCATTACTTTGTATGAGCTGCTTTGTTTAAAGCTCAATTATTATTAATTACCAAAAATTCGTAATCAATACCGCAATTTAAGGAATAAATAATGAACAGAAATACGATAGCTTTTATCACCCTATCCGCGGTGTTTGGTTTAGGCGCGGTATTTATTGCAAAAAACTGGCTTGAAAATAGCCAACAGGAATTAACTGAAGAACAGGTCAACGTGGTTATGACTACAGTGAACATTCCTGCAGGTACCATAATTGAGACAAAACATGTTCGTTTAGCTGTTTTTCCAAAATCGATGTCGCCAGAAAAAACCATTAATAACCTAGAAGATACCGTAGGTAAAGTGGCTAAAAACCAACTCTATATTGGTGACATTGTTCGGGCAGAAAGATTAGCAAACCAAGGTGACGGTAGCTATTTGGCCAGTTTGATTAGTAAAAATATGCGTGCTGTCACTATTCGTGTCAACGATGTGGTGGGCGTTGCCGGCTTTATATTACCAGGCAATACCGTGGATATTCTTAATACTTTCCAACAAAGTGGTACCGCAACTACTGAGGTCATTCTTTCTCAAATAAAAATATTAGCCGTTGATCAACGTGCTGCCAGTGGTGAAAACAAACCACAATTAGTACGCGCTGTTACGGTAGAGGTTAATTTAACACAAGCCGAAATATTAATGAACGCCAGAAGGAATGGTTATTTACAGCTTGCATTACGTAATCCTATCGATAATAAAGAGGTCTTAATTGCCAGTGAGCAGCAAGATGAAGATGTTTTACCTCCCGAGCCAATAGTAAAAGTAAAAGCGGAGTCAGCCATTAATACAGTCCTTAAAACAGTCCCAAAAATACTCGAAAGGCAGAAGGTTGAGTTAATCCGAGGCATCAAAAAACAAACGGTTCAGGTTGATATTTAATTGATATCTGAGTATCAATAATAATAAGGATATGGTCATGAAAACAGGAATACATAACAAGAAGGTCTTTATCAGTTTGTCTTTGTTGTTGGTAATGGCACAACTACTCATAGTTAATACTGTAGCAGCTGGCGGGCCAACCAGCGTTGTCTCAGATGTTTTTAAGGTACCTATTTTTAAATCGAAAAATTTAACAATAAAACAAACTGTTAGCCGTGTTTCTATTGGTAATGAGCAAATTGCAGATATTTTGATATTACGGGCTAAAGAGCTTTATATTGTTGGTAAAAAGCTCGGCACAACCAACGTAATGGTCTGGGACGAAGAAGATAAGTTAGTCGATGTAATTAACCTAGAAGTGACCCATGACTTAGTAAGCCTGCGCCAGCGATTGCATCATTTTATGCCCGATGATGAGCTTAGCGTACAAACCTCTCAAGGTCAGTTGGTGATCAGCGGGCAAACATCGTCATTAGAGAAAATGAATACAGCGGTTGAATTAGCGCGAGGTTATGCTGAGGCGGCATCTGTTGGTAAAAGAAGCAGTGAAGTATTGAATATGATCTCCATAGGTGGTGGTCATCAAGTGATGTTAGAAGTAACTGTTGCTGAGGTAAGCACAGAGGTATCACGTAAATTTGATTCAAAAATGTCGTTAACTTTTAGTGGCTCAGATGGTACTGGCGGTATTATCAATGGTATAGGCGCGGCTGGTGGCGCAAGCCTGAGTAGCGGTTTTTTTGGCTCGTTGACCAGTGGCGATATGCAGTTTGATTTTGCCTTAGATGTAGCCAAACAAAATGGTTTAGCCAAAATACTAGCAGAGCCTAACATTACCGCTTTAAGTGGTCAAAAGGCAGAGTTTTTAGCGGGTGGGGAGTTTCCTGTTCCTGTTCCTAGTGAGGACGGTACAACCATACAATTTAAAGATTTCGGTGTTGGCGTCAGTTTTGTACCAACTATTTTAGACTCGGGTAAGATCAATCTTAACCTTAAAGTGCTCGTTAGCGAGTTAAGCAACTCTCATGGCGTTGGGGTAACGCCGCAAGGTTCAACCTCAACCTTAGTGGTGCCGTCTATTGTTAAAAGAACCTCTGAAACTACGGTGGAACTTGCCGATGGTCAAACCATTGCCATTGGTGGTTTGTTAAGCGATACCCTGCGCGATAGTGTTAATAAACTGCCCGGTTTAGGAGATTTACCTATATTAGGGCAATTATTTAGCAGTCATGAGTTCATCAGCGGGCAAACTGAACTGGTTATTATGGTAACGCCGCGTTTAGTCAGACCTTTCAATAAAAAAGGCATTGTTCTACCAACCGATGGTTTTGTGCCTGTTTCTGATCTCGAGTTTTACCTACTTGGTAAAATGACTGAACAAAAAACGTCTCAATCAAGGGGATCTCCTAATCAAGAGATGAGTGTTAGCGATACTATTTTAACCAATGATGGTGGTACTAATCAGCGTTATGGCCATCAATTAAAACCTAGTGAGGATTGATGATGAAAATTAATAGCTTAGTGACTAATTTTTTAGTAACCAATGCATTAGCAAGTAAAGCGATAGTGGTAAAGTCTTTAGTAAAGTATGCCCTGCTAACGTTTACTTGTTTATTGGCTTTAGGTTGTGCACAGCAGCCAGATTATATTTTGGCTGCCTCGAATAAACAGATTAAACAAGTTCAAATACTTGATCCTAATGCTCCTGAGCGTAATGACGGCATTATGGCGACTTTGGATGGTACCTATGGCAAAAACGTTGTCAAAAAGTACCAAAGAAGTATTTATGACATGAAGTCTTCTCGTCAAATGGTACTAACTGGTCAATAAGGTACTTCATCATGTTGAGAGCTTATTATTTAGTTAAAAACAATAACATTAGGAAACCGCTCAGGTATCAATCGGGTAATGTGTTAGTGCTTTTTGTTATCAGTTTGCTGGTCCTTCTTATTATGGCGTCACTGGCGTTAGATGGAGGACATTTATTATTAAACAAAGGTAGATTACAAAATTTAGTTGACGCCGCCGCATTGCATGCAGCAAAAGAAATAGATCAAGGCGCTACACGCGCTGATGCCTCGGCTGCTGCGGTCAATTTACTGAATATTAACCTTACACATTCAGATCAATCTGAATTAGCGCGCGCTATAGATTTAGGTGATACCGATGATAATAGCACCGCCGTTTTAACGATAGAATATTCTGAATTCCCTGATCCCTTTGCTGTAGCGGGCACCGACATAGATGCGCCCTATGTCAAAGTTTCACTTAGCCAGCTTAGTCTTGATAACTTCTTGGCAAATGTTTTCAGTTTTAATAAACGCATTTCAGCCACCGCGATGGCAGGTCCAAGTACAGCCATAAGAAATTGTTTTACCAATTTAGTGCCTATGATGGTTTGTGGCTCAAGTGATACCTCCCCTTTTGGCTTAATACACAATAGTTTATACGTGATGAAAATAGGTTCAAATACTGACTCTGCTATTGGTGCTGGCAATTTTCAACTCATTCGTCTTGAAAATAATTCCGGTGGTGCGGATATTCGCACGGCAATGGCCGGAGAAGAAAATATAGCTAAGACCTGTTTTAGCACAGGTGTTGATAATGCCTCGGTGCCAACTGAACCAGGAAACTCTGTCGGTCCTGTTGCACAAGGTATTAATACTCGAATGGGTACGTGGAATGGTCCAGTAAACTCAATAGATCATCCCAGAGATGAGAACATTTGTCAGGGGGCTAAAGTTAATATCAATGATGATGGTTCACTTGTCGCCGAAGACATACATAATGCTTATCGTGCTGCAACTTATGTTACTGATAATGTCGGGACGGCTGACAAGAGTTGTACTTCACCACTAACGGGAGATATTAAGCGCACAAATGCAACAGCGGGACGGCGTATCATGAATGTTGTTATAGGTGATTGCACGGGTGAATCCAATGGCGCTAATAATATTGATTTTTTAGGCGTGGGTTGCTTTTTCTTAACGCAATCGGTAGAGCAAAAAGGTCAAGAGTCGTATGTTGTTGGTGAGTTTCTTTTTGATTGCCCTGGGGGGGGAGATGCCTCACTGGAGGCTGCGGATACACCAGGGCCATATAAAATGGTGCTATACCATGTCCCCGGCAGTAAGGATTCTTAGGAGTTTATTATGAAAAATATAGGCACTCACTTTAAAAAACAACAAGGTTTAGCTGCAATAGAATTTACCCTAGTATTACCTTTTTTATTACTACTAATTTTTGCTAGTGCTGAATTTGGTCGTTTGCTCTACCAGTATAATGCGCTAAACAAAACAGTTCGAGATGCTAGCCGTCATTTAAGTAGTAACGTCAAGTTTGGTGATACCGGCAATATTACGATAAAAGACAGTGTTTCTGCAGAAGTTAAGAGCCTAATTCAATTTGGGCAAATTTCAAGCGCGAATGCTTTATTTCCTAACCTTAGTGATGAGGATATTAGCTTAGCGATTAGTGGCGACTTTATTGTTGTTACCGTGAATTATGATTGGCAACCTATATTTTCACAAACGTTCACAACATTTGGTCTAGGTAACGATATCGATTTGAGTTTTCCACTGGTATCAACTTACACCATGAGGGCTCTGTGATTATGTTTCCTCTAAATAAATCAATTAATTTTAACAAGCAACGAGGGGTATATACGGTGGAATTTGCCATTGTTGGTGGCTTGTTTTTTATTCTCTTATTTGCTGTGTTCGAAGTTGGTCGATTATTTTTTGTTTGGAATGTACTCACCGAAGCATCAAGGCGTGGGGCTCGTTTGGCCACGGTTTGTTATTTTGATACTGCCACTATAAGTGCTTATGAGCCGATGCGAAGAGCTGCAATGTTTGACAATATTACCCTAGCGCCAGGATTAACTTGGTCAAACCTGAAAATAAGTTATTTACGGCTTGATGGCAGTGTGGTTGATGCTGCTGACGATTTAAATGATATCAAATTGGTTAGGGCTGAAATTGATAAATATGAACACCAGCTTATTATTCCTGGTCTTTTTATAACACTTGACTCCCCAAAGTTTGCCACCACACTTCCTAGAGAGAGTTTAGGCGTGACACGAGAAAAAACTACTTTATGTTTACCCACGTCATCACCCTAGGCTATTAATAATGCCAGTTGTTTAGGCAATATTAAGGAGGTTGATAAATGATAACAAGTGGTTAAGGATTAACAAAAAAATGCATTTAAGGAAATCATATGAGCATAAAAAAAATCAGTAATATTATTGACTTACCAGATAGTAAGCCGCTAGAACAAGAGGAAGTTATCACAAAAAAACAAAGTTTACCTCTTCATATTAATGCATTGGTCATTTGTACTTCAGATGACACAAAATTTGCGCTAGCGAATCAATTTTCTTTAATTAATAACTTACACATTGAATTTAGTAAACAATTACCCAAGCAGTTCAGTCAGTTTGACCTAGTTATGTTAGCTATGGGTAAAGATAGCACCAACATTAAAATAGTCATTGAACAATTGGCTAAAGAGCATATACCCACTTTACTTTTGGGTGATGACATTGAACATGATGTCATACGAACCGCTATGCAATTTAATGTTCAGGACGTGATCACCTTAGCAACGGTTGAGCAGGAGTTAGTTAATACCTTGACAGTTTGCGCTAATAAAATATTAAAACAAAAAAAAGTGGCTCCTATAATCAGTATTATTAATGGGAAATCTGGCTCTGGTGCAAGTTTTATTAGCGGATGTTTAGGGGAGATTACCGCCGATCTTTGCCAAGATGAAATTGTTCTCCTTGATGCAGATCTTCATTACGGTTCACTAGCAGACTCGCTTAATTTTAAAGCCGATTACTTTTTAAATGATGCATTAAATGACATTGAAAGTCTGGATAATACCGCGATAAAGTCAATGATGACCAAACGAAAAAACTTGAGTTTACTTACAAGTAAAACCTACGCACAACTGGATAGTGAGCAAAATAAAAACTTCGTTCATTTAGAACAATTACTTTGGAAAATCAAACTGAATCATGATCTTGTGTTAGCTGATCTCTCTCGAGGTTTAGACGTTCTCACGCTGCCATTAGTTTTATTATCAAGTCAAATTTTGATTGTTGTTCAACAAAATATTGTCAGCCTTAGGGAAACAAAAGCGCTTATTCACCAACTTACCGACAGGATGGGTATCAATAAATCTTTGATAAAAATCATTGTTAATCGTCATTCAAAACAAGTCACTAATATTACGCTTGATGATATCAAAAATGTACTAGCCATCAATGACATTTTTTGTGTGAGCAATAATTATCAATTGGCGAGTTCTTGTACTGATTTAGGTTCTCCATTATCAAAGTTATCTGATAATAAAATTATTCATAAAGATATTTGTTGCATTATTGAACAAATTTTCCCTGTTGATATAGCTGTTGAAAAAGCAGGTTTTTTCAGTAACATTTTAAGGAAGGCACATGACTTTATTAGATATGAAAGCAGATGATCCTTTTAGTATTTTAACAAGCGACGATATGCAAACCAAACAAGATATTTTTGGAAAAATACTGACCTTATTAGATTTGTCTGTATTGGAAACTATGGAACACGAAGTGGCCAAAAGACATATTACCGATCTATGCTGCAGTTTGTTAAGCGAATTACCTAGACCGATGAATTTAAATGTTCGTCAGATATTAATTAAGTTGATTATCGATGAAATATTAGGTCTTGGTCCGTTAGAAACGCTCTTAGATGATCCAACGATTGCTGATATTTTGGTTAATCGTTTCGACAGTATTTATGTAGAACGCCAAGGGAAATTGGAAAAGGTTAAAGTGCAGTTTTATGATGATAAACATCTGCTTAATATCATTGACCGTATCGTATCTAATGTGGGTCGTCGAGTTGATGAATCATCACCTATGGTTGATGCTCGGCTAAAAGATGGCAGTCGAGTAAATGCCATTATTCCGCCGTTGGCTTTAGATGGTCCCTCGTTATCTATTCGTCGCTTTACCGTTGATAAATTATCGGCAGAGCAACTTATTGATTATGGAACGATGAATGCCGAGATGGGGAAATTAATAGAAGCCGTTGTTATTGGTAAACTTAATGTGCTTATTTCAGGTGGTACGGGTAGTGGTAAAACCACATTACTCAATATTTTATCAAGCTATATTCCTAGTGATGAACGCATTATAACGATAGAAGATTCTGCTGAATTACAACTTCAGCAACCTCATATAGTACGTTTAGAAACTCGCCCAGCGAACATAGAAGGTAAAGGTGAAATATCACAACGTGATCTAGTAAAGAACTGTTTAAGAATGCGCCCAGACCGTATTGTTATTGGAGAAGTTAGGGGGGCAGAAGCCATAGATATGTTAGCTGCGATGAATACTGGACATGAGGGGTCATTAACTACTTTACATGCGAATAATCCAAGAGATGCGTTAGGTCGTCTTGAAAATATGATTTGTATGGGAGGCTTTGAAATGCCCATACATAACATTAGAGCACAAATTTCATCTGCGATAGATGTGGTAGTCCAACTACAACGCCAAGAAGATGGTTGTCGCCGTATTACCAGTATTCAAGAGGTTACCGGCATGGAGGGCGATGTCATTACCATGTCTGAAATTTTTACCTTTCGGCGTAAAAATAGAGGTGCCCAAGGAGAAGTCATAGGACAGTATGAAGCCACTGGGGTTATACCACTATTTCATCAACAATTATCCACTAAAGGTATTGAATTACCCCATAAGTTGTTTGGGATCGATGTATCAGCCATGGATTTTTAATAGGAGCGATCATGAGTCCTCAACTAATCTTTTTACTTTTGGTATTTGCCGCAGTAGTGCTTTTGTCTCAAACTTTGTTTGTTTCGGTTTATAGCCCACAACGTGCAGACACCAAGCAATTAAAAAAACACTTACTTTCTCTGGCACTAAAAGATAAAAATATTGAAAAAAACCTGTTACTCAATAGTAAGGTGAGGAAATTACCTCCTTTTCGACGATGGCTTGAGTCTTTATCTTGGGTTTCAGATTTGACCTATAAAATGGAACTATCGGGCTCTAAGTTGTTAGGTCATCAATACTTAGCTATTGCGTTAGTTGTCAGTATTGTCAGTGGTATTGTTATTTGGTTGTTGAGTCATGACGGGTTATTTAGCCTACTGTGTTTGTTTTTAATTTTGTTAGGGTTTCATATCAAATTAAATCGAGATATGAATAATCGAATGGAAAAAATTGAAGAGCAATTTCCTGAGGCAATGGACGTACTTAAAAGAGGTCTTCAAGCGGGTTATGCTTTTAGTGATGCAATAAAACTTGTTTTTGAAGAAATGGATGGTCATTTAGCTGATGAATTTAAAATATTGTTTAACCGAATTAATTTTGGTAATGACACAAAAACAGCATTGCTCAACTTTGTTAAGCGTGTACCAAGTACTTCGGCGATGGCTTTTTCTAGTGTGGTAGCAATACAAAAATCAACAGGCGGAAATCTTGCCGAGAACATAGATAAATTATCGAAAGTTATACGTCAAAGGTTTACCTTTAAGAGGAAGATTAAAACCTTGTCTGCCGAGGGGCGCCTTTCGGGTTGGGTTCTTGTGTTGATGCCTTTTGTACTTTTTGCTGTATTGTACTTATCTTCACCTAGCTATGTCTCTGAACTAACTTCTACTCCAGCAGGATTAAACCTGCTTAAGTGGGGGGGAGCAGGTATGTTGGTGGGTATTTGGTGGATTAATAAACTGATCCAAATAGAGGTATAAAGCATGGACTATTTACAAGGGTTACTCTCGAGCTTTATCTCAGATCAAGAAATGGTAAAATGGGTTATATATTTGGTCGCAGCAAGTGCAGGAGTTACCCTAGCAATTACCTGTTATTATTTGTTTTCAGGTATATACTCACCCGTCCGGATGCAAATAGATAAGCTTACAAAGCAACCATCAACAGCTAATTATGAGGATTATTCTTCAACACTTGAACATAACCTAAATAAATTAAATCATATTCCATTCATTCACAGTAGTTTCTCTGGTGATATGGAAACTAAAAAAACATTAATTCATGCGGGATTTCACTCGGAAAACTCCTTAAAAATATTTAATGCCATTAAATTAATATCATTATTTTTAGGTATAGTGATATCAACTGTAATCGTCCAATTATTTTCCGGTTTATCACAGCTAGTGACCATTTATTTGTTTGCTCTCATCATGGGTTTGAGCTATATACTGCCAGCGTTGGTTTTACATAAGCTCGCTAAAAAACGTATGCAAAGCCTGCGTAAATTTTTTCCTGATGCTCTTGATTTACTGATTGTTTGTTGTGAAGCAGGTTTAGGTTTATTAGAAGCGTTTCAACGTGTTAAGAGTGAACTTGAATTTGTTCACCCCTCCTTGGCCCATGAAATAGGTTTAGTCTGTAGTAAAGTGCGTGTTGGACTTTCGATGCAGCAAGCGTTGCAAGAGTTTAGTGACCGAACAGGTTTAGAAGATATCAGGGGCTTAAATTCAGTGATAGTTCAAAGTCTGAAATTAGGTACCGGTGTTGCCGAAACCATTCGTGTTTATGCAGAAGAGTATCGTGATAAACGTTTACAGGCAGCAGAGGAGAATGCCGCTAAATTAGGCGTAAAAATGATTTTTCCTATGATGTTTTGTATTTGGCCATCTTTCTTTATTGTTGCGATAGGTCCTGCAGTATTGAAAGTAATGAATGTTTGGGAAAAGGCTTTTTAATTATGAAAAATTTTATTAAAAAATATTTAGTTAACATAAGTATGTTTTTGCTATTTTCTTTAGCGGCGTCAGGTTGTACAAGTACATCTAGTCAAAGTGATTTACATGCAAAGTCCAAAAATGTAATACAGTCTAAAGCTGAATTAATGACAATAGCAAAAAATGAAGAGAATAATAATCAATTTGAAAAGGCTATTTTTAATTATATTCAAGTACTGGAAATGGATGGAAAAGATACAGAAATATTATACAAAATTGGAAGTTTACAAAATAAGCTGCATAACACTGACTTAGCCATTCGTGCCTTTAATAAAGCATTAGAGGTTGATCCAGACTATATTCCAGCCTTAGCTCAAATGGGGATTTATTATTTAGAAAGAAAAAATATGGATAAGGCGAGATCATTTCTTAAGCGCACTGTCATGTTAGATCAGCAGCGACTGCACAATACTAATGTTTCAACGAGTTTTATAGAGCTTGACCAACAGTCACCACTGTTGGCCTACAACGTTTATGCGGTAATTAACGATCTCGATAGCCGACATGAGTATGCTCAAAAAATTTTTTACTTGCTGTTAAAAACGCAGAAAAATTCTGCGCTAGTTTACACTAATTTAGGGTATTCCTTCTATTTAATAAATAATTACACTGTCGCAAAAAACTATTATAAAAAAGCACTTGATGCTGATTCCAACTTTGAGCGGGCGAAATTAAATTTAGGGCTAATTTATGTACGTAATGGTCAATACAATAAAGCGGTACAACTATTTAAACAAGTGATGACACATGCTGAAGCGTACAATGATATCGGTTACTTTTTAATGTTAGATGGCAGATATAAAGAGGCGGAATATTTTTTCCAAACGGCTATTGAATATTCTCCATCCTATTTTGAAAAAGGTAATATTAACTTAGAAAATGTTCAGATATATTTAAGTGCTGAGAATACATATGATACAGCATTACAACCCCCGTTATAAGAACATTGGTTTCAAGTTGGCTAGTTGTTAACACTCAAGTTACGGGATTAAAAAATAGAGCAGCAACTTAGTTAACACTCTGATTTAAATAATGTTGATGCCTCTATATGGTAAAATACTTGTTGTCTAGATAAAGTAAAAAAACACAAGAGACATCAAATAAATTCTGCCACAGCAAAACTTAATTTACCATCGTTAACCGCTGACTTACTCGAACAATCTAAAGTCAATATTGATAATACTTTCAGCTCGGCATTGAAGGCGCTTGGTTTAAAGCCATGCTACACCAAGTAAAGTTCACCAAACGCTCTGGCACGCCAGTGAATTAAGTCGTCTACCTTTTAATGCTTTTGGTTTGGTTAAAGGTAGATTCAGTAGCCATGTTTTCTCGGTATGCATTATTAATGCTTTTCTGCGACTAAAAAAGGTGCACTATATGATTTACTCAACCGAGAAGACCTTGATTGGCTAAAGTTGCAATTAGTCACCGCGAAAAAGGACCTTAAAACCAAGCCCAATAACAGATTAAATGTGTTTGTGATTGATGATACCGTAAAAATAAGGCGCGGAAAAAAGATGCCAGGTGTTTCAAGCCGCTTCGACTATTTAACGGGCCAGTGTGTTATGGGGCAACAAATACTCACATTAGGTGTTGCTAGCGATGAACAATTCGTTCCCGTTGATAATGAAATTTAATAAATACTTTCGTCATATCTGCGTAATGCTAAATCAACTTTCTTAATTTAAACCTCTAAGTAAGCGCTAAGATAATGTAATATAAACGGTGTATTTACAAAAAGCTGAATAGCTAACCATGAAGAGATTATTTATTGATGAGCAACGAGTTCACTCATATTAATGCCGATGGCGATGCCCATATGGTAGACGTTACTGAAAAAAAAGTTACTGAGCGTACTGCTATTGCTCAAGCCTACATTGAAATGTCAGCGCAAACTTTAGCGATGATTGTTGAAGGAAAGCACCACAAAGGTGATGTTTTTGCTACCGCAAGAATTGCTGGCATTATGGCGGCAAAAAAAACCAGTGAACTAATACCGCTTTGTCACCCACTTATGCTAACAAAAATTGAGGTTGATATAGTTGCAGAGCCAGATATAAATCGCGTAAAAATCACCGCGCTTTGTAAACTCTCCGGTAAAACAGGTGTAGAAATGGAAGCATTAACCGCAGCTTCAACCGCAGCACTTACCATTTACGACATGTGCAAAGCCGTACAAAAAGACATGATAATTACTAATATTCATTTACGTGAAAAACAGGGTGGTAAATCTGGAAGCTATTTTCACAATCCTGCAACGAAATAAAGGAGTTTATGATGATAAAAGTATTATTTTTTGCCCGCCTTCGCGAACAATTATCAACAGATAGCATACAAATATCTGTAACCGAAGATATGACCACAGACAACATTCGTCAGCAACTCGCTGAAACCGATGATTTATGGGCTAAAGTTATGGCCGCTGACAGTTTACTTGTTGCTGTTAATCAGCAGATCACTGACTGGTCACATAGCGTTAATGATGGTGATGAAGTTGCCTTTTTCCCTCCAGTTACTGGCGGCTAATATGATTTACGTACAACAAAACGATTTTGTCGTTGCCGATGAATATCAAAAACTCGCTAATGACCACCAAGATGGCGCCGTAGTCACTTTTGTCGGAAAAGTCAGAGACTTTAACGAAGGGCTTGGTGTGCAAGGTTTATCTTTAGAGCACTACCCTGGCATGACAGAAAAAGTATTAAATAACATAGAGGCTGAAGCGCGTGAACATTGGCCACTGAATAAAGTGACCATTATACATCGGGTTGGCGATTTAAAGCTTGGTGAACAAATTGTATTTATTGGTGTAACCAGCCCACATCGCAAAGCTGCCTTTGCCGCTTGCGAGTTTCTTATCGACTTTTTGAAAACCAAAGCACCATTTTGGAAAAAAGAGCTCACCACGCAAGGCAGTAAATGGTTAGACGCCAAAATCAGCGATAATGAAGTTTCACAACAATGGTCGAAAAAGCTAACAAACGAACAAACCAACTAACAATATTGAGATATTCATGCTAAAAACCGGACGTTATCAACATTTCAAAGGTAATTTTTACCAAGTACTAAATATAGCAACACACAGCGAAACAAAAGAAGCTATGGTTGTTTATCAACCTGAATATGGTGAACGAGCGATTTGGGTTAGGCCACTGACTATGTTTGATGAAACCATTGAAAGAGATGGTAAGCAGATAAAACGTTTCCAATATGTTGATTAGTTAATTCCCCCCTCTATTGGCAAAAAGCTGCAGAGCTTACGAACAATTTCATAAGAAAATAGCATTTAATATCAATATTCTGAGGTAGTATGAGAAAAATAATTCTATCTCTATCGCTCAACATTGATAGTTTAGTGTTTATCAAGACAGGTCTGCATATCCAATAGCTTGTTGAGTAGCTTTGCTTATCCCTAACTGAGGTTAACTAGGTAGCAGAAAATTTTTAATCCGAAAAAAGGCGCTTATCACAAACGCCATTTTGTTATCGACTAGCTATAATCCTTAAAATAAAAATTAACAGATACTCTGTCAGTTTTGTCTTAAACTAATGGCTGTTCCATTGAATACCCCCAAACTTAGCCTTAATCACTAATTTAATTGCTATAAATTAAGATTTCCCCCAAAGTTCAAGCGTTTCTAACGCTTGGTTTTTATCTGTAAAGTCATTTTGGCTATTTACTACTTCGCGCAATAAGTTAAAGGCTTCTTTGTCTTGACCAAGTGCTTTTAGTGTTAACGCCATATGATATTTAATTTCGACATTTGAAGAATCGATAGCGAGTGCTTTACGCAGTAGAGGCAGCGCTTGAACATACTCATTTGTTAAATAATATATCCACCCTAGGGTATCAAGTGAATCAGGGGCATCGTCGACTAACGCCAAAGAACGAGTCGCGAACTCTTTTGCTTTACCAAACTTCAATTGTGACATCGCAATGTAGGCAGCATTATTAAGCCACATAGGTTGGTCTTCATCTAATTTAAGTATTTGAACGTAAATTTCTTCTGCTTTTAACCATTGTTTATTCTTCATATATATTTCAGCTAATGTACTAAGTAATAATAAATTATTAGTATCAGTACTTAATGCTGATTCAATCAGTGCTATTGCTTTTTTCTGCTGGTTTATAGCCTGATAAACCAAGGCTAAGCCCGATATGGTACTTATCTGCTGCGACTGTTTAATTTTTAAATAAGTGTCTTTAGCTTTTTCATACTCTTTGTTAAGAAAATAAGTATGCGCTAATACACTATAAAAACGATCTGATGTTTTAGCGCCGCCATCAAACGCTAATAACACGACAATAGCTTCGTTATAACGTGACTCCTGATTTAAATAACTTGCTAGCGCTAACATAGGCCCTAAAGAGGTTGGAGCCCAAGCAATAGATTTTTGATAAGCGGCAACCGTATCGGAGAACCTTCTAACACGTTGATTTGCTTTTGCAATATAAAAATATACTTGTGATTTGTTGCCATCAAACTTAAGTGCATCTCGGTAGCTTTCAATTGCTAATTGCACTTGTTTCGTATTCAGATATAAATGTCCCAACAATAAGTAAATTTTGTCAGTTTTCTCGTGAGAAAGAATAAATGCCTTAATCGCCTCAATTGCATCATCATAAGCGCCTTGTTTGGCTAAGCTTGATGCATAATTGATCATCAACACTTCACTACTAGGATCTTGTTTTAAAGCCTTTTCGTAAGTAAGCGTAGCATTACTATCTTCCCCCATGCGTTCAAAATGGTTTGCAAGGGCTTTCAATATATCTATATCGTTAGGTAATTGCACTAACGCGCTTTGCAACTGCAACAAACCTTTGTCGGGTTGCCCCATTGTACTTGTGACCTGGGCTAGGCTGATAATTGATTTAACATGTAAATGATTTAATTTAAGTGCTTTTTGAAACTGTAATTTTGCTTGCTCAAAACTACCAACCGACTGATAAACAAAACCTAAGTGGTGATGAAATTCTGGATTTTCAGGTTGTAATAAACTAAGGTTTTTAGCTACTTTTATTGCTTGTTCTGCTTTACCTGCTTGCAAGTAAGATTTAACGAGTAATAAGCCGGCAAGCACTTGCTGTTCACCAGTAAAATCGCCTTCTGTTAACAACTGTATCGCAGTAGCAGTTTGCTTAAGCGATAAATAAGCCTTTGCTAACTGAAGATCAACGCTGGCTGTAGGTTGTATAGATTTAACTTGTTTAAAATAAGCTAAGGCTGACTCATACTGTTGTAATTCAAGATAACAAACACCTAACAAAGTTAGAATTTGCCCCTTATCGCCATGTTGAATATTCGCTTTAACCAATTGGCTTTTTGCACCTTCAAAATCTCCTTGCCTCATTGATATTTGAGCTAATAGTATTTTAGCACTAACATTAAAATCATCTATTTCTAGGTACTGATTAAAATACTCTTTCGCGAGTTCATACTGATTCTGTTGGTAAAAAATAACCCCTGCTAAGTACAAGTATGAAGGACTAGAGCGTAAATCTTCTTTTGATATTTTCGATAATGTTTGCGCAATTTCTTCAATTAATTGCTTACTACTTTCTTCATCATTATCTTTAACGGCAATTGCCGCCTGAATAAATTTTGCGCGCGGTTCATTAGGTACTTTATTTAATATCTGTAAAGCATCTTTGTTCGCGGTACTGTAATTTTGCAACTCAAATAATAATGTTGCTCTTAATATTAATGCGTTGACATCTTCTGAATTTTCTAACAAAACACGATTAATATTAACTAACGCTTTGTCGTAATTACCAAGATTCTGCTCTACAGTCGCCTTTAAAAACCATGCTTTTTCTGGTGGAAATGGCGTAGCTAATACCTGTTCAACTAACGTATTCGCTTCTTCATATTGAAATCGATTTACTTTAAGCTGAGCCAAACCTAGGATAGCATCTAAATTACTAACATTTAGACTTAATGCCTGATTAAACGCCTCTTCTGATAACAATAACTGCCTTAATCCTAAGTGAGCTAAACCTTTTAATACATACATTTTTGCAGCATAAATTTGGTCAATATAATTATCTTCAAATATACTCAGTATTTCATTGTATTTATTTTGCATTAATAGCGTTTTACTGCGTAGCAAGGTAATTTTTTTATAATCACCACCAAGCCCTTCAATAATATTTAATTCAGTTTGTGCTAATGCTGCTTGTTCAACAGCCAAGAGTAACTCGACCATCAAAAAGCGCGCAGGTATATTATTTGGCTGGTCTTTTAGGAGGTTTTTTAAGTGGATTTTAGCTTCATCGTATTGATGCTGATTAAATTTTTTATCTGCCAATTCAAAAATTTCAGAAGCATTACTGGCTAAAGAGGTAAAAACAAAAGTGGTGCAAGTAAAAAATAAAATAAAATATCTAGTTAGTAATGTCATATCACTTTCAAATTTAAAAATTTATCTTTACATTATCCTCATTTATCCTGATAGAATGCAATTTAAAATATGAATAATTAATCTAAATTTAAATAAAGTGTCGGATTATTTTACACTATTTAAAACTCACGCTTACCAAAACTTAATAACACATTGTTTTATATCAGATAAATCAATGTGGTATGTTTTTTGCAAATTAACAAATATTAAGATACTTTTGAAACAAGGACATCAAGTGAACATTAATAAACGTATTACTGCTTACATAAAAGTTTTATTTACAAGCTGTTGCTTATTGCTGGCATTGCCAAGCTTTGCTAGCGTTACGCCAACTGACATACTCATGAGCCACTTCTTTGCTGGCGATAATGATTGCAATAATGAGTATTTCCAAGATCCTGGTGTTAGTTCATTTGATACTTGTAAAGTAGCTATCGGTGAATTTGGAGTTGATAAAGTCTATTTAGCAAATGTTATTGCAAAGTTTGATACTAATAATAATTCAAATTCCCCAACATTCACTGCAAGTACCAATTACAATGCACAACAAAGTCAGTGGACTTTTGATGGAGATAATGGACTTTCAGAAGAAGATAAAAATAGCAACTGGAGTTATACTGGTGGTTCTCCTGGCATACGCTTTTGGACAGCTAAAGCTGCCGGCGGTGGCAATAGTGGTGGTGGTTTTAACTTATTTTGGCTAGTTGATAATACAATAGAAGCTACCAATGCATGTAGTCCATCTACATTTACATTAGCTTGTCTTAACTTAGCGAAAACAGTCACAAGTGGTAGTTGGTCGACACCTAATGATAAAGGTTTATCGCATTTAACTTTTTTCGGTGGCCTTATCGAAGTATGCCAACAAAATTGTCCTCCTGTTACTGTACCTGAGCCACAAACTATCATGTTACTTGCTTTAGCAATGTTAGGCTTAGTTGCTAGAAAGCGTTCAACGGTAAAAAACTCGTAATACCGTAGTTTATCAATGTAAAAAAAAGCCCAAGATGTTGCATAACATCTTGGGCTTTTTACTTCTTAGGCTCTTTGCTTATGATTACCACAGCGAATACCCCAGAAAGTACCTCAGGGTTTCAGTATTTAAATATATAATTGCACTCTTAATTTAATTCCCTCAACTTAAGCTCTATCAATTTACACCTGCTAAATTTTAACTATCATTCAATAATGTACTCATTCTACATTCAAAATAAGCTTACCTACATTCTCATTATTGCCCATCACTTGATGGGCAATTTCCACATCAAACCATGAGTACTGTTGATATATAACAGGTGTTAGTGTTCCTTGTTCAAGGCACTGGTAAAAATTGTGAATAAAGGCGTTAATCAGTTTGGTTTTATATTCATTACTACGACTACGCAAGGTAGTCGCATGAATATTGACTCGTTTGATAAGCATTTTAGCCACATCAATATTTTCAGCAAACCTTCCGCCCAGCATTGACAACATAACGATATGACCATCTAGCGCACAAACATTAATATTTTTATTAACATATTCACCCGCTACAACATCTAAAATAACGTCAAAACTGTGTTTATTTTCTTTTGCCCAGCTAACAAAGTCAGTTTGTTGATAGTTTATCGCTTCATCTGCCCCTAGGGCTTTACACGCTGCCGCTTTTTCATCACTGCTAACGGTTACGCTAACATGACAGTTAATAGATTTGGCTAATTGTATAGCTGCTGTGCCAACACCGCTGGCACCTGCATGAATCAGCACCTTAGCATTAGGTTTTAACTCGGCTATCGTAAACAAGCACTGATAAGCAGTTAAAAACACTTCTGCTATTGCCGCGCCTTGTGCATAGGTTAAATTTTCAGGAAGTTTTATTAAGTGCTCTGTTTTAACTTTAACGAACTCTGCGTATGCACCACCTGGAACAATAGCGAAAACTTTATCACCAACATTCCAGTTCGCTTGATTATCACCAACGCCAACAAGCTCGCCACAAGCCTCAATACCTAATATAGGAGACTCACCTGCCGGAGCAGGATACAAACCTTGTTTTTGTAAAATATCAGCGCGATTAACCCCAATAGTCCTGACTTTGATTAAACATTCATCATCGGCTATTACTGGTTTTTCAATTTCGTCAAAACTTAACTGCTGTTGTTCACTTATAGCTATATAACGCAATTTACTTCCTTTTTATCCACGGGTTTTATAATGAATAGTTTGCCTTATTTAGCCTCAAATACCAAAGTGATAAATTTTATATCAAGGTGAAAATACTTAGCTAATCGCAAAAAAATGATGTTCTTGCCACGGCACTTGCTTAACATCAACATTTTCCACCTCTGCTTCTGGAGGGCCTTGTTCAAGCCATTTAATCATTTTCTCTATGTTGTGCTCTTCACCACACATTAGCACTTCAACATCACCGTCAGTTAAATTACGCGCATACCCGCTTAAACTATATTCAATAGCAACTTGCTGACTAGAGGCCCGGAAATAAACGCCTTGAACCTTGCCTTTCACATGTGCCATGTAACTTACATTCATAATATTCCACCTTAATATGCGCTTATTGTTATTGTTATTTATAACTTTCATTACCGGCCAACTGGTGAAATGAAAAATAGTTAACATAGAACATTGCACCCTAGTCTAGCATTGACTAAACTCGCGCAATTATTATTGTTAATTATAAGTATAGGCCTATGTCAGCAAGAATTTATTTAAAAGTTGCTCGTGAGAAATCATTACGCCGAAAACATCCTTGGATTTTTTCACAAGCGATCAACAAAATTAAAGGTAACCCTTTACTTGGTGACACGGTTGATGTCTTTGACAACAAAGGAAACTGGCTTGCTAAAGGCGCATATTCTCCTGAATCTCAAATTAGAATTCGTGTTTGGAGTTTTGATATTGATGAAGAAATTGATAGTAGTTTTTTTCGTAATAAATTGTTAAGTGCGCAAAAAAGACGTGATTGGTTTATTGAAAAAGGCGGTTTAACGGGCTACCGACTTATTGCTGGTGAGTCTGATGGGCTTCCTGGTATCACCATAGATAAATACGACGACTTTATTGTTTGCCAATTACTTAGCGCCGGTGCAGACTTTCATCGTTATACCTTAGTTGAGTGTCTTAAAGCGCTTTATCCGGGTTGTCATATCTATGAGCGTTCAGATGTTGACGTTCGTAAAAAAGAAGGCTTAGAGCCGGTAACAGGTTGGTTAACAGAGCCTCAAGAGTCAACCGAATGTATTATTGAAGAACACGGAATTAAAATTCATGTTGATGTTGCCAAAGGCCATAAAACTGGTTTCTATTTAGATCAACGCGAGTCACGTCTTGCTGCCGGCATATATGCCAAAGATAAGAGTGTATTAAACTGTTTCTCTTATACCGGTACTTTTGCCCTGCATTGTGCGGCAGGTGGAGCTAAAGAAGTGATCAATGTTGATGTTTCTGAATCAGCACTCGATCTAGCTCAGAAAAACGTTGAGCTTAATAATTTAGGCGATAAAAATATCTCTTTTGTTAAAGCGGATGTGTTTAAATTATTGCGTCAATACCGTGAAGAAAAACGAACCTTTGATATGATTATTCTCGACCCACCTAAATTTGTTGAGTCAAAAGCTCAACTCACGGGTGCTTGTCGCGGCTATAAAGATATCAATATGTTAGCAATGCAACTACTTAACCCTAATGGCACCTTGTTAACTTTTTCTTGCTCAGGGTTAATGGAATCAAACTTATTTCAAAAAGTGGTTGCTGATGCGGCATTAGATGCAAAAAGAAATGCTTATTTTGTAGATAGGTTACACCAAGCGGCTGATCACCCAGTGTCGTCAAACTACCCAGAAGGTTATTACCTAAAAGGCCTTGTTTGTCAGGTTGAATAACTTACTTAAATAATCACGGTTGTAGCTAGTATGTTTTTTCTAGCTACAGCTAGGGTATTGCCACTGATAATAACTTAATCAATCTCAGTAATATTAACACCAATTAAATAACAGTTTGCGCTCTCTTCCTTCACCCTGACCACTTTTCCTTTAGCGTCAAGAGGTTGTACAGCATTGTTGGCTGACTGAACGCGTATACGCACCGCCGTACTCATTTCGAGAGGGTGTTCCATCTCAATAGCGATCCCTGTTGCACTCAAATCACGGCAGGTAGCTGAAATTTTACTATTTGCCTCATCATCAATAATGGTCACTGTTACTTCACTGTTTAACATCATGCGATAAAAGTTGCGCTTATCATCGTAATTAACCATTACTACTCCAATGTGTTTTTATAGTTAGTACACTTTTATTTATACTCATCGTAACGATAACTGTCAAATCATTGTATTAAAATTATGCATATTCTTTCAGGTAATTCAATATTCGCTTAGCTGAGGTTGGAAACGGCGTTTTTAAATTTTGCGCAAAAAGTGAAACACGCAACTCTTCAACCATCCAAAAACCTTGCGCTAATGCTTTATTCAAAGGCTGACCTTTGGGTTGTTGAGCAACAACGCTGTCTAATGCTTTTTGTACCTTTTCAACTTCTATCATTTTCAGCCGGTCTTGATTTGGGTCTATTTGTAATTTTTCTAAGCGTCTTAGCATGGCCGTTAAATATCGAGCAATATCATCTAAGCGTTGATAACCTGCTTTAGTGATAAAGCCTTTAAAAACGAGGGTCTCTAATTGGCTTTTAATATCGCCATGTGATTGCACAACATTTAACGACATTTTGCCTTTCATTTTTTTACGTACATCATGCGCCAAACTTAATACTCGCTCGACTTTAATTGCAGCACTTAATACACAATCAGCAATTTCGGCGCGTACATGTTCTTTACAAGCATCAAACTCTGTTTTTGCTCGTGGTAAGTCACCATATTCGTTGACTAAGAATTGACAGCCCGCAACAATGCAATCATCTAACAAATCGTTTATCGAGCCAAATGGATTAAAATACAGCCCTAATTTAGCTTTATTAGGTAACTTCTCCTGCAAGTACTTTAGTGGCGAAGGTATGTTGAGTAATATAAGTCGACTAACACCATCAAGCATGGCTTGTTCTGCTAAACTTTCATGTTCAAATAGCTCAATTGCTACTGACTTATTTTTATCTACTAAAGCTGGAAATGCCTTAATAGTAATATTGGCGACTTTCTTTTCGTAGCTTTTGGGTAAATTTTTAAAATCCCATTGAGCAATATCGCTGCGTTCAATACCTTTATCAGCGACCTTTTTAATTGATGCTTGCACCCTACCTTGTAAGCTGTCTTTCAAATCATCAAGATTACGTCCTTCTTTAAGTAACTTGCCGTTTTCATTAACAATTTTAAAATTCATTAATAAATGTGGCACGAGCTCTGCGCCTTGCCAAGCGTTTTCAGGTAACCGAACGCCGGTCATTCTTAATAACTGTTTTTCAAGTGCTGCCGTTAACACTATGTCTGCGTGAGTTATTGCCGCTAAACATGCTTCAGCGTAGTTCGGCGCGGGCACAAAGTTACGCCTTAATGATTTAGGTAAACTTCTGATCAATGCTGTAATTAGCTCAAGTCGTAAGGCAGGAATTAACCAATCAAAACCTGTATTTTCTACTTGGTTTAATATGCCTACCGGAATCATGACACTAATACCGTCATCAGCATCGCCAGGATTAAAGTGATAACTCAGGGGTAAGGTCAAACTGCCTTGTTGCCAGGTTTCAGGGTATTCATTCGCCGATAACTTAACCGCGTTTTCTTTTAACAAAAAGGCTTTGGTAAAGTTTAATAACTTGGCATCAGATTGTTTTTGTTTTTTCCACCAAGCTAAAAAACTACGTTGGCAAATAGCGCTTTCTGGCAGTTTTTCATTATAAAAATCAACTAACTGCTGTTCTTCAATCAAGAAGTCTCTGCGTCGAGCTTTTTGCTCTAAAACTTCAATTTCGTCAACCAGTTGGCGATTTTCTTTTAAAAATGCTTCTTTAATCGTACTTTCGCCGTTAACTAAAGCTTCACGGATAAAAATTTCACGACAGGTTTCTGGCTCAATGTTATTAAAATTAACACTACGCTTACCGACAATAATCAGTCCATAAAGAGAAACTTGTTCAAACGCCATCACCGCGCCCTGCTTTTTCTCCCAATGTGGCTCACTGTAGCTACGTTTAACTAAATGCGGAGCTAAGGGCTCAATCCATAGCGGATCAATTTTCGCTGCCATACGCGCGAATAAACGGCTAGTTTCAACTAACTCTGCCGCCATTAACCATTTTGGTGATTTTTTAGCGAGGGCTGAGCCTGGGAAGATAAAGAATTTACTGCCGCGAGCACCTTTATATTCTCGATTTTCATCTTGTTGGCCTAAGTGACTTAGCAATCCTGACAAAATAGCTTGATGCACAATATCTAAATTCGGATTAGAAGCATCCTTTTCAGCCTCTTCAGACAAGTCTAATTCGATACGGCTCATCGGAATTTTTAGCTCACGCAAAGAATGCGTTAGCTGACTGTAAATGTCTTGCCACTCTCGAATACGCACATAAGACAAAAACTCTTTCTGACACAAACGGCGAAATTGATTATTGGTGAGAAGCTTTTGCTGTTCTTCAACATAATTCCACAGTTTTAATAAGCTAACAAAATCTGATTGTTTGTTTTTGAAACGCCCATGTTTTTCATCTGCTGCTTGTTGCTTCTCATGTGGACGTTCGCGTGGGTCTTGAATACTTAAGGCACTAACAATAATAAATATTTGTTCAATACAACCTAAGTCTGCCGCGGTTAAAATCATTTTTGCTAAACGCGGATCAATAGGAAATTTAGATAACGAGCGACCTATCGGCGTTAATTTCACCTGATTTGAGTTGGCATCTATCGCTGCCAATTCTTCTAATAATTTAACACCGTCATTAATATTGCGATTATCTGGTGGTTGTACAAACGGAAAGTTGGCAATTTCGCCTAAATCTAAGGCCAACATCTGCAATATAACGGTCGCTAAATTAGTGCGAAGTATTTCAGGGTCGGTGAATTCGGGGCGATTTAAAAAGTCTTCTTCAGCATAAAGGCGAATACAAACGCCTGATGATACACGGCCACAACGACCCGCTCGCTGATTTGCGCTGGCTTGTGAAATAGGCTCTATCGGCAAACGCTGCACTTTAGTACGGTAACTATAGCGAGAAATTCTCGCCGTGCCTGGGTCAATAACATATTTAATGCCCGGCACAGTTAAACTCGTTTCAGCAACGTTGGTGGCTAAAACAATATTACGACCATTATGCGGTTTAAATATTAAGTTTTGCTCGGCAACGGTTAATCGAGAATATAACGGTAATACATTGGTATGGCGTAAATTGGCTTTTTCTAGCGCCCGCGCGGTATCTCGAATTTCTCGTTCACCATTGAGAAAGACTAAAATATCGCCACTATCATCTGCTCCTAATTCATCAACCGCATTGAGAATGCCAGAAATAATATCAGCATCGCCGTCACTACCTTCGTTTAACTCGTTCAGTGGGCGATAACGCATTTCAACAGGGAATGTTCTGCCTGAAACTTCGATAATTGGCGCTGGAACACCTGTGGCACTGGCAAAATGTTGGGCAAACTTTTCAGGGTCAATGGTTGCCGAGGTAATAATCACTTTTAAATCAGGACGTTTAGGTAAAATTTGGCGTAAATAACCGAGAATAAAATCGATATTTAAACTGCGCTCATGCGCTTCATCAATAATTAAGGTGTCGTATTGGCGTAACAAGCGATCTTTTTGCATCTCTGCAAGTAAAATACCGTCGGTCATTAGTTTGATATAACTTTGTGGACCCACTTGATCGTTAAAGCGAACTTTATAACCTACCGCGTCACCTAACTTGGTATTAAGCTCGTCTGCTATTCGGTTTGCTACCGTTCTTGCTGCAATACGGCGAGGCTGAGTATGACCAATAATACCGTCAATTCCACGACCAAGCTGTATGCATATTTTCGGAATTTGAGTAGTTTTACCTGAGCCAGTTTCACCAGCAATAATAAGCACTTGGTTTTCTTTAATCGCTTTGGCAATAACATCTACATTTTGTGAAACCGGTAATCCTTCTGGGTAACTCACTTTAGGAGCGTTAGCGAGTCGAAGTTGTTTATTTTCTATTGATTGCTGAATCGATACCGCTATTGGCTGTAAGGCTTTTTCTTGCTTACTTTGATCAGTTATTTTTTTAACGGCCAATAGGCGTTTTCTAATCCGCGCTTTATCGGATAATTTCACTCGTTCTAAAAGATCAAAAAGTGACTTTAACGTGACGTTTTTATGGGTTTTTATAGCAGCAGTAGCATTAGCGAGGATTACAGTGGACAAAAGAGACTCAAAACAGATAACAAAAAAGCTATATTAGCAGGTAAGCAAGGGCAAATGAATACGTATACTCTTTGAAAGAGTCCGTTTTTACTATTTGTTGGATTATTTTTCAGAGCCTAATATATCAAGATTAGACAAAGGTAAAATTCAAGCGCTAACTAAGGTTAACGCTTTATTCTTTTTAAAATTAAAATCGTTCATTAGGTAATTGAATTTATTTAACTTTTTTATAACCTGAACGTAAATGTAGGTCGATAGCGCGCAGCACATCATTGCGAGATATTGTGCCAAGTAAATTTTCGTCATCGTCAACAACAGGATATACCTTAGGTTTATTTTTCAGCATTTGCTGACCTAGCTCAATAACACTGTCATAAGGCTTAACCGTTAAAACATCTTTGCGCATTAAATCGGCAACATCAGCAATATGCTCGTTATAGTAAATAGTTTCAATCATTTTAGATAAAACATCGCTTTCAGATAAAAAGCCAATTAATTGATTATTTTTATCGATGACAGGACCACCAATTTGCTTGGTTTTTAAAAACCGCAGCGCTGCTTCTTCTACCACCATATCTGGCGTGAAAGTCACTGGATAATGGTTCATATATTCTTTTACTTGTAATGATTCCATAGTGGATCCCTAAAAATTTAAATAAAACTTATACCCAAGTACTGATTACACATGATTTTTTTATATATCATTAACTGTAGACGCATTTGCAAATAAATCATCCATTTACAAAAAAATTTTTCAATTTTATAGCTTATTCAATCTATTAACTTACCAAAGCTAATAATGCCGGTTGTGTAGTCGATGAAAGCGATTGCTCAATACTTTTGTAAGCTCTGACAAAATCTTTTTTCAAATGTGACTTTAAATGACCTTTAACATTTTTCATAGGTTCTTTTTTCAGTACGCAAAACAGTGCTAATGCATATAAAGTTTCAGGTTCAGTTAATGCTGCTTTGCGGTTTAAACTGGCATTATTACATGAGCCGCAGCCACCTCTAAATTGGTATGCAGTGTTGGCGAAAATAACGCCAAAGCCCATAAAACAGGCAACAAGATCTATTGCTTGTGGTAAATATTCTTTACCGCCAGGCGGCAATACTTTATTTGAAACCACCAAAATACTGGCAAGAGCTTGGCTAATACCGGCAATTAAATCTTGTGGTTGATTCACTTGGTTTGGCGTAAATCCTAACATTAATGGCGCATTACTCATGCTGACATCAACTTCAGCATGTTCACCACGAATAATCTCTCCTAAACTTAAATCTTCAATGGCGGTAGCTGAGGTCGGCGTAGCGGAGGTAAGTTCTATCGGCCATTTTTGCATACCGGCATAATTTTTTGTGTTGATAAACATCGCTTGAGCCATTTCTTCAACACTGGTAACCGTACCAGGATAAAACTCATTGGTCGGTAGTATTAAGCGTGTGTCATCTTTAAGAACATTAATATCAAAATTTTCAATCGCCCATGCAAAAGTATCGAGTATCCAATTTTTGGTGTTCTCGTCAATAATTGCTTTCGGGCTAAACAGTTTTGCCAACATAATTTTTACTACTTTTTAAATCTATAGCTTTTTGCCTTATATGCCGTAAATTAAAATACGGTGAGTAATGCCAAAAGCGAATAGGGTTTATAACAAACAGGTTGTGCTAAATCATCATCAGGTTAATAATTAGTTTTTAACATTTTGAGCCAATGCCCATTGCCAAGCCTTAGTATTATATAAAGGCACCGTTGATAATGAATGATGATGACTGCCCGACGACTCTTTCGTTGAATAAGACAGATAAATAAGAGTTTTATTTTCCGCATCATAAATACGTCTAACTTTTAAGCTTTTAAATAAAATGCTTTTTGACTCTTTAAAGACTACTTCACCATTCTTTGAGCGATCAATTTGTGCAAGATGTTCAGCTGTTATTTCACCCGTTTGTCGACAGGCTATACTCATATCAGAGGGATCAGAAAAGTCTAAATCTGCTTCTACATGGCTAATATGGCATGTTACTCCCGTTAAAATAGGGTCTTGATTAGCTTTGATAACCACGTCTTTAGTGGTAAATAGCCCTAAGCTGACTTTACCCACATCATCTGAACAACCCACAAGCACTAAGCCAAAGACTAAACCTAGACAAGTTTTAGAGGTTAGTAATTTTTTTGGCGCTATTATTAGCTTTCTACGTTTTTTAATCATCTTTAAATATTCCAACAAATTCTTCACCATTTGACGATTTGCTCGCACGATACATACCCGTGCTATTAAATGGCATCGCAATGTTACCCGCTACATCTATAGCAATAACTCCGCCAGAGCCGCCCGCTTTAACTAAAACATCATTTATAACAACATCAGCCGCTTTTTCAAGACTAATACCTTGGTATTGCATGCGCGCACAAATGTCTGCGGCTACATGATAGCGAATAAAGTATTCGCCATGACCAGTAGCTGAAACAGCACAGCTGTCATTATTCGCGTATGTTCCTGCTCCTATAATAGGCGCATCGCCAATACGACCAAAACGTTTAGCTGTCATACCGCCCGTACTAGTACCAGCGGTTATAGTACCTGTTTTATCAAGCGCTACGGCTCCAACGGTACCAAATTTATATTCATTATTCAGTGTTTTATGTGCGGCTTGAAAATCTTTCAGTGCTTTTTCTTTCTCTGCCAGCTGCTTTTTCGCTTTTAATAACGACTGGTATCTCGCATCGGTATCAAAAAAACTGTTTTCAACACTTTCTAAGCCTTGTTGTTTTGCAAAAACTTCAGCACCTTCACCACTAAGCATGACATGAACTGATTTTTCCATCACAGCTTCAGCTAACGCTATGGGGCTTTTTACTGTTTTCACACCTGATACTGCGCCGGCATTTAAGGTTTTACCATTCATAATTGACGCATCAAGCTCATGCTCACCATCAAAAGTGTAAACAGCGCCTTTGCCAGCATTGAACAATGGCGAGTTCTCTAATATTTGAATAGCGGCAATAACAGCCGCTTGGCTAGATTTTCCATCAGCTAACATGGCATAACCCGTGTCACGCGCTTGTTTAAGCTTGCTCTCGTAAGCATTACGTTTTTCTTTGGTCATTTTACTTTTATTTATCGTACCTGCACCGCCATGTATGGCGATAGCGAAAGCTTGCTCTTGATGAGCTTGCGCCGCATCAAGCATAAATAGTTGTGCGCTTGCTAGTGTTAAGATCGTCGATAAAGTAATTTTATTTTTCATATAATTTTGCCGTTATTTTTATGTGGTTTTGACGCTATAATTGTATTTTTAATCGCTATAAATACAATGTGCGATAAATTATCGGTATTTACAAGCTTTCAGCGCTTACAAAGCCCACTCAATGTAGACATTAATAACCTCTTTCGCTATGGTACTGGTCATACCATTATATTATCTTTATAGGCCAATCGCTTATAACGCTAAGGACTTGCATGACAGAACAACGCGTAAGTGTAGAGATCACAAATAACATCGCCCACGTAAAACTCAATCGCGCTGACAAGCTTAATGCGCTAGATATGCCGATGTTTATTGCCATTCGTAGCACCATTAAAACATTGCGTAAAAACCGTGAAATTCGTGCAGTTATCGTATCAGGTAATGGTGACGATTTTTGTTCCGGCTTAGATGTAAAATCCATCATGAAATCGCCAATGAACATGCTAAAACTACTGTTTAAGGTTTTACCTTGGCGATCTAACTTAGCGCAAGTGGTTTCAACCGGTTGGCAAGCTATTCCTGTACCTGTTATTTGTGCTATTCACGGCCGCTGTTGGGGAGGTGGTTTGCAAATAGCCTTAGGTGCAGACTTTAGATTTGCTACACCTGACAGCTCTCTCTCTATTCTTGAAGGTAAGTGGGGATTAATACCTGATATGGGTGGCACAATAGCACTGCGCGACCTTATGGCGATAGATCAAGCGAAAAAGTTAGCCATGACAGCAGAAATGTTTACTGGCCAACAAGCATTAGCCTTAAATTTAGTGACCGAAATAACAACAACACCACTAGCCGATGCACAAACTCTCGCCCTTTCCTTAATATCACAATCTCCAGATGCGATAGCGGCAAATAAAAGGTTGTATAACAAAAGCTGGAAAGGCAGTAAAGGTTTGGCGCTGTTTCGAGAATCTTATTACCAGATTAGAATTTTAATAGGTAAGAATGTGCATCGAAAGATTTATAACCAAACTCATGACGTTGAACAGCACAAGCCATTTTTAACGCGTAAGAAATGGTAGATTAGACACTATTTAGATCAGTAATGATTGTGCATTAGCGTTCCGAATAATATCGCTGTTTTATAATGTGGTTCAACCAAAGTTTGGTGTCTGCAAGAGCTTAAACGAAGCGTCTATTTTCCGATATTATAGTCATTAGACTAACTGACTTTACCGATAGCTAATGCCACATTCGAGACATTAACGAATATTTAGTAAGCAATACTTCGGATCAGATATTCTATCGATAACGCCACGTTAAGTAACAAGAATTGTGAACGGAGTGAAACAACCAACTTTTTCTGTTTAAACTTATTGTTAGTTAGCTATAAACAAAAGGTATTGATATGGACTTAAATATTTGACTTGATTTAGATCTTTGGGAAATGACCAAGAATATCCAGATCAAACGTGAATATAAGCGGCATTATAATTTGAATTATCAAATACCCATACCAAAAAACAGCATAGCCATAGAGAGATGATCGAATTTACTTTGTTAGTAAACTTTATCGTGTTATATCGATATAAAAATCCAGTAAAAGGAGCTTGGTCTCAGCGTTACTCTCAGTTATATTATGATTACATTTACCGCTAGTTATCGACATTCTATGAATATTCGCTCTAAATTAACCTTGAGTTTTGCAGCTACAGTTATTTTACCCATTATTGCTATCGCGATTGTTAGTATTTCAATGACAATCTCCAAGTCTTCAACAAGTTTTGTGGAACGCACTCAGAGTGAATTAAGACAAGTAGACAACGGCTTTCAACTGTTTTTTCAACAAATTAAAGCTAACGTGAAATTTTTAGCTGAAAATAAATTGACCAGTCAACTTCCTGATAATACTCATACTTATATTGACTCTGACCATATGATGGAGCCGAAAAATGACTCTGCCGAAGAATTAGCTTTATATAAGCTGTATGAAGAATTTGGTACTTCACACCCAGATTTACTTTACGTTTACACAGGTACTAAAGATGGTGGTTTTGTTCAATATCCATTGGAAGAGCTTGGAGGTTATGATCCAAGACAACGTCCTTGGTATAAACAGGCATTAGCTTCTCCCGACGGGCCAATTATTACTGAAGCATATCAAGATGTCATAGGAAAACCCGTAGTAACTTCTGCGTTAGTGGTTAAAAATAACCAAGGTGATATTGTCGGTGTACAAGGTCTAGATGTGACCCTTTCAACCTTAACGGATATATTGAGTAATACAAAACTAGGTGAAAGCGGTTACCTCATTCTTATTGATGATTCAGGAACCGTATTAGCTGATGCAAAAACACCAGAGAATAACTTCAAAAATATTAAAGATCTTTCCTCACCATTATTTTCTATATTACAAAAAACGCCAGATTTACATCATTTTTCTACAGAGCACTTAGGTGCAGGTGTTAATGTTGCTAGTTATTATTCAAAAGCATTAAAGTGGCGCTTTATTGGTGTTATTCATAGCGATGAAATTTTCGCACCTGCTTATAGTATGAGTCAGACCATTACCGTGATTGCCTTAATAATGGTTACATTATTTATTGCCATAGGATTTTGGTTAGCCAATCGTATAGTTCAGCCGATTAACCGTGTTGCTGAAGGGTTACGTGATATTGCACAAGGTGATGGAAATTTAACTAAGCGATTAGAGATTATTGGTAAAGATGAAGTGAGTGAGTTGGCTCAATGGTTTAATCAATTCTTAGATTCAATTCATCAGCTTGTTGTTGATATTAAAACCTGTGCATCGACATTGAATATGGCGGCTAATGAATCGGGTATACAAATTGCTGATGTAAAAGCAGTGAGCCATCAACAAGAAGAATCTATAGATAATGTTAATAACCTTATCGCAACTATGGCAGATATCGCACATCAAACATCAAACGACTGCCAAGACAGCTCAACCACGATTATGAAAACTGAAGAGTATTCGAAAAAGGGAATTTCTTTAATCTCAGTCACGGTAAGTGAAGTGAGCTTATTAAATGAATCGTTAAGTGAATCATCTCAATCGATGAAGTCACTTGAACTGGAAAGCGAGAATATTACAAAAATATTAGATGTTATTAGGAGCATTGCTGAGCAAACTAATCTGTTAGCACTTAATGCGGCTATTGAAGCGGCAAGAGCTGGTGAACAAGGGCGAGGTTTTGCTGTAGTCGCAGATGAAGTGAGAACACTAGCGCAACGCTCGCGAGGCGCTACTGAAGAAATTGATACCGTACTGATGAACTTGCTGGAAAAAACACGTGTTGTTTCTCAACAAATGGGCGTTAATGTCGACCAATCGAAACAGACTATCGAAAAAATTGAACAAGCAAACCAATCATTTAACGAAATAAGTTCTTTAGTTGGACAAATGAAGGAAAATATTTCACGTATTACTCAAGCCGCAGATCAACAGTGCAGTTCATCAGACTTGATCAACGACAATATTAGTGGCATTAATCAATCAGCAAAAGGTATTGTTAATACTGCTGATACATTGGCCGATGGTTCGAATGACTTACTTATTTTATCAAAAGATTTAACAAATTTAGTTGGTCGTTTTAAAGTCAGAAGTTAACACTTAGTCTTAGTATTGCATGATGAGCCAGTATATTTTAAGCATATATACTGGTTTTTTATTTGAAGTGATAAGCCTCGGTATTTTTGGTAAATCATTATAAAAATGACTTCTCTTTTAGATTAATTTATTCCCTCATACCTACGAAAGCTAGTCGTTCATCACTCTAGCCTGAATTAACGACTATGTTGTCTTTCGATGTTGGTGAATTATACTTAATTGTACAATAACTATTGAAGCACAATAACCTTAAAACCACTCAAATTTATACTCATGTTATAGGTCAACATACTTCTGGAATTTGAAGTTAATGTCTGCAATATGAACAAAGTGATCATCAATTCAAATACCAATAACGACCGTAATGTGCCCACTGTCACCTCAGTAATCAACAATATTTACGACCGCTTTGCTAGGTCAGTATAAGTAATGACACAACAATATATTAAGACAGGTAGACGATATCTACTGATTATCTATATATATGAATTTATTACCTTTAAACTCATCATATAGCTTTTGATGTGCAGCTTTTGAAAAAGTATCAGTGCGATATTCATATTGCGAGATCCAATCAACTAGTATAGCTAGATTAGCATCTTGATCGGCTTTGGTTTTATATTTATGGGGTTCCCATGGACGATTTTTTGCGTTATTGATACAAAGTTCAATCGGTAGATTTAAGAATATAATTTCGCTGCACTTTTCTAGCGTGCGGATAAGTAAATCACTGTAACAACCTTCTATCACCCATTCGTTATTCTGCTTAATAAAACTGTCTATTTCGCTAACAGAAACACCGACACTTTGACGCTGCGGCATGGGTGAATTTTCTGTGATTGGAAGCCATGCTAAGGTGTCTAAATCTAAATGGGCAAGTCGATGTTGTTCAGCGAGTGTTTTTGCCAAGGTAGATTTACCTGATGCAGAATTGCCAAAAATCACAATTCTTTTAACCTTGTTACTCGCTTCCGACATAGTAGTGAACTACCCCGCGACTTTCGCTTCGCTCTGATCACGGGGCTTCTGCAAACCTAAACTGGGCTGCTTCTTTTTTCTCAGATCCCACACCAAACTTTGATCGTTCAAAGACTTTCGTTTTAGAAGGTGATTTCTGCTGAAATTTGGGCAAAGCCCTGGCAACTATTCCACTCGCCATTAAATCTTTTTCGCCTGTATCTGCTACCGATTTAGCTGCCGCTAAATCTCGGCACTGTAGCACTCCACAGGCTTCACAGGTGAATTCACGCACGCTTAAATCGAACTTATGTTGATGTTGGCATTCGTGACAAATGCCTGAAGACTTCACAAAACGTCCAATCTCATGATACACAGCGCCATTTAATTCAGCCTTGTATTTGGTTAAATTCGTAATTAAACCCATCACGTTATCATTAACCATCTGACCGTTAAACTGCTGCATTCCCTTCACGTTTAAATCCTCAAACACTATGATATCACTGGTCTTGGCTATCGAAAATGACAATAAGTGAGCGAACGCTAATCGTTGGCGAGAGATTTTTCCGTGAAGTTTATTTAAACGTGTTTTTGATTTTTGCCAGCGCTTTGAGCCTTTATTTCTCCGACTCAACTGGACTTGGATTTGCTTTAATTGTATAGCTGACTTCTTTAAAAACTTTGGGTTTTTTTCGTACCGACCATCAGAGCCAACAACCGTATGCTGGCTGTTTATGTCATAACCCACAAGTGACGAAACCACTTGTTTTGCGCTCTTACATTCAACTTCTTGAGTCAGTGAAATGTACCACTTACCATGCTTTAATTGGACGGTAGCCGTCTTGATTTTACTGACTAATTTACGATGTAGAACAATAGGCACTTTGCCGATTTTTGGGAGACTAACATTGCCTTTTTCAATTCGGATACAATTAGAATTATTAACGCACCGAAAACTATCATCGTGGAGTTTTTTCTGCTTAAAGGTGACTTTGAATGTAGGAAATTTCTGCAAACGACCTTTGCTGAACGAGTTCTTTAAAGCTGTTTCTAAATCTCGCGCCACTTGTTGAGAGGCGGCAGAATCAAAGGCTTTTAGCCATATGAATTCTTCAAACTTTTTTAAATCACGGATCAATCCAGCCATTTCGTGGTAAAATAAAAAGGTCTTATCATACCGATAACGACGCATATTTTCAGACAACAACAGATTCCACAATCCACGAGCATACGAGCCAAACTCGATAAGTTTAGCTTCCTGTTCTGCTGTAGGTTTAAGCCTGTAATTGTATCTGAGCGTCTTTTTCATATACTGTATAGACTACTGTATAAGAAGAGGTTGTCAAGTGGAATGTCAAAGTAACTCACATTGTAAGTATCTAATTGCCCTGCATTTAATTCTTGTCGTTAAATACCGAAAACCCCCTACTTATTGGAGGCATGGGAGAATTTATTAAGGCATCTGTTTTAGGTATTTCCGAAGTATCAGACTTTTCTGTTGAGGAAATTGAAATTGACAAAGATCATATCCATATCCTTTTGAGGATATCACCAAAATACGCTGTCGGTCAGCATGTGAGAAGGATTAAGCAACAAACTAACAAGCTAGTTTGGCAGAAATATCCTGCTCTAAAAAGGCAGTTTTGGTTTAAAAAAACGTTTTGGTCTGACGGATATTTTGTCTGTTCAGTCGGAAACGCTTCTGCCGAAACAATTCGAAAGTACATCCAAGAACAAGGTTAGTATATCGATTCATCCCCGCGACTTTCGCTCCGCTCGGATCACGGGGTTTTCTCGACAGATTAGATAAATTAGTCCTTATTTTGTTTCGCTATTAGAAATGCTATCCGTATTACATTCATCCGAGTCTTCAGCTAAATTAGCTTCAGCTTCTTTTGCTGCAATAGCGGCACGTTCAGCCTTTGATACGTATTTAGGCTTGCTCGAATTTTGCAATTTAGCATTCATTTTTTTAAGCTTAGATTTTAAGGTTTGGTTAATTTTCTTTTTACGGTTCATATAACGAGTATTCTTCTCTTAATTACTTAGAACTGCGGACTAATTCAACCCGCTAGTTGTCGTGAATTCTATGTTTAGTTAATCGCTCAGGTGTTGGGCTATTTAAGTAAAGGATGATCTGCCGGTAGTTGTTTGGCAATCCATAACGCTAACTTATGCTTCATGCTTGCTAGGTCTTCACCATCTTTTGGCAAAGGCTGAATAAGTTTATCATTGACGAGTAAACGATATAAACTTTCAATTTTTTCCTTCGCAGCATTAGTGCCTGAAAAACCTTTATAACCCCGGTTTTTCGCATAACCCTCACCAATAACAATGGCTTTTTTCAATAATTCTGCTTCATTTTTTAACTTCTTCATTTCGAGTGTTCTTTCCTATTATATTTATTTTATAACTAGCTCAGGTTTAATCTTGTGGTTTAATCTTGTGGTTTAAACCTGAGCATTAGTGATCATTTTCTTCAAACTTGATATTGCTGCTTTAAGCACACAAATACTCATATTAAGATTTATGCTGCCGACATATCAACACGAAAGGCATTAAGCTTATTGCCGTCTAAATCTCTAAAGTAACCGGCATAAAAACCATCCATTTCACCACGTGGGCCAGGTGCGCCTTCGCATGTTGCGCCTAGCTCTATGGCTTTTTGGTAAAAGGCGTCTACTTCATCAGTTGAGTCAAGCATGATAGCGACCATAACACCATTGCCCACTGTTGCTGGCTGACCGTCAAAGGGTTTAGTGACTGAAACGCCCGGAGATTCTGGTGACTTACACCAAGCAACAAATTGTTCTGTTTCTAGAAATCGTCCTGCGCCGATGGTGGCAAATAGCTCATCATAAAATGCTACCGCTCGGTCTAAATTATTGGTGCCTAAAGTAACGTAACCTATCATGGCAAATCCCTCATATTAATTTTTAATAATCAGCCAACATTGATTTATCAAACTGGTCGGTTGATATGGTTAAATGTAGATTTTCGATTCGTGTGTTCAATTCACTAATGTCAGTATTGAGTTTAGACATTGTTAGTGTATTGTCATCTAATAAATAAATTTGCTTTAAACTAGCATAATAAAAATTCAAAATAACTAAGGCATTTACATCGTCATTTGTCGCTGCAGTTTTGATTTTTTTCAATTTACGATATATCGCATTTTGCTGCTGCTTAATTTGCCAAACATAATACACTTCACTGAAAAAACCACTAAAGCGTAATCGGTGCAAGGCAAAAACACAGGTTAATAACGCCAATAATACGCCGAAAAAATTATATCTAAAATTACTTTCTGTCGCCGAAACTTCATTTGCTATTTCACCCGCAGCCACATTAGCTGGGTCAGCCATTAATTTCGCGCTATCAGCAAACAGCATGATCAAACTTTGCCCATATGCCAAAGCTAAGATGAGTAAACTGGCAATAAAGCCAACAATAATAATATTCAGATGTTTACGATAAACGGGTTTTTGAATGTCTTTTAACTTCATTTCTCAACTTACTTCTATATTTTCAATAAATAATAACGGTAACGGTATCTGGAACTATTCAATAGCTAGCCCAGAGTGACGTTTAACTTGCTGACTTACGCCGCTTTGCCAAACACTCTGACTACTGGCGATGCTTAACTGCTGCTTTGCTCGGGTGATACCAGTATATAATAATTCACGCGACAATAATCTATTGTCTTTCTGCTCAGGCAGCACCATAGCGACATGTTCAAACTCACTACCTTGGGTTTTATGGATGGTCATCGCGTAAACCGTTTCAAACTTAGGCAAACGCGAGGGCAAGATCCAGTCATAACCACCCTGTACATTCTCAAATACCGCCATTAAATGCCCTTGGCTATTACGCCAAAGTACACCAATATCGCCATTATAAACGCCTAAACGGTAGTCATTTTCGTTGATCATGATCGGCTGACTGGCATACAAGCTTGTATTTGACTCAAAACGATTAAACGGAATAACACCTTTATTACGTAAAATATCAATAACTAAAGCATTCAGGCTTTCAACCCCTTGTGGACCTTTACGAGTCGACGATAGAATTCGAAACTTTGCCAATAATGCGAAAGCATCTTCAACCTTGCTACATTGAGATAAGCCTAGGTAATACTCTTCAACAAGTGGTGTTAGCCAAGTTTCAACGTTGCCTGATAATAATGTTAATTGTTTGTCGTTGCTAACGGCTTCGTCTTGAGATGAACTATCAAGTGCTTCACTTTGCTTTAATAACTGCCAACTTTCTTGATATTGACCATTTATTACATAATTCGCGACTCGGCCTATACCGCCTTCACCATCGAATCGACGACTTTTCATTAAAAAAGTTACGCAATCGGCAGCGCTATATTGTGCGGAATTTGCATCGGCAGTTTGATCTTTAGTAAGCGACTGATACCCCGTTACTTGTGCTAAATATTGATGGTTCAAAGCGCTATAACCTAGGTGAGGACGCGGCGCAAAATCAGCTAAAACACTGCCAACCGCAACTGAAGGTAATTGGTCGGCATCACCGAGTAAAATCACTTTAGTATTGATTGGCAACGCCCGAAAAATTCTTGCCATCATAGGTAAGTCGACCATAGACACTTCATCGATGAGCAAAATATCTATATCGAGTAAATTATCTTGATGATGACGAAAGTTTACCTGCTCCGGAATAACGCCAAGTAATCTATGTATGGTTTTTGCTTGTTCTGGAATAAGGTCTAATACTTCGTCATCAATACTGCCGCGAAAAGCTTTTACCGCACTGGTGATAGATTCTGATAAGCGCTGTGCTGCTTTACCGGTAGGCGCCACTAAAGAAATGTTTGGTGCTGTAAACTGACTCTCCTTTTGGCTTTCGAAATTTACGCGGGCAAGCATCACTAGCGCAGCCAGCAGTTTAGTTACCGTGTAAGTTTTACCTGTGCCGGGACCACCGGCAATAATGGCAAAATTTTTATTTATGGCATTGGCTACGGCAACGGCTTGCCAATCAATTTCGCTACTTTGTGTGTCGCTTTGTTGCGCTAGTTCTGGAAACAAAGTCGCTATAATGCTTTTAATATTACCAACATCATCAAATGTCTCACGGTTATTATCCGCTGAACCAGCTGACTTGCTACTAACAACTCGTCGCTCGCGAACAACTTGTTTTAATTCTTGTTCAAACTGATAGTAACGGCGCAAATACAAACGGTTATGACTGAATACTATCGGTTGCTGCTCAGATGGGGCTTGTTTATCAGAATCAGCTAAGGGTAATGTTGCCATTAACGCGGTGAGTGTCTCTAGATCAGAAAATAAAAAGCCTTTAGTGCTCGTGTCGCTTTGATTAATAGTGTCAATAAATAAGCGTTTGCCCGCGACTTGCGCAAGTGGCAAACAACTATGGCCGTCACGTAAACTTGCACTTAAGGCAATTAATAAGTGAAACCATTGCTGCTGTTCAGTCTCTTGGCGAGATGCTTTGATAGTTTCTTGGTTAGAAACGCTAGCCCCAGAAAAGTCCAGACATTGGCTTATTTCTTTCGCAAAAAAGTAGTCTACAGCAACCAGACCATCTATTTGACGTGCGGCATGCTGGAACGAGGCATAAATACTCTCTTGGTAGCTGGTAACTTTGCTTTCGCTGCTAATAACGAGTTCAGACATGAGTGGTTTCCCCCGCAAAAATACTATCTAGTAGCTCTAATTCTGCGAGCGTAATTTGACGATAATAAACACCACAACCTTGATGTTCGCTTTGATCGCTCATGCCACGTAAATACAAATAATAAATACCACCAAAGTGCTGCTCTGGGTCGTAATCTGCTAAGGCATATTTTAAATGCCGATGTAATGCCAAAGCATAAATAAGATATTGTAAATCATAATGATTCTTTTCAATATTATGACGCATTGCCACATCGTTATAGTCACTATACTCATCACCTAAATGGCTAGATTTATAATCACAAACATAATATTTACCATCGGCTTGAAAGATTAAATCAATAAAGCCATGCATCATGCCTTTAAGTTGTTGATAAGAGGGTAAATGCACTCGGTGTTGTCGCGCTATTTTACTATTCGCATTACTACTGGCTTCACTACTGACATGGTTGTTTCTATGTTCGGTCAACAGTTTGGTTAATTGGCTACTGCTTGCTGAGCGCATAGGGTAATAAAACTCGGTTTCACGCAGTGTGTCTTGAGACCCTAACTGTGCTAATGACAAAGTATCATCATGGCTAAGTGGCGTTTGTAATACTTCTTCTAACCATTCTACCAATAGTGCTTGGCCATGTTCTTGCTGAGTATTATCGCTACTCTCGGCAGAACTTCCTACAACATTATCTGCTGTGCTTTGTAAAGTATTACCCGTTTCGCAATCTATAGCGCCATATTTTACCAAAGGCCAATGACAACTTTTTTGCCAATCAGGGGCAGAGAAATCCGTTTGCTCTAAAATATCATGCAGCAAGTTACCGGTTTGTGCGCCTTTGGTTAGCGTGAAACGTAACGCTTTACTGCTATTCGTTGGTGCGTTGAACATATTATCTTGTTCATCACCCAGTATCGCTTCTTGATTGTCGCGATCTGGCGCTGACACACCGTTATGGCGTAAATTTTTGCTCAAGGCAGAAAATGAACTTAACCACCAGTCACGTTCAATTTTGCCAGTAAACTTAGCCACTTCTGGCTCAGCTGTAACATTAGTTTCATCACAGGTGCTTTCGATATTTGATGATACTGAAGGTTCTTCGGATAACTTTCCTTCGGGTAAATAGTTATCTAACACGTCAAGCGCAACCTCTTCTGGGTTGTCTTGTGCTAATTGCTGCAAACTTGTTGCGATGTCAGTTTCTGCAGACCATTTAAGGGTTTTACCTAGTGGCGACTTTTCATAGTTGTCAAAAGCAGTACTGAGAATATAACAACGTTTTTCTGCGCGAGTCACCGCTACATAGAGTAGACGAATAGCTTCGGCATAGGCTTCTGCTGCCATGCGCGTTCGCGCCTCTTCACTACCATCAAGGCTATGATGTAGCGCACCGCTTTCATCGTGATGCTCAATAAAAGTTACATTACGATTACCGAACTTGAGTGGGTCTTTGTTGCGCGTGGCAAACGGCACGAAAACTACCGGATATTCCATGCCTTTAGAGCCATGTTGCGTGATAATACGGATCAGGTTTTCATCACTTTCTAAACGCAGCTCTGCTTCAACTTCTGGATTGTCAATCTGGCTTTGTTGTTCAAACCAAAACAGCAACTCTTGTGGCTGACGATGTCGTTGACTTGCACCCTGCAATAATTCAAATAAATGCAATAAATTGGTTAGTATTCGATCGGCATTACTATTGGAAGAAATAGTATTAGAGGAAACAGTATCGGCAGAGCTGCTATCGACATCACTAACATCAATATGAAAATGTTGGTGCATCAACTGCAACGCCATGCTGATAAAGCCTTTAAACTGCCATTCATTTCGCAGCTTTTCAAAAATCACTTTTAATTGCTGCCACTGTTGTTCATCATGTTGCAACTGCAATAGCTTTTCACGATTAAAACCCATCAACGGGCTTGCTAATGCCGCAGTATATAAACGATCATTTTCTAAAAATAGAATACCTTTTAACAATTGTAGTAAATGTTTAGTTTCGTCGCTTTGTAATAAATTAGCGCGATTACTCATAAACACACTGGCTAAACCACATTCATTTAAGGCAAATTTAATATCTGCCGCTTCAGTACCATCGCGCACTAGTAGCGCAATATCACCGCTAGCCATATTAAGGTCTGGGCAAGCTAATAAACGCACGATTTCATTGGCGCACCAAGCGGCCATATTTGTACGATAACTTTGTTTAACCGACTTATCTTTACCGTCTTTGCCTTTAGACTCTAATTCAACATTAAAATGCACAAACTGCAAAGCATTAAATTCACTGTCTAAAAACACTTTCTCGTGCGCCTTTGGCGAGGCTTTAACCGGTAAATAAGGAATTTGATAGCCAAAAACATCCACCGCGTCGTCTGATAATTTATTACCGTAAAACAGTCGATTATAGCCGGTAATCATAGCTGCACTTGAGCGCCAATTCGTATCCATTAACCATTGGTAATCACAATCGTTTCGTGCTGAAAGATAAGCGAAAATATCGCCACCACGAAAGCCATAAATCGCTTGTTTCGGATCGCCAATCATATAAAGTGCGGCGCTTGGCTGATGATAATAAATAGCTTTTAATATCGAGAACTGTTGTGGGTCGGTATCTTGAAATTCATCAATAAGCGCAACTGGAAATTGAGAAAATATACTATCAGCTAAAACCTGTGTGGACTTATTTCCAGGCTCATGCCCTAATTCAATTTCTCGTTCCTTGGTTAGGCAATCATTTAGTGTACTAATTAAATCGTCAAAGCCCATAACATTGGCTTGTAACTTTTTACGGGTGATTTCCGCTCGAATATGATAAATGCCCTTTCTCACCACGAGTAAGGCATGCGCGCGATTAAGTTGTTTAGCTAATTCTGGATGCTGTTTTTTAACGGTATTAACTGCAGTGAAAATTTCAACTAACTCACTTTTAACTTTTGAGCGGGCATAACGCCTGCCATCAATAAAGGCATCAGGTATTTTTCCATGCTGGCCCGTTACATCGGCTGACAGCTTAGCTAACCAATTTAATAATAAATCTAACTCTTGCTGACGTTTTTCTCGCTCATCGCCCTTTTTAACATCAATTAGCGACTCAGTTAACATGGCTTTATGTTCGTTCAAACTCGCAATAGCTTGTTCAACTAAAGCTTTAAATTCAACACTTATGTTTGCAGGATCTTGCACGTTCAACTGGTTTTGTGTCGTTAATGCTTTTGAAAACTGATTAATAAAAGTGCCGGGTTCTGGCCAGAACTCAGTCACTAACTTAAAGGCTTGGCTGTTATTTTCTGTGTCTAATGCCAGCACCCGATACCAGTCTTGGCAGGCTTCTAAGGTAATATCTTGGGTGTCTGTTTCCATTTGGGCATTAAAACTAATACCACTAGCAAAAGCATATTGGTTTAGTACGCGTTTACAAAAACCATGAATGGTAAAAATAGCAGCTTCGTCAATATACAACAGCGCTTGGCTTAACCGAGCTTTTACTTCTCGACTGCCAATATTCTTGTTAGCCAGATTCACACTTAAGGTTTTAAAGTAGTCATCGCTAACAATTAAATTGTCCCAACTGTGCAAACTTTCTCGAATAAAATCGTCAATACGACCACGAATTTCTTCTGTCGCATCTTTGGTGAATGTCATCACCAAAATTTGTTCAATCGGTAACTCTCGCTCTAATAATAAACGTAAGAATATTCGGGTGATATTGTGAGTTTTACCTGTACCCGCACTGGCTTCAATTAAATGTTTACCTTGCAGGGCTATGGTATTTGCGTTTAAATTTTTCATTTTTTAGCTCCCTGCTTTACACTTTGCTTTACTGTCTGCAAGGCATCGAACATCGGCTGATACAAGGTCAATAACCTTGGCGATATTTCGTCATAATCAGGGCACTGAGGCCAAAAATATTGTACATAGGCATCATCGCCAAAGGCTTGGAAACTGTTACTGTCAGACCAAAATTGTTCGAACTGCGTTTGCTCAAACACTTTACTCTTACGTATTTTTTCACCAATATCGCCATTAAGTAATAGTGGCTGATGTTGCCCTAAATAAAACGACGTAATTAAACGTAATAATTGCCCTTTGGCATCTTCAATATCACTAAAGTAAAATTGGCTTGGTTTCTGGCTTTTGGTGTCAAAATAGTAACCATGTGTAGCGCTAATATTGGCAAATATGTCCGCGTTTTCATTTGCTTCATCCGCTTGTGCTATTTGAATAATTAACTGATGCAAATATAAGGTAAATAAGTCTTTCGCTTTCGCGCTACTGCTGCGATAAAACAATGCTTTGTTATCAACAATCGTCAGTTTGCAATTTAGTGTTAAACGTTTAGGTAATACCTTTGTTAATATTTCTAAGTCACTGTTTGAATACAAGCCATCAGCAAGCAAGGTTTGATTGGTTAAGATATTGGCTAAATCAAGCATGACGTTGCAATCGATAGGAGCAATAGTTAAGCCGTTATTTTGCGTTAATTCCGTGATAATAAACTGACTAAAGTCTTCACTGTCTTTTTGCCAGCCTTTTATCAACTCATCGGTGCTGGGTAAGTCGGGCAAGTTGCCTGAAAGTTTAGCGCTGAGTAATATGTCGTCACAACTTTGCTTGCTTTGCGTGGGAGCTAAGTAATAGTTGAGTAATTCTTGCCTAAGTAAATAGCTATCGAGGTGGTTAGGCACAAACGGCTCCACGTCATTAATTACCGTATTAGTATTATCTAAATATAAATAAAGCGCGTGTTGAGCATAATAGCGCGAAGGATGCTGATAAAAACGAATAACATCAGTGGCAGATAAAATTTCATCACTAATCACAACGTTATTTTCTGAGGCTATTGCAGCGCCATTTATAACAGTAGGTTCAATATCCACTTTTGCTCGACGCAAATGAAGCCAGTTAGCGTCAAAACTCGCAAATCTGCCAAGATAATTTTTTTCGCTAAACGCCTGCATGGGTAATTGCCTCACTTGGCTTAGTGTATTCGTTTTAGCTCCAGCTTCAGCATTTAAACCCAGTAGTTGCCAGCCATAACCGCGGGCAAGATATTCCATCAGCTCTTTTAATACTAACGACGGCTGACGGTCTTTATTATTTCGAATATTTTTCCCTTGATAGCTTAAATACAAAGCTTGGCGAGCAGAAATTATCGCCTCTAGGAATAGATATCTGTCGTCACCTCGACGAGATCTGTCACCCAACTGCGCCGGTGTTGTGGTCATTAAATCAAAACTTAACGGTTGGCGTTGACGTGGAAATTCTCCATCGTTCAAACCTAATACCGCAATAATTTTAAAAGGAATACTGCGCATCGGTAACATAGAGCAAAAAGTGACTTGTCCGATCATAAACTGTCGACCGGGATCTGGTTGACTGAAATGACTGTTCAAAAAATCGCGAATAACCGCCAAGCTAATATTGCTGGTATAAGCCGCGTGCTGACAATATTCCACTAACGACTCAACTGCGCTGCGCACCACATTAAGACCATTATCGTTTTCATCGTCGAAGAGTTGCTGTAATAAATCAAACAAAAACTGCTGCCATTGCGCCGCTGTGCGCGCTTTCGACATGCTAATAGCGGTTAGTTGCAACTGTTCAATAATTAACATCAGTTTGCCAAGTAACTCACTATCGCTACCTTCAATGGTGGGCAATAACATCTGGTTTTGGTAAATAACGCTATGGTCAGCAAAAGCAAAGCCCCGCATTAAGCGCGTAAAACCTTGTTGCCAGGTAAAGCTGTCACTGGTGCCGTTCAGTTTTTCGCTTTCTTGAGCTTCGCTTTGCGCTAACACTTGTTGCTTATGGGCTTTATCTAAGCCCCAATGCACGCATGAAACTTCAAGCCAATGGGTGATTTTTTCAATATCGTCAAGGTTAATGCCAAAGCGAGCTTGCATCGCAGGTAAACGTAATAAAGCAATTAAGCTCGATACTTGAAAGCGACTATCAGGCAAGGTTAATAACTGTGAAAACGCGGCAACTAACGGCTCGGCGTCTTTACTGATGCGATCAGCAATTGAACACGGCAAAGGTGGCACTTCATCAGCAATATCTTGCCAACCGCGGGTAAATACCGCATTTACATAAGGCGCGTATTGCTCAACTTGCGGACACATCACTAAAACGTCTTTTGGCGTTAAGCTTTTATCCTGATTAAATTGATGCAATAACCAATCGTGCAAACCTTGCACTTCTCGCAAAGCACTGTGCGCACTGGTAATTAAAATTGAACCATCAACTTTAGGCGATTGATTATCATGGTTTTGAGACTCAGGAGAACGCGCATCAGTGAGGGATAGAATATCTTGCTGGACACTGGCTAAAATATTAGCTTGTGCGATGGCTTCTGCGCTAGGGTTAGCTTGGTCTGCACTCATTGAGTCTTCACTTGCTAAATCTGCTACAGCTGACTCAAATACATCAATATTGATAGTACTGTATTGATACAATAAGGCCATAAACTCTCTGCCTTGCTGACCTAAGTTGGCTAATAGAGGATTGCCCACTTGTCGGTTTATATCGGCTAAATCTGTATTTTCTACATCAGAGTCTTTTGTTTTAGTACTTTCTACTTTCGTACTTTCTTTTTCAGTAAAGAAGCCCAATTGTTGATTGTTTTCGCTGCAACTTTCATCTGAAGATTTAAATTCAGCGGAAAAATCAGTGCCTTTAAGCCAAGCTTCAATAGCATTTTTTTCAGTAACCACATCACCCCAATAAGCATAACAAGGGTTTAAATGGAAAAAGTGTACATCTATTTGTTCACTCAGGGCATTAATGAATTCAAGCCAAAGTGGTGCCATGGCATTGATGCCAAAAAACGATAAACGATGCGGTAAAGCTTGTGCTTTTAATCTATCGACATTGTTTAAGTTTTTTATTGCTAGCGCGACTAGTTCACGGGGGTCATAAGGTTGTTCGCGTACCAGTAAATGCCAAAGTTTACCTTGCCAAACAGCATTGCTTGCTTCTGTTTCTTCAACATGTTCACCTTCTTCGATACTATCTGATGCAGCTGCACTCGTTTGGTGATCAAAAGCAGTAAACTCACCTTGATGCCAAGCGTGGATCCATTCAGGCCGAAATATTAAGTATTGCTCATATAAATCCGCTAACTGACAAGCTAATTGATAACGCTTTAACTGCTCAGCTTCGCTATATGAATTATTAGCAGTATTGTTTAAATCAGCCTGCCAATAATCACTAGCCACTTGAAACGCGCTATCTTCAATCACTTCATTAGAGGCTAATAAAGTATCAATACGCCAAGCGAGTACTTCTCTTGAATAAGGTGATTGCTCGGGCACGTCTTCATCGCTGGCTAAATTTCGAATTAAATTCCACAAAAATTGCGACGGCAAAGCGTAGCTCATATTCATGCTGATGCCCCGCTGTTCGGCCAGCGACATATTAAGCCAATGTTGCATGCCAGCATTTTGCACTATTACGGTGTCTTGAGCGAAAACAGGAAGTGGGGAAAGTTGCTGGATTTTATCAAGCAATACTAACAAATTTTCCATTTTATTAGCGGGATAAAGATAGAACAAATGCGCGCCTTTTTAGCCATTTTTCTTATAACTAAATTTAACCACATCAAGCCTGATAACACTAGCGGTTGTTGTGCCATAGACATTGAATTTTATTGAAAAAAACGTTTGCCATAATTAAGAATGATCAATGGATATATCATTTGGGAACGGTCGCCCTTGATTCGTTTCAATAGCATCTTTAAGACTCAGTAAAAACACCGCCCATTTAGTACTGCAATGCGCCATAAAGTCTGAAGATTCTTGCCAGTTAGCATGGGTAAAGCGCACAAATGTTTGTGCGCCATCAAGGTGTAATTTAAAACTGATTTCGGTTCCTATCCAAGCTTCTGGCATATTACCTGAATGCTGCCAACGCACGGTTTTATTTGGCACTAGCTCGATCACTTTAAAATCAGGGCCGCCGCCATTAAAACGAAACTTGATAATTGAACCAACCTCTCCTGCCCCTGAGATATCGTTGGTCCACCATTGAGTCAGGCCATCATTAGCGCTAGTTTTATACTAATGGCTTACATAATGTCGACTGAACATTAAGAAAAACTAATCACGCCAGCTTTATAAATTCGACTTTACTGACTTCTGAGCAACCACTGTTGTCGCTTTATTTAGTGGTTTTAACCCAAATAAAAACCTAAGTATATTAAAGGGTTTAATAATGAAATAACAAATTCCACTTGTTATCAAAAATGATAAAGCGAATAGTGAAATTACTTTAATCGACAAGGGCATTTGCCAATTAATTACAAAATAACCTATCACCACTATTACGGTTTGATGAAAAATATAAAAGGGGTAAATAAGCTCATTGCTGATGTGAAGCCACTTGGGTGTTTTTGTTAAATAATACTGAGCGAAACCTAACATAGTTAACAGCATAGACCAGGATACCAAGCAGCAAACTGTCCACCATAATGCCCAACGGGTATCTAGTGACAAGTATTCACTCAGATCAGGTGAATAATAGTACCCATAGAAAATCAATGTACTAACGAGCAGTATAATTAGATTAAAAAATCGTTGGTCGCATATGGCTTGCCAAACACTTTTACTACGAATGAAAATCATACCTGTGATGAAAAAGAAAAAGTAATAGGCTGAAGATGACAGGTTCTCAATTTTGTTATCATCGCTGGCAAACGTTAAAGAAAAATATACTTTGATAATGATTAGAAACCCAACCAATAAAAACAATCCTGCTCTGCATTTAGCAATGGTTTTCACCGCGTTTATGACTACCTTCCCAAAATTAAAATTTAAAAACATATTGATAGGAATGGCCAGAAAGGCAAATACAATCAGGTACTCAATAAACCAAAGATGATTCGCTTCAAAATTAAGCACAAGTTTGGGGTATTCTTGCCAGTATGACTGAAGTTGATTGATGTTTTCAATATAGTTCTGTGGGGGAACAACCAATAACAACCCAACAAGTAGAGGAATAAAAAGCCTTAATAACTTGTCTAATGCAAATTTTTTAATTGTTACCTTGGACAGTAAAATAACGGTGCCAACCCCAGAAATAAAAAATAAGGCAGGTAACCTAAATTGTTCAAAATAGACCATTACGTCATCAAGTAACTTACTTGATTCATTATTCATGATATGCCAATTATCACCATTAAAAGGCATAAAAACATGATGAAGGAATACTGCAAAAATCAATATAACCCTCAACCAATCTAATTCAGATAACCTGGCAGCATTCTTCAATTCCATTTGATAACCGTATCCTTAAAATATAAATTAATGTTATGACATTGGCATAGCTTGCAGCGTGGTTATACTCTATACATCTTTAAAGCTTCATTCATGCTTAACTAAATTTCAGTAAAAATGCCAATTTATGCCGTTTTTGGTGCGAACATAATAACAGCCATACCAACTAATGCAATTGAGCCACCAACAACATCCCAAAATGTAGGTTTGACGCCATCAACGCCCCAAAGCCATAATATTGCGACAAAAATATATACACCACCATACGCCGCATAAACACGACCAGCGGCCGTAGGATGCAACGTTAGTAGCCATGCGAATAATGCGAGACTTGCCGCTGCTGGAATTAGCAACAAAATACTTTTATCTTGCTTTAGCCAAAGGTAGGGTAAATAACAACCAACAATTTCTGCTAGCGCAGTAATGGCAAAAAGAGCGATTGTTTTAAGTTCAAACATAAGAGTCCTCGTATCTAGTTAAATTGCCAACTATTAGCTCAACTACTTGTTGTACTGGTTTTGCTAATAGGATATTGACGTTGCTAAAAGCGGTAAATGAATATAGCCAACTGGATTTTTTCACATCCGAACAGTACTAAGTAAACGATTATCAGTTTTGGCTTAATTGACTTTTTAGTGGTTGGGCAACAACTTATATCCACTTTCAACATAAACATTACCCTAATTTAGGCCTATCAGTTAAAGTTATTCGCCCTTTTGCTTTACAGAATTCAACCTCAGATATAATGCGCCAAGCACTGCGGCAAGTACCGAGGCAACTAAAATAGCTGTTTTGGCGTATTGCAGTTGCTCAGGTCGTCCATCAAATCCTAGCATGGCGATAAAAGTAGACATGGTGAAGCCAATACCGGTTATCAGTGAAGCACCTACAACGTGTTGAAAGTTAACGCCACCGGGCAAGGTGCCTAACTTGTAACGCAGAGCTAGCCAACAAGCGCCAGAAATACCGATAAATTTACCCAGTAATAACCCAGAAATAATACCTAAACCAATAGGATGTTGCAGGCTATCAACAAGTGAGTTTAAGCTAAACACTACACCCGCATTAGTTAAAGCAAATAGCGGTAAAATAAACAATGCTACTGGCAAATCTAGGGCATCTTCCCATCTACGCAAAGGCGTACTAGCTTCTTCAACAACATCACGTACTTTTAAGACCTTTTCGTGGTCTTCCTTACTACCAAGCACATCTACCGACTTAGGTTTCTTCTCCATCGATTTAATGATTGATTTTGCTTTATTTAGTAATTTTTTTGATGCTAACTCTGGACGTGCTGGTACGGTCAAAGCAATGGCGACACCGGCAACCGTAGGATGAACGCCAGATTTAAGCATTAGCAACCACGTGGCAATGCTAACAATAATATAAAACAGTGGTTGTCGTACGCCGGCATAGTTAGCAACGGCTAAAAAAGCGATAAGTGCAAATGCGCTCGACAGTGGCATGATAGAAATTTGCTCAGTATAAAATATGGCAATAACAAGTATTGCGCCAACATCGTCAACAATAGCAAGGCCAACAATGAAAGCTAACAGGCTGTCAGGTATATGTTTTCTTACGATGGTCAACACACCGAGAGCAAAAGCAGTATCGGTGGCCATGGGTATGCCCCAACCTATTTGTGAATCAAGAGAGTAATTAAACATTGAGTAGATTAATGCCGGACAAATCATGCCACCTAGCGCACAAAAAATCAGCATGCGACGATTTTCAGGTTCCGCCAGATCGCCCACTAACACTTCGCGTTTGATCTCAAGGCCAAGTAAAAAGAAAAATATCACCATTAAGCCATCATTAATAATATGCTTAAGTGACGCTTTAAATTCGAAGTCGCCAAAAATCAAGCCAATTGGCGTGTGCACTAAATTGACATAACTTGCTGAGTAGATTGAGTTTGCCCACCATAGAGCTACGATTGTTGACAACAAAAGAAACAAACTGGAGGTTGTTTGGGCACGAATAAAGCTGGAAAATTGTGGCTGAATATTGTTCAAGCCTCGTTCTAATGCATTTTTAGAGTCGTTGGTCATCTAGTTTCCTTAATGATATAAATGGGCTGAATTACCAATTAGCTCCAACTAACCGAAAACACCAATATTTTTTGTAAATATGAAAGTACTGAAAGCAACTTAAAGGGACAAGCTTTCTAAAGTCAGCTTATAAAATGATAGATGCTAACCAGCTGCTTAATATTTACAGCTAATAGTTACTTAATAGCATACTAATTCATAGCCAAAATGCCAACTTAATCATGTTTATTCAAAGCCTTGTTCAAATTTATTATTACCATTCGCTTAGTTTTAAACCATACAAGTAAGCCACTATAAATTGCAGCAAGATTTTGTTTATAAAACACTAATATAGTTTGTTCGTGCTACACTGTTTTATCAAAATTTCATTGCTAATAGTGCTTTGCAATAGTGCATTGTTAATGTCGCTTTATCAATGGTTAGACTAATTTTCAACTTGCTCGATATTTTAAAATAACGAATTTTAAGAAATAAATGACGAAGAAACTAAAAGGCTATTAAGTGAGTATTCTAACGGTTGAGCATATCAGTAAAAACTTTGGTGAATTGCAAGCTGTAGACAATGTCAGCTTTGAAATTAACCAAGGAGATATTGTTGGTTTTTTAGGAAAAAATGGCGCAGGTAAAACGACCTTAATGCGTATTATAACAGCTTTTCTAGCGCCATCTTCTGGCAGAGTTTTCATTGATGGCGATGATATTACTCAGCACTCGTTAACCATTAGACAGAAAATTGGTTACCTACCAGAAACGCCGCCTTTGTATAACAACATGACGGTATTGCAGTATGTAAAGTTTGCCGCTGAAATAAAAGGCGTGTCATCTAAAAATCAAAAGGTTCAAATAGCAAAAACCTTAGAAGAATGCCAATTAGCGCACGTTAAAGACAAAATTATTTCAACATTATCTAAAGGTTACAAGCAAAGAGTCGGTATAGCTCAGGCTATTATTCACGAGCCTAAATTACTTATTTTAGATGAGCCAACCAGTGGCCTAGATCCCATACAAGTTCAGCAAGTTTTAGCGTTAATTAACAATCAACGAGAACAGAGAACGGTATTGCTCAGTACACATACTTTGCCTGAAATTGAAAAAATAGCACAACGCATATTAATGATTAAATCTGGTCAGCTTATTATAGATGAACCTTTAGATACCTTACTCAAAGGTAAAGAGCAACAAGATAGCCAAGCGCTCCCCATAACATTAGAGCAAATATTTATTAACCATCATCAAGCACCAACGTCCGTACCCTCGTCAACATTAACGCAAAGTGTAAGTCATTACTGATGAATAAAATTATCGCACTAACCAAAAAAGAGCTACATAGCTATTTTAGTAGCCCTGTCGCTTACATCATTCTCATTGCTTGTTTGTCTTTGTTTAATATCCTTTTTTTCATGCTTATAGAGCAAAATAGAGAAGTGTCGTTACGCGATATATTCCAAGTCATGGAGTTTATGTTCATCTTCATTATCCCTTTATTAACCATGAAGTTATTTGCTGAAGAAAAGGCTAATGGCACCATGGAATTTTTACTTACCGCGCCTTTAACTCCGAGCATGATAGTTTTAGGTAAGTATTTCAGCATGCTGATTTTTTACTCGCTATTAATTGGCGTAACCAGTGTTTATTATTTTATTGTTGATTATTACGGAGAGCCTGATCCTTACAGTATTTTATCGGGTTATGTCGGTATTTGGTTAGAAGGTGCCTTTTTTATCGCTATAGGTTTACTAACCTCATCATGGACACGCAATCAAATAATTGCCGCCATGACTTCTTACCTGATCCTATTTTCACTTTACTTTTCAATAAGCTTTACCAAATATTTCACAGGTTTTGCTGAAAGTTTTTTCACTCAATTAAGCACACGCACACATCTTGAAAATTTCGCTATTGGTGTTATCACAGCCAGCGACGTTATCTATTATTTAGCCGGCATTGTACTTTGTTTGGTATTAACCTGTTTAAGCATCAACCATAGGTTGTGGCAATAAATGAGCATTAAAAACAATAAACGTTTACACATTACAAAGTTATTACCAACGTTGGTTGGCGTAGCACTGTTTAGCTTTATATTAGGCTTGTCATTATTTTATATCGACGCAGCGTTTTCTTTACTTTCCTTAAGCCTAGCCAGCGGTTTAACACTTAGCGGTGGCATTACTCTTTTAGTCTTACTGATATTGAACAACAAAATTAATCATAAAGCTTTGACGGAAAAAACTAATCAAGTTGCTAGCAGCGGACGTTTTATCGGTAAACAATGGAAAAAAATCTTAATCATTTTGATCATGATTATGGCGAGTGTAGCCTTTATTGCAATTAGCCACTATGCGGCTAATAGCATAACTACACGATGGGATGTTACGGAAAATAAACAACATACTTTAACAAAAAACACTGTCGACTTTATTAGTACCCTTAAAGAAGAAGTAGAATTAACCGCACTTTATGTCGGCTTACCACCAAAATATTTACAAGATTTATTTAATGAATATGAACGGCTATCTGCTGGACTTATTAGCACGCAAATAATTGACCCAATAGAAAACATTTCATTTGCTGCTAAATTTGGCAATGTGGTGAGTGGCCGTGAGCGCAAAGTTATAGTGCAATCGAGCAATGGCCGTAAAGACGTTGATTTTAGCGATGACGCACTAACGGAAGAAAAACTCACTAATACCATTGCCCGTGCTAGTCGCCCACCAAGGCAAGTTTACTTTCTCGTGGGCCATGGCGAATATTCACTAACAAATACTGACAATGTTGGCTTATCAACTTTTAAACAATTATTGGCCGATAACAACGTACAAAGCAAAACATTAATGTTAGGTATTACCCAGTCTATCCCTGTTGATTGCGATGTGCTTATTATTGCTGGTGCGCGCACTGAACTTACCGCACAGGAAGATAAGTTAATTGTTGATTATTTAACCGCGGGTGGCGATGCGCTATTTCTGATTGAACATACTACAGTTACAACACCTGATAAGCCCTTAACAGCAGAGCAGTTGCAAGAAAACCCATCATTAAATAGCATTATTAATCAGTGGGGACTTAACGTTAAGTCAGATATTGTGGTTGATTTAACTAACCATGTTGGCGACGATGTTGGCAGCCCCGCCACCAAAAACTACCAAAAGCATAAAGCCATTACCGAAGGTTTAGATTATACCTTTTACGTTAGGCCACGCTCCATTGAGAGGTTAGCTGAACGTCGCCCAAGCATTAAATTAGCGGTGATTGCGTCTACGGCATCAAAAGAAAAAAGTTGGGCAGAAACCAATAGAAATTTAGCCATTCAATATGATCAAGGCATAGATACCCCTGGCCCAGTACCAATTTCTTATGTCGTGCTTGAAGAACACAAAGCTGAAAATACTGCGCCAAATAGCCCCCCCTACAAAATGAAAACGGCTCGTTCAGACACTCGAATCATTGTTTTTACTGACGCAGACTTCTTAACCAATGTTTATATTAATCAATACAGTAATGCCCAAATGGGGCTTAATATTGTTAACTGGTTAGCGGAATTAGACTATAAGGCTTTTGTCAGTGCAAAAGCGATAAAAATTGAACGTTTAGACTTAACCAGCAAACAAAAACGTCAGGTTGTAGTGATATTATTCTTCACCATATTTATCTTTTTTATTGTCGGGATTGTGGTTTGGTTAAAGTCTAAACAGCGTTAATTTAAAGCTGCAACTGTTACCTAATACCAAACTTGGCTAACCATAATTGCCAACGTAAATGCCGATAACTGCTTTGCAATTTAATTAACTGAATATGACGTTCTTGTTGGCTTATATCATCAAAGTTTTGATAAGCTAAATGTGCAAAGCACTTTGATATTGTCGTAAAGTGCGCTGACAACTCAGGACGAGTGGCTGCAACAATGTCAGCAAATTGCTCTGCGGTCATCGACCTTGCCTTTACCAACTTATGCTTTGCCATTAATGCTAGCGTTTTTAAATAAAGTGCTTTTATTTTATCATCAGGTTTCACTCTCACCTTAACTGATTTATACACATAAACCAGCAAGGCTATAGTGATTAATATCAGTAAAAAATAAACAATGTTTTTGCCCTGCTTTAAACTTGCTAAAAGCTCTGCCATAACTCGTGATTGTTTTTGGCCTGTGTAACCAATAACCCAGCGAGTCCATTGATAGTCAATGGCGTCAATTTGCATTTTAAGTTGCTTATACCACCACATTGCACGTAACGGTTGCATCGAAAAAAGCCCGGAAGATAAATTGTCATATTCCTGCATTAAATTGCTCGAAAAACCACTTTCTACACGCTCAGGATCTACGGCTGCTGTAGGGTCTACTCGCTGCCAACCACTATCTGGTAACCATACTTCTGACCACGCATGGGCATTGCGCTGATAAACACTTAAATAATTACCGCTAGGATTAAACTCGCCGCCTAAATACCCCACCACCATACGAGCAGGAATGCCTGCAGCACGCATTAAATAAGTAAATGTGCTAGCATAATGTTCACAAAACCCCGCCCGAGTGTCAAAGTAAAACTGATCTAAACTATTATTGTTCAAGCGCGGTGGCTGTAAAGTATAGAAATAGTTTTCTTGGTTAAACTCAGCTAACACGCGATTAATTAATTGGCTATTATCGCTATACTGCCTGCGTAATTGTCGACCTTTAGCCAACAATCTGGGGTTATTTTCGGTGCTTAAAAGCAAATTCAAAGCACGTGTTTCATCAGCTAATATCGGCGCAAGTTTGGCTTTGGGATAACTGGTAACTTGATAACTCAATGTTTGGCTAATAATACCGCGATAAAACAAAGAAAAATCATTACGTTGACCAATATCTCCTTGTTCACTGGTAGCAAAATCAAGCGCAAACAACCAAGATTGAAAACTGGGTTCCGCAATAACTTGATAACTTAAGCCTTCACCAGTTATCTGAACACTTGCTGAGCTATTCGCATGCTCTAAGGTTGCTGAGCCATAGCGCTGATTATTTCGTTGGCCTTTTTCTCGCAAACCTTGTCGCCAAGTAACACCATCAAAATCATCTAATACCATTGCGCGCCAGTATAGCTGTGCATGTTCGGGGTTACTGTTTTGAAAACTCACTCGAAACGCTAATTCATCTGACAAAGCTAACTGCGCTATATCGCCAATTTTTACGTTATCAGAAAGTCCAACCTTGGCCGATTCAACATTGGGCACCTGCCAAAATGGACTTAACTTGGGAAAACCAACAAATAAAATCACCGCTAACGGTACTGAATATAAGCTGAGTTTTGCTAATAACTTAGCTTGTGCAGACATCGCCATTGTTGGTGCAAATAAATTAATTAAAATTAAAAAGTTGCCTAAAACTAAAACAATAACTGCTAATGAAAAGTAAATAGATTGAATAAAAATCAATGACGAAGTAGCAACAAAAATGCCTAATACCACTAATTGATATAAATCTTTACGACTGGGTATTTCAAACATTTTTAAGCTATAAGCAAAGCATAATAAATGGATCATGCTCAGTAAAAGTCCTAACTCTTGCCCTGCGAACGCAATTCCTACGCTACCTGAAATAGCTAATAAAAATATCAGCCATGAAGGTAATATTTTAGGTGCTGCATAGAAACTTATAGATTGGCTAGTAGGAGATGCTAAAGAGCTTTTACGCACGAGTTTGAAATGCACAAAAAATTGTAGCGCCAAAGCAAAAATGGCAAATAATAAATACAACAAATTAAACTGCAGAACTAAGGTTAAAAGGTTAAGCAGTTGAAAAGCTAATAAACTAAAATACATTTTGCCATTAAGCTTTAGCTTATTATTTTTGCTAGGCTTTTTGCTTTTTCTTGGCAAAACGTTTTCTTCAATGCTTTGTTTAGATTTTTTTGTCATCATGCGCTCAATAACGTGCCAATGCACTTAAGCATTTTAAGGTATGTTGTGAACTATGGTCATATTCAACCATTTGATTAGGCAGTTTCAGTGAAAAGGCTATCTGTTTATCACTGCAATCTTTAATGGCATAACTAAGCCAACTTAAACGCTGTTCAAGTGTGCCTGAGGGCAAGTGTTCAAAGTCTAATTCTAGCTTGCCTGATAAGGCTTGTTGATATTGTTTTGTTAACCAGCCTTGCCCACGAGCTACATGCTTCCATGCGACACGACTGAGAGGTTCGCCCAGCTGATAATGTTGTAATTGATGAAATTCATCTTGGCCCGGTTGATAGCTGTCTTGATAACTTTCAACATTATTTTCTGCCTCTTCGCCTGCAACACTTTGTTGCTTATCAGTCCAAAGGTTGGCGATAGGTTTAGGGTAAGCCGTTACTTGCTGAGCAAAATCTAATCGTGTCCAGGTTCTAAATAAGCCAAAACCAAACTCGCTGATAATTAATACCCTACCTAACGGGTATTCGCCGCGTTTGCACACTCGATACGGTATGCGAATATTATTTTCACCTGCAGTTAATTCAATAAGTTTTACTTGGTCAAACTGGCTTGTGAAGGTTTGGCTTTCAATCTGCTTATTGTCGCTTAAGCTGTTATCAATTTTTTGATCAAGCTTTGCGGGCGCTTGAGCAAAAGAAAAACTAATATTAAAGCGCGCTTTATTACTAGTAACAACGAGCGGAAAATAAAGCTGCGCATCAACAAAACCTTGCAATGAACTGGTTGCCTGAAACTTTAAGCCAGAAAGATTAAAAAAGCTGTGGTGTAAAACCACAATAAAAAAACTGACCAGTAAATAACTGATTAAGATAATGACATTATTTTGGTAATTGGTGCCCAGTAAAAAAAGCAACAACATAAATATCATCAAACCAGCGCCAAATCGCGTTGGAATAATAAAAATATTGCGATGATTAATAACTTGTTGGCTGTGTTGTGGAATGCGACGTGCTAACCAAGTATTAAAGCGCTTATTTAATGCGCCTTTTAGTCCTGCAGTTACCGATGAAAACATGGTGTTTTTTCGCTTACTTAACAATTAACTGCCCTTACTCAATAGCTTTGATTGATAGCAGTGATTCGATAGGCCTGCTAAATTTACAATGTGATATATCGCAAGTTTATGTCTTAAGTAACAACTAAACTAGCGGATTGGTCGGGTCAACTTGTGACAATATTTGCTGAGATATTTCATCTGTCTGATCAAAAATATGATGTTGTTGTGGTGCTAATCTATGTTCACAAACAGGAGAAAACACCGCTTGAATATCTTCGGGTATAACATAATCACGATTTTCCATAAAAGCCCAAGACTTAGCAGCCGCTAATAATGATTTTCCTGCACGTGGCGATAATGCTTTAGCTTGTGACTCACTTTGTCGACTGACTCTACATAGCGCGATAACATAATCAACAATCGCCGGTGAAACGCGAACGCTAGAGATATGCTGCTGTATTTCTCGTAATTGCTCAACCTGTAAAAAAGGCTTAATTTCAATGACATCACGATGTGACGCTGTTGATTGTAAAATTTCACGCTCAGCATCTATGCTAGGAAACCCAAGTGAAAGTCGCATCATGAAGCGGTCTAATTGTGATTCAGGTAACGGATAAGTTCCCGCATGTGACATCGGGTTTTGCGTAGCAATAACAAAAAATGGCTCAGGTAATTGATGAGTAACACCATCGACACTCACTCGCCCTTCTTCCATCGCTTCTAGCAAAGCACTTTGGGTTTTAGGGCTAGCGCGGTTTACTTCATCAGCTAAAACCACTTGATTAAAAATAGCCCCCGGATGGAGTTGAAATGATTTGGTCGTTTCATCAAAAATAGCAATACCGATAACATCGGCAGGCATTAAATCTGAGGTAAATTGAATACGTTGATACGACAAGCCTAACGTTAAGGCTAAAGTATTAGCTAGGGTAGTTTTACCCATGCCTGGTAAATCTTCAATTAAAATATGCCCTTTAGCTAACAAACACGCCAAGGCTAACTTCACTTGATGAGGCTTGCCAATGACAACGGATTCTATTTGAGCCAAAATTTTGGCAACCACAGTTTGCATACTTGTTGTTCCTCATAATTGAAACATCAGCATAATTAATTATTTAGTGAATACCAAGAAAAATAAATAAATAACAAGGACATTATCATCACACAATATGACGCAGTAACAGCATGAAAAATATAGTTGAAATCAAATAAACGACAAATAGCATGAAATTGACTAAAAAAAACAGCTTATTGTTTGACCTCAGTCAACGACCGACATTAAAAGTTTGTGGCATGCTAGCTAAATGGGTAAATCGAGACGCTAAATAAACATGTATTTGCTATCGATTAATCATTACTTTAGCCCAGTTGCCCGCGCACTTTCGAGTTTTGCTTGCTCATATGCCGTAACTGATTCAACAAATACCCATGAGAACAAATTGTATATAGGGGGGAAGTTATGGATATATATTTTAGCGAAATAAACTATTTAATAGACCCATCAAATCGAACGTTACATGCCGACTATCAGCAGTTTTTACTATCGCTCATTGGTCTTACCGTTATAGATATCAGTGGTGAAAATAATAGTGAATGGCGAGTTATTTCGACATTATTGCACGGAGATGAACCTTCAGGACTTATTGCCATACACCGATGGCTTACCACGGATAATACATTACCTCGACCTAAAACCAATATTCGTATCATTATTTCCTCCGTTGAAGCGGCTACTTATCAACATTTATTTCATCACCGATACCTACCTAAAGGTGTTGACTTAAATCGTTGCTTTAATGAGAAAATCATCAGAAATAGCGATAGTAAAAATAAAAATATTGCTGGTTATATCGAACGGGCGAAATTAATAGTCAATGCGATTAGTGAAGTTAACCCTAAGGCCATCATCGACTTACATAATACTTCAGGTAACGGGCCTGCTTTTGCCGTCAGTACCTTGATTAACCCCAACGTGTTGTCACTGACTTCTTATTTTTGTGATACCTTGATCTTATCTAATATTCGCATTGGCGCTATGATGGAGCTGAATTTTTGTTGCCCTGTTGTCACCATTGAGTGCGGTGGTAGCCATGATGACCAAGCACACGAGGTTGCTTACAAAGGCATTCAAAAATTTACTCAATACGATGGCCATTATGCTCTACCACAAAATAAAGCCGTAAAAATATTTTACAAACCTTTGCGTGTGGTGATTAAAGCCGAACGAAAACTTTCATTTAGCGAACATGATGAAGGCTACAGTGGCGTAACCTTAAGAAAAAATATTGAACAATTTAACTTCGGTGGATGCTGTGACGGACTACTATTAGGCTGGATCGATGATAATGGCTTAGAAAATCTTGAAATGTTCAACGACCAAGGGGTTAACGTTATTGAAAAATATTTTAAAATAGATGATAACAAATTGGTCTGTGCGACCAATTTTAAAATGTTTATGGCGTCAAATAAAAGTGATATTTCTCGCTCTGATTGTCTGTTCTATGTGGTTAATAATGTTAATAACTTTCTGTAATAATTATCATCAATGATTATATTATTAAATTTTAATAACTATCTATCTCAATTTAGCTATTGATGCACTTAGCTAATAGCAAATGGTGCATCAGCTATCGCTTGTTCAAGTGCGATATTAACTAAACCAAAATCGCGTAGCGCGTGAATAAACTTCAAGGTTTTAAAGCTGTCAAACCATACGATTAATTGCTTATCAAATTGTGCTTGCTTCGCTGACTGTTGTTTGGCAATAAAAGCGCGTAAACCGATATCTGTTAATGCCTGTTGAATGTTTTCAGGTAGAGTTATAAACCAAAGTTCAGGTTGTTGTCGATATTGCCATAGGCTTTCAAAGGCTTGTAAACAGACTTTTAATGCGGTAAAAATCTCTGGATGATAATAAAGATAATCCTGGCCTTGCTCCGTCAATTGCATAATATTTTGCACGGCTGGCCCAGTGCCAAAAGGCACGCGTTGTGAAGGTCTTGCATCAAGCTTAATCGTTACATCGCCTAAATATGTCACTTCACCCAGTTTTGCGAGTTTATTTAAGAGATAAAAATCTTCTCCTGCGCTGCGTTTAGGAAAACCTCGTGCCTGACAATAGGCCAGCATATCGAAAGATAAAATACTGCCGATGGTAAAATATGCATAAGGTGATTGCGCGTATTTTAAACCGGCAACGTAATAACGTAAGGCATTTTCATAGCGTAAATTTGCCTGGTGAATTGCCTGTTGGTTACTGTGATGATAAAAATTACAACACGTTGCTACGGCATTTTTAAGCTTTAAACTATCACTAGCATGAGCGCTAAAATAATTATCAGGAAGGTACGCGTCAGCATCGGTTGAATGCACCCAAGCAGATAAAACATTACCGGTAATAAATAGTTTAACGGCTAAGTCTGCACCAATTTTTCTTGCTAAGCCCACTCCTTGCTCCGATGGAATAGGTTGATTGTAACGATTAACCATCAAGATGGCCGAATTAGCATTTTCATTCCGACTAGCATGGTTTATATCGATTAAGCTTAAGTTATCTTGCTGCCAAATCTTCGCCCCCTGCTTAGCAATATTCTGTGCTAAATCAATTTGATCCTGTTGGTGCTGACGACCAAAGTCATTATCAGGTTGATTAATGACCACAATAACTAAGCATTGTTGCTCAGCAAGTGTTGAGTCAATAAAACGCTCAATAAATTGCACTGTCTCTTGAAACGCTGGGATTACTAATACATGTTGATAGCGGTGATGTTCTGAGAACGTCGCCAGCGATAATACTTCTGGCTCAGCATAATGGGCTAGGTATTTAACCGATGTTTTATGCTGTTGTAGCCTAGTGCTGTCGTTAATCATAATACTTAGTACTTAGATTGGATAACTAAAAGCCTGTTATATAAAAACCTGTTTTACAAACTTGTACCTAACAACTGGCTATCACAAACGCTTAAGATTAATTAATGTAAAGCAGCACGAAATGGCAGCGCCGCACAAATATCAGCTTCTATGTCTAAAACTTCAGCTAAACGTTGATCAACATCTGCCTTGTCAAAATACTCATAAGCTAATTCAATAAATAAATTTTTATGCTTTTCTTCTGATTTAGCAATAGCTTGATAAAAGTCTTTATCTTTACCTTCTGGCAACGCTTGTGCAATTAGAGAAAATCGTTCATGGCCGCGAGCTTCAATAACGCCTGCTACGATTAATCGGTCCATAAAAAAAACATCGCTGCCATTGCGAAATACTTTCCTAATTTGATTGATGTAAGGGTCTTTTTCATCAGCGCCTAATTGTCCACCGCGGGCATAAATTAACTTTAGTACCTGTTTAAAGTGGATAAGTTCTTCAATGGCTAAATCTGCCATGGCTTTTACCACTGACTTTCTATCAGGATAATGAGAAATCATTGACATCGCCATACCTGAAGCTTTTTTCTCTGCTGCGGCGTGATCAGTTAAAAATGCATCGAAGTCGCTAAGCACGACTTCGGCCCACGCTTTAGGGGTTTGATATTTTAATTCGAACATAGATAAAATTTTACTAATGATAAAAGAAATAAATAATGGCGTCATTTTACACGCCTAAAAATAAGCGACAAGAAAAAGCGACAATAAAATACTTAAATCAGAGCAATATTATCGGCTTTGCCATCTCTGCTGCGTAGCTGGTCTAAATAAAAGTAAATTGTATTTAAGACACATTTTGAATAATTAAAGCGTTAACTTAAGTGATTAAATTCACAATAATTCTCTTCTGCTCATCACGCCAATATCTTATACTGCGCAGTCATCATAATTGAGACTTAAATGACAAATAAACAACTTTTACCCCTACTGATTTTAATGGTTATTTTTAGCCCATTAGCCATAGACATTTTTTTACCCGCTTTGCCGGTTATGGCAGCAGAATTCGTCGTTCCTATGAATGAAATTCAGTGGAGCATAACAATATTTATTTTAAGTTTGGGTTTTGGCCAGCTTATAAGTGGGCCACTTGCTGATCGTTATGGTCGTCGACCTATCGCTATAGGCGGCATAGTTATCTATGGCTTGGCTTCTATCATCTCAGCTTATTCGGACAGCTTAGCGTTTTTTCTTGTCAGTCGTTTAATGCAAGGTTTTGGTGCATGTGCGATAGTCGTTTCAGCGTTTGCCAGTGTACGTGATAAATATAACGCGATTGAAAGTGGCGTGATGTACTCTTATTTAAATAGCGCCATATGCTGTATTCCTGCCCTAGCCCCCTTGTTAGGTAATGTACTAACAGAGCATTTTGGTTGGCGTAGTAACTTTGAATTTATGGCAGGCTACGCTGTTTTTGCCGGTTTAATTTTGTTTTTCACTCTTAAAGAAACCAGGCCAGCACATACACAAAAACATAAAAACCTGATTTCTATAGCGCATTTTATGCCGGTATTGAAACATCCAGTATTTATGTTTAATGCCTTACTTGTAATGTTATCTATGGCAATTATTATTGCTTATGTCAGCAGTTCGCCAGCTTGGTTAATGGTACGCTTAGGTTTAAATCAAGAAAGCTTTGTCTATTGGTTTAGTTTAAATGCCACGATTAACATTGTTGCTTGTTTTCTGGCTCCTAGAGTTTTAATCAAGTTTGGTGCCAGAATAACAATAGGCTTTGGCATGGTTTTACTCATTATCGCCGGTTTGTTAATGTTAGCTTTATTGCCTTGGCAAACACCTAGCGCGTTTATGATACCGATAATGATCAGTTCACTCGGTTTTTCGTTCCTTATGGGCGCATGTGCTGGACAAGCACTCGCACCTTTTGGTGAAAAAGCAGGTTCAGCTTCAGCTCTTTTAGGCTTTATGCAAATGAGCGGTTCAGCGGTTATTGTTTACTTATTACAATTATTACCCCTAAATGAAGCTGAGCAATTAACTTTATTGATGCTGAGCATAATTCCCGTATATGCGATATGGAAATTACCGCAAGTAAAAAAACATATTTTGCTAGATAACTATTAAACGCTTTAACCAATCGATTTAAATTGATTGGTTAAACATTACTTTTACTGTTGAAAATTATGCCTGATTTTATCCTTTCACAGTTGCTCGTTACCGTGACACTTATTATTGAGTGCTGCGCCATGCAATTTAAAAACAAAAACTATATTTTAGCAGCGTTATCAGTGAGCTGCTTGTTTAATGGTTTTCATTATCTGTTGCTTGACCAACCAACAGCTGGCTATATATTTTTATTTTCTAGCATTCGTTTTTTAATATCCATTAAGTGGAAGTTTCAATGGATTTCGATAGCATCGCTCAGTCTAAGTTTACTGATCACCGTATCCACCTATAACGGCCTACTGAGTATTATTGGCTTTATGGCAACCATTTTGATCACCACAGGTTCATTTAGCCATAATGATAAGTTTTTACGCTTAATGATGATTTCGGGCGGATCACTGTGGTTTATTCACAACCTTATTTTAGGTTCACCAATTGGAGTTGTCGTAGAAACTGTTTTCGTTGGCAGTAGCTGTATTGGTTATTATCGTTATTATATTGCGAAGAAGCCGGAACAGCCTTTTCCTTTATAACATTGGCTGAGCAAACCATTGCTAAAGGCTTAAATTTGATAATTGTAAAACATGATCAATTTGGTGAGCTAGCTATGCCAAAATTTATATAAATTATTTACTTAAAAAAAGCGACATTCGTCGCTTTTATAAACTTTCATTTAGCTACTAGCTGAAAATACTTACCCGTTAATTGCAGACTACTTTAACGGCCTAGCATGCGCTGCAGCTCTGAAAATAGTATTCATCAACATAACATTTAAACCATCTAAATAAGCTCGAGTAGTTGGCTCTTGGGTAAAAGCGATCACCATACCGCGGCCCATGGGTTGATGAATAAGGTAAGGCTTATAAGCCAGTTGCTTTTTATTTTCTGCCCATAAGTAACCACTTGCTAAAACATTTTCTGCATCAGTAAACCAAGCTAAATTTTTACCAGACGCTAGCTTTATTGGCGTGTAAATATCACTACCATAGGCAATAGCCGTTAAGCTTTTATGCACGCCAGCGGTCAACCAATGTTCTTGATCTACTTCAATATTTGCCAATACACCGGCAACAAAGTCGGGTTTCTCTTTGGTATTTTCACTGGCTGAAACTAGCTCATCTTTAGTTGAAAATAGCTGCCCATCAACCATAGATTCACCTTCAACTTCTTTAACGGCTTTGGTGGCTTTTGATTTATCGTCTTCTTGCGCTTGAAATGCACGTTCTCTTTTAACATCTAACAAAGCAATATCATGCTCGGCGGCAAATTGAGTTGCACGACCTAGCGTGATCAATACCCCACCACGTTTTACCCATTGCTTAATATTATCAGCACCACTTACCCCTAGGATTTCTTTATAGTCACCTGAAGGTAAAATTAGCACTTGGTAATTTGATAAATCAGCACTTTTAAGGGTTTGAGTACGTATTGCGGTAACAGGGTAATTAAACTGGCGTTCAATAACAAAGCGCGTATTACCAGCACTGAGCGAGCTCACTGGGTTATCCCACGCCATGGCGATTTTAGGTGCTGACATAGTAACTGTGTTGCTACTGCCAAAACTTGGGCCTTGAGTCACCCAACTTGAATTTACACCTTGAACTTGTGCGCCTGTATTTTTGGCTATTTCGATGATTTTAGTTGCTAAGTCATCGTCATTACTGCGTTTTTCTATGATTAGTGTACCCGCAGTAAACTTTTGATTGTCCTCTAAGGTAAAGGCTTTATCTGCACTTTTAAGCGTAATATTTTGCTGAAGTGCTGCCGTTAAAAATCGACCTGCCGCCATATCCCCCCAAGGTATTAAATACGCAACGGTGGCATTTGGGTTAATCACCTTGCCAATGAGTTTGTCATTACTTTCAATTAAGTGGTTAGCAACTTTTACCGCTTTTGAACAAGAGTCGATATCAACATCGAACATTAATGGTAATGACCAACCGGTGACATCATAGATTTCATCATCTAATTTTCTTGCCCGTCGGCGTTCTTGCTCTTTAACAAATGCCGATGACATATCAACTTGCTGGGTAAAGGTTGTTCTAACAAAGCGACCTTTGGGCTGCGCGGTATCGATAAAATAAGCACCCGCTTGATAGCTTTTACCACATTGTTTAAAGTCACTGTTGGCTTGTTTAACTTCAACACCATGTTGCGCCATTAGTGTTGCAAGGCGATGGTTTCCCGCTATATTTCGCTTATTGGGTAATATATAAACCCGCTCTTTGCTGTTTTTACCCGCTTTAATCGCGCTAGTTTGATAATTGTAATAGTCATTGAGTAACTTATTATGATTATCAGCTACGCCTTCAGCGGTAGAAATTGACGCAACAAAATGTCGTTGTACGGTGTTTTTATAAGTTAAAGTCTCACCCGTTCTCTTTTTAAAGAGCTCACCTCTTGAAGAAGAAACTTCATAGGTTGACGCAGACGCACCATAAAATACTGGCCAGCTATCACCATAACCCGGATAAAAAGCATCAAACACTTCACGAGTAAAATAATCAAACCCGTAGCGGTCAAAATGTTTACCATGGTTTTTACCAATCGTAGTCATATTATCAATTTGATTTTTGGTCATATGCGGATTAAAAGGTTGTGCGGCAGGCGAAAAGTAGTAACTGCTGTCACCCCCCATTTCATGTAAATCAATAACCACTAAAGGACGATAATGATTCATTGCACGAATACGACCTGCAGTTTCAGGTTGTGTTATTGCTAACCAATCTCTATTCATATCAAACAGGTAGTGATTAGAACGACCACTTGGCCAAGGCTCATTATGCTCTGCGCTTAATCTATCATCACTGTGTTGCATGCCGACAGTAGCGTAATATCGACTGGTAAATCGTGTACGTCCATCAGGGTTTTGCAAAGGGTCAATAAAAACTAGCGTGTTTTTTAAGATTTTGCGGTTGGTTGCTTCATTCGGTGCGGCGAGTAAATGATACGCCGTCATCATTGCCGCATCGGTACTACTAATTTCATTGCCATGCACACCATAACCTAACCATACAGAAGAAGGCAGTTGGGCAATTAACGCTTTAGCCGTGCTTTTATCGGTGATTCGTGGATCGGACAGCTTTTGCATTTTATCAGCAAAACCATCGAGGTTTGCGATAACATCACGGTTACCAATGGCCGCATATATAAGCTTACGGCCTTCCCATGTGCGCCCGTATTCAAAAAGTTTAATTTGCTTTGGCGCCGAACGTTCTAACGCTTCAAAGTAACGCAGCATATCACCATAGTTAGTGATTCTTTCGCCAACGTCGTAACCTAAAACATCTTTAAAAGTGGGGATTGAAGGAGAATACTCACTGCCAGGCCACATTTTTTCTGTACTATTGGCTGCTAATGAAAAAAAATAAACAAAGCTGATAAGGAGTGAAGAAAGTAAATGGGCGCATTTTTTTAGCATATTATTTCTCGTTCATGAGTCCTGAATTAGCATCAGGCTTTAGTGATATAACTTCACTAAAATACTACGACAAAAATAGTCTAAGTACTCAATTTATCGATGAAATTTATATAATATCAGTTGAACGCCCTGCATTAACAATTACTGGTTGTGCAGACTCACCTACTTTATCTAATAATCAATTGCTGTATAAATGTTTAATATAATCATGAGCGACGTCACTCCATAAATATCGTGACTTCAAAGCATTGTCAGAAATAGTTGCCCATTCTGTTGGACTATGTTGTTTAAGTGCTAATACTGAATGGAAACAGCTGAGCATATTTTCAGCTTGCTGTTGAGGATTTTCACCATCAAAGGTAAAACCATTTTCATTATTAGTTATAGTGTCACTTAAGCCACCAACGCTGTGCGCTAGACATGGCTGCCCTGCTCGCATTGCCAACATTTGGCTGATACCACAAGGCTCGAATGAACTTGGCATTAAGAATAAATCGCCAGAGCTGTACATACTTATCGATAACGCTTCTGAGTAACCTTTTAAGAAAATAAAATTACTATGCTTCGATGCAACCTGTGATAAAAAAGCTTCTAGCTCATTATCGCCACTGCCTAATAGAATAAACACACCATCATCAGATAGTAATCTTAATAACTGCTCTAAAGCCGTTTCACCATTAGACATCACTTGTTGAAAAAGTCGTACTTTTTGATCAGTAATTCGCCCGACTGACGTTAATATTAAAGCTTGTTTTTTATGCTTTTTCGCGGAAAGTTGTTTTAAGCGAGTTATCGCAATTAAGTGCGCGTTATCCACTAACGGCTTATCCGCTACCCACTTCATAACTTCTTTTTCAGAAAGCTTGATTAACGCTTTTAGATTAAGCGCATCAGTAGCGCTATCAGGATACTCACAACCATTCAATATGCCGTGTAATCTGCCAGTTTCAGACGCATGACGTAAATCATTTTCTAAACCTTCACCACCGAAATAGCCATACTCTTTATTGCTAGGTAACAATATTTCTTTTGCGTAAGTCGGTGAAACTGCATGTACTTTATCTGACAAATTAATCCCAGAGCGCATTGGGTTGTAACAATTATTATATCGGGGATCGTTAATTTGATTTTCATCGAAAGCTAAGTCAGGGAACCAAGCCTTTAGTGATGATTCATCACCATCAAAAGGTCTGATACCTTGCAGTGCTATATTGTGAATAGTGAATACGGTTTTTATAGCTTTTAATACTTGATATTGTGGATCGTAAGCGCGTAAAACTGACACCATAGCCGTGTGCCAATCGTGTAAGTGAATAACATCAACCTTACCAAAAACATCACTAACAATAGCTTTAGCAACAGCGGCACTGAATAAAGCAAATTTACTGGCATCAGAAGCAAAAGGTCGATTACTTGGGTCATCACAGTAAATTTTTCCTTCGCCGCCGATGGCAAACAACGGATGCTCAATTACCCATTGAGTAACTTTTGTTGATGAAGCGTTTGATGTGTCTGCCAATGAAATTTTAAAAATATCAATAGTTTGTACTTGTCCACCAAACATCACATCAAGCGATGTAATGTGTTTGGCACCGGCAAGCTTAGAGAAACTTCCGTACCCCGGCATCACCACATCAACTTCTTGACCTATTTTGCCTAAAGCGAGCGGAATATCTCGTACCACATCGCCAATGCCACCAACTTTTCCACGAGGTAGAGCATCATTTTCTGCAGCCGCCATTAATATTTTCATTTAATACCTTTCACTTACTTTTATATTTTTAATTTTTTTCTTAAAAATAAATCTTAAAATTTAATCTTGAGCACCCTTATTGAAATCGCATTATAACGCTTATGTGATCACATCAGGCTTTGTTCTGCCGGTAAATTTTTTAATACCTGCTACTGACTCTGCCACTTTAATTAGTTCACTCAGGGCTTGCTGTGTTTCTTGTTCTAACAAAGCAGGGTTTTGTTGATAACAGTCTAAATAAACTCTTAACGTTGCCCCTTGCGTACCGGTACCCGAAAGCCTAAAGACAATGCGTCCACCATTTTCTAAATAAATGCGAACGCCCTGTGCCGTAGTTTTACTATTATCAACGGGGTCGATATATTGAAAATCGTCTGCTGATGTTATTTTAGCACCCGCAAATATCTGACCAGGTAAATCTGCAATTTTGGCTTTAAGTTGGCTGATCATTTCATGCGCATTAGCACTGTCTACGGCTTCATAATCATGGCGAGTAAAATAATCACGGCCATATTGCACCCAGTGGTTTCTCACAATTTCACTGACCGGCTGTTTTTTTACAGCAATTAAATTAAGCCAAAACAATACCGCCCATAAACCATCTTTTTCTCTGATATGATCAGAGCCAGTACCAAAACTTTCTTCACCACATAAGGTTATTTTTCCAGCATCTAATAAATTACCAAAAAACTTCCAACCCGTTGGTGTTTCGTAGCAGGGTATATTCATCGCTTCGGCCACGCGATCAACCGCTCGACTGGTCGGCATTGAACGCGCAACACCTGTAATGCCTTTAGCATAAGCAGGTATTAAATTAGCGTTGGCTGTTAATATCGCTAAACTGTCGCAAGGGTTAATATAAAAGGCTTTACCTAGCACCATATTTCGATCGCCGTCACCATCAGAGGCTGCGCCAAAATCAAAACCATCGTCACCATAAACTAAATCAACTAACTCATGCGCATGCACTAAGTTAGGATCGGGATGTCCACCACCAAAATCAGTTAATGGTACACCGTTAATAACTGAGCCCGCAGGTGCACCTAAGCGTTTTTCAAGAATTTCTTTTGCATAAGGGCCATTAACCGCATGCATAGCGTCAAAACATAAACGAAAGTCGCCTTTTGAAAGCAAGCTCTTCATGGCGGAAAAATCAAACATCGACTCCATTAAGTCTGCATAATCACTCACGGGATCAATAATATCAATTTGGCATTGTGCTATTTGTACTGTGGCTAATTGATCTAGTTCAATATCGTCCGAATCAATACTCAGGTATTGCTCCATCGATAAGGTTTGTTGAAATATCGCATCGGTTAATTTTTCTGGCGCTGGACCGCCATTTTCACCATTGAATTTAATACCAAAATCTTCATCTGGACCACCGGGGTTATGACTAGCTGATAAAATAATACCACCACAGGCTTGATTCTTTCTGATCACACAAGAGGCTGCCGGTGTAGACAAAATACCGCCCTGACCCACCAAAATATGAGAAAAACCGTTGGCAACTGCCATGCGAATAATCACTTGTATCGCTTCGCGGTTATAAAATCGACCATCACCACCAACAACCAGCTTTTTACCTGTACAAGGCGCTATGGTATTAAACACCGCTTGAACAAAGTTTTCTAAATAACCAGCTTGTTGAAATTGCTTAACTTTTTTTCTTAGGCCTGAAGTACCTGGCTTTTGATCCGTAAATGCTTGAGTCTTCACTTGCTGAGCTTTTTTCACATGTTCAGTGGTCATAACTTACCCTTAAAAAAATAATATATTTATGCGCTTAAATATCTTGTAGATTGCACTTTAATCCATCAGGCTTAATCCTGATTTAACGCCTAGCTTTATTAATATAAAACTAAAAAAAAACCCGCTGCAAATATTATTCAATCCATCGAATTAATTGTCTGCTAAGCGATTAACGGACTAAAGTCCGACCTACAATACACTTGCCCAGCAATACTTTAATCGTTTTGTTGCCATTCAAAAATCATGGTCGCTAATGGTGGAACCGATAAAGAAACTTTATTCGCTTGACCCGCGTAAGCCTCATTTACCGAATTAACACCGCCGCCATTGCCGACATTACTACCGCCATAAATGCTGCTGTCAGTATTCAAACATTCTCGATAAAAACCATGATGCGGAACACCAACAGAGAAGTTTTCGTAACTTGTTGGCGTAAGGTTTACAACAACTAAAGCCGGTGCAGTACCTGCTTGACCTTTTCTTAAATAAACCAATATCGATTGCGCACTGTTTTGTGAATCTAACCATTCAAAACCATTTCCGTCACAATCTAATTCATGTAATGCAGGAATATTTCGATAAGTATGATTTAGATCTTTTATCAGTGTTTGCATGCCTTTATGACTGTCATGTTCAAGTAAATGCCAATCTAAGCTTTGATCGTGATTCCATTCAGCACGTTGAGCAAATTCACAGCCCATAAACAATAATTTTTTACCGGGATGTGTCCACATAAAACCGTAATAAGCACGTAAATTAGCAAACTTTTGCCAATCATCGCCAGGCATTTTATTCAGTAATGAACCTTTACCATGCACAACTTCATCGTGACTTATAGGTAAAACAAAGTTTTCACTAAAGGAGTAAACCAAGCCGAAGGTCATTTCGTTGTGATGATGTTGACGATAAATAGGATCACGTTCCATAAACTTTAACGTGTCATTCATCCAACCCATGTTCCATTTGAAACCAAAGCCTAAACCGCCACCGTCAACAGGTTTAGATACACCAGGCCAAGCGGTTGATTCTTCAGCAATCATCATTACACCAGGGTGTTTTGCATAAGATCGCGCATTAACCTTTTGTAATACCTCAATCGCTTCTAAGTTTTCTCGACCACCATGAACATTAGGTAACCACTCACCAGCTTCGCGGCTGTAATCTAGGTACAACATAGAAGCAACGGCATCAACGCGTAAACCATCTATGTGGAATTGATCTAGCCAGTAAATAGCATTACTAAGCAAATAACTTTGTACTTCTGAGCGACCGTAGTTATAAATAAGGGTTTTCCAGTCTGGATGAAAACCTTTACGTAAATCTTCATGTTCATACAAACATGAACCGTCGAACTTACCGGTACCGTGTTCATCGGTTGGAAAGTGACCTGGTACCCAATCAAGCAGCAAGCCAATTCCAGCACGGTGACAACAATCGACAAAGTATTTAAAATCTTCCGCACTGCCAAAACGGGCAGTTGGTGCAAAAAGTCCAATAGGTTGATAACCCCATGAACCGTCAAATGGGTACTCACTTACTGGCATAAGTTGCAGGTGGGTAAAACCCATTTCTACAACATAGGGTACTAATTGCTCAGCTAATTCACGGTAAGTTAAATAACTTGGTGAGTGTGAATTATCCGCACTATCTTCTGCGTTTCTTTTCCATGAGCCTAAATGCACTTCGTAAATAGAAACAGCACCATTGTAATGATTTGATGCAGTATCACGTTCATTCATCCACTGCTTATCTTGCCACTGATATTCACTATTTTGAATAACTTTAGAGGCTGTTTCAGGGGCAAGTTGCATAGAGAAAGTATATGGGTCAGCTTTTAAAGGCTGAATTTGACCGTTTTTATCAGCTATTTCATATTTATAACTGGCACTCGCTACAACATTAGGTAGGAATATCTCCCAAACGCCTGAGCCAGGATGTTTGCGCATTACGTGATGTCGACCATCCCAAAAATTAAAATCACCCACGACAGAAACACGAGAAGCATCTGGTGCCCATACAACAAAATGTGTTCCTTGAACATTACCTACTTCAACTTCATGAGACCCCATCCACTGATAGGCTTGCTCATGAGTACCTTCACAAAAAAGGTATAGATCGTCATTTTTTAATAAAGAAGGATAACGATATGGGTCATCAACAATAACAGTTTCATTTTTATATAAAACACGTAAACGGTAGTCAAAAACGTTTCGTTTTCGACCTAATTTCCCTTCGAATAGTCCAGCTTGATCTACTTGGCTAAGCTCAGCTACCAAAGCATTAGTTTTAGTAGCTATGACCTCAACACTTAAGGCTTCAGGTAAAAAGGCACGAACAATTAAGCCGCTGAGAGATGGGTGGTTGTGTATGCCTAATACAGAAAAAATATCTCTATGTTTTACATTTACTATTGCTGAGACTTCTTCGTTATCTAACAAGCTTTTTGCTAGGTTTTTCATTGCGTATTCCTAGTGTACCGTTAACTTTTATTCGATTACTTTAATAGCTTATTTATTTAATCATAAATTTAAATACAATTGATAATAACGAGGGTAATTTCATTAAATTTGAAATTACCCTACATGTTAATCATTATTTATCGATAGCTATGTATTGTTACTTTCAAGCTTTTCAAGCATACCTCTGGTGACTAGAACAACACCTTTATCAGTAACTCTGAAGCCATTTGCACGATCATTGTCGTGATTTACGCCAATTTCCATACCTTCTGGAATAACACTACTTCGATCGATAATTGCTTTTTTAATGACGCAATTACGATTAATAATAACACCGGGTAAAACAACTGACTCATCAATATTACAGTAAGAGTTAACTCTTACTTTTGAAAATAATAAAGATCTTTTCACCGTTGAACCAGAAACTACAACACCACCAGAAACAGTAGAGTCAATTGCAATTCCACGTCGTTCGTCTTGGTCAAATACAAATTTAGCCGGTGCGGTTTGTTCTTGATAAGTCCAAATAGGCCAGTTTTCATCGTACATATTAAGTTGAGGCTCTGGCGCCACTAATTCCATGTTAGCTTCCCAGAATGAATCTAATGTACCAACATCGCGCCAGTAGGGTTGTTTTTCGCTATCAGGGTCTTTAAATGGAAAAGCAAATACACGGTGTGATTCAATTATTTTCGGAATAATGTCATTACCAAAATCACCACTTGAACCCTCTTCTGCGGCATCTTTTTCTAGTTGCTCAAATAAGAACTCAGTATTAAATACATAGTTACCCATTGACGCTAATGTAACGCCAGGTTTACCAGGTACTTCTGAAGGGTTAGCTGGTTTTTCATCAAATCGACAAACTCGACTGTCTTCATCAACGGTCATAACACCAAACTGCCCAGCCGCCTCTTCCACAGAGGTTTCAATACAACAAACGGTCATATCTGCTTCGCTCGCTACGTGCTGAGCCAGTAACGGACCATAATCCATACGATAAACGTGGTCACCTGATAAAATCATGACATATTTAGGTAATTCATGTCTGATAATATCGATGTTTTGAAACACGGCATTAGCGGTACCAAGATACCAACCATCACCTGTTTGCTGTGATGCAGGCAAAATCTCAATTGATTCACCTAACTCTTTTTTAAAGTGTCCCCAACCACGATTTACATGACGAATTAACGAGTGCGATTTATATTGAGTAGCAATACCGACACGCCTAATACCTGAGTTAATACAGTTTGATAAAGGAAAGTCGATGATGCGAAATTTACCACCAAAAAATGTGGCTGGTTTCGCTCTTCTGTCTGTTAATTCATAAAGTCGCGAACCTCGGCCCCCCGCCAAAACCAACGCATAAGTTTCTTTTGTTAAACTACTTATTCTTCTTTCTACATAATTAGGCATAACGTGTCCTATCCTTTACAAACATTAATTAACGTTCAATAAATAGCGTTTTACTTTTTAGTAAATTACTAAAGCTTCCATATTTCATCTCGATACTGCCTGATCGTATGATCGCTCGAAAACACACCACTCGCTGCAGTGTTTAAAATACTCATTTTGGTCCACAACGTTTGATCTTGATAAGCTTTATCAACGCTTCTTTGAGCTTGAAAATAACTGTCAAAATCGTATGCTGTTAACCACATATCATGTGGGTCACGAATAGAACTTATAATTGAATCAAAAATTCTTGGTTCAAATAAATTAAAGTGACCACTTTCTAACAAGTGCATAACGGCTGATAACGTTTCAGATTTAGCTATGATCTCATTAGGTTGATAATTTTCTCGAATGTCTGAAATTTCATGAGCTTGTGCGCCAAATAAGAAAAAGTTTTCTGCACCAACTGCATCTCTAATTTCAATATTTGCACCATCTAACGTTCCAATGGTCAGTGCACCATTCATCATAAATTTCATGTTGCCCGTGCCCGAGGCTTCTTTACCTGCCGTTGATATTTGTTCAGACAAGTCAGTTGCTGGGCAAATAATTTCCATCGCAGATACATTGTAATTTGGCACGAAAGCTACTTTTAAGTACTTAGCTGCTTTAGGGTCTAAATTAATGGTGTCTGCAACATTATTAATTAATTTAATAATTTCTTTTGCCATCACATAACCGGGAGCTGCTTTACCACCAATGAGTACGCAACGTGGTGTAATATCTGCGGTATCACCTTTGCGAATTCGGTCGTATAGGCCAATAACATGTAAAATATTCAGTAGTTGGCGTTTGTATTCATGAATACGCTTAACTTGTACATCAAACATCATATCGACGTTAAACTTAACGCCTGTTGCTTGTTCTACATAATCAGCTAAAACCATTTTGTTGGTTTTTTTACTTTCTCGCCATTGTTTTTGAAAGGCTTTCTCTTCAGCAAATTTAGCTAATTGAGCAACATTAGAAAAATCAGCAACCCAATCTTTATCAATTTTACTTGAGATGAGTTCAGCTAAAGTCTTATTACAATGCGATAACCAACGACGTGGAGTAACACCATTGGTTTTGTTATTGAATTTTTCAGGCCAAAGTTGATAGAAGTCTTTAAATAATCCCGCTTTTAAAAGCTTGGTATGTAAAGCTGCAACGCCATTAACTGAATAACTGCCAACAATAGCTAAGTGTGCCATGCGCACTTGTGGCTCATGTCCTTCTTCAATTAATGACAACGCTTGTTGCTTATTAGAATCTCCAGGCCATGCAACTGCTACCTGTTGAAGAAAATGAGCGTTGATTTCATAAATAATTTCTAAAATACGCGGTAATAAATTTGCAAATAAACTCACCGGCCACTTTTCTAAAGCTTCAGGTAATAAAGTATGGTTGGTATAGGCCATAGTTTTTGAGGTGATACTCCATGCGTCATCCCATGGAATACGATAGTCATCCATCAAAATACGCATTAATTCAGCTACCGCGATGCTAGGATGTGTATCGTTGAGTTGAAAACTATTCAGTTCAACAAATTGATCAAAGTTGTCACCACAGTGTTCAACATAACTATTAATTGTATCTTGCAGCGATGCAGAAGATAAAAAGTACTGTTGTCTTAGACGAAGCTCTTTACCATTTTCACTACTGTCATTTGGATAAAGCACCATAGTGATTTGTTCAGCTAGATTTTTTTTAGCGACCGATTCGGTATAACTACCGGCGTTAAATTCACCAAGATCAAATTCATCTGTCGCTTCAGACTTCCATAATCTTAAAGTATTCACAATACCATTTTGATAGCCAGGAATTGGCATATCATAAGGCACAGCAAGTACGTCTTGAGTATTATTCCATTGGCGATATTGCTGGCCATTACGTTTATTGATCACATCTACTTGACCAAAAAATTTCACTCTTATGGTTTTTTCAGGTGCGGCAATTTCCCATGGATTACCGTTACGTAACCAATTATCAGGATGCTCAACTTGCGCGCCATTTTTAATTTCTTGATTAAACATGCCGTATTCATAACGAATACCGTAGCCAATAACAGGTAAAGCCAAACTTGCACAACTATCTAAAAAGCATGCAGCTAAACGTCCTAAACCACCGTTACCTAAACCAGCATCGTGCTCTGATTGCTCAACGTCTTCTAAATCACAGCAATAGCCTTTTAAAGCTTCACGAACCGTATCATCTAGATCTAAATTCAAAATCGCGTTATTGAGTGTGCGGCCCATTAAAAACTCTAATGAGATATAACCAACTCGGCGCTGGTGCCCAAATGATTCTCTAGTTTCCCGCCACTGGGCAACTAAACGATCACGAATGGTGATGGCAAGTGCATTATAAAGATATAAGTGAGATTTTTGAACTTTGTCACGACCTAATGAAAAATGGAAATGTCGCGCTAAATCTTCGGAAAAAGTGTGTTCATTCATTAAAACACTGCCATTTGATGCAGTAACTTCACATTGAGTATTTTTTTTATTCACAATCAGTACATCCTATTTATTTTTATAAACAATTATTTAATAAAATAATTGTTGAAAATGGTGCCATGGTAACCATGCGTTCTGCAGCTATATTACGTAGTTCTTTTTGCTCACTACTAGAAGTTGTATCTATCATCACTTGCCAATGTTTTATGGTGTCAATCTCTGGCAATTGAAATTCTATGGGCTCTTCTCCGGCATGAAAAAGGCACAAAAGACTAGGGCTATCTGGCGCTTTCTCATGGATTAAATAACCTAATGTGGCCGCATGATGAGAATGCCAATGATCTTTTTGCATCTCAAACCCTGACGGGTGAAACCAAGTTATATCCACAGCAGATTTTTTATCATCTTTATGAATAAAACGATCATGGGTTAACATAGAGAAACGTTTTCTAAGTTCAGTCAAACTAGCAGTAAACAATTTAAGTTCCTCTGCGTATAGCGCGTTTTCATCCCAATTTAACCAATTTATTTCATTGTCTTGGCAATAAGCATTATTATTGCCCTTTTGACTACGACCGATTTCATCTCCGGCAAGCAGCATAGGCACGCCCTGCGATAAAATAAGCGTTGCCATCATATTTTTTATTTGTCGTAATCGAAGCGATAAAATATCTTTGTCTTGGGTTTCACCTTCAATGCCGTGATTATGGGCAAAATTATCTGAATGACCATCCCGATTATTTTCGCCATTAGCTTCATTATGGCGGTCTTGATAACTCACCAAGTCATGTAAAGTATTACCGTCATGACTACAAAGAAAATTGATGCTAGCAAAAGGTTTGCGACCACTATGTTCGAAAATATCACTTGAGCCATGAATTCTGCGCGCAAATTCAGGCAACAAGCCTTTATCTCCTCGCCAATAACGTCTCATGGTATCTCGATAACGGTCGTTCCATTCTGACCACGGCGATGGAAAACCACCTAGTTGGTAACCACCAGGGCCAATATCCCAAGGCTCAGCAATCATTTTGACACTACTGAGAATAGGATCTTGTAAAACAGCATCTAAAAAGCCATTACTTTGATCAAAGCCGTGTAACTCTCGACCTAAAATAGTGGCTAAATCAAATCTAAAGCCGTCAACACCCATCACTTGAACCCAATAACGCAAGCTGTCCATTACCATTTGCAACACACGAGGATGGCTAATGTTTATGGTATTTCCGCAACCGGTATCATTAATGTAATATCGTGGCTCAGCAGGATTTAAGCGGTAGTAAGAAAGGTTGTCTATGCCTCTAAAACTTAGCGTAGGTCCTAATCTATTACCTTCACAAGTATGGTTGTAAACCACATCAATAAGCACCTCAAAACCCGCTTGATGAAGTTCATCAACCATGCGTTGAAAATCAAGCATTTGATGTTGGTTTAAATAATCTTGATGGGGAACAAAAAAAGCAAGTGAGTTATAGCCCCAATAATTAGAAAGTTTTTTGTCAGTTAAAAATTGTTCTGAAATGAATTGCTGCACCGGTAATAATTCTATTGTTGTAATACCAATAGCGCGATAATGAGCGATCATCGCTGGGTGACTAATACCTAAAAATGAACCGCGTAATGCTTCAGGTACCTTAGGGTTTAGTGCGGTTAAGCCTTTTACATGCCCTTCGTAAATAACGGTATTTTTCCACGCTATAGAATTTCTTGGAACAAGCGGTGCAGAGACGTCCATAACAACCGCTTTAAGCATTACATCGGCGTTATCTCTAGCGTCGAAAGATAAATCTTTTTTTGGATCATGAACATTATAAGCGAAGTGACGTTCTGACCATGAAAAATTGCCTTTTAATGCTTTAGCATAAGGGTCTAACAATAACTTATGATGATTAAAGCGATGACCTAGCTCTGGCGTATAGGGTCCATAAACGCGATAACCATAGACTAAACCTGCTTTAGCGCCTTTTAGAAAACCATGCCAAATATTATGATCGCACTGTGGTAAAACAAAGCGTTTTAATTCTTGGTAACCATTTTCGTCAAAAATACACAGTTCAATTTTTTCAGCATGGGCTGAAAAAATAGCAAAATTAACCCCGGTCTTATCGACAGTTGCACCTATGGGATAGATACTTCCGGGCTCTATTCTAAATTGTTCCATGTTTCTCCAGTTGAGAAAAATTGATGATCATTGTTTGAAATATTACAACATGCCATCTTGCTTAACGTGATATCCGATAAAATTTTTATATAAATTAAAATTATAAAAATTAAAGTTATATTAAATTAAACATTAGCTTTTGACTTTAGTTCATTTAATTAAGTACTTGCCTGTCATGAAATAAGAGCTAAGCCTTGAGTCAGGACTTAACTCATCATAAATATATCTTCAACTACACTTTAAGCTGTTGTACTAACCACACTATTTTCAGTGCCAAATTCATTAGGTAGGTATTGATCTGCTTGATAATCATTTTCCCACTCACTGTCATTTAACAGGTAGCGAAAATGAAAAACGCCTCCTTTTGGTAACCTCAGCTTGGTTTTAAAACTCTGCGATTTTTTATTAAACTTCATTTCAACAGTTTGCCAGTCAGTAAAATCACCAACTAATGCAACTTTAGTTACATCACTTCTGTTAAATTCAAAAGTTACTTCTGTTTCATCTTTAGTCTTAAAAAATTTTTTAGTTAGCATTGTTATTCTCCATTAATCATGCACTAATTAATTTAACATTACTGATGTTGCTTTATTTAAGTGCTAAATTTTACAACTAAGTCCCAATAATGTGCGTTTACAATTTAAAATAGCCGTTATATGTGTCGGCTTGATGAAAAAGCATAAAACGAGCCGCATTTCATTAAAGTGATTTTAATATTTTATATTGTAATGCTATTTATGTTTTGTTGCAAAATAATGTAAAAAAATTACATTTAATAAATAAACTGTTAACAAAAGTAATATTTAAAGCTTTATTTGCTGTAATTCTAACCTAAAGCTTGTTAAAATTACAACAATATGTAATTTTATTTCACAATTAAAGAGAGTTTAAATGAGTCTCATCGAACAGTTAGCCGACATAGTGGGTTTTCACCCAAGTTACACCGGAGCATTTGGCGATCAAGTGCACGCGAAAGACCAAGCTAAACGAGCATTGTTAAAAGCTATGGGCTTCGAGTTAGATGATGAATCATTAACTAAATCTATTGCTTTATTAAATCAAAGTCAGTGGACAAACATATTACCCGTTGTTCATATTGCTAAACTTGAAGAGCAACAACATGCGATTAAAGTAAGCCTGCCTAAAATTGGCAAGTTAGTACTCAATTGGAAAGTCACTCCTGAGGTTGGGAGCGAAATAGGAAATGAAGTCGTTGGCTCTATTAATGTTGACGATATGCCAGTTATTGCTGAGACAACAATAGCTAAAACGCAATATTGCCAATATTTATTAATTTTACCTACCGTTGAGCAAGGTTATTACCAACTAACGATCAGCTTTGGTGAAGCGCAAGCGAGTTGTCCGTTAATTTATGCACCTAAAACCTGTTATAGCCCGCAAACAGCGTCAGTTAATAAAGTGTGGGGCTATACTGCTCAATTATATTCGCTACGTAGCAAAAGCAATTGGGGAATGGGTGATTTTACTGATTTAGGAAAGCTCGTTGAAAAATCAGCACAGCAACAGGCCGCCACTATTGGGTTAAACCCATTGCATCCACTTTATCAACAAAATCCAGCGCATCGAAGCCCATACTCGCCATCAAGTCGTTGTTTTTTAAACCCTCTTTATATCGATGTAAGTAAAATACCAAATTATGATTTTTGTGAACTCGCACAAGAAACAGTAAACAACACCGCATTTCAGCAAAACATTGCTAACGCTAAAGCAAGTAAATTAGTTGACTATCCTGCAGTCGCAAAACTTAAATTTGAAATCACCGAGTTACTATTTGAAGATTTTTACCTCAATCAAAGTAATGCTAATAAAACAGATTGTTATAAGAAAATGTCAGCCGAATTCGATCATTTTAAACAAATAAATGGTCATGACTTACAGCGTTTTGCAACTTTTGACACTTTATATGAACATTTTAATTTAGCTGATGAAAATGTCTATGGCTGGCCCGATTGGCCAAAAAGCTTTCAAGATCCAGATAGTGAAGATGTACATAAATTTAAACTTTCTCATGCTAAGCGCATTGAGTATTTTTGTTTTGTACAATGGGTAGCACACAAACAGTTAAGCGAAGTAGCTCAACAGACAATCGATAAAGATATGGCGATTGGTTTATATCTCGATTTAGCCGTAGGCTGTGATGGCTCAGGTTTTGACGTTTGGTCTGATAAAGAAGTTTATGTGGCAGGCGCTTCAATTGGCGCACCACCCGATGGTATGAACCCTCTAGGACAAAACTGGGGATTAACGCCTATCAACCCTGTAGCATTACAAAAACAGGGCTATCAGCCATTAGTAAAAGCCCTGCGTAGCAGTATGCAATATGCTGGTGCTTTACGCATTGACCATATTTTAGGCTTAATGCGTCAATATTGGGTAGCCCCTGGTATGGAAGCAGATGAAGGGGTTTATATTAGTTTTCCTTGGGATGATATTTTGCGCATAATCTCCTTAGAGTCTCGTCGTAATAACTGTGTAGTTATTGGCGAAGACTTAGGTAATGTTCCCGAAGGATTTAGTGAAACCATTCAAAATTCAGGCCTGTTATCGTTCAAAGTCTTGTTTTTTGAACGATGGGAGTCCGGTTTATTCAAACGCCCTGACAACTTCCCTACACAATCAATCGTCACCATTGCTACGCATGATACCTCAACATTAGCGGGTTGGTGGCAAGGAAGAGACTTACAATGGCGACAACAACTTAACCTATATCCTAATGATGAAGCGGGACATGCAGACAGAAATGCACGCGCCAGTGAACGTGAAAATCTGATAGCGGCATTAAACGACCTGCAAGTAATAGACATGAGTAAAGCACCACAACTAGACCCAGCCGTGATGAATACCGAACTCAGTATTGGTGTACAAAAATATTTAGCGGCCTCGCCTAGCCATATACAACTGATCCCGTTGGAAGATGCCTTAGAGATACCGGAACAAGTCAATATTCCAGGTACGATTGATCAACACCCTAATTGGCTGCAAAAATTACCGGTATCGCTAGAAGACTTTTCTCAAACACCTTCGGTAATGGCAATAGCCCAAGCGATGAATATAGCGCGGCCAAAATGAATCAAGTAACTGATTGAATTTATTTATTATTATAAATAGTGGGGATCACTTATTAGGGTCGAAAATAAATAGGGACTAAAATAAAAAATTAATCTGCCATCATGAAAAATGCCATTCAAAATTGGCATTTTTTTACATTGTTGTTAGTCGCCTAATAAGCGACTTAACCCACGTCTAATTAACTTTTCACTCTTTGAACAGCTGTTAGCCATTTTCCGTACAAATCATTCCGCTGTTCATTATCAATTGTTGGGGTAAAGCGTTTTTCACAATGCCACATTTTAGCCAGCTCATCAGTTGAGCTAAAAACACCGGCTTTAAGTCCTGCTAAATATGCAGCACCTAATGCAGTGGTTTCGATAATTTCAGGTCTATCTATCGTAGCCCCTAAAATATTAGCTAAGAAACTAAGTAACCAGTTGTTAGCGACCATACCACCATCAACACGAATTAAACTGGGTCTTAGGCCATCACTTTCCATGGCTTTTTGTAAGTCTTTGGTTTGATAGCAAACAGATTGCAGGCCGGCAGTAACAATTTCATTAATTCCCGAATCTCGTGTTAGGCCTAATATGGCACCTCTCGCATTTGGATCCCAATAAGGAGCCCCTAAGCCTGTAAACGCTGGTACAAGAAAAACGCCATGATCCAGAGGCATTTTTTCAGCAATGGATTCAGTTTCACATGCAGAGCCTATTAACTTTAAGCCGTCTCGGATCCATTGAATGGTCGCCCCGGCCATGAAAATACTGCCTTCAATAGCATAAGTTGGTTTACCATTTAATCGATAGGCTACAGTCGTTAATAGTTTATTTTTAGACTTGAGTGCCCTACTACCTGTGTTTAACATTAAGAAACAGCCTGTACCATAAGTACTTTTCGCCATGCCTTCATCAAAACATGCTTGGCCAAATAAAGCCGCTTGTTGATCTCCTGCCATACCTAGTACGGCAATTTCGCTGCCAAATAATGCACTATCAACATGGCCAAAATCATCTGATGAGTCCATCACTTCAGGTAACATAGCGGCTGGAATATTGAATAACTCGAGTAATTCTTGATCCCATACTTGCTCATGAATGTTGAAAATCATGGTGCGAGAGGCATTGGTTGCGTCTGTTCTATGTACTTTTCCGCTTGTAAGGTGCCATAACAAAAAGCTATCAACTGTGCCAAAAGCGAGTTCTCCATTTTTGGCTTTTTCTTGTGCTCCGTCGACATTATCAAGTATCCATCGAATTTTAGTGGCTGAAAAATACGGATCGAGTAACAAGCCAGTTTTATTATTGATAAGCTCTTCTATTTGCGGGCTGGATATTTCTCGACAATAATCCGATGTTCGTCTGTCTTGCCAAACAATCGCATTATATAAAGGTTCGCCCGTTTTCCGATCCCAAACCAAAGTAGTTTCCCTTTGGTTGGTGATACCTATGGCAATTATTTCTGTTGCAGGGACATTATTATCAGCAAGCACTTTACGACAGGTACGCAAAACTGTTTGCCATATGTCACTAGGATTATGTTCAACCCAACCATCTTGAGGAAAATATTGTTTAAACTCTTCTTGTGCAGACGCATGTATTTTCCCAAGCTTAGTAAAAAGTATAGCCCTTGAGCTTGTTGTGCCTTGATCTATGGCTAATAAGTACTTCAAAATGGCTCCATCCTTATTACTTAATCAATTGGTATTATTCGATAATGCCGATAGCCTTAAAGGCTTTCAACAACAATAGCTTTTAAAAGCCGATAATTAAAACAATAAATGAGTGAAAGCGAGTAAATAAACAATTTATATTAGTTTAAAACTACGCAAGAATGTTAGCCTTAATAACCTAAATGCGAGTATGGTCATTGCTGATGGAACGCCATATTTATCATATTAAATAATCAGGTACGTTATATGAATGAAGTACATGAAATATTTGACCTTGTTGTTATTGGCGGTGGTATTAATGGCACAGGTATCGCCGCAGATGCTGCTGGTAGAGGGCTAAAGGTGGCCCTGTGTGAACAAAATGATCTTGCTTCGGCTACTTCTTCTAACAGTAGTAAACTTATTCATGGTGGTTTACGGTATTTAGAACATTATGAGTTTAAACTTGTCAGAAAAGCGCTTGCTGAACGCGAAATTTTACTAAAAAATGCACCGCATATTATTAAACCCTTAACTTTTTGCTTGCCTCATCAACCTCATTTAAGACCTGCTTGGCTGATCCATATTGGCTTGTTTCTCTACAACAACTTAGCAAAGCGCGTCACTTTACCTGCTTCAAAAGGCATTGTATTTTCACCCGATAGTCCCTTAGTTAGTACAATAACTAAAGGTTTTGAATACTCAGATGCTTGGGTAGACGATGCAAGGTTAGTCATATTAAATGCCCTTGCCGCGCAAGATTACGGTGCAAGTATCAAAACACAAACTCAGTGTATAAAAGCGATACGCGAAGATAATATTTGGACGATTACCTTAAAAGATAGTTTGCACGGTAAAATTAGTGTTATTCGTTCACGTAGTATTGTTAACGCTGCTGGACCTTGGGTTGCAAAGTTGTTTTCAAGTGTTTTACCCCACAAATCGCCTCAAAACATTAGGTTAGTTAAAGGCAGCCATATCGTAGTACCGCGCATCCATGATCAACCACAAGCTTATATTCTACAAAATGTTGATCAGCGCATTGTCTTTGTATCTCCTTTTGAAGATAGCTTTTCATTAATCGGCACCACAGATGTTGAATATAATGGTGATCCCTCTGCTGTTGAAATATCAAATGAAGAAATTGACTATCTAATAAACATCACCAATACCTATTTTAAGAAAAAAATATCACGTAAGGATATTGTAACGACATTTTCAGGCGTTAGGTCTTTATTAGATGACGAGTCAGTAAATGCTCAAGCCGTAACCCGTGATTACAAGTTAGAAATAGAAGATGTAAATAATAAAGCACCTGTCATGTCAGTTTTTGGCGGTAAAATAACAACTTACCGAAAACTCGCGGAAGCAGCTGTAAATAAACTAGCGCCATATTTCAACAGTATGGGCCCAAAGTGGACAGCCGACAGACCCTTGCCAGGTGGTAATTTCGAAAATATAAACTTATTTACTGAGAAAGTTAAAAAAGAATTTCCCTGGTTACCTTCGCTCCTGCGCACTAGGTTGGTCCGCAGTTATGGAACAGACGTTTTTGAATTATTAAACACGATCACTTGCCTAGAGGATATGGGGATTAACTTTGGCGCTGATTTATACCAACAAGAAGTTAATTATTTAATTGAAAAAGAATGGGCGCTGACGGTAGAAGATATCATTTGGCGAAGAACCAAAAGAGGTCTTTATTTATCAGCTCAGCAAGTAGATAAGCTACAGCAATATCTTGATGAGCACTCTACGGTTTTAGCTCGTAAATCATAGCAAAATAAAAAGTTACTTGAACAGCTTTATGTGGAGTGTTGATAAACCCATTTGCTGCCCGTTATTGAACATTTAAAGCAAAAATTATTATTTGAGATCTAACAGCGTTAAAGCAAACTTTAGTATTTGTGAAGACTTCACTCTGTGCATCGATTACGCGAAGACCAAAATACAAAGTAATATTTACCGCTTGATAAAACCACTGCTATGATGACATTAATGGATACTATAAGAAGCCAATGGGGACTTAAAGGTATGGATGAATAGTGTATATCTATCATTAGGCTATATTGAAAAATCCACACCTAAGTAACATAACTTAACATTCAATAAAATATAATAAAAATCAATGGAAGTATGATGCAAATTATAAAAAATAAATCACTAATAATTGGCACTTTATTGTGTTGTTACTTTCAGTTTAACGCTACGGTAAAGGCATCAAATCTCCCGACATTACCAGACAACCCCCCTGCAACTAAACCAGAGCAATTGCAAAGCCAACTGCCTAGCGATGTCGTTCCTGAACTTGCTGACAAAGGTCAGTTTAGTGTGGGTGTCAGAACAATAAATATTATTAACCCTGAGCAATTTGATCCTGCAACACAATCAAATAAAGACAGAAAATTAACCTTGGAAGTTTGGTACCCTAGTGCCGTAGATGCTAATAGTGTTAAAACCAGTTATGAAAACGTTACACGAAGCGGTATAAAATTTTCGATTCAAGCGGATGCATTTCGTGACTCGCCTGTGTTGCCTACCTCCAAGACAGATAAGTTTCCGCTGGTGATAATTTCACATGGTTATACTGGCTACAGAACCTTAATGTATTATTTAGCAGAACATTTAGCCTCACATGGCTATATTGTTGCTGCTATCGATCATACCGACTCAACTAACGCCGAAATAGACATGATAAACAGCCCTTTCTCGGGTTTTTTCAGTACCTTAATCAACCGCTCACGCGACCAACAATTTACCCTCAACTACCTCACCTCAACACCAAACTTTGCCTCAACGGCTATCGATAATACGAAGGCAGGCCTTATAGGCTATTCAATGGGCGGCTATGGCGCTATTAACACGGTTGGCGGTTGTTATAACTTCACTAGTACAAGTGCATCAACTTATACCGGGTTAAAAGATCCCAAGCAAATACAAAAAGCAATGGCATTACTTAACAGCTGTGCGGGTGGTCAATATGAAAATAGTAAAGTAGACACAAGATGGCAAGCGGTTATTGCTATGGCCCCATGGGGTGGACAACACAAGTTATTTAACCAAGAAGCATTATCAAAAATTAACACACCTATACTTTATATAGCTGGTGATTTAGATGATATTTCGGGTTACGACGGTATTAAATCACTTTATGAACAAACGGGTAGCAAAGATAAATATTTGCTGACCTATCAAAATGCTCGACATAATATTGCCCCACATCCTGCGCCGAGCGTCGCCAAAAAAAGTGAATTAGACATAGGCCATTATTATGAACCAGCTTGGGATAGCACAGTGTTAAATAATAACAATAAACACTTCACGCTCGCTATGATGGACTGCCACTTAAATAAACAATTAGATAAATGCACATACCTTGATTTATCGCCTAATTCTAATCAAGTCGCCATTGATGGCAAAACACCTAAACCTTGGCAGGGGTTTGATCACCGTTACTCTGTTGGTATGGGTTGGCATAAAAGCCAGTAGGTTTATCTGGTGGCGGTTAAATACAGAAAATAAGCATGAAAGTTCGCTGCCGAGCTTTCTTGCTTTGATTACTATTATTTAATGGGTCAATTATATTTGCTGAGTCAGAGAAATATTGGCTGAACAGAAATTGTTGGATAATGTTAATTTACGATTAAGTTTCATTTGCTACTTAGTTAAATTGAACAGTTTTGATATAAAAACATAAAAAAACTGTTCAACTTAATATCCCAATAAGCATTATATTCTGTGATTTATTTGCTCATTGGGATGTTGAAGTTAAATTAAGTTAAGTTAATTTAATTAGCTACTGATTGATTTAATTTCCAGAAAATCTTCAAAACCAAACTCTCCCCACTCCCGGCCATTACCTGATTGTTTAAAACCACCAAAAGGAGAACTATGACGATGAGCCGCACCGTTGATACAGATCATACCTGCGCGTATTTTTCTGGCTACTTTTTCTGCCCGCTCAGGACTTTCTGATTGAATAAATGCAGCTAAGCCATAAGGAGTATCATTAGCAATAGAAATAACCTCATCTTCATCTTTATACGGAATCATCACTAAAACAGGACCAAAAATTTCTTCTTGAGCAATACTCATGTCATTAGTTACATTGCTGAAAATAGTAGGTTTAACAAAGTAACCTGTTTCAAAACCTTCAGGCTTACCCACTCCGCCAGCAAGCAATGTTGCTCCTTCATCAATACCCGCTTGTATCATTGCTTGTACTTTTTCAAAATGGGCAGCACTCACTAGTGGGCCGATATGATTACCCTGCTCGGCCGGATTGCCCACCTTTACTTTCGCTGCGGTTGCTTTTGCTGCGATTACAGCTTGTTCATATTTATTTGCAGGTATCAACATACGTGTAGGTGCGTTACAAGACTGACCCGTATTGCTCATGCAATGAAATACTCCTTTTTTTACCGATTCATCGATATTGGCATCATCTAAAATGATGTTAGGTGATTTACCACCCAACTCCTGTACAACACGTTTAACGGTATTCGCTGCAGATTTTGCAATGGCAATACCCGCACGTGTTGAGCCGGTAAATGACACCATATCAATATCTTTATGCGCCGATATGGCTGAACCAACACCCATGCCATCGCCATTAACCATGTTATATACACCAGCAGGGTAACCTGCATCATGTATCATTTGTGAAAATAATTTTGCTGATAAAGGGGCAATTTCACTCGGCTTGAGAATCATTGAACAACCGGTTGCAAGTGCAGGAGCTACTTTGCAAGCGATTTGGTTAATTGGCCAATTCCAAGGTGTGATAAAACCACAAACCCCAATAGGCTCTTTTACAATTTTTGCATTGCCTAAAGTACGTGAAAATTCAAATGTTTTTAGTGTTGCTAATGCAGATTCAATATGGCCCTTACCCGCATATGCTTGTGCCTTAGTAGAGAAATCAATAGGCGCGCCCATCTCTAATGAAATAGCATGAGCCATGGCATCATAGTTATCCATATATTGTTTTAATAAGGATTCTAATAACGAAATACGCTCTTCTACGCTAGTGTAACCAAAAGTAGCAAAGGCATTTTTCGCTGCTGCTACTGCTAAATCAACATCTTGGCTTGAGCCTAAAGAAATGGTTGCGATTTCTTGTTCTGTTGCCGGATTAAACACAGCAAAGTCTTGTTTAACTAATGGATTAACCCATTGACCATTAATATAAAATTGACGGTAGTCTTTCATGTAAATCTCCAAATTAATTGTGTATACCTATTTATAGTCATACTTGTAAATAGGTGTTATCAACAGCGGTAACATACTTATTGGTCAGTCTTAATTGTCATGAAGTGATAGTCATGAAATTGACAAGGGCATGCCAACTTACATTGCCATGCCCTTAAATTATCCTGTAGCCGTTGTTATCTAGCTGGTATTTTGAAGTGAGGCCCTTATATACCACTTAAATATGCCGTTTGAATCGGCTCTTTAAAACAACAGTGCTAATGTAGTCTAATGCGCGAGTAATTAACAAAAAGCCTGATGACCTGTGATAGCACGACCTAATATTAGGGCATGAACATCATGTGTACCTTCGTAAGTATTAACCGCTTCAAGATTCATCATATGACGAATTACGCCATATTCATCACTAATACCATTGCCACCGTGCATATCACGAGCAACGCGTGCAATATCAAGAGACTTACCACAATTATTACGTTTCATTAATGAAATTAATTCAACTGGACATTGACCCGCATCCATTAAACGTCCCATTTGTAAGCAGCCCTGTAAACCAAGCGATATCTCTGTTTGCATATCTGCGAGTTTCTTTTGAATTAACTGATTTGCAGATAGAGGACGACCAAATTGCTCACGATCCGCAGTATAGTTTCTAGCTGAATTAAAGCAAAACTCTGCAGCCCCTAATGAGCCCCAAGCAATACCATAACGCGCTTTATTTAAACAACCAAAAGGCCCGGCTAATCCTGTAATTTTAGGAAACATATTTTCAGCAGGTACAAAAACGTTATCCATCACAATTTCGCCCGTTATTGAAGCACGTAAAGAAAATTTACCTTCAATTTTTGGAGCAGATAAACCTTTCATACCTTTTTCAAGCACAAAGCCACGAATTTTACCCTCGAGCTTTGCCCAAACAACAAAAACATCAGCAATGGGTGAATTCGTGATCCACATTTTATTACCGGTTAAACAATAACCTCCATCAACTTTATTGGCGTGAGTTGTCATAGAAGCTGGATCACTACCTGAGTTAGGCTCAGTCAAACCAAAACAACCAACCCATTCACCCGAAGCAAGTTTAGGTAAATACTTCATACGTTGTTCTTCAGAGCCGTAAGCATATATTGGATGCATAACTAGTGAAGATTGCACACTCATTGCGCTGCGGTAACCACTATCTACACGTTCTACTTCACGCGCTATTAAACCATAACTAACATAATTGACTTCACTGCCGCCGTATTTAGCTGGCAAAGTAGCGCCCAACAGACCTAGCTGACCTAATTCACGCATTATTTCACGATCAAAGTGTTCATGTCGATTAGCTTCAAGCACACGTGGCAGAAGTTTCTCTTGGCAATAGTCATGAGCAGAATCGCGGATCATACGCTCTTCTTCGGTGAGTTGATCATCAAGAAACATCGGATCTTGCCAATTAAAAGCGGTTAATTTATTGCTCATGGGGTTACCTTATTTATACTGTTTATCAGTAATGGTTTAATTTATTGCCTTACTCTATCCTTAAAACATAAATAAATATAATATATAGTTATTATAATTTTCATAACTTTTACTTATAGCTATTAAACATATGAACTTAAAACGTCTTGAATATTTTTGTCAATTAGCTGTGCTCGGTAACTTTACACGAGCAGCACATAAAATTGGCATTGCTCAACCAGCATTGACTATTGCCATTCAAAAACTAGAACAAGAAGTCGGACTAAAGCTGATTAACCGTGCGGAAAAAAATGCTTTATTAACCGCTGAAGGTGAAGTTTTATATAAACTGGCAACCCAACTATTAAGTCAGGTAAAGCAAGTTGAGTTAGAGTTAGAAGATCTAAAAAACCTAGAGCAAGGTACTATTCGTTTTGGCGTTTCCGCTATGATGGGCTCTTATTACTTCCCGAAAGTATTAACTGAATTTAAGCAAAAATATCCAAAAATAAAAATACAGTTAGTTGACCAAGGTACAGCCGCGCTTGAAAAAATGTTGCTCAACGGTGAGCTTGATTTAGCCTTAATCCGTGGCGATTTAGAAAACCCACAACTGCGTTACACTGAACTTATTAATGAGGAAGTTGTGGCCGGCATGGTCAGCTCACACCCACTTGCCGCAGAGCAAACCATATCACTTGCACAATTTTGCCAGCAGCCACTGGTATTATTTCATGAAGGATATTTTTTACGAGAAGTGGTTAGTCAATATTCAAAAAAACATAGCTTAGATTTAGATGTTCGTATGGAAACTAATCTTATTGAGCTGCAAAAGTCGTTGGTTCGTAATGGCGTTGGTGTCACGACTTGTCTATCGCGTATTTTACAAAATGAACATCAGATGACATCAATTCCCTTTGAACCAAAAATTGAATTTAAATTGAGCTTAGCATGGAAAAAAAATCACTCTGTTTCTAAAGCTAGTAAAGCTTTTATGACTTATTTAAGCTCAATGGTCGAGCCTGTAGATTAAGCTACATTACTTGTATTACTTGCATTACTTAGTAAATATTCAAAGCATGACTCTATATTAAGATTAAAATTTTATTCTCTATTCACCAATACAACCTGATTATAAAGTTCATATATTTACCTTAACGTAAAGAGATAACGTTACTAAAAATGGTTATATACAATGCCATTGAACATATTTTAGAAAACGCTTCTTAAAAACACTGTACTAAATCATTGCTCATCATATTAACTCAATTAATTTTAATATCCCCTTTGATAACCCCCTGATGATTCCTGATGAAGGTTTAAAACAACTTGATAGCAACTGAGCCGCTAATACTGTTAATTTAATTTTTAAAGCGCTATTTTTATGCTTGCGGCACTATCTTTGTTATTGTACAGTAACGAACTAAAGCGGCTCACAAGTTCCGCCAAGCGAAACACGAGGTATTCTGTGATGAGTCGAAAAATTAATATGATTAGTAAATTTTTCAAAGTAGTAACATTTACCGTTGCTGTTTTGAGTGCAGTTCCCGCTTTAGCTGCAACGGTTCTCTCCTATGGTGAACCTGGGCCAAATCGAGGCGCCCGTGCTGGCGCCACTAAATGGTTTGCACAGGAAGTTGAAAAGCGCTCTGGTGGTGATTTAAAAATTGATATTATGTGGGGTGGTGCTTTATTTAAGGCAAATGCAGCGCGACAATCTATTGCTGCGGGCGTGGTCGATATGGGAACCATTATCCCCGATTACTTTCCAAAAGAGATGGTGTCTTTTTCACTGACTAACTTACCTTTTGAAAACCTCGACCCCTGGGTTGGTTTAAAAGCCAATTTTGATCATATGCAATCCCCTGAGGTAACAAGTAATTTAGAAGAACAAAACTTATCCTTTGTTACTTCATACATGCTTTCAAACGTTATCGTATTATGTAAAGGAGACGCTGTTAGAACACTTGATGACATAAAAGGTAAAAAGATACGTGGTGTTGGTACCTTCGGTAAAATATTTGGCGACTTAGGGGCAAACTTGGTCAGCATGAGCATTTATAAGGCTTATCAGGGGCTAGGTAACGGTTTACTTGATTGCAGCCTAGGTTACATGAGCGCCACCATTGCTTTGAAACAACATGAGGCGTCTGACAGCCTAACCAAACTCAATTGGGGCACTTATACCGGTTTGGGAATATTTATAAATAAAGATGCACTATCCAAATTGAGTCCTTCTCAGAAAAAGGTAATAAATGACGTTGGCGCTGATTTTGTCAACTACCTTGGTGAAAATATAATGAAAGCTGACAAAAGAGCAGAAGATCTACTGACGCAAGGGATTGATGGACACAAGTTAGAAATTATTAATCTTTCTTCTTCAGATTCAGCTCAATTATATGCAGCAAGTCAATATCACATTACTAAATGGGAAAAAGAAGCAAATAAAAGTGGTCTCGATGGAAATACCATGGTTAAAAACTACAAAGCTTCCCTTAAAAAATACAGCCAAGAACGAGATCTAAATGGCTACCCTTGGGCACGTTAATTTAATTACACCCGTTTTATTCATGAGGTGATCTACTTTATACGCAGAGAAATGGCCAAATAAATAACCCACAAGCGGCTTATTTCAACCAGTAAAATGATCACAACGTTAGTCAAATTGGTATCACATAGAGTTTAATATTATGTTGAAAAAAATGGAACAAGGGGCATTAATTGTCGCTGGCGTTTGCATTATCACGCTCGGCCTAATGATCACGCTAACGGTTGTCACACGTAACCTTTTTGGTTGGGGAGTAACTGACGATGTTGTTATCGTTCGAGAACTCATGGTAGGAGCCGTTTTTCTACCGTTAGCTTATGTCACCGCAGATTACAGTCACATCACCATAGAATTCTTATTCAAACGTTTGGGTAAACATACCAAATTATGGATGCTTGCCATTGGTTCCCTCATCAGCCTATTAATATTACTGCCACTTGCATTTGCTGCATGGAAAGGTTTTTTCCACGCAGCAAGCAGCGGCGCTTATTTCTTTAGCCAGCTAGATCTGCCTGAGTGGCCGGGTCGATTTGCTTTTTTTGCTGGGGCAGCATTATTTATTATACGTTTAACGATAATTTGCATTGCTGATTTTCGAGCAGCAATCAGTGGTAAGACTGAATATCTCGAGCAGCGTTCTGACGCGGCATACAATACAATTGAAGAGGGTTAATCTGTGGATCCATTGATGCTTGGGCTCGTCGGGTTTGCCTGTACGTTGCTTTTACTTATTTTACGTGTACCAATTGCCTTTAGCTTAGCTGGCGTATCATCGGTATTTATATTTTTATTTTTTGCTATGCGAAATGGTGGCTTTGACATTGACACAGCAGTTGCACCAGCGCTGACCATGATCTCATCCAATGCCTTCGACTTAGTGCATTCTTATGATCTAAGTATGATACCGCTATTCGTGCTTTTAGGTCATATTGCCTACCATACGGGTATCACTACTGACATTTATCATGCTGCGCGAGTTTGGTTAAAACGCCTACCTGGCGGAGTAGCTATGGCCTCTGTTTTTGGCTGTGGGGGATTTTCCGCTATTACCGGTTCGAGCATCGCTTGTGCTTCAGCAATGGGTAAAATTTGCGTGCCAGAAATGCTACGTATGGGTTACGATAAACGTTTAGCTACATCTACCGTCGCCGTTGGTGGCACGCTTGGTTCGCTTATTCCACCTAGTGTGCTATTTATTGTTTACGGTATTTTTACTGAAATGTCAGTTAGCCGCCTATTCTTGGCAGGTGTTATCCCAGGTCTGATATCTCTAGTCGGTTTTTTAGTGGTTATCTACATCTGGGTGAAACGTAATCCAAGTGATGCACCAGCTGATACCAGCATACTTGTTAAAGGAGACCGCCGAAAAGCCGCTATAAGATGTTGGCCAGCTATGTTGCTTTTTACTATTATTATTGGGGGTATTTATGGTGGCATATTTACCGCTACCGAGGCAGCAGCAATCAGTGCATTTTCAGTAATCATTATTGGCTCTTTGCAAAAACGACTTAATTGGCAGCAGTTTATCCAATCAATTAAAGAAACTTGCACGCAGACCACTACTATCTTCTTTATTGCGGCCGGAGCAAAAATTTTTGTTGGCTTTGTTGCGCTAACCGGCATGGCACCAGCACTAGTTGGGCTGATCGAATCTGCCGACGTATCACTATGGTTATTACTGGTAATGATTGCAGGTGTATATTTTCTACTAGGTATGTTTCTGGACCCATTAGGCATTATGGTACTTACCCTTCCTTTCTTAATTCCTATGGTGGAAGGTTATGGTTTAGACTTAATTTGGTTTGGCGTGGTCGTAATAAAGTTGCTTGAAATAAGCTTGATCACCCCGCCGGTAGGACTAAACGTTTTTGTTATCGCCAGTGTCACTAAACCTTCGGTAGCGGTGTATGACATTTTTATGGGCGTTACACGTTTTCTGGTCATGGATGTCTTAGTCTTAATTGCAATTATCGCCTTCCCGATACTATCGCTGCTATTGCCTAATCTTATGATGTAGCTTTTATTATTAGCGGTTTGGCCACCATGTGGCCTGCCGCGAACAACAATAACTGTTCAAGTGATACACTGCGCTCATACTATATTTTCAATTCCACTTAACCTCGATAAAATAATAATCAAAGTCAGGCTTTATTTGCCAAACTCCGCTATAAGTATTTTATATTCCCCTTCGCTTAGCGCCAAATCAATAAAATATAATCATCGGCCAATTGCAAAAAAGGCCTTTGCAATAAACAAAGGCCTTTTAACAATAAGTGAAATAATAAACTAAGACAAAGTATTAAAATCGAATTAACGTTGCTTCTATATTACGCACCATACTTTTTAATTGTGGCGCGACTTCTCCGCTCAAAAATTCTTTCGACAACCTAAATGCTGGGCCACCGGCATTGAATACATAAATTTGCCCTTGCGTGAGTTTCAGCGGTACAGCAATGGCATTGGTATCTCGCTCCCAATCGCCCCAAGAGTGACAAAAACCAAATTCTTTATAGCTTTCCACGGCTTGATCAACCCCAGCTTTGACCGCCTCGAACTTATCACCCAGTTTTTCTTTGAAATGTCTCATAAAAAAGTCACGTTCTTCTTCTGACAGTGCCACTAAATAAGCTCGTCCTGCAGCCGTAGTTGCCATCGGAATTTTATCGCCAATATCTTTTTTGAAGGTAACAATGTCTTTTGGAGCGCAATGATCAACATAAATCATGTCAAGACGGTCTCTGTCTGCAAGGCCTATCGATGTACCTGTTTCAATTGAAAGCTCTTTCATCTGAGGATTCGCCACTTGGCGAATAGCGAGATTAGAAACAAAGGCATAACCTAAGGCTAACACACCAGCACCGAGCTGATATTTTTCTAAGCGCTTTGAATAAGTCAAGTAGCCCAAACTTGTTAAAGTATAGGTTAACCGAGATATACTCGATTTTGGCAAACCTGTTCGTTGCGCAATTTCCTGATTGCCAAGAAATCCATCTCCCGGGTTAAATGCCCGTAATATATCTAATCCTCTGGCAAGCGCTTCGACAAACTTACGATCGACTTCCCCATTAATATCTCTTGGCATACCAGTTAGTGTATTCATTTTGAACTACTCAATTGTTTTAATACCAGGCGTATTGACTTGTTTTAACTGTCAAAACGTTTTTCAAATTATCGGCAATATAATCTCATTATTTGCGCTAAAAATAAAGATTATAGATAGGTTTAAGGATGAAGTTTATAAATTTATAGCTACAACTTAGAGGGAATCGCATTAAAATATGCTTTTACACGTTACTTGGTTTTAATTGTTAATGAGCTTTATGCTCTACAAATAGACAAAAATCGATATTATTGAACATTTCGAATGTATTACAGCCACTTAGCTAATCAAGAAAACACACATAATTTAACGATATGTTTTATAACATTAGGCTTGGTTATTTATACTTGAATTTAACTAGTTTGCTACTGAAGATACTAACCAAGGACTTATATCACCTAATATATTGGCGCTGTTAAGCTCTTTATATGTTACTCATCAACACGACTAACCAAAGTTAAAAACAAGATTGAAAACAAGGTTAAAAACCAAGAATAATTTCAACGTTTAGCTTGGTTATCATGTGATGAGTATCAAGTCACCTTAGCGTAATCAATGCTTACAAGGCGTTTTCTAATTCAGGTAGCGCTTCAAATAGATCGGCCACAAGACCGTAGTCAGCTACTTGGAAAATAGGCGCTTCTGGATCTTTGTTTATCGCCACAATCACTTTCGAATCTTTCATGCCGGCAAGATGTTGAATTGCGCCTGAAATACCTACCGCAATGTATAAGTCAGGCGCAACAATTTTACCTGTTTGGCCTACTTGCATGTCATTAGGGACAAAGCCCGCGTCTACAGCCGCGCGTGATGCACCAATAGCAGCGCCTAACTTGTCAGCAATACCGTCTAATAACTTAAAGTTATCGCCATTTTGCATACCACGACCACCTGAAATAACGACGCTTGCTGCGCCTAAGTCTGGGCGTTTTGAAACTGTTAACTCATCACTGACATGGCTTGAAATACCTGCGTCTTTGACATGTTCGAGCATTGTGATCTCTGCAGAGCCATCAGTGGCAACCGCATCAAATCCGGTTGAACGCACTGTGATTACCTTTTTAGTATCTAAACTTTCTACAGTTGCAATGGCATTACCTGCGTAGATAGGACGCACAAAAGTATCAGCACTGACTACCGCAGTAATATCTGATATTTGAGCAACATCTAATAAAGCGGCAACACGAGGCATAAAGTTTTTGCCGGTGGTTAATGCTGTAGCCATAACCACATGGTAATCCGCCGCTAATTCTGTGACTAATAAACTAATATTTTCCGCCAGTTGATGCTCATACGCTAGATTGTCTGCAACGATTACCTTGGTAACACCATTAACTTTAGCGGCTTTTTCAGCAACGCTTTGACAGTTATAACCGGCAACTAAAATGGTGATATCACCACCTATTTGTTGCGCCGCGGCAACTGTTTTTAAGGTATCAGCTTTTAACGCGCTGTTGTCGTGTTCTGCGTAAACTAAAATGCTCATGAGATCACCTTTGCTTCATTTCTTAATTTTTCAACTAACTCATCAATTGATTCAACAATAATACCCGCTTGTCTTTCTTTAGGTGGTGTCACTTTTAATAAGTTAGTGCGGGGGGTTAAATCAATACCAAAATCAGCAGCCAATTTAACTACTAAAGGCTTACGTTTAGCTTTCATGATGTTCGGTAAAGACGCATAACGGGGCTCATTTAAACGTAAGTCAGTAGTTACAATTGCAGGTAAGTTGAGCGCAACAGTTTGTAATCCAGCGTCGACTTCTCGAGTTACGTTAATTTTGTCGCCTGCAACCTTAACTTCAGAGGCGAAAGTACCTTGTGATAAACCGGTTAATGCGGCAAGCATTTGGCCAGTTTGGTTGTTGTCGCTATCGATTGATTGTTTACCTAAGATAACTAATTGCGGCTGTTCTTCTTCAACAAATTTTTGTAATAGTTTAGCAATATTTAACGCGTCAAGCGTCAGCTCTGTATCAATATGAATGGCACGATCTGCGCCTAAAGCTAGTGCAGTACGAAGCTGCTCTTGGCAGCTTTTATTACCAATAGAAATCGCAATAACTTCAGTAGCTGTGCCAGCCTCTTTAAGACGAACAGCTTCTTCTACAGCGATTTCACAAAAAGGGTTAATGGCCATTTTAACGTTAGCTAAATCAACGTTTGAGTTATCAGGTTTAACACGTACTTTGACGTTATAATCAATGACACGTTTAATCGGGACTAATACTTTCATAAATTTATTTCTCCTCAATGAGTTATCTGACAAAATTTGCTTTGTTATATATTTTAAATTTATTCAAATTCCTGGTTTAATTCTTTTTCTAACAAAGTAAACGCCGCGCTCGGAAGGTTAATCTTGCTTTGCATTTCATGGCTAAAGGAAACAATAATACTTTCACTTTTAGCGGCAACTTTTTGATGTGTTTCACTATAAATAATTTGGCTTAAAGTGAATCTATCGCTACTTATTTTCTCAACTTTAGTGGCAATAATAAGATTATCAGGATAAGTCACCGGAAACTTAAACTTGCAATCAATATAGGCGACAACAAAACCGAGCTTATCTTGCCCAAGCGCGGCTCTGATATTACTCTCAGAGAAAAATTTAACTCTACCTTCCTCACAGTAACGAAAATAATTAGTGTTATTGACATGCCCTAACATATCAATATCTCCCCATCTAACCGGGTGCTTTAGTTGATAAGGATAATGATGTAATTGATCTTTCAAAAAATTCTCCACTTCTATAGCTAGGTATTAACTGTGTGACTTACCAAACTACTGCATCTTGCATGATTCAGTTGGCAATAAATCACTCTTTTCTATAACGAAAGACGCCTTGACCTGAAGCAATAATATTGTCAAAAGCATCGTATACTTCAGCAGCGCCATAATAAATATTTCGACCCGAAGCTGTTACTTTTCCAATGGCATAAAGCTTGTTAGATTGCGCTTGCCCCAAGTAGTTTATGTTTAGCGATAACGTTAATGCTTTTCTATAATAAAGTGGATCTTCACTATAGGCTCCAGACAATGCAGTAGCTGCATCTAACAAGGTCGAAATATAGCCACCATGTGGGATGCCTGAACGATTCAAATGCTCAGGTTTAAGCTCTGCACTCATTTTAATATGATTTTCTCGCCATTGTTCAATAACAAAGCCTAAATGTTCATTAAATGGTGGCATTTCTTTATTTGCCCAAGGTTTCATTTTAATCCCTTATTTTCTGTTTCTTGCCACGTGAGATTCTTCACTTTGAAGTAACTGTGCAAAAATCACTAACTCCTTTTTAATAATATCGGTCAGTAATGTCTGCTGAGGATCTTTAAGAAGTTTTTTAGTCGTACGCAAGGCATTTTGAGGTTTCAGCGCTAATGCTTTCGCTTTGCTTAAAGCAAAATCAAATACTTCAGATTTGTCTATTTGCTGATTTACTATACCGAAATCAATTGCCGTCTGGGTATTAAAAGCATCACCTAACATTAATATTTCAGCCGCTTTACGATGGCCTGCTAATTGAGGAATAAGCAAGCTTGATCCTCCTTCGGGGCATACACCTAAATCGACGAAAGGCATTTTGAAATAAGTTTCTGATGCATAAACCAAATCAAAATGAAGCAACATAGTTACGCCTATTCCAACGGCAACACCAGATACGGCTCCGACGATTGGTTTTGGGTAATTATGCAGCTCATATAATAAAATTGATGCGGGCGAAGCTTTATTAACATCTCGATTATTGAAATCGTTTAAATCATTCCCTGCTGAAAACGCATCGTCTGTACCGTGTATAAGTACGACATTAATACTGTCATCTGAAATACTATCTTTCAGTGCTTTAGCCATAGCTGAATACATTAAGCTGGTTAAGGCATTTTTTTTCTCTGGACGATGAATACCTATGTGTAAAACACCATTGTCTTTATGAATTAATATATTGTCTTGAGATGTCATTTTGTTGTACCTATTGTTTGTTCAGACGATTTAAACGAGATAACGCCAGATCGTATTCTGTTTTGAAACGCTCAACGATAGTAGACACATTTGTAATCTCGGTAATACTGCCTAACCCTTGACCTGCCCCCCAAATATCTTTCCAAGCTTTAGTTTTACTACCACCTGATGAGCCAAATTTCATTTTATTTTTATCGCCCTCTTCCAAGTTATCAGGGTCTAAACCCGCATTAGAAATACTTGGCTTAAGGTAATTCCCATGAACCCCGGTAAATAGCGAGCTATAAACAATATCTTTCGCGCTATATTCAACCAACATGTTTTTATATTCTGGATCAGCATTAGCTTCTTCGGTGGCAATAAAGCACGTACCTATATAGGCAAAGTCAGCACCTAAAGCTTGTGCTGATAGTATTGACGCGCCATTAGCAATCGAGCCAGACAACGCAATAGGTCCATCAAAAAACTGCTTAATTTCACTCACTAAAGCAAAAGGACTTAAGGTTCCAGCATGACCACCTGCGCCAGCGCACACCAAAACTAAACCATCTACACCTGCTTCTATGGCTTTTTCGGCATGACGAACATTGATAATATCGTGAAAAATAATGCCTCCATAGGCATGAATACGTTCAACTAACTTAGGATCTAACGCGCGTAAACTGGTGATAATGATCGGCACTTTATATTCAATACAAGTATTTACATCATCCTCTAATCGGTCATTACTTTTGTGAACAATTAAATTAACCGCATATGGCGCAACAATAGCGTTCGGATTAGCTTCCTGATACTGCGATAATTCTGTTGTAATGGTGGTCAGCCATTCAGCGAGTAATGACTGTGGGCGCGCATTGAGAGCAGGGAAAGAGCCAACAATACCGGCTTTACACTCTGCGATAACTAATTCTGGTCCCGAGATGATGAACATAGGGGCACTGATAACAGGTAAAGATAATTTATTTTGTAAGGTTTTTGGAATTGACATTTTGATCCCCTAAAGCATATTTTCTGTGATAAAAAATTAGCCATACCAAAAAATGGTATAGCTAATTTTTCACTCTTTTAGCTATTGGCTATTGGCCCACTGAGTTAAGGTTTTACCTTCTGTGACAAGTTGTTTTAATAATGCTGCTGGTTGCCAAAACTCTTCACCGTAAGTAGCGCCAAATTCACATATTGTTTGATATATATTGTCTAAACCTATGGTCTCGGCATAAAACATTGGACCACCTCGATAAGCTGGAAATCCATAACCGAAGGCGTAAACCACATCAATATCACTCGGGCGTTGTGCAATGCCCTCTTCAAGTATTTTGAAACCCTCGTTGATCAAAGCAAAAGTTAAACGTTGTAAAATAGTCACGTCATTTATTGCTTTGCGCTCTACCCCTCTTTGTTTGGCTTGTGCTTCAATAACTTCAAGTACTACAGGGTCAGACATACGCTGTCTAGTGTCAGGATCATATTGGTAATAGCCTGCACCGGTTTTTTGACCTAAACGGCCCATGTCATATAAAGCATCAGCAATGCAGTAGGTTCTAACATCACCTTTTTCTTCATCAGTTAAGCCCTCACGCGCTTTATAACCAATGTCTATTCCGGCTAAATCGCCAACAGCAAGCGGCCCCATTGCCATACCAAAGTTTTGCATTACGGTGTCTATACCTTGAGGTGTTGAGCCTTCAAGTAAACATAATTGGGCTTCACGCGCATATTGTCGCAACATACGGTTACCAATAAAGCCATAACAAACGCGAGATAATGCAGGCACTTTTTTAATAGTTTTAGCAATAGCCATCGATGTTGCTAGCACTTGATCAGACGTTTTATCACCGCGAACAATTTCAAGTAATTTCATTACATTAGCAGGGCTAAAGAAATGCAGACCAATAACATCTTGTGGTCGAGAAGTAGACTCTGCAATTAAATTTACGTCTTGATAAGAGGTGTTACTGGCTAAAATAGCGCCGGGTTTACACACTTTATCGAGCTTGGCGAATACTTGTTTTTTGATGTCTAAATTTTCAAAAACGGCTTCGATTACCAAATCCATATCAGCTAAATCGTTATAATCTGTGGTGCCTGTGATCAGCTCTTGGCGTTGTGCGGCGAGTTCAGTAGTCAATTTACCTTTTTTAACGGTCATCGCGTAATTTTTAGCGATAATATCTTTACCACGCTGCAATGCTGCATCGTTAATTTCCAGTAAAGTCACAGGGATACCCGCATTAACAAAATTCATTGCAATACCTCCGCCCATGGTACCGCCACCAATAATACCCACGCGTTTAATATCTTTTAGCTGAGTGTCTTTTGGTAAATCTTTAATTTTTGAGGACATTCTTTCGGCAAAAAACATATGACGTAATGCAGCAGACTGCGACGATTGCATGCACTCTATAAATAAACGTCTTTCAACTTTAAGACCTTCATCAAAAGGTTTGTTCATTGCCGCTTCAATACATTCAACAATACGTTGAGGTGCTTCTTGTTGACGAAAACGTTTACTTAATTGCGCTCTATATTCAGTGAAAAACTCTGCTGACGCACCAGTTTTATCAAGGTCTATATCTCTTACTCTTCTAAGCACAGCGCCTTGTGCGACAATTTCTTCGGCAAACATAATTGCTGAGGTCAATAAATCTCCTTCAACTACTTTATCAATTAAACCGAGGCTTAGCGCTTTGTCTGCAGAAATTGGCGTACCCTTAGTAATTAAGTCCAGTGCGGCTTTAACACCGACTAACCTAGGTGCTCTTTGTGTTCCACCAGCACCAGGTAATAAACCTAATTTAACTTCAGGTAAGCCAACATTAGCGCTAGCCAATGCACAACGATAGTGACAAGCCAAAGCAGTCTCTAATCCGCCACCGAGTGCGGTGCCATGAATGGCGGCAATAATAGGCTTTGTTGATGCTTCAACAGCGTTAAGCAGCTCAGGTAACGAAGGTAACATAGGGGGTTTACCGAACTCTGAAATGTCTGCCCCCGCAATAAAAGTACGCCCTTCACAAATCAAAACTAAGGCTAATGAAGCATCATCTTGTGCTTGTGCTAACGCCTCTTGAATTCCTAACCGTAATGCATGAGAAAGCGCGTTAACTGGCGGGTTATTTAAACGAATAACACCGATATCACCTTCTAATTGATAACTAACAACTGACATAAACTTAATTCCTTACTTTTAGAAAGTTAAACACGCTCAATAACGACAGCGATACCTTGACCAATACCAATACACATTGTTGCTAATGCGTATCGACCACCGGTTTTTTCTAATTGTCGCAATGCCGTTAGCATAATACGCGTACCACTAGCACCCAAAGGGTGTCCAATCGCAATCGCACCACCATTTTGGTTAACACGGGGGTCATCAAAAGCGATACCTAGTTGTTTCATGCAACCTAGAGCTTGTACGGCAAAGGCTTCATTGAATTCTAAAACATCCATATCAGCTAATGTTAAACCCGCTCTTGCTAAGGCTTTTTGTGAAGCTGGAACTGGCCCTAAGCCCATAACACGCGGTGGTACGCCGGCAATCGCACCCGCTATAATTCTACCGCGAGGTTTGATACCCGCTTGTTCACCGACTTCTTTACTACCAATAATCATGGCAGAAGCACCGTCATTAATGCCTGATGCATTACCCGCAGTTACTACACCATCAAATAATGGTCTTAATTTACCAAGCGCGTCTACAGTTGAAGCTGGGCGTGGATGCTCATCAGTTTCAACAGAAAGTGGCGGCAACTTGCGCCCTTGTGACACTTCAATAGGAATAATTTCATCAATAAAATATCCTGCTACTTTTGCCGCTTCATATTTGGCTTGAGAGCTTGCAGCGAATACATCACAGTCTTCTCTGCTAATATTTAAATCACTGGCAATATTGTCAGCCGTTTCTGGCATAGAGTGACCACCATAGGCTTTAATAATTTCCGGGTTAGTAAAACGAGCCCCCATGGTGGTATCAAACATTTCTTGTTGGCGAGAAAAGGCTGAGGTTGCTTTAGCTAAAACAAATGGCGCGCGACTCATAGATTCAACACCACAAGCCACAAATAGCTCACCTTCATTAGCTTTAATACATCGAGCGGCATCTAAGGCTGCCGATAAACTTGAACCACATAAACGGTTAACGGTTAAACCACCTGTTTCAATTGGCAAGCCTGCTAATAGCCCGGCAAAACGAGCCACATTGCGACTGTCTTCGCCTGCTTGATTGGTACTACCTGCAATAACATCTTCATAAAGGCTTAAATCAAAGTCGTTGCGTTGTACTAAGGTTTTTATAAGGTGTGCAAGCATATCATCCGGTCGAACAGAAGATAAAATGCCTCCGTGACGTCCAAAGGCTGTTCTTGCGGCATCGTATATATACGCATCTTTCATAATTTTTCCTTATAACTTACTATTAAACTTTATGGTCTTCTACTGGTTAAAGTAGCTCACCTAATTAATGAAACGGGTGTAATTAACTAAAATAGGAAAGGCAATTAATAATTTAGCGACTTTGTGTTTGTCTTCTATATTTGATAACTGAATATGAACAACCTGACCTTTCTCTGGGTCAAATTCTGATTTAACTTGCGCGGTAATATCATTTTCTTTCAACAAAGTACTAACGCTAAATTCAGTGGCTTTATTACGTAATATCGGTTTAAAAACTTTACCTACAGCCGTTAACGGCAGGCTATCAAGTATTTCAATACGTTTAGGAATTGCCGCTCTTTCGCTAATATGTGTTTGGCAATGTAGTAATAATTCATCGGCAGTTTTTTGCTGTTTGTCTTTTACCACTACATAGGCAACAGGTATTTCACCTGAATGAGCATCAGGTTGACCAATAGCAACTGATTGAATTACATTTGCATGGGCTAATAATGCGTCTTCAATAATTTGAGGATCAATATTATGACCACCACGAATAATCAAATCTTTTGCTCGACCCGTCAGCTGAATATGTCCTAACGCATTAATCACACCTAAATCACCGGTATTAAACCAATCACCTTCTACCCAGGCACCATCATTATCACTTTCGTTCAAATAGCCTTGAAAAATATTAGGCCCTTTCACCAAAATAATGCCTGGTTCATTAGCTGCACAAATGCGACTGATTTTATTATCAATTATTTCGGCAGCAATCACTCGGCTATAAGGTATGCCATTTCCTACGGCAACTCCTTCAACATCGTAGCCAGGGAGGGTTCTAGCAACAACACAAGAAGATTCGGTCATGCCGTAGCCGTTGGTAACATTGCAATTAAATCTTTTCTGAAATGATAATTTTAATTCAAGAGGTAAAGGTGATGAACCACAGGCTGCATGTTCAAAGCATTTCAGGTCAATTTTTTCATCCGGTTGCTGTAGCAGAACAGAAATGATCGTGGGCACAGTAGGAAACCAACACACTTGATACTTATTAACAAAATACCACCAGTTTTTCACTGTATTTGGGTTTCTAAAACCTTCTGGGGTCATAATAACAACGGTACGGCCCACAAAGAACATAGCTAAACTAGCGGCAATAACACCAAAGACATGAAATAATGGTAATGCATTTAAAACCGCAGATTTCCCATGATAAGCATTAAATCCTGCATAAACTTGCACAACAAAACTGATATTGTCATGAGATAGTTTTGCTATTTTAGGACGGCCAGTTGTTCCCCCAGTATGAAAGTACATCGCAATATCATCACCTTTAGGTTGTGAACTTTGCGACAATCGTGCACTGGATTGAGTAGATATCCCCTGATTAAAATCAGTGATGGTGAGCTTTTCATGACTGATTTCACCATGGTTATTATCGAGTACAAGAATATGTTCAAGCGAAGGCACGCGTGCAATAATTTCATGCACTTTTTTTCCTAATTCTGTTCCTTCATCAAGTGAAACAGTAACTAATACCTTAGTTTTTACTTCATTTAGTATTTCTATAATGTGATCAACTTGCAGAAGATAGTTAATCGGATTGGCAATTCCCACCGCTTGTGCTGCCCACATACTAAGATGAGTTTCTGTCAAATTTGGCAGTAAAATTGAGACAACATCTGTACGCTCAACGCCGAATTTTTTATAGAGGTTTGCTGTTTGATTAAGTTTATTTGCTAAAGTAGTAAACGTTATTTCTTTGGCAACTTCATCTCGAGCTGCAGTAATATGCTCAGCTAATGCTATATCAGCCGGATATTCATCTGCTGCATGGCAAAAAACATCGTAAGTTGTTTTACAATGATATCGGTCTTGGTAACTTATTTTTTCTAAATCAGCAAGTAACTCTAATTCTGTTGGTTTGGACATTAAGCGCTCACTCTAATACAATTTTTATTTATTATTACTACAAGACTAATTACGCAGCAAAACAGTACCAACATTCTGCAATGCGGAACTGTATTTTGCAAGTGTTTTTAAAGAGCTATTCAATGTACTTTATAAAGTCATTAAATAATACCCATTTGGTTTAAGAATTATGAAGCAAATAATTACTAATATCTTGTTTGAACTCATAACATTAATATAAACAGATAAACCTTAGGGTGTAAAATAGAATTCCGCCAAGCGGTATCGTGTGGTATTATTTATTAAATGCAAATGTCTGAAAATTTAATGCCACACAAAATATAATCATAAATGAATAAAATTAAATATATCTAGCAAGCGTAAGCGTTAATTTAAACAATAATTATTGCTGAGGGTATAAAATAGCGCAGTCTTTAAATGAAAGCTTAGCAATACTGCTTTTAGCCTCAACCATTCATGTAAAAGAAAACACTGATGAATAAAACTGATGACATGAAGAGAAATGGCAACATAAATAACGTTTATCCTTGGCTATCGCCATTATGCCTAGTGGTTATTTTTTTCGCGACCTTGATAACAGAATGGACCGGATACCAACCAACGGCACTTTTGGCTGTATTCGTATTGATAATATTTATTCTTGTTGAGTGGCGAGATTTAGACTTATCAACAAAAATCATCGCATTGGTTGCTATTGGCTTAACGCTTTCATTATTATTGTTGTCTCAAATATCATTGCATCAGTTAGGCATATTAAGTCGCAGCGTAGTTTTTTTTGCATTCTTTTTAATTGCCCTTGGTCTATTAAAAGAAGCAGCTTTAAGCTCAAATTCAGTTAATCTCACCGGCCATGTGCTTTTACAGCAACACCCTGTCAGACGTTATGCGCTGCTCAGTTTTGCCAGCCATATTTTGGGTATATTAATGAGTGTTGGCGCTATTAATTTATTAGGCACCATGATCCAGAGAAGTTTACATGAAAACAAAGACACCGTTGACGCACGAATCAACAGTGCAAGGCAGCGCCGTATGATGTTAGCGGTGTTGCGAGGATTTTGCAGCATACCACTGTGGGCACCTACCTCAATCACAATTACGCTTTTAGTAACCACCATCCCAGATCTACAGTGGATAGATATTATTCCCTATGGCTTATACCTAACCCTAGCGCTACTTTTATTTGGCATTTGGCTAGATCATATTCAGGCGCCCAAACATCTTAGACATCTTGTGCCAACAATTTCCAACAATTTATCAGACTTGAAGGTGAGTTACCCCATTATTATGGTTGTCATCACGTTAGCATTAATATCAGGGTTACTAATACTTACCACTCCATTACGACCGATTTCTGCCGTGTTAGTCAGTGCGCCGATAGTTAGCATAGTTTGGATATATTCGCAGTATCGTCGTTCATTTAATCAACTCAGCGCAGTAAGGTTAACGGTTAAACGTTTTGGAACCGACATATTTTTTAGATTACCGTTACAACGCTCAGAAATCGTTTTTTTTGCAGGGTCGGTTCTCATTGGCCGTTTGTTATTGGCGGTGTTAGATCTTGACTGGTTTGCACAACAATTAGCCCATTTGAATATATCTGCTGCGCTGATATTAATTGCGGCTTCATGGTTAATATATTTAGCCGCACTTTTATTTGTCAGTCCGATGATTACTGTCACTTTGATGGCAGGCGCCTTGTCTCAATTACCCAGTGTTGAACATATGCCTGTTACCATAGCGCTAGTAATGATGATGACTTGGGCTGTAGTTGCAGGTAGTTCTCCGTCTACTACCTCTGTTCGTATTAGCGCTAGAATAACTGAAATTTCTCCCTTTGAAATGGGGGTAAAATGGAATGGTTTATATAGCATAATAGTGCTATTGGCCTTAGATGTTTTTCTTATTATATTTGTGTAATTAGCAAGGATATTAAAACCATTGCTCAACAATTAATACAGAAGTTTATTATGGTAGTTAACATTATTAATTCATGTTAACTACCTGAAATTAAATACATTAATCTCCAGTTAATCTAAGCAAAGTGCTGAAATGCTTATATACAATAATTTTACATATGAAGGAAAGTTCAGTCTAGTCGTTCTCTATAAGTAACCGATTCAATGGCTTTTGCTAGTTTTGTAAATAACCTTATGATCTTAGCAGCAAAAATTTTCGTAATTATAACTATCCATGTAACAATAATACTAAGGAATACAATGAAATATAACCTCATCACCTCAAGCATTACTGCTTTTTTTATAATGGCAGGTGCTGCTGCAACTTCCAATGCACTAGCAAATGAAAAAGAAATTCAAGCAAATGATTTAGTCGAAATGTTCGAAAAGCTCGGTGGAAAACACCCTGGTTATAGAAAGGCACATGCTAAAGGTTTATGTGCATCAGGCACTTTTGTGCCAGCGCCTAATAAGCACTTCACAGGAGCAGCCTTGTTATCGAATGGTGAGCTGCCAGTGTCTATGCGCTTTTCAGTAGGTGGTGCTAGCCCAAGTAGTGATGAGAAAGCCCCTGGTACTCGTGGTATGGGCATGCAAATTAAACTACCTAATGGCACTTTACATACTTTTACGGGTAACAACTTCCCCGTATTTGCTGGCAAAAATCCAGAAATTTTTCATGGATTTCTATCGACTTTACTGCCAGATGAAAATGGCAAATCTGACCCAGCTAAAACCATGGCATTTGTCCAGCAGAACCCTAGCTTACAAGCTCACGTTATGTGGAATCAAAACGCTAAAACAGCCGCGTCATTCGCCAATACTGAGTTTTTTGGTTTGCACACCTTTTATTTTGAACAATCGAATGGCCAGAAAACTAAGTTTCGCTGGAATATTGAACCAAGCTTAGGTGTAAAGACACTGGAAAAAGCAGAGGTTGCTAATATGCCAACTGAATTTTTAGCGGATACTTTTGCCCAACAACTTAAAGATGAAACGGTTAGTTTTACCATTATGGCGAGCTTAGGTGAAGCGATAGATAGCGATATTGACCCGTCACAACAGTGGCCGACTGAACGCCCTAAAGTAGCGCTTGGCACAGTAACAGTTAACACCAGCGGCGGCGATGCCTGTAACAATACTAACTTTGATCCTAACATAATGTCGGCAGGTTTTACCCCAAGTGCAGACCCAGTATTAAGAATGCGTTCACCCGCTTACGCTATCTCTTTTGGCAAAAGATTAAGCAATCAATAACTAACAATTTAATCGCAATAACTAGCCGAAAGATAAACTAATGGCTTAATTAATAATAGTGCAAATAAAAAGGAGTCTCTAGCAACTAGAGACTCCTTTATTTTTAAATGATAATTTCTATCAAACCTTACTAAAATTTAATAAAGCTTGGAGCTAATAAAGCTTATAGCTTAATAACCGCCATTTTATCTTGCGACATATCGTGCATAGTATAAGCGATACCTCCGGTATTATAACCCGAGTGTTTACGCCCAGCAAAAGGCATCCAATCAACGCGAAAAGCACTATGGTCATTAACCATAACCGCTGTAGCTTCTAATTCGCTTATTGCCTTCATTGCTATATCTAGATTTTTAGTAAATACCGACGCTTGAAAGGCAAATTCTAAAGCGTTAGCTTGAGCAATAGCTTGGTTAATATCGTCATAGCCATAAACACAAACAACAGGGCCAAAAATTTCCATGTTAGAAACTTTTGCATCTACTGGGGGCTCAAGCAGTACTGTTGGTGCATAAGTCGTTTCGCCTAATCGCTTACCTCCAGTTAGCAGTGTTGCGCCTGCTGATACGGCTTCATCAACCCACGCTTCAACACGATCAACTTCTTTAGGGCGAATAAGTGGCCCACACTCGGTCGATTCATCAATAGCATTGCCTACAATAAGTTTTGCTGCACCGTCAGCCAACATTTGTGCGATAGCCTTGGCTTTAGCTCTCGGCGCAAAAATACGTTGTACAGACACACAAACTTGTCCCGAATGATAAAAGCCACCTTTAAGTAAACTTGGGATCATCGCTGCAATATCGGCACTTTTTTCAATAATAACTGGGGCAACTCCGCCATGTTCTAATGCGCAACGTGTGCCAGGTGCTAATTTAGAGCGCAACATCCAACCTATTTTAGCCGAACCAATAAAACTGAAAAAAGCGACACGAGGATCCGTGATCATTCTTTCAGAGGTTGCAGTTTCACACATAACAAAACGGCACCACTGTGGTGGTAATCCCGCTTCATGCAAAATATCAACGAATACCTTACAAGATAATGGCGTATCTCCAGCAGGCTTAACAAGCACAGGACAACCCGCAGCAATGGCTGGAGCAACCTGATGTACAATCAAGTTTAATGGGTGATTAAACGCTGAAACAGCCACAACAACGCCGATAGGCTCCTTGGTGGTAAACGCAATTCTTCCAGCCCCTGCTTGGGTTAAATCCATTGGGATTTGCGTACCCTTTAAGTTGGCTATTTCTTTAGCGCACAACTCCACACCGTCAATCGCTCTAGTGACTTCTACTCGAGCATCAACCAGCGGTTTACCGCCTTCGCTTGCAATTAAAAGCGCTAATTCATCTGCTCTTTTGGAAATTAGTACCGCTGTTTTTTTGAGAATATTTATCCGCTCAAATGCTGGTAGCCATTGCTGACGGTCTTTAAATAATTGCTGAGAAGTAGTTAAATATTCGTCAATATCATCCCACATTACTGTCGACACAGAGCCTAAATAAGTTTGATCATAAGGGTTAAAAACATCAAGTTTTTCAGCTACCTTACTTTTGTCTAAATCGGCCATAATATGCTCTTTAATAAGTTAAAGTTCGCTTGTAAACAAGCAATATTGAAATAACAGGTTTATATCAAACAAACTTTCGCTGCCAATTCATCAATTAATACTTTTTGATTTTCAGAATAATCAACGGGCAATTCAACAAGATGAACTCCACCAGCTGAAAATGCTTTTTCATAAGTTGCAATAATATCTTCAGCAGACGTAATTCTATGTCCTGTCGCGCCATAGCTTTGAGCATATTTAACAAAATCAGGATTGTTAAACTCTAAACCCCAATCAGCAAAACCAGAGCTAGATTGCTTCCAACGGATCATCCCATAAGAATTGTCATTTAACACGGTAACCACTAAGTTTAAACCTAAACGAATCGCCGTTTCTAACTCTTGTGAATTCATCATAAAACCGCCATCACCACATATTGCCATTACGCGTCGTTCAGGATTTAACATGGCAACCATCATAGCCGATGGCAGGCCTGCCCCCATGGTGGCAAGCGCATTATCAAGTAATACTGTATTAGGTTGATAAGCTTTATAGTTACGCGCAAACCAAAGTTTATACATACCGTTATCTAAAGCGATGATGTCTTTTTCGCCCATAACTTTACGAATATCAGCAACGAAGCGTTGTGGAATAATAGGAAAACGATCGTCATCAGCTCCTTCTTCAATATGTTCATCAATCGCGAGTTTTATTTTATCAAAGTAGCTTCTATCGAACTTAACCTCTCCCGCTAATTTATCTTTTAATGCGTTCACTGAGGTCGCTAGATCGCCAACAATTTCTGATTGTGGAAAATAAACTTGATCAACTTGCGCAGACTTATAATTAACATGAATGACCTTCTTACCCCCTTCTTCCATAAAAAATGGCGGTTTTTCAATAACATCATGACCAATATTAATAATTACATCGGCACGTTCAATGGCACAATGTAAATAGTCACCTGATGATAACGCTGCGGTACCTAAAAACAGACTTGAGCGTTCATCAACAGCACCTTTGCCCATTTGCGTAACAAAAAACGGAATACGGGTTGAATCAACAAAGTCAGACAATGCCGATCGAACATTTTTACGGTTTGCGCCAGCTCCAATCAATATTAAGGGCATTTTAGCGGTTTTTATCAAAGCTACCGCCTCTTCTAACGCTACATCATTAGGGCTAGCATAATGACGTTTATGTGGTGTTATTATCCCTGCGGTACAATCTTCAGCCGCAATATCTTCAGGTAACTCAAGAAGCACGGCACCTGGGCGCTCTTCTTCACTAAGACGGAAAGCTTCGCGCACTAATGAGGGAATAGTATTACCGTGAACAATTTGTTTAGACATCTTACAAATAGGATCAAACAAACCAACCACATCAATAATTTGAAACTGGCCTTGCTTTGAGGTTTTAATTGGTTTTTGGCCCGTGATCATAATTAAGGGCATACCGCCTAAGTGAGCATAAGCTGCTGGTGTTGCTAAATTAGTTGCTCCAGGTCCCAAGGTGGCCATACAAACCCCAGCTTTACCGGTAAGGCGACCATAAGTTGCGGCCATAAATCCAGCACCTTGTTCATGGCGAGTTAACACGAGTTTAATTGATGACTTACGTAAGGATTCGACCATATCCAGGTTCTCTTCGCCTGGTACAGCAAAAATATGATCTACGCCTTCAGCTTCTAATGCTTGCACAAATAAATCAGACGCTTTTATTTTGTTATTCTCACTCATAATTTGTCCTTAATTAGTCATACATAATGGTTTTCGAAATAGTATTCACTCAGTTACTCTATCATTAAATAACCTTAAAATACTTTGCGGTAGGTTTAATAGCAGCAAAAATGTTGTCAACTATGTTTAACGAATAAAAGAAGATTTTTGATTAATTAGCCAATCATTACTTTGATAATAAAGGCTCTGTGACTTGGTTCAATGGCTTATAAGTTTTAACTCACAATGTGTAAACTTGCACTAAAGCATAGAAATTTTTAAGGGCGCTTAAGTTCCACATTTTTAGACGTGAAACTAAAATGGTCCCCGCCCATTTTCCCTACAGAATCTATTAAATTTTGGTTTATATTGCCGTCGTTGTACAAGTCATCTCGGACATAAACATACTTAACATCAAGAAGAATAACTGTGCCGCCTGTCGGTAAGTCACTCACAGGAATTATTTCTCTTAAAGTACACTCGTAACGAATGGGAGCGCCTTTGACTGAGCTAGGCAGCACTTTATAACTTGCACAGCTTTCAACGTCAGCGAAATCGAATTCACTTTCATCAATTTTCAGACTTGCACTGGTCAGATTCATTTTTTCGAGTAGTGCGGAATTAACGATATTGACAACACATTCACCGGTTTCAATTAAATTTTGCAAGGTGTCTTTATCAATGCCACTTCGTTGTGTTACTTGGGTATAAAGCAACACAGGAGGATTACAACTTGCCACGGTAAAAAATGAATAAGGCGCTAAATTATCAATATTATCGCGAGAACGGGTACTAATCCATGCGATCGGTCTTGGGGTTACACCGCCATTTAAGAGGCGATATTTTTCTTGGTTTTCTAATGTTGAAACATCAAAAATCATTTGCTTTTTATCTCATCATACTAAAGTTTGACTGCAACTGCGCCACGTGCGCTACTCACCTAGCGCTCTAGCATACTAAATATACTGAGTTATTAAAATATTTAGTAAATCTAAAACCAGCAAATTTACTGCAGTCACACTTTAAATATTCAGGCTAATCACGCTTATACAAAGACTCAATAGTGCTTGATTCTATGGTGTGACGGTTGATCATGTAACCTGCTAGTGCGCTAGAAGCGTTCTCTGGTAATTCAATTTTTTCGACAGACAGCGCATGAATTGTAAAACGATAATGATGCAAGCCACTGCCTTTAGGTGGGCAAGCGCCACTAAAAGCAGCAATACTAAAATCATTTTCTATTTGAGTACTCCCGATTGGTGTACTATTATTTTTTTTACTCCCCGCTCCGGTTGGTATTTCCATCACGGTTATGGGTATGTTAATTATCTGCCAATGCCACCAACCACTGCCTGAAGTGGTATCGGGATCATAAGCTGTAATTGCATAGCTTTTAGTGCCTTCGGGTGCGTCAGACCATTTAAGGTGGGGCGACAAATCGCCTCCTGAACAGTCATAACCAATTAATTCATGTCTTTTAGACATAAATTCGCCTTGTGTAATATCCTGACTTGTTAATGTTAACGGTGCTGAAAATACCGATACCGAAACACTAAGTGATAAAACTAACAGTAGTTTTAGTTTAAACAGCATAATAACCCTTATTTATTTCTATTTAATTTGATCAACACCACTAAAAGGTACTGGCCAATATTACACACCCCTGTGTGTCACATATACTGTACTTCCTGTACATAAAAAATCCGATGGTTTTTGCCATCGGATTTTGATCTCATTAATCTACAAACTCAGCATTAACACCTTATCTGCATTAGCGTATGGCTTAAGCTTTTTGTTTCATTTTTGTGATTATTCAGCAAATTTATGAACAACACTTATTTTAAATGTACGACCTAAAGGATTATGGGTAAATGGGTCATAATTTAAATCTAAACGAGCAAAAGGAGGCTCTTCATCAGTTAAATTACTCACCGTTAAGTTCACCTTAGTTCGGTCATTATTAAAGAGATAGTTATAACTTAAATCAAGCTGTATCTGGCTATCAATGACTTGACCTCTAGTGTTAGTCGTAAATAACGAATCTCGCTCATCTTTATAATCACTAACATAATAAGCAGATAAACTAACATTGTGATTGTCGAAGTCGAAGCTATTTATCATCGTAGCTTTATACTTGGGTATTGGACGATTAGAGTTGGTATTATTTAGGAAACCAGCCGCATCAAAAGCGTCTGATAAATCATCGCCAGCCACTTTATATTCAGCGGTATACGTTCCATTCATATCCAAGGTCCAATAATCGGTAACATTTAAGCGTAATTGAACATCAATACCACTTGTTTTGACATCAGCGCCATTGATTATTTTAGTTTCAATACGTTCAACTGTGTTTGCGTTACCAGGCTCTGTCCATTGCACTTGATCAACATAAGGTTGTTTACCGGCAACTGCAGCCGATAATACCGCATTATAGTTTTCAACAATGATTGGATCACTTAGATCAAATGACCAAAAATCAACGGTTGCAAATAAACGATCACCCCAAAACTCACCAATAACACCAAAGTTTAGTGCAACGGCAGATTCAGGTGCTAAGGCAGCATTACCTTGAGTATCAACAGCTTTAAAGGCGGCAGGAGCCCCAACATAAGAAAGAGTTGTATTACTACCTTCTAGTTGATTGAGTGTAGGTCCTCTAAAAGTAGTACTTGCTGAGCCTCTTAATGAGAAGTTGTCATTAATGGTATATTGCGCTGATACTTTTGGATCTAAAGTATCGCCTACTTCTCCGCCATAATCTTCATAACGCAAAGCAACCTTCATTTTTAAATCGTCTGATACCGGTAACGCTACTTCACTGAATAAAGCATAAATACTTTGCGATGAATCTTGATTCAGCTCACCGCTACGAAAATGAAAAACACCAGTAGGGTTTGCACAATCTGTTTCGCCAAGCTCTGGACATGGGTTTATCGCTAAATTTCCAAGGTCATTAACTTCATTTGAGAAAGACTCATAACGATACTGAACGCCTACAGCAAGTTCAACAACACCACCATCTAATTCAATATCTAAGTCACCTGAAACTAAGCCATCAAACACAAATAATTCAGTTTCTTTTTGTGATGTTCTTGTTCCCGAAACGTAATCTAACACCTCTTGAGAGTTGGCTAATGCCGGATTGTAGTTCGGGTTAGTCGCGCCATTAGAAGCCGATGTTTCAATGCCATTAGAAAACGGGTTAAAGAATAAACAGCCATTAGCACCTGGCACACCCGCATCCATATCACAATTGTCGCCACCATAACCTAATAAGGCATTCTTCAATGGCACGATTAAGGTATCTGGGTTACTAACATAATCAAGTTTTGAATTTGAATAAGCGAAGCCGGTTTCCCAGTTATAGCCATTATCAAATTTACCCTCTAGTTCTGCTGCAACACGGTAAGTTTTATAGTCTAAACCACCTTCGCTAGAAGGCCCAGCAACACCTACTGTTCGACCAATATAAGCAACACGGTTTAACGAGGGATGAGGCGCACTGGCAAATTCAGGATTGCTCGCCACTAAGGCTTGCCATGCAGGATGATAAGTTGGTACATAGCGGTCTGAAAAATCGACTAATTTTTGTGGTGGATACGAAGGTGAGCCATAAGTGGTTGGTACCTCAGTCTGTGAATACAACACTTCAACATGCAGATTAATATCATTTTTAAAATCATGGTTTAATTCACTAAAAACTTTTAAGTGGGTATCACCATCATTTAACGCTGAGAATGGCGTATATTGGAATCTACATAAACCCGCTTTCGTTCCGCCTAATACTTCACAACCCGGGTCTAATAAATATTTAGGATTTGAGTTATCACCCAACCAAGCCGCATTAAATATCGACGGCGGATTACCTATTGATGACCAACCACCTTGTGGGTTAGTCGCATAATCCTGTACCGCCCAATCTTTGTCTGCTGTGCTGATGGTATTAGTTTTATCATAGCTAACAGAAGTTACCCAATGAGTATCATCATTGCCTAGCCCAAATATGAGGCCTAAGCCGTAGTCGCCATCACTATCTTGTAAATTTTTATAGTCAGCTTTTACTTCTAAGCCTTCAAAATCACTTCTTGTTGAAAAATTAACTACACCTGCGATTGCATCAGAGCCATATATCGCCGCTGCACCTTCTTTTAACATGTCGACACGTTTAACCGCCATCGAAGGAATGTCTTGGGTGTTAACATAAAGCATTTGTTGGTCAACAATAGCGTAAGGATTGAATGTGTGTCTTTTACCATTAATTAACACTAATGTACGACCTGCCCCTAGTCCTCTCAAATTGATATTGGAAGTACCTTCGGTGCCATTAGAGCCGTATTGATTTGAATTACCTTGAATACCAGAACTGATTGACAATTTTTGTGTCATTTCAACAATAGAAGGAGAACCTATTTTTTCTAAATCTGCTCGGCTAATCGTTTGCACAGGCGCTGAGGTTTCAAGTGCTGAACCTTTTAAATGAGAACCAATAATTTGGATTTTCTCAATATCTTTTTCGTCAGTGTCTTTTACTTCTTCAGCATATAAAGCACTACTGCCCATTAACCCAAGCACCGCGCTAATGGCGATTGTTATGGCGTTTCGTTTTAATCTGGTATTTTTCATCTGTTTCCCCTGTTATTCACTTGGTTTTATTATGGTTATAATATTTTCAATTAACGGCTATTTGATAACACCCAATAGCAAAATTAATTATTCTGTTAACTGCGATAAATCTCTGCCAACGTTTTGGTTGCATAGTAATAATAATTCGCACATAAAATATTTATAAAGACCCAGCCAAACAGCACATGCTTTATTGAATCTAGACGCATCTAGAACATATTCCACGTAAAAAAATCACCTATTAATTCAACCGTAACAAGGCTAATACCTCAGTCGATCAAATTAAAAACACAAGAAGAAACCAACACATTAAGAAATAAATTTAACTGATACTAATTCTGCGTAGCGGAATATGCAAGTACTTTATTTAACCAATCATTCCACTGTATTTCATTTAACTTTACATTAACAAAATTTTATATAGTAAAAAATAAATCTAATATTATTAATTTTATAAAGAATATAGTGGTATTAGTCACAATTACATCTTGATATTATTTTACTCTTGTGTTCCACTGTGCGGAATATAAAAGTTTTATGCAGGGGTTGTCCATGATTCGAGATAAAGAAATGTTGGATCAATTTCTCGACAGTATTTCAAAATTCGTTAGAGAACGTTTAGTTCCTGCGGAAAATGAAGTGGCAGAAAATGATGCTATTCCTGATGATATTGTGCAAGAAATGAAAGCTATGGGCTTGTTTGGTATGACAATCCCTGAAGAGTATGATGGCTTAGGCCTGACAATGGAGGAAGAAGCGCTAGTCGCCATTGAGTTAGGTAGAACATCACCTGCTTTTCGCTCCCTCATTGGTACTAACAATGGAATTGGCTCTGCCGCTATTGTATTTGACGGAACAGACGAACAAAAACAAACCTACTTACCTAAATATGCCTCAGGTGAGCTTATTGGAGCTTTTTGTTTAACAGAGCCAGACGTTGGCTCTGACGCCTCAGCAGTAAAAACTACTGCAATAAAACAAGGCAATGAGTATATTATTAATGGCACCAAGCGTTTTATAACTAATGCACCACGAGCCGGCACATTTACCGTGATGGCTCGAACTGATAAATCGATTAAAGGCGCTAAGGGAATATCTGCCTTTATAGTAGATGCATCTTCGCCTGGTATTACACTTGGGCCTAAAGATAAAAAAATGGGACAACAAGGCTCACATACCTGTGACGTTATTTTTGAGAATTGTCATGTCCCTGCCCAAAACATCATTGGTGGTGTTGAAGGTAAAGGCTTTATAACCTCAATGAAAGTATTAGACAGAGGCCGACTGCATATTTCAGCCTTAAGTGTTGGCATTGCCGAACGTTTAATTGACGACGCATTAAGGTACGCAATAAACAGAACACAATTTGGTAAACCCATTGCCGAGCACCAAATGATTCAAGTGATGTTAGCAGACAGTAAAGCTGAAGCTTACGCCGCTAAATGTATGGTACTTGATGCGGCAAGATTAAAAGATTTAGGCAAAAAAATAAGCACCGAAGCATCTTGTTGTAAGTTATTTGCCACAGAAATGGTTGGACGGGTCGCTGACAAAGCCGTTCAAATTCATGGTGGTGCTGGCTACATTTCAGAATACGCCGTAGAAAGACTTTATCGTGACGTTAGATTATTTAGGTTATACGAAGGAACGACACAGATTCAACAAATGATTATTGCCAAAAACATGATCCGAGACATTCAATAAATTATGACCAACGAAGGATTTGCACAATGAATTTAAACTTTACCGCTCAAGAAAAAGACTTTCAACAAGAAGTGCATCAATTTTTGCAAGAGAAGTTGCCAAAAAACATCGCTCAAAAAACTAAAAATTCAATACATCTATCAAAAAAAGAATGTATTGAATGGCAACAAATACTGCATAAACAAGGTTGGTCAGCAATTAATTGGCCAGTTGAGCACGGTGGAACCGGTTGGACACCAACGCAAAAATATATTTTTGCCAATGAATGCGCAAAAGCTGGCGGCCCAGATGTGATCCCTTTTGGTTTAAAAATGGTTGCACCTGTTATTTATACCTTCGGTAATGAAGAACAAAAACAACGTTTTTTACCTGATATATTAGCCAGTAATGTTTGGTGGTGTCAGGGTTATTCAGAACCTGGAGCAGGTTCTGATCTTGCATCGGTTAGAACAACAGCGGTAAAAGAAGGCGATGAATATGTGGTTAACGGCACCAAAACATGGACAACCTTAGGCCAACATGCCGATTGGATATTCTGTTTAGTCAGAACCGGTGAGCCTAGCGCGAAAAACCAAGAAGCGATCAGTTTCCTGTTAATTAACATGAACGACCCTAAAATCACCGTATCACCTATTATAACCATTGATGGTCGACATGAAGTTAATGAAGTTCATTTTGATAATGCGCGTGTACCTACAGAAAACCTTATCGGAGTCGAAGGCAAAGGCTGGACGTACGCTAAAGTACTATTAACACATGAACGAACGGGTATCGCTCGCGTTGCTATCTCTAAAGATCGCCTAGTACAATTAAAAGCATTGGCTCAAATATCTCCTGATGGAGATAACAAACTGATTGATGACGCTATTTTTGCGCAAAAAGTCGCACAAGTAGAAATAGACTTATTAGCCTTAGAATACACTGAATTACGCACACTTTCAGCTATCAGTACCGGCCAAGCTCCGGGGCCAGAATCTTCAATTTTAAAAATTGTTGGCACTCAAGTTATCCAAGCAATTGACGAGTTATATGTTGAAGCGGCTGGGTACTACTCAATGCCATTTGTTCCTGATCAATTCAATGATGACTTTGACGGACAAAGCATTGGTCCTGATATGGCAACGAATAGTTCATTACGATACTTTAATAACCGAAAAGCATCCATTTACGGTGGCAGTAACGAAATTCAAACTAACATCATCAGTAAAGCCGTTTTAGGCCTTTAAATTAGCATTAGGAGTTTACAATGGACTTTTCGTTAAATAACGAACAACAAATGATTCAAGATAGTGTATCGAAGTTTATTCTCAACGATTACGATTTTGAAACACGCAGAAAAATACTCGAATCAACCACAGGTTTTAGTCAAGAAAATTGGACCTTATTTGCTGAGCTTGGCTGGTTAATGCTGCCATTTACCGAAGAAGACGGTGGTTTAGGTGGTTCTATGGTCGACCTTATGCTGGTCATGGAAGAGTTTGGCAAAGGCATGGTAGTTGAACCATTTTTGGCAACTGCCGTTATGTCGGGTGGTTTAATTGCCTTGGCGGGTAATCAAACGCAAAAAGACGATTACTTACCAAGAATAATGGCAGGTGAACTGCAAATGGCTTTTGCCTATGCTGAACCACAAAGCCGTTATCATTTAAACAACGTGAAATGTATCGCAAGCGAAAAAAATGGTGAATTTGTTATTTCAGGTCATAAGTCTGTGGTGTTAAACGGTAATCATGCCGATACATTAATAGTTTCAGCGCGTACTTCAGGTACAACAAATGACAACAATGGCATCAGCTTATTTCTTGTTGATGCTAATCACCCAAGCGTTAAACGTGAAGGTTATGCCAATGTTGACGGACACCAAGCCGCTGACATTTGGTTTGATAACACCCCTACTCTAGAATTGTTAGGTGAGCAAGACAACGCCTTGCCAGCCATTAGTAATATTATCGACAAAGCTACGTTAGCAGTTTGCGCCGAAGCCGTTGGTGCCATGCAAATAGCTAATGAACGCACAGTAGAATATGCAAAAACACGTAAACAGTTTGGTCGCACTATTGGTACTTTCCAAGCACTACAACACCGGCTAGTAAATATGTTTATCGAGCATCAGCAAGCTAAATCTATACTGTTAATGGCCGTATTAAAAATGGATAGCAATAATGGCCATGATGCAAAAGCATTATCAGCGGCGAAAAGTCGAATTGGTAAAGCGGCAAACTTAGTGGGTCGTGAAGCAGTGCAATTGCATGGTGCTATAGGTATGACTGATGAACTTGATGTGGGTCATATCTTTAAACGTTTGACCACCATTCAATTTTTGTTTGGTAGTACTGATGCTCATACCAAACGTTTTGCATCTTTATAACGCGTTAATTACTGGTACCTCATAAAAAATGCCTTGAATTGATAAGTACAATTCGAGGCATTTTTATTTTCAATGTAAATTCAATATAAATATAGCCAAAGCATTATTCTATATCTTTCATCTCAATTCCTATGAAACAGAAAATACTGATCAAATAAAAATTAATGGCCAAAATTAGTTAACCAGTATAACTTCAACTATTTCACTAGCAGCGACAACCCACCTTTTCATTAAAATCAACTCAGCAAATTTAATATTAAAACCAAATAACAGATGTAAAAGTAATTTACCCTTTAAATTTAAGGCATGCTTTGTTTAACTAAAAGCGCTGCGGTTTCTTGCTGCGCATGAACAAAAGAGCTTATTTTAATATCGGCTAATGCAGTTTTTTCTTCCAAAGTGTTAACTTTTACGACTAATTTTGCACCCGGATAATAATTTAGTACGGCTTCACAAATAATTTGTTTATTCATTAAAGAATTAACCGTAACAATAATACTAGTGCTTTGGTCTACCCTTAATGCTTCTAACACCGGTGTTTTATCTAAGTGGCCAAAGTAAGCGTTATAGCCACGTTTTCTAGCCAGTATTACATGTTGTAAATTATCAGAAATAATTAAAAAGCTCACACCTTTATTAGTCAGTTCTTTTGCCACAATACGTCCTAAAATAGCAAAACCACAAACAATGGTGTGATCGCTTGCATTCACGGTTGTTATTTTGTCTGATTCAAAAAACTCAACAACAAAAAGCGCAGCGAGTTTATATATATTGCTCACCATAAATGGCGTTAATATCATAGATAACACGGTGATCAATATTAAAAAGCTGCCTAAACTTTCTGTTAGAAGGTTATGACTTATTGCCATAGCAAATATAGCAAAAGAAAACTCCCCTACTTGGCATAGCGCAACAGCAGATTTTATAGCTTCACTTTTGTTAGACTTCATTATCATTAATAAATAAATAATAATGGCCTTTATCAACATAACTAGCGCTAAAACACCCAGTACCCAATGCAGGTTGCTTATAAAGTATAAAACATCGATTTTTGTGCCAATAGCAAAGAAAAATGCTCCTAATAACAAATCTTTATATGAAGCTATGTCTGATTCTACTTTTATATGAAATTTAGTTTCGGCGATAATCATACCGGCAATAAATGCGCCTAAAGAATAAGTAAAACCCATTTCATGCGCGATCAGTGACGCGCCCAATACAATAGTAAAAACAGAACTTAGAAATAATTCTTCCATGCGCGCATTTGCCGAAAAATGCAGTAACCAAGCGATAATTTTTTTGCCGATAGTAAACATGAAAATAATAATTACGCCGGCATACAAAAAGGTTTTTAATAAAATATCTGTCATAGATAATTCATTATTAGATAAGAAGCCCATAAGTAACAAAATGGGGATAACAGCCAAGTCTTGAAAAAACAGTATTGCCACTGACTTTTTACCATAAGGCGTAACAATATCTTTTGATTTTTTCAGATACGGTAATACGATAGCCGTTGAAGACAGGCTAAATGAAAGTGCAATGATTAAAGACGGAATGGCTTCGACATTAAATAGATAAAATGCCATAACAAAAATTACTAAAGAACTAAACGCTACCTGTACAAAGCCATTAAAAAATATCAGCTCTTTCATTTTACCGAGTTTAGAAAAAGACATTTCTAAACCGATAGTAAACATTAGAAATACAATACCAAACTCGCCAATAAGCTCGAGTGAGTGCGGTGTGGTGCTGCCATTAAAATCGAAAAAATTACTGACGATAGTGCCGGTAATTATATAACCTATGATATGTGAAATTGAGAATTTGGTTAAAATTATATTTATTACGCTAGCAAGTGCTAACGATATAGCAATAATAACAAGTATGGAGTCCATTTGATCCCTTAAAACTAACCTGATATTTACATCAGTAATTAAAAATATACCTGGTTAATTACATGCATATTACAGACCACTAAAAGCGCAAATCAAGCCTTGTAAAAGTAAAATATAATATAATTAATTCAATAAGTTAAAAATAATAAATATAATTTTATTTTTAACCGTTTTACGTGATGCATAATATTGATGCGCCAGCACCGTTATGGTGCAACTGAATAACTTTTAGTATCGTAAAACAACTTAACATTAATCGTTATATTCACCTGAATCAAACGATTAATCACACTTAGATTTAGCAAAGTGATTAGCATGAGTGCCCACTGTTGTTTTCAGCATCCCTCAATTTATCAAAGATTAATGACAAAATACTTAACGTTATAATGGTGTTAGGTTAATATCATACGATTAGATTTATTTGACATGGAAGATCAGCAGTATGATTCTAAAAGACAAAACAATTATAAATGCGGTATCCCCAACCGCTAAAGCTGGACAAAAACAAGAGCAAGATGTTGCCTTTTTTTTAAGACGTGCTTTTAAAGATCATAAAAAAGTATTTGTCATTAACGACTTTAAATTTACCCACAATAATGAAACGGCTCAAATAGATCATCTGATTATTTATCCTTACGGCTTTGTATTAATTGAATCTAAAAGTATCAAAGGTAATGTAAAAGTTAATGATTTTGAAGAATGGTCTCGCAGCTTAGGTAGCCAATGGTCAGGTATGCCTTCACCTATTAAACAAGTCGAATTACAGCAAAAATTACTAAGAGAATTACTTTACGAAAATAGAGAAAGCATCCTCAGTAAGTTATTTGGTATTAAGCAACAATCATTTGGCATGCGTTGTTGGGATAGTGTTTGTGCAATATCAAGCAATGCTATTATTGACCGTGAAAACATGCCGAAAAGTGTTTCTAAATATCTAGTTAAAACAGAATTTTTAGTTGATAAGCTTAAAGAGGTTATGAAATTAAAAGATTCTATTGTGAAAAAGTTAAACCCATTCGAGACTAGGCCAGACTTTAGTGAAGATGAACTCTTATCAATCACGTCATTTTTAATGTCTCAGGTAAAACAAACAACCCCAACCCTTGAAAATATTACAGAACCTTTAAAGCCATATTTGCCAGTAGCTACTTCAGAGCAAACCTCAATAGAGTGTAAAAACTGTCATGAAAAATCAGATTACTTAGTGAAAAGTGGGCGTTATGGCTATTTTATAAAATGCAACAAATGCGACACTAATACGCCATTAAAAACACCATGTTTGAGCTGTACTAGTAAGAGCACTAAGGTTTCAAAAAAACAAACAACTTACACGCTACAATGCTGTGACTGCGAAAGTTCAACAGTATTAATCCAATAAAGATTTACGTTATGATGATTAGCTAAATAGTTATATGAATCGTTATATCAGGTGCTTAACACAATAAGGAATGTTGATGTCTCAAACAGGTATTTATGAGCAGCTAATAACACAGTTGGTAGAGCAAAATTTAGATCGCGATGCCTTCTATGTTGGCGAACGGTCATTGGAAGCTGGCGAGGCCGCAACGCTATTATCGCGATTCCTAACACGTATTATTGAAATTGCTATGGACTCTGTACCCAACGGTGATAGTAGAATTCATCAGCAAATAAAACTCGCCAATACTATCGTGCAATGGCTTAGCCAGCATATTCGCGATGAAGAACTGATCAGTGAAAATCTGTTAGACAGCCAAGGTAAAATACTTACCGCTCTTTTTGATAAATCCAATCCTATTGCAGCAGACTTGCCGAAGTACGTTGAATCAATAATGCCTATTACTGGGCTAAGTCAAAGTGAGCTATTTTGTGGCAGCAACGTCGGTATCTCGCTAGAGACTGAGATAAAAAGAGAGATCCAATCATCTGATAAAATTTATTGGTTAGTGTCATTTATCAAGTGGGCTGGCATTCGAATATTTAAAAACGAGTTAGAAGCTTTTACCCGAAGTGGCAAGCAGCTAAAAATAATCACCACGTCTTACATGGGCGCGACCGATGCCAAAGCCGTTGAGTTTTTAGCCTCACTGCCCAACACCGAAGTAAAACTCAGTTACAATACTAATCGTGAAAGGTTGCATGCTAAGTCTTATTTATTCATGCGAAATACAGGCTTCCACACTGGCTATATTGGCTCTTCTAATTTATCGCATTCAGCTTTAACAAGTGGTTTAGAGTGGAATTTAAAAATCACCTCACAAGAAATTCCACACATTATTGAAAAGTCGCTCAGCACGTTTGAAACGTATTGGGAATCACCAGACTTTGAACACTTTGATGGCAAAGCAGAGAGTAAAGAAAAGCTGCATAACGCCCTGCAAGAAGCGAAAGGCAGTTTTAACAATGCAGCGCCGAGCTTTTATTTCGATATAAAACCTCATTCTCATCAGCAAACTATATTAGAAAAACTACAGGTTGAGCGTGAACTGCATAATCGTTATCGCAACTTAGTTGTTGCCGCCACAGGCACAGGAAAAACCATTATTTCAGCTTTCGACTTTGCCCGTTTTTACGATAAAAACCCAGAAGCAAAGTTCTTATTTATTGCCCATAGAGAAGAGATTTTAAAGCAGGCACAAGGCGCATATCGTGGCGTATTAAAAAATAGTAATTTTGGCGAATTATGGGTCGGCAATAACAAACCAAACAAATATCACCATCTTTTTGCTTCTATTCAAAGTTTAAACTCACAAATGAGCAATCCAATTGACACTTTAGCGTTAAGTGAAGATTACTTTGATTATATTGTTATTGACGAAGTTCATCATATTGCAGCTAAAAGCTACCGAGAAGTATTGAAACACTTTAGTCCGAAAATTTTATTAGGGTTAACCGCGACACCAGAGCGACATGATGGTACTGATATTCTTAGCGACTTTTGTCATGTTATTGCCGCTGAAATACGCTTACCTGAAGCAATTAACCAACGTCATCTTTCTCCCTTTCAATATTTTGCCATAGATGACGATACTGATCTGACCCAAATAAAATGGTCTAAAGGCCGTTATGACATTGCTGAATTAACCAACCTTTATACTTATAACGACCAACGTGTTTTACGAATACTACAAAGCTTAGATGAAATTGTTACTGATATTTCTGAAATGCGCGCGCTGGCATTTTGTGTCAGTAAAGAACACGCAAACTTTATGGCAGCAAAGTTCACTCTGAAAAATATTGCCTGTGGCGTGCTAACTAGCGATAACAGTAAAGATCGTGAAGTCATGCAGCAACGACTTAAATCAAAACAAATAAACGTGCTGTTTGTGGTCGATATTTTTAATGAAGGTGTCGATATTCCAGAGCTAGATACTTTACTGTTTTTACGCCCGACAGAAAGCTTGACGATATTTTTACAACAATTAGGACGTGGACTGCGTTTAACCGATAACAAAGAGTGCTGCACAATATTGGATTTTGTCGGCAATTCGCGACCAGAATACGACTTTTCACATAAGTTTAGAGCATTAGTGGGTAAAACCAATCAAGCAATAGCAAAAGAAATTAAACAAGGTTTTCCTCATTTGCCTTTGGGTTGTCGTATTGAGTTACAAGAAAAAACTCAAACCATGATCTTAAAAAACATCAGCCAAGCAACACTTAATAAAACCCGATTAATTAACTTAATTATTAATTTCCCTCATGTTACTCATTTACCTTTAACATTAAAAAACTTTCTACATATCAACCCTAATATTACCTTGGAAGATATCTACAAAGTTAAAGTTGGTAAGTTTGGCGGTTGGCAAGCCCTACTGTCGATAAGTAAAAATAAAGCCATAGATGAAAGTAAACAGGCACTTTATGCGGCTTACTATCGTGCTATCAACAACCGATTAATGATCTGCACCTCAATATCTTATTTACGCTTTATTAAAGCCCTTTGTGGTAATAATTTTGCGTTGCCATTAACTAACTTTACAGACCAAACTGTAAACTCTGAGCAATTGTTTACCTTAATGTGCCATTACGACTTTTGGGACAAAGCCGGTAAACAAGCAGGCTTTAATAGCCTTGAAGACAGTATCGCAGCGCTTAAAGATAAAAACCTGCAAAATGAACTCAGCGAAGCTATCGAAATACTTATTGAACAACTAGAAGTAAGTGAATTTGCCATGCCAAAAATTGGCAATGCAAAGGTCGATTCTTCGCCATTACAAATGCATGTTCGTTACCCCAAAGAACATATTCTTGTTGCTTTTGGTGATAGTGACTTTACTAAAAAGTCACCGAGCCGAGAAGGTGTTTTAGATATTCCTGCTTCTAATACATCTTTACTTTTTGTCACCTTAAATAAAAATGAAAAACAGTTCTCAGCAACCACCATGTACCATGACTATGCGATGAGCCCAACATTATTTCACTGGCAAACGCAAAATAACTCTAAACCAGAGGCAGGCCGCGGTTTGGGCTATATCAAGCAAAAAGAAAACAACAAAACATTCATATTATTTGTTCGCGAGCAAGCCAAAGACGAAAATGATAAAACCATGGGGTTTGTCAATTTTGGCCCAGTCGATTTTGTAAAATATGAAGGCAGTCAGCCGATGAATATCACATGGAAACTTAAACACCCCATGCCAGCGTATTTGTGGCATGAGACGGCTAAGTTGGCGGTTGGTTAAAGAAAAAGTTAATAAATTGTTACGGTATAATTGACGGGCTATGTTTTCACCACTCTCTCAGCTGTTGCATTGCTTTCAATCGGCCACGTTGCATAACCAGCGCTTCAAACAAATCATCTATCGATGTGTTATCTGAACTTAACCCCGGCAAGGCGATATTGGCTTCAGCAAAAAATCGTTTACTTTGAGCTGACATACTTGCTGTTGTTTGCTCTAGCTTTGTGGATGTTTTAAAAGCCTGAACGTTTATTACATAGCCTGCTGGCATTTCATTAACTTCATGAACATCATTTACATGTGTTCCGCTGAATGTGCTGTTGCTGTCATTCAGCCAAGCGGTTTGCCACCAATGCTGAATTCTTTCTTTCGAGGCTTTTAATTTATGCTCTGTTGGCAAGCGATCACTTTTTTGATTGTTAATTTGACTATCAGTCGGCAACAAATTCCATAAATCGTTATTTGGCCAACGAGCAAATGGCATGCTGTGATCAATATCGTACTTTTTCTGTAATGATTTTGCTGACCACACACATTGAATTTGCTCACTTTTTGGTAACTGCTTTTTAAGCTGTTCAAAACGACTGCGCACTTCGGTTGTTGTTCGCTTAGGCTCTAACCAATTCAGTGCTTGGTATAAATGAAACTGCTTTTCAGGCGATGCATATTGAGCATTACCCGAATAGCTAGCCATGGTTTTAACCCATTCACTCACCAATACAGGCTCAATCCAGCAAGCGTAACGATTAAACGCTAGCCATGTTGATTCAGGTAATGAGAACTCGCCCCATTGCTCAAGCGTTTGCAAATCAAGAAATATACTGTCTTTGGCTTTAACGGTTTTACTGGCAACTTCAAATACCTTGGCACTACTATCAGCCTCTTGATTAGAGAAAGTAATATAACGACAAGGCATAGTTTTAATATTACTAACCGCCGCTGAAATAGTTTTATGCAGTGCTATGGCATCTTCACCCGTGAATAAATTACCAATACGGTAATCTGAAGCACTACGATGCGTTAACTTGTGCCAACCTTCAGGTTTCATAAAGCCCATGTTTGGACTTTTCTTAGGTGATTGAAATAACTGATGCGTATCGATTAAATCTTTGTATTGGTGACACCAATAAAGCGCGACTAAACCCGCTGGTAAAATAACGCGATCGCCAAATGGAGATGACTCTCTTCGCAGAACTGCACCTGGGTGACCATCGGCAATTCTTAGTAAAACTCTTAACAAAGCAATCTTGTGAGTTGCAGCCTTGCCATCATTAATCGCGACATGGCGAATGAACGGGAATGCGCCTGTGCCATCGTCTGGCATTTGCAGCACAAGGGTTTGCCAAAAAACATGGTTTCTGCCGAGTTTGTCTGCTTCTTTTTGTGTTTCTAACTTGGTACATAGGCCAACATCAGCCGCTAAACGTTTTAACTCATCAGCACATACGATATGCATTTTACGCTGTTTAAAATCGTCTTCAGTTTGGCCATGGCGAAGTGATATTACTAATTTTCCGCCGGGCTTTAATAGGTTGGCAAGTTTACGAATTGCGCGAGCGCGAGCACTTTGAGGAATATGCATCCAAACTGCACTTAATAAAATTAAGTCAAAGCTAACTTCTTGTTTAGTGATAACGCTTAATGAAGGTAAAGCATCGTTAAGCCATTTTACCTTTAAGTCTTTGGTGACTTCAGCGCCTAAATTGGCAAGCTCAGTTGCGGGTTCAACCGCATAAACTTGAATATTGTTATCGGTTTTATGCTGTTTTTCGGCTAGTTCGGCTATATGCTTTGCATCGCGACCAGCGCCTGCGCCTAAGTCAAGAATACGGGCATTAGGGTTTGCTATAACAACAGGTAAAAACTGTGACCAGGTTTGATGTACCTCTTCAAATGACTTTGAAAGGTACTGTTTGGCAAGCTCTTGCGCATTTTCATTATAAAACTGAGGTGTCACTGCATCATCCTAATTGCACATCGTCCGTAAACTCAAAATAATAATTTAAAGATATTAATACCAAACTAGGTATTATTAATAAAACACATTATGTAACAGAAAGATTGATTTAAATGCCATAAATTGTCAATTAATATCTTAGTTAAGTAATTAACTTAACTAAGATTAATCAATTTATTAACTTTGGTGTGTAACAATTTGTACGCATTGATAAAAGGGTCTAAACAATGAACAAACAAGAATATTTACAGAGCTGTTATCAACAATTAGTGCAGGTTTTCGAGCTTGCCACCCAGCACAAAAAAGATGATAAACAAAAATTTAGAACTGAGGGCTTTATGCATGCTGGTAAAGCCCTTGGTGTAATATCTCATGACGACGCGGTTGCTGTTATGGAGCAAGCGCATGTTGATGTTTTTGGTGAAACTATTGGCGATCGCCGTAGTAGAAAAGCGAGTTTAAAAGAAGCGATTGCGCGTGGTGATAACGACTTTATAAATATACCAGCTTATGAGCGTTCTAAAAGTTAGTTTATAACCCAAAACGCAAATTTCAGTTATGACAAATAATGCTTCAATAATAATTGTTAGCCCATTATTTTAGAAAACGTATGATAAATAATATTCAAACAAATATAGTTTAAGCCGCTGTTATTATTTAATATTACATAGGTGTAAAATATAGTTAACTATAACATCAACAATGGAGCGGCGATGCACAAGGGGCAATTAAAAAGCTGGTTTGATAATAAAGGATTTGGGTTTATTGAGTCACCCGAGCTGAAACAAGATACCTTTATTCATATTTCGGCCTTAAAAGAAATGAGCAGAAAACCAAAAATTGGTGACTTCATTTATTTTGAGGTAGAACAACAAAGTAATGGCAAAACTAGCGCTATTAACTGCCGCATTGAAGGTGTTGCTGCCAAGGCATTAAAGCAGCAAAAACACCGTGTTTATAAAAATTCATTTTCTCCAAAAAGTAAAACAGTTTTACTATTTGCGATAATCGTTGTTTGTGCTTTTGCGTATCAACGCTTGAACGTAAAGACTCCACATATCCCTGCAGAGCAATTCACAGCACCTAAGGTTAATTCATTTCCACCCCAGCCAGTAATCAATACCCAATCACAATTTTCATGTGATGGTCGCCAGCATTGCAGTGAAATGTCGTCTTATGAAGAAGCGAAGTATTTTCTTCAAAATTGTCCCAATACTAAAATGGATGGTGATGGAGACGGTATCCCCTGTGAAAGGCAATTTAACACCTTTTAACTACCACCCTTTTTGTAGGATTTTATCCCTTGCCTGTGCTAAAGTCAGAGCCATAAAGTGGCTTAGCCTTTTTAGCTTAGCAATAGCTTGAAATCTATAGCGATATTAAAACTACAAGTTGTTTTACATGGATAAAATGAAACCGAACTCTTCTGCTCCAAACACAGATCAGCCAACAATCCTCTGGCACGATTATGAGACCTGGGGAATATCACCAAAGTTCGACAAGCCCTCTCAGTTTGCTGGTATTCGTACCGATCTTGATTTAAATATTATTGGTGAGCCTGAGATGTTTTATTGCCAGCCGCCACAAGATTATTTGCCGCAACCTGAAGCTTGTTTAGTTACCGGTATTACGCCGCAAAAAGCGTTACGTGAAGGTTTAAGTGAAGCTGAGTTTGCTGATCGTATTCATGGGCTATTTTCACAACCTAATACGTGTGTTGCCGGCTATAACAGTATTCGCTTTGATGATGAGGTAACTCGCTACCTACTCTATCGTAACTTTTACGACCCTTATGCTCGCGAATGGCAACATGGTAATAGTCGTTGGGATATTATTGATATGGTGCGCGCTTGCTATGCTTTGCGCCCTGAAGGTATTGAATGGCCAACGGTTGAACGCGATGGTGAACAAGTGGTGAGTTTTCGCTTAGAACTGCTAACAAAAGCTAATGGCATTAGCCATGAAGCCGCGCATGATGCGATGAGTGATGTTTATGCCACTATCGCCATGGCAAAACTTATTAAAGAAAAACAGCCAAAGTTATATGACTTTATTTTTAATTTGAAGAATAAAAAGCAAGTGGCTGAGCTAATTGATGTTTACAACATGACACCTATTGTTCATACCACGAGTAAAGTGTCTTCTGCTCATGGTTGCACCAGTTGGTTTGCGCCAGTTTGTTATCATCCTATTAATAAAAATGCTGTTATTGCGGTCGATTTGGCGCGCGATCCTACGCCTCTATTTGAGCTTTCAAGTGAAGAGATAAAAGCGCGTTTATATACCCGTTATGATGAGCTAGCCGAAGACGAATTACCGATACCCATTAAGTTAATTCACTTAAACAAGTGCCCGATAGTAGCACCTGCAAAAACATTGTTACCTGAAAACGCCGAGCGTTTAGACATTCCTCGAGAGCTTTGCCTTGATAACTTGAAAAGGCTTAAGCAATATACTGAGCTTAGAGATAAATTAACTGATGTTTTTGCCACCAGTGACTTTGGTGATGAACCAGTAGAAGCTGAGTTTGCGCTATACGGCGGAAAGTTTTTCTCGCATAGCGATAAAGCTCAAATGGAAATATTACACCAACTATCGCCAGAGCAATTGGGTACGCATCCTTTTCAATTTCAAGATGAAAGATTAAATACGTTGTTGTTTAGTTATCGCGCGCGTAATTTCCCTTATACCCTTAACGATGGTGAACAACAAAAGTGGCAGGCTCATTGTCAAAATCGTATTCAGCATGGCACTAAAGGCTTATTGAGCGCTGATGAATACATGATGAAATTAGAAAACTTAGCTTTTGAATATGAAAATAACACCGAAAAAATGCAGTTATTAAAAGCGTTATTTGAATATATAAATAATAAATAGCGATTGAATTAATAACTTAAAGGTACCGAATTTAATTGGCATAAAGCCGCTCTTAAAGATGAATTACAAATGTTTTTTTGAGTGGATAGCGGCTAGTGGCTTCAGGTTTTCTAACGCTAACGTATGCCAAAATTAACAAATTTAACAAATTTAAATGTAGTAGGTTGAACAATATGCAAAAAGTAACTTTTATTGGTTTAGGTGTTATGGGTTTTCCTATGGCGGGGCATTTGCAAAAAGCGGGTTACCAAGTAACGGTTTATAATCGCACCTCAACTAAAGCTCAAAGCTGGGTAGAACAATACGGTGGAGCCATGGCTAGCACACCGGCAAAAGCGGCGAAAGATAGCGATATAGTTTTTGTTTGTGTTGGTAATGATGATGACCTACGCCAAGTAGTTTTAGGGCCTAATGGCGCATTTGCAGGTATGAAATCTAAAGCTATTCTTGTTGACCATACTACAGCCTCGGCCAGTGTTGCGCGTGAATTAGCACAAAAAGCATCGGCTATTGATTTAGCGTTTCTAGATGCGCCTGTTTCTGGTGGTGAGGCGGGTGCCGTTAATGGCCAATTATCAATTATGGTAGGTGGTGAACAAGCTAAATACGCAGCTGTTGAAACCGCGATGCAGTCATATGCCAAATTCAGTAAATTACTTGGCGCTGTGGGTAGCGGCCAATTAGCCAAAATGATGAACCAAATTTGTATCGCTGGTGTTATACAAGGTTTAGCTGAAGCGTTACATTTTGGACAAAACGCTGGCTTAGACTGCGAACAGGTTATTGAAGTTATAAGTCAAGGTGCTGCGGGGTCTTGGCAAATGGATAACCGTCATAAAAGCATGATAAAAGGCGAATATGATTTCGGATTTGCGGTTGATTGGATGCGAAAAGATCTTGATATCGCGCTTACTGAAGCCAAAAATAATGGCTCTACTTTGCCGTTAACCGCGTTAGTCGATCAATTTTACGCCGATGTGCAAAAAAATGGCGGTAAGCGTTGGGACACCTCGAGCTTACTTACCCGTTTATAACAGCTCAACTCAACGTATTTAAACACTCAGACGGAACTTTTCGCACTAGTTCGTCTGTTTGTTTTAGCTTTATTTTTATTTTTATTTTTATACTCAAAATTTTATAATCAATTAAACGCCAGCGATAACTAGCCTGAAGATATTTCTAGCCTGCAAATACTTTCTCCTCCAAATTAGTATGTAGCGCGTAAATCTTGTTAATCTCAACCATTTAACTTATTCTACTTTTATCATTGATCCGACCAGTTAAATATTATGACACAAGCTATTTACACCTTTGGTGCTAATAATTATAAAAATGAAGCCGTTGATTTTACTAAATATCAAGGCAAAACCCTGCTAATCGTTAACACGGCTAGTGCCTGTGGTTTTACCCCACAATACGCAGGTTTAGAAAATTTGTACCAAGAATATAAAGATAAAGGTTTAGAAGTGTTAGCGTTTCCATGTAATCAATTTGGTAAACAAGAGAAAGGTGATAACAGTGAAATTAAAAAATTTTGTGATCTTAACTTTAATATTTCATTCGAGCTTTTTAGTAAAATAGAAGTTAATGGCGAAAGCACTCACCCTTTATATCAGCATTTGAAAAACGAAGCGCCAGGTATTTTAGGCAGTAAAAGCATCAAGTGGAATTTCACAAAATTCTTGGTTAATAACCAAGGAAAAGTAATAAAACGTTATAGTCCAAGTACTAAGCCCGCCGATATTGCCAGTGATATTGCAGCAATACTCTAATGAGTTATTTTGTTTGTAATTAACCGCTAGCTTTACACTTATTAGCACTTATATTTTACTTATATATCATTTATATATCCTTTATAAGTAATAGCCGTGCTAATAAGTGTTCTTGTTTTATTTCTCGTCTAAGTTACCAGCTGTAAATCGCGTAAATGTTTAATTTTATCTCGCACTGACGCGGCTAATTCAAATTCTAAGTTTTGCGCATGATTAAACATCATATTTTCCAACTCTTGTACTTTCACGTCAATTTGTTTGGTGGTTAATGTTTCATATTCTGAAGCAGGCTCTGCCGCTTTTAATGCTGCTGCCGCGCGAGTTTTACCACCATCAAGATCCATAACATCTGAAATATTACGCCTAACACCACGCGGGGTAATATTGTTATCAAGATTATATTGATGTTGTTTTTCGCGACGCCTGTCGGTTTCGTCAATCGCTTTACGCATTGAGCCAGTAATGCGCCCAGCATAAAGAATTGCTCGACCATTAATATTACGTGCTGCTCGGCCAATAGTTTGAATAAGTGAGCGTTCTGAGCGTAAAAAGCCCTCTTTATCAGCATCAAGAATCGCTACAAGCGATACTTCTGGCATGTCTAAACCTTCTCGCAGCAAGTTAATGCCTACTAGCACGTCAAACTTTCCTAAACGAAAATCTCGAATAATTTCTACGCGTTCAACGGTATCTACATCGGAATGCAAGTAACGCGCTTTAACTTGATGTTCGTCTAAATAATCGGTTAAATCTTCCGCCATGCGTTTGGTTAGAGTTGTGGCTAATACTCTCTCATCAATTTTTACACGTTTACGTATTTCAGAAAGTAGATCATCAACTTGCGTTTCAACAGGACGCACTTCTATTTGTGGATCAAGTAATCCGGTTGGGCGAACTACTTGTTCAGCAATTTCCCCAGCGGATTTTTCAAGTTCATAATTACTTGGCGTTGCTGATACATAAATAGTTTGCGGCGATAAGGCTTCAAATTCTTCAAACTTCATAGGTCGATTATCAAGTGCAGAAGGTAATCTAAAGCCATATTCAACAAGGTTTTCTTTACGTGAACGGTCACCTTTGTACATAGCGCCAATTTGCGGCACGGTGACGTGTGATTCATCAATAATTAACAAGCCATCGCTAGGTAAATAATCAAATAAAGTTGGAGGCGCTTCTCCTGGCCCACGGCCTGATAAGTAGCGAGAATAGTTTTCTATACCTGAGCAATAACCAAGCTCTGTCATCATTTCAATATCAAATTGTGTACGTTGCACAATTCGTTGCTCTTCCACGAGTTTATTGTTTTCTTTTAGCTGTGCTGCTCGGTCTTTTAATTCAATTTTGATTTTATCTACGGCAGCCAATATTTTTTCACGAGGGGTCGCGTAATGCGTTTTAGGATAAACGGTTACGCGAGCAACTGTGCGTTCAACCGCCCCGGTAAGTGGGTCAAATACGCTAATGCGTTCAATTTCTTCATCAAATAATTCAATGCGCAGAGCCATGCGGTCTGATTCCGCAGGAAATACATCAATTACATCACCGCGCACGCGATAAGTAGCACGTTGAAATGCCACGTCATTTCTGGTGTATTGCAACTCAGCTAGGCGTCTTAAAATATCGCGCTGATTAATAATATCGCCCACACTAATGTGCAACATCATTTTTAAATAAGAGTCGGGGTCACCCAAGCCATAAATAGCCGACACAGAAGCGATTATAATGACGTCTTTACGCTCCAACAGTGACTTGGTAGCCGATAGCCGCATTTGTTCAATGTGCTCATTTATAGAGGCATCTTTCTCGATAAAAGTATCTGTAGTTGGTACATAAGCTTCTGGTTGATAGTAATCGTAATAAGAAACAAAATACTCAACGGCATTATCAGGAAAAAAATCTTTCATTTCACCGTATAGTTGCGCTGCTAAGGTTTTATTTGGCGCTATTATCATGGTAGGACGATTAAGATTTTCAATCACATTAGCGATGGTGTAAGTTTTACCTGAGCCAGTTACTCCTAACAAGGTTTGATGTGCTAAGCCTGATTCAATACCATCAAGCAATTTCGCGATTGCGGTGGGTTGATCACCACTGGGAATATAATCTGAATGTATTTTTAACGCTTTCATCAAGCAATAACCTCTGCCGTGACACGATCTTTTTCACATTGCTTACTAAACAAGTTATATGAAATAGCTGCCATCACTACATTGCCAAGTAAAGCTCCGATAAAAAAGCCTTCTAAACCAAACCATAAGCTGCCCATATAAGATAAAGGCACATAGCAAATAAATAATCGAATAACACTTAACACCAATGCAACCATAGGTTTATGCAGCGCGTTAAATGATGAATTAGTTAGAATTATCACACCTTGTAGACCATAACCTAAAGGTAAAATCCAAATAAAGAGTTTAATAATATCGGCTACAGCTTGCTCTTTAGAAAATATATCAGCAATAAACGGGGCGGCTAATACCAGCACGACATAAATAAATACCTGCCACGCTAAAACAAATTTTATTGAGGTTTTATAACCCTCTTCAACACGCTTCATGTTACCAGCACCAAAGTTTTGGCTAATAAATGGCGGTAAGGTCATTGAAAGTGCTAATACTACTAAACAAGCAATAGATTCAATTCTTGAACCTACCCCAAATGCGGCCACAGCTGACACGCCATATTCAGCAACAATGGCGGTTAATATCGCCGAAGAAACTGGGGTTAACATATTAGCGCCAGCAGCGGGTAAGCCAATATGTAAAATATCGCGTGACGAGCAAATAAAGTCTTTAATTGACATTAAATGGGTATGAATTAAGCCACGCTTAGCCGCTAAAATGTAGAGAACATAGCCTAAACCAAATACCCAAGATACTAATGTCGCTATTGCTGCACCTTGAATGCCCATCGCAGGTACTGGGCCAAAGCCGAAGATAAAAATAGGATCTAATATGGCGTTTATTAAGCCTGCGCTGCCCATAATTATGCTGGGTGTTTTGGTGTCACCATCTGCACGTAAAATTGCGTTGCCGATCATAGGACCAATTAACAAAATACAACCTAAAAACCAAAGATCCATATATTGATGAATTAAGGGGAGCAATGCCTCGCTAGCGCCTAATAGCAAAAAGGTTTCGTCGATAAGCAAGTAACCGATAACCGCAAGAATACCTACTATGATTGCCGCTAAATATAATGAGCTTGTGGCTAAATTCTTTGCCGATGCTTTGTCACCTTTACCCAGCGCTTTTGCAATAACTGCTGACGTTCCTATGCCTAAGCCGATGGTTAAACTGATCACGGTGAAGGTAATAGGAAAAGTAAAACTAATAGCGGCTAAAGGTTGGGTGCCTAACAAACCGACAAAGAAAGTATCCACTAAGTTAAAAGTCATCAACAAAATCATGCCGTAAATCATCGGAATGGTCATAGTTTTTAACGTCGGTGCTACGGGATCTTTAAGTAGGTTTATTTGGTGAATATTTTTAGTTTTTGTCATTAATTTTTTCAAAATAAGTGATAAATCGAATGCATCTGCCATTGTAAAAGATAGTGATAGGACTCGCTACGTATATATTTTATTTCATATAATAAACTACTAATTTGAATAAAAAATAATATAGCTGTCTTAAATTAGCCTACCCTGCTCTTCGTAGAAATACACAGTAAATGTACGAAATATCACGCTTGCACAAAAAACACACGAGCATGAACAAAAACTCAACATATAAACAATAACCAATTGTTATTAAAGAACATTAATGAACAAATCAATAAAAGTCCATTTTACTACAAGCCGCATTCTACCGTTCACTTTACGTAAACTTACACTTTAACTCACATAGTTATCCACAGAATAAGTGGATAACTATGTTAATTAATTACCCAAACTTGTATTGAGTGTTTATTCATCAAAAAGTGAAGAAATGCTGTTAACAATGCCTGCTATTTGAGCAAACGACCAATAAATTGATTTTTTTCTAACTTTTGTGTTGACAGTCTGACATGCGGCCTTTAATATTCGGCCCCGTTAGCCAATAGCGGCTTTCAAAACAATTCCTCAATAGCTCAGTTGGTAGAGCAACGGACTGTTAATCCGTTTGTCCCTGGTTCAAGTCCAGGTTGAGGAGCCAAATTATTAAGTAATGGCTGTCAATTTTATTGCTAGCGGTTATATTAGAAAAGAACAATTCCTCAATAGCTCAGTTGGTAGAGCAACGGACTGTTAATCCGTTTGTCCCTGGTTCAAGTCCAGGTTGAGGAGCCACATTAAGATGTGATGGTTTTTATATTAAAGTAAAAACGGTTACAGTAGTCACAATAGTGAAAAGAACAATTCCTCAATAGCTCAGTTGGTAGAGCAACGGACTGTTAATCCGTTTGTCCCTGGTTCAAGTCCAGGTTGAGGAGCCACATTAAAGAAACCTGCTTATTTAGCAGGTTTTTTTTCGTCTGAAATATGGTGAGGAACAATTCCTCAATAGCTCAGCAGATAGAGCAACGGACTGTGCTGTTATTAAATATGCGTTTGTCCCTGGTTCAAGTCCAGGTTGAGGAGCCACTTTAAGAGACCTGCTTGTTAAGCAGGTTTTTTTTCGTCTAAAATATGGTGAGGAACAATTCCTCAATAACTCAGCAGATAGAGCAACGGACTGTGCTGTTATTAAATATGCGTTTGCCCCTGGTTCAAGTCCAGGTTGATGAGCCAAATTAAGAAACCTGCTTATTTAGCAGGTTTTTTTTCGTCTGAAGTTTGATAAACAAAGACAAGCCTAGAAATCTCAATAGCTCAGTTGGTAGATCAACGGACTGTGCTGTTATTAAATATGCGTTTGTCATCGAAATTTTCGCATAAAAAAAAGGGCTAGATTTTCATCTAGCCCTGTCTTGATATTTTATATCTTAATAACTTACTTCATCATGGCATCGCGTGTAACTTTAAATTCACTACCTTCATGCCAGTTTGGCCAGTCTTTGGTGTTACTTAACATAAAGCCGGTTTCAAAGAAAACTTGTAGCTCAGCCACCATGCCCTGCCAACCCCAGTTTTCGTTATATTCGTCACAGGTTTGGTGATAACACTTAGCCACTAACGCAGACACTTGTTCACCAATGGCTTTTTGTTCAGCATTAAGCCACACAGAGCCACCACCAGCACTTAATGCCGGTACGCCTTTCTTTGCTAAGCTAAAGTGGTCAGAACGATAGTAATAACCACGTTCTGGCGTTTGCTCTGGTGTTAATGTTCGATCTTGGCGTTTAGCGGCTTTTGCTAAGTAGTCTTCCAATTCAGATTTACCAAAACCCACTACGGTTAAGTCTTTTTTCAAGCCAGAAATATCTAGGCTGTCCATGTTAATCAAACCCACTATTTTATTTAACGGCATGGTTGGGTGGTTTGCAAAATAACGAGAGCCTAAACGGCCTTGTTCTTCTGCTGTTGCAGCCATAAAGGTTATTGAACGTTCAGGGGGTTTATCTAATACTTTATAGGCTTTGGCAATATGCATTAAACCTGCGGTACCTGTCGCGTTGTCATGTGCGCCGTTAAAGAAAACTTTCTTGCCGTCAATAACGGTAGAGCCTAAGTGATCCCAATGCCCCATGTAGATAACATGCTCATCAGGGCTAATGCGGCCAGGAATGGTGGCGACTACATTATTAGATACTGAATCTGTGATGCTATTTTTAACTTTGATATCAGCGGTAAGCTTAAGTGGCACGGCTTTAAAGTTTTTCGATAACGCTTGTGCTTTTAAGGTATTAAAATTTAAACCCGCTTTCGCCATTAACTCATGGGCTTTTTCGGTGCTGATCCACATTTCAACATCAACAACTGGCTCATTTACTTCTTTTGCTGGTAAATGATATTGTGCGCCGGTCCAGCTACTTTCAATAACATTCCAGCCGTAACTTGCCGGTTTAGTTTCATGCACTATAATAGCGCCTGCTGCGCCTTGGCGAGCCGCTTCTTCGTATTTATAAGTCCAACGGCCATAATACGTCATAGTATTACCATCGAATAATGCTGGGTCTTGCGAGGCGTAACCTGGGTCATTAACTAGCACGACAACAGTTTTACCTTTTACATCAATATTTTTATAGTCATTCCATTGATACTCAGGGGCGTTGATACCGTAACCGACAAAAACTAACTCAGAATTTTCCAGGCTAATTTGTTCACGAGTTTGGCGCGAGCTGGCAACATAGTTTTTAGGGAAATCAAAGGCTATATCAGCAATTTTCAAGGTACCAACTGGCTCACTTACTATGCTATTCATCGGCACAGCTTGAAGGTAGCTATCACCATTACCAGGCGCTAAACCTAGCTTTTTAAATTGCGAAATTAACATATTGGTTGTTAATGTTTCACCTTCAGTTGATGGTTCACGGCCAGCAAATTTATCTGAAGATAAGGTTTTAACATCAGCTTTTATCGCGTCAATATCAAACGACTGATAAGCTTCAATAAAATTATCATGAGCACAAGCACTCATCGAAAGTAGTAATGCGCCAGCACCAGAAAGTATTTGCTGACGTTTTTCACGAATATAACTCAACTTAATTCTCCTAAAGTTTATTCACCAAATTAATTATTTTTTGGTGAATTTAGACCTCCGTAGATTAACGGTATTAGTGATAAAACGCTAGATATATGGCTTTATCACTTTGTTAGTAATTATTTATGAGTTGCTAAGTAAAGATCATTTAATCTTTGATATAAATCATCTTTGCATATGATTATTACTGCTACTGTACGGACGTTTTTAATCCATAGGTTAATTGTTATGCAAATTTCTCGTACAAGAAGCGTTCAACACAAAGTTTACATTCCATCGTCAGCACGTGAAAACCAATATTTACTTGCTAAATTTAATATTACCGAGAAATTGATAGAAAAAATTTCCGGTCCGATTGATCATAGTAATGAACAACCTTTTTTAGCCTTTTATAAAAAGCTTTCGACACTATTTTTTAACATTAATGACGAGCTTGATATTGAAAGTGGTCAGTTTGTCGCTAATGATAAATTTGCCCGTATCCGCTTTAGTCCTGAAAAACTTACCGCTCAAACAGAGCAACAAATTCTATTTTTATATAACTCTCGTTACCATTACAGCCAAAATGCTTATTTTGATGCTAAGAAGCAAGCCAGTAAGATACATTTAGTATTTTTATCAAATGGTGATGATGTAAGACACAACTCGGCAAAATTTCACCAAAAAGTCGTCCAAGCAATTAGTAAGTTTATCGAACAAACCGGTATGTCGGCGCAAGACGTTCGCATCAGTGATCATCAGCACTTAACTTATGATTTGTTTGCTAAAGATAAAGGGGTCGAGGGTAATCAAGTTCATAAGTTAAGAAGTATCTCTAATCGCTATGCGACTGACGATATATCATTGCCCAAAAATACTGATGAATTAACTTACGCGATTGTTGATATGCCCATTAACCGCCGTTTGCGTAAACTTGTAGAGCTAGATCATAGTGAAGGTGAAAACTACAGTCCGCTTTATAATTATATTGCTGATGCCTTTATTAGTGCAGCTAAAAAACATCATTTAAATAATGGCGCCTTTATTGCCAATGGTCTCGTACCTATTGTCCGCTGTGGTGACGATGAAAATACGATTACCAATGGTGAATTGATCATGTTGAGTTATAACCCGAAAAATACCAGTGGCAGCGGCAGTTACACTAGCAAATGGGCAGAAGATCAATTAGTTGACAATGTGCAGTTTGTTTTTGTTGCTAGTGAGCAAGATAAAACCAGTCATGGCTTTGGTAAATTTTTAATTCAAATAGAGCATACCTTGTATAGCATTGCTCAAAAGCTCGAATATATTAACGACCAAGAAGAGCTAACCGTGCGTTTTCATCAACACATTGGTTTTTATCAAGAATAAGATTTAGTAACTGAGTTTTTTACTTTGATAAAGCGTGCTTAACAGCACGTTTTATCTTGATAGCGCTTGAAAAATCAAGGATAAGACTTGAGCGCATATTAACGAATAGCCCAAAACTTGATTTCTTGCTCTGTCAAAAAGCTTTCAGCTTGTGCGCCCTGCATTAATGCTAATGTCGCTAATATACCTGCTTGAATGCATTGCGGTGCCACAACGGTAATTGAACGTGGGGCCTGAACAATCGGCCAACCAGTTTTAGCATTTAAAATATGACTATAACGAACATTATCTTTGAGCAAGAATCGCTTGGCGTCACCACTGGTAGCTAGTGCGCCTTGTAATAAACTGACCACCATAGGTTTTCGTTCTATGAAGCCTGGATGCTCAATGCCCACTTGCCAAGGCACGTTGACTTTACGCGGCTTATTCGCGGCTAAATCTCCACCTAAATTAACTAATACGGGTAACTCGGTAAATTCATTGGCGATAATCATCGCTCTATCAACCGCATATTCTTTGCCAATACCGCCAAAATCTACTTCCATGTTTTCTGGCATGATTATGTACTGTTCATCAAAGCTAACGTTGAGCCAACCGATATTTTCTAAACTCTTTTTTACCTCAGCAGCACAAGGAATATTACTGCTACCATCGAATTGCCAAATTTTTTGCAACACGCCTGACGTTATATCGAACACCCCCTCGCTGAGTTGATAACAAGTATCAGCAAAGTTTAATAACAAGTAGGTTTCTTGATCTATAGGGATTGATTTTCCACGACTATTGTTGATTGCTGAACAAACACTTGTCGGTTGATAGCGAGAATATTTATCTTCGATACGCCAAACTTCATCAGCGATAAGCCTGCCTAAGGTCAATGCCAGCTTGCTATCATTGCTAGCGACTAGTACTTCACAAGGACTGGCCATTGCATCAAAACAAATACTATGGCCATCATCAGTTACTGTTACTTCAATATTTCTTACCGACCTTTTATTCAAGTAACATCCTCATTGCTTAAAGCCTTTTCAAGCATTTATTAACGGGTATTGGTGCAGACATGCCATTTAAAATGAATAGCTAACTTGAGCGATTATCGCGTCAACGCTTTCATATAAATCAACATTAGCTAACGCATCTGGCGCTAAATGGCCGGAATTTTTAGGGTCTTGTCGGTAATATTCCAACCTAAAAGACAAGTCGTTACCGTCGCTAAGTTTCATGCCGTATTTCAGTCCTACCGTGTATGCACTCATTTCACCTATACGATAATCAGCACTGGCAAATTCAGGCATTGAATTCGCTTGCGCTAAGAATGGTTGATAAAACTCGGCTGCACTTTGTTGATAAAAGCGCAAATGAGGTTCGATATAGCTGCTACTAGACAATGGGATCCGCAACCTTGTATCAATAGTATGAGAGCTAATTTCCCAGTCGTCCCACATATAGCGATAAGAAACATCAATTACGTTTTGCTCAAAATGATATTTAGTTTGTGCAAATAAGCTCTGTTTTACTCGAGTGTCAGGTCGATTTTCATAAAGATAGTCTTGCGTAATTCCTTCGCTATTAACCAAACTTAAGACCTTAAACGGGTCATTTAAGTAACCATCAACTTTTGAATAAGAGTAATTAAACTGCATGACCATTCTACGATTTATAACTTGCGTGAAGCCAAGCATAATATCGGCTGTTGTTTTATCGTCACTGTCGGTTCTGCGCGTTGCATCAAAGCCAGCTTTATTAACGCTATTGTCTGTATCACTGTCGTTTCCATAAGCCAAAGGCATAGATGCAAAGGCTAAGGGAATACCACCTTCAGGCTTGAAAGAGTCTTGAAAATAGCTTAGCCCTACTGAAAATGTTGAATTTTTTTGATTAAAGTCATACGCAAGGTTACCGTTAATACCAAGTGACAGGTAATCATATTCTTTTGAAATATGTACGCCAGCACTACCAGTATAGTTTGCCGCTAATGGCTGAGTCCACTGAGCGTTTAGTTGTACGCGCGTATCTTTAAATGTGTCATCTAACGGGGTTTCACCCGCTTTGGTTTGATAACTTCCTTTACCTGAAGGTCTGGTAAAGGTTTGCACATTGGGCTGTGCTGCTGCGCCATTAGCTGAGGCACCTGTTAGTGAATCTATCGTCAGTTTGAGGTTCAGTACTTCGTCATTTGCAAAAGTTTTGCGTGCGCTAATAATAGCTTCAGCTGCTGATACCCGATCGCCTTCACTGTAATACAAAAATGCGCTTTCAAAATCCCAAGCAGACTCTAGCTGTGCTTTGGTAACTGTGGTTGAGTCGTTAGCAGCATTCGCGATAGCCGGTACTGTGCCCAACAAAGCCGAGGTAGCAATAGTTAATGCCGCCTTAATATTTATTGCCGGCTTTTTCTGATTTAATTGCATCCGCAGCCTCCGCCACCAAAGCTTTTACCGCCACTTGACGCTTCTTTACTAAAATATATATGGTCATCGAGTGCTGAATCTATAGGTGAAGATGTTAGTGCCATTTCTTCTTTTGCTAATAAATCACGTTCCCATGGCTGTACGCCTAGTGATGAACAACCACTTACTAAAATAATTACTGCTGAAAACAACGAACACTTAACCGTTCGTGAAGCTAAATTAGCACTAAAGCTATTGCGGTTAAAACTATTGATTTTCATAGTAATACTCCTGACTACATTAATTGAAAACTTGCTGCCTTTGTCGATAAGAATCGTTTTGCTAACACTGGGTACGAGTTAATTGATGATTGAAAATTTTGGTACTTTCTGTGAAATTTCATGGATTATTTGTTCACAGCACTTGGTATTATGCGCTTTATATTACAAAAACCTAATATTTAATAAAAAAGCTTAAATTTAAATGTTATTAATAAGCCAAGTTAAGTTATTATCTTCGAATTATTCACTATTTTGGATACCCAACCTTGATTGATTTCACCCTGCTTAGCCTTTTTATTCCAACATTTTTTATTGTTAGTTTGACACCAGGCATGTGTATGACATTAGCCATGAGTTTAGGTATTACTATTGGGGTGAGAAAAACATTTTGGATGATGTATGGTGAGCTCTTAGGTGTGGCAACCGTAGCCATTGCTTCTGTACTCGGGGTTGCTACAATAATGGCTAAGCTTCCGCAGCTGTTTCAAGGCTTTAAAATACTTGGCGCGATGTATTTATTATACGTGGGCGTTAACATGTGGCGAACTAAGGGCAAACTGGCTACCGACTCAACTCAATGCCAGCAGTCGATTAAAAAACGTAGTTTATTTCAGCAAGGTTTTTTTACCGCGATAGCCAACCCCAAAGGTTGGGCGTTTATGATCTCGCTATTGCCCCCTTTTATTAGCCAAACATTGCCACTGGCGCCACAGTTAAGCATTTTAGTTGCTGTGATATTAGTATCAGAATTTATCTGCATGACCATTTATGCCACCGGAGGAAAAACTATCGGCAAGGTTTTAACCAAAAGAAACAATGTTCAATTATTGAATAAAATATCAGGAAGTTTAATGATATTAGTCGCAATTTGGTTAGCCACTAGCTGACAGATATATACTGGCTCAACTGTTTTATCGGTGTAACTATTTTTCTGACATGGTTATTTTACTAGCGCGAAAATAGTGTTGAATACTTAACGCTTTGAGCTTTGAGCTTAGAGCTTAGTTCAGTGTGTTAGCTACGATAACTCATCACGGTTAACATTTTAGTAAATGTGTCATTTTTACTGGTAGTAAAGGTTAACCAAATACGCCATGTCATTTGCTGTGCAGAACAACTACCCACTAACACTTCTGCTTGAAATACTTGTTTAACACCATCTTTAATATCTTGTTTTATAACGGGTGTTAAATGATTTGAGTTATTTATTGGCTGCTTTACATTCACTGATATTTGGTCATTTGTCGAATTTTCTGTCATCTGCGCTTCAATAAATAATGGGATTTTTCCCATATACATGTCAACACCTTCAAGATAACCGCTAATGCTAGTAAGTTTTTGATCGCCAAAATAATTCACCACCATAGTGAATGACTGCTCAGCAACTATTTTTTCAACATCGAATAACACTTGAATTTGCCCTGATGCTGATGCTAAGTCGAATTGACATTGGCTTTGCTCGGCAATGCACTGCGCAGTGCGTGGGATATTATCACTCACTGTTGTGCTAGCTTTATCTTGGGGACCACAGGCTATTAGCAGTATTGCTAACAGTGATAATACTGTGCAAGAGAAAATGAAAGAGAAAGTGCGTGGCAATAATTTTTTGTCAATATTCATTGGCTGATTTAAAAGCGAGATACTTGCTAGACATGATACACAAACCTCATTGATGTTTATTACTTTTTTCTCATGAAGTTTAGCGATAAAACAAAGTTTGTTTAGTTCAGTGCCGTTATATTTTACGCTCTGCTGATACTACGGTGCTAATAACGCGGTGTTAATCCTGATGTGTTTAAAGATATAGTGAGAGTAAGTAATAAAATGACAACATTATTACGCCTTATTGAAGAGAATAAAGAAGCCAACTTGGTTTCCGTCCTAATATACTCAGTGTGATGTTTATTAATTGATCACAAACGCTTGCATATAATTCATATTGACGTTATCGATATTTCAACTTTAAATCGCTTGAGACATCGAATATAAATAGCGCTGCGCTGTTTTTTGCCAACATCAAGGAAGCTCGCTTTACAATATCTAACATTTATTTTTAAATTTATTGTGTAAAATTCAGCCACAAGTTAACTCGCTGTTTTAACTAAATTAGCCTACTTTTAATGGTAACCTTTTAAAGGCACAACAATTATTTGAAATTGGGTAATTAACTTATTTAACAATATTGCTGCCACAGCAATATTTTTGTTGATTTAAATCAAGCTTTACGGTTGATTTATAGTATGTGCGAAAGGTAAAATCATACAGATTCTGAAAAAACTCGTATTCGGGTGTAACATTTATCATGGCTTCTCAGCATTTTTCATTAAAAAGTATCTTTTTTATACAAAATTGCAAAATCTAACCTAGTAAACGGAACAAAAAAAATGACAACAACGCTTGATCATCCGTCTTATAACTTCAATGTGGTGCGTCAATTCACCGTAATGACAGTTATTTGGGGGATCGTTGGTACTCTTGTAGGTGTTCTTATTGCGGCGCAATTAATTTGGCCAGCACTAAATTTTGATACACCTTGGTTAACCTATTCTCGTCTTCGTCCACTTCATACCAATGCGGTAATTTTTGCTTTTGGTACCAGTGCACTGTTTGCTACTTCTTATTATGTAGTGCAGCGTACATGTAAAGCGACGCTCTTTGGTGGAAAACTAGCCGCTTTTACCTTTTGGGGCTGGCAAGCCGTTATTGTGCTTGCAGTAATAACGTTACCCATGGGTTATACATCAAGCAAAGAGTACGCTGAGTTAGAATGGCCAATTGATATTTTAATTGCCGTTGTTTGGATTAGCTACGCTATTGTATTTTTTGGTACTTTGGTCAACCGTAAAACCTCTCATATTTATGTTGCCAACTGGTTTTTTGGTGGTTTTATTCTCACCGTTGCGGTATTGCATATTGGCAACAGTATGGTTATTCCTGTTTCTATGATGAAGTCATACTCAATATATTCTGGCGCTATCGATGCCATGATGCAGTGGTGGTATGGTCATAACGCCGTTGGCTTTTTATTAACAGCTGGTTTCTTAGGTATTATGTATTATTTCGTACCTAAACAAGCTGAACGTCCTGTTTACTCTTACCGCTTATCTATTGTTCATTTTTGGGCATTGGTTTCTTTGTACATTTGGGCCGGTCCTCATCATTTACATTACACTGCACTACCTGATTGGGCTCAGTCAGTTGGTATGGTTATGTCAATCGTATTATTCTTGCCATCTTGGGGTGGTATGATTAACGGTATTATGACGCTGTCTGGCGCATGGCATAAACTTCGCTATGATCCGATCCTCCGCTTCTTAATTGTTTCATTATCTTTCTACGGTATGTCTACGTTTGAAGGCCCTATGATGGCAATTAAATCTGTAAATGCACTTTCACATTACACTGACTGGACTATTGGTCACGTGCATTCAGGTGCCCTAGGTTGGGTTGCTATGGTATCAATTGGTGCCATGTACCACTTAATTCCTGTGTTATTTAATCAGGGTCGCATGTATAGCATTCGTTTGATCAACGTACATTTTTGGCTGCACACAGCGGGTATTATTTTATATATCGTCGCTATGTGGATTTCAGGTGTAATGCAAGGGTTAATGTGGAGAGCTGTTAACACTGATGGCACATTAACTTACAGCTTCGTTGAAAGCTTAATCGCCTCGAAACCATTCTACTTCATGCGTTTTGTTGGTGGTGTATTGGTTGTTGTTGGCTTCTTGATTATGGCTTACAACATGTTCAAAACAATTTATGCTAAAGACAATAGTCTTAAGCCAGTTGAAATAACTTAGGAGGCAACAATGAAAAATAAACATGAAAAATTTGAAAAGAATGTTGGCTTGTTTGCTATTTTTACTATTCTTGCGATCAGCATCGGTGGTTTAGTTGAAATTACGCCGTTGTTCTTCCAAAAAGCAACCACCACACCGGTTGATAACTTACGCCCTTATACCGCGCTAGAAATGGAAGGTCGTGATATTTATATTCGCGAAAGCTGTAATGTGTGTCATAGCCAAATGATCCGTCCTTTTCGTGCGGAAACTGAACGCTACGGCCATTATTCAGTTGCCGGAGAGCATGTTTGGGAACATCCATTTTTATGGGGTTCAAAACGCACAGGTCCTGATTTAGCCCGTGTTGGTGGTCGTTATAGTGACGATTGGCATCTTGCGCATTTACTTGACCCACGTTCAGTTGTACCTGAGTCTAATATGCCTTCGTTTAAGTGGTTAGCTGAAAATACCCTTGATGGCGAATTAACCGCTAAAAAGTTATCAACATTTAACTTTTTAACGCGTAATCGTAGCCACAAAGACGAGCAAGGTAATGCTATTCCACTTTATTCTGAATCTGAAATTGCGGGTGCAAAAAAAGCCGTTAAAGGTAAAACAGAAATGGATGCATTAATTGCATATTTACAGTCTCTTGGTCATGCGTTGAAATAATTATGATGGATTACGGCACGCTTAGAGGGTTAATTGCCCTATTAATATTGGCATTATTTATTGTTATTGTGATTTGGTCATATTCAAAAAAACGTAAATCGGCGTTTGATGAAGCGGCAAATTCAATTTTTGAAGAAAAAATTGAAACTGAAATAAAACACACTGACAAAAATAACAAACAGGAGACTAATAATAATGTCTAGCTTCTGGAGTATTTGGATTACCGTTCTTACCTTAGGTACATTAGTAGGTTGTTATTTACTGTTGCGCTATTGCTTAAAGAACTTTGTTGGCGTTGAAGAAGGTGAGCCTACAGGCCACGTTTTTGACGGTATTGAAGAATTAAATAACCCACTACCAAAATGGTGGAGTACTTTCTTCTTATTAACTATTATTTGGGGTTTTGGTTATTTACTACTTTACCCTGGTTTAGGTAATTTTGAAGGCCTACTAGGTTGGAAAAGCTCGAATCAAGGTATCTTGAATTTATCAGAATCAAAAGTGAGTGTTATAGACGCGAAAGAAGCTGGCATGTTAGTACAGTACGATCGTGAAATTTCTGCTGCTGATAAAAGATATGGTCCTATTTTTGAAGCCTATGCCAAACGTGAAATTATTGATTTAGCAACCGCTAATGATGATGAAGCAATTTCGGCACGTAAAGTTGGCCAACGGTTATTTTTACAAAACTGCTCACAATGTCATGGTTCTGACGCAGGCGGCGCAACTGGCTTTCCTAGCTTAACTGACCAAGACTGGTTATACGGTGGTTCACCTGAAATGATCAAAGCTACGCTCATCCATGGTCGCAAGGCAAATGGCATGATAGCTTGGAGTGCGGCATTAGGTGGCGAACAAGGTGTTAAGGAAGTAGCAGCGTTTGTACTGAGCTTAAGTGGTCGTGAAGTTGATGCTAAAGCAGCAGAAGCTGGTAAAGTTAAATTTGCCATGTGTGCGGCTTGTCACGGCAGTGAAGGTAAAGGTAGTGTAGAAATGGGCATCGCATTAGGTGCGCCTAACTTAACTGATAACATCTGGTTGTATGGTGGTTCGCAGCGAGCTGTTGAATCATCAATTGCTAATGGCCGTGCTGGTATTATGCCAGCGTGGGATAAAATCCTAGGTGAACAAAAAATTCATGTGATCAGTGCTTATGTTTATAGCTTATCTCAAGAGTAAAAGTTAACGCCTTATGAGTTAACTTAGTCTTAAAAATAACAAAACCTTGGTGCTTAATTTACCGAGGTTTTTTTTGGTTTAAGCTAAAGTTAAAGTTTATTAAATTACAGTTTTTTAATAGTTCCTGTATTAGAAAAGCCGTATAATATGCACTCTTTCAGCAAAGAAGAAATTTTCATGAAAACAGCTTGGTATAAAGAGCCTTGGGCATGGTTTGTATTTATATTGCCTTTTACAGCGGTAGTTGCCGGTATCGCCACTTTCATTATTGCCAATACTAATCCTGACACACTTGTGGTCGGAGATTATTATAAAAAAGGTAAAGCCATTAACCTTGAGTTGGGTAAAATTAAACAAGCTCAAAAACTAGGCATGCGCTTTGGTTTAAAGCTTGTTGATGATCAGCTTACTATTCGTCCAACGGGTATTGAAAAAGAATTCCCATTATTAAATGTCAATTTTTATCATCCTACTTTAGCTGATAGAGATTTCTATTTAGCATTAACCGCTGATGGCAATGGTAATTTTACTCATCTATTTGAACCCGGCCAAGATGTATCAGGTAAATGGCAATTAACCATTAGTCCTTTTGAAAATCATTGGAAAATTCAAGCAGTCATCACCCTACCTCAATCCGACTTTATTGCGATAACACCGAATACAGCTGAAGCAAATTAATGCGTCTTTTTTTAATGACAATAGATTGATGAGAATAGCGTAATGAGCATAGATTGCTTTCATTGTGGCGAGCCTGTGCCCAATGGCATTGATTTAATAACCAATATTAGAAGCATAAACCAACCTATGTGCTGCATAGGTTGCCAAGCTGTAGCTCAAACTATTGTTGACAATAATTTAACTGATTATTACCGTTTTCGCAGTGCGCCAGCACAAAAAGGCGAAGTATTAGTACCTGAACAATTGCAGCGCAATGAAATTCTTGATGATGAAAGCCTACAAAATGAGTTTGCCTATTATCATGACGGTTTTAAAGAAACTATATTAACCATTGAGGGCATAAGTTGCTCAGCATGTGCTTGGTTAATAGAAATGCAAGTGAGTAAGCTCGATGGCATTAATAAAATTAATGTTAACGCCACTACACAAAGAGCAACCGTGCAATGGCAAGAGAGCCAAGTAAAACTTAGCGAAATACTCAGTTTAATCGATAAAATTGGTTATCACGGCCTACCATTTAAAGCCAGTACGGCTGAGAAAATAAACAAAAGACAAGCAAAAGATTTTATTAGGCGCTTAGGTATTTCTGGCATTTTAATGATGCAAGTGATGATGATCGCCTTTGGTTTGTACTTTGGTGCTTTTGCAGATATGGCTGAGCACAATGTCGTGTATTTACGCTGGGCAAGCTTATTTTTAACCATTCCTATTGTTACCTATGGCGCTTATCCTTTTTATAAAAGCGCTTTTTTTGCTCTAAAAGCTCGACAACTTTCAATGGATGTACCAGTTTCTATTGCTATTAGCCTCGCCTTTCTTGCTAGTACTTGGGCAACATTTAGCCAAAAAGGTGAAGTGTATTTCGAGTCTGTTTCCATGTTCACCTTTCTGTTACTTATCGGCAAATTTCTTGAGTTTAGAGCCCGCAGTCGCGCGGCTGACGTTTCGGCAAACTTATTAAAATTAATGCCGATGACCGCCACTAAAATTGAACAAGGCATTGAACGTTTTATCTCGGCAGCTCATTTAAAAACTGACGACATTATTTTAATAAAGCCGGGCGAAACAGTGCCTGCTGATAGCGAAATAGTTACTGGTAGTAGTCAAATCAATGAAGCTATGCTTTCTGGTGAGCAACTGCCGCTGAATAAAACAACGCTTGATAACATCTACGCTGGCACAATAAATGGCGATGGTAACTTAACCGCAAAAGTTAAACACAATAACCAAGAGTCATTTTTAAGCCAATTAATTCGCTTAAGTGAAAACGCCCAAAGTCATAAGCCTAAATTGGCGAAGTTGTCAGATAAAATTGCCCAATATTTTGTTGCGCTTATTCTCTTTGTTGCCACCGTTACGGCAATATATTGGGTACAGCATGAACCAACAGAAGCATTTTGGATCACCTTATCTGTTTTGGTGGTTACTTGCCCATGCGCTTTGTCATTAGCAACACCAACCGCATTAACTTGTGCAACTACCCGCCTTAATCGCGAAGGCATTTTGATTAAATCAGCACACGTGCTGGAAACTATGCCTGAAATTGATGCCGTGGCATTTGATAAAACAGGCACCTTAACTACCGGTGAATTTACCATTGCTGAGGTAAAAACTTATGGTGTTTTTGCCAAGGAAAATGCGCCAGAAGGACAACAACAAGTTTTAGCCATTGCAGCGGCATTAGAAGCGCATTCGGCTCACCCCTTGGCAAAGGCATTTACCCCATTTCGTGATTTTAGCCAAACTACAACTCAAGTTGTGGTTGCCCCTGGTGCTGGTATTTCTGGCGAAGTTAACAACCAACATTATCGCATTGGTAAAAGCTCATGGTTACTGAGCAATAACGATAACATTGCCGATAGTGCGCAATGTGTATTGATGCAAGGTGAAGACTTAGTTGCTGAATTTTATCTACATGATAGCTTGCGCGATGATGCTAAAGCATTGATTGAGTTTCTACATCTTCACGACATTAAAACCACTATGCTATCTGGCGATCACCTGCAAGGCTGTAATAAGTTACAAGCCTCATTGGAGCTCAATAATGTACAAGCTAATTTATCTGCTCAAGACAAAGTTAATGCTATAAAACTGCAACAAAATACACACACTGTCGCTATGATAGGCGATGGTGTAAACGACAGTCCTGTTATGGGCGCAGCACATTTATCGATTGCTATGAGCAGTGGTACCGATATTGCTAAAAACGGTGCTGATGTGATACTACTTAACAACAAGCTTAAAGGCGTGCAAACATTGCGGCAGGTATCGTTAAGTACCGCGCGAATTATAAAGCAAAATTATCTTTGGGCTTTCGGTTATAATGCGATTGTATTACCACTAGCGGTTACTGGGCATATTGCACCTTATATGGCGGTAATTGGTATGTCGGCAAGTTCAATTTTAGTGGTGAGCAATTCATTAAGGCTTTTGAAAAAATGAGTATAATTTACGTATTAATTCCCATTGCCATTTTACTTACCACTATCGGTATTTATCTATTTTTTTGGGCGGTAAAAACTGAGCAATTTGATGACTTAGAAAAGCAAGGTATGAGCATTTTATTTGATGATGAAAATGACATAAACGATCATAATAAAGTCAACAACGCTGCGCTAAAAGAAAGTCAGCCAAACGAAAATCAGATAGACAAAAGCCAAGTAAACCCTAGCAATGAGCCAAAAATTCAAGTAAGTAAACAGGTAGAAAAATAACCTCATGAATCTTGATTTTTTTTCCGCTTTTGTTATAGGGTTATTAGGCTCAGGCCATTGTGTAGTTATGTGTGGCGGTATCAGTACCATGTTAACCACCGCGATATCCGATACTTCACGTCATAAAAAATACGCCATTATATTTGCTTATAATTTCGGCCGTATTGCCTCATATAGTGTCATTGGCGCGCTAGTCGCATTAACCAGTTCAATGGCCGCAAAAAACATTGGCTTTCCCGTAGCTATATTAAAAACTATCGCGGGTATTTTTCTTATCTTATTAGGTTTGCATCTAGGTCAATGGTTAATGTGGTTAAGCCGCGTCGAGCATTTAGGCAAAAATATTTGGCGTCATATTTCACCACACACTAAAAAATTTATTCCTATTAAAAACATACGAAGTGCTTTCGCGTTAGGGGCATTATGGGGCTGGCTACCTTGTGGTTTAGTCTATTCTACGCTCACTTGGGCGTTGGCGAGTGCCGATGTATTTAATGGTGCTTTAATCATGTTTTTCTTTGGTCTTGGCACCTTACCTGCCTTACTTTCAGTATCATTAGGCACTATAAGTATTAAATCATTATTAAGCCATGCCCTCTTTAGAAAGCTGGCTGCCCTTTTAATAATTTCATACGGCATTTATACTATACTGATTGCATTTAAATAAAGTATCTAATATGGTGAATATCATTCAACGTTCTAAAGGTTATTATGAGTAATAAATCGCGCGCAGATCAGCAACTTATTCACTGTCAAAACTGCAGTATTAGTGAGTTATGCTTACCATTTTCTCTTAATGACAAAGAGCTAGAAACCTTAGATAATATTATCGATCGTAAGCTCCCTATTCAAAAAGGTGAGCAAATATTTAACGATGGTCAGCCAATGCAGGCACTTTACGCCATCCGCTCAGGCACGTTTAAAACCTATACCATTAATAAACAAGGCGAAGAACAAATTACCGGTTTTCATTTAGCAGGTGATTTACTTGGCTTTGATGCTATCGCTAATGCTGAACACCCAAGCTTTGCCAAAGCGCTAGAAACCTCGATGGTGTGTGAGATCCCTTATAATACGCTCGATAATTTATCAAACAGCATGCCAAAATTAAAAAAACAAATTTTGCGTATGATGAGCACTGAAATTCGTGAAGATCATGAAATGCTAACACTACTTAACCGTAAAAATGCAGAGCAACGCCTAGCAACATTTATCAGTACCTTAAGTATTCGTTATCACGCTCGCGGCTTATCCGCCTCTGAATTTCGTTTATCGATGACCCGAAGTGATATTGGTAACTATATTGGTTTAACCGTTGAAACAATAAGCCGCTTGCTTAATCGCTTTCATAAAAATGGTTTAATTGAAGTTGATGGTAAATTAATTACTATTCTAAATATCGAAAAATTAAACCAGTGCGCAGCACTTTAACCCAACTCTTTTTACCTGTTTTTCTAAACTTCCTTCTTCGACTATTTCACGCTATGCTTAGTATTGAATGACTTTATGTTTAAAGTGATAATAATTTGATTTAAAACAATTATTATTGCTTCAAAGTAGGCTATTGTTATACATAACAGACAATTGATAAAGGAATTAGCTATGGAAAAGTATCAAAAAATACTCGCTGTTATTGACCCAACAACAGAAGATCAAAAAGCGTTAAAGCGCGCATTAGAATTAGCACGTAAAACTGGCGCTAGCATTACGGCATTTTTGACCATATATGATTTTTCTTATGAAATGACCACCATGCTATCAAGCGACGAGCGCGAAGCTATGTGCCAATCTGTTATTAATGATCGTAAACAGTGGCTAGAATCAATACTCGCTGAACTTGATATAACTAACATATCTATCGATTGTAAGGTTATTTGGCATAACCGTCCCTTTGAACAAATTATTGCTCAAGTACTTGAACACGGTTATGACATTGTCATAAAAGGTACTCATCAGCATGACAAATTTAAATCAGTAATATTTACCCCTACCGATTGGCATATTCTTCGTAAATGTCCTTGTCCTGTTTTACTGGTGAAAGAACATTTATGGCCTGAAAATGGCAATATTATTGCGGCGTTAAATATTGGCAGTGAAGAAGAAGAACACAAAGCGCTTAATGATAAAATTACCGCCGAAGCTAAACAGCTAGCCAAAGTAATGAAAGCAAATCTCCACCTAGTCAATTCATTCCCTGGAACACCGGTAAATATAGCGATAGAAATACCAGAGTTTAATGCCAGCGATTACAATAACGCTATGTTAAAGCATCATAAAAAAGCGATGTTAGAACATGCAACTGCCTTTAATATTACTGAGGAGTGCACTCATATTAAAGAGGGTTTACCTGAAGATATTATTCAAAGCATTGCTGCTGAATTAGATGCGGAATTAGTTATTCTTGGTACTGTTGGTCGCACAGGATTATCCGCAGCACTGATTGGCAACACCGCAGAGCATGTTATTGATAGACTCAATTGTGATGTATTAGCATTAAAGCCCGATGGTTACGTTTCACCGCTCGATGTTGAATAAAGTGCAGGGAGCTTAATAAGTAAACAAAAGTACGTCACCAAATGAGAAAGCTTAACATTCTGGTGACGCTTTATGTTCTTTATGTCGGTTCCTGATGTTTGGTATACAGCACCTAGTACAATCACTACGACCATAAAACTGTCGTTTTTTGTTGTTCAAATCACCAAGCTAATATATCACTTAGATACCAAAGCTAGCTTTAACCTCTATTTATCTAATGGCAGCTAAAATGTGATCTTATCCCATAAATATGGACACTAATTAAAAATATTACCACTAAAAACCAAGGCCAAAATGTCTGTTTTAAATGCTCATTTACAGATTAAATTGAGGCGTTACTTACGCTGCCCCTCACTAATAATACACTCCGATTGAGTAGACTTATTCGAACGTTAAGTAATAACATGGATGTCGTACTAAATTTTTAATGCATAGGTAGTGACGAATTAATTTGCCGATAAAGTCATTCTTATAAAAGCCCATTGGAGAGATTTTATTTCTTATAAGAGATAGACTGTCGCCATTAATTAATTAACGATGATATTTATGGGCTATTTATTTGCAGTGACCCTGCTTTGGGCATTTTCATTTAGTTTAATTGGGGTTTATTTAGCAGGCCAAGTTGATGCGTGGTTTAGCGTTTTGATGCGCATTGCGCTGGCGACTTTAGTTTTTTTACCGTTTTTAAAGTTTAAAAAAACACCAAAGCCCTTAGCTATAAAACTCATGCTCATAGGCGCGATTCAACTTGGCGCCATGTATAGTTTTTACTATCACTCCTTTTTATATTTATCTGTGCCCGAAGTATTATTATTTACGGTAATGACCCCCATTTATATCACCCTACTAAACGATGCGCTGGAAAAGCATTTTAACCCTCGTTTTTTTGTTATAGCCATTATTGCCGTGTGTGGTGCGTTAGCTATTCGCTATGAAAGTATTAATAGTAACTTTTTGATGGGCTTGTTATTAGTGCAAGCCGCCAATATGTGCTTTGCTACAGGGCAAGTTACTTACAAACACTTAATGACCAACAGTAAGCTGGATCATAAAACTGTATTTGGCTGGTTTTTTATTGGCGCATTAATAGTCGCTACTGTGTGTTATGTTTTATTTGGCAATACAGATAAGTTACCAAGTACACCAACTCAATGGGGAGTGCTCATCTACTTAGGCGTCGTTGCTTCTGGCTTAGGCTATTTTGGGTGGAATAAAGGCGCGACTTTAGTCAATGTAGGTGCGTTAGCAGCAATGAATAATTTACTCATTCCAGCAGGTATTGTTGTTAACGTACTGATATGGAACACAGAGGCCGATATAATGAGGTTAAGCATTGGCGGTGGGATTATTTTGGCCGCTTTATTACTTAATCAGATAAACACTTCACCTTCGACGGACAAAGTCTCGCCTGCTGACTAGTCATAAAATATTAAAGGATGACAAAAACAAAGTTTCTGTTGGCAACTTTGACCAGACAGCCAACATAAGACAATAAAAGGGGTCAGAGCAATTGATTTCAGCTAGTGATATTTAATTGCCGATAGGTATTTTAGTACTTTGAAGTCATGATGTTGAATTTAAATGATTTCAAAGTGCCAATTTCTACCCTCAGAAATTTTTGAAGTTCAGCAATAAAGATGGATGTCTGTTTATATTTCAAATCAATGATGTTGCAATTCGGCATCAATAAGAGCAATAGTTTTTAAGGCTTCCGTGTTTTGATCATCAAAATTAGATGGGACTGTCACTAAATCGCTTACCCAAGCTGTCAAATGACGTTTAATATCTGGTTAGCTAAGAATAGTTTTAAGTACTTAAGAAGCAAGTTCTTTAGTTATTCCCTCTGGACAGTTTTGTAAATAAGTTTCAACACCACCTGTATAAGTATAACAATTATTCCAATAAAACTTTTGGACTGCGAATGGTATCAATTGTCTGATTCGGTTACGGTAAACAGGTTTGTCATCAAAAATTACAGCGTTCCCTTCATTCTGTGCAAGAACGAGTTCAAAACTGTCAATAATTGTTCGGCTGTGCGGTAAGCCAAGTTTGCGCATTTCATCATATATTGAGCGACTTATTCTGATATCCTGCCATTGTGAGGCATCACCCTTCGATGTAGTGGCATCAATACCCATTTTAATTTCACGTTTTAGCTCAATCAGTAGCTTTGCTTCTTTGTCGTTTAATGCTGAGATTCGTTCCAATTTGCTACCTAAATACCAATAAACACACCCACCACGACAATAAGAAAATCCACAAAAACCGCAAACCAGTTTTGCTCTTTAGCATGCTTTGTTACACTGCTTTAAATCATATCTCCCCCCATATATACGATAGTATTCATTATAAATGGCGCAATTGGCAATGACCTTCGGTCATAGTGCTTTTGAATCTGACCCTATTTATATTTATTTATCACGAACGATAAAAAAAAACAGCTCTATGCTGACATTAAGCTTGTCAAAGAGGTAGGTCAACTATGTCATTTAAGTAAGTCGGCTGAAAAAGCATATAACACCAAATTCTATGCCTGAAAGCTAGCGGTGGTATACGAAATACCAATGTTAGCTATGATCTTGCAGGAAGCATAGCAGATTGAAAGTTGCTGTGAATGGCTCCTGCGCCATGTGAGTTCAATCGACCATTTATAATTTTATTAGAGGGTACAGTAGGTTATATCTAATTGGAGTTTATATCGTCAAAAAATTCAGTTCTGTTGCGACCATTATCTTTCGCCTCATATAATGCTATGTCAGCTTCCTTGACAGATTTCTCAATGACATTAGAACAAGTTAAATTATCGATTTTTAAAGCAGTCACCCCGACACTAATAGATAATTTGTTATCTCCGGCAAGCTTAATGCTATTAATTTCTCTATGCAGTCGCTCACTGAATATTCGAGTATTTTCGAGGTTTGAATTGTACAAGATCACTAAAAACTCTTCGCCTCCCCAACGTGCCACAATATCACTAGTGCGAGTCACTTTTTTCAAGATAGAAGAAAGCTCGATTAAAATTTCATCACCTCGGCCATGCCCGTAGGTATCATTAATTTTTTTAAACCAATCTATGTCAATTAGCGCCAATGAGACGGGCACAAAGTTACGATGTAGTAGATTAAAGATTTTGGTGAAATCATCAATTGCAGCTCTACGATTAAGTAATCTTGTTAACGGGTCAATTCTTGATAACAAGGTTAATTCTTCAGTTTTGTTTTCTAAATCTCCTCTTGCATCTAAAAGCTCTTGATATAGTTTGTCACGAGCAACAGCTAAGTATATAGACCAGAATATTTTTGACTCAACTAGCTTAACATTAGCAACAGCGGCGACTTTTTCGTTGGGATTCAACATTAACGATATTTGTATTTCTTGGCATGATCCTGAGCTAACAATGGTAGGTAGAATATAACTTTCGAAGAATATAGAACTAGCCTTAGAAATAATGTCAAACAAGCTATATTCAGTTGTTTTATTTGAATCTAGACCCAATACATCCAACGCGTATTTATTGCAATATTCAAGTTTATTGGTCTGCATATCCGTTATTATCAAAATACACGGAAAGGAGTCCAGAGTTGGTGTTATCACCCTAAAAATTGCTCAATGGCTTGAAGTACAGAATCAGGCGCTGTCATATGTAAACAATGTCCTTGAGAATCAATAACTTTTAGAACCGAATTAGGTATTTTTTTATGTATGTATTCACCTACCTCAACCGATGCTAAATTGTCGTCACTACTCTGCAATATCATGGTTGGTAAGTGCAGTTTAGTTAAAGCTGCTCTGTCATCAGAAAAGAACGTAGCCTTGGCAAAAGGTTTGGCATAATTAGGATCTGTAGAACAAAAACTTTCTTCCAACTCTTTAATTAATTCGGTGTTATTGCTTTGCCCCATAACCAAAGGAGCTAGATAATTGGCCCAGCCGATATAGTTTTTGTCCATCAAAGTGATCAGTTCTTCTAAGTCATCCCTTTCAAAACCACCAAAATAATCCGGTGGTAAATTTAAAAAACAAGGGGAAGGACAAATCATCACTATTTTGGAAAAAATAGTTGGTGACTGAAGAGCAGCGAGCATTCCAATCATGCTACTAACAGAATGTCCGATAAATACAATATTTTGAAGCTTTAACTCTTCGCAAATTTCAATAACATCTTGAACATAGCCATCAAGAGTTTGGTAGCGTTTTTTATCAAACGCAGAGATATCTGATTGACCGCATCCAACATAATCAAATAGTACAACTTTATAATTAGACTCCAACGACGGAAGCATAAATCGCCACATATTTTGGTCACAGCCAAAACCATGGGCAAGCATAAGTGTTGTTTCACCATTGCCTGTTACTTTGACGTTATTTCGCTCTCGTACATTGATATTGAAAGGCATATTTAGATAAACTAGTCAAATATAGTATATCTTATAATGTTCAATTTAACTCCTTAATACAAGCGAAAAATAAACATCTTGAATTTGAACTCCACACTCGGCAATGTTGCTTAAACCTGCCTCACAAGCGAGCAGATAATCTTGGCTGATATTGCCCTAAAAATTATCACTCCTTCACACAATTTTAATGTCGGTTTTATAAGCGCATTAGCCCTTGAACTTTAAAATATTCGGTCGAATTCAATTCTCCAGAGTAACGTTAATAAAAGTCAGTTACTCTGATCAATGTAGCATCGCAATCTTTTGAGGATATATCTATATAGAACATTGATGGATAGCCTAAAGAATCATCGAAGCTAGGTAATGAGCTATCATTTTTTGATTTTCTAAACTTTATTGGCTTTGCGCTTAATGAATCAAGCATCGCACCAAAAATAGTATCAATCGTTGGGGCATTATCAAAATCAAGTATTTCACTTGTACCCGCATAGAATACAGATACAACTTCATTATCTTCCACTGTTATATCCATCGCAGGTAATTCATCTGCCGTAGGGCAATCCCCTAAATTTCGTTGATACGTATATGAATAGTCTGACAATGCACTTAGTTTCCATTTAGTATGATTAGCTTCTATGCTTGCTTTAACTTCATCCAAATTAAAGTCACCATTATTATCACCACCACAGGAAATCAAAAATGCGATAAAAATAATGCTTACAATGTGTTTCATATTAATTCCTTTTATTAACCACTTAAGTTCTGCTCGTCGATCAGGAAAGACATTAACCTTTTCATACTGTTAGTGTCAACTAAACACAAAAATTGATTGTTAATTCTAATGCCGACAACTACCGTTCAGTGCTCATTCATACCCCAGTAAATAGCCAATTATAAACACCTTAGTATTACTACTCGTTAAGGCAGCCAACAACAAAAACCTGAGTGTTAAATAAAAATTGTAGTCGTTGTATAATTTTACAAATTACCAGTTCAGCATATTCAAAACATTAGTCATATTTAACGTTGGTTAAACGCTCACATTAGTTAGTAGTAATATTACATGCATGCCTATATGTTTTCGCTCGTTTGAAATGCCTAAATACCCGCATCAACACTCATCATACAGTCAAGAATACGACTCGCGATAGACCCTCAAACCTGGACCGGTTTTTCGAATTATTTTGCAAGATTTATAGCTTAAATTTTCATTACTTTTGGGATTTAGCTTTAGCCCAAATATCATTGAAAAAACACCTTTACCTTATTTTAAAAAGTACTATAAGTTAATCATAAGCTTACACTTCAAAAGTATTAAAAATATAAAGTTAAATTAGATAAATAAATTGTCCAAGTTCAACTTTGTTCATTAAGCTACTTCGGCTATACTACGCGCCAATATTTATCAGGAATTTATTATGAGCGCAGTTTTAAAATCAGCCCTATCTCCAAGCCAAAACACGCAGTTAGAAAAGCTTGAAAAACGTTTACGACGTCATGTTGGTCAAGCTATTGCCCAATACAATATGATTGAAGACGGCGATAAAATAATGGTGTGTGTGTCAGGTGGTAAAGACAGCTATGCCATGCTTGAGATATTAATGCTTTTGAAAAAGTCTGCACCTATTCATTTTGACTTAATTGCGGTTAACCTCGACCAAAAGCAACCGGGTTTTCCTGAGCATATATTACCAAATTACCTTGAATCAATTGGTGTCGCTTATAAAATCGTTGAAGAAGACACCTACGCTATCGTTAAAGAGAAAATTCCTGAAGGGAAAACAACCTGTAGCTTATGTTCACGTTTACGCCGAGCATTGCTGTATAAAGCGGCGAAAGCGTTAGGAGCCACTAAAGTTGCACTGGGTCATCATCGCGACGACATGCTAGAAACCTTAATGCTAAATATGTTTTACGGCGGTAAGCTTAAATCAATGCCAGCAAAGCTTGTGTCTGACAATGGCGAACATGTAGTTATTCGTCCATTAGCATTTTGTAAAGAACAAGAGCTAATTCAGTATGCTGCGCTAAAGCAATTTCCTATTATCCCTTGTAACTTATGTGGTTCACAGCCTAACTTACAACGTCAAAACATTAAGGCAATGCTACAAGATTGGGATAAAAACCATCCTGGGCGAATAGAATCTATGTTTACTGCGATCAAAAACGTTGTGCCTTCACATTTATGTGACAGCGAACTCTTTGACTTTAAAGGTATCAATTCAAGCTCTGGGATTATCAACGGTGGCGATACCGCTTTTGATCAAGAAACCTTTGCTCAAGCAGTACCTGAAAATAACCCTGTTAACATTCATCAAGAAAATTTATTGAAAGTAACAGAGATAAAATAATATTACCTAAACTTTTCAATGATTAAGCCATATTTAACGTTAGCTTATGAAGCACAGCGTATTGCTTGGTTTAATGTTGGCTAACGGTTTAGTTTTAATCTTAGAGTAAATTATTTTACAGTTTTGCCGTTCAGTATAGTTTTATACTTGGAACGGCAAAGCTACTAAAGATCTATTTATTTGTAAGATTAAAGTATGGACGATTATGTCGGATCATCTCAGTGAGTTCTAAAACATAATCCGCACCACGTTCAGAGTAAGCTGTTAAGCCTGTAGCTAATATTTCTGGTGCCAGATGTTGGTTTTGTTCCCTTAATTGGCCACGAATAAGCCTAAATACGTTATAGGCCCGATGCGTATTAATGTTATGTAAATAGCGCTCAACGCCTTGTTTTACAGAACTGTATGCGGCGACTTCATGTGCTGCACCTGAATTACGACTATTCGGCACCATGCCACACCCCTCGCTATAACACCAAACACCGAAAAAATTTAAACCTATTCGGGCGAACCGAGAAGTCCCCCAAGCTGACTCATTTGCCGCCTGCACTAATACAAGCGCTTGCGGAATAACGTCTACTTTAAGCTGTAATTCATAGAGCTGCTTTAATAGTGAGAATTTTTTACTGACTTTATATTGCGTAATTAACTTTGCTACTAACGCTTCATCTTCGACGCTAAAAGGTTGCTCTAAGGTCAACTGTTCTATTAAACGCTCTACTTCAACACGCTTAGCAAGTATCTTTTTATTTTCAGCCATTACCGCAGGCTTAATAAAAGCGAAAAATTTTCGTTTTTTCTCTTTTACATCTCGAATTTTGGCAAAGTTAGGTAAATTAACATCATGCAGTGGTTGTTCAACTTTTTTAATCACCTTTTTTGGCGATTTTGTCGTTTTCTGCTCAATAATTTGTTCGGTCTGTGTACTTTCCGGTAAAGGTAAAAAAGTAAATGGTGCAATTAAACCAACACCAAACAAAGTGAAAAAAATCAATCCTAAGAAAAACTGTTTATTAAATTTCATCAAGTCAAAAGCTCCTTATGCAATTATTTTTAGTATTATTCACTGAGCAAACTTTACAAAGTAATAGCCATTAAGCAGAAAAAGTGTCCGTTATTGTTTTACTTTGATCTGCAGATGTTTGCATTTGTAAACCAAATATTTCTCGATACAAAATCCCCTTAACGTTATAAAACAATGGCGCTAAATAAGCCAAACAGAAAAGGAAAAATGCGATCGCAATAAAGCCTAATTCTGAAGCACCAGCAGCGGCAACAGGTAAAGCAGAAACCAAAACTGCCAACGCTAGAATCAAATAAATTGAAAATATTTTAAACCATTGAAAACGTGTCGCTTGAATACTGACCCAAATTGCTTTTATAGGTGACATTTTCTTTTCTACCACCAAAGGCAATACTAGCGACAAGGCTACCGCTAAAAATATTCCGGGTAAATAAAATAATGTTAAACCTATGGTAACTAAGGTAGACGTTAGTAAGGCACTAACCGCAACCCAACTGCCGCGTTTTAAAAAGCCAAAAATCAATTTTGGTTGAGTTTTTAAGCCAACAGAATGAAAAACGCCCATCATTTCAACACCAACAATAAATGGATAGACAACTAAAGTCACAATAATATTGAGTAGAGTTGCTGATTGTTGGTCTTGAATTGCTACTTCAATGCCACCTAATTGGCTGCTAACTAACATTGAAACCAACATACCAATGATCAAACAGGTTAATAACCCTAAATTAATCGCCATGCGCGACTTCAAGGTAATTTGCCATGCTTCTTTCAATATAGCCGCTACATCAAGTTCATACTCGCCTTTAACGGCTTCTTCAACACTACCACCAACTTTTACAACAGGAAGTTTTTCCACAAAAAATATTACCTAATGATTAAACGTATAATTAACGCTTATTTTATCTTAATTGCCGTCAGTATATCGCAATTCGTAGGTGTGTGTGAATAAGCTAAAAGAGTTATTCATATTATAAAAGGCTAAGCGTTGTTTTTAATATTTTTCAGTAAGGTTTGAAAATAATTCGCGCCTTTCTTCTCGGCTAAGGCGATATTATTATCAGGAATAGCTTCAGGGTTTTTATAGACACTGAGCACTTTAGCCATGCTTTGTTCGCGAATTAAATGCAAAGTGGGATAAGGTGAGCGATTAGTATAGTTGCCAGCGTCATCATAATTGGCATCTGCAAAACAATATTCAGGATGAAAGGTCGCCAGTTGAAATATGCCCTCAAAGCCATATTCAACGATAAGGTGATTGGCATCATCAACCAAATCTAAAAAACGATTAAAGTCTCGAAAACCTTGATTATAAATAACTAAACTCGTTTCGATTTCAGGCTTATCATGTAAGTAATGACATTGCGCTAAAAGTTCAACTAAGGCTGATTTAAGCTGTTCTTTATCACTGGAATGATAATGAATAGTGTTATTAACAAACTCTTTTTTTGCGAACGGGCAAAAGTTTAACCCTATAATCACTTGCTCTAACCATTGCTTGGTTTGTTCAATTTCAGGTATTGCGCTCATAACAACTTATCTCAATATTTTACTTAATTCACTTGCTGGCTTTCAATTATAGATAATCACTTACTGGCTTTTACTTCTCACAATTTTATAACTGAAAATCCATTAGCTGTTAGCACTTTGTTGTAGTTGCCACATATTATAATAATGACCTTTTTTAGCGATTAGGTCTTGGTGTGTGCCCTGCTCAATAATTTCGCCTTGTTGCATAACAATAATATTATCGGCGTCCACTATGGTCGATAAACGATGAGCAATGACTAAACTGGTTCTATGTTCAGCTACTTCTTTAATGGCGCTTAATATCGCTTGTTCTGATTGGCTATCAAGTGAAGACGTTGCTTCATCGAATACTAATATACGAGGATTCTTTAAAATAGTGCGGGCAATAGCAACCCGTTGTTTTTCTCCACCAGAGAGTTTTAAACCTCGCTCGCCAACGACCGTTTCCATACCATCAGGTAATCTCGAAACAAAATCAGACAAATGAGCAAGCTTAAAGGCGTTATTAACTCTTTCTTCATTGGCTTCAGGTTCGCCATAATTAACATTAGCAAAAAGTGTATCGTTAAATAGCACAGTATCTTGCGGCACAATACCAATGTTTTTTCTTAGCGAATGCTGTGTTACTTCACGGATATTTTGCCCATCAATGGTAATTTTCCCACTGTCACAATCGTAAAACCTAAACAACAACTTAACTAAGGTAGATTTACCTGAGCCACTTTCACCAACCACAGCAATTTTGTGCCCTGATTTAATAGTGAATGATATATTTTTAATAATGGGCCGTTTTACATTATAAGCGAACGATACACCTTCAAATTTAATTTCTGCCTGAGATAAAGCCAAAACAGCGGCATTTTCGCTGTCTTCTATTGTCGGCTTTCTTAACATCAATTCAAACATGTGTTCTATATTGGCAAGTGAGCCTTTAATTTCACGGTAAACAAAACCTAAAAAATTAAGCGGGATAAAAAGTTGCATCATAAAGGCGTTAATCAGTACAAAGTCGCCTAATGTCATATTTTCATAGGTTACTTCATACGCGGCTAGTGCCAACATTGCGGTCATCGAACAAGAAATAATAAGCGCCTGGCCGCCATTTAAAGCAAATAAAGATAAGCGGTTCTTCATTTTGGCCTGCTCCCAAGTAGCCAATTGGCTATCATAGGCTTTGGCCTCAAAATCTTCATTGGTGAAGTATTTTACTGTTTCATAATTGAGTAAACTATCGATAGCGCGGGTATTACTTGATGAATCAGCCTTATTGGCCTCGCGTATAAAGCGTGTGCGCCAGTCGGTAGCATAAACCGAGTAACCAACATATAACACGATAGAAGATAAGGTAATTAACGCGAACCAAATACCGTAATTTACTAATAAAATACCCACTACCATGATAATTTCTATCAGCGTTGGAATAATATTAAAAATCATAAAGCGCATTAAAAAATTAATGCCTGAGGTGCCACGGTCAATATCGCGCGATAAACCACCTGTTTGGCGATTTAAATGAAAGTCTAAATCCAATTTATGCAGGTGCTGAAAAACCTTTAAACCAATTCTGCGGATCGCGCGTTCGGTAACACGGCCAAATAAGGTATCGCGAATTTCTGCAAATATAACAATGGTAAGTCTTGCTAAACCATAAGCGCCAACTAAAGCAAATGGTACTAAGTAAATTCTATTCTCTTGTTGGTTATCTAAAACATCAACAATGTCTTTAAGAATAAAGGGTAAATAAACGCTCGCAATTTTTGTCAGCACTAAGCAAGCTAAAGCTAAAAAAATTCGCGTTTTAAATTCAAACAGATAGGGCATTAAAAGTTTAACAACACGCCAATTAAAGGTCGTTACTTCATGTTCGCTTTGATGGGAAGATCTGCGCATAATAGCTGGTAATTTCCACTTAAATTTTAGTTATGGTTAACTGTTTTAATGTTGAGTATATTAACATCGATACTATACGAATATCTGACAAAACTTTACTTTTGAATTAACATTTTTTTGCCCATGTACTTTCCAAGTAGTTGTGCTAACGTGAGGCTTTTCTATTAACACGGTAACTAGCAATTATGTTTGCCTTAATTAACAATGTTATTGATCGTTGTTTTTTCACGGTTACTTTTATATTAGGCGTGCAGCTGCCTGAGTTTATACAGCAATATCAACAACGTCTTGCCGGCCACTTAGCTGAATCCAGCTCGCAATTAGACCAATTTGAGATTATTGCTCAGCAACATTTTGATGGCAGCTTGATGACCATGATCACACGCTATAAAGAGAATACTGAAGCGTCTATTATCAGCACAGGCGAGTTGATTGAACGTTTGTCAGTGCGTGTTGATTATCTGGCAAGTCATTTAGAGCAAATTACCCAACCTGATTATCTAAACCGTGTTTATCAATTTATTTGGCATTTAGATCAACAAATTGCTCAGGGTACAGCAGAGCATTTTTCCATGGCTATTCCGCTTGAGTTAAATGCGATTGCCACAGGGGGAATATTAGCGATTAGTGCATTGTTAATGAAAGAATTAACTGTTTTTGCCGTTAAACGTCCTTTTATTAAAGTAAAGCAAGATAAGGTTATTGAAAATAATTCGAAGTAAATCATCGCGTAGAACTAAAAAAGGCTGCCGAAGCAACCTTTTTTATATTGTACTAATGCAAAACTGACTTGCTAACTTATTCGCCGTTACCGTCTTCAACGCGACTTTTAAGTTTTTGACCCGGACGAAATGTCACCACTTTGCGTGCTGAAATTGGAATGTCTTCACCCGTTTTAGGGTTACGTCCAGGGCGTTCGCTTTTCACACGAAGGTCAAAGTTACCAAAACCAGACAATTTAACTTGTTCGCCTGCTTCTAAGGTTTCACGAACTTCTTCGAAAAACACTTCAACCATATCTTTTGCGTCGCGCTTACTTAGCCCAACTTTTTCAAATAAATGTTCTGCTACTTCTGCTTTTGTTAGCGCCATTATTCAATCCCTCAGAGATGCATTTAGTTCAGTTTTCAATGTATCAACCACTCGGTTAACTACGTCAGTGATATCCTTTTCTTCTAAGGTTTTATTATTATCTTGCAATGTCATTGCGATTGCTAAGCTTTTAAAACCAGTTTCAATACCACTACCTCGGTATACATCGAACAAGTTTAGATCAACTAAATAATTTCCGCCAACCTTTTCAATAAGTTGTAGTACTTTATTTGCACTAACTTGCTCATCAATCACTACAGCTATATCACGTCTGTTAGCCGGAAAGCGAGATATGTCGCGTGCTTGCGGGATATTTAGTGTACAAACTTCAGCCAATAAAAGTTCAAAAACTAATGTGCGACCATTAAGGCCTAATTTTCGTTCTAATTCAGGATGTAAGGCTCCAACGTGTCCAACTAGCACACCATTTTTGTGAATTGCGGCCGTTTGCCCTGGATGTAACGCGTCAACTTCTACCTTTGAAAAGACAAAATCACTTTCGTTGTTTGTTAAACCCAGTAACGCTTCAACATCTGATTTAATATCATAAAAATCGGTTGCTGCTTTTTCGATATCCCAATGTTCTTCACTACGTTGACCACTTAAAACACCCGCAATCATATTATCTTGGCGAACACCATTTTCTACACTTTCATCAGGAATAAAGCGTAAGCCGGTTTCGAATAAACGTACGCGGTTTTGTTGACGATTTTGATTATAAGCAACAGATTGTAATAAACCTGTCCATAAGCTCACACGCATTTCTGACATTTCAGACGAAATAGGATGCGGTAAAGTCATAGTAGCTTGGCCTGGATGAAGCTGCGCTTGTACTTTTGGGTCAACAAAACTATAGGTGATCGCTTCTTGATAACCACGATTAACTAAAACATTGCGTAATTTGCTTAACGGTAACTGTGCTTCTTTTTGCTCACGCATTGCCAATGTTGCTTTTGGTGAAACATTTGGAATATTGTTGTAACCAAAAATACGGGCAACTTCTTCAATTAAGTCAACTTCAATGCTGATATCAAAACGGTATGCAGGTACCACAACGGTCCAAACTTTATCTTGGTTCTCGCCATTTTGTGTAATATTAAAGCCTAAACGCGTTAATATTTCGCTAACCGTTGCATCATTGATATGGTAACCAATACGGCCATCCAATTTTGCACGGCGAAGTGTAACGGTTCGCTCAGCAGGGATGTTTTCTATCGATACCGCTTCAACGATTGGTCCGGCTTCACCACCCACTATTTCTAGTAATAATTGTGTCGCACGCTCCATTGCATCACGCTGTAGTTGTGGGTCAATACCACGTTCATAGCGATGCGATGCGTCAGTATGTAAACCATATTGACGGGCTTTACCTAAAATAGCTAAAGGTGCGAAGAAAGCACTTTCTAAAAATATGTCTTTTGACTCACTAGTAACACCTGAGGCCAAACCACCAAAAATACCGGCCATAGCTAATGCTTTTACATTATCGGCAATCACTAACGTTTCTGTCGATAATGTTACTTCATTGCTATCTAACAAGGTTAGTTTTTCAGCTTCATTAGCGAAACGCACATCGATACCGCCTTCAATTGCTGACAAGTCAAAGGCATGCATCGGGTGACCTTGCTCGAGCAATACGTAGTTAGTCACATCAACTACAGGGTCAATTGAACGCGTACCACAACGACGGAGTTTTTCTACCATCCATAAAGGCGTTTGGGCTGCAATATTAATATTTTTAATCACGCGACCTAAGTAGCGCGGACAAGCTTTTTCAGCTGACAAAGTAATTGCCACTGTATCGTCAATGGTTGGCGTAACGACTTTAATAACTGGCTCAGTAACGCTTAAGCTATTTAATACGCCCACTTCACGTGCTAGACCTTTTAAGCCGAGACAATCGCCACGGTTAGCAGTTAAGTCAACGTCAATTGTTACATCGTTAAGATCAAGGTATTCACGAACACACATACCAATAGGCGCATCACTCGCTAATTCCATGATGCCATCAGCACTTTCAGATAAACCTATTTCTGACTCACTACACAGCATGCCGTTTGAGGCAACACCGCGAAGTTTCGCTTTTTTAATTTTAAAGTTACCCGGTAAAACAGCACCAACGGTGGCAACGGCAACTTTTAAGCCTAAACGACAATTTTTAGCACCACAAACAATATCGGCAAGTTCACCATCATTGTAATCAGGTCCTAAATTGATTTTTGTTACTTGTAATTTGTCAGCATCAGGATGCGGACCACATTCAACCACTTCACCAATCAACACACCACTAAATTCACCTGCAACAGGTTCTACGGCATCAACTTCAAGGCCAGCCATGGTAATTTGATGTGCTAATTCATCTGAAGATATAGCAGGATTTACCCACTCACGTAACCAAGATTCACTAAATTTCATTATATGGCTTTCCTACTTGAACTGTTTTAAGAAGCGAAGATCATTTTCGAAGAATGAACGTAAGTCATTTACGCCGTAACGTAACATGGTTAAACGTTCAACCCCCATACCAAAGGCAAAACCGGTATAAACTTCAGGATCAATGCCAACGCTGCGCAGTACATTCGGATGCACCATGCCACAACCTAATACTTCCAACCATTTGCCATTTTTACCCATAATGTCTACTTCCGCAGAAGGTTCAGTGAATGGGAAATATGACGGACGGAAGCGAATTTCCACTTCTTCTTCAAAAAAGTGATGTAAGAAGTCATGCAACACACCTTTTAAATGTGTAAAACTGACATCTTTATCAACCATTAAGCCTTCCACTTGGTGGAACATAGGCGTATGGGTTTGGTCGTAGTCGTTACGATAAACTTTACCTGGCGAGATAATACGCAAAGGTGGTTGCTCTTTTTCCATGGTGCGAATTTGCACACCAGAAGTTTGGGTACGTAGCACTAACTTAGGATTAAAGTAAAAAGTATCGTGGTCTTGACGTGCAGGATGATGCTCAGGAATATTCAAAGCATCAAAGTTATGAAAGTCGTCTTCAACTTCCGGTCCTTGCTTGACTGAAAAGCCTAAATCACCAAAGAAACTTTCGATACGTTCAATTGTGCGGGTAACTGGGTGTAATCCGCCTAGCTCATCGCCACGGCCTGGCAATGTTACGTCTATAGATTCAGCCGCAAGTTGTTGCTTGATAACTTGGGCACGTAGCAATTCACCACGTTCAGTTAACAGTTTTTGTACTTGCTGTTTAGCGATGTTAATCACTTGACCCGCTTTGGGCTTCTCTTCTTTTGGTAACTTACTTAGGCCTTTCATTTGTTCTGTGAACAAACCTTTTTTTCCTAAGAAATTAACGCGAACTTGGTCAAGTTCTGCAGGATCAGTCGCCGCAGCAATTGCTTGTTCTGCCTGCAATATAATATCGTCTAAATTCATGAGTTCCTCTAAAGCGTGTTTAAAGCGCCCATAGTTTTTAGTACAAAAATATAGGGCATTAACATCGGCCTAATATTGGCCTTTAGCTAGACTTTTTCGATTAATAAAATGGTGAATGATTTTACACAAAAAATCACTGATAGAGTAGCGTAAATCTACGTTTTTCAAGAAAAAGTTAGTGCTAATTCATTATTGATTTCTAAAATAGAAATTATTCGGACAATAATACACTTAAAATAACAGCTACCCCTAGATCTGAAAGATAAAGTGTTTGGTTTAGACAAATAAAAATGGCTTCAAATACTGAAGCCATTTACTTGTTCAAAGCATATTACTGTTGGGAGTTTCAATGCAGTTAACGAAAAAAATTAAAGATTGTAGCCAACTTCATCATGCTCAGTTAAATCTAAGCCTGTGATTTCTTGCTCTTTCGACACTCTTAGTCCGCCAGTCAATAACGCGACTAATTTAAATAATATGTAAGATACAACAGCGGTATAAAGAATAGTCGAGCCGATACCAATCAGTTGTACTGTGACCTGTCCTATCATAGTACTAATACCTTCAGCGTAACCGAAACCACTAAATGCACCTAACTCAGTTGAGGCAAAAACACCGGCGAGTAAAGTTCCTAAAATACCGCCAATACCATGCACTGGAAACACATCTAACGAATCATCGATTTTAAGTTTATGTTTGATGTAAACCGTCGAATAAAAACAAATTATACCGGCTGAAACACCAATAATTAAAGCACCGCCTGGCCCAACAAAACCTGACGCTGGCGTAATGGTACCTAAACCTGCAACCATCCCGGTTACTGCACCGAGCACACTGGCTTTACCAAATTTTTTCCACTCAATAGCAGCCCATGTAAGCGCCCCGGCTGAAGCTGACAAATGAGTAACTAACATCGCCATTGCAGCGTCACCATTTGCGGCTAATGCACTACCACCATTAAAACCAAACCAGCCAACCCATAACATACCAGCGCCTGTTACTGTCATCGTAAGGTTATGAGGCAACATAGGTGTTTTAGGGAAACCGTGACGAGGCCCTAAGACTAGCGCTGCCACAAGAGCCGCAACACCTGCAGTGATATGAACAACAATACCACCAGCAAAATCATAAACGCCCATTTGTGCAAGCCAACCACCACCCCACACCCAATGGGTAACCGGAGCATAAACTACCAAAAGCCATAATCCTGAAAATAACAAGACCGCAGAAAACTTCATTCTTTCAGCATAAGCACCAATAATTAGCGCAGGCGTTATCACGGCAAAAGTCATTTGAAACAGCATGAATAAACTTTCAGGAATATCACCCGAGAGTGTTTCTTTAGTCATTCCAACCATAAGGACTTTACTAAAATCGCCAACCCACGCATTACCTTCTCCAAAGGCTATGCTGTACCCTACGATAAACCACAAAATAGATGAAACACCCGCAATGGCAAAACACTGCATTAAAATTGATAGAATATTCTTTCTACGTACTAAACCACCATAAAACAAAGCTAAGCCTGGTAATGTCATCAATAACACCAGTGCCGTGGCAGTTAATATCCACGCGGTATTAGCGCCGTTAAGGGTTGATTCTTCAGCAAAACTCGGTAGAGAAAAAGTTAAAGCTAAAAGTGTGATAATTATTTTATTCATTTTTACATCCACTATTTGAATATTTTTAGGCTCAATGCTTAACAGCCAAATTTATTTCTATTGCTTGATAATATTTATTAAATAGCGTCATCATCTAATTCACCGGTACGAATACGCGTAATACTTTCAATATTAGTGACAAATATTTTTCCGTCACCAATTTTTCCTGTTTGAGCAGAGCTAACAATAGTGTCAATAACGCGCTCAGCGAAGTCATCCTTAACCGCAATTTCAAATTTTATTTTAGGTAAAAAATCCACCGAATATTCAGCTCCACGATAAAGTTCGGTATGGCCTTTTTGACGACCAAAGCCTTTAACTTCTGTCACTGTCATACCGTCGAGGCCAATTTCGTTTAACGCTTCACGGACATCATCCATTTTGAAGGGTTTAATAATTGCTGTTATTAGTTTCATTCGATCACCTTTAGTGCATTTACAATCAATTTTAATTTTATTATTCAGTAACACTAAGCACCATTTGTACCCAAAATAAAAAATGCAATCAATACAGAAGATTAAGCTATGAATAGTAAAAAAACGCCAACCTACAAGCACCAACTTAGCGCATAAAACATTCAAAAAAGTTCGATAATGGTGCAACACCTTAATTTTGCATCACAAATGGGCACATAAATTAAAGTGAAGTGGATAGCAGATATTCAGGCTAATTTTTTACAGAGTGGAGGTTAAAAATATATTGATTGAGTATCACTCTCTTTCACATCGACGTACTAATGCGATAGAGCCATGTTCTTAATGGACGTAAGTTATTAGAGTAATGCAGGAGCAATTACCGAGATGTACTAATGCCGTGGAGCCATGGATGGCTAGGAACGGCCATGTGATCGCAGCATACCGCTCGTCCTAAGTATAAAAAAGCCCCGCTATTGCGAGGCTGTTTTACGCTTAATCACTAAAACCTAGTCAATCAGTTGATATTCTTCACGTAAAATATCAATAATTTCTTGTTTAGGGTTTTGTGATAACACGATTTTTTTACCAATAATTTTTTCTGCAATCGCAAGATAAGTCGCTGATAAAGCCATTAGCACAGAGGCAGGTAACTCATTATCACGAGCCAGTGCTTCACGCTCGCTCATACGGTCTTTATTCAAAAGAATATCGGGATCAGGAAAGTGACTCAGTAATAATTGACGGAAACCTTCTTTAGAGTTTTCAACAATTTTACCCGCGCGATATTGCTCGCCATCCCAAATGCGTGATGAATCAGGCGTGCCTACTTCATCCATATAGATAAGCTTGTCATTGCCGTTACGATCTTTGACATAACCAAACTCAAATTTAGTATCAACAAAAATTTGATCAAGTTTCGCTAATGCTGCTGAAATAACATCAAAACCTTCGGTTAATAGCTTTTCATACAAGGCTATATCGTCAGCTGATTTGAAATTAAAGGCAGCGAAATTATCTTCAATGTTTTTACGCGTAATATTGACGTCATCAACGGCTGGCACATCAGGAACATCGAGTAGAATGCCTTTTGTTGATGGTGTTTGCAGCAATTTTGGTAATTTACTGTCTTTTTCAAGACCATCGCTGAGTTCAATCCCACAAAATTCGCGTTCGCCTTTTGCATACGAACGCCACATTGAACCCGTAATGTATTGGCGACAAATAGCTTCAATCATTACAGGTTTAGCTTTTTGCACTATCCAAACAAATGGGTGTGGTATATCAAGAATATGGCTATCAGCTAAACCTTGCTCTTTAAATAATTTAAACCAATGATTAGAAATGGCATTTAATGCTGCACCTTTGCCAGGAACGCCTTTCATGCCGCCCTCACCGCGCCAAATACAGTCAAACGCTGAAATTCGGTCACTGATCACCATAATAGCTAAAGGTGTATCTTGTGCAACATCATAGTTTTTTTCTTGAATTAAGCGACGACTGTCAGCTTGAGTTAACCAATAAACAGAACGCACTTTTCCGCTATGAACAGCAACATCAGTACGGATAGGTAAATCATTATTTACCGCTAGAATTTGATCAGCAAGACTCATAATAAGACCTTCACTTCCTATAATAAAATTAAACTTTTAAATAAACAGGCTTGATTATAGATTTGATAAACCAGCTTAGTTAACGGTTCATTATTGTGGTTTCATTTTTCCTGACTTTTTAGTCAATTTTTTATCTTCTAAAAAAAGAAAAGGACGCCTAGGGCGTCCTTATCTCAGAGCTAATATCTCAAACTATGCTAAAGAAGCTTGCGCTTTTTCAACTAAGAATGTGAAAGCTGCTTTATCGTATACTGCAATGTCAGCTAGGATCTTACGATCGATTTCAATAGAAGCCTTTTTAAGACCATTAATGAAACGGCTGTAAGATAAACCATTTTGACGAGCTGCTGCGTTAATACGAGCAATCCAAAGTTGACGGAATTGACGCTTACGTTGACGACGGTCACGGTATGCGTATTGGCCAGCTTTAGTTACAGCTTGGTAAGCAACACGATAAACGCGACTACGAGCACCGTAGTAACCTTTAGCTTGCTTTAGAACCTTCTTGTGACGTGCACGCGCTTGTACACCACGTTTTACTCTTGCCATTTTCTATCTCTCCTATTAACCGTGACGTAAAAGTTTTTTAACTGACTTAATGTCAGCAGCGGAAATCATGCACTTCGCACGAAGATGACGCTTAACTTTAGTACGGCGTTTAGTCAAGATATGACGAAGACCGGCTTGTTTAAATTTATAGCCTGTGGCTGTCTGTTTAAAGCGCTTTGCAGCACCTTTATTGGTTTTCATTTTAGGCATGTTAATAACTCCGCATTGTTATGCCAAATATAAAGTAAACTAGGCGAGAGTTTCTCAGCGCTTAGCGGTTAAGCTAAGATATCGAACTCTACTTGTAGGCCTTGTTTACCAGCTTAAAGATAATAGCGGTGAGCTAAATATTTCGAAAAACATTTAGCTGCTTGTAAAACCGGGTATTATCTATTTTTTAGGGGCTAAGACCATCACCATTTGACGCCCTTCCGCTCTACGAGGGAAAAACTCGACTACGGTCAATTCTTCTAAATCGTTTTTAACGCGAGTTAGAATTTCAAGACCAAGTTCTTGGTGGGCCATTTCACGGCCACGGAAACGTAATGTTACCTTGACCTTGTCGCCGCCTTCTAAAAAGCGTTTCAGGTTGCGTAGTTTTACCTGATAATCGCCTTCATCTGTTCCAGGTCGGAATTTAATTTCCTTAACCTGTATTTGTTTCTGGTTTTTACGCTGTTCTTTCTGCTCTTTAGCCTTTTCATAGATAAACTTACCGTAATCCATAACTCGACAAACAGGAGGTTTTGCTGTTGGGCTGATTTCTACAAGATCGACACCTGCGTCCTCTGCTTGGTCCATAGCTTCATCTAATGTAACTATGCCACCTGGTTCGCCGTCATATTTAATTAAACGAACTTCATTGTCCAGAATACCTGTGATTAACTCATTTAAACGATGCGCCGGCTCTTTTTGCCCGCCACGTTGTCCGCCTTTAATAGCCATGTTCCTCCAAAGAACGTTGTGACCAAGTAAGCACTAGTTTTAGCTTACTTGGGTTAAATAATAATATTACGTGTTTTTTATTTCAAAGTGCTTATCGACGGTTTTTAACTTCGTCCGATAATTTAGTAATAAAGTCGTCTACCGACATTGTACCTAAATCTTCACCACTTCGAGTTCGTACTGCAATTTCGCCAGTTTCCATTTCTTTATCACCGACGACTAACAAATACGGAACACGCTTTAAAGTATGCTCGCGGATTTTAAAGCCTATCTTCTCATTTCTCAAGTCTAGTTTTGCTCTAAATCCACTTTCTTTTAGTTTTTTTACAACTTTTTCACAATATTGACCCTGTTTGTCGGTAATATTCATCACAGTTGCTTGAATTGGCGATAACCAAGTTGGAAATTTGCCAGTGTACTCTTCGATCAAAATTCCGATAAAACGTTCAAGCGAACCTAAAATTGCACGATGGATCATGACCGGAATGTATCTTTCGTTGTCTTCACCAACATAAGTTGCGCCTAAACGCTCTGGCAAAGCAAAATCGAGTTGCACAGTACCACATTGCCAAGCACGTCCCAAACAATCCATTAAAGTGAATTCTATCTTAGGACCGTAAAAAGCACCTTCGCCGGGTAAATATTCAAAAGCTATATCACTATCAGTCAATGCTTTTGCAAGACCGGCTTCTGCTTTATCCCAAATTTCATCACTACCAATGCGATTTTCTGGTCGAGTTGACAGTTTAACGATAATATCTTCAAAACCAAATGAGCCATAAACGTCGTATACCATTTCAATACATTTGGTTACTTCGGCTTGAACTTGCTCTTCCATACAGAAAATATGCGCGTCATCTTGAGTAAAACCACGTACACGCATTAAGCCATGTAAAGAGCCTGATGGTTCATTACGATGACAACAACCAAATTCGGCTATGCGTAACGGTAAATCACGGTAAGACTTCAAACCTTGGTTGAATATCTGTACATGCCCTGGACAGTTCATCGGTTTTATCGCGTATTCACGCTTTTCAGACTCAGTGGTAAACATACCATCAGCATATTTATCCCAATGACCTGACTTTTCCCAAAGACTGCGATCCATCATCATAGGCGCTTTAACTTCGTCGTAATCATATTCGTGTAACTTTTCACGAATGAATTTTTCTAACTCAGTATAAATAGTCCAACCATCGTTATGCCAAAACACCATACCTGGAGCTTCTTCTTGCCAATGGAAAAGATCTAAAGTTTTACCAATTTTACGATGATCACGTTTTTCAGCTTCAGCTAAACGTACTATATAAGCTTTAAGTTGCTTTTTATCAGCCCAAGCTGTGCCGTAAACACGTTGCAACATTTTGTTGTCTGAATTGCCACGCCAATAAGCTCCGGCAACTTTCATCAGTTTAAAATGATGACAATGACGCATGCTTGGTACGTGTGGTCCACGACACATGTCGATATATTCTTGATGATGATAAAGCGCTGGTGTATCTGACTTATCGATATTCTCATCAAGAATTTGTAATTTATAACTTTCGCCACGCTCAGTAAAAGCGTCATAAGCGTCTTGCCAAGTGCCGGTTTTCTTAACAACTTCGTAACCGGTACGCGCTAATTCTGTCATGCGCTTTTCTAGCTTAACTAAATCGTCTTCGGTAATTGATTCTTCTAAATCAACATCGTAATAGAAACCGTTATCGATTGTAGGGCCAATCGCCATTTTGGTGTTAGGCCATAATTGCTTAATAGCATGACCTAATAAATGCGCACAAGAATGACGAATGATCTCAAGACCTTCACTGTCTTTACTCGTAATGAGTTGCAGTGCTGCATCTTCTTTAATTAATTCACAAGCATCGACCAACTCGCCGTTAATGCGACCAGCAATGGTGGCTTTTGCCAAACCAGGGCCAATATCTAAGGCGACGTCCATTACAGAAACTGCTTGTTCAAAAGTGCGTTGACTACCGTCGGGAAGCGTAATTACAGGCATGTATTTTCCTTTATTCAGTGGCGACACACACTAAGTGCCGCTTGAGTATTATTAATAATTTTTATCACGACATTATTGATTCTTAGGCAATTAATGGCGCTATATAAAGCTAAATTCGATACTATATCGGTGGCTATTAACACGAAGATAAAAAATTGCATTAAAGCGAGCACAGGAATATAGGGTAATTCGCTATAATTTGCAATGGACAGGACGAGTATATTGAGTAAGCGAGTAAAAAAATTTATAACCTTAAAAGTGCTGATAATTTTCAGCGTTTTACTTAGCTTATATTCAAGCTTTAATTTAGCGGCACAAAATACCGCTGAAGTTGCTAATAAAACCTATAGTAAAGTTAACGACGTGCCCTGGAAATTATGGCGATCAGACGATTATTTTAAAGTCAGCTATCGTATCGATGACATTACAAGTTTAATTGAAATAAAGGCGCAAGCCACGTTTGAATCAACGCTTGCTGGTTTCCTTTACTTTATTGAAGACTTAAAGATGACTCCACGCTGGCTAGACAATGCAGCGTCAGCCGAAATAATCAGTAAAATATCACCTAACGAATATATCTTCATAACGCGCTTTAAAAGTTTATGGCCGTTTTCAGCGCGCGAGATGATTGTGCATTCTCGTTATTGGCAAAATCAGGATTTATCGATCGAAATTGCCGTTACAGACGATGGCGATAACATTGCGAAGACCAAAGACTTCGTTCGCATGCAAGTGTTACATGCACATTGGAAGATTATACCCACTCAACCTGAGCAAATAGCTATTACTTATCAATTTAAGGTTGACCCAAAAGGTAGCATTCCACAATGGCTGGCCAAACCGATGACACTAAACGCTATTTGGACCACACTCAATAATATGAAAGAACAATTACCCAATAGTAAATACCAGCAGCAAGCTAAAGCCAACATTCAAGAAATACAGCATAAATAATTCTGCATACCTACTAATGCTAGGCTGTGCTACTAACTAACGTCAGATTACTTCAAGATACTGTCAGCGTAACTTGAAGTGTTTCTCTTTTGGTGTTCTAAAAGATAATGTTAATTATTAACTATTGTATAAAACTTTATTTATGACTTTTAAGCATAGAAAGCGCCATGGCTTCCGCTACTTTAATACCATCAATACCCGCAGACAAAATACCGCCGGCATAACCTGCACCTTCACCCGCAGGATATAACCCTTTGGTATTTAAACTCTCATAGCTATCTTTATCACGGGTTATACTAATAGGCGACGATGTACGTGTTTCAACCGCAGTCAATGTGGCATCCGCCATCGAGAAACCTTTTATTTTACGCTCAAATGCGGGTAATGCTTCACGAATAGCCTCGGTGGCATAACTAGGCAAAATGTCACTCAAATCACAGTATTTAACACCAGGTTTATAAGATGGCGCTACAACACCATGCTCACCACTTTTACGTCCGGCAAGAAAGTCACCAACCAACTGCACGGGTGCATCATAGTTTTCTCCACCAAGTTTAAAGGCCGCTTCTTCTAACCGACGCTGAAACTCAATGCCGGCAAGTACATTATCTTTACTGCCATTTTCGTCATAATCTTCTGGTGATATACCAACAACAATAGCACTATTGGCGTTGCGTTCATGGCGCGAGTATTGGCTCATGCCATTAGTAACCAAACGCCCTTCTTCTGATGCTGCGGCGACTACTGTGCCGCCTGGACACATACAAAAGCTATAAACTGAACGGCCATTTTTACAATGGTGAACAAGTTTATAATCCGCCGCACCTAAAATAGGGTTTCCAGCATTTTCGCCAAAACGGGCATCGTCAATAACCGATTGCTCATGCTCAATTCTAAAACCAATTGAAAATGGCTTAGCTTTTATAAACACGCCTTTTTCATGCAACATAGTAAAAGTATCACGCGCGCTATGACCAATAGCTAAAGCAACATGTTTAGTTTCAATCACTTCACCTGTTGCCAAGGTTAAACCTGTCACTTGCCTGCTGTCGTTTTCATCTTCAGTTTGTTTAAAATGAATATCATCGACACGTTGTTCAAAACGCACTTCGCCGCCGAGACGGTGAATTTCAGCGCGCATTTGCTCAACCATGGTAACTAATTTAAAGGTACCAATATGTGGCTTGCTAACGTATAAAATTTCATCTGGTGCGCCGGCGTCAACAAACTCATGTAAAACTTTACGACTATAATGCTTTGGATCTTTAACTTGGCTCCAAAGTTTACCGTCAGAAAACGTACCCGCACCACCTTCACCAAATTGCACATTAGATTCGGTATTCAGAATTTTTTTGCGCCAAAAACCGAACGTATCTTTAGTGCGCTGACGTACTTCTTTACCACGTTCTAAAATAATCGGTTTAAAACCCATTTGTGCTAATAATAAACCTGCAAATAAACCACAAGGTCCCATACCAATAACTACCGGGCGCTCGGTTATGCTTTCTGGTGCATGTCCAACAAACTTATAACGGGTATCTGGGCTGGCTTTAATATTTTGATCACTGGAATGCTCAGCAAGAAGCTGTTCATTTTTTGTCGTTTCTACGTCTAAGGTGTACATCAAAATTATGTTGCTCTTTTTACGTGCATCGTAACCACGCTTAAAGATTGAAAAACTTGTTAGCTGCTCAGCCGTGATTTTTAATGTTGCAAGAATAACTTGCTCTAACTCTTCAGGCTGATGATTGAGTGGTAATTTGACGTTAGTTAAACGCAACATATTGTGTATCCAAAGCGAGACTAGGGTAAAAATTGGCGCTATTTTACCTGATAGTACTAGCGATACCAAATACAAAGCTAAAACAATAATTGAAATTGTTCGCTAGCAAGGTATGATCCGCATATTAGTCGCACAAATGCGGATAAATTTCATCTCCCAACATAATAAACTAAGCAGAGTAAAATGGCGTTTGTAGTAACTGATAATTGTATTCAATGTAAATACACAGATTGTGTCGCAGTTTGTCCTGCCGATGCCTTTCATCAAGGACCCAATTTTTTAGTCATTAACCCTGACTCATGCATTGATTGCGACTTGTGTCCAGTTGAATGCCCTGCCGACGCTATTTATGAAGAAAGTGAAGTACCTGAAAGTCAAAAAGACTTTATCGAACTCAACGCTGAATTGGCCAAATCATGGCCGGTTATTACTGAAGTTATTCCTGCACCTGCTGATGCAGAGCAATGGGATGGTGTGCCAAATAAAATAGCAAACTTAATTATCGATATTGAATAAATAAAATATATCTCATATTTTTAGCCTTGTTTCAGCAACCTCTGCCATTATTAACATTTATTTTTCACCTTCAACTATAATTGCTATTGGTATTAGTACAGCCTAACGGAGTAGGTGAACATGTGGCAAAATATTGAACGAGATATATCACAAGTTATAGGTGAAGAATTTAGCATTAAGCATAAACAACTCGTCACTGGTGGCGATATAAATTTATGCTATTGGCTAAGTGACTATCAGCACAATTATTTTATAAAACTTAATGATAAACCTCGTCTACAACAATTTGAAACCGAGGCGTATTCTTTAGCAAAAATAAAACAGCTTAATGCCATTGCATGCCCTGATGTTATTACCACAGGCACTTCATTAGACAAAAGCTATTTGGTATTAGAATACTTACCCTTTAATCATGCTGGCACTAAGAATTGGTGGCTATTTGGCAAACAGCTTGCGCAAATGCATCAACAATCATCACATGGTCAATTTGGTTGGCAACATGATAATTTTATTGGTAATACACAACAACCTAACGACTGGCAAAGTAATTGGCGAACATTTTTTGCCGAACAACGTATTGGCTGGCAATTACAACTGTTAGCTGAAAAATCAATAATCTTTGGTGACATTGAACATATTATAAGTGTTTGTCATGACACCTTGCTGCACCATCAAGTCACCCCGTGTTTAGTGCATGGCGACTTATGGCAAGGCAATATTGGCTTTAGTGATAGCCGTGTGTTTATTTATGATCCCGCCAGTTATTATGGTGATCGTGAAGTTGATATCGCCATGACAGAATTGTTTGGTCAAATGCCTGATGAATTTTATCAAGGTTATCAGGAGACATACCCATTACAAAGCGGCTTCGACAAACGTAAACTAATCTACAATTTTTACCATATCCTTAATCATGCTAACTTATTTGGTGGGGTTTATATTGAACAGTCTAAAGCCAACTTAAACCGTATATTAGCACTGTATTAAGCCAGTAAAAGTGTATTTTTAACGGGGAAATATTCGCACTTTGGCTAAAGTTGTTCATACTAAAGTTACGGTTAAAAAAGTTAAAACCTAGGAGCCATTATGCCCCATGATATTAAAGAACAACGCATCGAATGCCCTCATTGCGGTCACCATATTCGTGTTTCCTTAGACGCCAGTGAAGGCGACCAAGATTATTATGAAGAATGCCCGGCTTGTTGCATGGAAATGCATTTGAATTTACATATTGATGAATACCGTAAAAAAATTCAATTAGCGGTTGCTAGTGATAATGAACAGTATTTTTAAATAAGCATTGTCTTATCAAAAACCTAAACATCGCGGTTGTGCACAGGTACTGTTAATAAGCTTAGCTTTCATATCAAAAAATTAATTAAGGCTAAGCTTCATGCGCTCAATAGTTTCAACAATGGTCATAGTTTGTTGATCAATTTCAATATTAACTTTATCGCCAACAAGCACATACTGTAAGTTGGTACGAGCTAAGGTTTCAGGTATTAAATGCACCGAAAACGACTCTCCTACATCCGCGCCCAGTGTTAAACTAATGCCATTAATACTGATAAAGCCTTTGGCAAATATATACTTTTTATATTCCGCTGCAATCGTAAAACTTAGTGTGCAATTATCTTGGCTATCGATACGATTAGCGAGAATGGCTTGAGTATGAACATGGCCACTGAGCATATGTCCGCCAATTTCATCACCAATTTTTAACGAGCGCTCAACATTAACCTCTGTACCCAATTCAATATCAGCAAGGTTAGATACCCGTAGAGTTTCATCAATAACATCAAAACTTATAAAGCTGCTAACTTCATCCAAACGACCAAATTCAACAACCGTTAAACAAACGCCATTTATCGCAACACTCGCCCCAATTTCAAGGTTATCTATCAGTGTGTTTTCTATGGCGATTTTTAATCTTATCGCATTATTTTTACTAATTATCGCAATTACTTCAGCTTGTGATTGCACTATACCGGTAAACATATATCATCCAGATAAATACTCTATTTTTTGCTATCTTAGCAAGAATAACCCAATGATATAATTGCCTTGATGAACATTAATCTTTTTTTTTCCAATAGCAAAAATTTAATGAAATTGGCTTACCCAATTTTAATCGCCCAATTGATCCAAAATTTAATGGGTTTTGCTGATACCGTGATGGCCGGTCGAGTTAGTGCTACCGATATGGCAGCCGTTGCCGTAGCGAGTAGTGTCTGGTTACCTTTAATTTTAACCATATCAGGTCTGGTGATGGCACTCGCCAGTATTATTTCGCAATTATCAGGTGCCAAACAATTCGACGATGTGGCAAAAGCTAGCTATCAAACCGCTTGGATAGCTGTTTTTTTCTCAATAATCATCATTATTCTGTACTACATTGCAACGCCTATGTTGATAGACTCTCTTTCGATGGATCCTGAACTCAAAAATTTGATGTTTGATTATTTGGGTTACATTGTTTGGGGCGGTCCGGGCTATTGCTTGTATTTAGTCTTACGTAATTATTCAGAAGGCTTATCTTTTACGCGCCCAACCATGATCATTAGCATATTAGGCTTACTGATTAACATACCAGCCAACTATATATTTATTTATGGTGAGTTTGGCATGCCAGCATTGGGTGGCGCAGGTTGCGGTATTGCAACCGCCATTGTTTATTGGGTTATGTTCCTAGGAATGCTTGCCTATGCTTATTTCTCTAAACACCTAAAACACGCACCACTGTTTACCAAGTTCTATTGGCCGCAATGGTCAGAAATGAAAATTATATTGGCATTAGGCACACCCATAGCATTTTCATTACTTTTCGAAGTAAGCCTATTTGCTGCAGTAGCCATAATATTAGTACCATTTGGCGCTAATGTTGTCGCAAGTCACCAAATTGCCATTAACTTTTCTGGTTTAGTCTTTATGGTGCCGTTAAGTTTAGCGATGGCTGTCACCATAAAAGTAGGCTTTGAAGTCGGCAATAAAAACCTTGATAAAGCAAAAGAGCTTTGCCGATATTCAGTTATTTTAGGACTGATTATTGCGGTTGTAACAGCAGCAGTTACCTTATTGTTTAGCACACAAATTGCAGCTATCTATACCATAGATACTGAAGTACTTGAACTTGCGGCTGGCTTAATGTTTTTAGCGGCTTTATTTCAGTTTTCCGATGCCATACAAGTTATTTCAGCAGGCGCATTACGTGGTTACAAAGACACTAAATCAATTTTGTATATCACCTTTTTCTCCTACTGGGTTGTTGGCCTATCTTTCGGTTTAATATTAGGATTAACCGACTGGATAGCCCCTGCATCTGGCCCTTATGGTTTCTGGATAGGCTTTATTTCTGGTTTAACCGTTGCTGCAGTGTTACTGGCTTGGCGTTTAAAAGTGGTACAAAATCGCTTTGATCAACAAGCAGTATTAGCAAGTTAACATTTATTATTCAGCTCGAATTAGATTATTTGTCGCTAAAATGAGCAAGTGCAATAGCCGCTGCTGAATTAATCAGCAGTTGCAGCGAGTTTTATATAAAACTGCTTGCACTTGCTAAAACAGATCGCTAACATAGCGCCTCGTTGAGTTACTCAACATTTTCACTTGAAATAAAGCTCGCTTAGCTCAGTTGGTTAGAGTACTTGCATGACATGCAAGGTGTCACTGGTTCGAGTCCAGTAGCGAGCACCATATTAGGGTTTATTAACCCAAAAAAACCCGAGAGCATTTAATTGTGCTTCTCGGGTTTTTTTATGTTTAAAGCGATGTAATACCACCTTGTATAATCATCACTTTTATCTGCTAAAATAACAACAGGATTAATAAATGCACACTCTGACTCAGTTAAAATCTGGCGAACTCATGGGTATAACGCGTTTAAAACTCTCCGAAGACTTAAGCTCATTTCCGATGGAAATTCTGTCGTTAGCAGACAGCTTAGAAATTCTAGATTTATCAGACAATCAATTAACCTCACTGCCAAACGAGTTAACCCAGCTCAAAAAGCTTAAAATAATTTTTGCCTCAAACAATTTATTTAAAGTATTACCTGAAGTTTTAGGACAATGCGAAAATTTAGAAATGGTTGGTTTTAAATCAAACCAAATTAATCAGGTACCTGCTAAAGCTTTACCAGATAAACTACGGTGGTTAATTTTAACCGACAACTGCATTGAAACATTACCTGACTCATTAGGCGAGCGTCCTCAACTGCAAAAATTAGCGCTAGCCGGCAATAAATTATCCAAACTACCATTAACACTAGCAAAATCAAGCAACCTTGAATTAGTGCGTATTTCAGCGAATAACATTACTGAGTGCCCTGAACAATTGTTAGGTTTACCTAAGCTTGCATGGTTTGCCTTCTCAGGTAACCCATTCAGTCGTTCTCAACTTAAGCTAGCAACCGTACCGTCATTGCCCTCATCAAGTTTTTCTTTGCATAATGTGCTTGGGCAAGGCGCGTCAGGTGTTATTTCAAAAGCTATTTGGACAGATAAGCCATTAAACTTTCCAGATGAAGTTGCTGTAAAAGTGTTTAAAGGAAAAGTAACTAGCGATGGTTACCCTGAAGATGAGTTACAAGCTTGCTTAAAAGTTGGCAATCATAAAAACCTAGTTTGTTCTTTGGCACAAGTTAATGAAGATAACTATTTAGCGTTAATCATGAACTTAATTCCGAATAACTTTAAAAATTTAGGTTTACCGCCCAACTTCCAAACTTGCACTCGTGACACCTTTCCTAAAGGCTTTACCTTAAGCACCGAGCAAATTGAAAAGATAGTGATACAAATGGAAAACGTGTTTGAGCATTTACACGCGAATAAAGTATGCCATGGCGATTTATATGCCCATAACACCCTGTTTGATGAAAACGCTAATATAATTTTTGGCGACTTTGGTGCAGCTACTATGTATCACATGCTAAACGGCGAGCAGCAAAAGTTAATCCGTAAAATTGAACGCCGAGCACTTTCATTTTTTATTGAAGACTTATTAAGTATTTGTAATGAACAAGCGCAAAGTAGCCAGCAATATAAAGTTATCGAGCAAAAACTTAATGATATTGCTGAAAATAAACACTAAATAGTCATTCAAAATTATTAATGAGTTATCACACAGCCTTGTTATAATGCGGCAACAATTACTTTATAGAAGACACCATGAATTACACCTCAATTGACGAATTAAAAAACGCTTGGGTCTTTAAGCATAATAGTTTACCTATTAGCGATAGCGACAAAACAAAAATAAAGCCTATGGCGAGTAATCGTGCAAAGGTACTTTGGGATGGCGCTATTAGTAAACAAGTTGATCATCCTGACTTTTTTAAAAAAGGTGATTGGCCTGAAAACGCAGCATCGTGGCTAGATAATGGTAAATGGGAAAGTACTTGGGATAGTGAAGAAAGTTTATTACCCGAGATGATTTTAACGCATCTAAAGTGGGATAATAATACCGTGGTTTATTATTGCAGTGCGAGAGACAATGTTATTGAAACCACCTGGGCGGTATTTCAACGTTGTTGGAAAAACTTTCTCTTTATGGATGATGGTGCAATTTTGGTTGGCAAAAAGCGCAATGAAGCCGTGCAATTTCTATCAACCGGGTATTTTAAGATAGGTAAAAAGCCAAGTTAAGACCGTTAAAACATATGTTTAATTACGTTATTCAGTTTTTTCCTCTGCAGTCCTCGTTCTTTTCTCCTTGTGAATTATTTTATTAATTTTGCAGGGAGGAAATATCAACTTAAGACAAATTAAATATTTTCATTACCAAAGCCTCTAATCTAGTCACAATATATTTATAAAACCATGGCGGCTATCCAACCAAAGGCAATTAGCGGTAAGTTGTAGTGAATAAATGTAGGGACTACACTGTCCCAAATATGGTTATGTTGTCCGTCAATATTAAGCCCTGCTGTTGGCCCTAGTGTTGAGTCAGACGCTGGAGAACCTGCATCTCCAAGTGCTGCCGCCGTACCAACTAAAGCTACAATAGCTAATGGTGAAAAGTTTAATTGCAAGGCAAGAGGAACATAAATTGCGGCAATAATAGGAATGGTTGAAAACGACGAACCAATGCCAATGGTTATAAAAAGTCCGACTAATAACATCAAAATAGCGGCAATCGCTTTACTGTCGCCCATTATATTGACCGAAGCCGCAACGAGTGAATTAATGTCTCCGGTTGAGCGCAATACTTCAGCAAAACCACCAGCGGCTATCATAATAAAGCCAATCATGGCCATCATACGCATGCCTTGCGTAAAAACATCGTCTGAGTCTTGCCATTTTAACGACCCTGATAATAAAAACACTAAAAAGCCTGCCACCCCACCATAAATCATTGAATGCGTCATAATTTGAATAGTAAAGGCTAAAACAATAGCGATTACAGCTACGGCAATGGTTCTGCCGCAATATGGGGTTTCATGGTCTTCTTCAATGCCTTCTACTTTTTCCAACTTTTCTAGGTCGTATACACGTTTATGACGATAACTATAAAAAACCGCAATCAGCAACCCTACCAACATGCCCGATGCTGGAATTAACATGGCCACCGCCGCATTAATACCATCGGTTTGCATACCACTTTGTTGAATATTGCCCAGTAAAATATCATTTAAAAAAATCGCGCCGAAGCCAACAGGAAAGAACATATAAGGGCTGACTAAACCAAAGGTTAAAATACACGCGACTAATCTGCGGTCAATACCCATTTTAGTCATCATAAACAATAAAGGCGGTACAAGGATCGGGATAAAGGCGATATGAATAGGCACAATGTTTTGGGATGAGAATGCGGCTAACAATAAAAAAGTTAACACAAAGTATTTAATTTTTCGGGTTTGGCTTTCGGTAGTTACGCCATTGAGTTTTTTAGTAATTTTACTCGCAAACATTGCCGGTAAACCTGATTTAGAGATGGTTGCTGCGAATGCACCAAGCAAGGCATAACTTAATGCGGTTCGGCCTCCTGAGCCTATTCCAGTATTAAATGCGTCAATGGTTTCAGTTATATTAAGCCCACCGACAACACCAGCAAAAATAGCAGATAAAAGCAGCGCAACCACTACGTTAACCCGGAGTAAACTTAAACTTAACATCAATAAAATTGAGACAAGCACAGCGTTAAGCATGGCAGAACCCGAACGCATAGATTCATAAATCATATAAGCAATAGCCATCGATAGTATAGATATAACAACTTTAATCTCTGAATACTTAACGCTATTGCTCTTAGGCTTAATATTTTCCATTGTAATACCTTTTGTTAACGGCCAAGTTGAGCTTAATTATTATTTTCCGTAAAAGGTTTTACGAGCCGATGCCGAGAGTGATACTCCAGGTTTATTGTTATAAGCAAGTACTACCATCATGCGTGTTGTATCGCCCATTGTCGGTGTTACTCTATGGATAGCATTACGTCCTCTAAATAACACTAATGCACCTGGTTCTATGGCAAGCATGTTCGGCGTAACATGACCCTTAAGTACTTTTTCTACACCAGAAAAATTCATTTCACCTTTATCTGCATCTCGAACATCTCTAACATACTGAAATTCTCCTCCACCTTTAGGTTTTTGAATCAATAAAGTAGTAGCAAAAGATGAATTGTCAAAATGCCAACCCAACTCTTGCCCTTCACTGGCATAATGTAGATTAATTGAAGAACACTCGTCAGCATAGGAATGAAGCTCTTTTTCATTTAACACAATTTTTAAAAATGAACGAAACAATTCGCTATCATATAAGGTGCGAAGTACAGAATCGCTACCAATTTGATCATCAGTAATACAGCCTTTGCTAGATGTTACTGACTGATTTCGGACGTGATCTTCAGGGTAACTAGGGTCGGCATCACTAATGTATACGTTATGTTGTTGATTGGTAAAAAATGCTAAACCTTTCTTTGCTTCACCTTCCAGTCGAACTTGCTCTAAAGCCTGTGCAGTAATAAATTTATCGATAACGATTGCGCCATCACGCTCAAGTATTTCTTTGCACTTTTGTATATAAGTTGGGTCTGTGATCTGATTTGATTTAAGATCTATAACGTCTTCAAACTTCATTAATACCTCCAATTTCTTAAATTATTAGTCATCAAGATCACATTGGCCGAAGCTAAATTTTCAACTGAATATGATTTTTCTTGTCACTCCATTATCTTGACTTCTAAACTAAGTACAATACACCAATATGGTAATTGTCTTTTACTCAGCAGTAATAGTAGTTAAAGTATTTGAGGCATATTATGAGTGATGTGCAGTAATAAATAATGTATAAAAACCATTAGTTAATTTTTAAATCAGCTTAATACGTACGAAAATTAGTTTTCACACCGCTTTTTCAGGTACAAAAAAGGGGAAGTAATTTCCCCCTTAAATATGCTGTTATTTGACTTTAGCTATACGCTAATTTTGCGTTATGATGCGCTGATCATAAATTTGATAGTCTACTATCCTGAGCTCTGCTTATTTAGCCTCTTCACTGGATAATAACACGGCAAACCAGCTTCCTTCTTTAGAGTTTTCTAGGGCTATTTTAATGATCATGGTCAAAGGTACTGATAACAACATGCCAACAGTACCAAGTAGCCAGCCCCAAAAAATTAGCGAAATAAATACCACTAAGGTCGACAGACCTAGGCCACGTCCTAAATAACGTGGCTCTACAACATTACCCATAACGGTGTTTATGGTTAAATAACCTAAGCCAATAAAACCTGCGGCGGCTGGCCCTAACTGTAAAACAGCTAGCGACATAGCAGGAACGGCTGCGATAATTGAACCAATATTTGGAATGTAATTTAGCAGAAATGCTAACACGCCCCACAGTAAGAAAAAATCTAAACCAAACGCCCACAACATAATTGAAACAATCACGCCGGTAGCGATACTGACTAAGGTTTTTATTGCCAGATAATTATTTACCGATGCCAAAAACTGGTCAATTTGTTTTAATCGCGCTTGTGGATCATCAAGGGCTAAATGTAATTTATGCGGTATTGATGACGCTTCAAACAGCATAAAAACAACCGTGATAATGATCAAAAACAAGTTCGCCATAACACCGCCCAAACCACTGAGCATGTTAGCGGCTAACCCCATGGCTGCCGCGGGATCAAAGTATTCAATCAATAATTCTGATGATATTATAATATTGTAATCGTCTAGTTGTTGGGTTAACCAAATAAACTGTTCTTGAAGTTGCGCACGATATACTGGAATAAGTTGCGACAATTCATTTAATGAATTACCGACCAGCCCAGCCAGTGAAAGCGCAATTGAAACAAAAATGCCAATCACAAAGACAACCGCTATCGGTTTTGGAATTTTATAGCGCGCTGCCATTACCACTAACGGGTTACAAATAATGGCGATAAACGCCGATAATAAAAATGGCACTAATAATGTCGCCGCGGTTTTTATACCCGCGAGTACCACAAATAATGCGGCAGTAACCAATAAAAACTTCACCGCGCCTTCCGACTTTCCTTGTAAACCCATTTTGTAAACCCATATGCATAAGTACTTAAAACTATACGCGATTTCATAGCATGCTCGCTAGTGTTAAAGGCATATAGTTTTATTAAATTGAGAAAGCTACATCGTTCGACGAATTAAAGTAACACTCGATAATTTAAGCAAGCGCCAACAACTGAGCATACCAATTGTGCCAACAAAAAATGCCCCTGCGCCAATGCCTAATAACCAATATTGAAAGTGAAAACTGCCTGGCATGTTAAATACTTGGCTTTGTAGAATATAAACCGCTATTTCCATCCCAATACTCGCCATTAATCCAGCAATTGCGCCTAATGCGACAAATTCATATAATACGCTATTACGCAGTAGGCTGCCTTTAGCCCCTAAGGTTCTTAATATCGCCAGTTCACGCTCGCGTTCTTCCATACTGGCTTGTACTTGCGCTATCAACACTAAACTGCCCGCGAGTACTACCAAAATCAAGATCAACTGAATCGCAACCGTTACTTGTTCAATAATGCTATTGAGTTGCGCCATAATAGCGGCAAAGTCCATCACAGTAATGGTAGGAAAGTTTGCCAAAAAGCGATATACCAAATCACGGTCTTTATCAAGAATTGACCAAGCAGAAATCGATGTCGTTGGAAATTGCTCGAGCACACTTTGATTAAAAACCATAATGAAGTTCAACTGGCGACTTTGCCAGTTCACTTTACGAATGCTGGTTACTGGCACCGTAAACTCATCAGAGCCTAGAGTGAAGGTTAAGTCATCACCTAGTTCAACCTCCAAGCGTTCTGCTATGTTACTTTCAATTGATACTTGGGGTTTTTCATCGCCAACTTGCCACCATTGGCCAGCAATAATTTCATTTTCCTCGGGTAATTCAGTACGCCACGTTAAGCCAAGTTCACGGCCCATACCTTGCCGGCTCTTTTTCTGCTCAGTTTTCTTGGTTTCTTGCTTTGCCTGGTTGCCAGATTTTTCATCGCTTTGCGCTGGTTTATCGTGGTCATCTTCATCGACGGTTTTTATACCATTTATTGCCGATAAGCGACCACGATAAACATGATAGAACCCTTGATTAGCAATGTTATTTTCTTCAGCAAAAGTTTTTAAAGGATCAATTTGATTTTGGGTGATATTGATCAAGTAATGATTCGGCGTATCTTCAGGGAATTGCTGTTCCCATTCCGATAATATTGAACTTTTCATTACCGTGATCAGTAACAAAAGCTTTATTGCGATAGTAAAACTGACCAGTTGTACGCTATTTTCACTGGCGCGGCGCTTTAAGTTTGCTAATGCTAAATGCCAAGACTTTCCAGCCTTAGTACCCACACTGCGCCCGGCACTCATTAATCCTCGACCAAGTAACAATAAAATGAAAGAGACAACAACGCCGCCCAATAACAAAGCAGCACTCATCACTAAATCTTGGCTGAAAATAAACAGTAATAAAAATAACGCTAATATTGGTGGTAATTGATGCAAACCAAAGCGCGCCACTTTGTCTTGGCTAAAGCCGCGAATAACATTTAATGGTGAGCTTTTTACTAAGGTCATAATCGGGTGAATAGCAAACGCAATCGCACACAATAAACCGGTAAATATCGCGGTTAAAAATGGCACAAAGGTCAGCGGCGCATCAGCCAACGATAAATAGCTCGCAATGGCGTTAACACCGAGCAACAATAAACCGTAGCCCACCACTAAACCTGTTGCGATACTTAAACAACTCAGTAAGGTCCAGTGCAAACAATAAAGTTTTCTGACATGTGAAATTGACGCCCCCAACGCTTTAAATATTGAAACAGTAGACTGATGGCGCTGCCCATAACGTCGACTTGCTACAGCCACGGCAACCGCGGCTAATACAATACCTAACATACTGGCGAGCGAAAGAAACTTTTCTGCAGTGTCTAATATTCTTGATAAACGATTTTGTGCTGCCTTAGCATCATACCAACGTTGTGATTCATTAATTTGAGGTTTTATCCACGTTTCAAAGGTTTCAATAGCGTCGGTTTCACCGGCAAATAAATACTTGTAGGTTATGCGACTGCCAGGCTGAATAAGCTCAGTTTTTGGCATATCAGCAATATTTAAAATAACCGTTGGGCCGGCAATAAAAGCGCGATAAGAACGGTCAGGAATATCAGTAACAATTCCGGCAATCGTGAGTGGTGCAACACCAATTTCGATAATGTCACCAATATTAACGTCCAAGCGGCTTAGTACACTTGGTTCAACCCAAACGCTGCCTTGCTTAGGGGCATTAACCACCATACTTTCGCTTTGTGTTAGCGAGGTTTTAATTCGCAGTTCGCCTCGCAAAGGATAGGTTTCAGATACCGCATCGAGCTCGCTAAGTAACATATTGTCGCCAGCAAATGCCATTGATTCAGTCTCAATTTTTCGTGCAGACTTTAGCGCTAATGACTGGCTTTTCTCAATAATACTAAGATCAACTTCTGACGACATGCGCAATACACGATCGGCACCTATAGTATTAGTACTATTGGCGACTATGGCATGCTTAATTTGCCCTGAGAATCCCGTCAGTGAAAACACCGTAGCAACGGCAAGCACAATAGCGAGAAATATAATGGTGAGTTCGCCCCGGCGAAGTTCATGATGCAACAAACGCAGTGATTGCGTGAACCACATTGTTGAGGCTTTTTGATTAGCACTACTCATCATTTAACCTACCTGTGGAGTAGTGGCTTGTGCCGCTGAGTTTTGAGTTTCAACATCATGATGCTGTGTTTTTGTACTCTCAACGTTACTTGTTTTCGCATTGTTTGATACTTGTTCAACAGTCGGCTCTGTTAGCACCCCACTGTCCATTTCAACCTGACGCTGACACCGTGCTGCTAATTTAGCATCATGAGTAACTAGCACTAACGTAGTGCCTTCTTTAGCATTTAAATCAAATATTAAGTCGGTAATATGTTGGCCCGTTTTACTGTCCAGGTTACCTGTTGGTTCATCCGCAAATAAAATGTCTGGTTTAGCGATAAATGCCCGCGCAATAGCTACCCGTTGCTGTTCGCCACCAGAAAGCTGAGAAGGATAATGGTCAAGCCTGTCAGCTAAGCCCACTTGTTCAAGTAAAGCTTCGCCACGCGCTCGAGCATCGGTTAAGTTTGCTAACTCTGCCGGCAACATCACATTTTCGAGTGCGGTTAAGCTGTTAATTAATAAAAATTGTTGAAAAATAAAACCCACATGTTGCGCACGAACTTGACTACGTTGCTCTTCATTAAACTGGTGTAGTGGCTTGTTTTTAAGATACACTTGTCCGGAACTTGGTAAATCTAAACCAGCTAAAATCGATAATAGCGTCGTTTTACCTGAGCCAGATGAACCCACAACGGCAATTGACTCGCCCGCCGCAACGGTTAAATTGAGTGGTTGAAGCAAAACTAGCGTTTTATCTTCAACTTGTACTGATTTAGTTAGGTCTTTAACGCTTAGAATATTCTCGGAATTTACATGCATGAAAAATTATCCACTTTTTATATTATTTATTAACTTACTTTTTATCACTACAGCGAACGCAGCTGCACAAGAGAAACAGATCAATACGGTTGATAACAGCATTAGTATCACACCAGCCAGCAATATTTTACTATTAGGTGATAGTATCAGCGCAAGTTACGGGATGAAACCCACTCAAGGTTGGGTACATTTACTCAATAAAAAGCTTAGCGAGCAAAAGCAACCTTACACAATAATAAATGCCAGTGTTAGTGGTGAAACGACGAGTGGCGGATTATCTCGGCTGGCGGGCATTTTAGCGAATGAAAAAGTTGACCATTTGTTAATTGAGTTAGGCGGTAATGACGGTTTACGAGGCTATTCTCCTAAATTGATAAAAAATAATTTGTTACAAATGGTTAAACTCGCGCAAGATAAAAACATAAAAGTTTCAATGATTAAGATAAAAATAACGCCAAATTACGGACCAAGATATAATAAAATGTTTGAACAAGCTTTTGAAGATGTCGCCAGTGCCAGCAATATCAACTTACTGCCCTTCTTTATGGAAGCCGTTGCAACGGATAAAGCACTTATGCAAGCAGACGGCATTCACCCTAATGCACAAGCACAACCGATAATCGCTGATTATGTAGAACAGCAGCTGAAAAATTTAATGACAATGGAGCCTTAATTTAAAATGGAATTTATCTGGATTGGTTTTGCTTTTATTTGTGGGTTAGTAATTAAAATGGTGGCTTTACCACCGTCAATTGGTTATTTAGCTGCAGGGTTCATTCTGCTCTTTCTAGGTTATGAAGCTGATAGCATGGTTAACGTATTAGCTGATATTGGCATTACATTGATGCTATTTACCATAGGGCTAAAGCTAAATATAAAAGACTTACTAAAAGCAGAAGTTTGGTTTGGTAGCTTAAGCCATAGTGTTTTATGGTTATTCATTGGCCTCGTACTATTAAAAGGCATCGCGCTTATAACTATTCCGTTTGTTAGTGGTTTAAGTATCACCACATCAGCATTAATAGTGTTTGCTTTAAGCTTTAGTAGCACAGTTTGTGTTGTTAAACTGATGGAAGAGCACGGTGAGATGCGCACACGCCATGGTAAACTTGCGATTGGCATATTGGTGATGCAAGACGTTATTGCGGTATTATTTTTAGTGGTTGCTACGGGCAAAATACCTAGCCCATGGGCTGGCTTGTTATTGCTTTTCATCCCATTAAAACCTTTTATTGGCAAAGCCATTAATAAAGCAGGCCATGGCGAGCTTATTCCATTAATGGGTTTTTTTATTGCGTTTGGTGCCTATGAGTTATTCGAATTAGTTCATGTTAAAGGTGACTTAGGCGCGCTTTTAGCTGGCATGTATTTAGCTTCACATAGTAAAGCGAGCGAAATAACAAAATCATTACTTAGTTTTAAAGATTTATTCTTAATTGGTTTTTTCTTATCAATAGGTTTTACCGCCCTGCCTACACTTGAAATGCTAGCTATAGCCTCAGTATTAACCTTATTACTACCGGTTAAATTTCTGCTATTTTTCTTTATTCTGGTCAAGCTTAACCTACGTGGACGAACGGCATTTTTATCAGCGTTAGCCTTAAGTAACTTTAGCGAATTTGGTCTTATTATTGCTGCGCTCAGTACTAAAGCAGGTTGGCTATCTTCTGAGTGGTTGGTCATATTGTCATTAGCGGTTGCGCTATCTTTTATTATCACTAATGTACTTTATAACTTTGCCCATGATTACTTTGCTAGTAATAAAGAAAAATTTAAGCGCTTCGAAAGTAAAAAGCGTTTAAGCGAAGATGATTTTGTTCAGCCATGCGAAGCACCTATCGCTATTATTGGCATGGGCCGTGTTGGCATCGGCGCTTACAAGGCTTTAAATGCTCAGGTTGGTAATCAAGTTTGGGGCTTAGACACTGATAAAGACAAAGTAAAATGGTTAAATGAACAAGGTATTCAAACCTATTGTGGCGATGCTGAAGATGCTGACTTTTGGGAAAGGATTGATCTTAGCAAAGTAGAACTAATACTTTTAGCACTGCCTTCGGTACTCGATATGAAGAATATTACGAGGCAAATAAAACGTACGAATTATCAAGGTAAGATAGCCGCTATTGCGCGCTATGATGACGAACGGTTAACGCTTGAAAGCTTCGGTGTAGATAAAGTGTTTAACTTTTATAACGAAGCTGGCGTTGGATTTGCTGAAGAAAGTATGAGCCTATTAAAAAAGAACTAAATCTACAATATCTGCTTTGCCTGCAGATTCATATGTTTATGTCTGGAACCACAAACATCTACAATCTATCCCAATAGCCTTTTTACTTCTCTTGCGGTTCTCCTTCCTTTCTCCCTGTGAATTATTTTATTATTTTACAGGGAGGAAATAATGAGAAAGGAATAAGTATTGACTGAAAAATATTTAGTTCGGTTGTATTCAGAATAAGCAAGTGGTCACTTACCTCATTTAATTGGTATTGAGATGAATAGTAAAGACTTAAACTCATAACGTTTTCACCAACCACTTGATATTGAACAGCTAATAAATTTTAGGCATAAAAAAACCGACATAAGTCGGTTTTTTTATTTCACTTTTAAGCACTTTTTATTTGACTAAAAGTAAAATAATTAGTGGCATCCCTAAGGGGATTCGAACCCCTGTTACCGCCGTGAAAGGGCGGTGTCCTAGGCCTCTAGACGATAGGGACACTAAAACAATATGATAATAGTTAATTAACTACTTCATGTTTTGTATCTGATTGTTAAATATTATAAAAACATTTATCAATCTAAGTTAATGGTGGCATCCCTAAGGGGATTCGAACCCCTGTTACCGCCGTGAAAGGGCGGTGTCCTAGGCCTCTAGACGATAGGGACACATTAATACCAAATAGAATACTTAACATAATGTAATTGTAAAAAGCTCTAGCCTAGTGAACTTATAATAACTTTATATATTCTATAGTATGTGTCAAAAAACACTTACCAATAAACTTGTCTAACTAAAAAATGAGTGGCATCCCTAAGGGGATTCGAACCCCTGTTACCGCCGTGAAAGGGCGGTGTCCTAGGCCTCTAGACGATAGGGACACATTATAAACTCGAAACACTTAGTATAATGAAACCGTAAAAAGCTCTAGCCTAGTGAACTTATGATTTACATTATATATTTCTTGTTTGTGTCAAAAAACACGAACTCATTTTCATTTTACTTCCGAAGAAGCTTCCGAAGAAGTGGCATCCCTAAGGGGATTCGAACCCCTGTTACCGCCGTGAAAGGGCGGTGTCCTAGGCCTCTAGACGATAGGGACACTAAAACGATAAAACAAAACTTAAAGCATTTTGTTTTTGTAATCCGACAACCTCGCGATATATCCAATTACATTATCTTTTTAACTATCTTTCATTAATGCTATCAGCACTAGTGAATAATATTGGTGGAGCTATGCGGGATCGAACCGCAGACCTCTTCGCTGCCAGCGAAGCGCTCTCCCAGCTGAGCTATAGCCCCACATAGAAATAAAATAAGTGGCCTAATACTTACCCTAATTCTCTCTCAACAAATAATCGAGTTACTCGTTGAAAGCGAGGCGCATTCTAAGCAGCGACCAAGATACTGTCAACCCTTATTTTAGATATTAGGCCATTTTTTTGAAAGATTTTATCTAACTGTTTACTAATAGTACAAGTTGACTAAATTTTGCCTTATCAACTATATATAATACCTAGGATGCTTTGATTAGCTGGTAATGAAGTAACAGTTCTATTAGTAATAATACCCTAGAATAAAAAAAGCTTAAAATGTTGCTTTATCTGGCTAACGACACCATAAACTATGGCTAGTTGCTTTATTTTTAGTTAATAAAACGTTATGGTAAATAATCAATTGAAAAAAATAATAGTTATATGCAGCTAAAAGAGCTCAATGTTGTTGCCATTGGCGGTGGTCACGGTCTAGGACGTGTACTTTCTACCCTCTCCTTTTTAGGAAACCAGCTTACTGGTATTGTAACTACAACTGACAATGGTGGTTCTACTGGCCGTTTAAGAAAACGCAGTAGTTCAATTGCTTGGGGTGACTTACGTAATTGCCTTACCCAATTAGTTGATGAAAAGTCAGTTGGCAGCCAACTATTCGATTTTCGTTTTGATGGTGAAGACGAACTTGGTGGTCATAATCTCGGTAATTTAATTTTATACGGCCTAGGACAAATACATTCACGTCCGCTCGATTCTATAAAACTTGTCCGTCGATTATTAAGAGTTAAAACACCGGTATTACCTATGTCTGAAACACCAACAGATTTGATGGCATTTTACCCTGAGGGCCTATGTCGTGTTGGTGAGTTATCTGTTGATAAAATGTCGATGATGCCTAAAAGCTTAATGCTAGCCCCTTTAGTTAAAACGCTACCAAGCTGTGTTGAAGCAATATTGAAAGCCGACTTAATTATTTTGGGCCCAGGCAGCTTTCTAACCAGTGTTATTCCACCGTTGCTCGTCCGTGATATTAGTAATGCGTTAAACCAAACCAATGCTCATCGCGTGTTTATTGATAATATTATTGCTGAAGATAGTCCTGCTGCGGCTTTAACATTAGATGAAAAGTTAGCTTGGATTGAAGAAAACGTCGGATGTCTGCCGATTGATAGCGCGATATGTCACGATGCGAACGTCACCTCAACACTTATAGATGTTTGCCATCATGAGTTAAGTAGTGACACTGTTAGTCATTATCATAGCCGCGACAAATTAATTTCTGCCTTGAATGTTTGTATTTCAAAAGTAAGTAACAACATTGAATCAGTGCGAAAAGCTTCGGTGAATGCTGACTAAGGGCTATTTTATCGACTCAGAGCTCAAAGCTTAATATGTAGTTAGCAACAAATTTTAAAAAATTTCAGGATAAGACAGTAATTAAAACTAAAAAGCCAACGATTATCTCGTTGGCTTTTTATTAGCAGTAAAGTTTTTTTAAAGCTTTACTATTTATGACTCTCATCTTGGCTAATGCGACTAGCAACAGCCCCCATTTGGCCTTTATACTTTGCATCTTCACGCTTGTTATAAGGGCGATCGGCGCTTGAAGACATAGTTTCAAAATTAAGCGCGGCTATTTTCATTTTTGGGCGCAATGCCAAGGGTAATTTACCGCTGTTATAAAACTCCAACACTATTTGACCTGACCAACCAGGGTCAATTCTATGAGCTGTAACGTGCACCATTAAGCCTAAACGCGCTAACGATGAACGGCCATCTAACCAACCGACAATATTATCAGGTAAGGTTACTGATTCTAAAGTAACCGCTAATGCTAACTCACCTGGGTGAAGAAAAAACGCTTGGCCGTCTGGAATATAAATTTCATCACTCATCACAGAGTTCATCGCATTTTGCATTTCTTCTTTTGGCCCACTTAAGTCGATATAAGGCGCGGTATGATCTTGAAATACGCGAAACTCATTGCCCAACCGAATATCAACACTGACACCAGAAATCATACTACTGTCTGGTGTTGGTGAGATCACTATCTGCCCTTTGCGAAGGCTTTCTTCTATATCTTTATCACTTAATCTCATGATTATTCTTCTTAGACTCAGTTGTTATACCAATCGAATTAATTCGATTGGTATTATTTCGACGAAAAGAACTTTGTATTCTTTTTTGCGTCTTAAAATTATATTGGCTTTATTTATTTTCTTTAACGACCACTTTAGCGGTTGTTGGGCTGCGCATATCTAATTGATAGTATAATTGTGCTGCGACATTACGCGCTATATTACGATACAGCAGCGCAACTTCTCCAGTGCTATTTTCATTTATTGCACAACTACCACTATCAGCGTCTTCTCGAATGCGGATATCTAGGGGTAATTGTCCGAGTAATTGTGTTTTTGCCGCTTCGGCAATGCGCTTGCCACCGCCCTCACCAAATAAGTGCGACTGATGACCACAGTTTTCACACTGGTGATAACTCATATTCTCAATAATACCCAGCACAGGCAACTTTACTTGCTCAAACATCGCCATACCTTTAATGGCATCAGCTAAGGCAATGTCTTGCGGTGTGGTGATCACCACGGCCCCTGCAACCGGCACTTGTTGTGCTAAGGTTAACTGAATATCGCCCGTACCCGGCGGCATATCGATAATAAGGTAATCTAAATCAGGCCAGTCAGTTTCATTGAGTAATTGCGAAAAAGCACGGCTGGCCATTGGGCCTCGCCATACCGTTGCATTGGCATCATCGACTAAAAAGCCAATTGACATAGCACTTAAACCATTTGCCTCAAGCGGTGTGATCAACTTACCGTCATTTGAGCTCGGTTTCGCGCCCTTAAGACCCAGCATAGTCGGTACAGAAGGGCCGTAAATGTCTGCATCTAAAATACCCACGTTACAACCTTCTGCAATTAGGCCATACGCTAAGTTAACTGCGGTAGTTGATTTGCCAACACCGCCTTTACCCGAAGCAACTGCAATAATATTTTTTATGCCTTTAATCTTGTGCTCTCTAACGGGCTGTACTTTATATTCAACATCAAAATTAACCGGTTGTTGCACTAACTCTGATAATTGCTCTGCAATATTATGTAATTGCCCATCACAGGGAAAAGGAAGTACCATCTTGATCAGGATGTTTTTTTTGGTCATCACCATGGTAACAGCCTGAGCAATAACCAGCAGCCCTTGAGGAAAAATATCTGAGCGATAAGCGTCTAAAAAAGCATTAATCGCTTTTTGGCTTTCGACACTGACTTCATTTTTAGAAAAGAAATTTGATAACATGATTAAAACGCGCTTTTATCTAGCCTTTATTGACATAAAGACGATAATTCTTAATGAAAAGTAACGACAAATTCTGTACCATTCCCTGCATAATTACCACCAATAATATGTAAACTTTATATGTCTTTATCAAAGTCATCTGTGCAAGCTGCAGATAAGCGTAAAATTTTAGTCACTTGTGCCCTTCCTTATGCCAATGGTTCTATTCATTTAGGCCATTTATTAGAGCATATTCAAACTGATATTTGGGTTCGTTTTCAACGTATGCGTGGTCATGAAACTTACTTTGTTTGTGCTGACGATGCTCACGGCACGCCTATCATGTTAAAATCACAAGAACTTGGTATAACGCCTGAAGAATTAATAGCAGGTGTTCGTGAAGAGCATATGGCAGATTTCGCCGACTTTCATATCAGCTATGATAATTATCATTCAACGCACAGCGATGAAAACAAAGCTTTTGCTGAAGAGATTTATAACCGTTTACATGCGAATGGTCACATAAAAACCCGTACTATTTCACAGTTATATGACCCTGAAAAAGGCATGTTCTTACCGGATCGCTTTGTTAAAGGCACTTGTCCTAAATGTAAAAGTGAAGACCAAAACGGTGACAGTTGTGATAACTGTGGTGAAACCTATTCACCTATGGAAGTTTTAAATCCACGTTCAGTAGTTTCTGGCGCGACGCCAGTGCTGCGTGATTCAGAACATTACTTCTTTGACCTACCCGCTTTTGGCGACATGTTGCAAGAATGGACACGCAGTGGTGCACTTCAAGAAGAAATGGCCAATAAATTAGCTGAATGGTTTGAACAAGGCTTAAAGCAGTGGGATATCAGTCGTGATGCACCCTACTTTGGTTTTGAAATTCCTAATGCGCCCGGTAAATACTTCTATGTTTGGCTAGACGCCCCTATCGGTTACATGGGCAGTTTTAAAAACCTTTGTGACAAAACCGGTATCGACTTCGATGCTTTTTGGCAATTGGACTCAGAAGCTGAGCTTTACCACTTTATCGGTAAAGACATCATTTATTTTCATAGTCTATTCTGGCCAGCTATGCTTGAAGGCGCTGGTTATAGAAAACCTACATCTGTTTATGCGCACGGTTTTGTTACCGTTAATGGCGCAAAAATGTCTAAATCAAAAGGCACTTTTATTAAAGGCCGCACTTATTTAGATCATTTAAATCCTGAGTACCTGCGTTATTACTATGCGGCAAAACTGACAAATCGTATTGATGATTTAGACTTAAACCTTGAAGATTTTGCTCAACGGGTGAATTCAGATCTTGTTGGTAAAGTAGTTAATATCGCCTCACGTTGTGCCAGTTTTATTACTAAACGTTTCGACGGCATGCTTTCAACTAATATTGATAATCAAGCCTTAGCTGACGAAGTTATGGTCGCTGGTGATAGTATTGCTGCCCATTACGAGTCGCGCGATTTTGCTCGTGGTATGCGAGAAATAATGGCACTGGCTGATAAAGTTAATGAATACATCGCTATTAAAGAACCATGGCAGTTAGTTAAAGACGAGACGAAACAGCAAGAAGTACAAGACATTTGTTCGCTTGGCATTAATATGTTCCGCACGTTAATGATTTACTTAAAGCCAGTACTACCGGTTTTAGCCGACAGCACAGCTGAATTCTTAAATGACGAACTTATTTGGGAAGGTCATAAAACCTTATTAACAGATCATAAAATCAACAAGTTCAAAGCATTATTACAGCGTGTTGATATGGATAAAGTTAATGCCATGACTGATGATTCAAAAGATAATTTAGCGGTAACATCTGATGAAGCTGATGCAAAAAAAGATAAAAAAGCGGATAAGAAGAAGTCTAAAAAATCTGAGCCTGTGAAAGAACTGACCGGTGAGCCATTACTAGATGATCCAATTTCGCCTGAAATTCAATTTGATGATTTTGCAAAAATAGACTTACGTATCGCAAAAATTGTTAATGCTGAGCATGTTGAAAAAGCCGATAAATTGCTGCGTTTAACGTTATCTCTTGATGACCAAGAAGGTGGTGAAACTCGCCAAGTATTCGCTGGTATCAAATCAGCTTATCAACCTGAAGATTTAATTGGCAAACTGACAGTTATGGTCGCTAACTTAGCGCCACGTAAAATGCGCTTTGGCATGTCTGAAGGCATGGTTTTAGCCGCAGGTCCTGGTGGCAAAGACTTGTGGATACTTAATCCGGATGATGGCGCTCAACCGGGTATGCGCGTTAAATAGTCATTATCAACGAAGTACCTATAAATAACCGTAAGCATAACGGCAGTATTTAAGGCAGAATAAGAAATAAAGGCAAACCTTGAGCGTATACAAGGGTTTGCCTTTTTAATATCTTGTGTCGTATATTTCATATTCTCGATTTATTGAAATGTATAAACGCTGATGTGCACATTCAAATGTGCGAATTAATACGCACTAAAATTATTATTACCCAATATGACAACATTTAAGCTCAGCAAAATTCCAACATCTACCCGTATTATCATTGCCATGGCCATGGGGCTTTTGATTGGTAGCTTTTCCAACACCTTATATTCAACGGTAAACCACCTTGCCGACGCTTTTGTGATGCTACTACAAATGACAGCGCTACCTTATATTTCTCTGTCACTTATGGTGGGTATTGGCGGTTTGTCTGCCAGCAAAGCTAAATCTGCACTTAAGAGCAGCATACTGCTGGTCATATTGCTAATTGCTCTGATGTTATGTTTTATATTGATGGCACCGTTATCATTTCCAAATTGGCAAACCGCTGAGTTTTACAGTGCCAATACCATCAAAGTTAGCCAAGAATTTAATATTATTGAATTATTTATTCCGTCGAATCCTTTTAATGCCTTCGCAAATGCCGTGATCCCTTCCGTAGTGTTTTTTAGCGTATTTATTGGCGTTGGCTTAATGCCGATTAAAAATAAGCGTCAGACGCTAGCCGTGCTAAGCAACTTAAAACAATCGGTGAGCAATATAAGTCACTTAGTTATGCGCTTTGCTCCTGTTGGCATTTTTTGTATCGGTTGGCGAGCCGCATCAACCCTTGATGCCTCTCAACTCGATGGTTTAATGATTTATGTTGCCAGTGCCTTAGTGTTGACACTTTTACTGGCTTTTGTGGTATTTCCGGCGCTATTAGCAACCGTTACACCTTTTGGCTATCGAGCAATTTTAAAAGCCTCAAGAGAAGCTATGATCACAGCATTTGCTACTGGCAGTTTTTTTGTCGTTATTCCGATTATTGTTGAAAAAACTAAACAGTTAATTGCCACCCAATATCCTGACACCGAAAATGCCGATAAAGTTTCTGATGTTATTGTCCCTATTAGTTACAGTTTACCGGTTGGTGGTAAATTGCTTTCCCTGCTTTTTGTGTTGTTTGCCGCATGGTTCTCAGGTGCCTACATAAGCTTTGAAGATTATGTGAAATTGGTGGTAATAGGTATTCCACAATTGTTTGGTACTAGCACTTTGGCGATGCAAAACCTATTAGAGATATTTAACGTTTCACATACCATGTTTGATTTTTTTCTTGTTTCTGAAAACTTAGTTGTTGGTCGTTTATCGGCATTACTTTCAGTAACTTTCGCCAGTTGCTTACCTTTACTTGTTGCAACCAGCATGGCTAAGGCTTTTACCCTAAAGAAAAAAGCACTGATTAAATACTTACTCATTATTCCTGCATTGTCTGTTTTATCCTTTATCAGCTTAAAGTATGCTTTTAGCTCAATAAGTTATCAGTACGAAGGCTATGTTAAGTTTATTGAACGCGACTTTTTGATGGATAATGTCAACAGTAAATATTTAGATAAAGCACTGGATAATAGCGAAACTGTAAAGCCTTCTATTGGTGTGTTAACTCGCATCAAACAGCGGGGTTTTATCCGTGTAGGATATTTTCGTGACGATTTACCTTATTCATTTCACAACAATAAAGGCAAACTTGTTGGCTTCGATATTGAAATAATGAACCAACTCGCCATTGATCTTAATGTCGGTATTGAGTTCGTTAAAATATTTCGCAACCAAGCAAGGGCGTTATTAGCATCAGGTTATCTAGACATCACTACAGGTGTGCCCGTTATTCCAGATAACATGACTAAATTCACCTTAACAATGCCTTACAGCTCACAAAATTTGGCGATTATCGTTAAAGATAAAAGACGCGCAGAATTTACCCAATGGGATAATATTTTACAACGAGATGATCTTATTTTAGGTATTCCTGAAAGTTTTTATTATGAAAAAGGCATCGCTAGAACCTTTACCCACGGCAAAGCCTGGGAGATATCGACTCCCCGATTATTCTTTAAAGCTGAATTTGCTCATATTGACGCCATGCTTTTTGGTGCAGCAGCGTCATCTGCCTGGACGCTATTAAACCCAAGCTATACAGTAGTGGTGCCTAAACCTGAATTAGCGCCACTTTTTATGGCCTTCCCGATTAATAAAAATGATCATAGCTTTGAGTTATTTATGCGCAATTGGATCACAATGAAACAACAAAGTAAAACCATCGATAAACTGTTTAACTATTGGATTAAAGGCGATAGTAGTTTGGCAAAACAGAAGCAGTAAAAAGATATATTCCATAAAGATCAGATGATAATGAGTTTATAAAAATGATTAAAAATTTCAAAGCAACCTCAGCAGCAACTAAACGCAATGCAAAGATTTTATTGCTTACGTCATTATTCTTTAGTGGCTGTGCAAAAATAAATGACATATCAACAAACTTAGACCGTGAAAATTTTAAAAATTATTTTTCGCCGACCAAAGTAAAAATTGTCACAAGTGAAAAAGACTTCGTCGGTAAATATAAGTTTCTAGGTTTGGTTGAAGGCGAGTCTTGCCAAGAGAAGGCACATCATGCTGCGCCCAATGAAATTGATGCTCGCACCGAAGCACGAGGCAAAGCCTATAAACTTGAAGCCAATGCCATCATTTTTAGTCAATGTGTCATGATAGAAGAAGATAAAGCCTCGAAATATTGTGTAGCATCTACCGTTTGCTATGGTCGAGCTTATAAGGTTGAGCAAGTCAAAAAATGACCGACAGCGTTAACTTAAATGTCATTGGCACTATCGACTCTCCCTACAAGGAAAAGTTTGCTATACCTAGGCAACCCGGTATTGTTACCGCCGCTCAAGGACAATTGCGTCTGACTGGCTCAGCCAATAATGCTGAGTTAGTCAGAGGCTTAGAACAATTTAGTCATATTTGGTTATTGTTTGTTTTTCATGGCACACAAGCACAAGGCTGGAAACCACTGGTACGCCCACCACGTTTAGGCGGTAATAAAAAACTCGGCGTATTTGCCACCCGCTCTACGTTTAGGCCTAATCCTATAGGTATGTCAGTGGTTAAACTTGACCGAATAGAGCAAGGTTTTACAGCACAAGACAATGCAGGACAGAGGGCTTCGCAGGTGATTTTGCATATAAGTGAATTAGATTTACTTGATGGTACGCCGATTATCGATATAAAACCTTACGTGCCTTATGCTGATATTATCGAAAATGCCCATGGCGGCTATGCACAAGAACAGCCGAACAACAATATTAAAGTGATATTCTCCAGCGCCGCACTAGTTACCTTAGATAACAATAGCGAGCATTACCCAAGACTACAAAACCTCGTCGAACAAGTGTTAAACCAAGATCCTCGCCCAGCCTATAAACAAAACAAAGCTGACGATAAAATTTACGGCATGACTTTGTATGATTTTAATATTAATTGGCAAATGACAGATATATCAACATTGCACGTTATAGCTATCGAAGAGATCAGCAGTAATGCTGTTTAATGCTGTTTAATGCTGTTTAATGCTGAAATTTACAAGCGCTGTCCGAATACCGCGACTATCCATCAGTTAACTATATAAACTAATGGTAAGAATAATAATTTTTAACTAAGGATAATTGTTGAAGATACCAGACACTCAACAACATACAGCCAGTATTGAACTACTATTATTAGCCGCCATTTGGGGTGCGTCATTTATGTTCATGCGGGTCGGCGCACCAGAGTTTGGTCCAATAGTTTTTACCACATTACGCACAGGTATAGCGGCTATCTTTTTGATCATGTGTTTAGTTTTATTCAAAGAAACTAAAGCTCTAAAAGGTCGGTGGCGAGATATTTTCGTGGTTGGGGCGTTAAATACCGCGATACCTTTTGCTTTGTTCAGCTTTGCGACATTAACACTAACGGCTGGAACAGCATCAGTATTGAACGCTACCGCCCCGATGTTTGGCGCAATAGTCGCCTATTTGTGGTTAAAAGATAAGTTAAGCCTAAGTGCCATATTTGGCTTATTTATTGGCTTTATCGGCGTGTATTTATTAGTCTCTGACAATCTACATTTTGGTATGGAGCTTACTGAAGAGTCAGTTAACAAAAATGCCTTACTGCCAACATTAGCAGCGATGTTAGCTGCACTTTGTTATGGTATTTCAGCAAATTATACTAAAAAATATCTCAGCACAATAAAGCCTTTAGCTTTAGCTGCTGGCAGCCAAATTGCCGCTACCGCTATGTTATTACCCTTAAGTTTATTTTTTATTCCTGAAACATTACCCAGCACAAATGCAATCTGGTCAGTAATATTGATTGGTGTTATCTGCACTGGCGTTGCCTATATATTATTTTTTCGACTTATCGCGCAGCTTGGTCCTGCAAAAGCGATTTCAGTGACCTATTTAATTCCTGCCTTTGGCATTCTTTGGGGCGCGTTATTTTTAGGTGAAACTATTAGCCTAATGATGGTTATTGGAGGCAGTGTGATACTGTTTGGCGTGGCATTAACAACTGGCGTTTTACAAAGGAAATAACGTAATATCGTTACTCTTGTGATCGCAGCATACTGCGCGTGAAGAGCATCCATGTGTTCGCAGCATACCGCTCGTCCTGAGCATAAAAAAGGCTGTTATAAAACAGCCTTCATTTAAACAATGTAATTTAATCGCTAATGCACTTATTTTTGCTTAACGACCTTGCCGTCTTTCATTACAAAATCAACGTCTAGCAGTTCATTAATATCGTTTAACGGGCTAGCATGCATAGCAATAATATCCGCCACTTTACCCACTTCTAATGTGCCTAAACTTTTTGACCTGCCAATTAAGTCAGCGCCGTTAATTGTCGCAGAAACTAAAATGTCTTGCGTGCTCATCCCAGCTTCAAACATTAATTGTGCTTCTCGCGCATTATAACCATGTTTTGAAACGCCACTGTCAGTACCGTAAGCTATTTTTACACCTGCTTTGTATGAGCGTTTAAAGTTTTCGATCATATCACCACCAACACGTATAGCTTTAGCGCGGATTGTAGGTGACATAAAGTCAGTAGTTTTGGCTAGGTTAACCACGGTATCGCCTGCCATTAATGTGGGTACTAAATAAGCACCACCTTTTTTGAATAGTTTAATGCTTTCTTTGTCGGCATAACTGCCATGTTCAATGCTGTCGACCCCTGCACGTAATGCCGCGTTAATGCCCGCAGCAGCATGTGCATGACTCGCCACTTTACGACCCAGTGCATGCGCAGTATCAACCACTTCTTTTAACTCATCATCTGCCATTTGCTGACCCGTGCCAGTATCTGTATCTGATAACACGCCACCCGTTGATGTGATTTTAATAACATCCGCACCAAATTTAATCGCATGACGAGTAGCTCGTCGACAATCATAAGGGCCATCACAAACCGTTTTTGCTGTATGTAGCTCCATTAAGTCAGGTGCCATGCCATCTACATCACCATGCCCACCAGTTACTGCGACACTACTACCAGCAGCAATAATTGTTGGCCCGGTTATCCAACCACGTTTTACAGCATCGCGTAGCGCAAATATCTGTTCAGCACTGCCTCCTAGGTCTCGCACGGTAGTAAAGCCAGCCATTAAGGTTTTATTAGCAAAATAGGCGCTTTTCATTAATACATCTGCGTCAGATAAATTAACCATTTCACTATCGTTGTTCGGCCCCAGTTCTCCTTGCAGGTGTACATGCATATCCATAAGGCCTGACATAACAAAACTTGAGGATAAATCAATTAATTTTGCATCTTTTGCAAAGCGGTTCAAATCAACAAAACCAGGTTTAAACTCAGTAATTTTACCATCGGTAATCACTAAAGTTTGTTGTTTAAGCGGTGTTTTTCCAGCGGTAACTAATAATTCACCGGCATGAATAACGGTAGTGGTCGCTAATGCTGACTGAGACAACGCGGCACTCACGATTAACGCTAGGGTTGTAATAGATGATTTCAATGTAAACATGTTCTGGACCTTATTGTTATTTTATGACCTGAATGTCTTAATAAATCGGACTAAATCGATTACTCACCATAACAGTATGTCAAAATAATAAAAATTGAATTCGATAAACGGAAAGTTTATTCAGTTCAATAACGGTTAACAGTCTTTAAGTTTCAAATATTAACAAACACCTTTGAGCTTTCACATCGACGTAAATGCATGTATTAATGCCGTGGAGCTATGTTCTACACGGAAGTAAGGTCATTAGTGAAATGCACGAGCAATTACCAAGAGAGCTAACAATGGCGATATGAACACGACATTGCCTGCATGGACGCAGGTACTTTGTTATTGTCTGGAATAAAAAAAACCAGCATTAAGCTGGTTTTTTGATTAACGAAAATTATTTTCGCTTAGTGGTGATGACCACCTGCACCATGAGCATGGCCGTGCTCAATTTCTTCAGCCGTTGCTTCTCGTACATCAGCAACCTCTAAATCGAAAGTCAGAACTTTGCCCGCTAGCGGCGGATTAATATCAACAGTAACCATAAATTTACCGGCTTTAACTACAGTCACTTGGCGTTGGCCACCATCAGTATTTACAGCGGCTGTCATGCCCGCTTTCCATTTAGCACTTGGCGTAGGTAAACCTTGCATGTGTTTTACTGGCACACGTTGAATAGCATCTTCTTGGCGCTCACCGTAAGCGTCTTCTGGTTGTAACGTTACTGAGAATTTATCACCCGTTTCTTTGCCTGTTAATGCGTTTTCTACGCCAACTAACATGTTTTTGAAACCGTGTAGGTAGGCTAAAGGATCGCCAGCATGAGAGTTTTCTATTTCAACACCCGCTTCATCTTTAAGTACATAGTGAAACTGAACAACGGTTTTATCGGTAATTTTCATATTATTTCCAAGCTAGTATTTAGTTTTAATGTGCCACATTTATATGGCAAAAAATTGTGCGTGAGTCTTTGCGCAAGAGTTTAGCAAAATAGTGATACCAATTGAATTAAGAATTGTTCTCATAGTGAGAATTAATGTCGTGTTAAGGTATAATTAACGCTAGAACTAGCTTTAGCGCTAAGCCCATAATAATAAAACCACTACACTCACAATAATTAACGACATACCAACATACTCTATGGCTGATATTTTTTCTTTAAAAATACGATAAGTGATAAACAAAGTAATAAAGAACTCAACTTGCCCTAATGCTTTAACATAAGCGACATTTTGAAAGCTCGCAGCGGTGAACCAACCTATTGAACCAACAACACTCGTGACACCTACAAATAAGCATAACCGCCATTGACTAAACATCGTAAGAAGCTGTCGCTTATCCTGACAATAAACATAAATAAAAGAAATTATCGACTGTACTGTGATCATAAAAGTTAAGGTAATCGCTGCACTTAGTAACAAGTCACTATTTAATGCTAAGCTCGATTGGCGTATAAGTAGTGTTGTTATGGCTAAACCTAAACCTGATGCTAAACCAAAGCCAGCTCCAGGATTTTGAAAGACATCTTTAAAAGTAAATTTCACTTTAGACACTAACAAAACACCCACCACACCAATAATTACTGAAAACCAACCCATCAGCGATAAACTGGCCGAAAATAACAAAGCGCCCACAACGGCTACTTGAATGGCTTCGGTTTTAGCTAAGCTCGTGGCAACAGCAAAATTGCGATATTTAAATGCCGCAACTAAACAAACCGTACCAATAATTTGCATAACACAAGCGATAAGCGCGTATTGTAAAAACTCATTATTTAATGGTGGCAGAGGCAATGCTCGGTAATCTAGTACCCACCATAAATATAGCCAAGCAAAAGGTAGCGCGTAAATATACCTAACACCAGTAGTTGCCATAGCATTGAGATGTTGAGTAAGCTGTTTTTGGCCAGCAGTACGAATGGCTTGCATAAAAGCAGCAAGTAAAGTGAAGTAAATCCAAAGTTCCAAGAAAAATCCAAGTATCAATACTTTATAAATACTATTGTATGGTTTGATGAAACTAAAAACCATTATTGAAATTTTCTATTTAATTACTAGGTGGTCTACTAAAATTATCAGTTGAATAAATAATATATTGCACGTGGAAATACGATAATATAAATAGCTTATCAATGTGTGGTCTTACCTGTTGAGGTTTCAACAATAACAAGGTAGTTTAATCATAACTAAATCGTCATAGTCGCTTTTATGATCAAACTACATTACTTAAATGGTTATATTCAAAATATTTATTTGGCCGAGTACGCTGACAAGCTTTTATTGCTTGATGGCTGTTGCCGAGCTGATATTGCCATGATAGAAAATTTTATAGTTAAAGAACTAAAACGTTCTATGTCTGATCTTGCCTTAATTGTCGTCACACATATGCATCCAGATCACGCAGGGGCGGCAAATATTTTACGTAAAAAATATGGTTGTAAAGTAGCCGCAGCAAATGTACCAGGGCAATGGTATTCAGGAATTGACGGTAAATTAATGCATTTAACGGATATGTTATTGACGTTATGGGTAGCTGGTCGCCAGAAGAAAGCAAAAAAGTATATCTATTACTCAAGCTCCCTGACACCTGATTATTATCTAGTTGATCAGGCCATTTTACCTGGTTTTGAAGATTGGCAAGTGCACTTTACGCAAGGTCATACTGATAGAGATATATCGTTGCATCATAAAGCTAGTGAACAAATATATGTTGCCGATTTGATGGTAAAAGTTAGAGGCGCTTTTATACCACCCTACCCGGTTTTTTACCCTAATCGCTATATTGAGTCGTTAAAAAAAATTAAGGCGTTGAATGTTGAGTCTGTACTTTTAGCACATGGTGCAAAAGTTCAATTAACTGAACAGCAATGGCAACAGTTGATAGCGATAGCACCAACTAAACCTGCGACACATTGGCGTTCAGTCAAAACAAAACTCAAACGGGTGCTATTAAATCAATAAAGTAACTAATCTAAAGCTTAACTAAGCGTTTTTAAAGTAACTTGTAATAGCTAGGGTTTGGTTTTTAGCTTTGGTAAATCCAAGCTAGAAACGATTTTGACTCATTTACATTAGTAAATGAGATTAATTTTGTGCCGTTTTTATCTGTCACTGCAACATTATTTTTGTTAACAGAAATTGATTGAACGGGTGAGGCGATCGAATAGATCGTACCTTGGTATGTATAAGACATAATAAACTCTTTTAATGTGCGTAATAACGCATGAACAAAAGCTATATTATTGTGTAGTTGTTCTTTTTATATGTGAAAAATAAAAAATATTTACGAAAAAAACTCGAAAAATCAGACAATAATTTAAGCTTAATAAATTAAGTGATGACTAACTGTGAAAGGGAAAGGCATAACACGATTTTTTAAACAATCGGCTAAATAAACTAGATAGGAATAATTAACGACTGCACTATATCCCCAACAATTGACAAAGTAAACTTTTATTTTAATTTATCTTATTAATAGCGGCATAATTTAATTTTAAAACATTAGCCGCTACGTTTTTAACTTCAATGCTGAAATAATAGCCATACCTTCGATATTACAAAAATTCACCGCTTCATCTAAATCAGCTAAAGTAATACCAAGATCTTCCATAACATGTTGACCAACGAATGATTTTTTTGAATACATACCTGGGTGAGAATTTAGTAAGGCCAGCCTAGTACAGATATAAAGTAGTGAAACCGCCTCATCTTTATCTTCATTATAAGCTTGATGATATTGTTCAATTGGAGAAATTATACTTTGTGGAAGTTGCCATAAATTTAATAATTGCGCACTACAGTCGGCATAGGTAAAACCAAAAACATCTTTTTGCCTTTGCCATGGGGTTTCATTTTTATCATAGCCTTGACAATATTGAGCCTTCTTAGGATCAGATTGCATAACGACTAATTCACCAATGTTATGAAGTAAGCCCGAAACAAATAAACCTTTAGCATTCTTAATGCCTTTTTTCTGCGCTAAGAACTTACACAACAATGCACAATCAACACTAATTTCCCAAAACCTATCCATATCAATAATACTAGTATCAATCGCTGAAAAAGCCGTGGTTGCACCATAGGTGTTAATTAAATTGTGAACTTCATCAGTACCAAGAATAGATATTGCTCTTGAAATGCTGTCTATTTCTCGAGGAAAATTAAATAGCGCACTATTTGCAACGTTTAGGAGTTTAGAAGATAACGCAGGATCTAGTGCAATGATATTGGCAATATCTACCAAAGTTGATTGCTCGTCATCCATCATCTCTTTTAAGCGTAAATAAACATCGGGTAAAACACAGAGTTTCTCTGCTTTTTCTGCATATTCAAGCGCTGTCGTTAACATCTCTTTCTCCTATTTATGCAATTTAACATCACAAAATAAACTGTTAATATATTCAGTCTTAATGTACTTAAAACAATATATGCTTCTGTATGTAGTGGTCAACTTAAATTTCCCCAAGGAAAATATTCACACCATAATATATTTTCATAATCGTTGGGTATTAGTTTTGAGTAATAGCAGTTTGAAGTGGTGTAGTTATAGTAGATAAAATAAACACATAAGCTATACTTGTTTGTATTTTAAACACTTTACATTTACGATACTGTGTATAGGCATTTACGATAAGTTTAGTATCAATAGCTTCGCCAGCTGTCTAACAAATCGGAAGTTAAGACATTAAAAAATATGACCTCGTATAATTTCAATACTTAAGGATAAGAGATATATGAAACGGCCAAAAATAAGGATTTTTTTGATAAGTATTTATACCTTTTTTTTGATCCTAATTTCCGTGCCTCTATTAGCAGAAGAAAAACTTGTATTTGCCACTCATGCTAGACCTCCCTTAAGTTTATATCTAAAAGAAGTTATTCAAGAAGCGCTAAAACCTTATTCGATTGAAATAAACGTAATTGAAATGCCGGGTAGCAGAGTTATTTCCCAAGTAAACAATGGTTATGTTGATGGGGATCTATCTCGAGTTATAAATTTTAAAGATATTTCAGATGCCGACACTTCTAACTACGTACTGGTTAACGAACCTATCGTATTAACTGAAATTGTAATGATTACCTTGGCGCAAAAAAAGATCACCCGCCCGATTACATGGGAATCTATCAACCAAGGTAAAGTATCATTTCTGCGTGGCTCGAAAACGATAAGAAAGTATCTCAAAATAGAAAATCGTGTTGCAGTTTCTTCCAATAAGCAAGTGTTAGAAATGGTCGCGAAAAAACGAGTAAATTCGGCCATCATGTTTGCATCAGTTGCAAAAAATCTATTAAACCAGTTTCCTGAATTAAATAAACAATTAATGATACAAAGCCCTGCAGTACTTTCATTTCATCTTTTTACCTATCTCAATGAAAAACACGCGGCATTAATACCGAAACTTGAACTTTCGTTGAAGCAACTTAAAGATAACGGTTTTTTAGAAAATACCGCCAACAAATATCAGGTAACTGCAGCAAGCGCCGCAACGTTATCAGCGGTTAGTCTATTGCCGAAAATTAACGCCTATAGACCAATGCTATACAATGAATAAAACTTAACTATCAAGATAGCGATAACGGCAGCTAACTCACTCACTACAAGTCCACTTTGTTTCTTCACTTCTATTTGTACCTATATACGTTTTAGATTTAAATCGCCTACGAAGTAAGCAGAACCTTCTAGCATCTGCTTAGACTGCACCAACCGTTAGATACCTTCACAGTGATAACATTTAACTCCACCAATGAATATTATTTAGATTGGGCAATAAGTTGTCAGGAATTGATCCTCGTATCTATACGAAAGTAGTCGTTATAAATATTAGAGTTAACAGCAACGGCTCCGAAAAAAAAGACATCCAGTTTCGTCTCAAAAGTTCGATGAGCAGCTATGATAGGCACTGTCGGATTAGATATTGCCCCTCAAGTCATTACAATGTTAATTTCACATAACAACAACGGAGAATTTTCTGAAAGTTACAGTAAATAAAGCATGTCAAAATCATCAACTTATCAAGTCATTCTTCACTTGGGAGAATTGGCAAGATACGTACCTATTTTCTCCAGGCAGATACGATTAGCAATCGAAAAACGGTAAGTAAATAAAGTGCCATGTTTGGGTTATTCCCCAAACCCGACATTGTGTTCAAAAAACAGACGATTGTCAGGCCTACTCATAGTCGCTAATATTAGAAAATTTATTCAAACCTTGCCTTTATATTTCGTATATTGTTAATAGATTTATCAGTGCGTGCCCTGTTACATTACATAGACTCTTTTCAAGGATAGGAACATGACAATGAAATATATAGTAATAGCACTATTATTTTTTTCGTTTGGCGTAAAATCATCTGCAGATTTTAGCCAATTAGAGACGCTTTTTATTCAGTGGCGTACTTTTGAGGTAGCGCCGTTGCACGAGCTTGCACCTGACTATCGTAAAAATACTTTCGAAAAACGTCATGTAAAATGGGCGCAATTTAAACAGCAATTATTAGCCTTTGATAAATCAGCATGGACCGTTGCACAACAAGTCGACTGGTTTGTAATGTTAGCAGAACTTAATGGCTATGAATTTAATGAGACAGTGCTAAAACCATGGCAAAGAGACCCAGCGTTTTACAAGCAGGTATGGACATATAAAAGTGATGTGCCTGCTCACGAGGGACCTACTCCCCATTATGTTACTGAACTATGGAGCTATTCATTTCCACTGACTGCAAGCGAGCAGAATAGGCTTAGCAACGACCTATCTCGCATAAAGCCTTTTCATATTCAAGCTAAAGAGAACTTAACAGGCAACGCCAAAGAACTCTGGATAGCGGGTATACGTGATATTCAAGAGCAGCACAAATCACTGTTAACTCTTCAGCCACAAATTGATAGTACGAATAATGCTCGGCTCATAAAAGAGCATAAAGAAGCACTGCAATCAACCCGCCAATTCGTTGTTTGGTTACAGCAGCAAAGTACAGATAAAACCGGGCCTTCAGGACTTGGAATGGCCCAGTATAGTTGGTATCAAAAGCACGTACATTTATTGCCTATGACATGGAAAGATGAAGAAAGACTTTTACGCCGTGAGCTTGATAGGGCTTGGTCTTCATTAAAGTTAGAGGAACAAAGAAATAAAGACCTCCCCCCTTTGAAGCCGGTCAAAAATTCTGCAGAGTATGATCTATTAGCAAATCGTTCAGCTGCGTTTTTTCTTAAATTTTTGCATGAAAAAAATATCCTAACAGTAGCTGATTACTTTGCACCTGCCCTTTACGAACGCTTAGGTAACTTTGTGCCCGAAGCAACACGAAACTTTTTCTACATCGGCAGCCACCTTGATCCAACCCCCTTGTATTCGCATTTTTATCACTGGTTTGAGCTAGCTATAATTGAAAACGAACCTAATCCAAGAACCATGAGAAAAAATGCCCTGCTGTATAATATATTCGATACGCGTAACGAAGGCACTGCCACTGCTGTGGAGGAAATATTTATGCATGCTGGTTTGTATGATCACAATCCCAGAACACGGGAAATTGTTTGGATTATGCTTGCTCAGAGAGCAGCTCGAGGGCTTGGTTCACTGTACGCTCACGCCAATCAAATGACGATGGAACAGGCAGGTAAAATCCATATGAACTACACCCCTAGAGGATGGATGAAAACAGAACCTGAATTACTTATTTTTGAACAACATCTTTATCTACGTCAACCGGGTTATGGTACCAGTTATGTTACGGGTAAAGCTTTGCTAGATACTGCAATAGCGCAAAAAGCAAAGTTAGTCGAGGAACAGGGTCGCAGCTTTGCTTTTAAGCAATTCTTTGACGAATTGAATAGCATAGGAGGAATACCAATCACTTTAGGAATGTGGGAAATGACCAACAATAAACCCGCTTTTCTAGCGGAAGTTGAGGCTGTTGCAAAAGAGCAACTGTAATTTACTATTACGTATTCAAAGTTGCCCTTATGCAGGTGAATCTTGATGATGGTAAGTTGCAATAGTAATGCTAAATTTATCTCGCTCTGTGGCACAAAGCGAGATAAATTTAATCTCAATATAGCTTGGTCTGTGCCCATGACTGACGCTTTAGCGACGTTCATCAAGGTTAACAGCTCCGACACAGCGATCGTTCGCATCAATTGATTTTTGTGACTTTTCAATGCTCAAAAGATGTAGAGCTACCTTTGCCCTGATAGACAACTAAGCCAACACAGCAGTTAGACACAATACTTCAAAAGCATGACTTTAAAATGAACAAAACGGTTATAAATGGCTTATCACAATCAACATATCAGCCATTTTTACTTAAACAGAACTAACTAAGCTGAGCTTTATAGCAATTAGCATCAATACAAATCCTGATACTTTATCAACTTTTTTCTTTTGTCGATTGAAACGAGGCAATATACTTGGATGTGATAACAATAAAACCACACCGCCATACCAAATAAAATGTGCCAACATAATGATCAAACCATAACTTACTTGCATTATTAACGGAGTATCTATCGACACAACTTGCGTAAAAATACTTAAGAAGAAAATAGATGTTTTAGGGTTTAATATATTGCAAGTAAAGCCTAAACGGAATGCCATAAAAGGTGACATTTGAGTCGTAGGGTTACTTTGATTTTTATTTAAACTCTCGCGTGTTGTTAATAACTGCCAAGCAATATAAATAAGATAAGCCGCTCCTAGAAATTTAATTGCTGAAAATAACCATGGCGAATTTGCTATCAATACTGCTAATCCGGCAATAGAATAGCTAGCATGAATACAAACAGATAAACACATACCTAAGCTCATATATAAACCTGCCAAACGGCCATTGTTGATGCTCGTACGCGTCACCATCACAAAATCAGCACCGGGTAACATAGCCATAAAAATAGCAATTGTGCTCACCGCTATAATTTCTGCCATATAAGTATTTATTAACAATTCCATATTTACCTCTACAATTTTAAGTATGCTCGCAGCAACTCATTTATTCACTGCAACTATGTTAATATATGAGCTATTTTAAACAATACACTTAATTGGAAAAGGACTTGTGCTTCATGGACACAAATAAATTAATCCCTTTATTATCTGATATGGCTATTTTTGTTTCTGTGGTCGAGCAAGGAAACTTTAGCAAGGCGGCAAAAAAACTTGGGGTCACACCTTCAGCAGTGAGCCGTCAAATTAGCCGATTAGAAGATGCATTAGGCATCAAATTATTACAGCGAACTACACGACAACTGGCATTAACGGAGTCAGGGAAAATAACATTTAATTATTGTAAGCAAATGGTAGAATCTGCTGATCAAGCTGTTAATGCTAGCCGCTCTGCAACATCGACAGTTAGTGGATTATTGAGAGTAGCGGCACCAAAATCACTAGCCAATAAAGTATTAAGACCACTGTTTGTTGAGTTTTTGAAATGCTATCCCGATATCCAGTTGCATTTAAAGGTATCCGACCGTATTTTAGATCCTATTCATGACGGTGTAGATTTTTTGATTCATATTAATAACACCCCCATTGAAGCCTTGGTAAACGTCAAACTTGGCCATGTTGAACATGTTGTGTGTGCTAGCCCTGATTTTCTATCCAAACACACGCTACCATTACACCCCGATGATTTAAAAAATTTAGCATGCATATGCTTAGGCGAAAATATGGCTGATAGTCGTTGGCGATTTAGTAATAAAAATCAACAAACTACGGTACAAGTGACAGGGTCATATCTAATTAATCACAGTGAAATGCGCCGAGATGCTATTGAACAGGGCTTTGGTGTTGGTTCTTTACCAGATTATATCGCGCAACAGGGTATTGAAACAGGGAAACTCATTCCATTGTTAGAGGACTGGCAGTTACAAGGAAATTATCAAGGTGATATTTGTTTGCAGTATGTGCAAAGTAAATACCTACCTAATAAAAATCGCGTTTTTATCGACTTTATGAAACAAAAGTTACTTATAATTCAGCCTGGTTCGTAAGTGGTGGTTCTGTTTTGTGGTAAAATTTAGTGTTTACAACGAAAAATCATCTGAAGCTTCAATCAGACTTATTCATCTTTGTGGCTTTATCCGCTTTGCAGACATTCAGTTTTATAAATTATTATGAGTGGCTTGATAATTACTTACGTTGCGTACATTAGTACCTATAAAGCGTTTCATCCATCCAGAGCAAAAGAGAATTAAGTAATCCCCATAGCACCGAATTAAATTCCTGCGGTTTTCTCATTGTAAGCTTTTAGACATCTGCCATGTGATGATGAGTTGTTGATAGGTTTTGTGCATTAGCTGGTATCTCAAAACCTTAACAAAGTGAACGCTAAGGTTTTTCAGTCGTGACAATTTATTCATGAGCCTCAACTTGATGGCTCAAACTAATTTGAACCTTGTTCCTTGGTGGTAAAAAGGGTACAGAAATCATCTTAATCACATGTTCAGCAATACCTGCACCATTGTCATGTCTTAATGGGACCGAGTTATAATGATCAGTAAATCAGTAGCAGAACCAGTAGTATTAACCAAGGCTACTAAGCTTCTATTATTTGTTAGTGCTATTTAAATTTTATTTTATTATGACGTTATATTATCAATAATGGTCGCTTTTTTACTATTTTTACCAGCCATCCTAATTTAGCCTTATTGTAGATTTGCTAAGAAGTAACTGCAAACGGTTTAAACTAAACAATAATAATGAAGGGTAAATAATGAAATTTAAATTAAAATATGTTGCTGCAGCAACAATATTAGCATTGAGTACAACAGCTGCTCAAGCGGGTAACCCAACATCAAAGCTAGATGTAATCGTGAAGTTGAATGCTAACTTAGCAGTGTCTGGTCACGAGTCAAACAAAAGCAATGCCAAAAATATTGCTGCTGGTATGGGCGTAGGAGCAGTTAAATTTTCATATGGCTCGGCATTTTTTGGTTTTGCCGCTTCAGTTACTGAAGGTCGTTTGAACGCTTTGCGTAATAATCCTAATGTTGCCTCAGTTGAATTTGATGGTGAAAAAAGCATTAACAAAGGAAAGCCTGGTTCTGGTGGCGGTACTCCTTCCCCACAAGTGATGCCTTGGGGCATTTCGCGTACTGGCGCAGACTCCAATAGTAATAACGGTGCTGGCGTACATGTTTATGTACTAGATACAGGTCTTGATTCCGATCATGCAGACTTAGCTGGCAATATTGGCAACGGTATGGCTTTTGAAAACTGTAAAGGTAAAGACTGTAGTCAACCATGGGATGACGATCATGGTCACGGAACTCATGTTGGTGGAACGATAGGCGCAATTGATAACAGTCAAGATGTTGTCGGTATGGCTCCAGGTGTTACATTACATGCTGGTAAAATCTGTTCAAGCCGTGGCTCATGTCCTAATTCAAGTACAATTGCTGCGCTTGATTGGGTTACATCTGAAGTAACAGCACGTGGCGAAGCCGCTGTTGTTAATATGTCTATTGGTGGCGGCGGAAGTGTAACAGGTACCTGTACTAATAATGGTTTTACTGGTATTGATTCATATCATGAAGCGATTTGTAATGCTCGTAATGCTGGTGTTGTTGTAGTTGTTGCCGCTGGCAACGACAGTGATAATGCTGAAAATTACACTCCTGCTGGTTACGCTGATACTGTAGTAACAGTTAGTTCAGCCAAAGAAGGCGACGATTGGAATAGCTTCTCAAACTGGGGGATTCAAAGTGCAAGCTGGACTAGTAATAATTCTGCACCGGTAGCTATTGCGGCACCAGGTGGTAGCATTTTATCACTTCGTAAAGGCGGTGGAACAACAACAATGAGTGGAACGTCTATGGCATCTCCACATGTTGCAGGTGCGGCGGCTCTTTATTTAGCAAGCAACCCACAAGCAGCAAATGGCAGTGCTTTTGTAAATACGCGTGCTGCTTTATTACAATCAGCTGAAAGTACAAATGGCTTTAGCAATACTTCAGGCGACCCGCACACAGAAGATTTTCTAGATGCAAATAATCTATAATTTTTAGTTAGTTAACAAAACTTATAGTAAAGTCCTAACGTTAACTCGTTAGGACTTTTTTAATTTTTAGGGAGGCAGTCACTTAAAACGGTTACTTCAATATTGTAGCCAACTATTTTTCTACAATCCGTGTTTTTTTATCAGTAGGAATAATTAAAGTTACATATGCTTTCCAACCTCAACTTCGAAAATTTAAATTATCAGATTAGTACCGATATACATTATGAAACTAACCATTATTTGCTGAACCAGTCGATAAATGAAGGTGATTTCAATTCCTTCAATATGCTAATTTCTGAATTTGATGGCTTTATTGAAGGTAAAAATTACTCCACTGGTTTTATAATGAAAATAGGGAAATTTTATTCAGATAACGATGCGATCAAAGAAGCGATTATTCTTTATAAATCGGAGTTAGTTAAGAACCCCGAGTCTCAAAGAGTAATCGACGAGTTATTTAGAATAACCGATAAGCACCAATCATAGAAATCGGTAGCTATACTTCTAAATTGGTACACACTACGTGAGACGAAAAACAGGCTCATAGTTAACATTCAAAGAGATTATATTAACGGTAACTTTGAGCTTTAAAGACGACGTAGTCCTTGGTTATTCCTTATGACAAGTTTATTGAGAAAGCCGACCTAATTTAGACACGTATTTATCACAATAAATAGTATGTTCAGCTACCATTGCCATCAGTCATTAAGTTGAAATGTGATGACTGCTTGGTGAAAATTTCATATTAAAAAGCCATGAAAAATATCATTTCATAAACCCTTTTGAAGAGTGAAAATCCTATTTTTATACATTTTTCAAACGAGGTAAAGAATAAACCTATCGGTAAAACACCTTGAATTAATAGCTATTCTGATTTACTCATGATTATATAATAACCTGTATAAATTATACGCTGATGCACTCATTTGATGCTCCTACCTCACGTATTAACTATGAGTATTAATTTAAACAATACTCAAGCGTGATAACAGGTCTAACTTTCTATAAGGATATTGTGCTACCCATGACATATACAACTCCTGTTCAAAACTTACTAAAGCAGAGTAAAAATAATCCAGACAAGGTTTATTTGCACCAACCCATTGAAAGGCATTGGCAAAAGTTCACTTGGGCAGAGGTAGAGCATCAAGCACGTTGTATTGCAAAGGGCTTACAATCGCAGGGATATGAAAAAGGTTCGCGAATAGGTATTTTATCAAAAAACTGTGCCCATTGGATTATCAGCGATTTAGCGATAATGATGGCTGGCTATATACCTGTAGCAATTTTTTCAACTGCGCACCACAACACAATAAGCTTTGTAATTAAACACGCAGACTTGAAAGCCATATTCGTAGGTAAATTAGACGACACAAGCGCAGCCGAATCAGCAATTAATAGCGATGTACTGCGTATAGCTTTTCCTTACCCTACCGCTTCAACTACAGAATCATTTACGTCTTGGTTAAGCAAATATCCGCCTATTGAAAACGTTCATCAAGCGTCGATAGATGATACCGCCACCATACTTTATACGTCTGGTTCAACGGGCGAGCCGAAGGGTGTTGTATTAACCTATAAAAACTGGATGTCGGCTGCACAAAGCACAGCATTAAAATTTAATATGACGTCGAATGATCGCCAAATGTCTTATCTTCCTTTAGCGCACGTGGTTGAGCGAAGTTTAGAAGCGTCATCACTTTTCATAGGATATGAAATCTATTTTGTTGAATCTCTTGAAACGTTTATTGAAGACCTAAATTACGGTAAGCCAACCGTTTTTGGTTCAGTACCAAGACTATGGACAAAATTCCAAAGCCAAATATTGAAAAACATTCCTGAAAAAAAGTTAAACTTTTTAATCTCAATCCCAATTATTAACAAAATTATAGCTAAAAAAATAAGAACAAAATTAGGATTGGAATGTGCAAGGTACTTTGCTTCAGGTACAGCTCCAATACCTCTTTCTTTATTACATTGGTATGAAAAATTAGGAATTAATATTAGTGAAGCATGGGGCATGTCAGAGTCGTCCAGCATGTCTTGTATTAACCTACCCTTTGTCAAAAGGGACTTAGGAACAATTGGTAAGCCAATTAGTTGCGTAACGATGAAACTTTCTGAAGAAGGTGAAATTTTAATTAAAGGTGATGCCGTATTTAGTGAATATTATCGAGATACTGAAACCACCTTAGAATCGTTTACCGATGGTTGGTTTCACACGGGTGATTGTGGTGAAAATACTGCCACTGGTGCATTTAAAATTGTCGGCCGAATAAAAGATAAATTTAAAACGAGCAAAGGAAAATATGTAACGCCCGTACCGATTGAAAGTATGCTAAGCGCCAATACCGATATAGATCAGGTTTGTGTGATGGGATCAGGCTTAAAGCAACCTGTAGCAATCGTGGTGTTAAATAATTCAATTTCAAAAGAAAATTCTGAGGCCGTTGAAAGATTAAAAAACATATTAACAGATGTAAATAATAAATTGGAAAGTCACCAAAAATTAGATTACATTCTCGTTTGTTCTGAGGTATGGGATATAGATAACGGGCTATTAACACCCACGTTAAAAATTAAACGAAACGCTATTGAACAAAAGTATATGCAATTAATAAATGGTGAGTTACTCGGTGATATTATTTGGGAATCCGAGATAGCTAGCATATAAAATGAACGTTAATTCTGTTGATGGCGTTCTTATTTATGATAATCAAAATTCCACAGTCGTCTTTGAGGCTTGAAGCGACGTTAGGATTAGCTAGCTGCTAATTTCCGCTTAGCGCACAAACCTGACTTAATTCATTGGTCAAAACCAACCCGTTTTATGTTCACTTTGATACGATAGCGGACGCTAGCCTTACCTTATATAACGGCAGCTATTACGATAAAAAGTTAATACAACGATTAACGACATATTAATTCTATGTACATGTGCCCACTATTATCGAAATAAAAACGCCTCTGTTAAGCAAAGGCGTTGTAGTTTCCTATTTAAAAGAAGATAACAAATGTCTCTGACTTTTTTCATTTTATAATTACTAGTCTAAATAATGCTTAATAGCTAGCTATTCGTTAATCGAAAATTTTTCCTTCCATTGAGCACAGCGTGCATAATCACGACTCTCGTAATGATGAATAGCGGATGAAAGTTCAATGTTGAAATCACCATCGTTATCACTTCCAATTGCGGATAAAAGCATCGTGTACCATGCCGTTATTCCGCCAGAAGGTGGCGCTTTGAATTTAGGGAAGTCAGGCTCATTATTTGTGCCTGTTAGCCAGTCATTCGCAATGTTTGGGTTAATGACTAATGCTCGCGCTAAACCTACAAAGTCGACAGCGCCAGTTCCCAGTGATTCTACAGCCTGATCGCAAGTTTTAAAGCCTCCCGTTACCATTAAAGGTATAAGCGTTAGACATCTTGCTTTTGCTGCAAATTCGATAAAATATGGCCCATTTGAAGCTCCTTCAGAACTAGGTTTTGCTCCTGGGAAATAAGACCCCCCACTTAATTCTATTAAGTCAATCGAGGTATTATCGAGAATGCGGATAACTTCTAACGCATCCTCTTGTGTTAAACCACCCTCCAGCTGATCTGTTGAGTTAATTTTAATTCCTATAGGAAATGAATCACCAACCGCATCTCTGACCTTATCAATTATCTCCACAATAATTTTGCATCGTGCAACTATAGAACCACCATACTTATCTTGACGATGATTGAATAGTGGAGATAAAAACTGACTGAGTAAAAAGCCATGACCTGCATGGATTTGAATGCCTGTGAAGCCAACGTCTTTCGCGATCATTGCTGCTTTAGCATATATTTCAGGTAACTGAGATACTTCTACATCCGACATTCCGGCACACTCAAAATTATCAAGATTGAGGGCGGAAGGCCCTTTGGGTTTACTTATGGGTAAATGAGACAACCCTCCAGCATGACCTAACTGAGGCCATATATGAGCGCCATTAATTGAGGCCCGTGAGGCTAAAGTACGTAACATATCTAGATCTATTCCCTTTTCTAAAACTAAGTTTCCTGGTTTTTCAGGATAACGGTGGTCTACCTGCACCTCTCCTATAATAGATAACCCAACTCCACCCTCAGCCCATCTTTCATAAAGCCGAACTTGAGCATTTGTAGCATTACCTTCACCATCGGCAAGCGAATCTGACATTGCTGACTTTACCAATCTATTTTTAATAACTGCGCCACATGGTAGTTGTAGTGAGTGATTAAGCAAATTTTCAAATATAGCTGAATTAGTCATCATTACCTCTTGTTAATCAATATATTTATAAAGAATTTAAGACATTATCAACCATTTTCTATAAACTAAAAACACATCAATACTTAAGACACTATTAAAAATAAGTTTACAATGAACATATCAGATCTAAGTCTATTTATTCGAATCGTTGAAACCAGCAGCATAACTGAAACTGCGAAACAGTTGGGTGTAACACCTCCTGCTGTCAGCTCCGCTCTTAAACGATTAGAAAAACAGCTAGATGTTCAATTGTTTATAAGAACAACTAGACAACTACGTATTACTCCACAAGGAGAACAATTTCTACACCATTGCCGACAGGCGTTGAATAGCTTAGAGCAAGGGAAAATAGCAGCTCATCAGATGCAAGGTAAGATAAGCGGAAAATTACGATTATCGGTTTCCTCGGATTTAGGGCGTAATATAGTTCTTCCTTGGATTGATGAATTAGCAGAACTTCACCCTAGCTTATCAATAGATTTACATGTAGGTGACTCCCTCTCAGATTTTGTGCTAGATCACGTTGATGTAGTCCTTCGTTATGGTAAACCCAAAGACTCAACAATGGTTTCATTTCTTATTGCAACTATGAATAGGATTACTTGTGCATCTTCGGGTTACCTATCTAAATATGGTGAACCTTCACAACCTGAAGATCTAAGAAAGCATAATTGTTTACTATATAAGAGAGATGGATATCTATTTAGTAATTGGGAATATATGGATAAGTCAGGAAACTATAGAGTCAAAGTTGGGAGTAATAAAGTAAGTAACGATACAGATATTGTTCGACGTTGGGCTATTAGCGGAAAAGGCATAATAAATAGAGCACATATTGATGTATTTTCAGATTTAGGCAGTGGAAAATTGGTACAGATCCTTTCCGATTATCAGTCACCATCAGTAGAACTCCACCTAATCTGCCCAAGTAGAAAACAAGTCAGCCCAGCAGTAATAGCATTAAGGGAATTACTTAGATACAAGTGCTCGCAAATACTTGGAGGTTGATATCTACTTACTAAATTATAATCGCTTATGTCTTCTGTAGGCTCCGAATTGCCGTTAGTAACTCAAAAGCTAACGTCTTCTTTTGGCTATTTGTTGACCCAAAGAATAATCAACAGCTATCGTCAGCAAAGTTCGAGGAGCGATCATTAAGAATTTGAGGAGACCCGTGCTTTTGGATGTTGAGAATTTTTTAATGTAAGATAAAGTAATTCCATCATTAACCTCAACCAGTTCCATGATGGAAGACACCCTCAAATAAATAATTACAAGAGATATTGCACAGTCATATGAAGACTATTCTTACTTTACTATTGATATTCTCTTTCTCATCCCTATGTTCTGCTAAAGATAAAAGAGAACCCCGTGAAAGTATCAGAATTATAGGTGTGGAAAATTCCAGTCCATTTAGTTTTACACTTCCAGATGGCACAACTACAGGACTTTACCTTGAATATTGGCGTCTTTGGTCTAAATCAAATAATATTCCCATCGAAATAGTCATGCAACCATTCGATGTTGCAATGGATACAATAAAAAATAAAGGTGCAATAATTCAGGGCATCTTCATTAATGATAAAAGAAAACAATGGGCTGATTTTTCAAATCCTATTCATAACCTTGAATCAGGAATCATTTTCAGCAATAAGTATGCTAAAGATATTAAGTTTTCAGGATTATCAGATGCAAAAGTTGCTGTTCAAGCTGAGAGTTATCAAGAAAGTTATATTGCCAAAAAATATCCGTCACTCAAGCTTGTAAAGTATGAAAATACTTCAGAAGGTATTAAAAAGTTACTTAATAATGAAGTTGATGCCGTTGTTGGAGAAATTCCCAACCTAAAAGTCGAATTAACGATATTAAGACTAGATGGTGTATATACCATCTCTGACGAAGTGTTATTAAATAATACTGTCCATGCAGCTTTAGCTAAAGGACAACCTAGTTTATTAAAAATAATAAACGATGGTATCAATAATATACCAATACAGTCACTCATTGAATTAGAAAAGAAGTGGTTACCGTCCATAAAACCTTTTTTTAGCAATAACACATTTCTTACCAGTTTAACCATGGCAGAAAGAAAATGGTTGCTACAACTTCCTTCTCTAAGATTAGGTATAAATTCCAACGGGCATCCCTATGAATATGTTGATGATAACGGTGGTTTTTCAGGTCTATCTTCCGATTATATTGATCATATAACAAAGGCACTTTCATTAAAGATTGAAGCAGAAAAAAACTATAGTTGGGTTGAATTGCTCACTGCCGTTAAAGATAATGAAATTGACGTTATGTCAGCCATTGTTAGAACTCAAGAGCGTGAAAAGTCAATGCTTTTTACCGAGCCATACTTTTCTTCACCCACCGTACTAATTTCTCGTAAAAATGGATTTCATGCAGATACCTTAGAGAGCTTGAAAGGGCGAGCCATAGGAATTCCTTCTGGGTATGCTTTAGTGGAGTTTATTGAGACTGATTATCCTGAAATAACAATAATTCCTGTTGATTCAATCACCGATGGGCTTAGTAAATTAAATAATAATAAGTTCGACGCCTTTATCTCTGAGATTTCAAGCGCCAACTACACCATCAATAAAGAACAATTTGCTGATCTCATTATCACAGGTTTTTCACCCTATAACTTAGAAATATCTATGGCAGTGAGAACTGAATTAGAGCCACTGGTCGGCATTCTCAATAAAGTTTTTCTGAGTATAAGCGAAAAAGAAAAAACTGCGATTGCTAATAATTGGTTGGCGGTAAAGGTACAAACAGGTATTAAATTATCAACCGTTCTTCTTTGGGTACTTCCCATATCCTCATTTATAATGCTGATTGCCATTTTAATATTTGTCCGTTTGAACCGAAAGCTCAAGCTTGAAATTATTGAAAATGCAGAGCATCAAGAGCAACTACAGCGAATGGCTCATTACGACGTACTCACCAATCTGCCTAACCGTGTATTACTAGCTGACCGTCTGAGCCAATCCATGGTGCAGTGTCAACGCCGCAATAAGTCATTGGCCGTTGCATTTATGGATTTAGATGGCTTCAAAGCCGTCAATGACCGCCATGGCCATAATGTAGGAGATGAACTACTCATTGAAGTGGCACATCGCATGAAAGAAGCATTACGTGAAGGTGATACGCTGGCACGTATTGGCGGTGATGAATTTATCGCAGTAATGGGTGATTTAGAAAAGTCCAAGGATAGTGAGCCTGTATTAAAACGACTACTAAAGGCCGCTGCTGACCCTGTTACTTTGGGCGATGCTGTAATGCAAGTTTCAGCCAGTATTGGTGTCACCCTCTACCCACAAGACGCTGCAGACGCAGACCAACTCATACGTCACGCCGACGAAGCTATGTATATCGCTAAGCTCGCAGGCAAGAACCGTTATCACCTGTTTGATACCGCCCAAAATAATGCTGTCATTATTCGGGGGCAAAGTATAGCTGATGTTCGTTCAGCTTTGGATCGACGAGAGTTTTTTCTGCACTATCAACCCAAGGTAAATATGAACACCGGCGAAGTGATCGGCGTAGAAGCGTTAATTCGCTGGCAGCATCCTGTTCGTGGTTTAGTCCCACCTTTAGAGTTCTTGCCGGCGATAGAAGGTCACGCCATTAGTCTGGATCTGGGTGAATGGGTTATAGCCACTGCTTTGAGCCAAATAAACCAATGGCAAAGCATTGGCGTTAACCTGCCTATCAGTGTCAACATTAGTGCTTATCAATTACAGCAAGATAACTTCACCACTCGCCTATCAGCATTATTGGCAGCCCATCCCGAAGTTAACCCGCACTATTTAGAAATGGAAATACTGGAAACCAGTGCGTTAAATGACATCAGTCAGGTGTCTGCGACCATGAATGCTTGCCATGAGCTGGGCGTAGGCTTTGCCTTAGATGACTTTGGTACGGGATATTCGTCACTCACTTATCTTAGACGTTTACCTGCGCACATGATTAAAATCGACCAGAGCTTCGTGCATGACATGTTAGAAGATGAAGACGATCTAGCGATTGTTAAAGGCGTTGTTGGCTTAGCTAAAGCATTCAAGCGAGAAGTAATTGCAGAGGGAGTCGAAACAATCGAACACGGAGTAGAACTGCTGAAACTAGGCTGTGAGTTGGCGCAGGGTTATGGCATTGCTCGACCCATGCCTAGTAGTGGTATTCCTGAGTGGATATCTAACTGGAAAGCGGATGACTCTTGGCAAGCTTATAAAGGATAACTGACTTGACCACTGAGCCTCACCAGAAATGATATTTTAGAGTAGTCTGGTATGTCCGCTATGGCTATCAGTTGACCTAAAGAATAACCAGTAGCTAACTTCTCCAATGCGCACAAAACGGACATTCTCAGTTATTGAAAACAAATTAGAATTGGATTGCTTTGTGCTAAAAGCCGACGAAAGAAAATAGTACCGAGGGGTCCCCTTAGAGAGTTAAGAGGGGGATTCACCTATAACATCTTCCCAACACCTCATTCTTTTCATGTTATTGATATTCCTCAGTGACAAGTTTACCTAGATCTTAATTAATGCTTTAATATACTTAAGTGCTCTGATTTTAAGCTAAGTAAATATTGGAAACCATCAGGAAAAGGAAACTGTATGATAGAAAGAGGGGTATCGGAAAAAGTATTGCTATTTCTCAATTTGCTTGGCTCTATATGCATATTCCCGTTTGCAATATTACGCTGGCACTACGGTGACATTACTTTAGCTATTGTTGACGGTATAATATCAATAACATTATTAGTTTTTTTTTCGTACATATTTATAACCCGAAAAACGGCTGTTGTAAGAATTTTAAATGCCATTTTTTTAGCTATTGCACTCCTAACAAGTATAGCAATAAAAGGACAATCACAAATTCTTTGGGTAGCCCCTACCATTATTGCAATCCACTATTTAGTGCCAGTAAAACATGCAAAAATCATCAACACAATACTGTTGTCTATAATGCTAATCATTGTTTTCCCACATACAGAATTGATTGAGTTCATAACAATCTTATCCACTACTATTTTAACGGCATCTCTATCCTTCGTAATGTTTCGTGCATACAATAATAAACAACGCGAACTAGCACTACTTGCGACCATAGATCCATTAACAGCTTCAGGTAATAGGCGATTATTAGAAACAAAGCTATCGGGCGTAATTGCTAACCAGAGCCGTGAACAATTTTCAATGTGCTTAATACTACTGGACTTAGATGGCTTTAAAGACATAAATGATGAATATGGACACGCTATTGGAGACCAAATTATAATATCTGTATGCAACTTAGTAAAAGAGCATACACGGGTGTTGGATTCACTTTACAGATACGGTGGTGATGAGTTTATTATTGCCCCATTGAGTATGAACTTAAAAACCGCTAAACACCTTGCTGAAAAAATACGCCATATTGTTGAGAATCATAAGTTTATTCACGATATCAAATTAACCTTATCTATAGGTGTTTCTGAGTATAATATTGATGATACACCTGAATCATGGATTAGTCGTGCAGATATATCTTTATACAAAGCCAAGAATAATGGTAGAAATAAAGTTTATTAAGCGCAGGTAAGTAAAATTATAAACGGGCATAATCGTTATTTTATGATTATATATTGGCAGAATAATAGGTCACAAGTTGTAAGGTTCTGTATGAATAAACAATTGTGACCTAATATATTTAAACGTTGACCGCGTCTTTTAATGCTTTTCCAGCTTTAAAAGCAGGTACTTTTGCAGCAGAAATTTGGATTTCTGCACCAGTTTGAGGATTACGACCAGTACGAGCAGCACGATCATTGACTTTGTAAGTACCAAAACCAACTAATGCTACATCACCACCACTAGCTAGTTCAGTTGTTACAGACTCAATTAAGCTGTCTAATGCACGGCCAGCAGAGGCTTTTGTAATGTCAGCACCTTCAGCAATTTTTGCAACCAATTCACTTTTGTTCATTATTTTTTATTCCTTATTTATTGTTGTATTTAACATATTAAGAAATAACAGAGCATTGAGCAATATAAAAATTTTTCTCCTCATTAATGATTGGTTGATTTTTAGGTCAACTGTTTCGCTGAGCACATCATAGGTATTATTAACGACAATTTATTTTTAACCTATACTTCAATTCTTGTAACTTGATTATTGAGTTATAACGTTAAAAGATAAAAGGAGAATATTAAATGAAGTATAAATTACTGATAATAACATCCTTGTTATCTGTTAATTTTGCCGTATTAGCAGAATCAAGCGAAACCAAAATTAATCGAGCCATGGCCGCCGCACCTCAGTCCATTAGCCAACAAGCTACAATCGTCGATTCAGATGGGAAAGTTTTACAAAAAGGAACTAACGATTGGACTTGTATGCCTGACACAATGCCAGGAGATAAAGCACCTATGTGTAATGATGCGCTTTGGATGAAAATGATGAGCGCGGTTGGTTCTAAATCAGATTTCAAGGCAAATGGAATTGGTATTTCATACATGTTAAAAGGTGATATTGGTTCAGGAGTAAGTAATGCAACGCCTTACCATCCTGATCATAAAAACGCTGATGATTATACAGAAACAGGTCCTCACCTAATGATTATTGTTCCTAAAGAGATGTTAAAAGGAATAACTCAAGATCCTCAATCAGGAGGACCGTATGTTATGTGGGGAGATACTCCATATGCTCATATTATGGTGCCGATAAAATAACTCGGTATTTCAAGCAGCCCAATAATGGCTGCTTGAAATAAAGGATTAGACAATATAGAACAAATAACTGCTTAAAATTTTCATAAACCGAAAGTTTAATAATAATATAAGAATACAAATTCGGTATCTAATGGGCAAGTTTCACCACATTTTTAACTATCCCACTTAACAAGTAACGCTAACTCGTCCTGACAATAAGCTTGTGTTAATCATTAAACCCTACTGACTTTTCGGATATAAGTTCGGGAACTTATTCGGAGTTGTCGACGGCTGATTATATCATCAATACTTTAACCCTAATGAAACTGCTGTAAAGTACTCGACCAAAATGCTTGTTAACGCTCAATAAAACTGATTTATTTTAATAATTTATTTTCAATCGTTGAAGCTATTTAATGCCATAGCCAAACTATGAGTGGCCTGCTTGGCGCGAGCACTCAGTTTAGTTACTGAAATAAAACCATGCATGCAATCATCATAATGTTCATGATAAGTTTTTATATCTGCCGCTTTTAGTCTTTCAGCATAGGCAATACCATCATCTCTTAACGGATCGTATCCTAGGGTTAATATATAGCTGTCTGGTGACTCACTAATATCTTTTGTTTGAAGTGGGCTTACTAATGGCAGGGTTACTTCTTCTGGTGCATTTAAATAATGATGGATAAAATAATCCATCAGATCGCGTGTTAAAATTAAATGCTTATTGAAAGAACGATAAGAGTCTGTCAAACCTTGCAAATCTAACATTGGATATATTAAAAACTGAAATTTCGGTTTTACTTTGGCCTGCACTGGTAACTCTTTTTGCAGTGAATTCAATCCTATTAAACAAGCGAGATATCCGCCTGCACTATCGCCACCAACACCAATGAATTCAGAATTAATATTAAGTTTTTCAGCATGGTCATTAATATAATTCCAAGCATCAATGGCATCGCAAATAGGAGTGGGGAATTTATATTCTGGCGATAATCGGTAATCTACTGACACAATATTCATGTTGCCGTGCTTGGCTAAATATCGACAAAAGCGATCATGGGTATTAATACTGCCAATTACGCAGCCCCCACCATGAAAATATACTAATGTTTTTTTAAGCTTTTCGATTTTAGGATAGTATGTGCGTATTTTTATTGTTGTGTCGTCGCTGTTATGAGTACTAATAGGGATGTTTAAATCGACAACCTGAAACATTTCAATTTTTTTGAGGCCAAGCACCCGGTCTATAAATGAAAATAAAACTCTAAATAGTTTCGGTGGTAGCTTTTGCAAAGGCAGCATGTATGACATAAACTTCGCCGCCATTAGTTGCTTGGTTTCTAACTGTTTACTTTGTAGTTGTGTGCTTTGCGACTGTATAAATTGCTTATTGGTGCTGTGCATTATAAAGGGCCTTTTTACTTTACGAAGGTTAACAACAAACTGAATTGACCTAGAAACTTCATCAATTAGCGATTCATATCAAGTTAAAATAGCCTATTAAAATTAGTTAGAACAAAGTGGTATCAATGTGTTCCATCTGTGGGTTTTTCATTTCGTCAACCCATCTCTGCCATGTATATGGCCATAAAATAGGGTCGCCATCGGCATCTAAATACCAGCTTTGGCATCCACCTACCCAACTTGTTGCTTTTAATCCTTCTTTTACATAAGCATTAAAATCGTCAATAGCCTCTTGCTTAGCTTCAAACTCGTCAAATTCATGATCACGCCATCTATTAATCATTTTAATAACGTAGTCAGTTTGAACTTCACTCATGGCAATAACAGAAAAGTTACCAATGGGAGTATTAGGGCCTAGCATTAAAAAGAAGTTAGGGTATCCGGCTAGCATCATTGACCGGTATGCTTTAATTTTATGTTGCCAAGCGGTATCAATATGTAAATTGTTACGCCCTATTAAGTTCATTGGCCGCATAAAATTAAAGGCATTAAATCCAGTCGAAAAAACTAAAACGTCTATCTCATGAAGTTTGCCGTCTTTAGTGATAATACCTGTTTCAGTGATGCGCTCAATTCCAGCGGTGACTAATTCAGCATTCGGCTTTTGAATGCCTTTATAAAAGCTTGTATTGATAATTACACGCTTGCAGCCTACTTGATAGTTAGGTTTTAGCTTATCTCGTAATACCTTGTCTTTTATACTTAATCTTAAGTTAGCTTTACATAAAAAGTTAAGTAAATGTTTTTGTATAAAATGCCCCGTTACTGCTTTGGTAAAAATATGCTCTAAAAAGAACTTTCCAGCATTACGATGAATTTTTGTGATTAAGGGAAAACGGGTCATAAGTTTTCGCATGGTTACTGAAAACTTAAAATCTGGCAGGTGCATTAACCACTGAGGTGTGCGCTGAAAAACAGAAACTTTAGCACCAGTATTAATGAGCTCAGGAATGGCTTGAGCTGCGGTTGAGCCGGTTCCAATTACGCCAATACGGGTAGTGTCAGATATTTTGACATCATGATCCCACTGAGCAGTATGAAATTTAGTCCCTTTAAAGTCGTTTAAACCTGGGATATCTGGAAATTTTGGATGATGCAATATACCGGTAGCACAGACAATAAAATCAGCTACATAGGTTTGACTTTTACTGCTCTTAATTGTCCATTTACCTTTGTTATATTCTGCATCGGTAACTTCTTCATTAAAACGTATATCGCGTTTCACGTCATACTTGTCAGCCACGTGTTCAAAGTACTGCTGTATTTCTGGTCCACGGGCAAAAAAACGGCTCCAATTTGGATTAGGCTCAAATGAATATGTATACATATGAGCAGGCACATCACAGGCTGCACCGGGATAGGTATTCTCTCGCCATGTGCCGCCCACAGAAGCCTTTTTCTCTAAAACGACAATATCTGTAATGCCAGCTTGGCGCAGCTTAATTGTCATTAAGATGCCGGTCATGCCTGCGCCAATGATTACAACAGACGGATTACGCTTTATTTGGCTCATAGGCATCTCAATTATTTGTGCTGGTTTGAATTAAATACCAATAAAGCCTAATTGCCAAGATAGCGATAACAATCAGCTAATTCACTCACGCCAAGTCCACTTTGTTTTTTCACTTCTATTTGTACATCAATACGTTTTTTTAAGGCATCTACATGGCTTATAACACCAATCATTTTGCCACTGGCGTTTAAGGAATCAAGCGCAGACAAGGCGATTTCTAAAGTATCGTTATCTAAAGTGCCAAAGCCTTCATCGAGAAATAACGAATCAATACTGGTTTTTGCACTGACTAAATCGGATAACGCCAGTGCTAACGCTAAACTGACTAAAAAGCTTTCGCCACCTGATAATGTTTTAGTGTCACGCACACTATCTGCTTGCCAAGTATCTAGCACTTCTAGTGCTAAACTGTCTGATTGTTGGCGTTGTAATTGGTAACGACCATGCAACTTATTTAACTGCTGATTGGCTAAATAAACTAGATGAGAAAGCGTTAACCCTTGGGCAAATCGTCTGAATTTTGCACCATCAGCCGCACCAATTAAGCCGTTAAGGTGTGAAAGATCATCCAGTTCATCTTGTTGTTTAACTATTTCAGCAAGTAATGTTTGTTGTTCATTACGCTGGTGTTGATCTTGAGTGATTTGCTGACTTAATTGTCCTTGGCGAATTTGTAATTGTTTCAAGGTATGCGTGCAAATAGCAGCTTTATTGTCAAATTCAGCTAAATCTAAATGATCATCTATTTCAAAAGATTCAGTGAACATTAAATCTTTCAGCAGTTCATCGATATTACCGGCATTTTCTTCATTCGCGTGAATAGCGGCAACAAGTTGCTTTGTCTGCTTTTGAAGCTGACTTTTATCTTGTCCAAGTTGCAATAACTGTTGTTGCACTTGCTGTAATTGTGCATTAGCTTGTTGGGTTTGTTGCTCAATATTTTGCTGTATTGCTTTTAAGCTTATACGCTGTTCTTGGCTTAATAATGCCGCTTTAAAGTCTGCTTCAGTTTCAAAGTCACTATTGGTTAATTGCGTTTGCCAAGTTTGCTCAGCAACTTGCTGTTGTGGCGTTAAACGGCTTATCGCCTCTACATTTCCGTTTAACTTCCCGGTAATGTTTTGTTGAAGGTTTGTCTGTTCATTAACGCTATTTTGCAGTTTAACAAGCGCTTGTTCTTGCGCTTGTTGTTGTTGCTTTAATTGTTGACGCATTTGTTGAGCATCTTGCTCTGCAAACAATTTTTGGCGTTGAGCTTTAGCTTCATTGTGCTGATTTTCTATTAACGTTAACTCAGCTTTTATCGTTTGTTCTGACAGCCCAAGTTGTTCAATTTTACTTTGCACTACAGCAAGTTGCTGCTGCACTTGCTGTAGTTGTTCATTATCGGTTGCCACTGCATTAAGGGCCGTTTGATACGCATGGCTTTGTTGTTCAAGTTCATTTATCCACGTTTGTTGTAATTGCACAACATCAATAAATTCATTAGGCGAAATACCACTCCCTTCAGTAGTATCAGAGAACTGATAAACACTAAAACATTCTGGCATTACCAGCTGACATTCTTGCATAAATAGGCTTAGCTTTTGCCACTCTTGTGATATTTGCTCAAGCTTATGATTAAGGTTTTGCTTGTTTTGCTCAATGTGTTGTTGCAACTGGTTTAACTGCACGGTTTTATTTTGGCGCTGATTAGATAAGTTTACTAACTGCTTTTCTAGCCCTAAAACTAATTCAACTTGTATTTGCATGCCCTGCTTTAATTGCTGTAATTGGTTGTTAGCATTATTTAGCTGCTCAAAATGTTGTCTCCGTGCTTGAATATCAGCTTTTATTTGCTCAAAGGCTGATAGCTCAAAATCAATTTTTAATAACTCTCGCAGTGCTGACCATTGCTGAGATAATTGTTGCTGCTCTTGTTGTTTTATTGCTTTATTTTCAATGGTTAAATTAAGCTTTTCTTTTAGTCTGTCTTGCTCTGAAGACAAGGTTTTACCTTGAAGTTCAAGTTGTTCTAACTCAACACTCAGCTGTTTTAAGCGCTGTTGATGTTCGCTTTCAATTGAATTATTGTCACCAAGGGCCTGATAATCTGCTATCGCCGGATGCTGTTCTGAACCACATAATGGACAAGCTTCATCTGCTTTTAAATTGGCTCTGTGCGCACTTAGCGACATAATGGTTTTTTGTTGTTCTACAATTAGCTGCACATCAATAAACTCAGATTTTTGGCTTTTATAGCGTTCACGCAACGGTGCTAATTGCGCTGCTAAGCTTGCTAATTGTTGATTATCTGCGGCTAATGTTTTATCAATACTTTGCAATTCAGTGGTTAATGTTTGATAACGTTCTGCATTATGTAGAGCTTGTGCTTGCTCGTTTATAGTCGATTGCATTTCATGTAATTGCTGACTAAGCGCTTGCTCATTTTGACACTGATATTGTTGCAACAACTGGGATACATCGTTTTCTTTTGTGTTGAGCGTTACTTGTTGTTGTTTACATTCTGCTTCTAGTTCTACTAAGTGTTGTTGCTCTTTGGTAAGTTCATTCGCTACTAATTCGGCTTGTTTTTGTAGGTTTTCATTTAGGGTGAACAGTTCAAAACTCAGCTGTTTTTCATTAACCATTTGAGCAAGAATATTGCGCCATAACGGCAAGTGTTCAGGCAATGTAGCCAAGTGCCCTTGTTGCTGAATAATAACTTGCGCATTGGTGATTTTATCTAGTTGCAACTGCTTTTGTACGGTTAACTGCTCGTTTTGCAGAGTCGCTTGAACTAAGGCTTCGTTCGCAGCATTTACTCGAGCAGTTTGTTGATTTTTATGCTCATTCAACTGAGCTATTTTGCTATCAAGCGGTAAAACTTGCTCAACAATTAACTGTTCAGTTTCATGCTGTTGAGCAACAAATTTTTCATGCGCTATCAAAAACTCTGCGAGTGATTGCTCGGCATTATCTACCTGAAATTTACTGTGCTTAGCATCAGCTTCAAGTAACTTTGCATGCTCATTCAGCTCAACAAGTTGCTGATTAAAATAATTAAGTTGTTGATATTCGGCGCGTAGGTTTTCAGCTGGCTCTGACAAGGCTAACGCTTGCAGCTCTGTAGCATGTTCTTGTTGTGTTTGCTGTGCTGACGCTTGTTGTTGCTCAGCAAGTAATTTTTGTTTATTAGCGCTTTGCACATTCATCAACCAGCTACTAATTTTCTGCCAATGCGCGAGTTGTGCTTCAAAAGGTTGCTGCATTGCGGACGCTTTGTTCAGTTCCTCATTAATTTGCTGTTGTTGCTCAGGCGATAACAATTGCATGCCAGTACTTTTAGCGTGCAATAGTTTTAACTCGTTACTGGCCTCTTTATGTTGTTCAAATACCGCTTTCGAAATATCGCCATAAATTTCACTGCCCGTTAACTCTTCTAATAAATCGGCGCGATCATTGGCTGGTGCATTTAAAAAAGCAGCAAACTCACCTTGCGAGAGCATCATTGATTTTCTAAAGCGAGAAAAATCTAAACCAGTTAATCGTGCTATTTCTGTGCGAATGTCGGAAACTTTTGTCGCGATAACTTCGGCTTCACCAGTGGCTATTTCACTGTCACCTTCAATGTTGACTTCACCTGTAGCGACTATTTTAGCTAACTCGGCGGTCGGTTTTTGTAAATTACCTTCAATACTATTTTTTGCTCGGCGTTGACTCCAAAATGCACGGTAAGCTTGGCCTTTAACTTCAAACTCAACTTCAGCTAAACAATGCGCGGTATGGCGAGTCATTAACTGGTTTTGCTTATCTGAAATGGTTAGTCTTGGTGTTTGATGATATAGCGCCAAACACATAGCATCAAGTATGGTGGTTTTACCTGCACCTGTTGGACCAATAATGGCAAAAAGCGCACTGGTATCAAAGGGAGACTGAGTAAAATCAATTTTCCAATGGCCTTTTAAAGAATTAATATTTTCAAAGCGTAGCGATAATATTTTCATTATTTTGCCTCCGCTTTGATAGTCGAGCTAGTATCAGCTTCGCTATGCTCTGTTAAAGCACGCTTTGTTGAACTGGTCAGTTGTGTTTGCTCTGCAATATTGAGGTACAAACTATTTAAGCGAGTTTTACGCTGTTGCTGTTCATCGGTTTGCCAAGGCTCTAATGCCAAGCGTGCTTCAAATACTTCCTGAACACTTAGTTCACTTAAGGTGACTTTCTTCTCATGACTAGGCATTTGTTGACGCGCTTTTTTACTGCGCCTAACGAGTAACACTTCAACAGGCATTTCTTTTACTATTTGCTCAATTCTGGCGCTTAAATCTAGTAAGTATTCTGCACTTTCAATTTCAATATCAAGCCAAATTTTATCTTGTTTCTCAGCCCGATTATTTTGTGAACCTATATTTTTTAAGTCTGTATTTTTCGATTCTTCAGTGCTCGACTCTGCGTTTTTTGATTCTAATGTTTTAGATTTAACAACGGCAGAAATATCTTCAGTTAAGGTTTCTAAATGTGTTTTTACCATCGACAAAGGTTGAAAGCATGGCACATTGCATAGCTCAACGTTGCTAAGCTCTCCGGCCTTAAATTGTGCAATAACAATACTCTTTTGCGTATTAGCTTCATCAAAACTTAATGCGATGGGTGAGCCGCTATAACGAATATGCTCGCTCTTGGTTACTTTTTGAGGCCGATGAATATGGCCTAAAGCAATGTAGTCTGCCGCGGGGAATTCACTAGCAGGAAATGCTTCTAGAGTGCCTATATAAATATCACGCACAGACTCACTAGTAGATGCGCCAATGGTCGTTAAATGTCCCGTGGCAATAATAGGCAAACGAGTCCCTTCCTCTTGATTAGCCGTTGATAATACCTGTGCATGTTCAAATAAAGTTTGGTAGTGACCTGTAATTGCTTGCTGGAGCGAACGTTGTTTTTCATTGGCAGATTGCCCAGCATAACTTTTAACAATATCGCGCGGCCGAATAAAGGGAATAGCGCAAATCACGGCTTGTTGTTTAGTTTTAAGGCTTTTGATGAGAAATACTTGCTCAGCCATGTCATCACTCGCCGCTGAAATAACCCGTGTTGATAACTGCTGCAGTAACTTTTTCGACTCAGATAACATAGCAACTGAGTCGTGATTACCCGCTAAGACTACCAACTGGCAATGTGTTTGATGCAACTTAGCAATAAAATCAAAGTACATTTCGCGAGCATAACTCGGTGGCGTGCCAGTATCAAAAATATCACCCGCTACAATAATGGCGTCTATTTTCTGACTTTTAGATTGCGTAATTAACCAATTTAAAAATTGCTGATGCTCACGTGCTCGACTTTTCCCATAGAAATGTTGGCCTAAGTGCCAGTCAGAAGTGTGAATAATTCGCATAATGTCGTGCACGCCAAAGTTATAAAAATCAAAGCAATTATTCTACCGACTCTCCGGCAAGCTTACTACTAACCAGTATAGAAACCTTTAAAAAGTCCGATAATTAAATTAAGCGTCCACACTATAAATATGGCTAATTAAATTACTCAACTATACTTATTAACAACATAAAGGTTGTTTTTGTTCCATATTAATACCGTAAATTACAAAATAAACAACGAAGGAAAGCACTATGGAAAATCAAATTGTTTGGGTTGATATTCCCGTTATAGATTTATCGCGCGCTATTGAGTTTTATAGCGCGACCCTTAAAGGAATTGTTAAAAAGGAAGAGTTTGAACATTTCACTGTTGGCATTCTACCGCATGCCCAAACCAATGTTTCAGGCTGCCTTGTACCCTCACCGCCTGAACAAATTTTCACCTCAGGGCCACTGATTTATTTTAATGTTAATGGCCGACTTGACGATGCGATTAAACAATCAGAAATGCATGGCGGCCGACTGGTAGAAGATAAAATATCACTTGGAGGCCATGGTTTTCGCGCCATCATTCATGACTCAGAAGGCAATCGTATTGCGCTACATAGCAATACACTTTAACTTAAAACCCTAATACTCAGTGCTTATATAAGCTGTCAGTTTTAAGCTATCAGTAAAAGCAAAAACAAGTGCCAACCTAAAAGCCTCCTATGAGTTACTTATCGCTGACAGCTCAAAACTTAAAGCTTTATCTAGCTATAAGCTGTCAGTTTTAAGCTATCAGTAAAAAAGCGCTGTTGAGGTAGATGTTAAGTTGAACCAAACTAAGCTCGACTGGATTTTATTACTCTGGATAGCCAGTTATTTTCTTAATACTTTGATAAATAGGTTTTAATTGTTGGTACATTTTTAAATATACCTGCTGATATAATTTGTTATACAGCACCACGTTTGCCTGATTGGGTATAAATGTTTTTTCAATGTGTGTCATAGCAAGTGCTGCTTGTTGGTAGTTGTCAAAATAGCCCAAACCAACAGCGACATTGATTGCCGCGCCTAACCCTGATGCTTCAAAAGTATGTGGCCTATGCGCGGGTAAATTAAAAATATCGGCGGTAAGTTGCAATGCCGCATCTGACTGCGATCCTCCACCTGAAACCATTAACTTGGTTATTTTACATTTTTGTCGTTTTTCTAAATTCTCTTTACCCTCTCTCAACGCGTAAGCTAAGCCCTCTAAAATTGAACGATAAATATGGGCGCGGGTATGCACATCACCAAAACCAATAATGGCGCCTTTAGCTTCAAGATTTTTTAATCCCGGCGACCAATAGGGTTGTAACATTAGTCCCATCGAACCCGGCGGCACTTGGGCAACTAGCTGGTCAAATAAACTCTCTGCGCTGACACCTAAGGTTTGGGCTTTTTCAATTTCATTTTGTCCAAATTCTTGTTTAAACCAATTCACCATCCAAAAGCCACGATAGATCATCACTTCACTATTATAATGATTAGGAATAGCTGAGGGATAGGGTGGAATAAAAGTGTGTGGTTCAACATACTTTACATTATTAGTATTGATGGTAGCCGTTGTACCATAACTTAAACTTGCCATGTTTGGGCTAATACAGCCCGAGCCCAAAACTTCACAAGCTTTATCAGACGCGGAAGCAATTACCTTTGTGCCTAATTTTAGGCCAATATGAGCCGCAGCTTCGGGAGTCAAACCACCAAGTTTTTCACCCGGTTTAACTAAGCTAGGCAGCATTGATCTTTTCACGGGTAGCGCCTGCCATTGCCAGCGCCACGCACTCGCCCATGTTTGTTTTTTGTAATTAAGCGGAAAATAACCAGCAATACTGCCTACGGAGTCTTTAAACTCCCCGGTTAATTGGTAAGTTAAAAAACCTGATAATAATAAAAATTTATCGGTTTTCTGCCAAATTTCAGGTTCATAGTGTGCCAACCAATTTGCTTGAGATTTACGACGAAAATAGTCCACCACTTTATGCTGACGAATAAGAGCAAAGCCGACACGCCAATACCAAGGCATGGGCTTATTTCTTTTACATAACCGTTGATCGAGCCAGAGAATTGCAGGACGCAAGGCTTGACCATTTTTGTCCAAGTTAATAACAGTGCCACGCTGTGTGGTTAAGGTGACAGCTGTAACTCTTGCACGATAATCATTTTCAATTACCTTTTTTTGTTGCCATAGTTGCTGACAACACTGCCCTAACATTTGCCAAAAGTAATCAGCGTGTTGCTCGGCCCAGCCAGGCTTTGTAGAAAAGTAAGCTTCTAATTCTATGCGGCTTTTAGCCACTAAATTGCCCTGTAAATCAAATAACAAAGCACGAACACTTTGTGTGCCGTTGTCTATGGTTAAGATCAAGTCACTTGGGTGATTTTTCGTACTTTCTGTTGAACAACTTTGGGTCATATATTTACTTATTCTTAGTTGTTTCACGATTGCCAGGCTTCAATTATTTAGCCACAAGTAAAGACAACACCGAGCAATGATGGTGCAGTATATTATTGCTCATTTATTCGAAGTTAAAATGATAACGACTATAAACAAACGCTAATGGATATATTTACTTTAACCTAGTGGAACACTATTTATTATATAGCTTGAGATTAACACGATAAAAACTTAAGCAACATAACCCAGTATTTATTGTTTAATATCATCACTCATAGTTGACTCACATGAATGATTAAACCGAATATTTTTACAGTTACCAGAAGTGCCAAAGTCAATACAAGCCAAGTAAAGCTATAGGTTTAGCCACTAGCACCTAGTTAAACGTCAATAAATCACAATAAAAGTAAAGTAAACTTGACATACGATGTAGCATAACCTACATTAATAAATGTAAAGTAAACTTAACTTTTAGTAAAGTACAATTAACAGTGGAGTCAGACTGATGACAGACAATAACAATGAAAATACAAGCAAACCAACATCGTGGCAGAAAAAAAATAAAAGTAATACCGCAAAAATGGGCTTTTGGACTGCAGCGTGGGTATTAAGTATGGCGCTGGCAAATTTTGGCCAACGATTTATTTGGGACTTTAACCTTACCTTAACAGTTTTAGCTGTGTTGCTAAATTTAGCGTTAGGTTTGAAAATGGTATTCGCGAATATACATCATCTAAAAGGCTTAGATGAAATGCAGCAACGCATTCAACTAAATGCCATGGGCATAACCTTAGGTTTGAGTTTAGTGGTTGGTTTAACTTACTCAAATTTAGATGTATTAAACTTAATAAGCTATCACGCAGAAATTTCTCACTTGGTTATTTTTATGGGGTTAACTTACATAGTGGCAACTTTTATTGGTCAGAGTAAATACCGATGAAAAATAAACTTAAAGTACTACGGGCTGAAAGAGACTGGACACAAGCACAACTTGCTGAGGCATTAGAAGTTTCTCGCCAAACCATTAACGCGATAGAAAAAGGTAAATTTGATCCCAGTTTGCCATTGGCTTTTAAAGCCGCAAGGTTATTTAAACTGAGCATTGAAGAAATATTTCAGGATGAAGCCTAAGTCAATAATGAGTTATATGCTGCTAAATATGCCACACAAAATGCATAATAAAAGGCCTACCCCATGAATTAGGCCTTTAGCTTTCAAAACTTAACTGACAATTACTAATTGTTAGCTAATGATTTAGAAGAAAACATCAGGTCTGGGTTAAATGGTATGATTTAACCATGCTAAATCCACCTTCACACACTTCTATTAGCATCACTAAGTATGAGTTACTTCACAAGAAAATAATTAACGCGATCCTGAACTTGCTGGCTTGCTACTTTCATTTCAACACTTTGCTCATTTGATTGATTAACTAACTTGGCGTTGTCTTCGAGTAGCATTTGTATTTCATGCATATTTTTACTTAAATCTAAAACTACAACACTCTGTTCTTCGGCTGCAGCGGCAATTTGATGTGATTGGTTATTCACTAAATCAACTTTGGTTTGAATTTTTTCAACTAAACCGTTACTTTCGCCAACTTTTTCTTGTAGGGATTTAGCCGTATCAGAACTTTCGACCATTTTTTTAACTGCCTCATCACCTGCTTTAGTCAAGTTACCTAATAAACTTTCAATTTCATTAACAGACTCTTGTGAGCGTTGTGCAAGTCCTCGCACTTCATCGGCTACAACTGCGAATCCTCGACCTTGTTCACCCGCCCGTGCGGCTTCAATTGCCGCATTTAAAGCGAGCAAATTGGTTTGGTCAGAAATACCACGAATAACTTCAAGAATTTTCTCTATATTACTTGTCTCTGATTTTAGTTGTTGCACCACATTAGCAGAAACACTGAGAGAGTTGATTAACGAACTAATTTCTTTAACTGATTGATTAGATGAGAGCAAACCTTGTAATGTTAAGGCTTGAATTTCAGTGGCAAAAGAAGCTGATTCTGTGGTGTTTTTTGCAATGCTATCAGTGGTTAACGACATTTCTTCAATAGCCGTTGCCACTAAATTAGTATTATCTGTAATTGAATCTGAACTAGTTAACATCGCTTCATTTAATTTCAGGATATTGGTGCTGTTTTTATCAACTAACTTGCCAGATTCGCTAATAGATATAATGGTTTCTTTTAAGCTATAGATAGTATTATTTAGCGCTTGGGCAAGTTCTAAAACTTCATCATTACTATTCACTATTGCTTTTTGTTCTAAAGAGCCTTTCGCTAAATTCTCTGCTGTATCTCGAACATTCCTGATGCCGGTACTTATTCTATTGGCAATAATAAAGCTTAAAATAAGTGAAATAATCACAGCAAAAATAATACCGATATAAAAAACCACACGGTTATCTTCAATATTATTAACAACTGAATCTCTTGTCTTGTCGGCAGATAAATCTACTTGGGTTTTGAATTCGCTTAAGAAGGCAATTAAATCATCATACGAGTCCATGAAGGCTTTAAATACAGGATATGGCGCTTTGTTCTCTGGCGAGTCTTGCATTGCTGAAACAAATACAATCGCTTTGTTTTGAAAGTCTATACTGAGTTTCTTTAACTGTTCTAGTTCACTTATATTGCCCGAAAAATTGGGTGTCATTTCATTAAGTAATTTTGGTGTTAGTGCTTTATTATTTTTAATTGATTTTAAATAGCCTGGCGTTTGATCGCTGAGTGACAACAGATAGCTAATTTGCAATCCGCGGACATTAACCATAGTGTCAATTTGCACTTCTTTAACGCGTTCAAACTGTGAGGATATTTTATAATTTTGTTGATAAAAAGTTTCAAAATCATCGGCGACTAAATTGCTATTTGAGCGAATAATTAAAATTACAACAGTAAACAGAATAATAATGGTTACAGCCATAAACTGTAATTTACGTAAAATATTAAATGACATAAATTCATATTCCCTTTCGTACTTGTGTAGTTAATATAACCCAATGTAAAGTAAATAAAAGAAATTATCTTTATATGTTGGCTTAAAAAATTTAAACCAACAGTATATAAATAACACAGATATCGTCGCTGAGCGTCAAGCAATCAAAATGTGTAATACATAGTTATTATTAGCTTTGCTTTTTGAGTTAAACTAGCTTTAACATCAATCTAGCCGTATATTTCATGCCTTTGATGGTGTTATTATAATCGCCCAAATTCAGATTCCAAATTGCGAATTTTAAAAGCTATATTCGGCTTATTCATTTTGTGATGCGCCTGATATAAACAAACGTAATTAGTCCAATTTTGAGCAAATAACCTATCTATAAGCCGTTTAATTAATGCTAAGTGAACAATTATTTAATTCGATAGGTATAATCATCGTCAGATTTTTATGGAAAATAAAAGTAAGGTAAACCATGAATACAAAAATATACAAGCACGTACATGCTCTGGCTAAAGACTTATTACAAGCTTCGGTGAGAAAAAACCAAGTTCTCTTTGATGAATATTATTCTGAATTACAGCAAGTCTGTGACGATAATGAAGATAGTGATAAAGATCATCCCGTACAATGGGAAACTCTTGCTGACTTTACAGATGATTTAGCATTAGCTGTTACTATTTATGAAAAAGCGTTAGTAAAAGCACAAGCAATAAACTCAAAAGATTTTCTCTCGTCAATAGCTTTTGCAATCGCATCACTACAAGTAGAATTAGGTGATAAAACAAGTGCAATTGAGCATTTAGAAAATGCTAAAATTAACAGTAATAAAATTGCTGATAAAGATTTAAAAGTTGAAATTCAAGAGTTGTTGGAAGAGTTAAAAGGTGCTTAAAACTTAGCGCGAAAGTATTTGATAACGCCAGTTTAGTGTTATGAATACAACTCTGTTTTACGAATGAAATAGCGATTTAAAAGTATATATTAAATAAGTTATTAAACTTTAATACCTTAACTAACCTGCAATGGCAGGAATAGTTAAGGTATTAGATAAATTAAATGTCAGTTACTTCTATTAAAAATCACATCAAGTCGGATTAAAAACTAAAACTTATAACCAATATTTAATGTGAATTCAGCTTTTATGTCTTCTTGTTTTTTTGGTTCACTTTCACCATAACTAGAAAAATCAACAAATGTGTCACCTAAGCTCTCTCCTCGAGTAAAGCCAAAGCCTGTTCCAATGACAAATCCAGGGTTAGAAAAACCATTAAAATGATAATCATATGTTGCGAAGATAAATCCATGATCACTTTCCCATGCCTCCACTCCAGCAACTAAGCCATAGGCATGTTTTGAATTTTCACTAAAGGTTGTTTGAAAGCCAGTCGCAATACCGACGTAACCTAATGATGCATAATATTTAGTAGATTCTGTTTTATAGCCGAGCTGCGCGCCTAAAATACTGCCATATTGATGGCCTAAACCAACCGCTGTTTCAAACTCGCCTGCCGAATTGAACAAAGATACAAGTGATAAAGCAAAAATATATTTTTTCATTAAAAATCCTTTTATTAGTTTTTATTATAATTATTTTAGTAAGTTAGCAGTAGGATTTAATGAATTCAACTTTATATATATTTTTAATGTAAGCGTTTGTATCACTTTTAATAATAAATTGTTGGTCAATTATTCTTGCTATTTAAACAGCAAGATTAAAGGTATTAAATAGCGATTATTAAGTAGGATAAATAGATAAACACTGTTATTAGTTTCACATAAAGCGACGAATTTTATTGACTATGTAAAACGAAAAAGCACTTTCTAGCAAAGTAATTTACTAGAAAGTGCGGTCTAATTTCATCAATACTTATTAGCTATCACTAACTCAATAAGCATCTAGCAAATTAACGCCTAAAAGTACTTAACCTAACAGTTGACCTAAACCGTCAGTTAACACTTGTTTTGCTTGTTGGCCTTGTTCAGTGTCTAAGTAGTTTTGCGCAGTGGAAATAAAGTTACCGATCATTTCAGGCTTTAATCCTAAAGCTTCAAATTGCTTTTTTACATCATTAATAGATTTTAATGAATCGCTGTATTGTGACGCTTTTTCAAGTAAGCCACCAAAGCCTTCGCTTGAACCTGAGTTAAGCTTGCTAATATCAGGCATTTGACTAACAAGTCCTTCTACACCGGGAACTGAGTTAGCCAGTTTGCTAAATTGCTCAGTTGAAACATTATCTTTAACATAATTAAAAATAGCTCCCATTCCGCCAGATGCTTGTTCAGCATTAACTTCTAATGAGCTCGTTAACATATCAACCAAACCATCAGTGTTTTGCACAGCAGGAGTATTAGCTTCAACAGTTTGCTCAGTTGTATCACCTAAACCTACCAAATTTTTCAAGCTTTCAAACCAACTTGTTTCTTGTGCGATAGCCGAGCTACTTAACGTTGAAATAGTTAACAGTACGATCAGTTTTTTCATTTGAGTTATCCGTTATTATCAAAAGTTACTACTTAGTTAAAGCAAGTGTACAACATTTATTAGAACTGCAGGCACTGCTTTATTTCACATCACTTAACATAGAGGTAAAATCAGCACTTATCACCCAAGCATTTCGGTGTATAATATCAAGTAATGTCGGTCAAACTAAGTCAACCATGAGTCAAGAAAACGAACAACTACACAATCCTTTACATGGATTAAAATTAGACACACTACTAAACGAATTAGTAACTCACTATGGCTTTGATATTTTGGCTGAGTACACGCGAATACATTGCTTTAAAAGTAACCCAAGTATGGCGTCAAGCTTAAAGTTTTTACGTAAAACTGAGTGGGCTAGAGAAAAACTTGAACGTTTTTACCTTTATGATTACAAAAACTTACCAGAAGCCGGCGAAGACGAATTTGAAATTCCACCGCGCAAACGCGTTATTCCGTTGCATATCAAACCGAAAAAACCAAAAGTGTTAGTACGTGGTGAAGCGATTATCCCCTTAAGCAAAGATAGCTTTAAAGAGACTCATCGCTCTAAGCCTGAATATAAAAAAGAACATAAAAAAGAGCATAAAAAAGAGTATAATAAAGAATATATACCTGAGCATAAACGTCAAAGTAGTCGCCCTCAGTCAAGCGAAAAGCCAAATAGTGTCAATAGCCGTTCGGATGAAAATAAACCATTTGATCCTTACGCTGATGCACCTAGGTAATTATTCTATTTTTTAAGAATTTCATTAAATACCTAAACCAAATAATGCCCGTTAATCACTTAAACCATTAATTATAAAGATTTTATTTTTTTGCTCATCATAAAAGTTAACGAGGATAAACTGACCAACAGTTATCTATTTATCTTATATTAAAACCTTGGCTTCCCGACATGCACTAAGTCGCTTTGTCGTTAAAGGTACCCTTTTGTTATTGGGTGGGAGTTTAATTATTCTATTAGGGTTTAAATTATTGGCTAACATTTGGCTAACGAGGGTTTTGAATACATAATTAATTCTAATAAAATAAAACGCTTAATACACAGGGTAATAAGCGTTTTGATATCCATTTTAAAACCTAGTAAAACGGTTGGTCATCAATTAAAAATTAATGGTCCAAGAGTCAATAATACCCGTATCTCCGTTGGCATTGTCATACACTTCTAATCGCCAATTACCATTTTTCTCGATACCTGTCGCATTAATTGAGTAGGTTTGGAAGATATCGTTAGCTGAGCCGCCAGTATGGTTGTGTAAAACTGCACTTGCACCATTTGGGGCAATAAGCGTTACTTTTAGATCACCAATGTAAGTGTGCTTGATATCAACATCAATCGTAATAGCACCTGAGTCTCCACTACCCGTAACATCAATTGAGCTTATAGCTGTGCGTTTGTTTCTGATGTTAACATTGGTATCATTAGTGTAAGAACCTCCACCTGGTGGTGTAACGACTTCATCAGTAAAGTTACCCACTAAGCTAACATCACTAAAGGCCGAATAGCCATTAAGTAAAACATAATATGTACCGTTATTACTCGTACCAGCACAACTTTCATTATTACCATTTAGATAAGGTCGACAATCATAAGTTGAAGTTGTTGGCATTGAGCCAAAACGAACGTACATATCAGCATCGCCAGTACCACCACTCATAGCAAAACTAATATCTGTTGCGCCAGCAGGAACAGCCATACTGAAACCTAATTCTGCACCTTGAGCGCCAGAAATACCTGTTTGTGCAACACCATTCACTAATACGCCATCTTCTGCTGGCGGCGGTGGTGGTGGAGTTACCACATTACAACCGTTAGCACTTAACGAATCATACATAGCTTTAGCTTGTACCAAGCCGTAACCGTAACTATTATCTCTATTTGCTGTACCCAAATCTTGAGCGGTAGCATTCATTACATTACGAATTTCTTCACCCGTACAGCTAGGAAAGTGACTCCATACTAAAGCGGCAACACCAGCAACATGAGGTGTGGCCATAGAAGTTCCATCCCATGTAGCATAGCCATTATTTAAGACGGTTGATGTTATAGCTACCCCTGGGGCAGAAATTTCAACTTGTGAATTTTTTTGAGAAAATGAGGCAACATTTTTATTTGAATCAATTGCTGCCACTGACATAACTGAGTCATATGATGCCGGATAAGAAAGCGCGGTATTACCGTCATTACCCGCTGCTGCAATGTTAATTAATCCAGCATTTTTTGCTGCGACAAACGCACTTTCTTCTGTCGCACTTGATGCCCCGCCGCCAAGGCTCATACTAATAATATTCGCACCCGCTGCTTGACATTGTTCTACAGCTCTAACCATATCTGAACCGTAACCCCAGCTACCTGCGTTATTGAACACTTTTATTATGTGTAAATCCAACAGCCCACTTGGGTTAACGCCTGTTACACCAACACCATTCCCACTTAAGCCAGCAATTGTTCCAGCAACATGTGTACCGTGCGCATGGCCCGGTTGCCACCAGTTGCCTGTGTTATTTCCTAAGCCGTCGTCATTGTCACCCGTGATACCTGCATCGGTATATGGACGAAGATCTTCGTGATTACCTTCATAACCGGTATCCGTAATACAAACTTTCATATTACCTGTAGCAGCATCACTTACCTGGTTTGCTTGCACCATGGTAATACCATAAGGAGTTGATTCAGCAGAAGGTGTAATTGCCGCCGTTTGATAATCATCAAAAGTACGAGTTATGGTATCAATTAAGTACCTTTTAGGATCAATTTCTACATATTCAACGGTAGGATCTTTTTTAAGCGAGGCTAATTGGCGTGCTGTTAAGCTAGCGGCGGCTGCATTAGATCGCTTCATATGAATAATAGCTTTTGTGCCGTGCTTGTCTAAACGTTGCGCATTTTTGTCACGTAACGTTTTTCCATTGCTCGCAGAAGGACTATCGTTAAAAGTAGAATATGTACTATCTTTTTTAAATTTAACAATATAGCGGACTTTTTCTTCCTCCTTTACCGTCTTGAGCTTTGAAGCCCCTTTGGCTGGAATGGCTTGGGCAGTTGCCATTGATAATGCTAAAACGCTCGCTATAGTTGCGGCAAGTATATTTTTTTTCCCTAATTTATCATGTGTCATTTCGTTATCTCTTATCATTATTAGAATGGTATACATGAACTGCTAAGCGAAATAACACTTATCTACTGTTCGCTGAGCAGCTAGACATGGTTAGTAAAGATTGAAGCTGAACCTTTGTCAAAAACAATACCGACACACAATAAACTTAGTTATATATTCATTTATTTTAGTTATTTATTCATGCAAGATAAAGCTACACCCATCTAAAATAATTAAAAAATGAAACTATAACCGAAATAGATTGTTGAATATTTATACAATAAAGCACATTTATAATGACGATATTTTAGAATTTCATCGTGTTTTTGTCGTTTTCTTACGAAATAAAGTCGTAAAATTATTCAAAATAATGACAAGGAATTGTAATTTTAAAAAAAATTTATATAAATTGAGCTGAGATTGCTCGCGGCGAGAACTTTAAAGACAGTAATTGCATTATTTTAAGCTCTGAATCGAGATATGAAAGTGCCCTAGAACTGTTTTGTTAATTATATAAAAAGCGCTTTAAGTTATTAATTTTAAATAACTTAAACAACCCTAGCGATATAACCCTAAGATTAATTATAAGCTTTTTACTATTTAGAAGTATTTTTCTGTTTATTCACAGGCTATTAGATACGAGTTTACGGATTGTAATTTCAAATCAACGTTAGCTGGGGGCATCTATGCGACAGATATAAATCTGTCGCATATGCTTATATTTTTCATCCCAGTTCTGGTTAATAAGTCTAAACATTATTGCAATGACTTTACCTGGCTTAATCGGCTGTATCCTATAATTGTGACAATTTAACTAAATTATCATTCTAATCCCTAGATTTGTTTGGACCCTCTAATTGTTTCGTTAGAGCTTAAATCGCGCTACTGAATCAGTTAACGAATTAGCTAATTTATTGACCTCATCACTGCGGTTCGATAAATCTTGTGACTCTGCTGCATTATGCGTTGCCGCTTCTGCGGCTTCATTCATTGTCACTTCGATGTCTTGACTAAAGCCAAGTTGTTCATTCGAAGCAAGGCTAATGCTTTTACTCATTTTATCAATAGTATGCAGTGCACTTTCAATTTGTTTGATGGCGTTACTTAATTCTTGGCTTTGAGATACACATTCAGCCGCTTGATTCTGCCCTTGAGAAATGGCTACTTCTGCTGTTTGTGTTTCTTTTTGCAGTGAATTAATCATATTTTGTATTTCAGCTGTTGATGCCTGTGTGCGAGAGGCTAACGATCTCACTTCATCTGCAACAACCGCAAAACCTCGGCCATGCTCTCCGGCTCTTGCCGCTTCAATTGCCGCATTTAATGCCAGTAAATTAGTTTGATCAGCAATGCTACCAATGGTATCTAAAATGCCGCCAATACTATCGCTGTGTTTACTTAAACGTGCCATCACTTCAACTGAGTCACTTAAACTTGTCGATAACGATTCAATGCGATTACTGTTGTTGTCTGCAATTGTTCTCACTTCAAAACTATGCTTTGAGGCTTCTGAAACATTATTAGCCGTGAGGTTTGCCTCATCAGTCACACTTGATGAACTGATAAACATTTTTTCAGCAATTTGTTTAGCGTTATTTACCCGGGTAATTTGTTCGGATGTAGATTGGGCAATGCGATGGCTCTGCTCGCTAGTTACTTTTGCAGATTCATCTAAAGAATAAGCATTTTGGCTAATATTTTTCAGCAACGATGTTAAGTCATCACTAAGTTTGTTGATGTTGTTAAATAAATCACCAAATTCATCTTGGTTCTTAATGGTTAATCTTCGCGTTAAATCCCCCTGCGCAATCAAGGCTAATGATTTATTCGCTTTCGCTAAAGGGCCTAACATTATTCGGGTGGTTACCACGGCAATAAAAGTAGCTAAAGCAACAAATATAAGCGCCATATATATTGCCAAATTTACGCCAGTATTTACTTTCGCCTTTGTTGTTAACTGTAACTCATCAAAACGTGCTTCAGCGAGGGAAAGCAGCAAGGTTAATTGCTGATAAGTGGCATTGAAGCTATCTACAGAAAGATTATAAGCGCTATTAGCGTTAACATAATCATTAAGGGCTTGTTGCTTCTGTTGATAAAGTTTACCTGGCTCGACCAATAAGTTATTTAAAATAGCAAATTCAATGGCAAACTCTTCAAGTAGAGTCTTATCGTCTACGCTAGAAAATAGTCGCAGCATAAAGTCGTAGTTGTTATTTATATTAGCAATTAAAAAACTTACGTCATCTTTATGTTGAGCCAATATATCAAGGTCAGTAACTTGTTTTAAACCTGACATAGTGCTTTGTAGGGTAAACAACATATCGTCTATCCGTGTACCATTGCCAATAATATCTTCTAGTAATTGCCCATTATCAGGTAGTTCAAGTAATTCTAAATCAAGCATTTTATTGCTGGCTTGGTTACGACTTTCAATAAACGATTGAAAATCTGTCACAAAAGCTTCATTAGCTGTGGCTACATTTTTTTTCGCTAGATAAAATTTTTCGCTTTGGGCAACGTATTCTTGAAAATGATTCTGCGCCTGGTTCAAGGCTTGCAACATTTTAGGTTGGTCCATCACTTTACTACTTAAAACCCTAGCAGCAGATTGAAACTCTTGATTTAAATTCGCGTACTCTTGCTCACTTATCACTAATTTGGAATATTCTTGTTGGGTGAAGCCCAAAGCACCTACTTTTATCATATTAAGTAATGTGATTTGCAAGGCACTACTTTGCTTTTGTACTGGAACAGCCAATAACTCAACATTACTATTAGCCTGGCTGATTTGCGTTAATGAGTTATAAAAGAAAATGCTGCTAGCAATTAACAAAATTCCTATTGTGCTGAACCCCATTATTATTTTTTGTTTTATAGTTAATGATAGGTTGTACATGGGCACCTCTGAATAAATTTTTTATGCATATCTTAAAATTTAGATCATTATGATTGACACACGATTATAGGTCGCTCGAGACAAATGTAAACAGTACTGAAAACAAACATAACAACAAACAAATAAAACACCACCAAGTCATCATTTAAATTATGGTTGATAAATATTAGTTTTAGCAATTTTCACAAGAAATAAATAGTACGGGGTAGATTATAATTAAATACTGCTCTATTATCAGCTCAACTGGTCGAACGTCCGATGAGTTGTGGATATATAATAAAAATATGACGTAATAAAAAAAACTATAAAAGTAATTGGGGAAAATATGAATACAATCAAAAGTGTAGCTGCTATTGCAGCACTCGGTCTATCGCTCTGCTCGACTGCCGCGTACAGCAAAGAACACAAAATAGTACTAATTCACGGCCTTCAGCCACTACAACTAATATCTGATGGTAACGTCACGGCAGATGGACAAGACTACTGGAAAGGATACTGGAACAATCTAAGTGACGCTAGAATTGACTGGCCTTCTTATGAACGAATTGAAGGTAAAATAGCCACTGACTACCTATGGCCAAAATTAAAATCATTCTCTGAAAGTAACTTCTGCGATCCTGGTTGTATATTTGTCACGCACTCTACGGGTGATTTAGTTGCTCGCTATATTATCGACAATCAAGAAACTTGGTTAGAAAATGCTGGATTAGCACCACTTAATATTGTTGCCACATTCGATATTGCTGGCGCTGGCGGTGGTAGTGAACTTGCCGACTTAGCAGTTAGTGTTGCTCAAGGTACAGAAAGCTGGACCTTTATCATCGAAGCCGCTTTAGAAGCTTGGCTTGGTGGCGACCTAGGCGATGAAATGGGCGTACTTCATGATTTGAAAGTGAATAACGCCAGACAACTTGCGCCGTTACCAGACGCGCGTATTCCACGTTTACGCTTCGTTGGCGATGCTAGTGAATACTTAGGCGTTACTAGCCCATTTATTCAAGGTAATGACGACGGTGTTGTTGGTAGCCATTCTTCATGTGGCGCTAATCGCCAAGCTCGTTTTGGCAGTTGTAGCTCACAAGTGGCATTCAACGGTAAAATTTCATACCAAGGTGATGCCGTTTCGGGCTTTATGCCTTATCACTACCCAATGCTGATGGGCGAAAAATATAGCCACGGTTCATTACTTGAACCATGGCAAGCAGGTAAAGTAACGGCAGCGAGCGATCAGCAAAACACCTTGTCTGGTGAAAGTGTTCATTTTGATACTTACACTAAAACATCTGGCTGGTGGATCTGGAAAAGCAATTACCTTTATGTAGAAAACTCAGCTTCTGACAGCATGTCAACACTGATTTATGACGCTATTCCAAACTAATAAAGTTAAAAGCTAACTAAAAGTAAGTAATTTTAGTTTAGTTGATTAAAGGCGCTGTTTACCTTTCAATATTAATCAGGAAAGTTAAACAGCCCTTAAAAATTAATTGCATAGAAAGCTAAGTAAACAGGCAAGTTAGCATCAGAAAAGGTAAGAAAATCCGTTATGAAAAACAAACCCTTTTTAAAACGAATAGCAGTAATGAGCATTGTTGTTGTCACGGTTTGGCTTTTTTGGCCATCAATACCACAGCCGCAAATCACTGTTATCAAATCAACGGTGAGTACACCTACAATAAAACCTGCTAACCCTACCCCAAAAAAAATACCCGTTAAAGCAAATACAGAGATCGCCGCTATAGCACAAAAAATTACCGCGAACGACTCTGCAACATTAGTGGCTAAAGCATACGCTGGAGAACTAAATTTCCCACCCTACTCACAACCCTTGAGCAATCAAGATTTTGACCGATTAGAACCCAATTATTTCAACCCACAAGCTATTCCGGTTGACGATCTTGGCACTACAATATCAGCAGAGTTATCAAAATATCGTTATACCTACCCTGAAACGGTTTTTGCCAAGCTCTCAGGTGAAAATATTGATAATGCAGAACTTGTGCTTGTCGACATAGCGAGCGGAAAATCACTACTAAGACGCTCATTTGAACAAAATGATAATATTTGGAGTGCAGAATTTGACGGCGAACGTAACTTTCCATATCAGCTACAAGCTACCGTAAAAGCACGCGTAAATGGTAAGAATATTAGCATTGCTTTGGCACTTAAATATATTGATTCAGTTGCCACACTTGAAAGCTTCGACCCCGCATTTAATCAAGATGCTGATATGGTAATAAAAGCGAATTTAACCACCAGAGAAAAAGGCCTATATCGCGTACGTGCCAATTTATTTGATGCCAACAACCAACCTATTGCTCATTTAGTCAGTAAAGAAAAGCTCAACAAAGGTAGCGATACTATAGATTTAAAAGCGCACCAAAGTGTTTTACAAGGTAAAACTGCACCATTTTATTTATCAACGTTTTCAATTGAGCTAATGTCGCCAGCCCCTGGTACGCCAACGAAGTATGGCGATAGCGCTATTAATCAATTTGAAATAAAAGACTTTGCTACATCTAGCTTAAGTAACATACCTTATCAACCCAGCAAGCAGGAACAGCAAAGATTACAGTTGTTACAGAATATGGCGCAAGGAGGTTAAAAATAACAAAATATTGCCAAATATAGCAATATGAAAATTTTTAATCTTTGCAGATATTACTTCACTGCCGATTTTATTAAGCTACTTATCTCTATTCAGTTCAGTTGATCTTTAATGTTTAATTTTGCTTTAAGACACCTTAGGTGGTGTTGAATGCTCAATTTCACCAGCCAGTTCAGGGTTAGCCGCCACTAGGGCTAACCTTAATTCGGCCGCATACACGGGTATAATTTCACTCATCGTTTGATACATTTTCAAAACATTGATATTAGGTAATATTGCCAAAGCTTCTGCCACAGCTATGCCCCGCTGTGCATTTACTTTTGCTATAGCTAAAGACAATTCAACGGCAAGCGCTGGATCAGTTTCAGCCACCATCAGTGTTGTTTCTACCTCAGCACGTGGTCGGTGTTGAGGTTCGTTATACTCAGTACGAGGATCAAGTTCAACAGCAGAAGAGATTACCGAACCTTGCATGACAAAATTTTCTTGTTCTTCTATCGGTAATGCAGCGCGAACTGTCATCCGATAAATAACAAAACAAGCTAACAGTAACTGAATAAAGGCTAGAAAATAGAATAATGCGCCACCACCGAACTTATCCATAACAAGTGACGCAGAATATGGACCTAAAACGCCACCTAACGCAAAAGCTAAAATCATTGACGACATGGCTGAAACCATTTCACTTTGTCTTAACTTATCCAATGCTTCAGAAATACTTAATGGATAAGTACAAGCAATAATGCCACAGGTAATACCGGTTGCTAAAAATACCGCCCATGTGATCCCGAGTGGCGCTAAAATAGTCACAGCGATACCCGCACTTGCAGAAATCAATAAAAGCACAAATAATACGGTACGTCTGTCGAAGCGATCTGATAAAAACCCCACAGGAAACTGTAAGATAAAAGCCCCAAATATAGCGGCGGCCATGTAAAGCGAGAGTTGAAAGCCGGTAATGTCATAATCTTTTGCAAACACTGGCAATAAGCTAAAAACAGCAGAATAAAGTATGCCTGACATCAAACAACTGACAACGCCAAGTGGCGAACGTTTATATAACAAACGCAGAGGCATCGAACTAAACTCTTCGATCACTGGCCCAATATGTCGACTTAATACAACAGGAATAACCGCTATACACATTAATATACCGGCAATAACAAAAAGCATATTATCTTGAGGGTTAGCAACATTGATAAAAAATTGCCCACCAAAAAGCCCCGCTAATACAACAGCATTGTATATAGCTAATACTTGACCACGAGTTTCTTTACTTGAACTATCACTTAGCCAACTTTCCATCGCTGTAAATGCACAAGCGATACAAAAACCCATCACAATGCGCATTGAGCCCCAAAGTACAGCTTCTGAATAAAGACTACAGATTAATATACTTACAGCGCCCAATGAAACACAGCCAGCAAACATGCGGATATGCCCGGCTCTTTTGATCAAGCTAGTGCTGTAAAGTGCACCTATCAATAAACCGACATAGTATAATGACAAAACAATACCGATTGATTCAGTGCTCAACCCATCTAAGTTCATTCTTACTGGCAATAAAACATTAATTAGGCCAATACCTAACAATAAGATGAAACAACTTAAAAATAGAGAAAACAGAGATATAAACTTTTTACGCAAGGACCTTCCTTTTCATCATTATTTGTGTGCTAAGTAAAAAAATGCGCAATATGCCAGTTTTTTAATTTTTGTGAAAGTTAAATCACATGATTAATACATTTTATTACAAACGTACTAATTTTTATTGCAGGATCCTAGTGTAAGCAATAGCTGAAATAGCATTTTTCACGTACTAAGCTGTCAACAATTATGACTCTTCTATTAGATCATAAGGTCTGAAAACACTCAGAATATACTTTATTAAATATAGTTAATTGAACTATCACCGTAACATAACTAGAGGGTATTAATCATTGACAGAAAGTAGCTGAGGTAAAATGATTTATCATTCAAAGTTATAAAGACTCTGTCAAGGTTACTAGTCCAAATTATTAGTCTAAATATTCATTGTAGCATCACTAAGATAAAACAAAGCCAACGGCTTCTGACAAGATATATTACTAGGCGACAAGCCGATCGTTTATCACTATGCTATTGAGTAACACACGTTCAACCTAGCGAATTTTTGTATGGGTAACTCATTAAAACGGCTTGCCCTTTTAAGTTTCTATCACGCTCAGTTGCAACGTTTCGCTTAAAAGAGAGTTTACATGTCAAAACCTACAAAAACATCGCCTGCATACTCACCACCTGCTGGTGGTTGGGGAGCGCTTAAAAGCTCGGCTAAACATTTGATCAAAAGTGAAAATGCCACCAAAAATGTTAAAGCGTTATTACGCGCCAACCAACCAGGTGGCTTTGATTGCCCAGGCTGTGCGTGGGGAGATTCAGCTGACGCAGGTAAAGTAGATTTTTGTGAAAATGGCGTAAAAGCTATCGCATGGGAAGCAACGAGTAAAAGGGTTAACGCTGAATTTTTTCAGCAATATTCCATAAGCGAGTTACAACAATGGGATGATCATTCCCTAGAAAAAAGTGGCCGCTTAACTCAGCCAATGTATTTTGATGGTAAAAGTGACCATTACCAAGCCATAAGCTGGGACGACGCCTTTAGTATTATTGCCGACAACTTACAAAACCTTCCATCACCAGATGAAGCGCTGTTATATACCTCTGGCCGAGCGAGTAATGAAGCGGCTTATTTATATCAATTATTTGGCCGCGTGTTAGGTACCAATAACTTCCCTGATTGTTCTAACATGTGTCATGAAGCCTCAGGCATAGCCATGACTAGCAGTTTAGGAACAGGTAAAGGCACAGTTACAATGGAAGATTTCGATGAAGCCGACGCTATCTTCGTATTTGGCCAGAACCCCGGGACTAATCACCCTCGTATGTTAGGTACCTTGAGAAAAGCCAGTAAACGAGGCGCGACCATTGTCAGCATTAATAACTTACAAGAACGCGGATTACAGCAATTTCTCGATCCGCAAAGCCCGAAAGAAATGATCCTGTTCACTGGCACCAATATTAGCCAATATTATTTCACACCGCGATTAGGTGGTGATATGGCAATTCTTCGTGGTGTCGCCAAGTCATTATTCGAACGATTTAAAGATGACAAAACCGTACTTGATAGCGATTTTATTGCTGAACATTGTCATGGAATTAAAGCATATCAGCTTAGTATTGAAGCCACCTCATGGGAAAAAATAATCAGCCAATGCGGACTGAGCCGACAAGACATAGAACAAATTACCGATATTTATGCCAGCAACAAAAAAGTTATTTTCACGTGGGCTATGGGAATTACCCAACACAAGCATTCGGTCGCCACCATTCAAGAATTGGTTAACGTGTTATTGCTCAGAGGCAACATAGGTAAATCTGGTGCGGGCGCTTGTCCTGTTCGCGGTCATTCGAATGTGCAAGGCAATCGAACAGTAGGTATTAATGAAAAACCCTCAACGGAATTTCTTGATGCATTAGATAATCACTATGCTTTTAAAACGCCACGCAACCAAGGTCTAAACACAGTTGAATCGATACACGCTATGCTGTCAGGTAAAGCCAAAGTGTTTATTGCCCTAGGCGGTAACTTTGCCGCTGCAACACCCGATACGGCTAGAGCTTATCAAGCATTACAACAATGTGATTTAACTGTGCAAATTAGTACTAAGCTCAATCGCAGCCATGTTATTACCGGTAAAAAGGCGATAATTTTTCCTTGCTTAGGACGTACTGAAATTGACAGTCAACAAAGCGGAGAACAATGCATTACCGTAGAAGACTCGATGAGTATGGTGCATAGCTCAACTGGCCAAAATGAACCCGCATCACATCATTTACGTTCAGAAACCGCCATTGTTGCCGGCATAGCCAAAGCCTCAGTAGGTGAGCACATCGTTAATTGGACAAACCTAATGAACGACTATGGCTTAATTCGAGAAGACATTAGTAAGGTGCTGCCAGATTTTTTTGACTACAACCAGCGTATAAAAGTAGGCAGAGGCTTTCATTTAGAAAATAGAGCTGCCCAACGCGAATGGAAAACGACAACGTCAAAGGCGACATTCTCAAGTGCCCTGCTACCTGAAAAATTAGCTCATGAAGTGGCAAAAGAGTTTACCGACAAGCCTATTTTAACCTTGCAAACATTACGTTCGCACGACCAATACAACACATCAATATACGGTATGGACGATCGCTACCGAGGAATATATGGCGAGCGACGAGTGGTATTTGTTAATGCTGACGATATGGCGAAACAGCAATTAAAAAATGGTGACAAAGTAAAGATAACCACATTATCGAACGATAATATAGTGCGCTCGATTACCGATTTCAAAGTGGTTGAATATACTATCCCTGCAGGTTGTGTAGCGGCGTATTATCCTGAAACCAATCCGCTTGTACCGTTAGAAAGTACGGCTGATAATTGCGGCACACCGACTTATAAATCAATTGCGGTTTCTATTGAGAAAATATAATACTGAGCAAACTAGGTATTACGAGTGTGCTCATATTTGCGCACTCTAAAGCACTAGATTAGTAGAATAAAAACTAATTTGATTTGTACTATCTTCAAAAAGCAGATATTACTAGTCCATTCAACGTTAAATGAGTGTGTTTATGCAAGTTCAACATTAAAAATAACTACACAAAAAGTAGTTTTGCATAGTGCCAAAAAAATAGGTAAAACTTACTAATTAATGACTTATCAAAAGTTGTAATTCAACCTGTACTCATCACGGCACCAAGGTTATTTAATTGATATTCCATCCGAATCAAACTAATCTATAGAATATCTAAAATCAGTAATAAATATATAATGAGTATACTTAATTATACTTTTCGTAAAATGAAAATTGCACGAAAAATCCCCGCAGCTATCAGTGTTTTTATTATCTTACCTTTAGTCATAGCACTCGTAGCTATGAGTTCAACTGATACAATTAATAAAAACGGTCAAAAAATTTATGATAATTATTTGATAAGTTTTGTAAACTTAACCGACGCACGAAAATATTTATATGAAGAATTTGTTTTAATAAAAAGTCATATCATTTCTCCTGACGATAAGTCAATGAGGCATGCTGAACAACAAATTAATAAAGCATCATTCAACTTTCATCAATCACTGAATAAATTTGAACAAACATTAGATACCGGAGAAGAAACAAAATTACTCTATGAATTTAAAACTAAATTAAAAGTATTCGAAGAGTTAGCAGCACGAATTATCGTATTAAGTCAAAAAAACCAAGATATCGAAGCAGGCCGACTAGCTAATGATGAATATCGCGTTATTTTTGATGACATGCAAATAAATATTGAAGGCATGCTCCACACTAATATTGTAGGAGCCCAAAACCTTTATAGTAACAATCAACAACACTTTCAGGATTCGCGCTCAATTATTATTTTAGTAACAACAATATTAATTACCATAGGTTTATTTATTGGTTGGCTTTTAATCAGAACTATCTTAGAACCACTTCTTAACATACAGCGCCATATAGCAAACCTAACAAGTTCAGGTGACCTTTTACAACAACTAGAAATAGAAGGTAAAGATGAAATCACCGAATTATCTGAGGCATTTAATAAGATGATAGCGTCATTATATCATACACAGAGTAAGCTAATTCAAGCAGAGAAACTTACATCTCTCGGTTCCTTAGTTGCTGGAGTGTCTCATGAAATCAATACGCCTTTAGGCATATCAATAACCATGGGGAGTACTATAAAAGATAATTTTCAGAAATTTTCAACTCTTTTAAAAACAGGTAAAGTTAGGCGAACTGATTTAGAAAGATTAGATAAAGAAATTTTTGAATGCTTAAATATTTTACTACCTTCTTTGGATAAAGCTGTAATCCTAATTCAGAGCTTCAAACAAGTGGCGGTTGACCAAACCAGTGAGTCAAGGCGTACTTTTCTCCTGTCAGATGTCGTGGAAGAAGTCGTAAACACCCTTCACCATAAAATAAAAAATACTGACATAAAATTTGAATATTTAATTGATAAAGACATCGAAATGGATAGCTACCCGGGACATTTAGGTCAAATCATTACTAATTTATTTAATAATGCCATTATCCACGGCTTTGACAGTACAAATTCTGGCGTTATTTCTATTTCAGCTAAACAGAATAATTCATCAGTAATTATCAAGTTCGAAGATAATGGTAAAGGCATATCAAAAGAGTCTATTAGTAAAGTTTTTGACCCTTTTTATACGACAAGACTTGGTGAAGGGGGTTCAGGTTTAGGCCTGAATATCATTTTTAATATTGTAGTCAGCTTAATGGGAGGCAAAATTAAAGTAGATAGTGAATTAGGAAAAAACACATGTTTTACTTTAGATTTCCCCTTAATTTCTCCCCAAAGAGGTAACTTGCATATGTAATTAATTCATAAACGTGTTAGTTGAAAACGCCCAGAGTAATGCATTATCTTATAAGAGCGACAATGATTAACAACAACCTTGGAAAGTTAATATAATCAACCACAAATACTTGCCCTATCAATCTAATTTTCAATTACAATAAATTAAACCAATCACCCTTTCGCAAGCAAATAATCCAACCAACGTGCTGGCAATAGTCGTTTCAATACTGCAAAGAGCTTTGTCGGTGTGGTAATTCTATAACGTAATTTTGGCCGCTTACTTTCCAATGCATGAATCAAGGCTTTTGTGACATCAAGGGGCTCTAAAGTAAAAGGGGCATTAGACTTCTCACTGCTTAAGCGCGCAATTTGCTGTTGATATTGCACTTTATGATCGCTAGCTTCAATATCAACATGAGCTTGAATAGCCGCTAATGCATTGGCTCTAAACTGTGTATTTATTGGCCCCGGCTCTAGCAAAACCACCGCAATATTAGCGCTTTTTAATTCTAATCTTAAGGTATCGGTTAAACCTTCAATGGCATATTTTGAGGCATTGTATGCACCACGATAAGCCATAGAAACAAAGCCTAGCACTGAGCTACATTGAATAATACGGCCATGGCCTTGCTGCTTCATCACAGGAATTATTTGTTTGGTAAGTTCGTGCCAGCCAAAAACATTGGTTTCAAACTGCTCTCTTAATGCGGCTGTCGGCAAATCTTCCAACGCGCCCGGTTGTCCATAAGCAGCGTTATTATAAAGATAATCTAAACGTCCACCGGTTTCTTTCAGCACTTGCACAACAGCTTGAGTAATACTTTCAGATTTAGTGAGATCTAACTGAAACGCAGTTAAGCCTTTGGCTTGTAAATCGGCAACATCTTGGGCTTTTCGCGCTGTGGCAAATACCTGATAACCGCGCGCAGCAAGTGTTAACGCTGCATGCAAGCCAATGCCGCTGGAACAGCCAGTAATTAAAATAGATTTTGTTGACATAAAGTGGTATCACGAATTAATAACAGATAAACAGTAGCTTACTTGATTAGGTTAGCCTTTAAAATTAATTATCAAATTCATCTTCGATGAATAACCACAGTGCCAGCTATTTTGTCATGCCAGCCCTGTTTTTTTTCATCCCAAGCAATCCAGAAAAAGCCTAAACCTAGCGCAAATAAAGACACATAATAACTCAGGTATCGAATGATATATTGCTTAGTCGTTGGTTTACCACCGGTATTTCCATCAACTATTTTTGCCGATATCGCCATTTTACCTGGTGTTGCTGACTTATAAATCCAAAATAAAATAACGGCAGCAATAGGAAGTAGGTAACTAATAATGAAATCAGTCAAACCATGAGTCGCCCCATAAGAATCAAAATACTCGCCACCATAAATTAAATACAGAATAGGCGACGTAAGCATGAATAATATCACTGTATCAATAAGGCTTGCGATAACTCTTGGCCAAAAACCGACATATTGAATAGGTTCGTCCATCTCGACCATTTCACTATTAGTTATATTACTATCTATCATACCTGTGAGTCCTTAGCTTTAATCTCGTTACACTTTGTAAAAGTTAGCTGAAAACCTAACTAAACCGATAAAACCAACTGCACAAATATCGTTATGCAGTTGATATATATTTAGTCCTTAATAAATGGGTCGAAAAATTTTTATTCAATAAATTCTGAAGCAATATTTTCAAACGCTGTTGTTGACCAATAATTTAGCGCTTGACCAATACCATTATACATTACGGTCAATTCTTTTTTACCTAAAGGTTGTTGGTAAAATTGTGTGTATTGTTCGATTTCTTGCTCGGTTAATTGGTCGTAAATGAAATAAGAAACCATGATCATTTGCTGCTCTAACGCTGGTCGCATCATAACTTCCATCTGTGTCATTTGCGTTTGAATTTGCTCTTCATTAACCCCCTGCCCTGGGTTTGCCACCATTAAACCTTCGATGGTACCTCGTGCAACTGACATAATAATTTTCAGCGAGTGCTCGACCAAATTTGTCACTTCTACAAAGTTTCTAATCACTTTAACGCGCGCTGTAGTTGGCGGCGTAGTTTGCAGTGTTGCCATATAACTCATGAAGTCTTGATTGAAACTAGGTGCAGAGGCTCTTGCCTCAGCCATTTTTATTCTGCGAGCTAAGTCACTATTTAACCATGTAAGTAACTTTTGCATTTCAGCAACAGAAAAATTGTCTTTTACATGCTCAGAAACAACGAGTTTCACATCCTCTAATTGCCAAGCATTTAATAATAAATCCATCACCTTTTGAGCTTGTTCAGGATCTTTAGTTGTCATCTGCATTTGCTGATTCATGGCACTCATTTGCGCTGGAATGCCTTTAAGCGCAGAGTCAATGCCAGAAAGCGCCATATATTGCGCAACATCACTATCACTAATGGCTTTAGCCGAACTAAGTTGACTAAATGTTGCGACCAGTAAAAATAAAACTAAATACAGTGAATTAATGTTTTTCATAGATATTCCTTTAACTTATTAGGTGACTTTCACCCGTAAACCATAGCACACAGCAAGACTATTTCACGAAATTCTTTCATTAGAAAACTGAGTATTTATAAAGTGTAACTTAGCCTATATACTAGCCTTTATGGCAATCAGCTGTTACATATTAACGCTAAATAACACCAATTTTTTGTCTAAAAAGCACCTAAATCTTCGATTGTAAATTACACTCATTAATAATCGCTTAAGCTAGTTACAAAAAAATTCCGGTAAGCCTTACTCATTAGAATTAGCATTAAAACAACTGCAAGCTTGTTGCTGTAATCGCTACCTCTGCACACGAAAAATAGTAAAAAAGCTTGATGAATTAAGTGCCAGTAAAGTGTTTACCACTTTGTTCACCCAAATTTCAGCAAATTATACTATTGCTGATTATCTAATACCGTTAGGTTCATAAGGTGCTGAGGCGAAACATGGCAGTATAAGATTAAATAACCAAGCTAAGCTTAGTCGACAAAGAAAGCTATTTTTACCGGTATTTTATTACTTGCTTGATAAAGCCGCTTTAAATCATTGAAAATACAGTTGAACAACCTCGAGTAATTAACTAATCTATCGCTTATTGTTATTAAACACTCGCGCGATAAACACCAAAGGAAGTTACATGCTGAAAAGCCATTTTTCATCACTAAAAACATACATAATGATTATTTCATTAATTACATTAACCGGTTGTTTTAGTCCTGATCCCGCAGTAAAAGCAGTAAATGCCTATATTGAGCAACAAAAAATAGATAAAACTCAAGGCAACTGGAAAACTACACTTGCAGAGCCAGCGTTGGTTGAGTTTAATCCAGAAGCGCAATATTTTTGGGATTTAGAAACTACTGAAGGAAAGTTAGTGGTTAAGTTATTTCCAGAAACCGCGCCAATGCATGCCACTAGCACTATTTATTTAACCAAGCTTGGCTTTTATGATAATTTAGTTTTTCATCGTGTGATCTATAAATTTATGGCACAAGGAGGCGATCCGTTAGGTAATGGTAGCGGTAATCCAGGTTATAAATATGCTGGTGAATTTGAAGGGTCATTAAGTCACGATAAGCCTGGATTATTAAGTATGGCGAACTCAGGACCAAATACCGACGGCAGCCAGTTTTTTCTTACTTTTGCAGCAACGCCTTGGTTAGATGGCAAGCATACTATTTTTGGTGAGGTGGTTGAGGGATTAGAGACAACATTGCCGGCCATTGAAAGTTTAGGCAGTCGTTCTGGGCGCACACAAAAAGAAGTGAAAATTATTAAAGCGACTATACGCGTAGAATAACTTTGCTAAATTTCTGACACAAAATTTTTTCTAAATTAACAGCAGGGTAAAGTCACCCTAGCCCTGCTGCTAATTTGATATTATGGGTTTTCTTTATTTAGCGCAGACTTAGCCGCTTCTACTTTCGAAAAATCTAATCCTAATTCGTTTACCGCTTCTTTAATCAAAGCTGGATTTTGCATTAGCATCATCATCAATGCTTGTAACTTGTCTTGTGGAATACCCAATTGCTGTACTATCGCCATAGCCATAATTGGGTTTTCTGTTAGCGCTTGAAATACCGCTTTAGTTTGCTCATCACTAACGTTATGTTCTTTTAAAATTGCAATAATTGGGTTCATTAAATTTCCTATACTCTTACTTGTTTATGATTCTTAATTCGTCTTTCTAGCAGCTTAAAAGCAAGCGTCTATAACACTATGCTTATTCTATCATTGCTACATTGAATGTAAAAATGAGATCAATACCTTTGGAATTGAGCCGCATATTTTATCTAACTACGTTTGTTTTTAGGCACATAATTTAAAATTGACACTGGTACCACTTTTTTAACCGGAAATTCATCAAACTCCCGGCGCTCAATAACATGTCCTAAGTTACTTTCAATCGCGCAAAGGTTTCTAAAGTTGTCTTTGGCGACAAAAGATATCGCTTCTCCGTTTTTACCTGCACGACCTGTACGGCCAATACGGTGAGTATAGTCGTCTACTTTATCAGGTAAGTCATAATTGACCACGCGAGCTAGTTCGCCAATATCGATACCGCGCGCTGCGATGGCCGTAGCGACTAGAAATTCAATTTTACCCGCTTTAAAATCATTTAAAATTTGTTCGCGTATTGCTTGCGTTCGACCACTGTGAATTGACTCAGCTTTAATGCCACGCTTTTCTAATTGGCTAACAAGTTTTGCCGCGCCATGCTTAGTTTCAATAAAAATAAGGGCTTGGTGCCATTGTTGTTCTTTAATCAGATAACTTAATAAGGCTGACTTATTACCTTTATCTACCGTAACTAACCATTGTGCTATTTTAGGTTCAGAATCACTATTTTTAGCGATAGAAATTTCCGTGGCATGATGCAGTGTTCTTTTAGCCAGCGCCCTGACATCGTCAGAAATAGTGGCCGAGAATAATAAATTTTGGCGTTGTTCTGGCAAACGTTCAATAATTTTATTAATGTCATCAATAAAGCCCATATCCAACATTCTATCGGCTTCATCAAGTACGAAAGCTTCAAGTTGATCAAAGTACACCGCCCGTTGATGCGCCATATCAAGTAATCGACCTGGGGTTGCGACCAATATATCAATGCCCCAAATTAAACGCTGCTTTTGCGGCTCTATTTCTGTGCCGCCATACATCGCCATAGAGCTTACGTTTAAATATTTGCCATATTGAGCAATATTAGCTTCAACCTGAACCGCTAACTCGCGAGTAGGCGTTACTATTAGCACTCGAATGCGCTTACCACGTAAATTACGCTCAGTATCACTTTCAGCAGCCTGAAGTTTTTCTAACAAGGGCAAAACAAAACTTGCGGTTTTCCCTGTACCAGTTTGCGCAGCAGCGATAACATCTTTACCCGATAAAATAACAGGAATGGCACGTTTTTGAATATCAGTGGGTTGATGATAACCTAAATCAGCTATCGCATTTACAAGCGGGTTTGATAACCCAAGTTGGGAAAATGGCATTAAAAATCTCTTTAAGTCTATGGCTAGCATGAAGGCTAAAGGCAAGCCCGCTCAAAATTGGCGGCGATTATAACATTCACTTTGATTTAATGTAATTTTTAAAGCGCCAGCGTCCAGTTAAAGTTACTGATATAATCGTTTATATGTCGCTAGATATTATGGTTGGCATTTAATTTTTAATAAATTATTGAAACCGCCATATAGATCATCAATTTAGGTTAATTATGTAATGGAAAATACTGAGCAACCCACCAATACCAAAGATGTTGCCTATGGCAATGTTTATGTAATGACTCATTCATTTTTTAGCGATGTAATCAAAATTGGCTGCACCCCTATAGATCCAATACAATACGCAATTACATTGTCCGCTAAAACACCTGGAGACTATACTCTGGTGTTTTCACTGCAATGTAAAAATCCATGTAAAGTCGAAAATAAAATTCGAGAATATTTAAATGCGAAAGCATACGTTAACGAATTTTATCAAGTTCCTGCTGAGGTTGCAGAGCGTCTTTTAAAACGTGAAATATTAAGAATACCTACCCTTAGCGATGTTTAATCTATCATTGCACTCAATAATCAGACTTAATTATTGAGTTCTAAATAAGCTGTAATAAAATTTTATTAAGACATTTATAAGCTTAACAGTACCCCAAGCTAATCAACCAAAGTAAAATGGCTCTATAAAGTATAGAATTCGGCTTGCTAATATTTATAGTTTTCTGATGGATTTCAACAAAATGAAAGATTTGACACAAGGTTCAATCCCAAAACACTTAATCACCATGGCAATGCCTATGATGATAGGAATGTTTGTGCAAACATTATACTTTCTTGTCGATTTATATTTTGTTGGTAAATTAGGTGCAACCGCATTGGCTGGTTTGAGCTTAGCTGGCAATGCCATGTTTTTAATTTTTGCCTTAACACAAATTATCAATATTGGCACAGCAACACTTATCTCCCATGCTGTTGGCGCAAAAGACCAACTAAATGCAAATAACATTTTCAATCAATCCATGATGATCTCAAGTGTCATTGGTGTGGTAGTTTGCGTGATCGGTTATTTAGGTGCTCAAAGTTATCTTAATACTGTTTCTCAAGATGTTGAAACAGTAGCAATGGGCTTAGACTATTTAAATTGGTTTATTCCCTGTATGGCGTTGCAGTTTCTTATGGTTTCTATCAGCGCAGCACTTCGGGGGACCGGGATAGTTAAACCTACCATGGTGATCCAAATGATGTCTATTTTAGTTAACATTATACTCTCACCTATCTTAATTGCTGGTTGGGGTACCGGTTACGCAATGGGTATTGCTGGCGCGGGGTTGGCGAGCTCTATTTCGGTTGTTTTTGCTGTTATTCTCTTGATTTACTACTTTAAAACCTCAGAAAAATACGTAGGTGTTAACTTTTCTCTTTGGCGAGTTGATACGCTTTGCCTCAAAAAATTATTCGCTATTGGCTTACCGGCTGGCGGAGAGTTCTTTTTAATGTTTCTTTATATGGCCACTATTTATTGGCTAATCCAGCAGTTTGGTCCCGACGCACAAGCAGGGTTTGGTTTAGGTTCAAGAATTATGCAGTCGTTATTTTTGCCCGCTATGGCTATTGCTTTTGCCGCACCCGCTATTGCTGGACAAAATTTTGGTGCAAAAAACTACCAAAGGGTTAGAGAAACATTTACTTGGTCTGCGATCATGACCTGCTCGTTAATGGCACTACTTACTATCGTTTGTTTATGGCAAGCGGAGTTATTACTAGAGGGCTTTACCACAGATAAGCAAGTGATCGTTATAAGTGCGGCATTTTTACAAATTATATGCTGGAACTTTGTTCCTTCAGGCATTGTTTTTACCTGCTCAGGTATGTTCCAGTCGTTAGGTAACACTTGGCCCGCATTATTAAGTACAGCAGCGAGGTTACTAACTTTCGTTTTTCCTGCGCTTTGGTTATCTAACCAAGATGACTTTAAGATTGAACAGCTTTGGTATATTTCCGTCACAACCGTTTGCTTGCAAGCAGTACTTAGTTTTTATTTATTACGCCGCGAGTTTAAAAAACGCTTGCCGACTAAGCTAACGCCATTAACAATAGTTCAGCTTAATTAACGATTGAATCTACCTCATTAATGCTGTCAGAAATGCCGCTATAAACAACCTCTACAAGTATGTTAGAGCCACTTGATGCTTTAGGCTTTATGGTTTATGGTTTATGGTTCAACTTGCATGGGTTGGCATTGCTGATCACCATAGTAATTATTTATGTAGTTACATTCAGTTTGTTGCTCCGACTTCACGTCAGTATTACGGTGATTAGTTAAATTCAATAGGATTTGAATGTTTACAATTATGTTTTTCATTATTTCTTCCTTTTAATTATATATACCTCCATTGTTGCTCACTTAATTAATCCAGTAAATTTGATAAAATCAATAAAGTCATTCTAAAAAACAGATGTATCGCAATGCCAAACCTCGTGCCTAAGCCGTTACGATTAAATGCTTCAACCACACTTTTTAGTTAACTCTTGATTAAATATATCTCTTAACATTGTCAGTTCGTTAGTTCTAACATAGTTAGGACGAATAATTAACGATATAGTGCGATGCGGACCAGGTTCATTTAAATGTATCGCCCTAATTTCTGACTCGTTGTAAATCAATTGATCTAGCGCCATTTGCGGAACTAAAGTCGTACCCAATTTACCCGCTACCATTTGAATTAAAGTATGTAAACTTGCTGAATCAAAATCGCTGTCTTGTTTGTCATTTTGCATACTACAAGCCGCTAATGCGTGATCTTTTAAACAATGGCCATCTTTTAACAGCATAAGTTTGTCAATTTCTAATTCTTCACTGGTTATTTCTTCTAGTTGACTGGGGCATTCATCTTTGTGACTGACCCAATAAAAATCTTCATGCCAGAAATTAAAGCTCATTAAACCTTCTATAGGAAATGGCAGTGCTAGCACAGCAGCGTCAATATCACCTCGCCTGACCATATCGACTAATACTTGCGATTGATCTTCTATTATTTTCAATTTAAAGCTGGGATGTTGTCGCCTAACTTCGGGTAATACTTTAGGTAATAGATACGGACCTATCGTTGGAATAACACCAATAGTCATAGGGTTAATAAATGGCAACTTGTTCGACTGTGATATTTGTAAAAGTTCGTCAATTTCTAGCTTGATCATTTTTGCTTTATTTAAAATTAACTGGCCATGTTTAGTGATTAACACTTGTTTATTGTTACGCTCAAAAATGGTGCTACCTAACTGCTTTTCAAGTTCAATAATGGCGGTACTTAATGCCGATTGAGAAACATTACAGGCATCAGCGGCTTTTTTAAAATGTAAGGTTTTTTCAACGGCAAGCGCATAATGTAATTGTTTTAGTGAGATCATAATTTTCCGTTTGAGTTACCTGTGATCGTTAAAAGTTAGAGTTGATAGATATTATCGAACATAAAACCTAGTTTAATCAGTTTTTTATCATCCTGTTAGTCTAAGTTTATGCTCAAATAAACTATTTCTAGCACAACACCTACAACACCATGATTTAATGAAAAAAATTCACTCATTCAAAAAACAGAACACTATCTTCCATTCAATCGATTATCAAAAAAAACTGTTCAGCACTATGCTTAAACACATTGATTCCCACAAATGAATCAACAGTCATAAAATACTGAGGAACTAAAATGTTTAAAAAAACACTTTCATTAACTGCCGCTATTTCAGTTGCACTTTCATCAATCACGCTATCAAGTACAGCACTTGGAGCTGACGCTGCCAAAACCAACCAATTTTGGTGGCCAGAGCAATTAAACTTGAGCCCGCTGCGCCAACACGGCGCTGAATCTAATCCATATGGTGAGCAATTTAACTATGCTAAAGAATTTTCCACCATAGACATAAGCCAATTAAAAAAAGACATAGAAACAACATTAACTGATTCAAAATCTTGGTGGCCTGCCGATTGGGGACATTATGGCCCATTAATGATCAGAATGGCGTGGCACAGTGCTGGCGTTTATCGCGTACATGATGGCCGAGGAGGAGCCTCAGGTGGACAACAGCGTTTTGACCCGTTAAATAGCTGGCCTGATAATGTTAACTTAGATAAAGCTCGGCGTTTATTATGGCCAGTAAAACAAAAATACGGTCGTAAAATTTCATGGGCTGATTTAATGGTACTTTCTGGCAATGTAGCATTAGAGTCAATGGGCTTTAAAACCTTTGGTTTTGCCGGTGGCCGGAGTGACGACTGGGAGCCTGATTTAGTTTACTGGGGTCCAGAAACCGCTATGCTTGATGACAAAAGACGTGATAGTAAAGGTAAATTAAAAGGGCCACTTGCCGCAGTAGAAATGGGGTTGATTTATGTTAATCCCGTTGGACCACATGGTAATCCAGACCCGCTATTAGCTGCCAACGATATTAGAATGTCGTTTGGACGTATGGCGATGAATGATGAAGAAATAGTGGCGTTAATTGCTGGTGGACATACCTTAGGCAAAGCACATGGTGCTAAAAAACCACAAAAATGTGTTGGCGCAGAGCCAGCCGCAGCAGGCATTGAAGAGCAAGGTTTAGGCTGGAAAAACAAATGTGGCTCAGGTGTTGGCGCTGATACAATTAGCAGTGGTTTAGAAGGCGCTTGGACTGTAACACCAACACAATGGTCATCTAACTACCTTGATAACTTAATGAGCTTTACTTGGGTACAAACTAAAAGCCCAGCAGGTGCAATTCAGTGGATACCTAGTGACGAATCAGCGGCTAATTTAGTGCCTGATGCACATATAGCTAATAAGCGTAATGCGCCAATCATGTTCACTACTGACTTAGCACTTAAAGAAGATCCTAGTTTTCTTAAAATTGTTCAACGCTTTAGAGCTGATCCAAAAGAATTCGACAAAGCATTTGCTAAGGCTTGGTTTAAATTAACCCACCGTGACATGGGGCCACGTGCTAGATATGTTGGTTCAGACATCCCAAGTGAAATACTTTCATGGCAAGATCCGATCCCTGAGGTTAAAGACCCGTTAGTCTCGACATCGGATATCGCTCAATTGAAACAACAACTACTTAATTCAGGCCTATCAATCTCAGCATTAGTAAGAACAGCTTGGGCGTCAGCGGCCAGTCATCGAGTTACCGATATGCGTGGCGGTGCAAACGGTGCGCGAATTCAACTTGAGCCACAAAAAAACTGGCAAGTAAACAACCCTGCTGAGTTAAGTAAAGTGTTAGCTAAATTAAAGTCAATTCAAAGTGGCTTTAATCAGCAATCGCCAAGTAGCAAAGTTTCGTTAGCTGACCTAATTGTTTTAGGTGGCGCTGCAGCGATTGAACAAGCGGCTGAAGCGGCCGGACATAATATTGTCGTGCCTTTTAATGCCGGTCGTACTGATACGACTCAAGCTCAAACTGATGTGAAATCTTTTAATTATTTAAAGCCAAATGCTGACGGATTCCGTAATTATTACGATGAAGAAAGTTATATGTCGCCAACCGCAATGCTGGTCGACAAAGCAAATTTACTGAGCTTAAATGTACCAGAAATGACCGTTTTAGTCGGTGGTATGCGCGTACTTAATGCCAATTATGATGGTTCAGCTTTAGGCGTACTGACTAAAACACCAGGGGTGTTAACCAATGACTTTTTTATCAACTTACTCGATATGTCGACCACTTGGCGCAAAGACAATACCCAATCTGGGGTATATCAAGGCTATGATCGCATGTCAGATAAATTAAAGTGGCAGGCAACGCCAGTAGATTTAATCTTTGGATCAAGCTCTGAATTACGCGCTATTGCCGAGGTTTATGCTTCAGATGATGCTGACAATAAGTTTGTCGCTGACTTTGTAAAAGCTTGGGTTAAGGTGATGCAGCTAGATCGCTTTGACCTAAAGTAAGTCTGGTATAGGTAAATATAAATGAGTTTAGCGAGTATTACTGAACAGTAATACTCGCTTTTTTATCATTTTAAAAAAGCGTTACCAATAGATCGGATCAACATGGTAATACTGAGTTAGTTGTTGATAAAGCTTGGGGTGTTGTTGGCTAAATTGCCGAGACTGCTCAAAAAACACTTCACTTGCTACCGCAAAAAACTCTGCAGGGTTTGTCGCACCATAATAATCGAACAGCGAGGGTTCACCAGCATTGGCTTGCTTTTGTAGTATTTCAAACTGTTTAGAAAAGACTTCAGACCAACACTGATAACTTTGCCCTGCTGATAATATTGGTGCACCATTAGCACGGCCATCTTCTTGGTCAAGTTGGTGTGCAAACTCATGGATCACCACATTGCGACCATCGTCTGGAATTTTTGCCCCCTTTAAAGTGTCTTGCCACGACAACACTATTTTGCCAAAATCCCAAGACTCTCCAGCTAAGACCATTTTTTGAGTAAAATATACCCCGTCACCGCTTCGTGTCTGCTGCTGTTTTACAAAGGCACTTGGATAAACCAATATGGTGCGTAACTTTGGGTAATAATTAGTTTTACGATTCAGTAATAACAAGCAAGCTTGAGCCGCTATGGTAATTTTTATTTCGTCGGTAATAACAACGCCATTACAACCAACAAATTCTTTTTCAGCCAAAAAAACCTGAATGTGCTTTTTTAATTGCAACTGTAAGTCAGCTGGCATTTGCCTGAAATACGGCATTCTTTGCTGAATAATTTTTCGCCATTGCTTTTTAAAAGGTTTAACTTTGATTAATCTACGCTTATATTCAAGCCAATAGGGCTTTCCAGCCAAATAAGACATCAGCAATAAACCAATTAACACAGGTAATAAATAAGACAACATTATAAATTTCACTAAATAAGCTTTATTATTAAGTGTGGACAAATTGACCAAATATCAAATTTTTTCTTAATAATCAATAATAAAAATTCAATAGAATAAATAAAATGTTATTTCTCGTTTTTCAGGCGGAGCAGGTGATCCAAATAACTTTGGCTTGTTTTGTTTATTGCTGATTTACTTTTACTTGCCGACCATTCC
>NZ_JACGWA010000012.1 GCF_014077505.1 Colwellia sp. BRX10-3 | reverse complement strand
TTAAACATTAAACATTAAACCTGAAATGAACAACGTCACCATCTTTAACACGATATTCTTTACCTTCTAAGCGCCACTTTCCTGCTTCTTTCGCGCCAGACTCACCGTTAAATTCGATAAAATCATCATAGGCAACAACTTCTGCGCGGATAAAGCCTTTTTCAAAGTCAGTGTGGATAACTCCAGCTGCTTGTGGCGCAGTAGCATTTTGTTTTACAGTCCAAGCTCTGACTTCTTTTACACCAGCAGTAAAATAAGTTTGTAAGTGGAGTAATGAATAACCGGCATTTATTACACGATTTAGACCCGGCTCTTCTAAGCCCATTTCAGCCATGAACTCAACACGGTCTTCATCATCCATTTCAGATAATTCACTTTCGATTTCAGCACAAACAGCCACAACGATCGCGCCTTCTTTATCGGCAATTTTTTGTACTTGATCAAGATAAGGGTTATTTTCAAAACCATCATCATTAACGTTTGCGATATACATGGTTGGTTTAATGGTTAAAAAGTTTAAGTAGGCAACCGCTGCTTTTTCTTCTTTAGTTAAATCTAAAGAACGCACCATTTCACCTTCTTCAACATGCTTCAATATTTTTTCCAATACTGGCATTTCAAACTTAGCGTCTTGATCTCCACCTTTAGCTTTCTTTGCTAAACGGAAAATAGCACGCTCTGCGGTGTCCATATCAGATAAAGCTAGTTCCGTATTGATCACCTCAATATCGTCAACCGGGCTGACTTTATTGGCAACATGAATAATGTTGTCATTGTCAAAACAACGCACTACATGACCAATAGCATCAGTTTCACGAATGTTCGCTAAAAACTTATTACCTAAACCTTCACCTTTTGAAGCACCAGCGACTAAACCGGCAATATCAACAAACTCCATAGTGGTTGCCAATACGCGCTCTGGTTTTACTATGTTTGCTAAGGCATCTAAGCGTGGATCGGGTACAGGTACAACACCCGTATTAGGTTCAATTGTACAAAAGGGAAAGTTCGCAGCTTCAATACCCGCTTTAGTTAACGCATTGAAAAGTGTTGATTTACCTACGTTGGGCAAGCCAACAATACCACATTTAAATCCCATGATGTTTACCTATAATGTTGTCGCAATAGTCGTTATTGCGCTTTAAAAGAATGTAGACGATTTTGAGCTTTTTTAATATCGTCTTGTTGCCAAATTTCAAAACAGCGCGCAGCTTCATCTATCGCTTGGTCAATTAAGTTTTGTTCGTTGGCAGGGGCTTTACCAAGCACATGCCCAGTGACGCGATCGCGATGACCTGGATGATCAATACCAATGCGTAACCGATAAAATTCTCTATTATTAGCCATACTCGAAATTATATCGCGTAAGCCATTGTGGCCACCGTGGCCGCCACCTTGTTTGATTTTACAAACACCGGGTAACATATCTAGCTCGTCGTGAGCAACGAGTATGTTCTCAACGGGAATACGAAAAAAATTAGCTAATGGTGCTACGGCCTGACCACTACGATTCATAAAAGTAGTAGGAATTAGAAGATGAACTAATTGACCAGCAATTAATCCTTTGCCGTATAGACCTGAATATTTTTTTTCTGGCTTTAGTGAAATGTTATAACGTGAAGCAAGTTCTTGAACGAACCAATCACCAGCATTATGACGGGTTTTACTGTATTCGGAACCTGGATTTCCTAAGCCGACTACTAACTGAATCGCCATCTAATCGTTTACTCTTGTTATTTAATCTTATGGTTCACAAGGTTAAATACATTTAAAACTAAAAAGCTTAAAGGGTATGTCGTAAAACATATCCTTTAAGCTTGTTTATTGTGAGTAAAGTTAACTATTACTCAGCTGAAGCTTCTTCAGGTGCTTCAGGTGCATCTTCGCTATCGTCATTTGCAACTTTAGGAGCATTCAATGAAACAACAGCTTGATCATGGCTTTCGCCTTTTGCTAATTCGTCAGATGTAACGCCTTTTGGCAATGTAATATCTGATAAATGTAACGTTTGACCAATTTCTAAGTTAGCAACATCAATTTCGATGTACTCAGGAATGTCAGCAGGTAAACATGTAATTGCTATTTCATTCATCTGATGAGCAATAACGCCACCAAGTTTCTCTGCTTCATCTTCATTAAGGAAATGAATCGGAGCATTAACTTGAACTGCGTTCTTAGCATTGATACGTAAAAAATCTAAGTGCATTACAAGTTGTTTGAACGGGTGACGTTGCATATCTTTTAAAAGACACTCAACAGGCTTGCCGTCAACGTTAATCGTTAAAACGTGAGAGTAAAATGCTTCTTCTTGTTGTGCACGAAAAACATTTTTGTGCTCTAACGTTAAAGAAATAGGCGCTTTGCCTTCACCGTATATAATTGCTGGAACTTTGTTCGCGTGACGTAGGCGGCGGCTCGCACCTTTCCCTAAATCTGTACGTACTTCAGCATCCAATGTAAATAAATCTGTCATGGGGTATATCCATTATTTAATAATTAAAAGTTGTTGTTTTTTGCGACCAAAAACAACCTGTTCCTGTTTTTAGCTTAACTAACTAAGCGACTAACTAATAAGTTAATTAGGTGTCTAACCAATAGTAATTAGCTAAAAAAGGCGCAGCATGATAACACTCAAACGTAGTGATATCCATTTTTATGTTGTTTTATAATTAATATATTTAAACACTGTGGGGATTTAGTGATTACATAATGCGTTGTTGGTTAAAACGCTGAGCTATAAGCCATATTGCAGCGCTATTTTCTGGTAGCTACCATTAGCTTTTAAATTTTGAATACATGTGTCTAAATTTTCTAATAGCTGTATTGGTTTAGTAATGTTTTTGGAGAATTTTGACACGGTAATATAGTAATTTTTCTCGGCAATGAAAAGGTCATGAATGGTTATTTTATCTAATATTCCAAGCTGCTTTGCATTCCAAAGAAAGGTTTCTTTCGAGTTAGGCATAATATCAAAACGTTGAGGTGTCGCTAACATTTGGTTAAACATAGCTTCTACGCTATGACCAATAGATACTTCATTTTTTTGTGCTTTGTGATCAATGATTCTTAGCAACTCAGGAGTATGTGTTAATCCTGAAAGATGGCCAATAATATAGTTATTAAGATCATCAAGCTTGTTAATGGCTATTTTTTTGTCTTTTTTAGAGGCCAAGGTATACGTAGAGGTAAATATAGGTTCTTTACCATAGTAAACAAACCCATTACGCTCCGTTTTATGGGAATAAACACTAATATCAAGTTCGCCCATTTGCATATATAGGTGGGTTCTTTTTACCGGCAGTGTTTTATATTCAGGCTGGTAGTTTGTTTGCTTTAAACAAATACTAAGAATTTCGTTACCTAGGCCTATTTTATCGCGGGTTTGATCAGAGAAGAAAAATGGTGGCCACTCTACATTATTAATATAAATTTTGTCACTTGAGGCATAGCTTGGTAAGTGCATCAAGTTTAAACCACAAAAAGCGATGGACAACATTTTTAACAACGACATATCACATCCCCTTATTAATGCGATCTTAATAGAAAAGTACTGCATAGTTTTAATTTGTAAATTAATATCATGAATAAAGTATTAATTAAATCATTCTTTTGAGAAAAAGGTGTTAACAATGACCAGCAACACTGAGCTTAAATTAGTGATTAAGCCCTAAGTAGTATCTATTATCGGGGAGATTTGGCGGTATTGAAAATGAGGCAATAAAAAAGCACCTAATAAGGTGCTTTTTTTGAATTTTTATTTTTGCAATTAATGCTTATGCATCAAACATCGCAGAAATTGACTCTTCGTTACAAACACGACGAATAGCTTCTGACAACATACCACTTAAGGTAAGTTGACGAACTTTTCCTAGCGCTTTAATTTCATCTGATAATGGAATTGAGTCGGTTACAACAACTTCATCAATAACTGAATTTTTCAAGTTTTCAGCCGCATTACCAGAAAGCACTGGGTGAGTAGCATAAGCAAATACGCGTTTAGCACCATGTTCTTTCAGTGCTTCAGCCGCTTTTGCAAGCGTTCCGCCAGTATCAATCATGTCATCAACGATAAAACAATCACGGCCTTTTACATCACCAATGATATGCATTACCTGTGCAACGTTAGCTTTAGGGCGACGTTTATCGATAATGGCAAGATCTGCATCGTCTAATAATTTAGCCACAGCACGAGCACGAACAACACCGCCAATGTCAGGAGAAACTATGACAGGATTTTCAATGTTACGCGCTAACATATCTTCTAATAAGATAGGCGTACCAAAAACGTTATCCACTGGCACATCAAAAAAGCCTTGAATTTGTTCTGCGTGTAAATCAACCGTTAATACTCGGTCAACGCCTACACTTGATAAGAAGTCAGCCACAACTTTTGCTGTAATGGGTACACGTGCACTTCGAACGCGACGGTCTTGACGAGCATAACCAAAATAAGGCATAACGGCAGTAATTCGTCCAGCTGATGCACGGCGTAGCGCATCAATCATCACGATTAGTTCCATTAAGTTATCATTGGTCGGGGCACAGGTTGATTGAATAATAAAAACATCCGCACCACGCACGTTTTCAGTGATTTCAACACTAATTTCACCATCGCTAAAACTACCAATCTTGGCTTCGCCTAAGGTGATATATAAGCGATTAGCTATTTGTTTGGCCAGTTCAGGGGTGGCGTTACCCGCAAAAATCTTCATGTCAGGCACTGTCAGTTCCTCAGAAACTTTTGACATTTAAATTACGATACTGAATAAAACGGTAAGTTAAATATCAGCAAATTATTTTATTTTTGCCAGTTTTAATGGCATTTATTTTAATTTTATCCGAACTTAATTGTCGTTTACCGCCGCGACTGCAGCATGTAAGGGCGATTGATTTAGTCCTTCGGCTACGAATGATTCTATACCGTTTGGCAGTAAAGATTGAACGTAACACGCATCTTGTTTAGAGCTAAAACGTGAAAAGATACACGCACCAGTTCCAGTCATCTGGGACGGCGCGTATTCTACCAACCAAGCCAGTAGTTTGGCAACCTCGGGGTGGTTTTTTATTACCCATTCTTGGCAATCATTGTGATAATTTTCGATGTCATCGTCGCTGTAGCGTATAGTGGGCGTATCTCGAGTTAAATTTGTCGCCATAAAAACACTTTGTGTAGAAATACTGCAATTTGGTTTTGAAACTAAATACCAATAAGTTTTTGGCGAGGCGGGAGTTAGCTGCTCACCAATGCCTTGAGCAAATGCGGAAAAACCATGAATGAAAACGGGTACATCAGCACCCAATTTTAAGCCAAGCTCAGCGAGTTGTTCTGTATTAAGCTGTGTTTTCCAAAGTGCATTTAGCGCGAGCAGCACAGTTGCAGCATTTGATGAGCCTCCGCCTAAGCCTCCTCCCATGGGAAGTAACTTTTCAAGTTTGATTTCTGCGCCTTGCTGACAGTGTTTAGCGCTTTGTAATAGTCGAGCGGCTTTGACAATTAAATTGTCGTCATTATTTACACCAGGAATTGGTGTCAGTAACTTTATTGCTTTATTTTCGGTGACTTTTAATTCAATGGTATCGTGATAATCAAGAAATTGAAAAACGGTTTCTAGTTGGTGATAACCATTGTCCATTCTACCAACAATATGTAAAAACAAATTGAGCTTCGCGGGTGATGGAAAGGCAATAAATGGTTGTTTTTTCACTGCGACCTCGTTAAGTTTTCCATGAATGAATGACAATTTTTATTCGTAAATCGCCTTGGGTAATTGTTAGCTGTTTAGCTAATTGAAACGGGCCAATGTGATGATATTTACTGTATTTTATTAGCCAGTTCTTATTGTTATAGCGACTAGTTAACGACATTGGTAGCTTATTTTCTGCATGATACGCTACTTTGTCTGTGGGTAAAAATGCTAAACCTTTTAGCCAATGGCTCATGGCACGCGTAGGTAAATTTAAGCCGGTAAGTGTGTATATTAAACGGTCTAAGTCTTGAGTGTTATAGAGATCATCGTCAACTTCCAAGGTGAAGTTATCTTGCTGTTGGGTAAGTTCTAACACTTTAATGCCGAATAACGTCGATAAATTTAGCGATTCGGTTTTTTCAATTTCATTTTTCTGCCAATACAATGTCGCACTTTGGCGCTTTTGGCTATTTATAAAGGCGATCTTTCCCGCTATGGTCCAACTATTAAGTTGTGATACTTGTTTATTGCGGCTATCTATACCCTGGTTTGCTTGATTATTATCTACCGGTATATCGTTTATGCTACTACAAGCACTTAATATACCGACAAAAAATAGCGTAATGAGTCGTTTACTATACATAGCATTCCTGTGGTGATTGAATTAAATAAGCCTTGCTTCATTAAGTGAAACAACGACAAATAGCAAAAACATATTGCTTACATGCTTTCAATTTAATGAGATCTTACGTAAAATTATCGCGATTTTTTGTCGCAGATCATAGGTTTTTTTCAATATCTAGCTGATAATAAGATTAATTAGTCATTTCAAGCTTATAATTAAGCCGCAATATAGCCATTAAATGCGTATAATATAAGCCGCAAGATGATTAATCATTCGCCGCAGACTTTGCCGGCCATAAACACTTTTTGGACTCAATATATTCATATGTCGATAGTTGCAGTAGGTATCAATCATAAAACCGCTCCGGTTGCTGTTAGGGAAAAAATATCATTTAACCCTGACAACTTGAGTTCGGCTTTGCAGGAGCTGATTAATTCAGTCGATTGCAAAGAAGCCGCGATTTTATCTACCTGTAATCGAACCGAGTTGTATATCGTGCAAGATGGTGATGTTACTTTAACGCAAGAGCGTTTAGTGCGTTGGTTAGAACAACACCATAATGTACCTGCGTCTACCATTACGCCCAGTTTATATTGGCATCAAGATCAACAAGCTGTTAATCACATGATGCGTGTTGCCTGTGGTTTAGATTCGCTGGTACTTGGTGAGCCACAAATATTGGGGCAAATGAAACAAGCCTATAAACAAGCCAAAGCTGCAGGTTCGATGGCATTAGTGATGGACCGTCTTTTTCAACGTACTTTTGGCGTTGCGAAACAAGTCAGAACTGACACCGAAATAGGCGCGAGTGCGGTTTCTGTTGCTTTTGCTGCGGTTAATCTAGCCAAACATATTTTTGCCAGCTTAGATAAAACTCGAGTCCTGCTAGTGGGGGCTGGAGAAACTATTGAGTTGGTAGCTAAACATTTATACGAAAATAATGTCGGCCATATTACTGTGGCTAATCGTACGCTGAGTCGTGCTGAAAATATGGCGAAAAAATTTGGAGCTGATGTTATTACACTTGCACAAATTCCAGAAATGATGGCAAGTGCTGATATTGTGATTAGTTCTACTGCTAGTACCTTGCCGATTATCGGTAAAGGTATGGTAGAAAAAGCCTTAACGAAGAGAAAACACCGTCCGATGTTTATGGTTGATTTGGCTGTTCCTCGTGATATCGAAGAGCAAGTATCAGATCTTGAAGACGTATTTCTCTACACCGTTGATGACTTACAAAATATTATTATCAAAAACTTAGATAATCGCCGTAAAGAGGCGGTAATGGCTGAAGGTATTGTTTCTGAGCAGTCGTCTAGTTTTATGTCATGGCTAAGGGGTTTAAATACTCAGGATACTGTGGTTTCATATCGCAAACAGTGTTTAGAAAATCGAGATCAATTGCTTGAAAAAGCCATGCAACAATTAGCTGCCAATAAAAACCCTGAAGCAATAATGGCAGAACTTGCCACTAAGTTAACCAATAAATTTATGCATGCACCTACTAGTGCTATTCAATCTGCCGCTCAAGGTGGAGAGCTAGATAGGCTTGTTTACTTACGCGATATTTTTGATATTGATGATAAAGAATAGCCGCAAAGCTTGTTTGCTCACTCAATTTTACTAACCGTAAATTAACAATCACGAATTTCTCATCCTATGAAATTTATCACTAATTACTTTAAGTGTTTAGTATTAGGCTAACTTTCTTATATCTAAAGTAAAGATTCTCTAACACGCTAAGTGGGTATTTATTTATCCATTTTGTATAAATTACTGCTAATTACCTGCTTAGTCGAATATAATGCGCAGGTAATTCATCAATTATTGACTATATAAGATCATTTAATGAATAAATCTGTTTACCAAAAACTTGAGATACTTGTCGAACGCTTTGAAGAAGTACAAGCGTTATTGTCTGATCCTGAAACTATTTCCAATCAAGAAAAGTTCCAAGCTTTATCGAAAGAATTCTCACAATTAGAAGTGGTGACTTCAGCCTTTCATGCCTATCAAGAAGCAGAGAATGATTTTGCTACGGCAGAAGAAATGCTTAAGGATGAAGATCCTGATATGCGTGAAATGGCGCAAGAAGAGTTTAAAGCGGCTAAGAAAGCGGTAGAACAAATGACTGGCGAGCTGCAAGTTTTGTTATTACCTCGCGATCCAAAAGACGATAACAACTGTTTTGTTGAAATTCGTGCTGGCGCTGGTGGCGATGAAGCCGCTATTTTTGCGGGTGACTTATTCCGCATGTACAGTCGTTATGCTGAAAAGCAAGGTTGGAAAATCGAATTGATGAACTCCAACGAAAGTGAACAAGGCGGCTTTAAAGAAGTTATTGTTAAAGTAAACGGCGTCGGTGTTTACGGCCAAATGAAGTATGAATCTGGTGGTCACCGCGTACAGCGTGTGCCTGAAACTGAATCACAGGGTCGTGTGCATACTTCCGCTTGTACTGTTGTTGTAATGCCTGAAATTCCAGAGTCGCAAGCGATTGAAATCAATAAAGCCGATTTGAAAGTTGATACCTTCCGTGCGTCAGGTGCGGGTGGACAACACGTTAACAAAACAGATTCAGCTATTCGTATTACCCATATTCCGAGTGGTGTCGTGGTAGAATGTCAGGATCAGCGCTCGCAGCACAAGAACCGTGCGCAAGCCATGTCAGTACTACAAGCTCGTTTGCAGCAAGCCGAAGATGAAAAACGCCGCAGTGCAGAAGAGTCTTCTCGTCGTAACTTAGTGGCTAGTGGCGATCGCTCTGAGCGAATTCGTACTTATAACTTCCCGCAAGGGCGCATGAGTGACCACCGTATCAACCTAACGCTTTATCGTTTAAACGAGATAATGGAAGGTAATTTGCACTTGGTACTTGAGCCTATTATGCAAGAAAGTCAGGCTGATTTGTTAGCAGAGCTTTCTGAGCAGCATTAGTGATTGAATCAGCTGTAACGCAAGGGTTATCGGTTGAACATTTATCATCGATGACCATTGCTAAATTAATTACTTTTGGCGAGCAACTATTGTTGCTTCATTCTGATAGCGCCAAGTTAGATACTGAGCTATTAATTTGCTTTGTTATTGATAAACAACGAAGCTTTTTATTAACTTGGCCAGAACATAAGTTGTCTATAGAGCAAACCAAGCAATTTGCTGAGTTGATGTTACGCAGATTTCAAGGCGAGCCTATTGCCTATATTGTTCAATTGCGCGAATTTTGGTCATTACCGCTGCAAGTTTCACCTGCTACTTTAATCCCTCGACCTGATACCGAAGTGCTCGTTGAACTTGTGTTAAATAATCATCAAGGTGCAAGCTTAAGTTGTTTAGATTTAGGCACAGGAACCGGCGCTATTGCCTTAGCATTAGCATCGGAGCGACCTCAGTGGCAAATTCAAGCGGTAGATTATAGCCATGATGCAGTAGCGCTTGCCATTTGCAACGCCAATAATTTAAAGCTTACACAGGTTAATATTTACCAAAGTGATTGGTTTAATGAGGTTTCTCACGATCAACGCTTTGATGTTATCGTTAGTAATCCACCTTATATTGATGAGAATGACCATCACCTTAATCAAGGGGATATTAAGTACGAGCCTAAAACAGCATTGGTTGCTGCGGATAATGGTTTAGCTGATATCAAAATAATTGCTAGTAACGCGCTAAGGTTTTTAAAGCCTGGTGGTGCTCTGTATATTGAACATGGATATCAGCAAAGCCAAATGGTGCAAAAAATTTTAGCGGATTTAGCGTATAACAAAATCGAAACAATAAAAGATTACAGTAACAACGACCGAGTGACTTGGGCTTGTTACTTAGTATAAATAACAAAAATAAAAAAATTAAACTTAATGGAGTTCATCATGCTTAAACATCTACATATGACCGTTGCCGTGATCAGTATTTTACTATTTACTTTTCGTTTTGCTTTAACGTTAGCTAATTCAAATAAATTATCATTGAAATGGCTGAAAATTGCCCCACATATTATCGATACCTTACTGCTTGGTCTTGGTATTGCGTTATCGATAAAGCTGGCGATAAATCCAGCCGAACAATTATGGTTAGCCGAAAAATTGTTTGCTGTATTTGCTTATATTTTTACCGGGTACTACACCTTAAAATTGGCGCGTAATCGCACCATGCAAATTATTGGCTTTTTAGGTGCAATAGGTTGGGTAGTGCTGATTGTACGCATCGCCATAAGCAAGGAAACCGTACTTTTAGCTGGCTTGTAGCGGTTAAAATTAAGTATTAAACATTAATAGAGTATGCATGAACGAATTGTTGTTATCAGAGATTAAATCTGAAGAAAATGAACTATTACAAACTTTTTTATTAGTAGAAGAGTTTATTTTTGGCAAAAAAACTGCAGTTCAAAGTGAGCTGGATGAACTGGTGGGTTATTGCCAAGGCGAAACTGATCAAGTCAAAGATCCAATTGAACGTGCTGAAGTCTTGATTAATGCTTTGTTTGTTGACCAGCTTTTTATTGATAACCAGCAGCAAAATTGGCCAGTAATTTCATATCAAACATCATCAGGGTTAGCGCATAAGCTTATTTCACCTATCTTAAAAGCGGTGCTTATTGCGTATATAGCTAATGCTTGTGATTGTAAAACCGACATTGTTTTTGTACCAGAAAATGCCATGTTGAGAATTATTTGCGATGATAATTACGCTATTATTTTTGACCCTGTAACAGGTGAGTCTTTAAATTGGCATGAACTAGATGATCGCATGAATGAGATTTCAGGCGACCCATTTGAAGTAACACTAGATATAATGAAGCAAGAAAGCCTAGTGCTTGAACATATTACTAGTCTTAAAGCTGCCTTTATACGAGAACAAGCCTACGATAACGCGCTAAAATGTGTTGATATGTTATTAGCGCTTAACCCGAATGATCCATTTGAACGTCGCGATCGCGGTTTTTTATTGCATCAACTCGATTGTTTTAAAGTCGCTTACGATGACTATCAATACTTTGTTGAGCAATGCCCAAAAGATCCAGCTGCACAGTTATTAAAGCTGCAACTGGATAAAATTTCAATTTCAGATACGATATTGCACTAAAAATATAGTTATTTAAAAAGTGTTAAATAATAAGTTATAAAAATAATAACACCATAAGTTGGAAAAATTAAAAGGATAAGTAATGCAAGATTCAGTCGTGGCTAGCGTGCCATTGATCACTAACGACGCAACAGTACTGGGAATTTTAGCCCTAATTTTAGGCTTTGTTTTTTATACCTCAAACAGTAATAACGCCACGTGTCGTTCATTTTATAAGTACGTGCCAGCACTCTTAATGTGCTACTTATTACCGTCACTTTTAAATACCTTTGGCATTGTTAGTGCTGAAGCCAGTCAGGTTGATGAAGTCGCAAAATATTTTCTCTTACCTGCTTGTTTAGTGTTATTGACACTGAGCATAGATATTAAAGCGATTGCTGGCTTAGGTAGTAAAGCCGTTATTATGTTTTTAACCGGTACGGTTGGTGTGATCATCGGTGGCCCACTGGCATTGTTAATTGTTTCAGCCGTTTGGCCTGAGTTAATTGGTGTTTCAGGCCCAGACGCTGTATGGCGTGGAATGGCTGCGCTTGCAGGTAGTTGGATCGGTGGTGGTGCGAATATGCTGGCCATGAAAGAAATTTATGGTGCTGACGGTAAAATATTTACCATTATGGTAACGGTTGATATTGTTGTCGCCAATATTTGGATGGCTGTTTTGCTTTATATGGCTGCGAACCATAAACGCATTGATGAAAAAAATGGTGCTGATACATCAAGTATCGACCGCTTGATTGAAAAAGTTGAAGCTGAGACCCGAGAAAATTCAAAACAGCCTGAGCTAAAAGATTATATGCTTATTCTCGCCGTAGGTTTTGGTGCGGCCGGTTTGGCACATTTAGCGGCTGATTATTTAGTGCCATTTTTTCAAAACAACTATCCTGAATTAAAGAAATTTAGTTTACACAGTAAATTATTTTGGATCATCGTATTAGTGACCAGCATCGGCCTAGCACTTTCTTTTACCAAGGTAAGAAAACTAGAGGCAGTAGGAGCTTCAAAGGTAGGTAGTAGCTTTCTTTATGTTTTAGTCGCCACTATCGGTTTGCATATGGATGTTACGCAAATTGTTGAAGCGCCTAAATATATGGTCATTGGCTTAATATGGATGGCAGTGCACGTAATATTATTGTTCGCTGTGGGTAAGTTTATTAAAGCACCGGTATTTTATTTAGCGGTGGGCAGTAAAGCCAATATTGGTGGCGCAGCATCTGCTCCGGTAATAGCATCTGCATTCCATCCGTCTCTGGCACCTGTAGGGGTTTTATTAGCCGTATTTGGCTATGCATTAGGCACTTACATGGCATGGTTATGTGGCCAGCTGTTAAGAATTGTTGGTAGCTAAATAGCCGCTAACCTATAGAGAAATTTTGGATATATTATGACAAAGCAATTAATTACACTTGGCGATATTGATATCGCAAACGATAAACCTTTTGTATTATTTGGCGGTATGAATGTGCTTGAGTCTCGAGACTTAGCAATGACCATTGCCGAGCATTATGTTGAAGTGACCCAAAAACTCAATATTCCTTATGTATTTAAGGCTTCGTTTGATAAAGCTAACCGTTCGTCGGTTAGCTCATATCGTGGCCCAGGTTTGGACGAAGGCTTAAAGATTTTTCAAGAAATTAAGTCTACATTTAATGTTCCGATTATTACCGATGTTCATGAAATCTATCAAGCTGCACCGGTTGCCGAAGTCGCTGATATTATTCAGCTGCCAGCGTTTTTAGCTCGTCAAACTGATTTAGTCGTCGCTATGGCAAAAACGGGTGCGATTATTAATGTGAAAAAGCCACAGTTTCTTGCCGCTCATGAAATGCGCCATATCATCAATAAATTTGCCGAATCAGGTAATGAAAATATTATTCTGTGTGAACGCGGTAGCTGCTTTGGTTACAATAATTTGGTTGTTGATATGTTAGCCATGGATGAGATGAAAAACTATGCGCCGGTTATCTTTGACGCTACGCATGCTTTACAACAACCTGGTGGCAGAGAAGACTCTGCAGACGGTCGTCGTGCCCAAGCTGCGCAATTAGCGCGAAGTGGTATGGCAATTGGTATTGCTGGCTTATTTATCGAGTCACACCCAGATCCATTAACTGCAAAGTGCGATGGCCCTTGTGCATTACCTTTAGACAAACTTGAACCTTATCTAGTACAAATGAAGGCGATTGATGATCTAGTAAAAGGTTTTGAACCGCTTATCACGGGTTAAAAAGTAAAGGTTAAAACTGCGAGTTGTTGACTAGCGTAAATAACATCGCTGTCATAAAATGAGTTACAGTTACAAAATAAAAAAGGCGCTAATTAGCGCCTTTTTTATGGGTGTTGATTTATTTCAACAAAGCAATATTGATCAACAATACTAGCTTTTATCTAAATGATGAAAGTCAATGTTTTCAATGTTTTTACCAGCATCTGGTTCGTTAAATACCGCTTCGTCAAATTGATCTTCAGACTTACCAACAATCACGGTCACCATACTATCTCCGGTAACATTAACCGCGGTACGCGTCATATCTAATAAACGGTCTACACCAATAATCAGCGCAATACCTTCGACAGGTAAACCAACTTGCTCTAAAACCATGGCTAACATAATTAAGCCAACGCCCGGTACGCCCGCCGTACCAATTGACGCTAAGGTTGCTGTCAGAATTACCATTAAGTAATCAGTAAGCGTTAAATCTTGGCTAAATACTTGTGCGATAAATACTGTCGCAACACCTTGCATAATCGCTGTGCCGTCCATATTGATAGTGGCACCCAATGGCACGGTAAATGACGCTATAGAGTTTTTAACACCCATTTTTTTGGTCGTTGTTTCTAACGTAATAGGTAACGTGGCATTACTACTTGAGGTCGAAAAAGCAAAAATGGCAGTATCGCGCATTTTCTTTAAAAAGATTAATGGGTTTAAGCCAGTCAGTAGTTTGAGTAAAACAGGGTAAGTAACAAAGGCATGCAGTAACAGCGCAAAAACCACCACCAAGAAATATTCTATTAAATTACCAAAGGTACTTAATGATACATCGGTAAACAAACCGGCTAATAAACAAAATACACCATAAGGTGCAATGTTCATCAAGATAGTGACAAGACGCATAACAACAGCGCTCATATCTTCGAATAGAGCAGCAACGCGCTCACCTGGCTTTCCAGATAGCGCAATAGCGATACCAAATAATAAAGCAAAAATTATGACTTGCAGCATGTTACCTTGAGCAAAGGCCGCAAATGGATTACTTGGAAACATTTGAATTAATACTTGCGCAAGCGATGGGGCTTCTCGGCTGGCAAACGTTGTGCCTGCGATCATATTAACCCCTTCACCAGGACTAACAAGCAAGGCTAAACTAATTGCAAAACTTATGGCAATAGCGGTTGTTAGCAAATATAGGCCAATGGCCTTGCCTCCTATTCGGCCAAGTTTAGTGGTATCTTTTAGTGAGCAGGTACCACAAATTAAAGACACGAACACCAGAGGTACAACCAACATTTGTAAACTAGAAATAAATATTTGCCCAATAACCTCAAAAACACCATCAACTAAAAAGCCGCGTAATGAAAGATCAAATAGGTATAAAGGAATGACAGCGTCTGAACCATCAGGCATTAACCATTGTAAAATTGTGCCAGTGAGAATACCCGCTACCATACCGGTAACAATTCGAGCCGTTAAACTTGCTTGCTTTTTTTCAGTCATATTATTCTAGTTTTAATGAACGATTCCTTATTATGTTGTTGCGAGGAGGAGAAATCAAATGATTAAAGCTTTGTGACTGTTGATTTTACGAGATTATTTTTATTACGGCTTAGTTTACTTTTTAATACAAGCAGAGTTGTTGGATTGTAATGGCTAATATCGATTGTGATACCGTTGGCATTAACTTTAATAAAAGGTCTATATATTGTGCATTGTAAAATGTGTCATTTTTTTAATTGAATATCCTTTTTAATAATCAGCGTAAAATTGTGAAACCTATACGTTGAGTTACCTATAATTTATCTACATGCGACACAATCTATCGTAATTAAATTAGGGGCTATATAGTGATTTACACCCCCTGAAAACTTGTCAATTCTCAATAAATTATGTTTTTTGTGTTAATCACTGACCTTTTTATAAAAATTCGGTTAAGATGGGATAAGTTGATGAAATAATTACCAGGGAGATGCTTTTTATGGCGCTACTTCAACGCTTTAGTTTTATTTTACTGTTTGCTACTTTAATCGGTTGTGGTGGCAGTAGTGGTGGGTTTGATGATACCTCAAATGGTGGCGATGGTAGTACACCAGACGCTATAACAATTTCTTTAGCGATTTCAGATACAACGGTTACCGGCGCTGCGCCAGTTACTGTTACTGCAACCGTTATGCAAGGCACTACTCCAGTTGTGGGTAGAGCTGTTACTTTTACCACAGGATTAGGCGTTTTTTCTCCTGTCTCGGGTTCTGCTCTTACAGACGATAGTGGCGTGGCGACAATAACGTTAACGGCCGGTAGTGTTCGTGGTGCGGCTGAAATATCGGCAACAATATCGTCAGGGGAAAGCTCGACGACACCTTTAGGCTATACGACTCAAGGTGATGACATTGGTGTTGTTGGTGATATTAATATCAGTGTTACCTTAGTCGATTCTGACGGTAACCCTACCAATTCAATAACTTCTTCAAAACCTGCTAAAGCGATTGCTACTATTGATGGCATTAGCGCTCCTGTAATCGTTAGTTTTGTTTCTACCGTTGGTGAAATTCCAATTGGTTCGGCGCTTTCAAACAATAATAATCAAGCAACTGTTGATGTATTTGCAGGTGAAAACTTAGGCGCTGGTGCTATTACCGCTTCAATTATTAGTGGTGAAACGGGTCAGGTATTATTTGTTGTTGGTTCGTCTACGGTTTCGATGGGTAGTGGTACACCGTTTGTTGAAGGCGTTGCTGATGTTAGCTTAGCGCAAATATCTGCGGGCGGTACAAGTGTAGTTTCTGTAACAATTGTCGATGACCAAGGTAATTTATTTAACGAGCCAGTTGAGATTAACTTCTCATCAGCTTGTACAAAACAATCTACTCCGACAGCAACACTAAGTAGCCCAGTTACTACCTCTAACGGCGTTGCGACTAGTACATATTTAGCTAAAGGCTGTGTAGATGACGACCCTATAAATGTAACTGCAAACGCAGGTGGCATTAATTTATCAGCTAATGCATCAATAAATATTTTACCGGCTGAAGTGGGCAGTATAGAATTTGTTTCATCAAGTCCTGAAAATATTTCCATATTAGGTACAGGTAGTGTTGGCGGCTCTGAAAGCGCAACAGTAGTTTTTAGGGTTTTAGATACTAATAGTAACCCTGTAAATAACCAACTGGTTAATTTTGCCTTAAATACCAATGTTGGCGGGATTAAAATAATCCCAACAAGTGCTACAACAGATAATAACGGTTTAGTTCAAACAGTGATCAATTCTGGCACGGTAGCTACCAGTGTTCGCGTTTTAGCAACCATTGACGGTAGTGAACCGCAAATTTCATCGCAATCTAGTTTACTGGTAGTTTCAACTGGTATTCCGGATCAAGATAGCTTCAGTCTGTCGGCTAATATTTTGAATCCTGAAGGCTGGAGTATTGATGGTACAGAAGTTGTCGTGACCGCACGATTAGCTGATGCTTTTAATAACCCGGTACCAGATGGTACCGCTGTTACATTTACCACTGAAGGTGGTCGTATTGAACCTTCATGTGTAACTGATAATGGTACATGTAGTGTTACATGGAATAGCCAAAACACGCGTCCAGAAGGGCATGTGCTGCAGCATAATACTGGTGATGAGTATAATTGGTCAAATTCACCTGATGTAGTTCATTTACCTGAAACATTTAATACCTTAGGTCAAAAATATGGTGGCAGAGCAACTATTCTAGCAACGGTAATTGGAGAAGAATCATTTCCTGACTTAAATGGTAACGCACGTTTCGATGCTGCTGAAATGACAGCCTTTGCTGGTACTAATATCAGTGGCAGTGTTTATGACTTAAAAGAAGCGTTTGTCGATCACAATGAAGATGGTCTGTTTAATACAGTTGAAGCCGGCGCTCAAACAGGTGGTGAACTTGAAGAGTTTACTGACTTTAATGTTGATAATTTATTTACGGTAAATGATGCGAAATACAATGGTGTGTTATGTTCAATTCCAGCACACGATGGTTGTTCAAGTGATCAGAAGTCTATAAATGTTCGTGGCTCATTAGTGTTGGTTATGTCCGGCAGTGGTGCTCATTTTACGGTTAACTCTACCAGTGATGCAGTTAGCTCAACAATTGATGACGATAATGATCCTGATACAGCCGAGGTTGCTAATCCAAATTTCAATCCTAATGATGATGTGATTTATATCGCGGGTGAAAATGTGGGTTCAGGCAGCTTTATTATTGCTGATTTTCATAACCAGCCTATGCCAGCAGGTTCAATAGTTTCATTTACCGCAACTGTTGGCTCCATTCAAGGTTCAAGCAGCTATACTTGGCCAAATGATAATCATAATGGTGGCTTAGTGTTTGGTGTTTCAGTTAAAGGTGAAGCTGAACCTAAATCTGGCGTGTTAATTATTGAAGTAACTACACCTAGTGGCGTGGTAAGCGCTTCATCAGCAATTGGAATTGTTATTCAGTAGCTGAATTAAAAGTGAATAAAAAAGCCGTTCATTGAACGGCTTTTTTGTCTTTGATTTTTATAAGCCACTAAGCTACTTAAAATTATGTGGTGTGAATGTTTTTTATTTATTAATCTCTTCAATCAAGAAAGCTGAAATCTCAGCACCAGCAGCAAGTGTTCTATCACGACTAACTTCACCCAAGCCTGTGCTGTCGGTAAATGGTGCAATTTCCATCATGTCGGCACCCGTAATCGGGTATTGAGCGGCGATAGCACGTAATATTTGCATTGACTCATTTGGTGATAAGCCATCAGGCTCTGGTGTGCCAGTTGCAGCGGCATAAATTTCATCAAGCGCATCTATATCAAAACTGACATAAATTTCATCGACGTTATCATCTTTTAATTGCTTCATTATTTTTGCAATAATTGCATCAACACCTTGCTCTTTTACTTCATGTGCCCAATGTTGCTTAACGCCAAAAGTGCTTTCCCAATGTGATTTAGGTTTGCCGCTTGAGCGAATGCCGATTTGGATTAAGTCACGACGATCAGTTAGGTCATCTAAAATATGGGTACACCATGAGCCAAAACACAGGTCGATGCCCAAACGTTCAACCAGTAAGTCGGTATGTGCATCAAAATGAATAATAGCGGCACGTATGCCTTGCTTTTTCTTCGCTTGTAAATACGCTTTTGTTAATGGGTAACTAACGGAATGATCACCGCCAATACCAAAGATACCTTTCTTTGGAAACTCAGCATAAAAATCGTGTAATACATCTTCTGTTATCGTTAAAGGGCTAACAGGGAATGGGCTGTTTTCATCTTGGTAAAGTGCTTTTCGACAATTGGCAATGGTAGCTTCATTAAGGTACTTATCATGTAACAAATGTGGAATAACACGCACGTCACCTAAATCGAAGGCATTTAAATTAGGGTATTGTTCTAATAACGTTGAGCGAACAAATAAAGGTCCCCAGTTTGCGCCACGTAAAATTCCGCCACCACAATCTGAAGCTATGCCAAGAATCACCGCGTTAGTCGATTCTGGCAGTTTTTCAACGCTCTGCTGCCATAGCGACTGGATATTGTCTGATTGGCCAAATAAGGCGTTGTGCAAACGCTCCTTGCGCTCTTTTGCGGTATTAACGGTAAAAACACCGTTACCTGGTGGACATAAGCATTGGTTAATTTTATTTTTAAAGGTTGACCATGAAGTTGTCATGTATATTCTCTTCCTATTAATAGGTATTGAAATTCACTAAAATGAACGCAATCTACCTGGAGTGATTGTAAAAAATTGTTATAACGGGTGAAAAAATGAAGTTATTTCGCTTTCAGCCCTTAAGTTTTGCTAAAAAGTCGATTATGATGGCGCCGAAAAATTCGCATCATTATAGCTAAAAGTTGTAAAAAGGCATATATATAAAAATTTTTTGCTTGTCAGTTTGCTTATTTACAGATATATCTAATAGTAATTTCAATCTCAAATTTAATTTTTCGTCTCAGTTTTATTCATTATTGCAATTTTTCTTGATATTTTGCTTGAGCAATATTAAGTCACTCGGTGCACACAACTTTGACGCAACTGACACAGTCAGCTTAGTAGGAATATAAAATAATATGGCAAAATCTCTGGTAATTGTGGAATCGCCAGCCAAAGCGAAAACAATTAACAAGTACCTTGGTAAAGATTTTATTGTTAAATCGAGTGTAGGTCATGTTCGTGATCTACCACATAGCAGTACCGGTAAAAAAGTAGCGGCTAAATCTCCAGCTGAAGTGCGTAAAATGGCGCCTGCTGCCAAGGCAAAATATAAAGCTAAACGTGATAAGCAAGCACTTGTTAATCGTATGGGTATTGATCCTGAGAATGATTGGGAAGCTAATTATCAAATACTGGAAGGCAAAGAAAAAGTTGTTGCTGAATTAATCAAACTGGCCAGTACCGCCGATACTATCTATCTCGCAACCGATTTGGATCGCGAGGGAGAAGCGATTGCTTGGCATTTAAAAGAAATTATTGGTGGCGACGACGATAAATATAAACGCGTTGTTTTCAATGAAATAACCGAAAACGCTATTCAACAAGCATTTTCTACGCCTGGTGAATTAAGTATGCCAGGTGTAAATGCTCAACAAGCACGACGTTTCCTCGATCGAATCGTTGGTTTTATGGTTAGCCCACTATTGTGGAAAAAAGTTGCTCGAGGCTTATCTGCCGGTCGCGTTCAGTCTGTTGCCGTAAAATTAGTGGTTGAAAAAGAACGTGAAATCAAAGCCTTTGACCCGAAAGAATTTTGGGAAATTAGCGCTGATACGAAAACAGCTTCAGGTTTAGATTTTCCATTAGATGTTACCCACGAAAATGGTAAAGCATTTAAACCAACCAATGAAACTGAAACAAATAAAGCCTTAGCCACATTAAAAGATTCAGCATATACCGTTAATAAAAGAGATGACAAACCGTCTAAAAGTACGCCTTCAGCGCCTTTTATTACTTCAACTTTACAACAAGCGGCAAGTACTAAATTAGGTTTTGGTGTTAAACGTACAATGGGTCTTGCTCAACGTTTATATGAAGCAGGTCATATTACCTATATGCGTACCGACTCGACCAATTTAAGTAAAGACGCGGTTGAAATGTGTCGAGGCTATATTAGCGAAAATTTTGGCGAGAATTACTTGCCAGAAAAAGCCAAAATATACAGCAGTAAATCAGGTGCTCAAGAAGCCCATGAAGCGATTCGCCCGTCAAATGTAAAAATTGAATCTGCTTTTATGGAAGGTATTGAAGCCGACGCTAAAAAACTGTACGACCTTATTTGGCGTCAGTTTGTTGCTTGTCAAATGACAGCAGCACGCTACACGGTTAGTACCATTACCGTTGGTGCTTCTGGTTTTGATTTAAAAGCCAAAGGTCGGGTGATGCAATTTGATGGTTGGACTCGTGTACATCCACAATTATCAAAAGGTGATGATAAACATTTACCAGACTTATCTGTCGGTGAAGTATTATCACTCGAACAACTTAATCCTACTCAACACTTTACCAAGCCACCAGCACGTTTTGGTGAAGCATCATTAGTAAAAGAGTTAGAAAAACGTTCAATTGGTCGTCCTTCTACTTATGCGTCAATTATTTCTACCATTCAAGATCGTGGTTATGTTCGTTTAGAAACAAAACGTTTTTACGCCGAAAAAATGGGTGAAATCGTTACGGATAGTTTATCTGAAAGTTTTAAAAACCTAATGAGCTACGACTTTACCGCCAACATGGAGCAAGAGCTTGATGAAGTGGCTGATGGTAAAGCGAATTGGAAAGACGTGCTAAATGGTTTTTATAAAAACTTTACTAAGCAACTTGGCCAAGCCGATATGCCTACCGAAGAAGGTGGTATGCGCAATAACGAACCGGTATTAACCGATATTGACTGCCCAACCTGTGGTCGTAAAATGGGCATTCGTACTGCGCAAACAGGTGTTTTCTTAGGTTGTTCTGGCTATGCTTTACCACCCAAAGAACGTTGTACTAAAACAATGAACCTTACGCCAGGTGAAGAAGCCGTTAGCGTATTGGCTGAAGATCAAGAAACTGAAGCATTACGCGCTATGCATCGTTGTAAAAAATGTGGCACGGCTATGGATAGTTACCTGATTGATGAAACACGTAAATTGCATGTTTGTGGTAATAACCCCGTTTGTGATGGTATCGAAGTTGAAATTGGTGAATTCAAACTAAAAGGTTACGATGGTCCTATTTTAGAATGTGACCGTTGTGAAGCAGAAATGGAGCTTAAATCTGGTCGTTTCGGCAAGTATTTTGATTGTACTAACAGTGAATGTAAAAACACTCGTAAGTTATTAGCGAGTGGCGAAGCAGCGCCACCTAAAGAAGACCCAGTACAATTGCCTGAACTAGAATGTGAAAAGTCTGAAGCACATTTTGTTTTACGCGATGGTGCGGCCGGTATATTTTTAGCCGCGAATACTTTCCCAAGGTCACGTGAAACACGTGCGCCTAAAGTGGCCGAGTTAGCACGTTTTCGCGATAGAATTTCAGAAAAGTTCTATTACCTTGCTGATGCACCAACGCAAGATCCAGACGGCAATTTAGCTGTTGTACGTTATAGCCGAAAAACTAAATCACAATATGTGATGACAGAAGTTGAAGGTAAAGCGACAGGCTGGAATGCCAAGTATGTTGATGATAAGTGGGTTGAAGAGCTTGCCAAGAAAAAAGTCGTAAAAGCCAAAGCTAAAGCTAAGCCTAAAGCGAAAAAAACCGCATAGTTCAATGGCTAGCTCAGTATAAGACCATAATAAAAAGCGCTCATTGAGCGCTTTTTTTATGTTCAGGACGAACGATATATCCTGTTCACATGGATGTGAAAGAATGATGATGTAAAAAACAATATAGAGTTTCAAAAGCTTTTCATTAACATCAGTGATAAAATCTGGTTTATTTTCTAAAAGATTTATTATGGCGATTAATTGGTTCCCGGGGCATATGCATAAAGCCCAAAGAGAGATTAAAGAGATTTTACCGCAAATTGATGTGGTGATTGAAGTTTGTGATGCGCGATTACCTTTCAGTAGTGAAAATCCTATGATCACTGAAATTCGTGGTGATAAACCGTTAATTAAAATCTTAAATAAATCAGATTTAGCTGACCCTAAAGTTACACAGCTGTGGCTTGATTATTTAGAATCTCAGCACAACGTTAAAGCGATTGCATTAACCACAGAATCGCCTTCTGTCGCCAAGACTCTTCCCGCCTTAATTCGTAAATTGGCTGCCAGTAAAGATGAAGCAGGCAAGCAAATAAATGCCGTAATCATGGGTATTCCCAATGTAGGTAAATCTACTTTATTAAATACACTTGTTGGTAAAGCGAAGGCAAAAGTTGGTAACGAGCCTGCGGTTACCAAAGGCCAGCAACGCATTCGTTTAGATGATGGTTTATATTTATATGATACCCCTGGTATGCTTTGGCCTAAGATCGTAAATGAAAATAGTGGCTATCGTTTAGCGATTACGAGTGCAGTTAAAGATACTGCATTTGACCATGAAGAAATTGCCTGTTTTGCTGCTGAGTATTTATTAGCCGCTTACCCTGAGCGGTTAAAAGAGCGCTATAAAATTGAAGAGCTCCCAGAGCAAGAAGTTGAGTTGATTGAAGCTATCGGCAAACGTCGTGGCTGTGTTAAAAGCGGTGGTCATATTGACTTTCACAAAGCATCTGAAATATTGATTAATGAAATTCGTGATAAAACGCTAGGCGCTATCTCATTTGAAACACCGGAAATGGTGGTGGCCGAAGTTATTCACTTTGACAAGGTTGAAGCGGACAAAGTAGCCGCCCGAGAAGCAAAAAAAGTCGCCCGTGGCAGAGGTCGCCGTAATAAGCGTTAATCTTCATTAAAGTTTAATTATAAGATTAAGATAAGGCAGCAATATGAGTGAACAATTCCAATTACATCCACAATTAGCTAATGACTGTTTTGTTATTTGTGACTTTCCACTTTCACGTTTATTACTGTGTAATGACAGTGCCTTTCCTTGGTTTATTTTAGTGCCCAAAGTCGATGGCATTAAAGAAATATATCAACTGGATTGGCAACAACAACAACAGTTATTAAATGAATCAAGTATGCTGAGTGAAGTGCTGATGCAAGAATTTAATGGTGATAAAATGAATGTGGCCGCATTGGGTAATGTCGTGCCACAATTGCATTTACACCATATAGTGCGCTTTGAAAATGATGCTTGTTGGCCAAAGCCAATTTGGGGGCAGAAAGCGCTAACACCTTATACCGATGAAGAGCTAGAAGCGATTAAAAGCCGTATAATACCTAAGCTATCAGCGATATTATCCACTGACAGCTAAGAATTAAAACTCGTTCACATTAGCGTTGTTTAAGGGGCTTAAGCAACGTTACTACAACTGATTGTTTTTATATCAGTGCCAGCGATTGAGTCAAGTCTGCAATTAAATCATCAACATTTTCAAGACCAACAGATATTCTAATTAAACTATCGCTAATGCCTGCCGCTAAACGCTCTTCTTGCGTATAAGGTGAGTGTGTCATTGACGCAGGATGTTGAATAAGTGATTCTGCATCACCCAAACTTACCGCAATTGAAAATAACTGCATACGGTTAATAAAGTCACCACCACCAGATAAGTCGGTATCAATTTCAAAAGCAATGACACCACCAGCCGCTTTCATTTGTGAACCAATAAATTTATGCCCAGGATGACTTTTTAGGCCCGGATAATAAACTTGGGTTACTTTTTCATGATTCTCTAAAAATTCGGCTATTTTTTCAGCGTTGTTACAATGACGTTCCATACGAATAGGTAATGTTTTTAGACCTCGCATGATAAGCCAAGCATCGTGCGGGCTTATCGTTGCGCCAATATCTTTCAATACCGTCATTTTTATATTCATGATCATTTCATTAGTACCACAAATAATACCTGCAACAACATCACCATGACCGTTTAAATATTTGGTCGCACTATGTACAACGATGTCGATACCATACTTTCTCGGTTGCTGTAATACCGGTGTTAAAAATGTGTTGTCGACAATAGAAATAATGTTGTGTTTTTGAGCTATTTTGCCAATAACTGCTAAGTCGTATACCGCTAAGTTTGGATTAACCGGCGTTTCTAAGAAGATAACTTTAGTATTTGGCTTGATGGCAGCTTCAACCTCAGCAGGGTTTGCCATATCAACAAAGCTAACTTCGATGCCCCATCGGGTCAGTTGATGATTCATTAATGCAAATGAGCAACCATAAACAGCTTTTGATGAAATTAAATGATCACCACAAGATAAATTTGCCAGCAAAGCACCAGATACCGCACCCATGCCAGTAGCTGTTGCAGCAGCGTCTTCCATGCCTTCCATTGCTGCTACTCGCATTTCTAATTGTCGAGTTGTTGGGTTACCTAATCGGCTGTAAATATAACCTTCAGCTTCGCCTGCGAATCTATCTGCGCCTTGTTGCGCGTTGTCGAAGATAAATGTAGATGTTTGATAAAGTGGTGTGGCTAATGAACCAAATTGCTCGTCGTTAATACGGCCTGAATGAATTGCTTGAGTCTCAATATGTTTACTTTCCGACATGGGATACCTTATCTATAGGAGAATTATTATTGTTGCTAACGTTTAGTCGAACACTTATTAACTTCAGTATTGCAATTATACTGCCAATAATTTATATGTAAATATATCAATGGTTTATGTCGATATATTTATATCGCCTATTGATTTGTAATTTTTTTATTACAAACTCTTGTTGTTTTTAAAGCTGTTTGGTAATAATAAATTAATAAGTACCGTTTTATTTGGCTTTGCTCGATGTTTTCTTTCTTGTAATATTTTAGTTACAATGTAATTTAAATATTACAAAATTAATGTGTACTGTATTTATTAGGGGCTTTTGTGCGAATAGAGATAAAATCTGAAGACCGAATGGGTATTAGCCAAGAAATATTGGCAACTTTCACTCGCTTAGCTTTAAACATTCAAGCAATGGAGGTGAGTTCACAATTTATATTTGTTCATTTGGTAAAAAGCACAGTAAGTTTTAATAAAGTCAAAAAAGCGCTAATGAGCGTATCTGGAATTATTCACTGTTGTAAAGTTGATTTATTGCCATCAGAAAGTCGTGAGCGGCATTTAAGGGCGTTAGTTAACCGTTTACCTGACGCTATTATAGATATTGATGAAAACGCGCGTGTAATGGCATTAAACCAAGCGAGTGAAAAGCTATTAGTTAATCATCAACGCCATAAAGGTGTTTCGCCATTACTGGGTGAACAACTCAAAGGGGTGAAAGTTAACAGCCTACTAGATATAGACATAGTGCTGCCTTTATTGGATAAAATTAGCTCTCAAAATGTCGATATTGCTGGGCAAAGTTATCTAGCAGAAATTAGTCCTATCAGTGAACAAGAAAACAGCTCTGGTGCTGTCATATCATTAAAATCAATTACCAGTTTAGGTCGTCAAATTTCGATATTGCAGACGCGAGATGAGCAAGGTATCGATAATATTATTGGACGCTCAGCCAGTATTTTATTATTAAAAGAGCAAACCGCTCGATTTGCTGAATTAGAATTGCCGGTATTAATTAATGGTGAAACAGGTACAGGTAAAGAGCTTGTTGCTCGAGCATTACATAATGCGAGTAATCGCCAACAAGCGCCTTTTTTAGCACTAAATTGTGCTGCCTTGCCTGAGCATTTACTTGAAAGTGAGTTGTTTGGCTATGCCAACGGTGCTTTTACTGGTGCCCAAAAAGGTGGTAAACCGGGTTTACTTGAGCTAGCTGAAGGTGGGACATTATTTTTAGATGAAATTGCTGAAATGTCACCTTATCTGCAGGCAAAATTATTAAGGTTTCTACAAGATTTTAAATTTCGTCGGCTTGGTGGTACTAAAGAATTGCAAGCAAACATTAGGGTGCTGAGTGCGACTCATCAAAATTTATTAGCCATGATAGGTAAGCAGAAGTTTAGAGAAGATTTGTTTTATCGCTTAAATGTACTTAATTTAAATTCGCCGCCATTACGTGACCGATCAGAAGATATTGCTTTAATAGCGCGTCACTTTGTGGTGCTCGCGGCAACGCAAATGAACTTAAAACAACCGATAATAGATGAAAGTGCGATACAACTTCTGTCGTCTCATCAGTGGCCTGGTAATATTCGAGAGTTACAAAATGTGTTGTTTAGGGCCGTGGCACTAAATGAACGTGGTGATATCTCTTCGCAAGATATTAGTGTAGCTTTGGCTCAGTTTAAGCAAAAAGAAGTCACTAATTCGGTTGAGCTTACAGTCGAAAGCGAGGTTGGTAATTGGGCCAGTGCCCAAGCAAAGTTTGAAGAGCAGCTTATCAGGGCTTTATATCCTTATTACCCAACAACGCGAAAATTGGCAGAGCGATTAGAGGTATCACACAACAAAATTGCCATGAAGTTACGGCAGTTTTGCATTAGAAACTAAGACCTTTGTGATAGCTGTGAAGCTGAATTATTCTTCTAGTATCTTATAAAGAATTTTTTTAACATTTTCTGGCTCAAACGGTTTGTCACACATAGCTGTAACGCCTTCGGTAAGTATATTAGCTAGGTGTGTATCATTACTTTCACTGGTTACCATCAGTATGGGTAGGTGCGATTGCTCGCTTTCACTGCGAATATATCGCGTTAGCTCTTTACCATTAACTTCCGGCATATTGTAGTCAGTAACGACAAGATCAAACATATTTTCTTTCAATAAAGCAATCGCTTCACTACCATCAACCGCTTCGGTTATTTTTAATAAGCCTAAGTTATTTAGTACGCGTTTAATATGATTTCTGGCCAGGCGGCTATCATCAACGAGCAAAACACGAACTTGATGAACATCAAAGTATTCAAGTTCTAATTCATCAGTGGATAATAAATCAATGGTAGTACTTATTGCTGTTGCTAAGTGGTTAGAAGTAAAGGGTTTAGGGAGTAAAGCAATAACACCTGATTGCTTAAGTTCTTCTAAGTTTTCACGGCGATGCTCACTGGTTACTAGCATAAAAGGCGTTTCAGCAATGGTTGGGGTATTTCTGATTTTATGCAGCAATTCTATGGCGTCACCATCATCAAAATACATGGCGCTGGTAATTAAATCGCGAGGATGTTTTTTGGCACTTGCATAAGCTTCAGCAATGTTTTTAGCTTCTGCTACCTGGGTAATACCTTGTTGTGCTAACCCTTTAATTATTATCTTTCTTTGTAAATCAGAAGGTTCAACAACCAGTAAGGATAATTCGCTTGGGTTCATAGTATGACTCATATTTTTATCGGAAATGTTTTTCTAGCCACCAATGAATTTGACTTTAAATCCATTTTTCTCAAGTACTGATTTTATTTCTTCACGCTTATCACCCTGAACCTCGATCACTTCGCCAACCACACTACCGCCGGTACCACAGGTTTTCTTAAGTTTTTTTGCCAGCTCTTTTAAGGCTTTATTATCTAAAGCTAAACCGGTAATTGTGACGACCCCTTTACCTTTTCTGCCTTTAGTTTCTCGACGAACTTTTGCAAAGCCATCAGAAGGGGTTACCTTAGTACTTTTAGTGTGGGTGATTCTTCCGTCAGCCGTTGAATATACCAAAGATTGATCGTTATTATTTTGCTTATGGGTCGTATCGTCAATATTTTTACCAAAGGCACTTGCTAAGTCACTGAGGCTAGAAAATGTTTTTGTCATAATAATTTCTATAACTTCTAAAATTTAAATAAAATAAAACCACTACAAGAGTGGTTTTATTATATACCCGTTCTACTTCAATATACAGATTTCTGCATTTCAAGATGTAGAGCGGGTAAGTTTGATTTTGAGCGCGAAAAAGTTAACTTACAGCTTACTTTCTAACTCAGGTAAAGCGTCAAACAAATCTGCCACTAACCCGTAATCGGCTACTTGGAAGATTGGTGCTTCTGCATCTTTGTTAATAGCAACGATAACTTTAGAGTCTTTCATGCCGGCTAAATGTTGAATAGCACCTGAAATACCTACGGCAATGTATAAGTCAGGTGCAACAATTTTACCTGTTTGACCTACTTGCATATCGTTTGGTACAAAACCAGCATCAACAGCAGCACGAGAAGCGCCAATGGCTGCGCCTAACTTATCAGCAATACCTTCAAGTAACTTGAAGTTTTCACCGTTTTGCATACCACGACCACCAGAAATGACAATGCTTGCAGCGCCTAGGTCAGGTCGCTCTGAAACAGAAAGCTCATCATTTACATGGCTAGAAATACCGGCATCAGTAACTTTATCTACAGCAACAATTTCAGCATTACCATCGGTTGCTACAGCGTCAAAACCTGTAGAGCGAACGGTAATTACTTTTTTGCTATCTAAACTTTGTACTGTTGCAATAGCATTACCTGCGTAGATTGGACGTACAAAAGTGTCGCTACTTTCTACGGCAATAATGTCTGAAATTTGCGCAACGTCTAATAACGCAGCAACACGTGGCATAAAGTTTTTGCCCGTTGTTAGTGCTGTCGCTAAGATATGACTATAATCTGCTGCAAGCTCAGTGACGAGTAACGATACATTTTCAGCTAGTTGATGTTCATAAGCGGCGTTATCAGCCACTAACACTTTTGAAACACCATTGACCTTACTTGCTGCTTCAGCAACTGCTTGACAGTTGTGACCAGCGACTAAAAGGTGAATGTCACCGCCGATAGCTTGAGCTGCAGCAACTGTTTTTAATGTATCAGATTTTAATTCGCTATTATCGTGTTCGGCAAATACTAAAATGCTCATGAGATCACCTTCGCTTCATTTTTTAATTTTTCTACTAATTCATCAATGCTTTCAACAATAATACCGGCTTTACGCTGCGCAGGAGGTGTTACTTTAATTAAATTAGTACGTGCGGTTAAATCAATACCAAAGTCAGCGGCAGATTTTACATCTAAAGGCTTACGTTTTGCTTTCATAATATTAGGTAATGATGCATAACGAGGCTCATTCAAGCGTAAGTCAGTTGTTACAATAGCAGGCAAAGTTAAGGCTATAGTTTGTAAACCGCTATCAACTTCACGAGTTACGTTAACTTTATCGCCATCAACATTTACAGCAGAAGCGAATGTACCTTGTGCCATGCCAGTAAGGGCGGCTAACATTTGACCTGTTTGGTTGTTGTCGCTATCGATTGATTGCTTACCAAGAATAACCAGTTGTGGTTGTTCTTCTTCAACTATTTTTTGTAATAGTTTAGCAACGTTGATTGAATCTAAGTTTTCATCAGTCTCAATTTGAATAGCACGATCAGCGCCTAATGCCAGTGCTGTACGTAACTGTTCTTGGCAAGATTTATTACCAATAGATACCGCGATAACTTCAGTAGCTATGCCCGCTTCTTTTAAACGAACTGCCTCTTCAACTGCGATTTCACAAAATGGGTTGATTGCCATTTTTACATTAGCAAGATCGACATTGGAATTGTCTGCTTTCACACGTACTTTTACGTTATAGTCAATAACGCGTTTGATGGGTACTAATACTTTCATCGTTGCCTCTGATTATGCTTGTTGCATGTAATGTTGGTTAAACTAAAGTTAATTCAACTTAACGCTATAATAATGGTTTGAAGACTACTTGTAGATAACGTTTACGTCAACGTGTTCTGTCGATTACGTCACTCAAATTACGCTTAAATAAATATTATCAGTAAATAATGTAATACAGGATAGTATTTAACACGAAAATATCTATAATGATTGATATTATCAAACAGGTGTTTGAAAATCAAACGTGTGTTTGAATATTTCATATAAAATTGAATGATGGGAGAAATTATGGAACGCGAATCAATGGAATTTGATGTTGTAATTGTTGGTGCCGGTCCTGCAGGCCTTTCAACTGCTTGTCAACTTATGAAGTTAGCACAAGAAAAAGAACAAGAACTTATGGTGTGCGTAGTTGAAAAGGGCTCTGAAGTTGGCGCTCATATTCTTTCTGGCGCTGTTTTTGAACCTCGAGCATTAAATGAGCTGTTTCCAGATTGGAAAGAAAAGGGTGCTCCTTTAAATACCGCTGTTACTGGCGATGATATTTATTTATTTAATGGCGAAAGTAGTGCGATTAAATTACCTGGTTTTAGTGTGCCTAAAACCATGCACAATGACGGTAACTACATTGTTAGTATGGGCAATGTTTGTCGTTGGTTAGCAGAACAAGCAGAGCAATTAGGGGTGGAAATATTTCCAGGCTTTCCTGCGCAAGAAATTATTTATAATGAAGATGGTAGTGTTGGCGGTGTAATTACTGGTGATATGGGGCTCGACAAAGAAGGCAAACCAAAAGATTCATTTATGCCTGGTATGGAGCTAAAAGCGAAATATACCGTGTTTGCTGAAGGTTGTCGTGGTCATTTAGGCAAAGAACTTATCGCTAAGTTTTCCCTAGATGCTGATAAGTCACCACAACATTACGGTTTAGGCTTTAAAGAAATTTGGGATATTGCCCCTGAAAAGCATCAAGAAGGTTTAGTGGTGCATTCTGCAGGTTGGCCGCTTGAAAAAGACACCAACGGTGGCGGTTATTTATATCATGCAGAAAATAACCAAGTATTCGTTGGTTTAATTGTAGATCTTAGTTATAGCAATCCGCATTTAAGTCCGTTTGATGAGTTTCAACGTTACAAGCATCATCCTAAAATTGCCCAATACCTTGAAGGTGGTAAACGTGTGTCTTATGGCGCAAGAGCCATGGCAAAAGGTGGCTTTAATTCATTGCCTAAAATGACTATGCCAGGTGGTGTAATAGTAGGCTGTGACGCTGGTACCATTAATTTTGCCAAAATTAAAGGTAATCATACGGCGATGAAGTCGGGTATGTTAGCGGCTGAATCCATTTTTGAAAGCTTATTGTCGGGTGATGAAGGGGGTAAAGATCTCACCAGTTTTACTGAGAAATATCAAAACTCTTGGTTATATGAAGAGCTCTATAATACGCGTAACTTTGGCCCAGCTATGCACAAGTTTGGCACCTTTTGGGGCGGCGCTTATAATACGCTAGACCAAAACTTTTTTGGTGGTAAGTTACCATTCAACTTTAAAGATGACAGCTTAGATCATGAGCAATTAAAGCTAGCAGCAGATGCGCCGGTGATTAATTATCCAAAACCTGATAATAAATTGAGTTTTGATAAATTGACCTCAGTATTCTTATCGAACACCAATCATGAAGAAGAGCAGCCATGCCACTTAAAACTGGCTGATAGTAGCATTCCTATTGATGTTAACTTAGTGAAATATGGTGAGCCAGCCCGACTTTATTGTCCCGCTGGCGTATATGAAGTTGAAAGTACAGCAGAAGGTGATAAATTCGTTATTAACTCACAAAACTGCGTGCACTGTAAAACTTGTGACATAAAAGATCCAAGTCAAAATATTACTTGGGTAACACCTGAAGGTACTGGTGGCCCTAATTATCCTAATATGTAGGTATAAAATGGATTAATGAGTTTCGCGCGCTTAGCTATTTATATTTTCGCGGCTAAACTTATGCTAAATAAAAACCTGCAATTGCAGGTTTTTTTATCTTCTGAAGTTGGTGTTTTAATAAAAATATATTCGGGTAGGTAATATAGCGTTAAGTTTTCTTCAATTTAATTTATAGCTGAGAAAAGTCAGGTATTAACATGAAGGCAATTGCTAATTGGTTACTATTAAATTGAATTCAGCTAAGGCTGGGATTTCAAGTTGAAGTTTGTTTTCTATCTGATCAAGTTTTACCAAGTTTGCACAAATTATTTCTGCTTTATTTTCTAAAGCATTGGCTTGGTTGCTAATATCGATCTTTATATCATTTCCCATTGTTTCAATGCGTTGATCAAACGTTTCAACACGTTGCTCAGTACTTTGCTCTTCCCTGTGGGTCATAGCTTCACCGACAGCGACTAAAATGGTGCCAACAGAATCTGTGACAATAGTTTCGATTTCTTTTTCAAACTCACCAGCGAAAATTTCATCAAAATCATCGAAATCTTGTGGCGCAATATAGTAGCTATCATCACTATGGTTAAAACGAGTACGTAGTCGCCATTTCATTTCATCAAATTTTTCTTGGAACTGTTGATGTGATGCGCTGTTTTCGCCAGTTAAGCTACTAATAACTTTATTTACCGCTTTAAGTCCAAGCTCAACACCCTCTATGGCAATAGAAACGATAGCGGGCACTTGCGATCTAATACCATTGCTGTATTCGCTCAATTGTTTTTTTTGTTCATTATTGAGGGAGATTTCACGACCACTAACAAAAAGCTGATGCTGCCCATTTATTTGTACGTAAGTTTGACCCTGACTAATAATACGCAGGTGAGCGGGATCAATGATCACGCCATAATTAAAATTAATATCACATTGTTGAGCATTTGCTGCGCTAATAAATAAACAGCTAACAAATAAGCTGCGGGCGATGAATGCCATAGCAAAACTCCATATTATATTGAATAGTAGCCTAGACTTTATACTGAAACTAATGGGGCTATATGAATTTTTCGTTCTTTGTAGGTGAAACGGGTTGGACCATATTCCCGGCGTGTTTTATCGTGATATTCACCAACGGTTACCTGCACTCCATGATACACCCTTTCGTTTGCATCAACATACACGCTAGTCATATATTCTTGCAATATCTCTTCAAGCGATTCTTTTTCAAAAAGAAATGTACCCATTTGTTTTATATGGTACTGATAAGTAGAAATTACTTTCGCTAATATTTCTGGTTTGGCTTTATCTTTAGGTAGTTTATTTAATTTATTCGCCGCCACTTTTAACTCTGAAGATTTGTCAGACTCACTTTGAATCGACTCATCAATATCTGCAATTCTACCTAAGTATTCATTAACTTTATCTGCAAAAGTGATGATGGTGAAACTACCCGCTGTTGCGCCTATTGTACCTGCACATACTGACTCGCCAGCACTAATATGGCCGGCAATAAGTTTACCATTGGCTTTGTCTTTGCTGCCAACCCACAACGTTTTATCAACTTTTACGATGTTATGCATTATTTGTTTTTCAATACGTAATGAGTCACAAGTGATGTCAGCGTATTGGCTATATTTAGCAAAAATATTGCCTCCGGCTTTAATATTCACGCTCATCCTCATTTTAGAAACATCAAGAGCTTCAACCTCTTGTTTTTTACCAATAATACCTGTACCAATCGTTATGTCTCCGCCAGCATCTAGCGTTGCTGACTCAACAAAACCACCGATTGAAATATCGCCTGTAGCCGTTACCTTCATACTTTCACCAACGTCACCATCTATAATGACACTGCCTTCAAAGTTAACGTGGCCAGTACCGACATTAACATTTTTAAGATGGTAAACACTGTCAACTTGCATACCGTTTTCGATAATACGAGGAAGGCCAACTAAGGTGGAAATTAAAATACTATTATTTTTTGGACTTAAAACTGTGCCTTCACCTACACTCATTTGTATATCAGCGCCTGGCGCAGGTTCTAATATATCGCCAGTGACGGTATAACCTGAAATGCCGTTAGTAAGGGGGATTTTTTTCGCGAGAGGGTCACCTATCTTTACACAGATAATATCGCCAAGATCACGCATGTCTACACTGCCATCTTCACGTTTTTTGGGTTTCAATATTCTATCTTGTGCACTTTCTACCAAGAGTTTAATGTAAGCGTCTTTGCCGTCTATTGGCAGTTTACCACGGGCTATTTCACCCTTAACTGTTGAACCTGCCGGCTCTTTAGCCGAACGCCCGGCAAGTTTCACTAATTGTTCTTTACTAAAGCCTTTGCGCACATTAGCGGCTTGAGCCGCGTCAAGTATTGCTTTTGCGCTCATGTGTTGGCCACCCAACGCCGTGGTAATTTCAGCCGACGCTGACATGTTGTCGTTATCAATTTCAATTGCAATTGTAGCATCGCGTCGTTCAAGTACTTGGTATTTTATCTCACGGCCAACGTGGTCTTCTTTTAAAGGTTTTAAAACACTCTCTAATTCAGCAATGGCATTTTTAATATTGCCGTTAACAACATACAATTTACTGTATTCAGAGTTTTCAATTAGCTCATGAATATCAGCTTCAGTTAGTGTCGTCTTAGTTTTAACAGGAGACAACACTAAGTCGATGTTATTTTTATCGTTACTTACTAAGCTTGCCTTGGTCACACGCGTATAACTCCATTATTTTATAAAATTCATCGTTCCCTAAATATAATTTTCTTGATGAACTTTAATAAAATTATCTGTGCCTACTTTTGAATAATCTAATTTGTATTCTTTATTATCTAATGCTTGGACAAAAACTAACGTTTTTTCATCGCCAAACACTTCAGATGTACTCACATCGACAAGTTCTTGATAGGCTTTTTTCGCCTCAGAACGTCGTTGTGGCATAACACCTGTATATATGTTTATGCCGGTGTGGCTCACTATAGCCACTGGATGTTCACCATTAACCACAAGTAAATCAATTTTTTTGTTTTTATGAATGATGGTATTACGGCCACTGGTAATAAAGTTTTTATCGTTCAAAGTATTCCCCTTTATGATAATAAGTGGTTTGCCACTTTACCCTTTTGTAAAAGCAAATGTTGAAATTTATTGCTTTTATATCAATATGAACTATCAATAGCTTTTAATGAGTACAAATATATAAAGATTTGAATTACTAAGCAATATAAAAGCAACTAGATGTCTGAATTTATTCTTGAAATTAATTTACTCGGTCGTAGTGTGGATTCGCTTCACTAGCTATTAACATTCTTCGAACTAAATCGAGACTGCGAGCAGCAACGATTTGCTGAAAATACTGTCTAGCTACTGGGATACAATAATACTTTGTATGTAACACTTGTTTATTCCCCCAAGCTATCCAAACTGAACCTACAGGTTTATCTTTCGTGCCGCCATCGGGCCCTGCTATACCGGAAACCGCGATAACATAATCAGCACTAGATTTTGCTAAAGCGCCTTTTGCCATAGCTAACACCGTTTCTTCGCTAACAGCGCCGTGGCTAACTAATGTAGACTCAGGTACATCAATGAGTTTACTTTTCATATGATTAGAATAGGTGACGAAACCTGCTTCAAAAGCTGCAGAAGCACCCGCTATAGCGGTTATTTGGCTAGCAATTAATCCGCCAGTGCAAGATTCTGCAACAGTAATTTTTTGTTGTGACTTTATCAGTAATGGCACCAAGTAATCTGCGATTGTTACATGGTTACTTTTACCTGTTGCTAGAATATGGTCGCCTAATAACTGACTCAGTTTTTTTTGCCATTGTGGTAATAATTTATTTCCTTTTGGGCATTGCACGCTCAACTTTATTTCAAGTACTGGCATTGCTGCGCGAAAGCCAATCACTATTTCATCAGGCCAATCGGGTAGGTTGTCGTTCACTAGTGCCTGTAACGTCGATTCGCCAAGGCCAAAAGTTTGAAAACGAATGAGACTTTGCTTGTTTCTCATTGGAAAAACTTGCTGCAAGTTAGGAATTATTTCATCTTTTAGCATGTGGGATAATTCACTTGGCACACCAGGGGTACAAATAATAAGGCACTGGCCTAGTTTAATGCTAATACCGACAGCACTGCCGGTTGCATTGGCAACAACCTTGCTGCCTAAAGGTAGGTAGGCTTGTTTTAAATTAGGTTGATTGAGTGTTGTGTTTCGACGCTCAGCCCATTTCTTTAAGTGTAAATGGGCCTGGGGATTTAGGTGTAGGTCAACCCCGCAAGCTTGAGCTAGTGCTTGTGATGTAAGATCGTCAATAGTTGGGCCTAAGCCACCATTAATAAGTAGTAAATCTGCTGTTTGACTGAGTTGAATTATTTCTGCACGTAATAGTGCTAAATCATCGGAAATAGTAACTTTTTTTCTGATGTTTAGGCCAATGTCACTGAGCTGCTGTGCAAACATTACTGAATTTGTATCAATAACATCGCCATTCATCAATTCGTTACCCGTCAACAATAGGTTCACCTGAGTAGTCATACGGTTCCATAATTCAATTTTACTTAAGTTTATGTTAACGAAAAAGCTTAACGATTGCGCTGTAAATTTAAGTCGCATAGCTTTGGCTGTTTTTTACACAATTTATAATTTGGACTATTATGATTATATTAGATTCAATGTAGGTTAAAAAATTGGGCTATCAATCGAAACAAATAAAAAATTTAAGGTCATTCAGTGCTTTAATGTTTCACATTGTTGTTATTCTATCGTTCAGCAATAGTAACTTGCAGGCTAAAGAATATATTATTGGCGTAGAAGACGTTAACTACTATCCCTTTTATGACTTTTCTGCAGATGAGCTTGACCGAAAAAGCTTTACTAATGAGTTGCTCAGCACTTTTTTTCGTCGTCAAGGTTATAAATTTAAGTTTGTCTCACTTCCGTTGAAACGATTTGATAAATGGTATGTTGAAGAAGCGATAGATTTTAAATTTCCTGATAATGAACGCTGGCGAGTCGGTGAAAGTAAAAAACTCAATATCACATACAGTAAACCAGTATTGCGTTTAATTGCCGGTACCTTTGTGTTGAAAAAAAACAAAGATAAACCTCGGAAAGCCATTAAACGTTTAGGCACTATTTTCGGTTTCTTTCCAACACTTTGGTACGATAGGATGTTAGATAACACTATCGAATTAGTTGAAGCGTCATCATCATATAGCCTAGTTAAGCATTTGTTGTATGGAAATGTTGATGGTATAAATATCGATAATAATGTGATTAGTTACAACCTTAAACTATTACAGGAAGACGAAGGTGTTATTGTACTTAATAAGCATATTAATCATGAACGTTATGCTTATTATTTTTCGACTATATTATACCCCCAAGTTATTCAAGAATTTGATGAATTCTTAAGTGAAAATAGTCAACTAGTAGCTGAAATAAAAACTAAATATGGTATTGTGGAAACACTAGAAAACTTTTAGTTATATTAGCAAAAATTAAGAAGATATTTTATAACATGACCAAGAATATGCAGTCGTACCATAGAACACTTTTGTTTGGTAAATGGTATCGAAGCGAACGAGATGACGAAGGTTATATGTTTACCGAGTTTGCAGAAATTTCATCCGATGGCCGCTATGAGTTTACTTTTATTCAACATGATGAACATGGCAACGTTTCAGAGCAATCGGTAGAGTCAGGAGATTGGGGATTAGTTGGCGACATTCATTTTACCATTAGTAAGAGTGAATTTATTAATGATGAACATTATGCGGCTGATTTAGAGCATGATGACAATTATCATGCCTATCGCGTATTAACCTTAAATAGCCAAATTTTTGAATATCAACACATCTTGAGTAATGAAGTGTTTATACTACGCCGAGTTATTGATAATATTGCCCTAAGTTAGCGCTATATAACTTAGGCAAGCATTAGAACATCGCCTCCTTGTTACCAGTTTCCATTAATCATTTTTTGAGAGTTCGGATGAAGCAATTTAAAGCAGCCAGTTTAATGACGGCAATTAAAACACCATTTAATAACAAAGGTGATATCGATTTTAGTACTTATGATCAATTAGTCGCTGAACAAATTAAAGCGGGTGTTGATGGTATTGTTGTTGGTGGTACAACTGGCGAAGGACATTTACTTACCTGGGAAGAGCATTTAATTCTTATCGCTCATAGTGTTCATAAACACGGAAAAGATTTACTTATTATTGGTAATACCGGTAGTAACAATACCCGTGAAGCTATTAAGGCTACACAATATGGCTTTGCCGCGGGTATGGACGCAACACTGCAAATTAATCCTTATTATGGCCGCAGTTCATCTGCTGGCGTAAGTGCCCATTTTAATAAACTACTTGATATTGGCCCTGCCTTTATTTACAACGTTCCAGGGCGTACTGGTCAAGATCTTACACCTGAGTTAATTGAGCCATTATCAAAACATAAAAACTTTATTGGTGTGAAAGAATGTACGGGCAATGATCGTATTGCTTACTATGAAGAGCGTGGAATTGCTTGCTGGTCAGGTAATGACGATGAAAGTGCTGCTGGGCGTCATAAGCATGGCTCTCATGGTGTTATTTCAGTCACGTCTAACATTGTTCCAGGCATGATGCGACAGTTAATGGATGCACCAAATGATAGCTTACAGCAACGTATGAAGCCGCTAATGGAATGGCTTTTCTGTGAGCCTAACCCTATTGCGATTAACACGGCACTAATGATGACAGGTGCAGTATCGCCTATTTTCAGAATGCCTTACAAAGCATTAACTAAAATTCAGCGTGAGCAAGGTTTAGCACTGCTTGCTGAATTAGCGAAGGATGAACTAGTTGGCGATAAACTGATGTTAATGGCTGATGAAGATTTTCAATATTGTTGTTAACAAAGATAATCAGTTATCGATATAACAACAATTTTATGACTTAATATAGAAATAAGCGTTAATAAACAGTGAGCACATGCTCACTGTTTTTGTTTCTAAGCCCATAATATTAGCCAGTTGGCTTGATCTGGCACTCGTTAATTAATTTTGCTAATTGTGGTCGTAACTCTTCAGCTAAGACAAAGTGTTGTTCAACCTGTTTTATTGGACAAATAAACTTTAGCTGTACGGCGCAAAGTTGCAGATTTGCCGGTTCGTTGTCAGCGTTAAGTTTATTTAACTCAAGTGCGTTTCCGTGCAGTCGGTCACCCACTATCGGCAAGCCTATACTGGCAGCGTGAATACGTATTTGATGTTTGCGACCAGACTCAATGTTTACTTGCAGTAAAGATACGTTATTTTCTTGGTTATATTCAAGACTTAGAAAATGGCTACGCGCATCTTTCTCATTAATCAATGATTCAATTGTTTCAGGTTGCGGTCGTTGTTGGTGATCACCATGCACAATAATGTGATAGGTTTTTTCAATTTGATGTTGCTCAAACATTAGACTTAAAGCACGTGAGGCGTTTTTACTGTGTGCGACTAATATTAAACCAGTAGCTGCACGGTCAAGGCGATGCACCGGAAAAACGGCACGTTCAGGCAGTAATTTTTTTTGTGCCCAACGCGTTATGGTACAATGGTCACTCCACTTTGAGCCTTGAGATAACATGCCATAAGGTTTATACCAAACACTGTAATCCATTAAGTCTGCTATTAATGTTGCGGATGTCGGTATTTGGGATAAAACATCGGCGTCATAATAAAAATGCAGTTTATCATCTATATGCAATTTCTTTTTTAGACGACGGCAGCGCTGCGTGGTTTTTCCTCTGCTATGCCATAATGCGCCTTTATCTATTGCTTTTTTTATTTCACCGACTGTTAAGTCACATTGAATTTGCAGCGCTTGGACGATATTTATGGCGCGATCAACATTAATATGGCATTCAAATTTTTTCAAAACGAATCTACTTAATAAACTTATATCAGCTAGTTTAACAAATTTATGACTGTAATTGGCATATCTGATGACAACTTAGTTGTTATCAAATAATAAAGAATAGAGTAAGCGTAATATTCGTTTAATTTACTGTAATTGAGCGTGGTCTTTACCTGAATACAAGGATAAAATGCCAGTTAATAGCAAAACTAATACGAGAATAAAAAATGCAACGTAACGAAGAATTATTTCCACTAGATAATGTCGGTAACGCCTTATGGGAAATGTTAGAGGGTGGCGACGATTTAACACTCGAAAGAGAATTTGAATTTTCGATTATTTTTTCTGATCAAGAGCAGGCGTTAAAGTTTGGTCAATTGTTATTAGAAAACAATCAAAAATTATCATTTTGTCCTTATCAAGGTGATGACGCTTTTCCGTGGGAAATTACCGCTTACCCATTTATGTCAGCAAGCTATGAAAATATTGCGGCTTATCAAGAGTTATTAACCACAAGTGCGACACCATTTTCAGGAAAGTATGATGGTTGGTACTGTGTTGATAGCACTAAAGCATAGTAATGCCAAAAGAGAGGATTACTTATGGATGAACAACAGTTTGACCGCCTGAAAAGTGTTAGTGCTAAGTCATTTAACGATCAAAAAGCTTTGATAAAAAAAGTGCTAGCGGGACGAGACATTGCGTGTAAACAATGTGGAACACCTATTAGAGTGACCTTGCCGGAAGATAAAAAAACTACAGGCTTATACTGTGCTAAAGGTTGTACTAATATTGCTTTAGATTTTGTCTTATAAAAAAGCTAAGTCGCTTTGAACTATGCAAAGTTCATACTATTAGCTTAATTTTCATTAATTATTTTTACAAAAATGTCGCAATATCTTCAAGGCTTTTTTTGGTCGTTGCATGATGCGGCACTGTAGCGTCTTCACTTGGATAACCGGCAATAATTAGCATGTAAGGGCGACTATTTTCATCACGGCCGCATACTTTACTCAAAAAAGACATTGGCTTTGGCGTATGGGTTAAGGTTACTAGGCCGCTGGAGTGCAAGGCATTAATTAAAAAACCTGTGGCGATACCCACCGACTCATGCACATAGTAATTAGTGTTTTTATCTTCAATAGCAATACCGCCTTTTTTCTCACTAAAAACCGCAATTAACCAAGGCGCGTGTTCTAAGTAAGGCTTGTTTGCATCTGTACCTAAAGGTTTTAACGCATCTAACCATTCCTCACTGCCTCGACCTTGATAGAAATTACTTTCGTGAATTTCTGCTTGCTCGCGTATTTGCTTTTTAACCTCGTTACTGTGGATGGCGACAAAGTGCCATGGCTGATGATTAGCACCGCTTGGCGCTGTGCCTGCCGCTTTTATACAGTTTTCTATAATTTCTTTTGCAACAGGGCGGTTACTAAAACTGCGAACACTATGACGGCGTTTAATATTTGCATAAAACTCAGCAGAGCGCTGCAGCATTTCGTCACTTGGGTATTCAATATAATCGCTTAAAGGCGATGAATCATGGGCTTTCATAATACTTGCTGCACTTATCATTATTTTCTTCTAGCTTATCGATAAAACTAGTTATAAGGCAAGGTTATGTCGGAATAATATCTTTGAAAATAAAGTATAAAGAGTAAACTTTAAAAAGGTAAGAATCGTGTTTTAAAAATCGTTATGTTTTTGATTAGATAACTTAATGAAATAGCTATTTAGCCCAGTATCACGACGTGTCACTTCAGCTTTATACACGCCAATGCAAAGAAATATCGTCATGATTACACTAATAATAGGTAAATTTACTGCTTGAATGAAGGCAGAAACGAGCGTTGTAATAACAGCACCAACTACACAATAACTCAACGCTATGCGTAGCCATACATAAGTTGCAATCATCATTTTCTGCAAATCGAGAGGCTTTACAGGTGTCGCTATTTTCAAAGGAAAGTAATCTTATAAGTTAAGTTCATCATTAACCACTAAGTATAATTAACTAAATAGGAATATATAAGTTAATTTATATTCAAAAATAATATATGAAAGAGGTTAAGTTTATAAACTGATGTTGCGATAAATATTCAGGTATTAAAAACAATTTATTTCAATAGCTTATAACGTTTTATTTTTTAATATTCTCAGACTGAGTAAAATCTTAAAAATTCTAAGGATGTCTGATATAAAAATTATCAACGAAGTGATTTAAATGGACTAAAATTATTGAGCAAACTACTTAGGGATAAATAAGGTTTTAACATGAAAAACTTTAAAAATATTTTAGTGATTGCTGAAGATATTGGCCTAAATCAAACGGTATTACATAAAGCGTTGAGGCTTGCTCAAAGTGCAAAGGCAACTTTAACTATTATTGCCAATAAACAAGATATAGAAATAGAGCAGCATCTTGAGCTGATTTATCAACAAAAAGCTGCAAACTTAACGACGTTAAACGGACTTAAGCCAACAAAATTAGAAATAGATATCAATATAAAATATTGTGTAGCGCCGTTTTCTCACAAAGATATATTGGCTGAAATTACGAATAATACTTATGATTTATTGATTAAGGACATACATGCAGCACATTTTCGCTGGGGTTTATCTTGGTCTGATAATCATTATTTATTGCGAGAAGGCAATACTAATATATTGCTCGTTGGTGAAACACAATGGCCAGACAGAGGGAATATCTTAGCGGCGCTAGAAACAGAAGAGTCGACTGAAAAACATCAAAAACTCAACCAGTTTATGATAGATGAAAGTCAGTATTTGGCTAAACTATTAAATAGCGATGTTCATTTGATCAACTGTTATCAAGAACAACCAAGCATTTCATTAGCTGAACGTTTACCTGTTGAAGGTGTTGAAGAACCATTACAACAACACTGGCGTCATATACAAGACTCAGCGTCACGCTATGCTGTAGAGCAAGATCACATTCACGTAGAATCAGGGTTGCCTGAATTTGTTATTCCACACGAAGCAAAAAAATATAATGCTGACATTGTCGCTCTTGGTGCTGGAGAACATCATGGTTTAATTAATCGACTTAAAGGACACTCTTCTGAGTATGTTGTTGATGGGCTATCTTGTGATGCTCTTATTTTAAAAGCCAATATGTGTAATATACCTTAGTATTTTTGTGGTATAAAAAAAACGCCAAAAGGCGCTTTTTTAGTACATTTTACTGACGACAGTAATTTTATCGGTTGCTTAACCAACAAATTTACGTGCGTTACGGAACATACGTACCCAAGGCGAATCTTCTTGCCATTCATCAGGGTGCCATGAGTTAGCAACGGTGCGAAATACACGCTCAGGATGAGGCATCATAATAGTGACTCGACCATCGGTAGTGGTTAATGCTGTAATGCCATCAGGCGAACCATTCGGGTTAGCCGGGTAGGTTTCAGTGATATGACCATAATTATCGACAAAGCGCATAGCAACTGTGCCAGACTCGTTCGCGTTATCAATAGCATCATCAGAGCTAAATTCTGCACGACCTTCACCGTGAGAAACGGCGATTGGCATACGAGAGCCTTCCATACCCGCAAAAAAGATAGAGGGGGTTTCTTGTATTTCAACTAAACTAAAGCGCGCTTCAAATCGTTCTGATTTGTTTTGTACAAAGCGCGGCCATGCTTCAGCGCCTGGGATTATTTCTTTTAGGTTTGACAACATTTGACAGCCGTTACACACACCTAATGAGAAAGTATCTTCACGTTCAAAGAATGTTTTGAACATAGCTTTAGCATCTTTGTTGAACAATATTGATTTTGCCCAACCTTCACCAGCGCCAAGAACATCACCGTATGAGAAACCACCACAAGCAACTAAACCATTAAAGTCGGCTAAATCAGTACGGCCAGATAAAATGTCTGACATATGAACGTCAATCGTAATAAAGCCAGCACGATCAAATGCCGCTGCCATTTCTACATGAGAGTTAACACCTTGTTCGCGCAAAATGGCAATACGAGGGTTGCTTAAACCATGGACACTATTTTGCGCATCTTTAGCTATTAAATCAGCCACTATATCTTCATTGATATCAAAGCTTAAATCAGCATTTAGGCCCGGATCTTCAGTATCAAATTTAACATCATGCTCTTGCTGTGCACATTCTGGATTGTCACGTAACGATTGCATTCTATGGGTAGTTTGTGCCCATGTAGTACGGTAATAAGTACGAGAGTTTTCTAACACAAGGTTACCATCTCGGCTGAAACGAATAGTATCTTCGTTATTAATACGGCCGATATCAGTACAACAATCTTCAATACCAAAATCAGCAAAAACCGTATTGATAGCCTCAGCGTCGCTTTCGCGAATTTGAATGACTGCACCAAGCTCTTCATTAAACAATACATCAACGTCATTGCCAGATGTTGATGTTAGCTTTGTTAAGTCAATATTAACGCCGGTATGGCCAGCAAATGCCATTTCAACAACAGTAGTAAATAAACCACCGTCAGAAATATCATGATAGGCGATAAGCTTTTCATCACGCACTAGCTTTTGCATCGCGTTAAAAAAGCCTTTTAAGGTTTCAGGACAATCAACATCAGGTGTTTCGTTACCTAGCTGTTTATAAACTTGTGCTAAACATGAACCGCCTAAACGCTGTTTACCTTTAGATAAATCAATGGCGATTAATTTTGTTTCACCTAAATCGATGCGAAGCTCAGGCGTTACAGTTTTGCGAATGTCTTCAACAACACCAAAAGCGGTAATAATTAATGACATTGGCGAAGTTACTGACTTCTCGCTACCATTTTCTTGCCACTTGGTTTTCATTGACATTGAGTCTTTGCCAACAGGTATAGTTAAGCCAAGTGCAGGACAAAGTTCTTCACCAATAGCTTTAACCGCTTCGTATAAACCCGCATCTTCTCCCGGGTGACCCGCAGGCGACATCCAGTTAGCTGAAAGCTTAATACGATTTAAATCACCGATATCAGTGCCTGCGATGTTAGTTAATGACTCAGCTACGGCTAAACGTGCTGAAGCGCCAAAGTTTAATAACGCAACCGGTGTTCGTTCACCCAACGACATGGCTTCACCGTGGTAAGAGTCTAATGCTGAAGCAGTAACACCACAGTCAGCTACTGGCACTTGCCAAGGGCCAACCATTTGGTCACGATTAACCATACCCGTTACCGAGCGATCACCAATGGTAATTAAGAAAGTTTTCTCTGCAACGGTTGGTAATGACAAAATACGCTCAGCGGCATCAGCTAAAGTGATGTCAGCAACACTAAAGTTATCACCAGTCGCTACTTTTGACTGAACGTCTTTGAATATTTTAGGGGTTTTACCTAATAACACTTCAAGCGGTAAATCAATTGGCGTATCGAGTTTATCGTTACCCGAAAAGTGCTCATCAGTAACGGTTAAATGTAGTTCTTCAGTAGCGCGACCAACAACAGAAAATGGCGCACGCTCACGCAGACATATTTGTTCAAATTTGGCTAAGTTTTTATCTGATACGGCAATAACATAGCGTTCTTGTGATTCATTACACCAAATTTCATGAGGTGCCATGCTACGTTCATCATTAGGCACATTACGAAGTTCAAAAACACCACCACGGCCGCCATCAGAAACTAGCTCAGGAAAAGCATTAGATAAACCACCTGCGCCAACATCATGAATAAAAGCAATAGGGTTTTCTTCACCTAGCTGCCAACATTTATCGATAACTTCTTGGCAACGACGTTCCATTTCAGGATTTTCACGTTGAACCGAAGCGAAATCTAAACTCTCAGCCGATTGACCTGATGCCATTGACGAAGCAGCACCGCCACCTAAACCTATATTCATGGCTGGGCCGCCAAGCGCAATTAAGTTTGCGCCAACAACAATTTCACGTTTTTGTACGTGTTCATCACGAATGTTGCCTAAACCACCTGCCAACATAATTGGCTTGTGGTAACCGCGCACTTCACTGCCGTTAAACGAGTTAACTTGCTCTTCGTAAGTACGGAAATAACCTAAAATAGCCGGGCGACCGAATTCGTTATTAAATGCCGCACCGCCCAAAGGACCTTCGGTCATAATATCTAAGGCCGAAACGATACGGTTTGGTTTGCCAAAGTCAGTTTCCCACGGTTGCTCAAAACCAGGGATACGTAAGTTTGAAACTGAAAATCCGACTAAGCCCGCTTTAGGTTTTGAACCAATACCCGTAGCGCCTTCATCACGAATCTCACCACCTGAGCCTGTTGCTGCACCAGGATAAGGAGAAATGGCCGTTGGGTGGTTATGGGTTTCAACCTTCATTAAAATTTGAATATCTTCATGGTGGTACCCATAAATATTCGTTTCAGGATTTGGGAAGAAACGTCCGCCTTTGTTGCCTACCATAACCGCAGCGTTATCTTTATAAGCACTTAAGACATAGTCAGGATTGATTTCATGAGTATTGCGGATCATTTTAAATAATGATTTAGGCTGCTTTACGCCATCGATAGTCCAATCAGCGTTAAATATTTTATGACGACAATGCTCTGAGTTTGCTTGGGCAAACATGTAAAGTTCAATGTCGTGCGGATTACGGCCAAGTTTACTGAAGTTTTCAAATAAATAATTAACTTCGTCATCGGCTAAGGCAAGGCCTAATTCAATATTGGCTTGAACTAAAGCATTTTTTCCGCCGTGTTCAATGTCAATGCTGGTAAGTTCACCTGGCTCTGCACTGGCAAATAATGCGGTGGCTTCATTGATGTCAGTGAAAATTGATTCCATCATGCGATCATGAATCAAATTATTTAATGTCGATTGTTGCGCTGGCGTTAATGGCGCTGCGTTTTCGGTGCTGATGTAATAAGCCAAACCACGTTCTAGGCGTGTAACTTTAGTTAAACCACAGTTATTGGCAATGTCGGTAGATTTTGATGACCAAGGAGAAATAGTGCCAGGTCGAGGTGTTACTAAAACAAATTGTCCAACAGGATCATGCTCTTCAATTGTTGGTCCATACTTAAGAAGTTGTTGCAAAATCAGAGATTCTTCAACGTTAAGTGCTTCTGTAATATGAGCGAAGTGGGTAAATTCAGCATAGATATCCGTGACGGGCAGTTGCAGCTCAGAACACTGATTTAGTAACTTGTTTACTCTAAAATCAGATAGTGCTGGTGCACCTCTATAGGTTTTCATCAACATCGACATAGTCTATTTCACCGGGTTATATTAATTAAGAAAATTAAGGATAAAAAACGCGCGTATTATAGATGAAATAGGGTGATTAGAGAAACGATTTGTCTCATTTCAAACTAATTTTATATGAGCAAAATTTGTAAAGGAGTAAAAAAATAGCTTTTTAAATAACTCAATTCACGTGACAATGGGCGCTATGATAAAAACACACATAAAATTATTTGCTAATAAAGTTAGCCTAAATAAGCTGTTGGGCTTATTTTTACTGCCATGTATCTTCATGCTATCTGGTTGTGAAACGCAAGAAACGTCAGCAAATTTGCAACGTATTATTGATCGTGGCTATGTAACCGTTGGCACTCTTTATGGCAACACTAGCTATTATCTTGATGCGGAAGGACCTGCAGGGTTTGAATACGAACTTGCGCAAAAGTATGCCCAATACTTAGGCGTCGAATTAAAAATGATGCCAAGTTACAACTTAAGCGAATTATTTCAACAACTTGATAATGGCAGTGTCGATTTTTTGGCTGCTGGATTAGCGGTAACTGACGAACGTCGTAAAAACTATCACTTCTCACCAAGTTATGACGATGTTAGCCAAAAACTGGTATTTAAACAGGGTAATATTCGCCCACGTAAATTGGCAGATTTAACCGGCACGTTAGAGGTACTAGAGCAATCTAGCCATGTGGAAAGTTTAGCGCAATTAAAATTATCTAACCCTGAGCTTTCATGGACGACGACTAGCGAATTAGATAGCGAAGAGCTTTTGTTACGTGTGCTTTCGGATGAAATTGATTACACCATCGCAGACAGTAATACCTTAGCCGTTAGTCGCCGATATTATCCAGAAATTAGTATAGGGTTTACAATTCGCAAAGAAGAGTCTTTAGCTTGGATGATTAACAAACATAGTGATGATTCTATTTTTGCCAGTTTAATTGAATTTTTTGGTCAGGTGCATCATAACGGTGTTTTGTTAGCTTTAGATGATAAACATTATGGCCATATCGAAGAGTTTAATTATGTCGATACTCGCATGTTTATTAAAGCGATTGAAAACAAATTACCTGAATATCAGCCGCTATTTGAAAAATATGGTCAGGAAGTCGACTGGCGCTTATTAGCAGCGATAAGTTACCAAGAATCGCATTGGGAACCCCATGCTCGCTCTTATACCGGAGTGAGAGGCATGATGATGCTAACCTTGCCGACGGCAAAACAAATGGGTATAAAAAGTCGCTTAGATGCTGAACAAAGTATTCGGGGTGGCGCTAAGTATTTTAAGCAAATGATTGGACGTATGCCGGCGCGAGTGCCTTCGCCCGATCGACTTTGGTTTGCGCTTGCTTCTTATAATATTGGCTTAGGGCATTTAAATGATGCTCGAAAAATTACTAAACAACAAGGCGGAGACCCTGACCGTTGGGTAGAAGTAAAAGAACGCTTGCCGTTATTAAAACAGAAAAAATATTATAAAAAAACTCGTTATGGTTATGCGCGCGGAGATGAGCCGGTTAATTACGTAGAAAATATTCGTCGTTACTATGATACATTGACTTGGATGGATGATCAGGCCAAGCAAAATGCGATGAAAACTGAATTAGCGGCCAATGGCGAACAAGAATGAATGTTAAGGTGGTCTAGAAATATTATCTGCTATGTTATTAACTATCATAAATATTGGTGATACTAAGTGAAAATATTGTCAGGCTGAAAAGGGGATTTAGGCCATGTCTCTAAAGTATTCAGGCAATATTTAGCTGTACTTTAGACAAGCAAGATATGCCCTTGTACTCAACACATTAGTAATACGTAGTCCAAAGAGGTGGATATGAAAATAAAAAAACGATTAGTAAGTAATCAAAGAAAAAGAACATTACATCGTAACAAAGTCAGACTAGCTAACCGACGCCACACTCAGTTTGCATCAGAGCAGTTTCATAATGAAACATCATCACTGAATGCAAATAAAGAGTTAGAGAGTCGTTAGCTCGTCAATATAAATAATCACCATTAACCCAAATGTTAAAGGTGTTTACCACGAATCCAATCCGTTTCTTTTAAGAGTCTGTCCCCAGCGTTAATTGCACCATCTTCCATTGTGGTCCCCATAGAATCATTCCAACGGTTTAAATATCCGAACAAAGATATTACAGCTAAAATTTCCACAATTTCGCCATCATCCCAATATTTATGTAGTTGTTTAGCAATATTATCATCGACAGCATTAGGAATACTTGAGGCTGCTAGAGCAAATTCAAAAGCTACTTTCTCTGCTTCAGTGTATAAATTACTCTCGCGAAAGCTCCATATGTTTTCTAAACGTTCGTCGGTGCTACCGTAACGTTCAGCCGCTAAAATAGTATGAGCTTCACAATATCGACAACCTGTATTAGCACTAGTGATATAGCCGATTAAACGCTTTTGTTCGGCATTAACACGCCCGTCATTTGCCATTACTGCCATATTTAAATTAATAAATGCTTTAGCGATTGCTGGACGACGTTGCATGGTGAGTACACTATTGGGACAAAAGCCGAGAGTTTCATTGAAAAAGCGCGCAAGCTCGGCAACTTCTTCATTTTCGTCACTAGCAAGTGGTGCAACAAGTGGCATATTTTAATCTCCAATGATTAATTTATAGTATGGGAATTTACATAGAATAGATAAAAGCTAACACATCTCTGAGATATTGCAAATGCAACATTTGATTTTAACAGACTTCTTTTAATTGTTAAAAAAGGGGTAATTAAATTGTAGTGATTTGACTTGTTTCAATGAGAAGTGCGAGGTAAAGTAATTTTTTGATGAATTTTCATAATTTAAGGTGTAATTATTTCTACTTCAGCGAGAGAGCAAGTATTTAACCTAACTAGGTTAATCGAAGAACCATTAGACTTATCTAAGCACCTGCCATTTCGTGTGGCAGTGGTCAGTAATTTGTTGGCACTTAACCGTGATTTGAGTGTCCGTAGTTTATCTGATTTAGAGCCAAGAGAAATGCGTGTGCTACTTAATATTGGCTCATATATGCCAATAAAAGCCGCAGATATTGCTTATCAGTCTCGAATTGATTCTCCTAATGTCAGTCGAGCGGTGAAAGTGCTTTTAGCGAAAAAATTGATTGAAGCTGAGCCCGATCCCGCAAGTAAAAATATTAAATACCTAACTCTAACTACTTTAGGTTTAAGCTTGTACAAGCAACTTATTAACACGCTTGAACCCCGTGCGCAGGCACTTGAAAGTGTGTTGAATGATGATGAAAAAAAGAGTTTTTATGCGTGTTTAATAAAAATTGAAACAAAAGCGGAACAATTATTAGCGCAACAGGCACTATCATTTGTAAATCAAGGTGTTGAAATTCCTGCTGATCAAAAAGAGCTTTTACGTTGGTTTAAAAAAACACAGAGTATTTAAGCTTAATTCAAGGTAAGCAAAATGTTAGCAAATCTATTTTAGTGAGATATTTTACATTATGATTGAACACGGCACTTATTCAGTAGTACTTGAGAACAATTTGTTAAGCATTACTTTAGTAGGTACGTTTAATGACCTTGCAACGCGATCGGTTTGCCAGAAAATAAAAACTAAAGTTGAAAGCTTAAATGGTCAAGGTTTTGGTATATTGCTTGATTGTATTGAATATGAAGGTAGTACACGCGATGCGCATGAAATATCAAACCAGCACTTGTTGTGGCTAAACAAGCAAAACTGTATTGCTAGAGCCGTTATTTATAGTCAGACACTTTATGTTGATATGGTGAAAAATGAGCAACCCGCTTTGTTTGAATTGCAAAACCGTCGTGAATTTCATGACGTAAAATCAGCAAAATATTGGCTCGTGAGCCAGTTGTAATAAATAATATCTAAGCACAACCTTTCCAAGTCAATATATACATTTGCTTGTTATAACCCTATTACTGCACCCGATTGGTCTGCTTTCTGGCTTGTTTATCTGCTTTTTTTTCCGCTCTTCTACGTTTAAAAAAAGTTGACAACATTGTGCTGCACTCGTCGTCTAAGAGACCGGATTTTACAGTCACTTGATGATTATGCTTTTCATGATTTAATAATGAAAATGCACTACCTGCAGCGCCTGTTTTTAAATCTTCACTGGCAAATATTAAACGATTGATACGGCTGTGAACCAAAAGACCTGCACACATAGGACAAGGCTCAAGCGTAACGTATAGGGTGCAATCGAGCAGACGATAGTTTTGTAAGTTTTTACCTGCATCACGAATGGCCATCATTTCTGCATGCGCTGAAGGATCGTTATTCATGATCGATTGATTAAAACCTTCACCCACAATTTCACCATTACAAACAACTACAGCGCCAACAGGTATTTCATTATGGCTGTCGGCAACTTTTGCTAGTTCAATAGCGCGGCGCATAAACTTAATATCAAGTTCACAAAAGGCGTGTTCAGACAAAGCGTCTTCCGTAAAACCGTCGTCATTCGGTTTACTGATTATTTGATCATTAAGTTTATCTGCTAGAGTATTTTTAATCATAAGCTATAAAAACATTTCTAATAAATCGTTAAGGTAGCGGTGGCCAAGCTTACTGACTGACCAAAGTGTGCCATCAAATTCCATTAGATCTTTATCTTGAGCTTTTAACAAAGTAGGTAAAACACTGTCGATACTTAAACCAGTAAACGCTTGATATTCATCGAGCGAGAAACCAGAAAATAAACGCAAACGGTTCATCATGTATTCAAAGGGTAATTCTTCAGCCGTTACCGTATGCAGTTTATCAAGTGCTTTTCTGCTGGTATCTAAATATCCTTTTGGATGTTTTACTTTTACCGTACGGTGAATGGTTTGTTTATTAACATCAGTAATTTTACCGTGCGCACCACAACCAATACCGAGGTAGTCACCAAACTTCCAGTAGTTAAGGTTATGCTGGCATTGAAATTCAGGTTTAGCGTAGGCTGAAATTTCATATTGCTGATATCCGGCTTGGTTTAGTAAGGCAATACCTTGGTCTTGGATATTCCAAAGTACTTCATCTTGCGGTAATTTTGGTGGCCGAGAATGAAACGCTGTATTAGGTTCGATGGTTAATTGATACCAGGAAATATGGCTCGGATGTAAACTAATAGCGGTTTTTAAATCATCAAGTGCATGGGCGACTGTTTGTTCCGGCAAGCCATGCATTAAATCGAGATTGAAGCTTTTTACGCCACATTCACTGGCTAAATTTGCCGCTATTTTAGCTTGTTCGCTATCATGAATACGACCTAGCTTAATTAATTTATCAGAGGCAAAACTTTGCACTCCGATTGATAATCTTGAAACACCACCATTAAAAAAACCAATAAACTTTTCTGCTTCAACGGTGCCAGGATTAGCTTCTAAGGTAATTTCAATATCCGCTTTATGCTCAAAGCGTTGTAACACCTCAGTTAATAGCTGGTCGATAGCCGGAGCTGAAAATAAGCTTGGCGTACCGCCACCAATAAAAATTGAATGCAAGGGTCTTTTATCTAAACTAAAACGCTCCATGTCGCTGTCTAAATCAAGCAGTAACTGGGCAATGTAGTCTTGTTCAGGAATCGCATGCTTTAATGCGTGAGAGTTAAAGTCACAGTAAGGGCATTTTTCAACACACCAAGGTATGTGAATATATAACGAAAGTGGCGGCGCAATTAACATCTTAAGCTAATACTGATAAAAGCTGTGGGACAATTTTTTGCAGTGCTTGGCCGCGATGACTCAATTGGTTTTTTAAATCTCTTGGCAATTGTGCCGATGTCATTTGATGATCAGCTTGCCAAAACACTGGGTCGTAGCCAAAACCTTGCTCGCCTATTTTTTCTCTAGCGATAGTACCTTGCCACACGCCATGGCAAATTAGCGGAGTTGGATCATTTTCATGACGCATATAAACCAGCACACAATGAAAACGAGCAGTACGCTGCTTATTATCAACATTTTCTAGCGCACTTAAAAGCTTGTTGGTATTGTCATCATCGCTAGCGTTTTCACCAGCAAAGCGTGCAGAATAAACGCCGGGCGCGCCGTTTAATGCGTCAACTTCTAAACCAGAATCATCAGCAATAGCGGGTAGGCCAGTAATTTTTGCGGCATGACGCGCTTTTATAATCGCATTTTCAACAAAGGTGGTACCTGTTTCTGCAACATCACCAACATTGAATTCGCTTTGTGGCTTAATCTCAATATTATGTGCAGCCAACAAACTTGCTAATTCGTTAACTTTACCTTTATTACCTGTTGCTAATACGATAGTGGTCATGCAAACACCTTTTACTTTTTAAATTACGCGCTTAAATATTTAAGGTAAATAAGCCACTAACCAAGTCTCTATACAAATAAATAAGTGACTTGATAAATTAATTAAAACAATGGCGCGCATAATACCTTAATCTGCTGCAAAGAGGGAGCAACAAACACTGAATTTTGCAGTACGCAATAGTAATTATGCCGCTAAACTATTTATTTGCTCCTAAGGCAAGTAGCGTGGTTAATCTTAGCATATCAATAGTTATTAAAATTTCAATTTTCAGGCAATAAAAAACGGCAAATTAATTGCCGTTTATGTTCAGGACGAACAGTATGCCACGCTCACATGGATGTGAATAAGCGGCGATGTTCAGGAGATACGGTTTGCCACGCTCACATGGATTTAAATAAGTGGCGTTCTTTATCAATAAAATTTTACTGAGAACAGTATTATGTGTATCTCCACCTAATCAAGGTAATTCTAATCTACATAGAACTTTTGCGAGAACTTTAACTTATGCTGCCTGCCTTTATCAGTGATAGTAATATCGAAGTGTATGGTTTCTTCGTTGGTATAACTGACTTGTGCTAAATAATAAATAGCATCGCCTTCTTTTACTTCCATAAAATCTAAGGATTTAATTTGCCCAACATCGTTACGCGCTCTGCCATTAATATTTACCGTTTTTGACTTATGGTCAGCTTGTGTATTATCAAGCACTGAAATATTAATTAAACCTTTATAACGACTACGTTCAATACCGTAAGCTTTAGCAATTTCAGGTGTTAAAAAAGTGGAACCTAAAGCGATATAATGTACATTGATATCGTTCATTTTCTTCATGTTTTCAGCATTAACGAAACCGATAAATGACAGCGCTAAAAAACCTATTAACACGAGCTTATTGGTAATGTTTTTCATATTTTTGACCTTATAATTTATGTCGTTATTGTTAAGTATATACGACGATGCTCATTAGGATAAAATAACGGCTATAGCATCGCCCAATATGGCACCCAACCGCCAAGTAAAATATTAATCACATTCAATAACAAAAAGGCGATAAGCACTGATAAATCGAGTCCACCAATACTTGGTACTATGCGTCTAATCGGTGATAAAACTGGTGCTGTAAGTTGATTAAATATCATTTGAGTAGGGTTGTAACCTTGCACTACCCAGCTCATTATCGCCATTACAAGCATCATAATAAACAGCAATACACCGGTTTGCTTAATGAGGTAAATCAAGCCTAAATACAAAGCCGAAATAATATCAATTGGGCCGCCATTAATTAATGGGATTATAATAAAAGTTAAGCTAGCGAAAACGTAGGCTAAAACAACAGTCGCTAAATCAACACCACCAACACTCGGAATAATACGGCGTAATGGGATAACTAATGGATTACTTACTTTTACAATAAACTGACTTAGTGGATTGTAAAAATCAGCGCGAACAAGTTGTAACCATACTCGCAACACTAAAATCATAAGAAATGTGTCAAAGGCAAATTTAAGCAAGTAATTAATTGCTTCCATCTAAAACTCCAAAATTAAAACTAATAATATAAAAAATTAAAATAATCAGTGCGTTACTGACTTTTAAAATGCTTGATACTTCAAGTAAGTTGATAGTAATACTATTAACCATTTTTCGCCATTTCTTTAGCGCGATCTACAGCACAATTCATCGCATTGGATACTAGCTGTTCCAAACCACCATCAATAAAAGATTTAAGTGCTGCTTGAGTTGTACCGCCTTTAGAAGTTACGTTTTCCCGTAGTTTGCCAATGGGCAGTTTATTTTCAATCACCATTTTAGCTGCACCTAGTGCCGTTTGTTGCACTAGATCTCGACTATCTTGCTCACTAAAACCATATGCCATGGCTTGCTTTTGCATCGCTTCCATAAATAAGAAAAAATAGGCAGGGGCTGAGCCTGAAACGGCAATAATATGATCGATCTGCTCTTCAGAGGTGAGCCATTTAACAATGCCGACAGACTCCATAAGTGATGTGGTAAAGGCTTTTTCTTCAGTAGTCGTATGTTCGTTAGCAAAAAGCCCCGACACGCCAAAACCAAGTTGTGAAGGGGTGTTTGGCATGGTTCTGATCACCGTACAGGGTTTATTTAGCGCCTGTTCAATTTGTTGAATGGTGCATCCTGCTGCTACAGAGATAAAACATTTATCGCTAATATCGATACTTTCACCCAAGTTTTGGCAAACTTCTTCAATAAGGTAAGGCTTAACGCCAAGCACTATAACGTCAGCAAAAGTTGTCGCTTCAATATTACATTGTGTTTGTTTAATGTTGTGTGCTGCTTGCAGAGCCAAACGCTTTTCTGCTGAAGGGTTCGACACTATAATATGCTCAGGATTAAAGCCACCGTTTATAAGGCCAGAAATAATTGCGCCGTTCATGTTGCCTGCGCCGATAAAAGCTATTTTTTTCATAATTTTCCTATCAGTATTGTCATTCGATATTTAGTCGCAGCTCAAATATCAAATTTTTAAATAAATTGTAAGCTGGGGGCTATTGTTAGCTGTATGCTACTTATGTCTTAGTATTAATATACTACTTAATTTTGTCTGTACATTTACTTGGTTTCGAGCTCTAGGCTTTGTTTAACTTCTAGCACCAAATATTGCTGAACCAATGCGTACTAAGGTTGAGCCGGCATTAATTGCCAGTTGTAAATCGCCCGACATGCCCATGGATAATGTGTCCATGGTAGGGTAGTGCTTTTTAAGCTCAATGAACAGGGTTTGCATCTGTATAAAGCTGGCTTGAGAAGCATTTTTTTCTGGAATTGCCATCAAACCGCGTAAACATAAATTGTCACAAGTTTCGATAACAGCAAGTAGCGCAGGAAGGTCTTGGGGTAAAACCCCTGATTTACTTAATTCGCGACTAATATTCACTTGTAAACAAATGTTTAGCGGGGTATCTTGATCAGACCTATGCTCGTTAAGGCGTTTTGCAACTTTAATTCTATCTATGCTGTGTACCCACGAAAAATGGCTGGCAATTAACTTGGTTTTATTCGTTTGAATTGGGCCAATAAAATGCCACGTTATATCAGTTTTATTTTGCAAAGCGGTAATTTTATCCACTGCTTCTTGTACATAGCTTTCGCCAAAATTTCGTTGCCCAGCATCATAAGCTTGCTCGAGCATTTTAATAGGTTTAGTTTTACTAACTGCAAGCAAAGTAACTTCATCAGCGTTGCGATTAGCACGTTGACAAGCAGAAGAAATTTGCAGTTCTACAGCAGCAATATTATCTTTAATAGCAATCATATTGTTTATTTCAGTTCTCAATGACTTATTCAGTTGTTAGTTAATTATTAATTATACTCAGAGGTTTGTATGGATATTACCGAATTACTAGCATTTAGTGTGGAAAATAATGCTTCAGATTTACATCTATCAACGGGTACACCGCCGTCAATTCGCGTCGATGGTGACGTACGTAAACTAAATATACCAGCATTTGACGAAAAAGATGTTAACGCTTTGGTCTATGATATTATGAATGACCGCCAACGCAAAGAGTACGAAGAAAATTTAGAGGTCGATTTTTCTTTTGAAGTACCAAACCTAGCGCGTTTCAGGGTAAATGCATTTAATCAAAACCGTGGCCCTGCAGCCGTATTTCGTACCATTCCAAGTAAAATTTTATCATTAGACGATTTAGGTTGCCCTGATATTTTTAGAGATATATCTATGCTTCCTCGTGGGTTAGTTTTGGTTACTGGACCGACAGGCTCTGGTAAATCAACCACGCTAGCGGCTATGGTTGATCACATAAATAAAACCAAACATGATCACATTTTAACCATTGAAGATCCTATCGAATTTGTTCATCAAAATCATTCATGTTTGATTAACCAACGTGAAGTTCATCGCGACACTTTAAGTTTTAGCGCGGCATTACGCTCAGCATTACGTGAAGATCCCGATGTTATTTTGGTTGGTGAGATGCGTGATTTAGAAACCATACGATTAGCAATGACCGCCGCTGAAACTGGCCATTTAGTTTTTGGTACCTTGCATACAACCTCAGCGCCAAAAACCATTGACCGTATTATTGATGTATTCCCAGGTGAAGAGAAAGCCATGGTGCGCTCAATGCTTTCAGAATCATTACGTGCAGTAATTTCTCAAACACTGGTGAAAAAAGTAGGTGGAGGACGTGTTGCTGCACACGAAATTATGATGGGTGTACCGGCCATTCGTAACCTTATTCGTGAAGATAAAATTGCCCAAATGTATTCTGTTATTCAAACCGGTATGTCTCATGGTATGCAAACGATGGATCAATGTTTACAAAACCTTATCAGTCGCGGCATGATCACCAGACAAGATGCGATGGACAAAGCACAAGATAAAAACCAGTTTACCGGTTATTAGTATCGAAAAAAGCAAAGGGTAATTAAATGAATTTTCACGATTTATTACAAAAAATGGTGCAGCATGAAGCATCAGATATGTTTGTTACGGCTAAGTTGCCCGTAAGTGCAAAAATTAACGGTGAACTTGTCCCTATTGACGATAAAGTTTTATCGGCTGATGAATCTTTAGGCTTAGTACATAATTCTATGTCTGAAAAACAAAGGCTTGCGTTTGACGAAGAAAAAGAATGTAACTTCGCGATTTCGATTGACGGCATTGGTCGATTTCGTATTTCTGCTTTTTGGCAACGAGATATGGCTGGTATGGTTATTCGCCGTATTGTTACCGAAATACCCAATGTAGATGATCTTGGTTTACCCTCGGTATTAAAAGATGTGGTGATGTCAAAGCGTGGTTTGCTGCTCTTTGTTGGTGGCACGGGTACAGGTAAATCAACTTCAATGGCGTCGTTAATTGGCTATCGAAATAATAACTCTCGTGGTCATATTCTGACCATAGAAGACCCTGTCGAGTTTGTTCATGAGCACGGTAAATGTATGGTAACGCAACGAGAGGTAGGACTAGATACAGAAAGTTTTGACGCCGCACTAAAAAGCTCTTTACGCCAAGCCCCTGACGTTATACTGATTGGTGAAATTCGTAACCAAGAAACCATGGAGCATGCGCTGAGTTTTGCCGAAACAGGTCACTTATGTATTGCGACCCTGCATGCTAACAATGCCAACCAAGCTATTGACCGTATTATGCATTTAGTTCCAGCAGAGCAGCATGGTAAGTTACTGTTTGATCTTGCGTTAAATCTTCGCGGCATAGTTGCTCAACAATTAATACCTACGCGAGATGGAAATGGTCGTTTAGCCGCGATTGAAATTTTACTTAATTCGCCTTATGTAGGCGAGTTAATTAAAAAAGGCGATGTCGGAAGTATTAAAGAGGTAATGGAAAAATCTACTGATCAAGGTATGCAAACTTTCGATCAAGCATTATTTAATTTGTATCAACAAGGTCTTATTAATTACGCTGATGCATTGCATCATGCTGATTCAGCTAATGATTTACGCTTGATGATCAAATTGCGTAGTAATGATCAAGGTGGTACAGGCTCGTTGTCCGGTGTAACTATTGATGGTTTAGCGCCGAAAGAAGACTAAGGTCACTGAAGTCAGTAAATACTAAAAAGCATGCTTATATCGGCATGCTTTTTTGTTTTTAAGCAGTGACTTCTTTGTTCACTAACATTATATGACCATTATATGCCATCTCAGTAACTTATAAATATATTACTCTATTGGTTAAAATTAAACTTGAAGCAATTTCTTTATTACTAGTAAGCTTCAGCTCATAAAATTATTTACAGACAATAAAAGGACAATCCAATGTTATCAAGAATACGTTTTATCATGATCATCTTAGCTTTAATTACCGCTAATATGGCAACCGCGAGCGCTGATAAATTTATGTCAGGACCCGCTATCAAAAACTATGGTAAGCATGCCAAAGTACAGCAAGATTTTAATTTTGATAAAAACAGTACCTTTAAAGTCGCTTTTGACCTTGTCAAGCAAAGTGAAATTGGTGCTGTTAATACAAAAATTGAAAAGCTAGCGCGTTTTATCAATATGCATGTAGCGAATGGTGTGCCGGCAAAAAATATTAATTTAGCGCTAGTCGTTCACGGTAAAGCAGGGTTTGACTTACTAAAAGGGCAGTTGTACCAAGAAAAACATCAACAGAAAAATGCCAATACTGCACTGCTGCAAGATTTAATGAAAAACCAAGTAACGATTTATGTCTGTGGCCAATCTGCAGCGTACCACGGTATTAGCAATGAAATGTTAGAGCCTGGCGTTCAAATGGCATTATCTGCAATGACAGCTCATAGCGTTTTACAAAACCAAGGTTATACTCTGAACCCATTTTAGTGTAATAGACAAGCGGCTTTATAAGCTAAATACGCTCGACAAGCCCCATATCCATAGCGGAATAGAAATAATAGACATTAGGGTAGTAACAACCACTATTCCAGCTATGGTTTCTTGATGTTTACCATGTTGTTTTGCAATTAAATAAGCATTTACCCCAGTAGGGCTTGCGCTTAAAATAACTAAAGTCATGGTAGTGATAGCCGAAAACTGAAATATAAAGTGGCTAGTTAACAGGATAATACTTGGTAAAAGTAATAATTTTATTACGCTGGCAGTAACAATAAACTTAACTTCACTGCGTATTTTATAAAAGGCAAGCGAGGCGCCAAGTAAAAACAATGCCAATGTAATCGCTGGTTTACCTAACAATAACAAACTGTTGTTAATTACTATTGGCAACTTTATCGCCAGTAAATTAATGATAAAACCGCCCGTTATGGCAATTAATAATGGGTTGCTAAAGGTTTGCTTGATAAATATCCGCCATTTAAACTCTGCAATATTAACCGCTAATACACTGGTTATGCCAATTAACAGCGCGCTATGTAAACTGATGACAAGAAATATTGTTGGAAGCACTTGCTCGCCTAGCACCATTAAGGCAATAGGCATTCCAACAATAACATTATTTGAATAACCAGCGCCAAAGGCGTAAACAGCCGAGGCAGGAAGATCGTGCTTTAAATGTTTATGAAAATAATAGTTTATTGCCCAAGCTAAGGCATACACCAATAATAACGGCAAATAAAAGGCACTATAGATATTTAAATCTATTTTGCTCATATCGGCATTAGCTAGTTGTTGAAATAAAAAAGCTGGAATGGCGAGATTAAAGGTAAATTTAGTTAAGGTATCAACTTGGGCTTTGTTAAACCAACCACTTTTAGCCAGTAAAAAGCCGATAAAGCCTACAATAATCAATGGACTAATAAGGGTAAAAATATCCATTAAATACTCGTAATATTAGGTAAGGGCGTAAGCCAAGATAAACAAAACATTGGCATTACTAATAACTGAACGATTTTATCAAAATTTATACGCTTAATATTGATTTTCAAAGTAACTTTCTATAATTAATTTTGCCGATGCTGCATCGATATTATCTTTTTTAAGATTACGGTAACCACCCTCAGCGAACAAGGCTTCTTTAGCGGTAGCCGTTGTTAGACGTTCATCTTGAAATTCAACTTTGAGGCCAAAACGCCCAGATACACGGTTACCAAACTTTTTAGCGTCGTGTGTTAGCTGCTGCTCGCTGCCGTCCATATTTAGTGGTAAACCTACAACAATGAAGTCGGGTTGCCATTCGTTGATAAACTTAGTCATGCCATCCCAATCAGGAATGCCATCACGTGCTTTAACTGAGCCTAAAGGCGAAGCTGAGCCGGTTATTTCTTGACCCACAGCAACACCAATATATTTTTTGCCAAAATCAAAACCCAGTATTGTACGTTCGCCAACCGTTGCTTTACTCGCCATTATGCATGCCCAACTTCACTGGATAAATGCGCCATATCAATGCCCAACTTTTCAGTGGCTTTTTTCCATCTTTGTTCAATAGGGGTATTAAATATAATATCGCCGTCAGCAGGAGTTAGTAGCCAAGAGTTAGCTTTAATTTCTTCTTCTAATTGGCCGGGTCCCCAACCTGCATAACCAAGCGTGACCATAAATTTTTTCGGTGCTTGTGTTGTACCAAGTGCCATTAAAATATCTTTTGAGGTGGTGATCATCACGTCATCAGTTAACGCCAAAGAGCTATTCCAACCAGTTTGCGTACTGTGTAAAACAAAACCGCGGTCTTGTGATACTGGGCCGCCGGTTAATACTTGTTGGTCTAACTCAGGTGCTTCAGTTTTATCTTCATCAATTTGGGTTAATAATTCGTTTAAGGTGATGTTGATAGGAAGATTTATGATCAAACCCATCGCCCCTTCCGCGTTATGCTCGCAGATATAAGTCACCGTTTTATTAAAATAGGAGTCGTCTAAATTGGGCATAGCAATCAAAAGTTGATTTTCAAAACTATTCATAAATATACCTTAATAATCAAGAAGAAATACGCTAAAGGTAATTTGCCTTTAGCATCTAATACTAAAAGGATTAAATTAGCGTTTTTTAATGTTTTGCTCGATAGCATCCATTAATTTACCGCTAATATTTATCGGGTATGCTGCTTCAATTTCGCGAATACAAGTTGGGCTAGTAACATTAATTTCAGTGACTTTGTCACCAATAACATCTAAACCAACAAAAAATAAGCCGCGTTTTTTCAATTCTGGAGCAATAGTTTCAGCAATAAGTTTATCACTAGCACTTAATGGCCGTGCTACACCACGACCACCTGCGGCTAAATTACCTCGGGTTTCTCCTTGTGCAGGAATGCGGGCTAAACAGTAAGGCATTGGTTCACCATTCACGATTAATATACGTTTATCACCGTCAACGATTTCTGGAAGGTACTCTTGAACCATAGCATATTGTGTCGAATGCGCAGTTAATGTTTCTAGAATTACGCCAACATTAGGATCATTTTCACCGATACGGAAAATTGATGAGCCGCCCATTCCGTCCAGAGGTTTGATGATAATGTCTTTGTTTTCTTTATGAAACTCTCGAATTTTTTGGTTATTACGTGTCACCAATGTTTTCGGGGTTAATTCTGGAAACCAAGCGGTAAATAATTTTTCGTTACAATCGCGCAAACTTTGCGGCTTATTAACAATTAAGGTACCGGCAACTTCAGCACGTTCTAACATGTAAGTGGCATAAATAAATTCAGTGTCAAACGGCGGATCTTTACGCATTAATACCGCATCTAAATCAGCAACGTTGATGTCTTCTCGTTCATCTAACTCATACCAATGTTCTGTGTCGTCAAATACTCTAACTTTTGCTGCTGTTGCGCGACAAACACCTTGCTCTAAATAGAGATCTTGCATTTCCATGTAGTAAATTTCATAACCACGCGCTTGCGCTTCAAGCATCATCGCCATTGAAGAATCTTTTTTTACCTTGACCTCAGAAATAGGGTCCATAACAACGCCAATTTTTATGCTCATGTGTTTGTCCTAAATATTATATTTTGATAAATGCCATTGCATTGTTTACATGCGCCAAGCCGTTAAATTCTGCTAACCGTTATTGAGGGTGATTTAACTTAACGCTAAGTTAAGTTAAATCACCATAACGACACTGTAATGCTGTAATCGCGGTTAAGGCTGCAGTTTCTGTTCTTAATACCCTAGGCCCAAGTAATACGTCGTGAAAACCAGCCGTATTAGCACGAGCAATTTCATTGTTACTTAAACCGCCTTCTGGCCCGATCAATAATCGAACCCGTTGATTTTCAATCGGTAAACTCATAATCGAGTGTTGGGCTTTAGGGTGTAAATTTAGCTTTAATGCGGTACTTTCTTGCTGTAACCAATCATCTAAATAAATGGGCGCTGCAACAATAGGGACCGTACATCGGCCACTTTGCTCACAAGCACTGATGACTATTTTTTGCCATTGCTGATGTTTTTTCTCTAAACGCTCGCCACTGAGTTTTACATTACAACGTTCAGTAAAAATAGGTGTAATCGTATTAACACCTAGCTCTACTGATTTTTGCAGGGTAAAGTCCATGCGCTCGCCACGTGAAATACCTTGCGCTAAATGAATGTTGAGTGGTGATTCGTTTTCGATGAGATTTTTAGCAATAATTTCTACATCGGCATGTTTTTTATTTACATTACAAAGCTTTGCTTGATACTCGAAATACCCTTGTTGCTCTGCGATGCCATTAAATAGCGTAATGTCATCGCCGTCTTTAAGACGTAATACTCGCACAATATGTCCAAAAGCGTCTTCATTTAATGCTTGTGTTTGGCCAACTTCAAATGCTTGTGCTTGGTAAATACGAGGGTTACGCATAAAAGTTATCCATATTTAGTAATCTGCTATTCGTTTATTGAGTTTATATTAATTTGACTGATTAAGTGAGCTACTTTTTCATCAGTAAAAATGGATAAATACAAAGCATTAAATTTAATAAGTAGTTATTCTACATATAAATTTTATAACGCTATAGATTTTAATTTTAACCAGTAAAAATGAGCTGTTCATTAATCAAATTGGTATTACATTAACTGTCTGCGCTAAGGCTAATGTTGATGAAAGGCTAATGTTTTGTGCCAGATTATGTTATTGATTACAATTTCTAATATAGCCTGTAGATAAGGGCATTAAACAGTAAATTCAATTGTTGGTGAGAAAAAAGTTGGTATTATTTATCTTTGGCAGTATCCATAAACAAAAAAAAACCGCTCAATGAGCGGCTTTTGTTAAATAAACATTTTATTAGATACCAGCTGACAGGCGAAGTGCCTCCGCTTTATCCGTTTTTTCCCAGCTAAATGCTGTGAAGGTATCATCGCCAACGGTCATTTCAAATGGTTCACGACCAAAGTGACCATAAGCAGCTGTTTGCTTATACATAGGGTGAAGCAGATCTAACATTTTAGTTATACCGTATGGGCGTAGGTCAAAATGTTCACGTACAATTTCAACTAAGCGCTCTTCAGATACTTTACCCGTACCAAAAGTATCAATTGATATTGAGGTCGGTTCAGCAACACCAATGGCGTAAGATATTTGAATTTCACAGCGATCAGCCAAGCCAGCCGCAACAATATTTTTAGCAACGTAACGACCTGCATAAGCAGCACTGCGATCGACTTTTGATGGATCTTTACCAGAGAAAGCACCACCACCATGACGAGCCATGCCGCCATAAGTATCAACAATAATTTTACGACCGGTTAAACCACAATCACCCACTGGGCCACCAATAACAAAACGGCCAGTAGGGTTGATATGGTATTTAGTGTCTTTAGTTAACAATTCTGCAGGTAAAACATGCTTGATAATGTTTTCCATTACCGCATCGTGCAAGTCTTCTTGTTTGATATCAGGGTTATGTTGTGTTGACAATACAACTGTATCAATAGCAACAGGCTTGTTATCTTCATAAATAAAGGTAACTTGGCTTTTTGCATCAGGACGCAACCAAGGTAAAATACCTGACTTTCGCGCTTCTGCTTGACGTTCAACTAAACGATGAGAGTAGTATAATGGCGCAGGCATTAAGGTTTCGGTTTCATTGGTTGCATAACCAAACATTAAACCTTGGTCACCAGCACCTTGGTCTTCTGGCTTAACGCGATCTACACCTTGAGCAATTTCTGGTGATTGTTGACCTATTAAATTCATAATGCCACAGGTTGCGCCATCAAAACCAACATCTGAAGATGTATAACCTATCTCAGAAATAACGTCACGGGTAATTTGTTCTAAATCTACCCAAGCAGAAGTGGAAACCTCACCTGAAATAATAGCAACACCAGTTTTTACCATAGTTTCACAAGCAACGCGTGCATTTTTGTCTTTGGCAATAATAGCATCTAAAACCGCATCAGAAATTTGATCGGCTATTTTATCTGGATGTCCTTCTGACACTGACTCAGAAGTAAAAAGGTGTGTAGACATAAACCCTCGTAAAAATTAACTGAAAAACAATCTTATACCAATTGGACTTTTAAATAAGTCACTTAGCGTTAACCGCTTATTTGGTATTAGTCTTTAATGGCGATATTCTAACTGTTTAGCAAGCGTTTTTCTAGAATTATTTACGCCTAGATGTCTAAACGTCTTTAATGATAGTCATACTCTCGGCAGATATTAAATTTTTCAGAGATAAACATCTGTAAATACTAGATTAGGGATAAGAATTTAGAATTAATGGGCCTTGCCAAATGTGAGTAAAAAGCGCTCGCTGTGTTGGGCTATATTTTGAACTATAAAATGTAGTTGTACCTAAGTTATTGCTCAGGTTAACGAGTTTATGTAACGCTAATTGTCTTTGTAATTGCTCAGTTACAGGTTGTGCTGTTTCCATGACCATTACGCTGTCACCACAAATTTCACCAATTAAGTTTTTTACTAACGGGTAATGTGTACAACCTAGCACAATAGTATCTACACCTTTTTCGAGCAAAGGCATTAAATAGGTTGTGAGCATTAATTTGCACTCAGGCGAATTTTTCATATCTTGCTCAATAAGCTCAACCAAGCCAGGGCAGGGTTGGATTATAACTTCACTGTTATTACTATATTGTGTCACTAAAGCTAAAAAACGTTGATTTTCAGCCGTAGCTTTAGTCACTAATATCGCTACTTTTTTGTTTTTACTTAAATTTGCCGCAGGCTTTATGGCAGGCTCTACACCAATAACAGGAATTGAAATATTTTTACGTAGTTGGTCTATAGCATTAACAGTGGCGGTATTGCAGGCAACAACAATTGCTTTGGCTTTACGTTTAATAAACCACTGGGCAATTTCATTAACGCGTTGCTGAATAAACTCAGCCGACTTTTCACCGTAAGGCGCATGTAAGGTATCGGCAACGTAGAGTAAGTTTTCATTGGGTAATTGCTGATTTATGCATTGAGCGATAGATAAACCACCCACGCCTGAGTCGAAAATACCAATAGGCTCATCATTAGTCGCTTGCAGCTCACTTTTTAAGGTTGAAATAGTGCTTTTTATATCAGCTTTGTTTTGTGTGGGCATTAAGTCAGAGCAGCTTAGGTCGAGGTGTTGTTAGTTGTAATAAGTATATTATCAACATGTAAATGAGATCTATACATTTTTAGATAAAGGAAAGTGCTTTGCGAAATTTCGTAGTCAAAATTACATCTGATTACTGCTGTGCTTCCTTTCGTTTTACGACGATATTTAGGCTGACAATTGTTAAATCACATCTAACGATTTATGTGCAGTTGTTCATGGTGTAAAGGTGTTAATACTATGATTTTTAAGTGCTAAAATCCGATATGCATTTTTGCTGCGGGCTGTAATATATATTATTGATATGCAGTGGAATTATAATGAGGCTGATAGAAGTGACTTCCAAGGTGCCGCAGTTCACATTTGTCCTGAACACCGGGTGTTCAGGGCGGACGTATCATTCTAACCGTAGGCTTCCCGATACGAGCCGGGCTTGCACAATAGCTAATAATCAACATCCTTAGGTAAAACTTATCGGCTCAGGGACATAGTTCACATACAAACACCCCAGAAGTCAGAGTCATTATAGCGAATAATGCTAGCCGAATTAAGTCTTTTATCACTTGTAAGACCTGATTGGTTAATGCTTGAACGAATTGAAGTTTCTTTAAACGAAAATGCAATTTTTGAAATTGTGTTGAATAATAGGTAGGTAACTAGGCTGTTTTGGTACGGTTTACCGCTTGTTCTATGGTGGCTTGCAGTAATTCAATTTTACTTTGCATTTTCTCGCGTTCTTGTTCGAGTTCATTGCGGGCTTGAAGCAAATCATGGGCAAGGTTTAATGACATCATCACCAGTGATTGTTCAGGGGTTTTTGAAGAGTGGTTTTTCTTGGCGTCTTGCTCTAAACGTTTGTTTATTTCATCCGCTGCTTGCAGTAACGCCGATTCATGGCCAGCAGGACAAGCGACTTTTAGTCGTTTGCTGGCAACATTTATGGTTACTGTGTGTTGGCTCATTGCGCGGTTATTCTCAATGCATTATTTAAATTTATTGAGCCATCAGCTCAAAATATTGTGCTACTAGCTTGAAATACCAAGAAAAGTAATGAACACCAAACTTAGTACGCCATAAAGGGGAACTATAACGATGAGTGTTGCACTATGCAAGTGATCTCTATGGTTTTTTCTGGAATCAAGGCTATGCCAATGTTAAGATAGCTAGCAATATACCCCCGATTGAATTTATATTTTTATGGCTGATAGCACCTCTTTAGATTTTTCCTCTGTACAAGCGATTTTAACCAGCGAAGGTATTGAAGCACATGCCGCTGAAATTCATGGAGTGCTTACCGGTTTAATTTCTGCAGGCTTTGAATTTGAAAGTAGCGACTATATCGCTATGGTTAACGATATGCTCAATAACGCTGAAGGTTTACCCGCAGTAATTAAAAGCTTAGTAAAAGACATTTACAGTGATATTTGGCAGCATATTCTTGATGATTCATACGGCTTTCAATTAATGCTGCCAGATGACGACGACTCAATTATTGAACGCGGACACGCATTAGGTAAGTGGGTACAAGGCTTTAACTTAGGCTTTGGTTTACAACAAACAAAAAACGCTGCGTTATCTGACGATGTTAAAGAAGTGTTGGTAGACTTTGGTGAAATTGCTAACTTGTCTGACGAAATGGAAGAAAATGAAGCTACAGAGCAAGCGTATTTTGAAATTGCCGAATATGTCAGAATTTCCGCTTTACTTTGTTTTACTGAATTAGGTGCACCACCAGCGCAACAAGATAAAAAAGAGACTTTGCACTAGCGTTTTCTGACTAAAGCACGTTAGCGATAATAATTCACAATAAAAAGTAAACTGATAACCATGATCAAACATACCTTATTACCTGTTGCTGAATTTTATCAGCGTAGAAATGATTTTATTGCGCAAATGCCAGAAAATAGCATAGCGTTAATTTCTGCAGGTAAGGAAGTTACACGCAGTAATGACACCGAATATCCGTTTTGCCAAAGTAAGCATTTCTATTATCTTACCGGCTTTAACGAACCCGATGCTATTTTGGCATTAATAAAAGGTGATAAATCAGCATCAGTGCGCAGTGTTTTATTTTCCCGCGAAAAAGACAGTCTACAAGAAGTTTGGCATGGACGACGCGTAGGTCAAAAACAAGCTATAGAAGTATATAAATTTGATAACTGCTTTAGCTTAGCTGAAGTTAATGAGCAACTATTACCCTTAATTACTGGCAAAACGGCGGTGTTAATTTGTCAACATGAGCAGAATGAATTTCAGCAACAGGTACTCAATTGGTTAGCTGAAATCAGAAAGGCTGCTCGTACCGGTGTTAAAGCGCCAACTACCTTGATCGATTGCAGTGGTATATTAAATGAAATGCGTTTACATAAATCAAATGCCGAACTTGATATAATGCGGCAAGTAAATATTATCAGTGGCGCTGCGCATCAAAGAGCCATGCAACAAACTAAAACGGGTAAGTTTGAGTATCAAATAGAAGCAGAATTGCTGCACGAATTTGCCACTAATGGTGCGCGTTATCCAGCTTATAGTTCAATTGTTGCAGGTGGCGATAATGCCAATATTTTACATTATACCGACAATGATGAAGTGCTAAATAACGGTGATTTATTACTGATTGATGCGGGTGGCGAGTTAGCTGGCTATGCTGCCGATATCACTCGTACATTTCCGGTTAATGGTAAGTTTAGTCCTGAACAAAGTACTATTTATCAGTTAGTGCTAGATAGCCAAAACCTAGCCATTGCCGCGATAAAACCTGGACAAACCCTTGCTGAGCTCAACCGTATTGTTTGTAATTTTCTTACCGAAGGTTTATATGATTTAGGCATTCTAAAGGGGAACTTAACCGTATTATTAGCCCAGCGAGCCTGCAAAAAATATTTTATTCATGGTCTTGGACATTGGTTAGGTCTTGATGTTCATGATGTTGGTGATTACCATGCCAGCTCAAAACGTGAGCAATTACGGGCCTTTGTTGCCGGAATGGTAATGACTATCGAACCGGGTATTTACATTCCGAACAGTGATAAAAGTGTTGATGAAAAATGGCGTGGTATTGGCGTACGCATTGAAGACAATATATTAGTCACCGCAACAGGTTTTGAAAACCTAACTGTTAATGCGCCAAAAACAATTGCTGATATTGAAGCGGTTATGGCACATTGATTTGTAGTTAAAATGTAATTAACTACTCAGTAAACGCCCAGTTCTAAAAAGAGTGAAAATACAGAGTAAAAATAAAGTAAACGTATTTAAATAAAAAACAGCGTTATCAAAACACAAAAGAAGCGAAGTAAATCACGATAAGGTTAGCGTTATTTTTCGAATGGTGATTCGGTAAGTAATACGCTAATTAAAACCACATTAATAGGTTAACGATGGATAAGAGCGCACAGAGTTCAAATAGTCAAAGCTCAACTAGCCAAAACGCCAATAATACGGCTAATACCGCCCAGCACTTTGATGTGATAATTTCGGGTGGCGGTTTATCTGGTAGCTTAATGGCATTGAGCTTATCCGCGTTAGTCGATCACCAGCAAACACCATTAAAAATAGCTATTGTTGAAGCTAACCCCGTATTAACTGAGCCATCACCTAGTTTTGATGATCGTGTATTAGCCTTGTCACACGGCAGTGCTGCCTATCTAGCTAGGGTTGGGGCATGGCAATATTTACAACATCATGCTGAGCCAATTAATAACATTCATATTTCAGATCGTGGCTTTTATGGCAAAGCTCGGCTTTATGCCCAGCATCATCGTGTTGTTGCACTGGGTTATGTAGCTGAAATGTCTAATATTGGCGGCGCTTTTCTCAAAGCTTTAGCGACTAAAAATAATGTGACTTGGTTTACGCCTGACAGTATTCGCGATGTAAAATGGCAAGCTGAACAGGTTAATGTTGAGTTAAGCTCAGGTTTGAAATTATCTGCAGCTTTATTACTTGCCTGCGATGGCGCAAAGTCGCCATGTCGACAGTTTGCTAACATTGCCACCACCACTCGTGATTATCAGCAATCAGCCTTAATAGCCAATGTTGCAACATCTATTCATCATAATAACATTGCCTACGAACGCTTTACCGAAACCGGTCCAATTGCCATGCTGCCTTTGTCGGCTGCGCCAAATTCAAGTGCTAAGCTAAGCAGTGTTAAACCAAATAGCTCTATAATTAGCAGTGCGATACATAATAGTGCGGGGCGTTGCTCATTAGTGTGGACCCTAACACCAGAACTGGCTGAGCAGATGGTAAATTTATCAGATAACGAATTTGCTCAACAGTTAGAACAATCATTTGGTCATTGGCTTGGCAATATTACCCAAGTCGGTAAACGGGTAATTTATCCGTTAAAGTTAGTACAAGCCACCGAACAGGTTTATCATCGTATGGCCTTAATTGGTAACGCTTCACACACCATTCATCCTATTGCCGGGCAAGGTTTTAATTTAGGACTGCGTGATGTGAGTGACATGACTGAGGTGATCAAAAACGCTTTAGCGCAGCAACAAGATATCGGCGCTTTTGCCAGTTTAATGCAATATGGCGAGTCGCGTAAGCAAGACCAAAAACAAGTGATTAGCTTAACTGACTCTTTAGTTACTTTATTTTCGAATACGTTACCGCCATTGGTGGCAGGGCGTAATATTGGCTTAAAAGTAGTAAACTATTTTCCAGCCTTGAAAAATGCGCTAGTTAAGAAAACGATGGGCTATTAGAAATAAAAATAAATATGAAAAAAATGAATGTGACAAATAATGCAAAAATTTGATCTGTTAATTGTGGGTGGCGGTATGGTTGGCTTAACGCTGGCGCTTGCTATTCGCCAACAAAGCGAGCTTAGCGTTGCTATTGTTGATAACACAGCGGTTGACACACTGAGCGATGAACCTGAAGTTCGGGTGAGCGCTATTAATGCCGCCAGTCAGCAAATGTTCAACAACCTTAATGTTTGGCAAGACATTATTGCCCAACGCGCACAGCCTTATCACGATATGCATATTTGGGATAAAGCCGGTTACGGACAGCTTGATTTTGCACTAAAAGATGTTAGCCATTCAGCAGTAGGAAATGCCCCAGAGCAATTAGGTTTTATTATTGAAAATAAAGTTATTCGCAATGCTCTTTGGCAAAAAGCGGCACAAGACAGTGGTATCGAGTTTTTCACCGAGAATAAACTTCAGCAATTAAACCCTAGCGATAACGAAGTATTTGCCACCTTTGAGCCCAACAGCAACACCCAACCTATGCCGATAGTGGCAAAATTAGTAGTTGGCGCAGACGGTGCAAATTCTTGGGTGCGTAAGCAAATGAACGTGCCGTTAACGTTTCGAGATTATGATCACCATAGCATTGTTGCTACGGTTAAATGTCAGCAAGGCCATCAAAATACAGCATGGCAAGTATTTTTAGACACTGGGCCACTAGCGCTATTACCTTTATATCAACATGATTTATGTTCTATTGTTTGGTCAACAAGCCCTGAAGAGGCTACTCGCTTAAGCGGCATTTCTGCCGATGATTTTGGTAAAGAAATTACTGCGGCTAGCGATGGTAAGCTCGGGCAAGTAACATTAGTCAGTGAGCGATTTACACATCCGTTAACCATGCGCTTTGCCCAAGAGTTTGTTAAAGGCCGTATGGTATTGGTAGGCGATGCAGCTCATACTATTCACCCGTTAGCTGGGCAGGGCGTTAACTTAGGCTTGCTCGATGCCGCCGCGTTATCACAAGCTATCGCCGAGCAACTTAATAAAGCACAAGCGAATGGCATGGTTGATGACAACGCTTGGTATAGTGATAAATCGTTACAACAATTTGCCCGCTGGCGCAAAAGTGAAGCAGCAGAAATGATCGCCGCTATGGAGGCTATTAAACAAGCCTTTACGCCTCAGCAAAGCGTGTTTAAATTGTTTCGCGGCTTGGGCATGTCGTTGCTTAACCATATTAAACCTGCAAAAGCGTTAATGATTAATCAAGCATTAGGGTTCAAAGCCAATTTACCAGAATTGTCTAAAGCACGTTTTCAACAAGTGCAGCATAAAATGTCGAAACACAAAAATTAGTGGTAGTTTCACGCTAATTACCTCATTTTTATTGACCATTAAGTCAAGAAAAACGCTATTTCTCTCAATCAGCCAATAACAAATTGGCCAGTTGAGAAAATAGTTGTTTTTATTCTTTTAATTGATATAAAATTTTAGTTTGCTACGGGCTTATTTTTTATGCGCTCAAGGAATTATATTTTCAAAATGTGATGTTTTGAAAATATAATTTTGAATAGCTTAATTAGTCTGCTTAAAATTTTAAAATTGCTTTCTTATCTGTTGAATCAACAGCCACTCAGGGCTATAATCTTTGCCACTTTTTGTAAATCTTCCGTCTTTATCCTAGGTTTAGTTATTACGCTTTTTTTAAGCGCTGAAAACTTAGGTAAAACAACTAACGTGAGTGAAACGTACGATGACAAATAAAACAGTATTACATGCTAAGCACATAGAAGCTGGCGCCAAAATGGTTGATTTTTACGGCTGGGAAATGCCGATCAACTATGGTTCTCAAATTGAAGAACATCATGCGGTGCGCACAGACGCTGGTATGTTCGATGTTTCACACATGACAATTGTTGATGTTCAAGGCGCTGATGCACAAGCATTTTTACGCCGTTTAGTGATTAACGACGTAGCCAAGTTAGACATTGCAGGTAAAGCACTTTATACCGGCATGTGTAACCTTGAAGGCGGTGTTATCGATGACTTAATCGTATACTTCTTCACTAACACAGATTACCGCTTAGTGGTTAACTCAGCGACTCGCGTAAAAGACTTAGCGTGGATAAACGAACAAGCAGCAACCTTTGACGTAACCATTACCGAACGTCCAGAATTTGCCATGATCGCCGTGCAAGGCCCACAAGCTAAAGCTAAAGTAGCCACGTTACTTAATGCCGAGCAAACCGCCGCTGTTGATGGCATGAAGCCATTTTTCTCAGCACAAGCGGGCGACTTATTTATTGCCACAACTGGTTACACAGGTGAAAACGGTTACGAAATCGCTTTACCGGCTGACCAAGCGGCTGACCTTTGGCAACAATTGCTAGATGCTGGTGTTAAACCTTGTGGTTTAGGTGCTCGTGATACTTTACGTTTAGAAGCTGGCATGAACCTTTATGGTTTAGACATGGACGAAAGTGTTTCGCCATTAGCGGCTAACATGGCTTGGACCATTAGCTGGGAACCAGAAGATCGTAACTTTAACGGTCGTGAAGCATTAGCAGCACAACGTGCAGCTGGCGACCAACCTAAATTGGTGGGTTTAGTACTGGAAGAAAAAGGCGTATTGCGCACTGGTTTAAAAGTACTTACTGAAGCAGGCGAAGGTATTATTACCTCAGGTACTTTCTCTCCAACTTTAGGTCACAGTATCGCTATGGCACGTGTACCACGCAGTGTAGTACTAGGCAGCACAGTAGAAGTTGAAATGCGTAAAAAGCTCGTTAACGTGAAAGTAATTAAGCCAAGCTTCGTACGTAACGGCAAAAAAGTTTTTTAAACAAATTACTCGACGCTAACTTTCATTAGTTAGCGGTAAAACCCTATTAAAAATGCTGAGAATTTAAGCTATAGTATGGATGCTTTACTCAAGCAAGCTTCATACTATAGTAATTTAAACCGAATTTAAAAATACAGACTAGGAAAAAAACAATGAGCAACATTCCTTCAGAACTAAAATATGCAACATCACATGAGTGGGTACGTAACGAAGGTAACGGTGTCGTTACTGTCGGTATTACTGAACACGCACAAGACCTTTTAGGCGATATGGTATTTGTTGAATTGCCTGAGGTTGGCGACACAGTAAGTACTGGTGACGACGTTGCAGTAGCAGAATCTGTAAAAGCCGCCTCAGACATTTACGCACCGTTAACCGGTGAAGTAATTGAAGTGAATGAAGATCTTGAAGATTCACCAGAACTAGTCAACTCAGACGCGTTTGGTGACGGTTGGTTATTCAAATTAAAAATTGAAGACGAAGGTGAGTTAGAAAACTTACTAGATGCCGAAGGTTATGCAAATTCGATCGACGAAGACTAATTTTCGGGCACATTTTGTCTTTATACTGCGTTGCTTTTGTTATTCGTCTAAATCACTTAGTACACTAAGCTCATAAGACTCATAACTTTAGCGCCTTGTCTAAATAACAAACTGTTTACGAAAAGCTTTTTAAGCCTCGAAGATTCTGCTGAATACCGAGGCTTTCTTTTATATTATGTTTAAATACTAAGTGAAGCTGTTTTATGACTACTCAATATAATGACTCTTTATCTTTGACTGAACTAGAGCAAAGACAAGATTTTATTCGACGTCACATCGGTCCAAATGCCGAGCAAACGCAAGCCATGCTCAAAGATATTGGTGCTGAATCTGTCGATGCTCTTATCGACGAAATCGTACCAAGTGATATTCGTTTAGCTGATTTACCGGCTATCGAAGAAAGCAAAACTGAAGTACAAGCCTTAGCTGACTTAAAAAAAGTGGCAAGCTTGAACAAAGTAAACGAGACATATATTGGTTTAGGTTACTATGGCACACTTACACCGAACGTTATTTTACGTAACGTGTTAGAAAATCCAGGCTGGTACACGGCATACACGCCTTACCAACCAGAAATTGCCCAAGGTCGTTTAGAGTCTTTATTAAACTTCCAACAAATGTGTATCGACCTAACAGGTTTAGACCTAGCGTCGGCGTCATTACTTGATGAAGGCACAGCCGCTGCTGAAGCTATGGCATTAGCGAAGCGTGTTTCAAAAAATAAGAAATCAAACTTGTTTTTTATCTCAAGCGACGTTTACCCACAAACTATCGATTTAGTTAAGCAACGTGCCGAAATGTTTGATTTCGACATCGTTGTAGCACCTGCTGGCGAAGTGGTAGAACACGACGTATTTGGCGCATTATTACAATACCCAAGTGCCAGTGGTGAAATTACCGACATTAGCGACTTAATTGCTAAAGTGCATGACAAAAAAGGTATTGTTGCCGTTGCTGCCGACATTATGAGCTTAGTGCTATTAAAAGCACCAGGTGAATTAGGTGCTGATGCCGTTATCGGTTCAACTCAGCGTTTTGGTGTGCCCATGGGCTACGGCGGACCTCACGCTGCATTTTTTACTACTTCTGAAAAATACAAACGTTCATTACCTGGTCGTATTATTGGCGTATCGAAAGACACGCGTGATAACCCAGCACTGCGTATGGCAATGCAAACGCGCGAGCAACATATTCGCCGCGAAAAAGCCAACTCAAACATTTGTACAGCACAAGTGTTATTAGCTAACATGGCGGCGTTTTACGCGGTTTATCATGGTCCTAAAGGCTTAAAAATTATTGCTGAACGTATTCACCGTTTTGCTGATATTTTATGTTTAGGTACAGCAACAAATGGCTTACAAGCACTTCATAAAAACTACTTTGATACCTTAACGTTCAACGTTAGTAATAAAGATGAAATTGTTGCACGTGCATTAGCGGCTGGCGTTAACTTCCGCACTGATGTTGACGGTCAAATCAGCATTTCGTTAGATGAAACCACCACGCGTGAAAACGTACAAACCTTGTTTGATATTTTATTAGGCGAAGGGCATGGTTTAGACGTAGCAGTACTTGATAAGAAAATTATCGACTCAGGTCATTCGTCAATTCCTGCGACAATAAAGCGTGAGTCAGCCATTCTAACGCACCCCGTATTTAACTCGTATCACAGTGAAACTGAGATGCTACGTTACATCAAAAAATTAGAAAACAAAGATTTAGCCTTGAATCATTCCATGATTTCATTGGGCTCTTGTACCATGAAATTAAATGCTACAGCGCAAATGATCCCAGTATCATGGCCTGAATTTGCCAACATGCATCCATTTGCCCCTGTTGACCAAGCACAAGGTTACAAGCAAATGATTGACGAGTTGGGTGATTGGTTAATAGAACTTACCGGTTACGACAACATATCAATGCAACCAAACTCAGGTGCACAAGGCGAGTACGCTGGCCTTATCGCTATTCACAAATATCACCAAAGTCGCGGCGATGCACATCGTAATATTTGTTTAATTCCTTCATCTGCCCATGGTACTAACCCAGCGTCTGCGCAAATGGTTGGCATGAAGGTAGTAGTGGTTGCTTGTGACAAAGCCGGTAACGTTGATATGGCCGACTTAAAAGCGAAAGCAGAAGAGTTAGCTGACAACCTATCTTGTATCATGATCACATACCCGTCTACACACGGTGTTTATGAAACAACGATTGCTGAAATTTGTAACATAGTTCACGAGCACGGCGGTCAGGTTTATCTTGATGGTGCGAACATGAATGCACAAGTAGGTTTAACATCACCGGGCTTTATCGGTGCTGACGTTTCACACTTAAACTTACACAAAACGTTTTCAATTCCACACGGTGGTGGCGGACCAGGTATGGGACCTATCGGCGTTAAATCGCACTTAGCACCATTTTTACCTGACCATGCACTCATTAACGTTAACGAAAACACCCAAGGTAATGGCGCCGTTTCAGCAGCACCATACGGCAGTGCTGGTATATTATGTATCTCATACCTTTACTGTGCCTTACTCGGTAAAAAAGGTGTTACTGATGCAACTAAATACGCCATTACTAACGCCAACTATATAGCGACAAAACTTAGCCAACACTTCCCGCTTTTATATGCAGGAAAAAATGGCCGAGTAGCGCACGAATGTATTATCGATTTACGCCCACTTAAAGCGGAATCAGGTATTACTGAAGTGGATATCGCCAAACGCTTAATAGATTACGGTTTTCATGCGCCAACTATGTCGTTCCCAGTAGCGGGTACGTTTATGATTGAGCCAACTGAATCTGAGTCAAAAGTAGAACTTGACCGTTTCATTGAAGCCATGGTGTCAATTCGCAGCGAAGTACGCAAAGTTGAGTCAGGTGAGTGGACAAGCGAAGATAACCCACTTCACAACGCACCACACACACTAGCGGATATTACAGCACCTTGGGATCGAGCTTACACGATTCAAGAAGCCGTATTCCCAGTGCCTGCAGCAGCAAAGAATAAATTTTGGCCAACGGTTAACCGTATTGATGATGTATATGGGGATAGAAATTTGATTTGTAGTTGCCCTCCGGTTTCTAGTTACCAAGACTAGTGTCATCTGTCATCCATTAATTAAGTTTGTGAAGGTTTAATTAAGTTTGAAAAATTAATTAAGTTTGTGAAACTTAAAAAGGCGAATCAGAAATGATTCGCCTTTTATGTTTTTATTGTCCCGTCCTGAAATGTGTTTACACATTTAGGACTTTAAAATGAAAAATTCAATTACTAAAGGCACCAAACGTTCACAACGTGATTATACGTTGGGCTTTAAATTAGCAGTCATAGAGCAAG
>NZ_JACGWA010000027.1 GCF_014077505.1 Colwellia sp. BRX10-3 | reverse complement strand
AAAACTACTTGGGTGTTGTATGGTTAAGCCTCACGGGTAATTAGTATTGGTTAGCTCAATGCCTCGCAGCACTTCCACACCCAACCTATCAACGTTGTAGTCTCCAACGACCCTTTAGGGAGCTTAAAGCTCCAGTGAGAACTCATCTCAAAGCCTGCTTCCCGCTTAGATGCTTTCAGCGGTTATCAGTTCCGAACGTAGCTACCGGGCAATGCTATTGGCATAACAACCCGAACACCAGCGGTTCGTCCACTCCGGTCCTCTCGTACTAGGAGCAGCCCTCTTCAATTCTCAAACGCCCACGGCAGATAGGGACCGAACTGTCTCACGACGTTCTAAACCCAGCTCGCGTACCACTTTAAATGGCGAACAGCCATACCCTTGGGACCGACTTCAGCCCCAGGATGTGATGAGCCGACATCGAGGTGCCAAACACCGCCGTCGATATGAACTCTTGGGCGGTATCAGCCTGTTATCCCCGGAGTACCTTTTATCCGTTGAGCGATGGCCCTTCCATACAGAACCACCGGATCACTATGACCTACTTTCGTACCTGCTCGACGTGTCTGTCTCGCAGTTAAGCTGGCTTATGCCATTGCACTAACCGTACGATGTCCGACCGTACTTAGCCAACCTTCGTGCTCCTCCGTTACTCTTTAGGAGGAGACCGCCCCAGTCAAACTACCCACCAGACAGTGTCCCCAAGCCCGATAAGGGCCCTAGGTTAGAACATCACGCATACAAGGGTGGTATTTCAAGGTAGACTCCACCACATCTAGCGACATGGTTTCATAGTCTCCCACCTATCCTACACATGTAGGAGCAATGTTCACTGTCAAGCTATAGTAAAGGTTCACGGGGTCTTTCCGTCTAGCCGCGGGTATACGGCATCTTAACCGCAATTTCAATTTCACTGAGTCTCGGGTGGAGACAGTGTGGCCATGATTACGCCATTCGTGCAGGTCGGAACTTACCCGACAAGGAATTTCGCTACCTTAGGACCGTTATAGTTACGGCCGCCGTTTACCGGGGCTTCGATCATGAGCTTCGTCCGAGGACTAACCCAATCAATTAACCTTCCGGCACCGGGCAGGCGTCACACCGTATACGTCATCTTTCGATTTTGCACAGTGCTGTGTTTTTAATAAACAGTTCCAGCCACCTGGTTACTTCGACTCTCCGATGCTTACGCCGCAAGGGCTTCACATTAGAGAGCGTACCTTCTCCCGAAGTTACGGTACTATTTTGCCTAGTTCCTTCACCCGAGTTCTCTCAAGCGCCTTAGTATTCTCTACCTAACCACCTGTGTCGGTTTGGGGTACGGTTCCTATATATCTGAAGCTTAGAAGCTTTTCCTGGAAGCATGGCATCAATGACTTCAACTCCGTAGAGTCTCGTCTCGTATCTCAGCGTTTAAATGAAATCCCGGATTTACCTAAGATAACCGCCTACATACTTTCACACGGACTACCAACGCCGTGCTCACCTAGCCTACTCCGTCCCTCCTTCGCAATATATAGAAGTACAGAAATATTAATCTGTTTCCCATCGACTACGCGTTTCCGCCTCGCCTTAGGGGCCGACTTACCCTGCCCTGATTAACATGGGACAGGAAACCTTGGTCTTTCGGCGGGGGAGTTTTTCACTCCCCTTATCGTTACTCATGTCAGCATTCGCACTTCTGATACCTCCAGCAAGCTTTACAACTCACCTTCAACGGCTTACAGAACGCTCCCCTACCACTTGAACCTAAGTTCAAATCCGCAGCTTCGGTGACTAGTTTAGCCCCGTTACATCTTCCGCGCAGACCGACTCGACTAGTGAGCTATTACGCTTTCTTTAAAGGATGGCTGCTTCTAAGCCAACCTCCTAGCTGTCTATGCCTTTCCACATCGTTTCCCACTTAACTAGTACTTTGGGACCTTAGCTGGCGGTCTGGGTTGTTTCCCTCTTCACAACGGACGTTAGCACCCGTAGTGTGTCTCCCGCATATCACTCATTGGTATTCGGAGTTTGCAAAGGGTTGGTAAGTCGGGATGACCCCCTAGCCTTAACAGTGCTCTACCCCCAATGGTGTTCGTGCGAGGCTCTACCTAAATAGATTTCGGGGAGAACCAGCTATCTCCCGGCTTGATTAGCCTTTCACTCCGACCCACAAGTCATCACCGCATTTTTCAACATACGTGTGTTCGGTCCTCCAGTTGATGTTACTCAACCTTCAACCTGCCCATGGGTAGATCGCCGGGTTTCGGGTCTATACCCTGCAACTAAACGCGCAGTTAACACTCGCTTTCGCTACGGCTCCCCTATTCGGTTAACCTTGCTACAGAATATAAGTCGCTGACCCATTATACAAAAGGTACGCAATCACTAGACTAAATCTAGCTCTCACTGCTTGTACGTATGCGGTTTCAGGTTCTATTTCACTCCCCTCACAGGGGTTCTTTTCGCCTTTCCCTCACGGTACTGGTTCACTATCGGTCAGTTAGGAGTATTTAGCCTTGGAGGATGGTCCCCCCATGTTCAGTCAACGTTTCACGTGTGCCGACCTACTCGATTTCATGATAAGTTTATTTTCGTGTACGGGGCTATCACCCTGTATCGCTCTACTTTCCAGTAGATTCCACTAACTTACAAACCACTTAAGGGCTAATTCCCGTTCGCTCGCCGCTACTAAGGAAATCTCGGTTGATTTCTTTTCCTCGGGGTACTTAGATGTTTCAGTTCTCCCGGTTCGCCTCATTAAGCTATGTATTCACTTAATGATACCCAACTTACGTTGGGTGGGTTTCCCCATTCGGATATCTTTGGCTATAACGGTTTTTATCACCTCACCAAAGCTTTTCGCAGATTAACACGTCCTTCATCGCCTCTAACTGCCAAGGCATCCACCACATACGCTTAGTCACTTAACCATACAACCCTAAGTAGTCTCCTCTTAAAAAGAATCAACACAAAGTACACCGCGGAGACTAATCCACAGCAATTGTAAAGTCTGACATTTTCACGCACAAATAAATGTGTCTTGAATAAGAGTGGTAACAAATTTAACTCGTAAAAGTAAATTTATTACCGGGTTGATTGCGTCTCCGAGGAGGAGCCACAATCACCATTATTAACAGGCGATATTCCCATTAACAACAGCTTGGTATTTATAATTTATGAACAACAGCGCGACACCGTGTTCATCATATAAATACCGGTATTTATATCAGCTTTCCAGATTGTTAAAGAACT
>NZ_JACGWA010000011.1 GCF_014077505.1 Colwellia sp. BRX10-3 | reverse complement strand
AAACCCAAACCCAAACCCAAACCCAAAGAAATAAATTAAAAAAAACATTCTATATAACTATATGGTTCTGTTCTTTAATGCTGATTTTTAGACATGTATTATTGATATTCTCGCTTAATCAAATCAGCACAACGTTCTGCAATCATTATGGTAGGTGCGTTAGTGTTTCCACCAACAAGCGTAGGCATAACTGAGGCATCTACCACTCTTAGACCTTTGATGTTTTTTACTTTTAGCTCTGAATCTACAACAGTCATAACATCACTTGTATCACCCATTTTACAGGTACCTACAGGGTGATAAATAGTTTCGGACTTTTTACGGATAAAGGCCAATATTTCTTCATCACTTTGAGCGTCAGAGCCAGGACCAATTTCCCAAGACTGATACTTTTCAAACGACGGTGCTGCAAGAATTTTTCTCGCACGTCGAACACCGTCAATCATCACTTTTTGATCATCAGGGTGCTCGAGATAGTTTGGATCAATCATGACTGGATCATTTGGTCTATTCGAACGTAATTTGATTTCACCTCGACTCTTTGGATATAGAGCACAAACGTGTACCCCATAGCCATAACCAAAGGCAGTTGAACGCCCATGATTGAGCAAAATTGCGGGTAAAAAATGATACTGGATATCAGGAATGTCCGCAGTACTTTGGGTTTTATCAAAGCCTCCAGCCTCAGCAACATTGCTGGTAAAAACACCTTGGCGATTAAACATATAGTTAAACACCGCTTTGGCATAGCGCGGAATAAGTGCAAGAGAAATAGAATAACTATCACGGCTTTTGCAGCGATGTTGAACTATAGCGTCAAGATGATCTTGTAAGTTTTGTCCGACTCCCGGTAAGTCAGCTTTTGTTTCAATACCGTTTTTAGCTAGATGCTCTTTTGGCCCGATGCCAGACAACATTAAGACCTGTGGCGAGTTAATCGCCCCAGCAGATAATAACACTTCTTTACAAGCAGTAAGTTCAATTGATTGACCATCAAGTTGCAATTTTACGCCGGTAGCCACGCCCTCGTTAATTTGAATTTTCTCAACTAAAGCCTTAGTTAATACGGTTAAATTAGGTCGAGTTAACGCTGGCGTTAAATAGCCTTTAGCGGAAGAGCAACGTTGGCCGTTTTCCTGAGTAACTTGATAAAAACCCAATCCTTCTCGATCTAGGCTATTAAAATCTGAGACTTTAGATAGCCCAATTTCTTCAGCGGCATCAACGAAGGTATTAGAAAGAGGATTAGTATGGCGTAAATCACTGACGCTCAGATAACCATCCGCACCATGCAGTTCACTTTCGCCATGTTGTTGTTTTTCAGACTTTTTGAAATAAGGCAAAACGGTTTGCCAATCCCATCCTTTGGCACCCATATCACTCCATCGGTCATAATCCTCAGGCACACCACGGATGTAACACATAGCATTGAGTGAACTTGAACCTCCTAATACCTTACCTCGTGGCCAAAAGAGCTTACGATTGTTCAATTGAGATTGCGGTTCAGTGTTATATTGCCAGCCTAAATTTGTCAAACGGGAAAGAAAGGCTAAACCAAATGGAATATGAATAAAAGGATTTTTATCTTTACCACCCGCTTCAATTAAACATACGCTAAATTGACTGTTTTCAGTTAAACGCGCTGCTAAAGTTGCACCAGCTGAACCTGCGCCTATTATGATAAAGTCGAACTGTGTCTGAGAAAGTTTTTGCATAAAATAGTTTACTTAATTGAACTGAAAATATTAGGAGTTGTTGCTCTTTAGTATGCCGATGATACAAGAATGTCAGCGGTCACAATTTTAACAACTCTCATCCGATGTCATACCAGTTAGTGTATCAAAAAACCTAACATAGTGTTACTTTCTTGTAAACTTGTATATTCACCCGTGATCTTTGGTTTACTATTTAAAATTCAATAGGTTATGGTTGGTATGTTTCGCGTTAATTACAAAGATAGATTGGAGTGATTTTAATTTAAGCCTCTTTGTAGTTCGTTAATTTTTACCGAAAGGCATTTTCAATAGCGACATAAAGCCTGCACTTTTATTATTTGGAGGATAACTTTTAAGGCCAATATCTAAGTCTTCATCACGCTTTTTAGCCTGTGATTTATAACTGCCAAATAATCTATCCCACCAACTGACGCTAAATCCATAATTACTATTGGTTTCATCGAGCACTTGGCTATGATGAATACGGTGTAATACTTGTGTTATCAGTATGGCGCGCAATGGGTACTCTAACCAACGGGGTAGTCGAATATTTGCATGATTGAACAGGGCAAAACCATTGAGGGCTACTTCAAAAATAATCACTGCAACGGCAGGTACGCCAAGTAAGAGAACCGCTACACCTTTCAGTAAAATGCTTAATACTATTTCAACAGGGTGAAAACGTAAGCCTGTACTGGCATCGATATGGCTGTCGGCATGATGCACCTTGTGAAAGCGCCATAGCATGGGCACTAGATGAAAAAGTCGATGTTGCCAGTAAATCATTAAATCTAATAACAATACACTCAAGGTAATGCCAAGCCAGTTTGGTAAGTTAATGATATTGAACAAACCTATGCCATTTGCTGAACCATATAAGGCAATGCCGGTAACGCCAATGGGCACTAATAGCCTAGCGATGACTGACGATATAATCAAAAGTGAAAAGTTACCTAGCCAACGAACGCGTTTAGTCAACTTACTTCTTCGCGCAGGAAAGCAGCTTTCTAGCACTATCATAGCGAGCAAAACAGCAAAAAATATACTTAATCGTAAACTGGCCTCTGTCATTTAGTTATCCGTTTCTAAAGTATCTTTATCAGCATTTTTCGTTGCAGATATCTGTTGATTTATGGTTTGTGTTTTCAAAGTATGATAACCACCATAGACCCGAGTAACAATCGTTATACCTGCTAATAGAGCAAAGCTATAGGCGAGTTCAGCAAAATATTGCGGCCATAAGCAAAATGCAACGAAGATGGCAATCGTTTCAGTCCCTTCAGTTAAGCCGTTTAAATAATAAAAACTTTTGTAAGCAAATTGTGGTTTATCTAAGTTGAGTTTTTCTGCTGGAATAGCAAAGGCTAAAAAACTCGAACCTGTGCCAATAAACACCGCTAATAATACCGCGGCAGCTAAAGCATTTTGTTCAGGGTTTGCCAACGCAAAACCTAAAGGTATAGCGGCATAAAACAAAAAATCGAGGCAAATATCTAAAAAGCCGCCAGCACTTGTGCTGCTGTTTTGATGCCTTGCTAATGCACCATCTAAACCGTCAAATATGCGATTTAAAATAATAGCTGCTAAGGCAAAATTCCATAAGCTTAAGGCTAAAAAGGGTACAGCTAATAAACCTATGATAAAACCAATAACAGTGAGTTGATCAGGTGTAACTTGGCGCTTATCTAACAAGCTTACCACGGGATGTAATAAAGGTTTTATCACGGGTGTAATATACTTATCTAACATAAGACCTTCTAGTTAATTGTGTTGTTCTGGTGTTGCTGACAAATGAATAACTTTGCCGTTGGCGGCTATAGCGTCTGACTCATCATGAGTCACCATTATAGCGGGTAATTGGTGTTGTTTTATTTGCTCAAACACTAACTGCCGGGTTTCTTGGCGCAATTGGCTGTCTAATTTGCTAAATGCTTCATCTAGTAATATTGCTTTAGGCTGACTTAATAATACCCGTAAAAGCGCAACGCGCGCTTGTTGTCCGCCTGATAAACTGTCGGGATGGCGATTGTCTAGACCGGCTAATCCTACCTCAGCGAGTGCAAAGCTAATTTTTCTCGCGCGTGCTTTTTTATCACCTTTTGGCATAGCAAAAGCAATATTATCGGCGACAGACAAATGTGGAAACAACAAGGCATCTTGATACAATAAGCCGATATGGCGTTGATAACTGGCTGTTTGAGTAATATTTACGCTATTTAAATACACGTTACCTTCGGCCTGAAATCCTTTTGGTAACATACCTGTTAGCCAGTTTAGCAAGGTTGATTTACCACTGCCTGAGGGGCCCATTATAGTTAGTACCTCGCCACCTTTTATTGTTTCATTAAGGGATAATAGCGCTGTTTTTTCACGTAATATGGTTAAGTTTTCTATCTGTAAACTACTTGTCTCAAAAGAGCGGCTCATAGGTTGACCTTGGTATTTTTCTTTTGTCTGTTTTGTAGAGTCGATACCAACCATATCATTGAAAAAGCGATGGCCGGTAATAGCATCTGTATTAGCGCATAAACAGCACTTGTGCGGCGACTTGCGCCATTAGCTAAGCTTACTGCTTCAGTGGTTACGGTATTCAATCGACCACCCCCAACAAGTAAGGTCGGTAAGTATTGGCTAAAACTTATAGCGAGGCCTAAAGCGCTGGCCATCATAATTGGCATAAGTAGTTGCGGTAAACTCACCTGTAAAAATATTTTAAACGGTGATGCACCTAAACTTGCGGCTACTTGTGCATAACGAGGGTCAAGTCGTCGATAACTGCTCGCTAAAGATAAAAACACGTACGGTAAAACAAACAGTAAATGCGCCAAGGCAACATTCATAAAGATTGCTTTACTATGTAACGCTTCTTGCAACCATACTAAGCCGAATAAAAAGGCAATACTGGGGATCATCAAGGGTAAATAAATAATCAAACTACTGTAATTTGACAGTAGTGCACCGTTTTGTTTTTCAAACTCTAAGGTTAGCAAGGTTAAAATAATCGCAATACTGGTTGCTACTAAACCAATAGAGAGGGAATTAATAATGGGTGTTTGCACTTGAAGTAAAGCCGATTGCCAATGCACTAGCACCCATTGTTCTGGTAGGGCTAACGGAAACTGCCAGTAGCCTGCAAACGACCAAAACACCATACCAAGTAATGCTAACGTGATAAAGCTGATCAGCAATACGGTAAAAAAATTGATGATTTTAGCCCAAAAGGCATCACCATATGTGCGCTTACCGTTGCTGAGACTTTTGCAGGTTATGGCAAGCGTTATCTTTTCTAATAACCACCAAGTGATCAGTACTGACATCGTTATCAGCAGTTGTAATAATGCCCCGGCCGATGCTTTTATTCGTAAACTTAAATCAACATCATGAAACCAATTCATAATGGCTACGGCTAATGTTGGCGGGGCATTAGGGCCCAGTATTAATGGCATTTCTACACTGGCACTGGCGTAGGCGAGTATGGCTAATATCGGCAAGCGCATTAACGGGTAAATGTTTGGCAACACGGCTTTGAAAAATGCGGTCATTGGGTAATAACCTAAGCTAAGCGCGAGACGATATTGTGCACGTAACTTAATATTGAGTGCAGGTTGAGCAATAGCGCTTAGTGTCATGAGTAATAAAAACGGCAGTTCTTTTAGCGTTAAACCCATAATAATGCTTATACCGTATGGGTCGTGGGGCAGTAGCCAATCAATTGGGTTTTGCCATCCCGTTAACCAAGGGGAAAGTAATCGGGCGAACATACCTGATGGTGTAATTAAAAATGCGATAGCTATTGCTGCTGCTGCATGTGGAATGACTAAAATAGGCCCTAGCAAACGCTGAATACGCGGTAACCAAGGGCTATCAAAATAAGTTGCTAATAATAAAAGGGTGATAATAAAAGCTAATAAACCACTGACTATACTGGTGAAAAAGCTCAAGCCTATCATCTGAGCTATGCCAGGTGTTTGTATTAATTGCTGAAACCCGTGTACATTAAACTGGGTTTTGTCTAATGCTGGCAACCAACCAAATGCGGGTAAAATAACGCCAAACAAGCCACCAAGTACAGGCAAAATTAATATCGCCATTAACACTTTGGGGCTAATTTTAACTATCGCGTTAAAAAGCCTATCGCTCAATGGTGTCTTAGTGACTAATGAATTACTCATGGATTATTGCGCCCCATAACGTTTTAGCCATTCACGGTTGATGAGTTTCGACCAGCTAGGATGAGGCTCACTTAATGCTATTATTTTGCTGTTAATGGGTAATGCGCTTGGGTGTGGTTGATTGGTACTAAACAATAATTGTTGCTGCACAGGTAATTTCGATACATCGATAACGGTGCTGTCACCCCAAATTTCAGCTTGTTGTTTTTTAGCTTGGGCTTCAACACTAAGCATAAAATTGGCAACAACTTTTGCCGAGTCACTATTCGCCGCATTATAGGGAATAGCGACAAAATGAATATTACTTAAGCTGCCATCTTTCATAACAAAGCTGCGGGTATTTTCGGGTAAATTGTATCGCGCAACCGAGGCCGGTATTTGCGCCGCTGAGAAGGTAAAACCGAGGTTTATTTCGCCGTCACCCACCAGTCTTTGTAATGCGGTGCCACTGGCAACAAAATATTGCCCTTGATGCCATAAATGCGGATGAAGTTTATCTAAATAAGCCCATAAAGTCGGTAACAAAGCTGCTTGGCTTTGTGGTGTTGGGGCTTGATATAAACCTGATTTTACCTGCTCTTTTTGCTGTTGATTCAATGCGATCAGTGCATATTTAAGAAAACTTAGCGATAAAAAATCAGGCGGCTTTGGGTAAGTAAAACGACCGGGATTTTGCTCAGCCCAAGTTAGCAGCTGATTTATGTTTTTGGGCGCTTTGCTAATACTATCTTGATATGAATTTTGTGCATAATTAAGATCATGGGTATTGGGTGAGGGCGTATAATAAAAGCTCAGTGATGCTTGTCCCCAAGGTGCTTCCATACCTTGTGTCGGCAGACCAAAATCACGAGTCATTGCCTCATTCTCACTAGGATTAGTTAATGAAAAATTAGGTAGTTGTGCGACCCAGCCTCGTGCTAATAGCTGATACTGGGCCATTGATGCGAAATTTTCGCCATTGATCCAGACTAAATCAACTTGCCCTTGCTGATGGTTGTTTGCTGACTTTTCTGCTAACACACGGCTAACGGCTTCACTGGTGTCGGTTAATTTTACATGGTGTAAGTCAATGTTATGTGAATTTTTTACCCGCTTAGCTAGCCATTGAATATAGATATTAATTTGCGGATCACCGCCCCAAGCGTGAAAGTAAACAGAGTGGTTTTTTCCTAATGTTTCTATAGTATTCCAGATAGTTTCTACAGGTGCTTTTTTTGCTACTAATGAAGTTGTTACTGAAATTGAATCTTGTTCGAAGATTTGTGCTGAAATAGGGGCGGTGTAACTTAATGCTGTTGGCGAAAAAATTACTGCTAGCATTAATATTAGTTGCCTTAAAATCACCCCAAATGCTTTGAAATTTGAAGTGATAGTGAATTGTGTTCTTAAGCCATTTTGTTGTTTATGCGATAAAAAAATAGCGGCTTTATTGAGGGAATGATTAGCAAAAACAGTCGAAAAACGACTTTTTTTGTCACTCAATAAGCGCGATAATTTACCTAGCGGCATTTAGCGCCCAATCATAGTTTAAGAATGTGGTGTCCATATCCTCAGACTTTAATAATACTTGTTGTGCAGGCGTTAAATTCAAGGCTTCCTGATATAGCAATATAAACGAGGGTAAAGAATTACTGCCCTGAAAACCTAAGGCAAAGTCGACACCATACCACTTAAAAATAGCGGAAAGTTCCATGCTACGTTCGCCAAAACGATTACGTGTATTATCGGTTAAAAAGCGTACGGTTTGCTCGTTCAATTGCTGCTCTAGTTTATCTGCACTGTAGGCTTCTTCACGCAAAGCGGGACAGCCAATACTGGCACAATTAACCGCAAAATGAATACGCGGATCGCCATATTTATTATCGCCACGAATTAACTCGTGTTCAATATTGTCTAAGCTGCGCGTGTCACCTAATAAAGGAATGAACTTCTTACTCCAAGGGGAGCTAAAAAAGCTACCAAGATCTTTGATCGACTCCAAATTAGGATATGCGGTTAAAATAAATTCAACGGTCCAAGCATTATAGGCGTTGATTAAAAAAGCTAATTGCTTAGGCGCTGGCCATTGCGCAAAGGTTTGTTTATCAATTTTACCCAGCGATGTTAAATAAGCTTTTAACTTCGCTCGGTCTGTTTTCATGCCAGCATAATTTACTTGGCTTGAATGAGCATTATTAACCGGCGTAACATGTTTGATTAATAATGCTTGCCATGGTTGATGCAATGCCTCTTGCGCCACACTAACCGCGCTAAAAATAGTGCTTAACAGCAGCAATACTGCCAATTTTATTGACTTAGAACGTGCTAATAATAAGTTATGTTTTAATTTAACCATAGATATTAACCTCGTCTCCAAGTGTGGAATTTTTCTAACCAGCTTAAAACGGTTTCTGGAGCATGATTACGCTTCCATTCACCTGCCGCATATTTATTACCTTCGGCCCACGTTGGATAACTGTGAATAGTGCCTAAAATTTTGTTTAGCCCTAAGCCATGCTTCATCGCTAATACAAACTCAGCGATTAAATCACCTGCATGTTCAGAAACAATGGTGACGCCAAGTATTTTATCTTTACCTTTTGGCGTTATCACCTTGATAAAACCGTTTGCTGCACTGTCAGTAATGGCTCGGTCTAACTCTTCAAAATCAAAACGAGTAATTTCATAGTCAATGCCTTGTTCAATCGCCTCTTGTTCATTAATGCCGACACGTGCCACTTCTGGATCAATAAAAGTTGCCCATGGAATAACGCGGTAATCGACTTTAAACTTCTTAAACGAACCAAATAAGGCATTAACAGCAGCATACCACCCTTGATGAGCGGCAACGTGAGTGAATTGGTATGGACCGACAATATCACCCGCGGCAAAAATATTCGGGTATAAGGTTTCAAGGTATTCATTGGTTTGAATGGTTCGGTTAGTTTCGATACCTAACTCTTCAAGACCATAGCCTTTCAAGCGAGCAGAGCGGCCAACAGCACACAACAACTGGTCGTATTCAATGGCAATTTCTTCTTCTTGATCACTACTTTGTTCGTGTTTAAGATTTTTAGCAATGATGAATTTTTTACCATCACGTTGTTCACAACGCAAAGCTTGGTGTGACGTTAAAATATTAACACCACTTTTTTGTAAAGACTGACTGGCAAATTCAGAGACTTCCAAGTCTTCTCTGATCATAATACGTTCAGCCATTTCAATTTGTATGACTTGTGAACCTAAACGCGCGAAACTCTGTGCAAGCTCAGACCCAATAGGTCCACCACCTAATACCACTAATTTTTTCGGCGCGCTATCGAGCTTGGCAAATTCTGTCCATAAAGTGTCACTAGTAACATAACCACTATCTTCAATACCTGGTAACGGCGGTACAAATGGACGAGCACCGGTTGCAATAACAATGCTACGTGCCGTTAGTGTTTGCATGGTGCCATCGTTGAGTTTAATTTCTACAGTCCACGGATTTATTAACTTTCCGTAACCTTTTATTACTTCAACACCTAAGTCGGTGTAACGTTCAACACTGTCGTGTGGAGCAATATCGGCAATAACTTGATGAACACGTGCCATGACTTTCTTAAAAGAAAACTGTGGTGTAGCGTTCTCTAAACCATAGTTTTCACCATGTTTAATTTGATCGACTATTTTTGCACTTTTTATGATCGCTTTACTGGGTACACATCCGTAATTTAAACAGTCGCCGCCCATTTCACCGGCTTCAATTAAAGTGACTTTCGCTTTTACCGCTGCAGCAATATAACTCGTCACCAAACCACCAGCACCAGCGCCGATAACCAATAAGTTACGGTCAAAGCTTTTTGGCTTATGCCATTTTTTATAAACTTTAAGTTGCTTTATCTTGTTAACAACAGCCTTACCAATTAAGGGTAAAAGACCTAATAATACAAAAGAAAAAATCAGCTTCGGAGATAATATACCTGACAAGCTTTCTATATCAGCCAACTGTGTGCCGGCGTTAACATAAACTACAGTGCCAGCAAGCATACCTATTTGGCTTACCCAATAAAATGTCCAAGCTTTTATGCCGGTAACACCCATTAATAAGTTAACTAAAAAGAACGGAAAAACAGGCACTAAGCGCAAAGTAAATAGATAAAACGCACCTTCTCTTTGTACACCTTCATCAATAGCTTTTAAGCGTTCAGGAAATTTCTTTTTAATGCTTTCTCGTAATAAATAGCGTGATACTAAAAAGGCTAATAGTGCGCCAATACTTGAAGCGAATGAAACAATGACAAAGCCTTCAATCAAGCCAAATAAAGCACCTGCAGCCAAGGTTAAGATGGCCGCGCCAGGTAACGAAAGGGCAGCAACTAAAACGTAAAGGGCAAAAAACCCACCAATAACCAATATTGACGATTGTTCGCGCCACTCGCCAAATTGATCCATTGAGCCTTTTAGGCCTTCTAGCGTAAGCAATTGGTTTAAATCGTAATGAAAAAACAATGCCACCAGCGAGACGGCGATAACTACTAATAATATCTTTTTCAACATGAAATCTGTCCTTAAAAACTGTGCGTTAACGTAAGCTTGGCATTGATAGGTAGCTCAGGAAAAACTAATGTTGAGCCAAAATATCCTCCTTCAAACACGGGGCGCCAATTTTTTTGATTAGTGACATTATTAATATCGAAACGCACTTTAGTGTTTTCAGCAATGGTATAACTGGTGTTAAGACCCAAGGTGTATTGATCGCGTATGTTTACCGTGGCCAAAAAGTCTAGTGGGTAACTGGAGGTATATAAAGCAGCAAATCCTGCTTGCCAATATTCGTTGAGATAAATGCCGCCATTAACACTTAATGACTGCTCTGGAATACCCTGAACACGTCGAGTAGATGGAGAAAATGCAGTAAAATTTGGCGCGCCTACACTGGTACCTTGAATAATGTCAGGGCGAGAGTTATCAAAGGCATCGGCTATTTGTGATGAGCTTTGAAAACTGGCTGATTTGTCATAACGAGCGTCTAGATAACTATAGCTGATGTTAAACCAGTAAGGTGCGGCGTCATAAAAAACTTGCAATTCAACACCTTTGGTTTTTATACCAGAATTACTGCCATCGCGATTACGTAAACTTCGGCGTTGATTGAATATCGAGCCATCAAGATACCAAGCGCTATTATCAGGGATGTATTTAATGCCGACTTCATTTAAGGTGTTTTCAGTGGCAAAGTTCTGTTCACTGATCAAATTGTCACCGCCTAATGAATTACCACCGGCCATACTATTTGAAGTTGCTTCGTTGTAGCTAGTTGCAGCATAAATAGTTAAGTCAGTGTCAAGTTTATAGTTAATACTGGCTTGTCCTGAATGTAATATTTCATTAATGCTATCTCGCGCTGCTATTTGCCCTGCAGGCGCAATTGGATCTCGTGCTTCTACGTCATAAAAATCTATACGGTAACCAAAGTTTGTTCGTAAACGATCGCTCCATTCGCTGTCTTGTTGAATCGCAAAGCCGGTTTGCCAGCTGGTAGAGTCGGTGGTATCAGATAATGAAAAATCGCCTACATTATCATTGTTGATATCATATTGGCCGCCGGGTGAAACAAATACACCAGGGCTAAGTTCTACAAGTCTAGCCTGTTGTGCAGCGGTAAGTGGGATGCGTCGACTTCCAATTGGCCCTGTTAAATCAATAGGGTCGTCAGCTTCGGTGGTAAATTGGCTATATCCGCGTACTTTATTATATCGAACATCAAAGGCGAAAATGGTTTGTTGTTGGCTATTCCAATCATGACTTATTTCTAGGCGGTTTTGCGCAGTGTCAGCAGCATCTATAATTTCAACAAAACTGTTTTGAGCAATTTCATCACGAGTTAAATGTTGATAGTAAGTGCTGTTTTTTAATCGTGTTTGTCCACTTAATTCGCGCGTGTATATGCTGTGAAGTAAAAATGTTTCGGCTTCGTTTGCATTATCAGGGTCTGTTAATACTGTACTGCGGCTGATTTGCACCTGTCCAGTAGGTGATATGATGGCACCAGCACCGGGTATAAGGCTACCATTAGGCTGTACGCCTTGGCCCGTTATATATAAACTATGATCGATTAGTGCTTGCGTAGGTCGGTTGATACCGGCATTGTCAGTAAATTCAACTTGGTAAAATTCAAAGTTTATATCCCAAGTGCTTTTCTCATCTGGTAGGAGCCTAAATGCGGCATAAAGGCTGTCACTTTCAAAACTTGAGTGATCGTAAAAGCTGCCATTATCAATATGCTCAGCGCTGATTCTAAAGCCACTTTCACCGTTGACAATTGGGGCCGATATATCCAGTTCTGCACTGTATTGGTCCCAACGACCGGCAGTAAACTTTACTTTAGCTGCACTTTCTTGCGTTGAAGCACGCTTAGATTGTAAATTAACAAAACCGCCATTACGTTGGCTACTGCCAAACAATACTGGCGGAGCACCTTTTATTACGTCAAGCTGATCTACAGCGTTAAAAGAAAGCGGCACACCAAAGCCGTTATTACCGGCTTGTCGGCGCATACCGTCTTGAAAAAGTTCGCCTAATTGACCCCGTAAAGTAGGTAAGCTCGGTGCACCAAAGCCTGTTGCAGAATAACTGCTAGGTGTTACAGCTAGAATATCTTGCAAGTCAGTTATATTTAGTTGCTCCATCATAGCGCTAGTAATGGGCGTCATTGAACGTGCAATGTCAGCTAAGCCTAGATCATCGCCAAATGGGCCACTTATTTTGGTGTTTTTAGGAGAAAATCCATGATTTATTATACGTTGTCCAGATACTTCAATAACTTCAAAATCTGTTTTATTTGCTTCTTGAGCACTCGCTATTTGAGCTTGAAACATAAAGTGAATGCTAAGGGCGATTAAACTGTATTTCATGTGTGAATACCTAATTTTTTAGTTATACAAGTTGTTAGAAACTAACTTATCAAAAATGCTATGCGAGACTAGACCTATGTCAAATGAAATAAATTTCAGATTTTTGTATTATTTTGTATTTTAAATCATTTTTAACTACTTTGATTAAACTTTAAGGTTGATAAAACAAAGATAAAATAAATCTAATGAGGGCTTCAATTAAGCTATTGTAATTGAGAACAACGTAGGCTTGGCTCCTTTAACCTATAAAAATTAGCAGTAATTTTAAGTAATGTTTTAGGTGAAAATTTTATAACACCTTTTTGCCCCATTAAAAACTAAGGTTGAAAATGTAGGATCTTTATTAAGTAAAATGGTGATAAAACATTGAAATTATTACTTAGGCTAATTAAATACTTTTATTAGCTAAAGCATTAAGTGTAGTTTATTGGACTAATTTGTTGGTATTTCAAGCGTATTAGAATTTTGTAACATGTATTAATATAGAGAGTTTAACCGAATAAAAGCTTAACTATAGGTTAATAATTATTGTTTTGAGCAGACTTTAGAAACGGTGAACCTGGCAAAATAGGAGATACCTCGTTAACAACTGGTTTAGCGGAAGGTTTGTTTTGGAGTTCGTGCTTTATCTCTTGTTGCTTACGTAACGGATAAGAGGATGCTTGAGCATTCGTATTAATGTTTTTGTTAATAAAGTCTAGAGTAGACTTATTCATTTTTCTCATTATATTCCCTTGATGTTAGAAAGTACTAACAAGCTAAATGATCTTTTAATGCCGTGCTTAGGTGGATGTCTGCATTTGGCCGTAAATTATAGAACGACGTTATAAAATAACGTCGTTCTCAGTCATAAACTAATAGTAACTACTTAGTTACTATTTTTTTCGCACTTGTGGCTATTTTTGCTACAACACGACGATTTAATTGATTAGCCGCACGGGTATTATCTGTTGATAATAACTGAGACTCACCATAGCCTTTTGAAGTCAGTCGACCGGCTTCAATGTTGAACTTATTAATCAGAATGCTTTTCACCGCGTCTGCACGTTTTTGCGAAAGCATTAAGTTATAGTTATCATCACCTGGAGCTGAACTATGGCCTTCAATCTCAACTGAAGTAAGAGTATATTCTTTCATAAAATCAGCTAAGCGTCTGATATCATCAACTAATGCGGGTTGAATAATAGAGCTGTTATTTGCAAAGGCAATATTGAGTTTAATTTCAACGGCATGCTCTGAATATAATGTACAACCTTTAGAGTCTACTTTAACTGTTGCTGGGGTATTCGCACAGCGGTCAATGCTATCAGCAACACCATCGTTGTCACTGTCTGATACTTTAGCTACAGTTTCTGCCGCAACAGTTTGAACTACAGCTTTAGGTTTCATTATTACAGGGGCTTGCTCAACATCACCAAAAGCATATTTAAGACCTAATTTTACACTTTGGTCGATAAAACCGTAGTCAACGTCTTTGTAAATAGCGGCTTCAGTATAAAAAGATAAACGGTCGCTAACTTGAAAGTTATAACCTGCACCAATATTTACTGCGTTGTAGCTTTTTACGTTATTAAAACGTTTTACACCAGCAAATAGATATAAATCGCTATCTTCTAATTTGTATACAGCGTCAATACCAGCGCGGCTACCGTAATCTTTATCGCTACCGTTACCCACGTCATAACGAGTTTTTGCAAGCTCGATGCGCACATCCCAGTAGTCATTAATAATTTTTTGTAAATCGATACCGATAGACTTGCCAGCTTCCATTTGGGCCCAATCAGTTTTTGTTTCTTTGCTGGCGCTCGACTTAATATAGTCGCCAAACACACCAAGTTCCCATGTTTTATCGATAGTTTCAGCAGCTAGTGGTGAACTGATAAGTGCTGCTAATAGAGAAATTTTAAATGCTTTCATTGGTAATTCCTTGTTTAGGTCTAAATAATTTTTATTCATTTCTGACTTGTATAACGAGTGGAGCTGGAGAAAGTCACAAATTAATTTTTTTAATTTAAGCTTTTAATTATGTTTTTAACGATTATGTTAAATAAAGCGACACTGAATACGTTGGTAGTTACGATAAAGATCAAATAAAAATAGATATATCTCAATTAATTACTGACAAATATTCTCAGAACTAGCGTAGAATTCGCCACAATGCCGATACAGCTGAGTTTTTATCACTAAAAAAATAAAATTATTGTGACTTTCTACATAAAAAACCGTTGTTATTAAGAGCAGGAAAGTTATAGCTAGGGGAAAAAGATGAACAACATAGAACAAGGACTGGCAGAGGGGCTTGGGCTTGAGCGTGAAGATGAAGTTGCTTTTGTTACGTCAGATGAAGAATTATTTAAACGCGCTGTTAGTACGGTCAATGTGCAGCAGGGCAGTAAAGATTTAATCACGCTAGGTATGGCCTCTATTTGGGTAGTATTTGCTAGCATATTTATGAATTTATTAAAGCCAACAATTAAAAATATGGCTAAGCAAAGTAGGAACAAATAATGGAAACCGAAAATATTACTGATAAAACATATAACGGGCTTATCACTGTTTGGCATAAAGTGGTTACCTTTATGCCTGATTTAATTGTTGCGTTGTTGTTTCTACTTGCTGGTTGGGTTATTTCAAATCTAATTAAGCGCCTACTTAATAAATCATTAATAAAAATAGGCTTTAATACCTTTCTAGATAAACTGGGTTTAGAAACTTTGCTGAAAAAAATGGACTTGAAAATTCAAGGTAGCCAAGTAGTCGCTAACATTATTTCGGTGTTTATCTTTTTAATATTTTTATTAGCAGCTTTAGATATTGTTGGCCTTGACATGTTGTCAGGCTTGATTGACACACTTGTACTTTTCTTTCCTAAGTTACTTGCTGCTTTAGCGGTATTAATTTGTGGTTTTTTTGTCGCACAAATTGTATATAACGCTGTAAAAATTGCATCAAAAAATACTGGGGTCGATTATGGCCGTTCTGTGGCAGAGGTTTGTCGTGGCATTATTATCATTATTACGGTGTCACTTTCTATCACTCAGCTTGATATTGACGTATGGCTGCTCAATAGTATTATTTCGGTGATTATTGCCAGTGTTGGACTTGCAGCAGCTATTTCTTTAGGTATAGGCACCAAATCGATGGCACAAGAAATTGTGGCGGGCGTTTATCTCAGAGAAATGTATCAAACCGGTGACAACATTGAAGTTCAAGAAGTTAAAGGTGCTCTTGTATCTATCGGTAGTGTTGCCAGTAAAGTAATAGGTGAAAATGAAGCGATAATTACTGTACCTAATACTTTTTTGTTAGCGAATAAAGTCACTAAGCAGTAGGCTACTTTTCATTTGAATTCGTTTAACGAACGCCAGCTCGTTGCTTTAGTGCAAGAGGGGTTACCTTATGATACGCGCTTTTTTCAGCAGCTGATCACCCCATACTTGCCTAAATTAAAAGGCTATTGTGTAAAAGTGCTTGGTAATCAGTCTGACGCTGAAGAGGCTGTGCAAGAAACTATCATTAAAGCCCTGACAAATTTGAAAGGGTTTAAGTGGCTAGTTTCATTTAAGTCTTGGTTGTTTAAAATAGCGCATCATGAGTGTATTAATAAAATTAGGGAGCGTCGTTGGGATATAATTCAATACGATGATGACTACCTTGATACCCTTGAAGCTAAATTACCCGATGAAGATGATATAGCTATTTTGATTTCAACAATGCTTGAGAGCTTATCTTTTGATGATCGTAATATTATGTTGTTACGCTATCGTACAGGATTAGAGTTTCAGGAAATTGCAGACATTTGTGAAATGAAACTTTCAGCGATAAAAATGAGACACAAAAGGGTTATTAAATTTTTGACCCGTCAGATGGACTCTGACAAAAGTAAGGTTAAACCCCATTAACTAAGGTTATTAGATTATAAGCCAAATAAAAAGGGGCTAATTTGCCCCCCTTATGTTGTTATTGTTTTTTTACCCATTGCCCTGCAGCATTTTGAATAAAGTGACCTGGTTGAGTTTTACTTAAAGCTTTTTCACCGGCTAATGCGGTAACTTGGGCCAAAGTGATTTTATTTTTACGCGCTAAGTTAAGATAAATGCTTTTACGCTTTTCGTTAACACTCGCCACTAAACTTTGCGCTTCAGCACTATCTACCACAACACCTAGATAACCATTTTGCATTTCGCCAATTAGGCCATGTTGTTTCGCATCGTCAAGTGAAATAGCCCATGCGGAAAATGCTATAGTGGTAGCAAATAGCGCAAAAGTTAATGTTTGAGCTATGTTTCTGGCTCCGCGTTTGATGATGTTACTTGTAAGTTTATTCATAATTACTCCCTAAAATACGTCGCTATCGTCACTAAAAATGTCATCAAGTTGTCTGTCGACTTTTACTTTGATTTCATGATCAATTTTTAAATTTAAATTAATCGTGATGGGCTCTTTGGCGCTAACTTCTACCCTATGTGTACAGCCACTTATTATAAAAATAGCTAACACTGTGGTTAGTATTTTATTCATACTTACTCCTTAATGTTTTTGTAAACCTTTGATAATACGTTCTTCAAATTGCTCGGTAATTGACATTGATTCAAGCAAGCCTAATAAGTCATAGCTTAAGTTTAAGTTAAGATTTACATCATTGTCGATGTCTGGGTTTCGACCTTTGATTACCGTCTGCAATAACATATAGCCGTCGTCTGCCATTGAAACATCAGAGGACAGTTGATGATAGTGTAAGTTCTGTAGTGCATCAAACGCTAACTGTAGTTGTGTGTTACTGGCTTTAAGCTTCTCTACAGCAGGATTATTTATCACTTGAATTAAGCCATTACTAACATTATGTAATTCGCCTTTTTCAATGGTGTATTTTTCACCATCATAACGAATAGGTAACTTCCCCGATATATTGCCGGTAACCACAATACCTTGCTTTTTGTCTAACGCCAACACTTGCTCTAAGTCTATACGAGTAAGCTGAACGTCAACTGAATGTTCTTGATCTAGTGGCCATTGAATTTTTGGAATGGCAAAACTACCACCTAAAATATCACCTTTGAGTTTTGTTGCTGAAAATTTAAAGTCTTTTTGATAACGCCAACTGGTGTTAATTGACAGTTTAGATATTGGCGTTGGGGTATCTATTAATGCCACTGTAAGGTTCTCTGATGAGTTTTCAGTTGAGCTTTCTGTTGCATAATCCAGCGTACTAAACTCACCATTTAAAAATTGAAAGTTTTGCTGCCAATTTAGCTCTTGTATCCATATACCTTCTATTTCACCACTCAGTGATGTTATAGCGACAGATAAGGCTATGGGTGTGTTATGAATGTTTTTTAAATCAGTTACTTGACCTTTTACATTGTAACTTAAGGCACCTTCAACTAAGTCAACTTTCTTGGGTAATTTAATATTTAACGAGAGTAGTTCAGCTAGCTGTAAATTCTTTGCCGTTAATACGAAATTGGGTTTGTCTATCGCCCCAGATACGGCTAAACCTCCTAACGGTACATTGTCGGCAGTGGCAGCAGCAAGTATTTTAATGTCATTTAAATTACCGGTAACTCCAGTATTTATAGCCAACATTTTTATTTCAATACTATTGGCGGCACGTAAATTTTTAGCTTGAGTATTCAGGCTTAAATTTAAGTTAATGCTTTGCTTTTCTTTGACTTGAACGTTGTTTTTAACTTGCATATGACTTTGTATTTCTACATCGCCTTGTACTTGAGTTGATAATTTTTTGATCGAAAATAGCTTTTTATCGGCTTTATTTTGTTTTGTAGGCATTGCAATGTTGTTGCTGACCAAAGAAGAGTCTTCATCAAAGCTTATGGATGTTTTTGCGTGGTTTTGGCTAATAGAACCTTGCAGTTTTAAGACTAAAGGTGAGTGAGTATAATTATTGATTGCTGAAAGTAACAATGAACTATCAAGCTTAAAGTTCAATTGAGCGATTAACTGGCTTTCGTTTTGCGTATTTTCTTTTGCCATGCTTTCTTTGGGTAGGGTAATACTAACATTTTTCTTTTTTAGGTTATCACGCTCAGTGATATTACTTTGAACGAGCGTAGGTGAATTATTTAGGTTATGAGTAATATCGCGGTTCAGATAATAATTTAGGTCTAACTCGATATTATCTAAGTTCAGCTGATGCACTAGCAGATCGTTTTTTGCCTCTAAGGTCAGGCCTGATAAAGTCATTTGCTGATTGCTCAGGTTATAAGTTAATTTGCCTTTTGGGCTGAATGTTAATTGGTCAACTGGGTTGTCTGTTAGTAGCTTAATAATTTCAGCAGAAACGAGTTGCTTGGTTAAATAATCAAGCAAATGTTGATGGCTAAATTGTAACTGTAAGGTGTTGTCTTTTTGAAACTCAAACTTCGCATTATGCTTGCTCTCTTGGTTATCTGCTGCGTGGTTATTTACCGCTAGGTTAACTTGGCTGTGCATATTAATCGCGCCGGTTAGCGCAAAAGGACCACTGCCTTCAATACCTTCACCAGCGATTGATAAACCTTTCAATTGGCTAGCTATGGTTAATTGGCCTGCTTGATAATTTACTACGCTTTGAAGCTCGCCGCTGGCTGCAACGATTTCTAAAGTGTCTATTACTGCTGGCGACAAAGGGAGTTTATGAGTTAATAAAAAGCGCTTTAACGGATTTAAATGGCTAGAAAGCTCAGCCGTTAACTGTTGTTCTTTTGGATTTTTAATAGAAAAGTTAACGGCCAACAAACGAGTATCCTGAAAATCTTTTAATGAAAGCTCTACTGTATTTTGTACTACTGAAAATCTTCCTGAATAGCTAGCTGTTTTTGTTGCATTGTTAGTACCTTCTTTAAAGCTACTTTCAACTGAGAAAGGTGAATAGTGCAGCTCTGTAACATTAATGTTAAAAGGTAGGTTAGCCTCTGAAAGTTGTGTTAAATAGATATTAAGTTGTTGTGCTAGCGTTGTATCGTTACTTTCTTGTGGACGATTTTTGAATGCAGTGAATAAATTTGCTGTGCCTTTAATTGTCGCGGAGGCAATATCGATACGTTTAATTTTTTGCTCAGCAGTTAAATCAAACTTTATAGTCATATCTTCAAGGATAATTTCTGCTTTCGAGGTTTGCAGACATAAACGACTTACTTCAAGTTTTAAATCTGTAGAGAGTTTAAAGTCTAAACAGTTAATTTTTACTTGATACAGTGCCAGTTGCTCTTCACTGAAATCTTTTAAAAGTGCAACGCGGGCAAGATAGACTAAAACGATAGTGCCCAACATTGCGCTTAGTAGTATGGCAACAGCAAGTGAGCTTTTTTTTGCGAATGTCATTGGCTTGTTTTCATTCCTTCATCCATGGTCAATGTCGTTTTAATCCGTTTGAGATAAGCTACTTTATTGATGTTAAGTCATAGTATCAATCAAAATCATTGATTTAAATACACAGCTAGAAATAGCTCACGACAAAATTATTATTTTCTCCTGCATGAGCATATTTTAATTAATCAGTATAAACGTTATGATATCGGCATTTTACTGTAACGACTATAAAGAGAGATGCATGTCTGCTGTCCCATTAGAACGAATTACCATAGAACCAAACTTACCTGCAACAACCTGTGTTATTTGGTTACATGGCTTAGGCGACTCAGGTGCGGGATTTTCGCCCATAGTACCGGAGCTAGGTTTACCTAAAAACCATGCGGTACGTTTTGTGTTTCCTCATGCGCCAGAGCAGCCTGTGACCATTAACCAAGGTTATGTTATGCGTTCATGGTATGACATTAAAAGTATGGTTCTGCATAATCGTGCAGATATAGACGGTGTGCTTGAGTCTGAAGTGAAAGTGCGCGCATTAATTGCCGAGCAAGTTGCCGGTGGCATTCCTGCAAGCAATATTATTTTAGCCGGTTTTAGCCAAGGCGGTGTGATGAGTATGTTTACCGGTTTGCGTTACCCTGAAAAGCTTGCGGGTATTATGGCGTTGTCATGTTATTTACCTAACGCTGATGCATTGCCTGAGCAACTAAGTGCAGCCAATAGTAATACTGAAATTTTGCAACAACACGGCGATAACGATGATGTAGTGCCATTAAGTGCGGGCAAAATGGCCAATACCTTACTTAAAGCGAAAAACTACCCGGTTAAGTGGCAAACTTATCCAATGGCGCACAGTGTTCACCCAACACAAATTCGTGATATTGCCAGCTGGTTAACGGCACGTTTAAATCTAGCGTAATCATAAAGGACGATATAATGCCCGAAGTTAATGTTAAACTCGTTTTTGAAAAAGAAAACAAAAACAGTATCCGATTCAAAGAAATACCAGAGCCTGGTAAGGCTGAAGTTGTGGGTAGCGTATATTTACAGAAGTGGCTTGCGGGTGACGCTAAGTCGATTGAAATTTCAGTGAAAGTGCCAGATTAGTCGCTCTTAGTAAACCACTACAAGCTTATCTATTCTTAGTTAACTAAATTGTTATCTGAAATAGTTGGTGCCTAACTATCGAATATAATAATGCGCGAATTCACCTATACCGCGCATTTTTCTTTTCTACCACAATTATCCATACCAATGGGTAAGGCTTAATCTATCTTGCTAAATTCCAATAAACGATTATTTGCCGGCATGGCGTGATCGTATTCTAGCGACAAACCTGCACTCTCAGCTAATGCTATTATGGCTTCAATATCGCGAATCGCACTTTGGCTATCACGTTCTTTTAGCCAGATATCAAAGTCGGCATTACTTTCACTGGTGTACTTGCCTTGATAATTAAATGGCCCATAAATACACAGTTTTCCTTGCTGATTTAAATGTTGTGATACGCCACTAAAGAAAGCTTGTACTAATGGCCAACTTACAATGTGTAAAGTATTAGCGGTGTAGATGGCGTCAACTTTTTTAATAGGCCATGGGTGGTTTAGATCAAGTTCAACAGGGTGAAGCAAGTTACCTGCAGGGTACTCTTTTAACCATTGGCTGATGCCTTGATGATTTAACATCATGTCACTGGTTTGCCAACTCAACCACGTCATGTTTGGTGCAAAATAGACCGCATGTTGACCCGTGCCTGAGCCGACTTCTAAAACAGTTTTACTTTGGCTAAAGGTATTGACTAACCGTAATAAAATCGCGGTTTTATTATTTTCGCACGCTTGGGAAAAGGGCTTATTCATGATTTATTACTCAAGTGTTTACACCAATGATGGCTCAAATTTTTATTCATATTGTTACTAATGTGGTTAACGACTTTCATCGTTTGAATTAAAAGGCAATAGTTGCTGGCATTGCGATTGATAAGTGCGCATTTGTTGCTGTTCTTGCAAACAAAAAGCTTTAATAGCCGGTTTGAATCCCGCATGTTTAATCCAATGGTATGAGGTGGTCAGTTTAGGTTCAAAGCCACGTTGTATTTTATGTTCACCTTGCGTTCCTGGGTGAAATAAACTCAACTTATTATCAATACAAAACTCTATGCCTTGGTAGTAACACAACTCGAAATGCAAATTATTGTACGACTTTGTGCAACCCCAGTAGCGACCATACAAATTTTTGTCGTCAAAAAAGAACCAAGCACAGGCGATGTCTTCACCATTGCAGCTAGCGATGATCAGTAAAATATGTTCAGGTAACTTTTGTATTATTGATTGAAAAAATTCAAAAGATAAATGTGGCGTATGTCCGCGTTTTAAATATGTTAGCTGATAAGTTAAATAGAAAAATGCTAATTCTTCTTTGCTAATATCTTTGCCAGTAATACGCCGAACTTCGATGTTTTGTTGTGTTATTGAAAGGCGCTCTTTGCGAGTGTTTTTTCTTTTTCTGGCGGTAAAACGGGAGAGAAAATCTTCAAAATCTCGGTAGTTATAATTAAGCCAATGAAATTGAACAGTGTTGCGTTGGTAAACATCGTCTGTTTCTTGCTGTGCTGGCGAGCAATATAATAAATGCCAACTATTTAACTGTTGATGTTGGCAATGGTGAGTTAACACCTCAAAAACGTCGGTAAGTGCAACATTGTTGGCGAGAAGTTTATTGCTAGTTACTGGCGTTAATGGCGTGGTAGCAACTAGTTTCGGGTAGTACGGAATATTATGTTGCTGATAAGCATCTGCCCAAGCCCAATCAAAAACATACTCTCCCCATGAATGAGATTTAACGTACATAGGCAATATCGCGTTAACTTCATTGTTATCATTGTTACGTAATTGTAAATGATGAGGTTGCCAACCTTGCTCATTAGAAACCGAGCCACTGCTTTCCAAACACTGGAAAAATTGATAATTTGAAAACACTGAAGGATCACGGTTTAGCCGTTGCCAGTCTTGTTCAGTAATATCAGAAATATTATTTACAATCTCAATTTTCAATGACTGTTCTGTTACTTATGTTACGAATATCTGCAGCTTAACAGATGGTTAATTTAATAGGTATACCTGCTCCACTTCAATATGCTGCTTAGTTTAGGGTTGATTTTGAAACTTGAAGTTACTATTAACAACTTATTAGATGATAATATTCATCTATTGCTTAAGCATCAAAGACAAGGATAAAAGCATGTGTGGCAGGCTTAATATTATTGACCATCCGTTATGTGAAATTGTAAGCAAAACGACAGGTATTAACTTTAACAGCGAAAGTAATGACAATTTGTGCCCAAGTGAATATGTATCCACAATTGTTCAGTCGCAGGAACAACTTAGCCAAGTTAACATGCAATGGGGTATTCAACCATCATGGTCTAAACGCTTATTGATCAATGCTCAAAGTGAAACAGTAGCAACTAAACCAACATTTGCCCAAGCCTTTGCAACACATCGCTGTTTAATACCTTGTAGCGGTTGGTATGAATGGAGAAAAGAAGGTAGTAAAAAGCAAAAATATTACTTTAGTCATGTGCAGCAGCAACCATTATATATGGCAGGTGTTAGTTATTATGGCGCTAAAACACAGCCACAAGTGGTGACATTAACCACCAATCCAAACTCCATGTGCGAACAATATCATCATCGTATGCCGGTGTTAATTTTACCTGAAGACATCAATGCTTGGTTGCAGCCTTGCAGCATGAGTTCGCATTTATCGCCATTAATGTCAGCTATTCCTAATGAATATCTCTGTGTCGCAACAAGCTAACAACTAGAGATACAATTCACGTATAATATAAAAAACGTTATTAAGGTATTAGAAAAAATGAGCACAGAAACAACATTAGAGTCATTTTTAAAGCAAGTTAAAGACACCCAAACCCTTTGGGCGTTACAAGACAAAAACAGCGAAGATTGGGTGGTACTTGATTCAGTAAACTTCGAAAATACGGAAGTAATGCCACTTTGGTCAACTGAAAAACTTGCTAATAGCCATTGTGTTCAAGAGTGGGCTGATTATATACCCGCTGCGATTACGGTTGCTGATTGGATGGAGTTTTGGGTTGAAGACTTACTAGAAGACGGTGTTATTATCGGCCTTAACTGGCAGGAAGATGAAGCATGTTTTGAATTAGAATTACCTGAATTTACTCAAGCATTAGCGGAAGTGGAAACCTTATAATAAGTAAAGTTAGCTATAGGGTGATAAACTTTATTTATAGTTAAATTACTTATTAAACTGCTTTAATGTGCGTTTTATTAACAAATTTTGAAATTGCTCAGTAACTTATCGGGTCAAATAAAATAGTTCCCCATAAACAACTAAAGCAAACAGGAATAAACATGGTAAAAGCACTATTAAACAAAGGTTACTGCATATTAAATTCCACGAAAAAGTTGGATTTTCTTGCTCCGCTATTATTACGTTTGTATTTAGTGCCTATTTTTTGGATGGCGGGCACGACTAAAATAGACGGTTTTGACAATATTGTGCAATGGTTTGGTAATGACGATTGGGGCTTAGGTTTGCCGTTTCCATATATTCTCGCTATTTTAGCCGTTGGTGCGGAAGTTATTGGAGCCATTGCATTATTACTGGGCTTAGGCGTACGTTTAATGGCTATTCCTTTGATGATTACCATGTTCATCGCTATGACATCAGTGCACGGACAATATGGTTGGCAAGCGATTGCAGATGCCAATGCGCCATTTGCTAATGAGCGAGTAGAGGCAACTGTTGAGAAAAAAGAAATGATTATTTCTATTTTACAAGAGCATGGTAATTACGAGTGGCTTACGAGTAGTGGCAATATTACTATTTTAAATAACGGTATTGAATTCGCAGCGACATATTTTATTATGTTACTGGCATTGTTTTTTATCGGTGGCGGGCGCTATGTCAGTTTGGACTACTGGTTTAAACGCAATTTTATATCAACGACTTAGCACACGAAAACAGCACACTAATAAAATAGATATAGCATTTACATTGGAGCATATTTAATTAATATTCAGTGTTAAGTCACTATTAGCACTTATTGGTAACCCTGCCAATAAGTGCATCACTATACTGCGATAATGTTCCATATTCTCCGCCCTTAAATCAAGTTTTCTGAAATTTTTCAACAAAGTAAATATTGCTACTAACCTTAAATAAGCTTACTTTTACTTATAACTACATTTTATATAGATTTGTTGATAGAAACTTAATTAAGCGCAGTAAACTTTTATGGAAATAAGTTAATTCAATGTTCAAGTACCTACCTAAGCGTATTCTTGTAACCGCAATTATCAGCGTTTTATCAGGTTGCGCAACATTTCAACTCACCGATCTTTTTCAGGGCTACAACAGCCAAATGAAACCGGTGAAAGCTGCACAGCGACAAGGCGACTTTCTTAAAGCGCAAAACCTACTGGGTGAACGTGAGCAAAGCAATAATACTTATGTATTAAGTTTGCTTGAAAGAGGGCGCTTACAGTTTTTAGCCGCTAATTGGCCCGCAAGCCAAAAAACCTTTGCCCAAGCTTATGTTCAAGTTGAAAATCAACGTAACAAGGCAAAAATTCAAATTAGTAAAGGCTTTGAAAATTTAGGTGCTGTGGTCAGCAATGATAATGCTACGTCTTATGAAGTACCTTATTATGAACAAGGTATGTTGCACAGTTACCAAGCGTTAAACTACTTATTTCAACATGATTTATCTGGCGCGTTAGTTGAGATTCGTCGCGCGAATTTGGTACAAGAGAACGCGCTTAAAGCTTATAAAGATGAACTTTATAAGGCACAAAATGAGTTACATAACTCAGGTATGAGTACCGATAGTTTACAAGGTGGCTATCCGAGTATGGTTAGTGCCATTGGCAAGGTGAAAAATGGCTTTCAAAATGCTTTTACCTTTTATCTTTCTGGCATTTTGTATGAAGCCAGTGGTGAATTAAATGATGCCTATATCGATTATAAACGTGCAATAGAAATCTACCCAGAAAATAACTATTTACAGCAAGATGTTTTGCGCTTAGCAACCAAGTTAGCTATGCAAGACGATTTAGCCAGCTTCCAACAACGTTTTGGAAAGTATCAAGCGCGAGATTCAAAAGGTCAAGGACAAGTAGTTGTGCTTGTTGAGCGTGATATTATTAATAGTAAGCAAGATGTTGGCTTAAACCTGCCGGTAGGTCGAAGTAATTATGGATTAAAGTTTTTCAGTTTTTCTTTACCCGTTTATGAAGGGGCTTTAACACAACACAGCAAAATTAGCTTTAAAAGTACTGAACAAAGCTATCAGTCAAATGAAATTGTACGTATTCAATCGCTAGCGGCGAAAGATTTAAAAGATCAACTACCGTCACTATTAACTCGACAAGTGGTGCGGGTTGTTGCCAAAGAACAAGTACGACAAAAACTTAGCCGAGAAGCGGGTGATGTGGGGAATATTTTAGCCAGTATTTATAATATTGCTTCTGAAAAAGCAGATACTCGAAGTTGGTCTACGTTACCTGATCAAGTTGATATAGTGCGCATGGATTTACCGGCGGGTAAGCAAGTATTGCAAGTGCAGGTCAATGGACAACAAAAACATATTGAAGTAGATGTACAGCCAAATAGAATTACCTTAATCAATTATTCCGCTATTGGTAGCTATACTAGTTATCAAGTGATTAATTTATAAAAAGTTCTAAATGAATAATGAATCAGGAGGAAATATGTTAACTAGCAAAAATACGCTCTGCACTCGTCAAAAAATTACTGGTAGCTTAGCGGTGATATTAGTCAGTGCTATTGTTATCGCAGGATGTGCAAATAAAAAGCCTCCTGTAACCGCTGGCACAGGTACCAGTGCCATGACGCAAGGCGATGACTTTAGTAAACACCTTGAAGTACATAACACTGATTTAGCGAAGCGATTATTTATCAGCGACGTTAAATCACGTAAAAGTAATGACTTACTGGAAATAAATCTAACATTGACCAGCCGTTATGAAAAATCGCAAAAATTACAGTATCATTTCAACTGGTTTGACGAAGCGGGCTTTGTTATTGAAGCAGGTAAAACACCTTGGGTTCCTTTAGAATTGCATGGTAAACAATCAACAACTTTACGAGGGTTAGCGCCGAATATTAATGTCAGCACTTTTAGTGTTTATGTTCGCGAAATCCCTGAGAAAGCATACAAATATTAATCGTTAAGGAAAAGCATTATGAATAAATTAGCACTGGTAACAACACTTGGCTTAACTCTAGTATTCGCAGCGGGTTGTGCTAATAAATCAGTAGTTCGCTATGGTGATGCCACCGCAGTAGAAACTACTGATATTAACTTTGGTTCAACTGATTTACAAAAAGTTGCAGCCCAAATGACCGATTCTTTACTGTTATCGCCCGTTGTTGGCACATTAACGCAAAACACTCGCCCGGTAATGTTTGTAGAACGCCTAAAAAACAAAACCAGTGAGCATATCGATACTGAGTCAATCACCGACTCTATTTCTACCAAGCTTTTGCGCTCTGGCAAGTTTCGCTTTGTTGATATGGGCCGAGTAGAAGCAGCACGTGAACAACTTAAATTTCAACATGACGGGGGCATGGTTGACCCAAATAAAGCCACACAGTTTGGCCGCCAAATCGGCGCGCAATATATGTTATATGGCAACTTATCGAGTATCGTAAAAAGTAACCAAGATAAGTCAGACGTTTACTACAAATTTACACTGCGTTTAATGGACCTTGAAAGTGGTTTAGTCGAATGGGCAGACGAAACCGAAATTCGTAAAACCAAAGCGAAAGAATCGGTGGGTTGGTAAGTTTAAAGCTAGATATATAATGGATATTACCATTAAAAATTAGATAGCTACTTAAATAAAAATTGATTCCTAAGTAGCTAACTAAAGATGTTGTTTATCAAGAATAAGTGGGCGAAATGAAGATAATCACTATATCGTTAATTTGTTGGTTGGCACTAATCCCATTTGCTAATGCGGATTATGAGCGTAATAAAGCTGTGCCAGTTGAAAAAGTGTTATTTGGTCAAGTAACGTCAGTTCGTAACATTACTGAGCAGGAGCTTATCCAAGATAAAAACTCCGGTTGGAAAACTTTTGGTGGCGCATTAATAGGTGGTGCAATTGGCAATCAATTTGGTAGCGGTGGTGGCCGAGGTGTAGCAACAATATTAGGTGCTATTATTGGTGGTTCAATAGCTCATGACAAAACTCCAAAATACCATGAGAAAACCCTGCTTTTAGTTGAGCTAATGATCAAAGTGCATAACGGTGATGAATATATGGTGATACAAGACTTAGATCACCGTATGTTATTTCAGCGAAAAGATGATGTTCGCATGATTTATCTCGCTAATGGCACTGTGCGTATTGATAAACAAATGTAACTTTAAGTGGTTATCAGCTAATAATGTCTTTAAAGCAAAAGCAATAAGCTTTAGTTTCATTCAGCAGGCGTTGGCACATCATTTTTACTGACTTGTTGTCCATCAATGATTTCTTCTGACCATTCTTCTTCTTCCGGTTCAGCTTTTATACCTTGCTGTTTACTGCCCTGTGGTGAAGTAAATGATAATCTAGTTAGCAATGGAAAATGGTCCGAATCAATCGAGGGTAAGCGTTGAATATCGTGCAGAGTAAAGTGCGAGCTGTGAAATAAATGATCTAATGGCCAGCGGGCAATCGGGAAATCTACGTGAAAGGTGTTAAACGAGCCACGACCTACGCGTGGATCTAATAAACCACTAATTTTACGAAATAATCGAGTAGTTGCAGACCAAGCAACGTCATTAAGGTCGCCGGCTACTATCACCGGTTGGTTACTCTTGGCAACACTTTTCGCAACCATCACTAATTCTGCATCTCGTTCAGCCGATTCCGCATTTTCTGTTGGGCTAGGCGGCGCAGGATGAAGAAAATGGGCGCGCACTTTATCGCCTGTTCGTAGCGTTAAACACACGTGTATCGATGGAATATCTTGCTCAACTAAGTAGCATATTTCTTGTTCTTCTAGTGGCAGTCGTGAATAAACGTGCATACCATATAGGTTGTCGAGCGGGCATTTAACGTTGTAAGGCATATCTGTTTCAATGACTTTGAGCTTGTCTTCCCACCATTGGTCAGATTCTAACGTAACGAGCACATCAGGTTGATGTAGATTAACTAAGTCGATTAACGCATCGGCGTTACGATTAGGGGTTAATACGTTCGATGTCAGTATGCTCAGTTGTTTATCCGCACTGTTATCACTAGAAGTTTGAACCTCTTTGCGCCATAAACAGGTAAAAGGTAATATCCACCACAATTGCCAGAACAAACAAACAGCAGTTGCAAAAATTAAGGCTTGAGAGGTTACTGTATTTCGATCTAGCAACAGCAGTTGGGCAATCAGTAAAGCAGCGGCAAATATCATAAACTGCAAACGCGGGAAGTCCATACCTCTGATAATCCAATGCGGATTTCTCCATAAGGGTAGCAAGGTAAATATGAGAATAAGCAGAGTGCAAAGAGCGAGTATTTGTAACATATTGGATTTATTCTTAAATAGTTAGGTTTATATTATACCAATCAGATTAAATAATTTCTCCCTTGGCGATAATATAAAAATTACTCCCCAAAGGTTTCTAATCCCAATTAAATTTCCATCTTGAAGTGGTTTAAATACCATAGATAACAACTAAAATCGCCTCACTATTTTTCGTGTAAGGAGTAACAAACAATTGCCGGTTAATTAGTACCAAGTTCATATTTGATCAATTTTTATTAACGAAAGTGCAATTAATAAAAACTAAAATGCCTTTTAAGTCGTATAATCTAAAACAACTTACCAAATAGTCATTATTTATGTTTTCAATATTTAAGTCAGATCCATTAAAAAAATTAAACAAACGCTATGAAGCTAAACTTGAGCAAGCTATGCATGCCCAAAGAAACGGCGATATTAAAGGTTATGCCATGATCACTGCTGAAGCTGAGGAAATAGCGTCTCAAATTAAAGCGTTAGAAACTTCAAATAATAGTTGAGTTTATTACACTTTTTGTTTGGTTGTTAATTGACCTGAACAGTTGGTTTATATGCCAGAAATAATGGAAAATTAACTATGTTGCCTCTCAATAGTGCTTATTTATTATATTCACATTATTAACTTTAATAAAAATAAGCTATTTAAATTCAATGTATATACAGCACTTATAATATTTTTCTGAATTAAACCTTAGTAATTTCATCGAGCTAGTTTAATTGCAATATATTACTTTATGAATGAATTTATCAGTTCAAATATAATAGAGGTAAACGGCTGATTTATCTTAATAGCTAAGGTAACGATTTTGCAGGCTTTTCTAATGCTTGTATTTTTTGTCTAATGCTCAATGCTTCTTCAGTGAATATTGAGAAAGCGCTTATATCGCCTTTTTTTTGTGCACAAATAGCTTTTGTAAGTTTCTCTTCATAACTTTTGTTTAATTTTTTAGTTGCGTGATTGCTAAATAATGAAAACATATAAATATCCAGTCAGTTACTTATAAATTTATATACGTATACAAATGGCTTTTGGTTTTCTATTCTTAAAATTAAATCATACTCGCCCCTCTGTTGAGGTGGTCATTAAACTCGTTTCTCAAATACCTATGGGTAAGCTTGGACTACCAGGTGAAGTTGTGGGATTGATGGAATTATTGGTGTTTGATATAGGCAGTTATATCACGGGTAAGTGCATCGAAATTGACGATGTTTTAACGCGTTAAGGTATGCTTTCTATAGTTCTAAAGCAAACTGGAGTTTGGATTCAGCCATTTAAACTTTTTAATTAATTGATTTTTATGTAGTAAGCTAATGTGCGGCAGGTGTATCAAAAGCCGCACATCTATTTTATGCTATTAATCTTACTTCGTTGTTTTATTCTGCTGATCTTTTTTCGCTATGTCATATTTAGCAAACCAGCCCATAATATTATCAGTTTTAGCGATTAAACGGCTAGGGCGTGCCGCAATATAATGGGGTGCACTGGGCACTCGAATTAGTGCGGTATCTACACCTAACATTTTAAGTGCAGTATAGAACTGCTCAGCTTCCCATGCAGGTGTTCGATAATCTTCTTCTCCTACCATCATTAAAGTTGGGGTTTTAACTTTATCAACGTAGCGAATAGGGGAAAACTTTAGAAATGCTTCAGGGTTAGACCAAGGGTCTTCACGTATCCAATGACGTCTAACATAAGGGGCAATATCACCGGCCAATGCCATTGTCATCCAGTTAATCACCGGCTTTATCGAAGCTGCTGCAGCAAACCTTTGGGTTTTGGTGACAATCCAGGCGGTTAAAATACCGCCGCCAGAGCCGCCAGTGACAAATAGTCGTTTATCGTTGACATATTTACGCGCCACTATTTCATCCACCACACTCATTAAATCGTGATAGTCATTACCTGGATAAGCGCGGTCAATTTCTAGTGCAAAGTCTTCACCATAACCTGTTGAACCACGAGGATTGGCCCAAACAGTTACATAGCCTTCAGCAGCGTAACGTTGCATCTCGCTAGCAAAGTAAGGGCCGTACATGGTGTATGGTCCGCCATGTATCTCTAATATCATTGGAAAGCTACCATCGGCTTTAAAGTCGGGTGGAAAAGCGACCCAAGCTTCAATTTCTTTGCCATCATGACTAGATTTTACTTTGATCTCTTCAACTTTTGCCATCTCAAGATAAGGCAGTAAATCATCGTTCAGTTTGGTTAAAATTTGTTGCTTTTTGCCTTTATAATCGCTCAAGCCAATTTCGGCTGGACGATCAGAAAATCCTGCCATATAGGCAATTTTAGGTTTACTTTGTTGACTGATAGAGAAACTACCATTGGCATAAGGACGCCCAATGGAACCACCACCTATTCCAGTAAATACTTTTGACACCTTACTTTTTAAGTCAGTACGATACAGGCTAATAACCCCGTGATCTTCAGACGAAAATAACAGAGATTTACTCGTCGACTCCCACTTTATTTGACCGATACTTCCTGAGAAATCAGCGGCTATTTCTCGTGCTTTAGTTCCATCTGCGTTCATGATGTACAAATTACTTTGCTGATAGGACAGCACTTTATCATCATAACCAATATAGGCGATATATTTGCCATTGGGCGAAACCTCAGCGCCAGCATCTGGACCATCTCTATTGGTTAATGCCGTTATCGACAAATCAAGCAATTCGATGGCGTATATCTCGCTTTCAATGATATCCATGTCTCGGTCTTTTGCCGTGTTACCTGTGACTAGAAGCGTATCTTTATCTAACCAAGCTGATGCATTCATATCTGCATCGCCATGGGTTAACTGGCGGGGAGAGCCACCTTCAATTGGTAGCGTAAATACTTGCGTGGTACCTTCAGCTAAATAACCTCTTCCATCAAATCGAAATGTGAGATCGTCATATAACTTCATGGCATCATTCCATTGTGCTCCCTCGGGCTTATCAACAGCTGTGGTAAAGCTCGGACTTTTACCTTTGACAAACATATTAAAAGCAATATGTTTACCATCAGGAGACCAAGTAGCACGTGACGGAGCGCTAATAAATTGGGCTAATGAAATACTTCGGTCTGATTGAGTATAAAACAGCCTTAATTCAGGCTTACCGTCAGTTGCGCTAACAAAAACTAAACTTTTTCCGTCTGGTGACCATCGAGGAGAATGAGAAGGCGCTTCGCTATCAATTAAGGGGAGGTGTGTACCATCAGAAATATCGATCAGCCATATGTGGCCTTGGTCTTTATCGCTCATTCTGTCCATTGAGTGACGTACATAAGCAATGTGCTTACCGTCGGGCGAGATCTGAGGGTCGGTTGCATATTCCATATCAAATACCCGCATTGCACTAAAGCGGTTCGATGGAGTGTTGTTTTCAGTGGCTAAACTGTTGGTTAGAGTAAACAGTGAAGATAAAACTATAAATACTAAATAACTGTAGCGCATTTTTGATCCCCGTTATAAGTTTTTTAGCGAGTGGATTTACATTGTAATGATATATACAGACTTGGTAATAATAGCTTAGAAACAAGCATTTAATCAAACATGACCAGGTATATACTATGGAGAGATGTTAAGTGTTTTGTGTTTGTGACTTATAGCCAAAAAACGGTTACTAAATACAGAGCATTTTAGACCCTTTGACATTAAGCGTATTAATATAGCCCTACCTATCGATGTTAATGTATCTGTTAAAAAAACTATGAGATAATTTCGTGATATTTAATACATTAGTTTTAAAGGAAGCACTAGTGTTAGCTAACTCAATTGTCGTACTTGATTTTGAAACCACGGGCTTATCACCTGATCAGGGTGATCGCGCGATTGAAATTGGTGCGGTTAAACTCGAAAATGGCATTGTTACTGACAGATTTCAAGCTTTGATGAATCCAGGTCGTCGCATCAATAGTTTTATTGAAAACTATACCGGTATTAGCAACAACATGTTGGCTTCAGCTCTTCCTTGTGCAGACGTAATGACCGACTTTGCTGACTTTATAGGCGAGAGTAATTTATTAGCGCACAATGCCTCTTTTGATTCTCGTTTTCTCGCCGCTGAATTTTCACGCTTAGGGCGTCATGTTTTAGGCGAATTTACTTGTTCATTATTAGTATCGCGACGGATTTATCAAGATGCGCCAAACCATAAGTTAGGCACATTAATTAATTATAAAAATATTGCCGCCGATGGCAGTTTTCATCGAGCGTTATTCGATGCAGAAATGACCGCTGAATTGTGGATAATAATGTTAAATGATATGAGCGAACGTTACGGATTAGATAATATCCCCTTTAGTTTAATCAAGCGCTTAGCGAGAACTCCAAAAGCACAAATAAGCAAACTTCTTACAAATTATTCGGCTAAAATAAGCTAATGTTTTTTAATGTTTATATATAAAATAAATGACTAATTTGTATAGCGGCTATTTAGCTATGCTGAAAGCTACAAGGTGTTTTTAATGACGGGCTATTACTTTTATAATGATGAATATTAAAAAATATCAACAAAAGTCTCAGCGAATAGCTCCTACAACAATTGAGTTGGCTAAGTTTCGTTATAGTACCGAAGGGCGAGTGTTGCAGCTTGACCATGTCATTATTGAACAACCTCTGCAAATACGTTTGTTGTGGCAAGCACCAAACAGCGCTGTAAATCAAAGCCAAGTGTTCTCAATTACTATGCGCACACCGGGCGACGATAAAGCGCTAATTATTGGTTTAATGTTGTCAGAAGGGGTTATTGAAGATTACCATCAGCTTGAAAGTATACTGCCAGAAATTGACGAACATGAGGCACAAGCTTCAAATGCTAAGGTTATCGAAAATCAGTGGGAAGTTAAGCTTAAAGCAGGACTTATACCTGACATTAAATCACTTGAGCGCTTTCAAGTAACTTACAGCAGTTGTGGTTTGTGTGGCACTACCTCGTTAAAGTCATTGGAAATGAAGAACCCTCCGAGTTTAAATAAAAACAAACATTGGTTAACTTTTAAAGTTATTTGTGCGATGCCAGAAATAATGCGAGCGGCACAAGCTCAGTTTGTACAAACAGGAGGATCACACGCTGCAGCTTTATTCGATGAAGTAGGGCAGTTAATTGATATTAAAGAAGATATTGGTCGCCATAATGCGCTTGATAAATTGTTTGGCGCCAGTTTAGTCGAGCGAAGTATTAGTCAATCACAATTCAGTGTATTAGTCAGTGGTCGTATTAGTTTTGAAATTGTGCAAAAAACCGTAATGGCTGGCGTTGCTGTTTTGATAGCGGTTGGAGCTCCGTCTGAGTTGGCGATATTAGCCGCTAAAAGATTTGACTTAACCTTAATTGGTTTTACCAAAAAAAGTGGTTTTAATTTATATCATGGTGATTGGCGCTTGTTGACTTTTAAAGATACAGCTAAAAAAGTTAGCCACCAAATGACAGATTAACTTTTTACACCAACTGCAATTTACGTAAGACTTCAATGTCGCTCTCGTAATCAGGAATTGATTTTTCACAAGCCTGACAAAATTTGGTGAGTTAATAATAATATTCCCGTTGCTTGATTACAAGCAACGGGAATATTCCATACAGCGGCTAAGCGCAGTAAAGCTTTTACGTCAGGGTCAAGGGGTTGAGCTTCTAGTGGCTCACATAAAAAATCAACAGATCAATTTTTTGCTCGGTGATCAGTGCGCCTATTTGTTGATCTGAGCCTAATGGTCCACTAATTTAATTTGTGAATTGTTAATGATATTTTATTGGCTAATAAACTGCTTTTTTGCAAAAGCTTATGTTGAGGTGGTTTGTCAGCGAACTTTGGCATCATTTAAGTAAGTTTGGTTTCATATTATCCTGGCAACTAATGCGATAGATTTTAATTCTGTTGTCGTGAGGCTTTTGTATTGCATGTGGCTTCTTAGAACTTAATGTAAATAGCCATTGTTTTTAATGACAATATTACCTATATACAATTTTATATTGGCACAGTTTTTAAAAGGTGTTCAATAGCTTTATTTATTATGTGCTCAATGTAAGCTTAAGTCGCTTGTCAGTAAGCTAATCTCAGGTATGCTGTTTATATAATAAAATTATACAAAAAAATAGGAGATTACTTTGTCTGAAAAAACAAGAGAAGCAGTAAAAGGTTTCGCTTTAGAACTGAGTGATAATAGCGATTTAACACCCTCGCAAAGAATAAAACGCATTGAAAAAACATTGCCTCAACTTAAGCCTGGGCAAGTATTAGTTAAAATGCTGGCCACACCTGTTAATCCCTCTGATTTAATGTATTTGTTGGGTAAGTATGGTTTAGCACCCCAAGATGGTGCTTTTGTTGGGTTTGAAGGTTGTGGCATTGTAGTAGAAGCCAACGCCGGACTTTATGGTAAGTGGTTAAAGGGAAAGCGGGTTGCTTTGTCAGCACAACCGGGCATTGATGGCGTGTGGGCTGAATATGCCATTACAAAAGCAAACTTTTGTTTACCCGTTCGAAAAGAATTAAGTGATGACCAAGCGGCAACCATTATCGTTAACCCTTGTACTTCTGTTTGCCTCGTAGAACGGGCTATAGCACTTGGCAGTAAAGCCATTGTGATTAATGCAGGGGCAAGCCAAGTAGGTAAGGGCGCTATTCGTTATGCAAAACTTAAAGGTATTAAAACCATAGCGACAGTGCGCAGTGAAGCTAATGTGAAAGTTTTGCAAGCTTTAGGTGCAGATTGCGTGTTATTAACCTCAGATGAAAATTTTGATGATTCATTAAAGCAATGGGCGAAAAAACTCAACGCTAGGGTATTGTTAGATGCAGTTGCAGCCAATGACACTCCTAGGGCTTTAAAAGCAATGCCTAATAGCTCTACAGCCTTGGTTTATGGTCGTTTAACTGAAACTCATGACGCGCTTGGCGGCTTGTTTAGTGTTGCAGATGTAATATTTCGTGATATCAGAATAGAAGGCTTTTGGTTGGCAAAATACATTGGTGATGCCTCTCCATTAAAGGTATTAGCCCTAAGTTCGAAAGTACAAAAATTATTTGCTCAAGGAATTTTTAAAACTGATATTTATGCCAGGGTAGGTTTTGATGATTTTGCTCCGGCATTAGATCATTACGCTCAACATAAAAGTGATGGTAAGGTGATATTAGTACCTAATAATTAAAAGTTATATTTTTCAATAAGTTCTTGATGATTATTAGTCATTTTGTATTTTTTCATAGTTTGATTAAATGCATTCATATCATCGCTATTTTTAAATGCGATTCTAGAAGGGCTTATTGGAAATATATAGTGGAATTGGAGATCGCTTTTTTTTTCACTTATATTGAGTTTATTTAAGTAGTATAAAAATATTTTAATATCCATCACTACTATATCAATACGTCCTAGCAGCAGTAAATCTACCTGTTTTTCTTCATTTGCGACTTGAATAAACATCGGGCTACTAGCCACTGCTGAGACAAGTTTTTCACCTCATACTTTGTGAGCCAGTAGGAATTAAGCAATAGAGTAATTCTCTATACCTCTGATATTATTGAGTAATATATTATTCATTTTAAGTGATATAGCTACATTTTGATAGTTAATATAGCTATTACATAGAGTCTTACTATTTGGAAAAGTTGTTCGTTTACTGACAAAACTGCATTGATACCTGGTAACTCGAACATTTTTTCTGAGCGATCATAAGGGATTAAAATAAATTCAGGATTTTTTCCTATATTCGATAATATGTGGTGAATTAGCTCTAATTCGAAACCCGATAGGCTTTCTTTAATGACATAGGGAGGTTTAGAAAGTCTAACCACCACTTAAATGACTGATTTGCTATACAGCATGTTAAAATCAGTGAGGTAAGGATGAACCCAATAATAATTTTTGACATATAAACGCTTAAGGCCGTGTGAATTTAGCTTAGGTTTATACTTCGCTGATAATATCAGCAAAGCTAGCTCGTGATGATAGTATAAGGTTTTCAGGCGACAATTCAATCTCTAAGCCACGCTTACCACCACTGACAAAAACGGTAGTTAATTTACTAGCACTGTTATCCAATACCTTCAATAATGGTTTTTTTTGCCCCAGTGGGCTAACACCTCCAAGTACATAACCTGTTGAGTTTTCCACTTTATTAGCCTCAGCCATTTTGATCTTTTTAGCGTTAAGGGTTTTGGCCAGTTTTTTTAAACTGAGCTGCTTTATTACCGGGATTATAGCAACGGCTAAATAAGCATTATCAACTTCAACAACGAGTGTTTTAAATACAACTTTTGAATCAACATTTAGTTTATCTACTGCTTCAAGGCCAAATGACTTGCAGCCTGCATCATGCTGATATTGATGTAATTTATAAGTAAGTTTTAATTTATTAAGTTGCTTAACTGCAGGTGTCATATCAAATTACTCACATATAATGTTTTGGAATTTAGTCTACCAATATAAACACTATTGTCGATAGCCTATGTATTATTCATCCACTAGGTTGTTGGTGATTTTTTTGGCCAATTGTGTGATCACATATCGCATTTGCTCGACAGCGTGTTCATAGCCGTTTTTATTCAGCGTTACTTCAAGATTAAAGCCATGCTCTTTTGCTTGGCTTTGCAAGCTTTTACCTTGCAGTGAATAAGTGCCTACAAGTATCGCTTGCGATTGATGTGTAGCATGAAATGAGGTTATGTTAATGACGATGACTTTGTCTACGGTATTAGCTATTTCTTGGTTTGTAGCAGGCGTCACCCTATAGTGAAAGCGACTACTTAGACTATTCAAGTCTGCTGATAAAGCTTGCGTAAAACTGCTTTGTAAGGGCTCTGCCCACATATGAAAATGCGAGTAGTGCAATTGATGACTCGAAAGTTGTAAAACTAAACTGGGCTGTTTTAAATAGTCAGGTAACTCTAATAAAGTGATGGCTATTACTGGGCTGTTTTCATCATGAATGGCTACAGTGTTTGAACTCGTTGGACTGTTAAGTAAATAATATTGCGTTTTACTCGACGGATTTGAGCTACAAGCTGCGAACAGCATAATTGATACAATAGTTACCATTAACGCCTGTTTCATTGTTGGGCTCCATTAAGTTTTGTTGGCATTGGCTCAGATGTTTCACCATTATTAAATATCAAACTATTAGGCTTATGCTTGAGCTGATTGAGCAGCGGTTTTAGTTCGTTCATTGTTGCGGTTAACGTATGTAACGTGGTGCGCAGTTCTTCATATCCTTGAGAGCCTGACGACATGTCTTTAGTTAGGGTTGTAATACCTTGTAGGGTTTTACTTAGTTGACTACTGATTTTCTGTTGTTCAACTTGACTCAATAATTTATCTAGACTTTGACTTACTCCCTGTAACTCTTGAGCGGTTTGGGTTATTTCTAGCATGAATTTATTAGCATTTTCACTCATTTTATTCAGCGGAATATTATTTAAGTTATCTATAAACTGCTCTGCTTTTGAGGTGATTTGGGTAAAATCATCACTGTTTGTCGGAATAATGGGGTAATCACCATATTTTGCTATTTCAGTGATGGGTTGGCCTTTATTATGTTGTAAATCAACGTATAAACTGCCGGTTAAAATATTACCCGTTCGCAGAACCGCTTTTAAACCCTGTTCGATCCAAAAAATATTTTGCTCTTTCATTAAGCTTTCACCTTTATCGTTGTCAGGTAAGCCGACACGACCAGGCTGTAAACTGATCAGCACAGGAATTTTAAAATCCTCCTCGATTAACTGTTCATGCTCTTGTGAGTGTATTAAATTAGTTGAACGTACTTTGCCTATTTGTACTCCTTTATATTCGACAGGTGCGCCAACTGACAATCCTCTAATAGAGTCATTAACCAGTACAACGAACTCAATTGAGCGGCGATATCTTTCATCGTCAGCTTCTTCATAACTCGCGTAAATATCAAAATATGAACGTTCGCCAATTATTTCACCAATTGCCATACCTTCAGGAATACCAAAGGTTGCTCCATTGGTTAACATAGTCTCAAAATTGCCGGTTTTAACTGATATGCCATCTGCATTTAAATCTAGCTGCAAGCCACTAACATCCCAAAATTTTGTATTACTGGTGATCAGTTGATGATAGGGGGATTTGATAAAAGCATTATAATAAACAACACGTTCTTCAAAGTTAAAATAAATATCTTCAAATTGGCCCACAGTTAAGCCTTTATAGATGATGGGATCACCTTTTGAGTAAGCAAATTGGTCATTACTATTAAGGGTTATATGTAATCCAGGGGTGCCTGCAGGGGTTAATGGCGGCGAATTTAAAGCATCAAATAAATAACGTTCGTTATTGCTTTTTCCTGGCGATATTTCAATATAAACTCCCGATATTAGAGTGCTTAGACCAGATATTCCGGCATGTGATATTTGCGGTGAAACCACCCAGAACATACTGTCGGTGACTAGAAATTGTTCAGCCGTTTTTTTTATTTTTGCTTTGACAATAACACCGTTACCATTTTTATTTAGCTCAATTTGACTGACTTCGCCAATATCAACATTACGTGACTTAATTTTTGTTTTTCCAGCTTCCATGCCTTCAGCAGTAGAAAAATGGATGATGATCTCTGTACCTGCATTACTCCATTGATAATAAATCATCCAGCAACCAATAAAGACCGCAATTAAAGGTATGAACCAGATTGTTGATACGGTTTTAATTTGCTTTACTGTTGCGTTTGCTGCTTGTGAATCATTCATATTTTTTTCTATCATTCCATATCAATTGAGGTTCAAAACTCATTGCGGCCAGCATAGTGACAATGACTAAGCCAGAAAATGCTAATGTGGCAGCGCCAGGTGTAATGCTCATAGTAGGCCCAAGCTGAATTAAGCTAGCCAAAATAATCACCACAAACACATCGATCATTGACCACCGACCGACGAACTCAGCCATACGATACCATTTTATTCTCTCTAAGCTTAATCTATGACTTTGTTTTTGAACACTATAATTTAGCCATGCTAGCACTAATATTTTAGCTACAGGTATCACAACACTGGCAATAAACACAATGGCAGCAATAGGGTAGGAGCCGCCTTTCCACAGTAAAATTACCCCACCTATGATTGTACTGGGATCGTCTTGACCCAAAAAGTGAGTGGTCATGATTGGGAAGGTATTCGCTGGTATGTACAAAATTACTGCTGTAAGCAGCAGCGCCCAAGTTTTTTGCACACTTAAAGCGTGTGTTACTGGATTTTCTTGCGCTACTTTAGAATAACTTTGTGCTATTTCGATATTATGTGCTTTCTCTACCTGAGTTAATAATTGGTAAAGCTCATGTTTATCAAGATGTAATATTACTATTGTCATCGACAATGAAAATAAAATGAACGCATAAAAAGATAAGCCCAGTTCAATTTCCGCCATTGAAATAATCTTAATTAAGCTAACCAAAGTACCAATGAGAAATATTTCTACCATGCTCCATGGTAATAACTTAAATACCATCGCTAATACCTTGCGAGCATACTTGGGATATAAGCCTTTATTCATCGGGATAAGTAAATAAATTAATGACAATAAAACCACGGTGGGGATGGCAAATATAGTCAGAAATTCAATAAGCGCTAAAAGTTGATAATTATTATCGATTAAAACAAAAAAACTTGTAATGGCATCAAAGTGATTTTCTAAACCATTGGCACTAAAAGATAAAAACTTAAAGGGCAATGAGGCCAATAAAAATATTAATGCGGTTATGGAAAAAGCGACAATTCTTGCATTAGCATTGCGGTGAAACGCACTCAATGTATAGCCACAACGTGGGCATTGTGCTTTTTGATTTTCGTTTAATTTAGGTAATCTGACTGTCAGCGCACATTCAAAGCACTGAACTTCATCTGAATATTTTTCGTTGTTTGGTAAATTGTCAGGCATTGTAAATGCCGCCCTCAATTTCAATTTTTTGTCATAGTTTAAACTAGCATAAATTTTCTATAATTTATTAAAATTATTAATGATTTTGATGATAATTGTAGCTTTATTTCTATTACTGGGTTACCTCTATCGTTAAATAATTTTGGCAAAGGATACAATGATCAATTTAATTGATGAATCGAATAAATATATCAGACAATTTAGTTAATCTTTGAATAATTTACTTTTATAAAAATAAACTATAAAAAAACGCTGTTATCAAATAATGATAACAGCGTTTTATATTTCTAAGATAAGTATTTAGACGTTATTAACGTTTAACAGGAACTTTTTTGTCTACTTTAACTTTAGCTTCAATACGTCTGTTTGCTTGATGTGCTTGCAAAGTATTATCTGTGCTTAGTAACTCTGCTTCGCCCATACCTTTCGCAGTCAAACGAGAGGCATTAACACCAAATTCATCAACTAGTACTTTAACAATTGCATCAGCGCGTTGTTGAGAAAGTTTTTGATTGAATGCGGCAGAACCTGTACTTGATGTGTGTCCTTTGATCTCTAATGAGATATGTGGATATGCTTTCAAGAAGTCAGCAGCGGCTTTAATGTTTTCTAAATATTCTGCTTTAACGATGGCTTTTGAATTATCAAATTTAACGTGTAAATGCATTGCATCATTTTCTTCGGTAAAAATGGTACAACCATTACTGTCAACTTTATTGTCAGCGGGTGTCGCTTTACATTGATCTTTACTATCAATAACACCATCACCGTCAGTATCTATAATCATGGCAACAACTGGGGCTGCTTTTGCTGGTGCAGATTCAACTACAGGTTTAGTGCGTACAATTTTCTTTTGTGTATCGCCAAAAAAGTAAATAAAACCAATTTGGGCACTTAAGTCGGTATAGACATTATCTATTTGATAGTAACCATTACCTTCAAAATAAACTGCACTACGGTCAGTAATATAATGACGGTAGCCGGCACCAATGTTCACAGACAATTTGGTTTCAATAACGTCTATGGCACTCGCTCCAGCCATAACATAAAAGTTTTCTTTGTTCGGAAAATAAAGATAATTTAATGCGATATTTGAACCTGATGGTGTACTTGGTGCCCAACCTACTCTAGTTAAGTTTAGGTTAGTATAGGATAATCTTAACTCTGAAAATTCACTATAACGATGTCCAATTTCAGCACCCATGCCATTAGCATGTTTGATAAAATCAACATCATTAGATGTGAGTCTATCGTCGTCAGTATCTAACCTTGTACCATGAATACCGACATATGTTTTACCGACAAGATCTTCTGCTTTTGGTGCCTCTTGTGCGTTAACACCCAATGCACAGAGTAGACTTGAAATTAATAAAATTGATTTTTTTTGTTGGCTCACAATAAAATTCCTTTTGACGTAAATGTTAATAAATTGTTTCATACATACTATGTTATGGCAAATGAGAAGGGATTGCAGCATTTATATGGGAATTAATGCCGTAAATAGAGTTATTTATAAAATATTAACCATTTTTTATCTGAAATAATTACTGCCAGTCGATAATGCCATAATTAGCCAATAATTGATTAAGCTTACCTGAACGACAGTATTCGATAATACCTTGATCTATTATCTGCAAAAGCTGACATTCATTAAAAAGTGGTAGTGCTTTAGTTTCATTTAACCAACCAAGTGTTGCCATTGAAATTTAGACGTTATGTGTTAATACTTACATTAAATTGTTTCAGGTATATTTGATTCTTGTCATGCCTAGGTATAATACAATTTCTAACCGTAAACTTAGTGTATAAACTTATTAGGTAACTTTATGAATTCAGAAGCAGCATATCCTATTGGCGAGCAGGGCAAAAAATGGACTGATGGCGATAAGGAAATATGGTTTCAACACCAGCAAAAAAAACGCAGCTACTTTGAAGAGGTTGTAACTAAATTAGATGGTTTAAGTGAACGTTATACTATCGAGCAGTACGGGAGTTTACTTTATGATGAAGAAAATTATCCATTATATGCTTTAAAATCATCAAATTGGAAAGAAGATAAACCCACTATTTTAATCACAGGCGGTGTACACGGTTATGAAACTAGTGGTGTTCAAGGTGCAATTCGGTTTCTTCATACCGCTGATAAGCCATTTCAAGATGCCTTTAACTTTGTAGTTTTACCTTGTATTAGTCCGTGGGGTTATGAAACGATTAATCGTTGGAATCCATTAACTATCGACCCTAATCGCTCGTTTTATGAGAATAGCCCCGCACAAGAGTCATCAGCGGTTATGATGTATATGAAAACACTGGGTGTTGAGTTTATAGCGCATATAGATCTTCACGAGACCACAGATACCGATAATAGTGAATTTAGACCTGCACTTGCCGCAAGAGATGCAATTGAGCAAAAAAACTGGAATATACCTGATGGTTTTTATTTAGTTGCTGATAGCGCTAAACCTCAAGCTATGTTTCAAAAAGCTATCATAATGGCAGTAGAAAAAGTCACACACATTGCTCCTGCAGACAATCAAGATAAATTAATAGGTGTACCTTTAGCGCAAGCGGGTGTTATTAACTATGCGGCTCGTGAATTGGGTTTATGTATGGGCTTAACCGACGCGCCATATGTTACAACCACTGAGGTATATCCAGATAGTCCAAGTGCTGATGATGAAAGTTGTATCATTGCTCAGGTGGCCGTTATTACCGGCGCATTAAATTATTTAATGGCGCTTTAACCAAGGTATTTAACCGATAACTTCTTGCATAATAAGCTATACATGCTATTTTTCTTGCATAAATTTAATGAGGATGGTTTTTCATGCCAAAAGCTAGTGATATAAAAAAGAATGCCGCTATAGAATATAACGGAAAAGTAATGATAGTTAGAGATATTGAGCGTTCAGTCCCTCAAGGTCGTGCCGGTGGTAGTTTATACAGAATGCGTATGTATGATGTAGTAACAGGCGGTAAAGTTGATGAAACATTTAAAGCTGACGATATGCTCAATTTTGCAGATTTAACCCGTCGTCCAGCGATGTTTTCTTATATTGATGGCGAAGAATACGTCTTTATGGATAATGAAGACTACACACCATATAACCTGAACGAATCGTCAGTTGCTGAAGAAGTTTTATTCATTAATGAAGAAACTCAAGGCTTACAAGTGATTATTGTTGACGGTGTACCTGTAGCGGTTGATTTACCGTCAAGTGTTGAGTTGGTTATCACAGAAACCGACCCGTCAATTAAAGGTGGTTCAGCGACAGCTCGAACTAAACCTGCCATTTTATCAACGGGCTTAACGGTGCAAGTGCCAGAGCACGTTTCAACCGGTGATAAAATAAAAATTAACACAGAAGATCGTAAATTTATGGGCCGTGCTGATAAATAATCCGATTTGAGATTAACTTTATACAACAACAGCATTCAAATTTTTGCTGTATAAAATTTAAAAAACCAGTTAATTATTTAACTGGTTTTTTATTGTGTTGGTAAATACGCTCTATGCCTACATTAGCGAGATATTATTTTAAAGCAATTCAGCGACTATACGTTTGAGTAAAAAGGTTTCACGCTCAATCGACAAACCTTTTTTGTCACTATTTTTTATTACCAATTCATTGTGTTTAATGGCGTCATGGATATTCATCCATAGGGGCTGCATACCATTTTTCAGCTCGTGGGGTTCAAATTCTGGCGCTAGTAGCTCTTGGTCTATGTCACAGGTATAACAATAAGAAAGCATATGCATAATATCATAATCTGCTTTATACCAATTACGATATTCCTCATAGTAACCAAATGATTGAATGTTAGTGACATTTTGTGCACCGGTTTCTTCGCGCAATTCACGAATAAGACCAGTAATATTATCTTCACCCTCATCAATACCGCCACCAGGCAAACTGTAATCGTGATATCGCTTTGTATAAAGCAATAGAATATTTTCACCGTTTAATACAATGGCGCGTGTCGCTCTGCGCGTAAAGTGATGATTAACATTTGGATGTAGGTCGGTTACTTGGGTTGATTTTAATAAACGCATAAATAACATTTTTGATAAGTGTTCATCATTAATGGGGATAGTTATCGCTTAAATCAATAGTGAGTTGAATACAGTTTAGAGACTGCGAATGAAAGTCTTCTTGAAAGCTTTCTAAATGAGCTTTTTCAACGTCTTAAGGTTACAGGTTACATTTCGATGACTTGTTTTTTGTTTCGTTTTTGTTGTGACTTGAAGGTGTTGGCTTTCGTTGTGAAATTTAATTTGTATTTTTACGAGTAAAATGAAACCTGTTATGTAATAATACAAGGGTTGTAACGTGAATTAGGAGAGCATTATGGCTCACGAAGAAACAGTCAAAGTAATAGAACCTAGCGACAAGGCTACGGGAATGCAAAAAACTATTGAGCAGCAGTTAACTGACGCCAATGATCAAATTGAAGATCTAAGAATGCAAATTGCTTGGTTAGAACGCTCTTACGAATAAAACCGTCATTATTTTATAAAGGCCAGTGTGATACTTTCATACTGGCCTTTTTTCTTTGTATTAGCCGCGGTTATTGAATTTAAGTAAAATCCCATCTGAATTTATAATCCCAATTTTATTACTTTATTGCCCACTTGCTGCTAGGTAAATTAGTTTAAACCTTTGCTGTTCATATGTATTTGAGCACATAGATTTATCGGAATAAAAGCTTTTGATTTAAATCCAATAGCGAGCTGTTGATGAATCGAGTACCTTGCTTTATTTTTCCTGCGCACAATAAAATCACAAAGTTAAGATGCTGATCGTGCATTTCAGCCGTTTAGTGGCATGATCCGAAATTAAATAGCTTATGAATTCGTATGCAAATGGCAAGGTCGCATTTAAATGTGTACTCTCGAAATATTGTATTTGTATTGCTTAACCCTGAGCACTTAATTTTTTGTCAGGTAAGCAGTTAACTCGAAAGGTTCTTAAAATGCGCTGTTGTCTATTTAAATTATCTAAAATTGACTCTCGGAAAATTACCCTTGCTAGTCTATTTATTAGTAGTTGTCTCGTTGCTTGCACACCTAAAAATGAAAAGTCGATTAATGTAGCTGATTTAAAGCTTGTACAGCAAAGCGTAGAGATGAAAAAGCAGGAACATGTAGGAAAACCTGTAGTTTATCAAGTGTTCACCCGTTTATTTGGTAATAAAAATACCACGAATAAACCTTGGGGAACGATAGATGAAAATGGTGTGGGTAAATTTAGTGACTTTACTGATACGGCATTACTCGGTATTAAAGCGTTAGGTGTTAGTCATATTTGGTACACAGGCGTTCCACATCATGCCTTGATTGGTGACTATACAAAATTTGGCATTAATAATGACGACCCAGATGTAGTAAAGGGTCGCGCAGGCTCGCCTTATTCTGTTAAAGATTACTACAGTGTTAATCCAGACTTAGCCGATAATCCCGCTAAACGCTTAGAGGAATTTGAAGCCTTAATTGCCAGGACGCATCAACAAGGCATGAAAGTGATTATCGATATTGTGCCAAATCATATTGCAAGAGACTATCAATCGTTAGGTAAACCTAAAGGTGTGCGTGACTTTGGTGCTGATGATGACAAAACGGTTGAGTTTTCTGCGGAGAATGATTTTTATTATGTTGTTGGACAAGACTTTAAAGTGCCAACATCTGATGATGGTTATGCACCACTCGGTGGTGAAAAACACCCGTTAGCCGATGGGATATTTAACGAGTCACCCGCAAAGTGGACTGGCAATGGTTCTCGTGCAGCGCAACCTAGCATTAACGATTGGTATGAAACCGTAAAAGTGAACTATGGTGTTAAGCCTGACGGCAGTTATACCTTCGCAACTTTACCTGAAACATACCGTTTTAAAAGTTATCAAGCGCATAGTGAATTTTGGCGTAATAAAAAAGTGCCTAATTCTTGGTTGAAATTTCGAGATATAACCCAGTTTTGGTTAGCCAAAGGGGTTGATGGTTTTCGCTACGACATGGCTGAAATGGTGCCAGTTGAGTTTTGGAGTTATTTAAACTCAGCCATAAAAATGACCAATAAAGATGCTTTTATATTGGCAGAAGTTTACAACCCCAAACAATATAGAAACTATATTCAGCTAGGAAAAATGGATTACTTGTATGACAAAGTCGATTTTTATGATCGCCTGAAAGATATTATGCAAGGTCACGGCAATACCGCTGATTTAGCGAATATTCAGCAGCGTTACAGTGACATTGAGCAACACTTATTACATTTTTTAGAAAACCATGATGAGCAACGCATTGCCAGCCCTGACTTTGCTGGTAGTGCTGAAAAAGCAAAGCCTGCCATGGTGGTTTCAGCGTTAATTAGTCGCTCGCCAACCATGATTTATTTTGGCCAGGAAGTTGGTGAAGATGGTAGTGAAGAAACTGGCTTTGGCGACCCAACTCGTACCACTATTTTTGATTATGCGGGCGTACCTGCACATCAACGCTGGATGAATGGCGGTAAGTTCGACGGTGGACAGTTGACTGAAAGTGAGCAAAACTTGCGTGACTTTTATCAACGATTAATGACAATTTCAGCCCAAAATAGCGCTATGTTAGGCAGTTACCGCAGCTTACATGACAATAACCGTAAAGCGTTAAGCACTTATAATCATCAGCAATTTGCTTTTGTTCGTTGGCAAGCACAAGAGAAGTTAGTCGTAGTCAGCAATTTTGATAGTGAAAGTAGCTATGAATATAGTTTGCAATTACCGAGTAACTTAGTCAATGAGTGGCAATTACCGGCGGGCGAATACCCGTTAGTAGACTTACTTTATGGTAGCCCAAATACCCTAACGGTTCACCGTGATAAAACGGCCACTGTTAAAGTTACTATGTCGCCATTAAGCTCTTTTGTTTATCAACTACAAGCGGTTAAGTCATGATGAAAAAATCTTTTTTTGAATATAAAACTGTGATGACATCTAGCGTTTTATATCTTATTGCCTTGATTTTAATATCTATTAGCTGGCAAGGATTAACTCGTGATTATATTACTCATCAATTATCAGCTAACACCTTAGAAGTCACTACTAGCGATGGTATAGTTGAAATTAATGCGCTTAATCAATCTGCGTTCGAAGTACATTATCAACCCGTTGGCTTTAAGCAATTACCATCATTTGCCATTGACAAAAATAGTACGTTAAACAATAACGATGATAGAAACTTAACGGTTGTAGAGTCAGAAAAACAGTTAACGTTGAGCAGTAAAACCTTGGTGGCCATCATCAATAAATCACCTTTTAGTATTCGTTATACCAAACCTAATGGCGATTACATTGCCTCTGAAGAGCTTGGGCTTTTTACTCAGCAAGCTCAGGTTGTAGTGCGAAAAGTAAAAGTAAAAGAAAAAGCAATAACTGATATAAGTCCACTTGTCGTTGGTAACGAGGTAATTGAAACAGCTGACTTAAATGCACAACCACCAATAGAATTCACCCTAGGTTTTCGTTTTAAATTACAACTTCAAGAGAAAATTTTAGGTGGCGGTCAACGCGTGTTGGGCATGGATCGTCGTGGTCAAAAAATGCCACTATACAACCGTGCACATTACGGATACGAGGATCACTCAAACCAAATGTATTATGGTTTGTCGGCCATTATGTCGAGTAACAAATATATTATTGTCTTCGATAATTCAGCGAACGGTGAACTTGATATTGGCCATGACGAAGCCGATATATTGCAGTTTAGTGCCGTTGGTGGTCGCACGTCTTACCTTATTATTAGCGGTGATAGTTATCCCAAATTAATTGAAAACTTAGTTGATGTTACCGGTAAACAACCACTACCCCCACGTTGGAGTTTAGGTAATATTGCCAGCCGTTTTGGCTACCATAGCGAGCAAGAAGCGCGTGCTGTGGTACAAAAATATCATGATGAAGACTTTCCGCTTGACGCTATTGTGTTTGATTTATATTGGTTCGGTCCTGATATAAAAGGCCATATGGGTAATTTAAATTGGGACAAAAAGGCATTTCCAACGCCAGTTGATATGATCAAAGACTTTAAAGCCGAAGGTGTTAATACCATTATGATCACCGAACCCTTTATTTTAACGTCTTCAAGTCAATGGCAAAGTGCGGTTGAAAATAGCGCCTTAATGAAAAATGCCCAGGGGCAACCTGAAAAGTTTGACTTCTATTTCGGCAATACCGGTTTAGTCGATGTTTTTGATGAAAAGAGTCAAGACTGGTTTTGGCAATATTATCAACACCTCGCCGAGCAAGGTGTTGCTGGCTGGTGGGGCGACTTAGGCGAACCTGAAGTGCATCCAGCGAATGGATTACATAACTTTGCCGGTGGTAAAGTTACGGGTGATGAGGTGCATAATGCATATGGTCATAAATGGGCTGAAATGGTTTTTAAAAGGTTACAAAAATTTCAACCAGAAACACGGCCATTTATCTTAATGCGTTCAGGTTTTATTGGTTCACAACGTTACGGTATGGTGCCGTGGACAGGTGATGTCAGTCGCAGTTGGGACGGTTTTAAACCACAAGTCGAATTAGCACTACAAATGAGCGTGCTTGGTTTAAGTTACATCCATTCAGATTTAGGTGGTTTTGCTGGCGATGGCCCGATAGATAAAGAACTCTATATCCGTTGGTTACAATACGGTGTTTTTCAACCTGTATATCGCCCACACGCTCAGGAAAATGCCAAACCAGAGCCGATATTTCATGACACTGAAACTAAAGATATTTTACGTGAATACGTTAAGTTACGTTATCAGTTAATGCCTTATATTTACTCATTAAGTATTGAAAATAGCTTAACGGGTATGCCGATCATGCGGCCGATGTTTTTTGAAGATGAAAGTAAACTCGGTCTCATTGATGAAAAAGACAGTTATTTTTATGGCGATGCCTTACTGGTAGCGCCCGTTACTGAACAAGGTGCTCGTAGTGTAGAGGTGAACTTACCCACAGGTGTTTGGTTTAACTTTTGGAACGATCAACGTTATCAAGGAAGCCAAAAAACCACGATAGCAGCACCGCTAAATCAAACGCCGGTGTTAGTTCGAGGTGGCGCTTTTATTCCTATGGTTGAAGCTGTGCTATCAACCAAAGACTACAACACTAATAATTTAACCTTACATTATTACGCTGACGCATCGGTAAAATCATCTTCTGCCGTGATGTATAACGATGATGGTGAAGATCCGAAATCAATCGCTAACGGTGACTATGAAACACTGACCTTTAATGCGGTTCAACAAGGAAACAACTTGTCACTTAACTTACAACAAGCGGGCGACTTCTCAAGAATGCCTGCATCACGTCAATTGAGCGTAGTGATCCATCATCACAAAAATACTCCAGCGAAAATAAAAGTTAATAATAAGTCGATAAAACTAGTAGCGAATCAACAGCAGTTAACTGATCACACTATTGCTGCTTGGTATGATAGCAATACTAAGCAACTGCAAATTAAGGCTGAGTGGAATAAAACAGTTAATATAGCTATAAATTAAATGAGCTCATGAGCATTAACTTTGTTTAGTGCTCATTGTTTAGTGCTCATTGTTTAATGCTCATAGTTCTTGAAGTACCACGTGCTTTTTAATACAAATATATACTGTTGATTTGTATTAAAATGTTATTGCTTTTTTATGTAATATCGAGCTCTCCTTGAAGGTTACACAATTTTTTAACTACTTAAACCAAAATACAATAAGCGGTGAACACTCACAGGTTGAAGCCCACTAACAATTAACTTACACTGTTGTTTCGTTGTTAAGAGAACTAAAGCTGTGTTTAATCGTCTGTTAATTATAATGTTTGCTCTTTTGTTTGCTGGTCAAACAATTGCGTCTGCTTTTGATTTACACAGCAGCCACCAAGATACTGACTCAACACAAAACTTGTCTCATCGTAACTTAGCTGAATCACATAAATCTCATCAAGAAGGCGCGTTAGCTAATACGCTTAATAATGCTGATGTCGGTGAGCAAGACCCATACGATTGTCATCATTGCTGCCATTGTCATGCGCCATCCGTTGTTTATATTACCTGTAATATTGCAACAAGCTTTATGCACAAAAGTAATGATAATATTTTGACTAGAAAAGTAGCCTTAGTGTCACTTTGGATAACACCCGAACATCGCCCACCTATAGTTTAAAACTTACCTCAAATTTATCTGAACATGCAATACGCTGGTTTGGATATTTATGCTTTGTTAATCGATATATTTTGTTTACTTTAACAACACTCAGCTGAGTTATTTGCTTTATGCAACTCAGTGCTGCGTGATGCGTTTTAGTCAATCAAATCAATAAACCTCGATTTTCAATCTTAAAAAGTCATCTTAAAAAACAAAATTAAGAGTATCACTATGAGTAAGTTTCACCTTAGCAGCCTTAATATGGCTGCGCTATTTTTACGTTATATTTCAAGTTGTTCAAATCTAAATTCTCTAGCAAAATTTGCTGTTTTAGCACGTACATTCACTTTTAGGAGAGGTGCAGGTTTATTAATACCTTTAACCTTAACCATGGTGTTTAGTACTTCAGTAATGGCACAGGTAGCCGATTCGACAGCTGAAGAATCATCTGCAATACCTGCAATATTATTAGAAAACCATGCCAGTCATGCTCACAAAGAAAGTAAAAAAACTGAGCAAAAAGCACATAATACTAAAGTAGCTCCACACCAACATGGTGAAGAAGTTGGTGAAGAAGTTGGTAAAGAAGTTCATGTGAATGAAGGCGATAAAAATGATGTTAGCCAAGGCTTTTCTCAAAGCGCTTTACAAGCTTTATCAAGCGGTAATGAATCTTTAGAAGATAACCATCAAGAAGGTGTAAGTTTCAGTGCTGAAAAAATGGCACTTGCCGGTATTGAAATTTCAGCAATATCAGCAAAAATATTTGCCAGTCATGTTTATGCACCAGGTGAGATTAAAGTCAATGGCTATAAAAGCTATATTGTTTCTCCGCGCACTGAGTCTGTGGTGGTTTCTCGTCATGCCACATTAGGGCAACATGTTGAAAAGGGCGATGCTTTAGTCACTCTGTTTAGTGAATCGGTTGCCGAGGCACAAGCGAAATATCGTGTTGCCTATAATGACTGGCAACGAAATAAAAAGCTCGGTAAGGAAACTGTGAGTGAAAGCCAGTTATTAAGCGCAGAAACCGATTATATTTCTGCCTACAGCCGTTTGAAAGCCTTTGGTTTAACTGAAGGTGCTATTGCACAAATTGTTAAGGGTAACTTGTTAAATGCTTATGTTGAGGAACTTGGTGAGTACACCTTAATTGCGCAACGAGCAGGAGCGGTACTCAGTGATGATTTCTCGCAAGGGCAGAGGGTTTCAGCTGGAGACGCCATTATGGTGTTAGCCGATGAAAGTGAACTTTGGGTTGAAGCGCGCGTATCGCCAAATAAACAATTGAACTTACCCAAAGGCACGCAAGCGATTATTGAAATGGCTGATCAATATTTTGTCGCCACTGTCATTCAAGAGGCACATACCATAGACCCAAAAACGCGTACTCGTATTGTACGTTTGGCGGTTAAGAATGATCACGACCGTCTTCATCCTGGCATGTTCGTTAATGTAAATTTTAGCTTTGAAACTAACGCGGCAGTAATGGCGGTACCCGAATCAGCACTTATGCGCTCAAATGATGGTGATTGGACTGTGTTTGTTGAAGATCATCCCGGAGAGTTTACGGCGGTTGAAGTAACATTAGGTCGTTCATTAGGGCGTTATCGTGAAATTATTGGCCTAGATCCATTAACTCGTATTGTGACAAAAGGTGCATTTTTTGTGGCCTCTGAAATAGCTAAAGGCGGCTTTGACCCGCATAACCATTAATTCATCAATAGCGAAGAAGTAGGAGCAGAATATTATGTTTAATAAAATGATAGATTTTTCTGTCAATAATCGCCTATTGGTGATGTTGATGTTAATGGCAACACTGGTTGGCTCAGTGTTTATAATTCCAAAATTAAATTTAGATGCTTTCCCTGATGTGACTAACGTCCAAGTTGCAATAAATACAGAGGCACCAGGCTTAGCGGCAGAAGAAGTAGAGCAACTTATTACTTACCCTATTGAAGCGGTAATGTATGCCATGCCGGATGTTGAGCAAGTGCGCTCAATTTCAAAAACCGGTTTATCGGGTGTTACGGTGGTTTTTAAGGAAGGCACTGATATTTACTTTGCCCGTCAATTAGTATTTGAACGTTTACAAGCGGCGAAAGAATTAATACCACAAGGTGTGGGTACTCCGGAAATGGGGCCAAATACCTCAGGATTAGGACAAGTATTTCAATACTTACTGATTGCTGATGAAGATGCCGGATATGACGCGATGGCGTTACGAAGCCTTAACGATTGGATTGTTAAGTTATTGCTGATGCCGGTCGATGGCGTGACCGACGTATTATCGTTCGGCGGTAATGTTCGTCAATACCAAGTGAATATTGAACCCAGTAAATTACTCTCTTATGAGCTTAGCCAAAGCGATATTGTTAGCGCGCTAGAAAATAACAATAGCAATGTCGGTGGTTGGTACATGAATCGGGGGCAAGAGCAATTAGTAGTGCGCGGAACTGGTTGGTTTAGTGGGGGGGCAGCGGGCTTGACTGATATTCAACAAGTTCCGGTTAAAACGGTTGATGGTACGGTAATTACGGTTGCGGATGTCGCCACCGTTGAACTTGGCAGTGAAATTCGCCAAGGTGCGGCCACTATGACTAGACGTAGCAAAAATGGTGATATTGAAAGCCTTGGTGAAGTGGTTTCTGGCATCGTACTTAAGCGTATGGGCGCAAATACAAAGTCGACCATTGATGGTATTAATGCGCGCTTACCTTTAATTGAACAAGCACTGCCAAAAGGTGTGCGTTTTGAAGCTTTTTACGATCAGTCTGACTTAATAGTGAAAGCGGTTAATACTGTCGTTGAGTCACTTATTCTTGCGTTTATTTTTATCGCCATTGTACTAGCTTTGTTTTTAATGAACTTGCGTGCAACCTTTCTAGTATTAATATCCATTCCTATTTCAATAGCGATAACGCTAATGATCATGTCGTACTTGGGTTTATCGGCAAATCTAATGTCTCTTGGTGGAATAGCCGTGGCTATTGGCATGTTGGTTGATGGCTCAGTAGTGATGGTTGAAAACATGTTTAGGCATCTTAATCGACCTGATGAAGCACATTTAAGTAGCGCGATTGCTCGCAATGAAAGTGCGGGCTTAATTACTGCTCCAAAAGTAAGTGATAAAGAATCGAATAATAGCGCGCTGAGTGAGCGTAAAGCTGCTGACCCTGACCCGCATGATGTGGTGCACGATGACGGTAGCGGAATACCATTAAGATTAAAGCAAGCAGGTAAAGAGGTTGCTCGGCCAATATTTTTTGCGGCGTCAATTATTTTAGTGGTATTTATGCCGCTATTTAGCTTTGAGGGTGTTGAAGCTAAATTGTTTCAACCTATGGCGATAAGTATTATTTTAGCGGTAATTTCGGCTATTTTTGTCGCTTTGATTGTTGTGCCTGCTATGGCGACATATATGTTTAAAAAAGGTGTTAAAGAGCGTGAAAGTATTATTTTACGCCCACTTGAACGCTGGTATCGCAAAAGTTTAGCTATCGCGATGCATCAGACCAAAGTGGTTATTGGTATCTCATTGATATTGCTGTTTAGTGCCATGGCTATAGTGCCGCAAATAGGCACAGAGTTTGTGCCCGAATTAGAAGAGGGGACGATTAACCTGCGCGCTACATTGGCCCCGTCTTCAAGCTTAGCTACTGCATTGCAAGTAGCTCCCATATTAGAAGAAAAGTTAATGGCTTTTCCTGAGGTTGACTATGCCCTTAGCCGTATGGGAAGAGCTGAAATTGGCGGTGATCCTGAACCTGTAAACAACATCGAGATTTATATTGGTTTGAAACCGGTTAGTGAGTGGACTAGTGCGAGCGACCGTTACGAACTTCAGCGCTTAATGGCAATAGAGTTAGAGCAATTCCCAGGCTTGTTGCTTAATTTCTCACAACCTATTGCTACCCGTGTAGATGAATTATTGTCGGGGGTAAAAGCGCAATTAGCGATTAAACTTTTTGGACCTGATTTAACTATTCTCGCATTAAAAGGGCAAGAGATTGAAAGCGCAATTAAATCGGTAGAGGGTGCTCGCGATGTTGCCATGGAACAAATTGTTGGTGAAGCGCAATTAGTGATTAAGCCAGATAGAGAACAATTGTCTCGTTTTGGCTTTTCTGTTGGCGACGTAATGTCATTGGTACAAAATGGTATCGGCGGTATTACTGCTGGCCAAGTTATTAATGGCAACGAACGTTATGATATTTATGTGCGCTTACAGGAGAAGAGTCGCAATAGCCGTGATGCCATTGCGGAGATTCGTCTGCAATCGCCTACGGGTGCTTGGGTGCGTTTAGGCGACATTGCCGATATTTCGCTTGAATCTGGGCCACCACAAGTGCGTAGAGATGATGTGCAACGCCGAGTGGTTATTCAAGCCAATGTGCAAGACCGAGACATGGGCAGTGTTGTAGCTGATATTCGTGCGGTTATTGCCGCCAATGTTGATTTACCTGCAGGCTATTCAGTCGCTATTGGTGGTCAATTTGAAAATCAGCAGCGCGCGCAGGCTAGACTCGCTATAGTTTTACCTGTGTCATTAGGTTTAATTGCATTATTGCTATATTTTGCTTTTGGCTCAATAGGGCAAGCCATGCTAATTTTGGTGAATGTGCCATTAGCTATTATAGGTGGTGTGTTTTCATTATACCTTTCAGGGCAATATTTATCAGTACCAAGCTCTGTAGGTTTTATTACATTGTTTGGTGTGGCGGTATTAAATGGTGTGGTGATGGTGGAAAGTATCAACCAAAGAATTCAAGGTGGCTCAGTGGTTTCAAAAGCTGTATTTGAAGGCGCAACTTCACGTTTACGACCCGTACTGATGACGGCGATAACTTCTGCGTTAGGTTTAATTCCTATGTTAATGTCTAATGGTGTAGGAGCCGAAATACAAAGGCCTTTAGCGAGCGTTATTGTTGGTGGGCTAGTAACGGCAACTTTGCTAACATTATTTGTATTACCGGTGCTTTTTAGTTGGTTTTCGAAGGCTAAAATAGTGGAATTGAAACGTTAATTTAGCGAATGAAAGCTAGCGTTTTTATAGTGCATGAATAAGGTCAAGGTCGACTTATTCATGCTGTTTTTATTATTAGTACTACCAAGAGGTAAATATGTCTGGTAATCATTCTACATCTCGTAATCACTTAAATAACCACTCACATAACCATTCTCATAGTCACTCTCATGGTCACTCAGGAAACGGGAAATTGACTGTTGCCGTATTGATTAATATTTTACTCACCGTTGTTCAAATTATTGGTGGTGTGCTATCGGGTAGTTTATCTTTGATCGCCGACGCCTTGCATAACTTAAGTGATGCCGGCGCGATTTTAATTGCTATTTTCGCTCGTAAAATTTCGGCTAAGCAAGCGGATGAAAAGATGACATTTGGTTATCAAAGAGCCGAAATCATAGGCACGCTGATCAATAGCATTACGCTTATTATTGTTGGTTTTTATCTTATTTATGAAGCGATCAGTAAATATTTTAATCCAACTGAAATCGATGGCTGGATAGTGATTTATATCGCCACAATTGCTTTGGTTATTGATATCGCCACTGCAATATTAACCTATATGTCAGGTGCAAAAAGTAGCATGAACTTGCGCGCTGCGTTTATTCATAATGTTTCTGATGCTTTGGCGTCTGTCGCAGTGATTATTGCAGGCGTTTTGATTATATTTTATCAGTGGTATGTTGTAGATGTAATTGCGACGATATTAATTTCAATCTATGTGCTTTATCACGGTGGATTACTAGCGCTTGAAAGTATTAAAATATTGATGCAAGCAGTGCCAGAAGCATGTGAAATCAGTGAGCTTAAGGCGGATATTGAATTAATTAAAGGTGTGAGTGCCGCTATAGATATTCATGTTTGGCAACTCGATGAACATAAATTGTTTTTAGAATGTAAGGTAGAGTCTGTAACAAACAACGTTTCCATAGATTTAGCTGAGATTAAAACTATGTTAGCAAGTAAGTATGGCATTAAACATTCAACCATTGAAGTTAACCAATCAGGTAAGGCGATAGAATCTAGTTGTTATTAACGTTAATTTTTGATCGCGCTAATAATTAACTTTAAAATTTGCTAAGGTAGAATTATTGCTTAAATTATTATCAATAAATCAATTGATTGCTTTATTATAACCGCATGTAACATCATGGGTAATGAGGATCTGTAATAATGAATTTCGAACAAATTGTTTCGAGCATTAACAATGTTTTATGGGGTGAAGGACAGGTTCTCATTTATGTATTGTTATTTGCGGGTTTTTGGTTTTCTTATAAACTAAAGTTTGTTCAAATTCTCAACTTTCGTCACATGTTTTCTGTGATAAAAAATAGTAGCAAGAACGATGAAAGTTCTACTGACAGTTCAGGTATTAGTTCGCTACAGGCACTTTTTATTGGCTTGTCTGCGCGGGTAGGTACCGGTAATTTAGCTGGGGTTGCTGTTGCCATTTCACTCGGTGGCAGTGGCGCGATATTTTGGATGTGGGTTATTGCGTTGCTAGGTATGGCTACTGGCTTTGCTGAAAGTGTTTTAGGGCAACTCTATAAAGTTAGCGACGACCACAAAGAATATCGTGGTGGGCCAGCTTATTATATTCAAAAAGGCCTAAACCAACGTTGGTTAGCCATATTATTTTCATTGTGTTTATTCTTAGGTTATGGCTTTAGTTTTAGTGCTATGCAAGCCAATACCATTGCTGATTCTTTAAATCATGCGTTTGATATTCCTAGTCTATATTCTGGACTGGTGATCACCATACTTGCTGGCGCGATTGTACTTGGTGGGTTAAAGCGTATTGCCCGATTTGCCGAGCTGATTGTGCCCTTTATGGGCATTGCTTTTATTTTGGTGGCGGTAAGCATTACCTTAATGAACATTAGCGCTGTGCCAGCGATGTTATACGATATTATTACTTCAGCATTTGGCTTACAAGAAGCTGGCGCTGGTATGTTGGGTGCTGCAATTAAAAATGGTATTCAACGCGGCTTATATTCAAACGAAGCGGGTGCGGGTAGTGTGCCACATGCTGCAGCGAGTGCGAGACCTGTGCCTAATCATCCTGTTACACAGGGCTATGTGCAGATGTTAGGCGTATTTTTAGACACTATGGTGTTGTGTACTTGCACTGCGTTTATTATTTTACTGGCTGATATAAATATTAGTGGTGAAATGGAAGGCATTCGTTTAACGCAAAGTGCCATTACTCATCATTTAGGTGAAAACGGGGTTTACTTTGTTTCTGCGGCGATTAGTTTATTTGCTTTTACGTCGGTAGTAGCAAATTATGCTTATGCAGAAAGTAACTTACACTTTTTTAAGCTCGACAATAAAGTCGGTCGAACTATCTACACGTCTATGTATTTGGCAATGGTATTTTGGGGCTCAAGTGCTAGTTTAAAACAAGTATGGAGTATGGCCGATGTAGCTTTAGGGCTAATGACTTTAGTGAACGTTATCGCAATTGTTCAACTTACGCCGACTATTGTGGCATTAACTAAAGATTATAATGCCAAACGTAGGCTCAAAAACGTCAGCAATTCTGATATGGAATTTAAAGAAACAGATATTGAGTTTCAAGGTAAAGTTGAGCCAGGTATTTGGCATAAATAACTAAATGCTGATTGTTTGATAAGTTGTTAGCTTTAAAGGTATAAACTCAAATTGTATATAAGGGTTTTAATGAGAGCTTATATTTAGTTAAAAAAAACAATAAGTTAATTTATTAACGAATTAACGTATTGATTGTATATTGCTTCCTTCTTGTTTTTCTTTAACAGCATGAATTTCTTGCATCTCACAGACAATATTACGGCCACTGTTTTTGACTTTATACTAAGCAATATCAGCATGTTTGATTAAATCTTCTAATTCATTCATTTGCTCATTAAAATAAGCCACACCCAAGCTTGCCGTTATTGAAAGTGAACGTCCATCATGGACAATAATCATTTCTGCTATTTTTTACGAATAACATTCGCAAGACTAATTACAGCTAAATTATTGGTTTTAATTCGGAATATTATAAATCCCCCCCCAAATTGGGCTAAAACATAACTTTTTCTAACTTTTTTCGAGTGCAATAATTTGTACTGGTTTTACAAAAAACGCTATTATTTATTTGCACGCTCGATTAAACGGCGTTTTTCTATTGCCATAGGGGTTATGTCTTTTTCAAGCTTTTTCTCTAATCCTAGTGCAAAGTAAAATTCAGCCATTAAAAATAAAGGGCCAATAGCTAAACCCATAATATCATCCAAGAAAGCTGGTTTAGCTTTTTCATAGATATGGCCAATAAATTGAATAATCCAACCGACGAAAAACACGGCTATAGCTAACCATAAAGCGTTTTCCATACTCGACACTAAGCTAGCAAGATAAATGTTTACAGCAACATATAGCAGCATACCCAAGGCTAGCTTTAAATGTAATTTTAAATAGTAAAGCATTGCTAGGGTGAAAAAAATTATTGCTGGTGTATAACTTATTGTTTTACTGGCAAGTTCAATAGAGAAAGTATTTAAGCTTAACAATACTGTAATTGCCCAAACAATGAGTGGTACTCCTACAAAGTGGGTTTTTATATTAAGTTTATTAAAGTGCACACTTTTGTAATTTGATAATTGTTCTTCGACTGTTTTCATGTCAGTGCCTTATGCTTAATTAGTCAAATATCATGGCAAGTTATTGTTTATAAGTAAATAGAGCTGACCAGAACTATATAACTAAATGTAGATATTTAAAGCGGCGTTAGCTAAGTATATTTGGGTTATACAGCCCATTTAGAATGATTGTAATTACCGTATTGCAGTTGTGTTGCCTTACTCATACAATAACAGCATTAGTTACTGAAAAAGTTCATATTATGTCCTCAGATAGGTTAGGCTCCAGCCTTAATTATAAACGCCAAGAGCAAGGTTACCGCGATCGTGCATTAAAGCTATATCCATGGGTTTGTGGTCGTTGTGCTCGAGCGTTTGAATATTCCAATATTAGGGAATTAACCGTTCATCATATCGACCATGACCATACAAATAATCCTAATGACGGTAGTAATTGGGAGTTACTTTGTATTTACTGCCACGATAATGAACATGCGAAATATACTGACCATGCAAATTATCACACGGAAGTTAAAGCAGGAGATACCAATCAAGATACCGCAACTTATAATCCATTTGCAGGTTTAAAATCACTGTTAAAAAAATAACAGGTTAACTAATCGTATAACGATATTTATGAAAGGAATTTAAAGTGGCAGGTGCGAGTCTATTAACTTTATTAGATGATATTGCAACAGTGCTAGATGACGTAGCCATTTTATCGAAAGTAGCTGTGAAAAAAACGGCAGGTGTTCTCGGAGATGATTTAGCACTTAATGCTGAACAAGTATCGGGTGTTAAAGCGGATAGAGAGTTACCTGTTGTTTGGGCTGTTGCCAAAGGCTCATTTCTCAATAAATTAATCTTAGTACCTTCTAGTTTACTCATCAGTGCATTTTTACCGCCGCTGATCACCATTTTATTAGTTCTGGGTGGTTTGTTTCTCTGTTTTGAAGGGTTTGAAAAAGTTTTCCATAAATATTTTCACAGTAAAAAAGAGTTAACAGCTGAACATCAAGCCTTGGTTGAAGTGGTTAGCGATGGAAATATCGATGTTGCGGCCTTCGAAAAAGAAAAAATAAAAGGTGCTATTCGCACTGACTTTATCCTTTCTGCCGAAATTGTAGTAATTGTATTAGGCTCAGTTCAAGATGTACCGTTTCAAACGCAAGTGATGGTTGTTTCAGCATTGGCTATAGCGATTACCGTTGGTGTTTATGGGCTTGTAGCCGGCATTGTTAAGTTAGATGACTTAGGACTCTATTTGCTACGAAAATCAGTATCTGGGCGTTTTAATGCGCTGCAAAGATCTATTGGTCGAGGCTTGTTAATTTTTGCTCCATTTTTAATGAAGCTTTTAACTATAGTTGGCACTATCGCTATGTTTCTCGTTGGCGGCGGTATTATTGTTCATAGTTTTTCATGGCTTAACCGTCAATTTCATCAGATTGAACAATGGGTAGGCCAATACCTTGGAACACTTTCAGAAAGTATTTTATCGATTTTGCTTGATGGAATTACCGGAATTATTGCAGGTGGTCTAGTATTGGCTATTGTAAGCTTAATGTCTCGATTAAAAAACCGTCAATCAGTCGTTAAGTAGATATATGTTAATCTAACTTTTATTAATAATTTCAATTATCTGGCGTGAAAATTACAAATTAGTTCATTTTAGCTATTGTTTTTTGTTGTCATCGCCCTGAGTATATAATTGAAGACAACAAAAAAGGTAGCAATATGAAAATAATCATTTCCGGACATCACGTTGAAATTACCGAAGGTATAAACCTAGCAGTTGAAAATAAGTTTGCCAAAATTGCTAAACATTTCCCAAGCCTAATGACTTTAGAAGTTATTATTACCGTAGAGCCACATCAACAGAGGTTAGAAGTATCTACTACTTATGAGGGCGCAACTGTTTCAGTTAACGCTACCGATAAAGAATTATATGCCGCAATAGCAAGTGCTGCGAGTAAGCTTGAAGCTGCTTTAGCGCATCGCAAAGGTGTATTATCAGCTAAGCAAAAAAAGAAGTTTGAAGTAGAGCAGTCAAACGCTTTTGAAAGCCCTTAAATCACGCCAGTAGTTATTAATTAACCACTCAAAGGCCGTTATCAAACGGCCTTTTTTATGTTCTCGATAAAGCTAAGTACATAAATCGATTTAGGACATGGCACTACCCACCTTGGCAGAGGCTAAGTCTTTTGAGTATCTCTACTAATGCATTACTCTAATAATTTGCATGATTTAAGTAGCCGCTTGTTGGTGTGATAGCAGTGATATTCAGCTTAAAGTTTATTAGCTCTAGCCCAAATTATGTATATCCGCTTATCTATGGTCATATTTTGAGGAAGGTCGTGTGAATTAACTAAGGTATAAACTCTTAATAAGCTTTGAGGTTATTTAGCTAACAATTAGATGAAGTATGGCTATTACCTAAATGTTTACGTAAAATAGCGACATTGGCTTTATATGAAAAAAATTTACTATAAAGCGTACTTTTATTTGCTCCAAGGAATTCCATGAAAAAAACATTCGAGTTAACTCACCCTAAAATCAAAGTCGCTAGAATGGTTGAGTCAGCGAAACACGAAGTTAAAAAATATTTAAAACGTGAGCGTAATAAAACGCTACCTGAAGGTGCAGATTATTGGGATTTCGATTGTAAAATTGGTAAATCTGAGCAAACGGCTGATGTTATTCATGTTGCGACGATTAGCCAAGAAATAGACACACTTTTAGCTGAAGAAGTGACTTCATTTTATCTTGAAATTATGGTTAAACCAGCCATTCGTACATTTGAAGAAAAATAGCTTTTAGTCTCAGTTATGCACAGAATCACTTTCGTTATGCTTTATATTTAACTTTTATAAAAGCATAACGATATCTTTCAATTTCCATCTTCATTGCACCTACTCGTCTTACTTTACCTTTCATTCGCTATTTAACGCTCACTAACTATACTTGTGTTGCCGAGTTTTCGGTAAACAATGGAGAGTTTAAAATGAAACATATCGTAAAATATTTTGGATTATGTTGCATACTCTTTGCCTTTTCTTCTCAAGCTGAGCTTGAGATCTATAAAGATTATGATCTTGGAAGTGAAATAATTTCAATGACAACAGTACGTATTGATCCCAATATGGAAGATGTCTATTTAGAAGGACTTCGAGAAAGCTGGGTAAAAGCTGTTCGCTTGCAAAAACAGTTAGGTTACATTAAAGATTGGAAAATATACGGCAGTGAATTACCGCAAAGTGGTAACTTTAATATGGTATTAATGGTGGTTTTTGAGAAAAGTAGTGACCTAGAGCCGAACCAGGAAAAATACAATACCTTTATGAAAAGTTGGGGTAAAGCCAATCAAGAAAACTCTCGAGAAATAACGAAAACTTATCCGAATGTTAGAGCTTTAACGGGCGAATATCGATTAAGAGAAATTATGATTAAGTAGTTACTCGCTAAGATGTTGTATACCTAAAGCATATGCTTTAGGTATAGTTTTAATCAACTCAGCGTTATATCCATATAACCTTTAATTTGTTTATTAAAGCTTGGTGAATTTAACTAATAGCCGATTAATCCATTAATGTGCGCGACAGCACTTCTTCCTAAAGCATTAAGTGCATATCCACCTTCAAGCACTGACACAATGCGTCCTTGTGCATATTTGTCGGCAACATCTTTAAGTTGCTCTGTAACCCAACGATAATCTTCATCTACTAAACACACTTGTGACATATCATCTTCTACATGAGCGTCGAAGCCTGCAGAAATGAATATTATTTGCGGTTTAAACTTGTTTAATGCCGGTAGCCAATGATCAATAATGGCGTGTCGAAAGTCACCACTTTTTGCTGTTGCCGCTAATGGTGTATTAATGATGGGCGGCTGAGAACTTTCCTGCACTTCAAACGGATAAAATGGGTATTGATAAGTAGAGCAAAACAAATAACCTTCTTTATCTTTAATAATATTTTCTGTGCCGTTACCATGATGAACGTCGAAGTCAACAATAGCGACTCGCTTTAATTTATATTTCTCTTTAGCATAGGCGGCGGCAATAGCGACATTGTTAAAAAAACAAAACCCCATGCCTTTATTATATTCTGCATGATGTCCGGGAGGCCTGGTAGCGCAAAATGCGGATGAAATCTCTTTTGCCATCACCAGATCTACCGCGTCTTTTGCGGCTCCTGCGGAAAGTAAGGCGGCGTTAAGGGTATTAGGGTTCATAACGGTATCGTCATCAACGTTATAAGTACCTTCGCTTGGGGCATTGGCAAAAATTGATTCAATATAGTTTTTGTCATGTGCTAAATAAAGTAGCTCTTTATCAATAGCTTTTGCATCAAACTGTTGAATAACATAGTCGAGACCGCTACGAATAAGCTGATCCTGAATAGCGGCCATACGCGCTGGCGCTTCGGGGTGATGATCTCCCATATCATGTGTTAAGCACTGGTGATGACTAATAACGCCAACGGTCATATTTTACCCTCTGTATGTTTCAACTGATAAGTTATCATTTATCGATAACCTAGCTGTTTAAATGTTTTTAATGTGTTTTTAATTATAGTGTATAAGCTAAGCTCACTTCGTCATAACCGTCTGATGGCTTTCTTAAAAAACCTGCCTTTTCAAATACTTTCAACATTGGTGCATTGTCTCGTCTAACACTTGCTATCAATTGTTCAACACCCCGAATTTTAGCAATGGCGATTATTTCAGTGAGCAGTGCTTTTGCCATACCTTTGCCACGTTTACTTTCTTTAATAACAAAAGCAACTTCAGCACTATTATTTGCTTTAAGATAATAATAGCGGCCAACACCTTGTATAGACTCACCCAAATGATCTCGTTCAGTTAAGCACAAGGCTAAATCAATATGCTGATTTACACTCACCAAATCACACGATTTTTCACGGGTCATTTGTGTTGTATGGTGGTTGTATCGCATCATTAATGTTTCTTGGTTATGAGAGTAAAAAAACTCTTGTAGCTTGCGTTCGTCTGCGGGTGATAATGCGCGAAGAAAGTATTCTGAATCAGCAAAGGTAAAGCGCTTTATCTCTACTTCCCCAAGTTCAGGTACTGATGTAGGGGTGTTTTCTTGGTATTCAGGTACCCAATAGTGTTTTCGCACATCTTGAAGTAATTGATCGCGAAATTTAGGGTGTGCAATACGTATTAACTCTAAAGCCCGTTCACGAATGCTTTTTCCTTGTAGTGAAGCAATTCCGTATTCTGTGACTACATAAGAAACATGACCTCGTGATGTGACTACGCCACCACCTTCGGTAATATGTGCCACGATACGCGATATTTTACCGTCTTTGGTTGTTGATGGGAGGGCAATGATGGGCTTACCTCCCTTACTTAAAGAGGCACCGCGAATAAAATCTACTTGTCCACCAATACCGCTATAAAAATGATAACCGATGGAGTCAGACACCACTTGACCAGTTAAATCGACTTCGATAGCACTATTAATAGACACCATTTTGTCATTACGAGCGATGTTTACCGGCGAATTAACATGCTCGCTAGGATAAAACTCAACATGCGGATTGCCATCAACAAACTTGTATAATCGACGCGTTCCAACGCAAAAACTTACTACGGTTTTACCTTTATGAAAGGTTTTTTTACGGTTATTAATAACCCCTGAAAGCATTAAGTCAATAATGCCATCAGAAATCATTTCACTGTGCACACCTAAGTCTTTATGATTAGCTAAGTAACGCAATACAGCCGAAGGGATATTGCCAATCCCAATTTGGATAGTTGAGCCGTTGTCTACCAGCATTGCCACATATTGGCCTACTTGTTCTGTTACTCGGTCAACTTCAGGTATTGGGGTTTCTGGTAAATATTGTTTTTCGGTCATTGAAGCATGAATTTGATTTATATGAACAAAACTATGGCCGTTAGTTCGAGGCATTTTTGGATTGATTTGAGCGATAACAAATTTAGCTTTATTTATTGCAGCCTGGACAATATCAACACTGACGCCCAACGAACAATAGCCATATTCATCCGGTGGACTGACCATGATTAAAGCCACGTCTAAAGGTAAAATATTCTCATTAAATAGTTTTGGGATTTCAGATAAAAACGAAGGAGTGTAATCAGCGCGTCCTTCATTAATTGCATTACGAATTTTTTCGCCACCAATAAAAAAGGTGTTAACTTTAAATAAATTTCGGTGCTTTGGCTCTGCCCAAATGTCGTCTGAAAGCGTCAAGATATGCACAACTTCAATGTCATGTAAACCTTGGCTATTGGCAATAATATCTTCAATTAATGCATTGGGTACTGCAGCATTGGAGCCAATAAAAATTCTATTTCCAGACTTGAGGTATTTAGACCAGTCGACAGTAGATTGGTGCTGTTTCCCTGATGGCATAATTCTCTCTGTTTGTGCAACTGTGGAGTTTAATTTATCACAGAACTTATTTAAGTATGAGCTAATGGTTAATTTATTACTTGATCCAAGTCAAACCTAATGCTTTATTGGACCAATTTACTAGCCAAAAAAGTCGTAAAACATTAACTTCAAATTTAATTATCATTATTTATTGCGCATAAGTACCTAACAACTTTAACTCTATAATTAATATTAAAAACGAGAGCAGCAAAGAATGCAAAAGACGAGTACAACTTTCCATTTAAAATTTTTTAGCCTGTTCGCCATGTTTATAATTACATTACCTGTATACGCAACAATGGCCAGTAAATCGACAGAAATCATTATGAAAACAGATAAACCAATATGGGAAATAGGGGCTTTTTTAGCGGTTTTTAATGCTCCTTTGTATCCAGCTGCAGCTGAATCCCAAGGTAAAGTATTACCCGTACCCTTTGTAATATATCGAGGTGAGCGATTAAGAGTTGGAGAAGACGGTATTATTAAAGCTATGGCCGTTGATAAGCCTCGCTTTAAAATTGATTTATCGCTAGGAGCTGCATTTAATGCTAATTCTGATGATGCTAAAGTTAGAGAAGGTATGCCAGACCTAGACTTTATATTTGAAGTTGGTCCTGAAGTTAGCATTATGTTGAGCAATACAGACGCAAGCGAAACTTGGCTTAATTTGCAATTTCGTAAGGTCTTTTCCTCTGATTTTTCCCGCATAGATGATCGTGGTTATATATTTCAGCCTGAAATATCTTATCAAGGAAAGCAGCTATTTAGTGACAACGACTCTTTTAAATTTACCTTTGCACCGCTGTTTGCTACGAACAAAACACACCAGTATTTTTATCAAGTTGATGAAAAATATAGTACAACCGAACGACCGGCCTATGATGCAAAAGGTGGTTACTTAGGTTCTGAACTTGTGCTGGTTAATCGTTTTAAAGTTCGTCACGATATATCAATATTTGTAAGCTCTAAATTAGGTTTTTATAAAGGCGCAAGTAATGTGGATAGCCCTTTATTTAAAAAAGACTTCAACTATGCATTAGGCGTTGGATTTAAGTGGACGTTATACCAATCAAACTAATGCATGTTAGGTGAACAATTGATTAATTCAAATGATAAACTTTTATCACTTAACAGTAGTGGTGCGGCCAGCATATTTTTTTGATATATAACCTTTATTTAACTCTTTTAATACCAACAAAACTCGCTCAAGGTTTGTTGGTTGCCATAATCAAGTATCAGTGAAAATCTAACACTTAATAAGTAACACCTAACAGTAAAATAAGCGTGATGGTGTTGTTCTAATATTCTAAGCCCAATAAAATTGGGCTTAGAATATTAGTATTTCAGTATTTGGTTTTAAAAATAATAACTAGCCAAAAATATTACGCATCAGGGTAATGGCTTGATCAACAGTTTTACCGTCTTTAACGCTATTGACTATTGTGCTGCGCATGTTGAGGATAAACTCAGGAATATCATCTGCTTCAAAAGCTTTGTCAACAATAGCTTCTGCTGACGCTTTACTACGTTTTACTGCTTTAGCGACACCAATTTTAATTTTTTTAGGCTTATCACGCATACGAATATAATTTGAATTTTCTGCCAAAGTATTATCAGCAAATAAAAACAGATCAATTAATATTGCGCGATTTTTCCAAAGTTGAAGTTCAACTTCATCACTTGGCATTTCGCTACGCCACCATTGGGTGTTTCTAATGCTTGCAATCATTTCATGCCAATAGTCATCAAAACTTTGGTTGTTGAGTTTTACTAAGCCTAGGCCTTGTGAAAGGGTATCTATTTTACCACTGGTGAGCGCAATAAATTGGTCAGGTCGGCGCATAGCCAATAAACGTGTGGCTGCACTTAATGGTGCTTTTTCTTCATTAGTATGAACTGCAAATACGGCCTGATAAGCATTAACAAAGTTTTGATAGTCTGCTAATGAAACATCACCGTCTAATGGAATGTTATCAAGGGCTAGATCAAAGGCTTGTGGATGAGATTTTAATAATTGATGAAAAGTCTTTGCACCGCGCGTTCCGGCAAACCACTCTACGTCAAAGTCATACACGCTTATGTCATGCTGGGCACTATGTTTACCTGCAAAGGCTAATCTGTCTTCATCAATCATCTCAGCCAATTTATTACTGCGTATTGTGGCAATATAATCTAATAATTTTAGTCTCTCAGGTAAGGCTTGTAATGCAGCGTGTTCTTGAACAAAATCCGTAAATATTGGCCATGGGATAATACGGGCCATTTTTAATTGGCATGCACTAACACCATTTGACATGGTATCTTGCAACTTTTTTAAAGGCTTTAGTTGGCTAGGCTCTAATAAATCATGGTTTATGTCATGTAAGCAAATTCGATATAATTCTCTGCACCAGTTAAGAAAATTATCAGGATGGTTTTCTACTTTTACTGCCATTAAATTAAGGCTAAGGTCGGCAACAAACGACAACGCGTTTTGATAAATTGTTTGTTCGGTAGTACTAAGCGACATGGCATTTGGCGAGGTAAGTAATTTTCTCATGAAACAGATTTTCCGACGATAAAACATAAAAATAGGGCGGCATGATACTTGTAAAATAACCTAACGCAAGCGAATCAGGCTAATAAAGTATAGAAAGTCTAAACTGATGTTTAAAGCAACAAAATGTGGAGAGTTAATCAACTAAAACCTTTGTCGATGCCATTGAAAAAACTTAGCTGACAAAGGTGCTGTTAATTAGTAAATGTAATTACTACTGACTAATTACTGTTTGTCGAAACTTAGTATAATACTTAACTAAAGCAATTATTGAGGCGGCAATCCAGAATAGTTCGATCAAAAAACTCGATAAATTAAAGTTGTAGCACAAGCTAATTAACAGTAAAACTGCGCCACAAAGGTTAGTTAGGTTATAAGCCAAAATTTTCAGATTTACTTGCTCTAGTTGTAACATTAGAAATGCATCCACAACAAGAATTGTTCCAGACATGCCTATAATATCGAATAATAAATCAATCATGATAAACTTCAAACTATAAAGGATGATCCAATATGCTGGCCTTATCCATGGCTTGGATCGTTTTCGTTCTGTGAAACTGCTTGTCGTTTTACTGTCAATAATCAAGGCTATAAACCAAGTAATTATTGTTATCATAATAATTACTTGGCTATTTTATGTCGGTTTTTTACGTGATAAAGTAACAAACTGTTACCTGTTAAATCACAACTTTAAAGCGTGCTGCAAACCATAAATATAGCCAGTTTTATATGTAAGCATAAACAGATGATAGGAACTTATACTCGATGGTAAAATTAACTTTTTGCTACTTGTTCTTTAGTTTTAAAATAAGTAACCTAGCACTCTGGTCTGACCATTATTATATTTGGTGAGTGTCTGTAATATTTATCATATTAACGAGTAACCTATAACTGATGAACAAGTGTTAATGCAGCAAGAGTCAATTTATATTGAAGATGGTGAAAACCAACTTCACTTACGCCATATTTGGAAAAATAATGGTGGTGTGCCAATTTTTATGTTGCATGGCCTAATTGAAAACGGCTTTATTTTTTATACTGAAAAGGGTAAAGGTTTAGCTTGTTTTCTTGCTGAGCAAGGTTTTGATGTTTATGTTGGTGATTTACGTGGCCGGGGCAAAAGCCACCCAGCAATTAATGCCAAATCATCGTTTGGGCAACACGAAGCTATTACGCGTGATATTCCGTTATTTTTAGAGAAAATACAGAGCCTTAATCCGCAAAAAATGCATCTAATCGCCCATTCATGGGGTGGTGTATTAATAACGAGTTTTCTGGCCCGTTATCCAGAGTGGCTTGACAAAGTGCTCAGTAAAGCTTGTTTTGGTACCAAGCGAGTTGTTAGTGTTAAAACTTTTGAAGCCTATTTTAAGCTAGGTTTTATGTGGCGTTATATTGCGCCAATTTTGGCAAGGAAACACGGTTATTTTGATGCTAAAAAATTTCGTTATGGCTCAGATAGTGAAACACAACAGTCGTTGAAGGAAAGTATAGCTTGGGTTATTCCAGGTCAATGGCGAGATCATTCTGATAATTTTGACTACTACGGCGCTGCGCAAAATATAGTATGGCCACCCACTTGGCATTTTACCGGTATTAGCGATTATGCTTTAGGCCACAAACAAGATGTACAACTGTTTATTGATGAATGCGGTAATAGCGCTGCAGATTTTTCAGTACTCTCAAAACAGGCGGGCAACCTAGTTAATTATGACCACATTAATATTCTAACTCACCCAAAAGCGGTAGATGATCATTTTCCCAAACTAGTTACTTGGCTAAAAGCAAAAGTTGAAATCGGTAATTAACACTATGTAGAGTCAAATTTTATCTCACTTTTTGGTCGCGATACTCAATGATAGTTTCAAACTAACCCTGCAAAACGCAGCTATTTAGTTTGTTGTTTTAGTTTTATTAGATATTCAATGTGAGAGAATAATCTAAGTTTGTAGTATCAATCATCGTCATCTGTTTTCATCGCTTCAATATTGACAATGGCAGAGCGGTTTAGCGTGATCTTAAAACGTTGTGTTTGTTGTAGGTCTTGTTTATCTGTTTGCATTAAAACTACGTTTATTTGGTAACGGCGTTCAACAGCTTGTTTAGTGACTTTACTACCATCAAGTGTATATAAACGTCCTTCACCTCTTTTTAGAAAACGAATAAAGGGCGTTAAATTAAAATAGATACGTTGTTGAATTTTATCATAGCCAGGCATGAAGCTCTTGGCATTTACTTTAGTATCGCTGCGAAAATGTAGTAATTGTGCAGCTTGCTTATTTTGATGACGTCGGGTTTGAAATAGTTTATCAACTTGCTTTGGTAGATCTTTATTACGAATGTATTCTAGCCAAATAGTTTGGCTAGCAATGCGGGTTTTATCAACACTATTGGTGTAAATATTCCTCCACTTTGGCAAGCCTCTTTGAATGCTGCGCCAAATAATCCGGGTTATATCGTCCTTAAATATTTCCCTTAAGCCATAAAAAAAGCCTAACATGCCTACTAAGGCAATGGTGACTTCAGTAAAGTTGGCTCGAGCATTTAGAACTAACATCATTACAAAAGCCATAATTACTGCAGTAACTGAGCCACTAACAATACGTTTTAAATTACGATTCAGACTTTTAACTTCTTGTTGAAGTACCACGCCGTATTCTATTAATCGTTGGAGTAAACGCATTTTATTGGTAATGCGATTAGGATCACCTAAGGTGGTCTGCGAATTGTATTGATTGGTTTCCCTATATTCGTTTTCACTACGGCATAGGGCAAATAAGAAGTTTCTTTCAGTGGTGAAATCGCTACTTTTTGGTCCTCGAGAAAGTAACTTTAAAAACGACTGTTCAACCTGCCAACTAAGGTAATTATCAGCATTTTCAAAAAATGGACTGAGTTTTTTATCGGTCGGTGTGTACCTTCTTAGTTTTTTCAATAATCCAGATATTTGCTCTGCTAACACAATAGCTTGTGGGTAGAAATTCTCACTTTCTCTAAGTTTTATGGTTTGTTTTATATCAGTATCAAGAGCAATTAAAATTTGATAAGAAAACAAATTCAGGTTTAATCGATAGTCACTTATCTCACCTTTTTTTTGGCTAATAAAACGGCTTCGTACTAATGGTAAGTGCAGTTGATCTGAGTAATAAGCACTGTGACTTTCTATACTGCTATGAAAATACTGCTCTTCCGCTAAGGTTTTAGGGCCAATGCCCATTTCAACCGGTAATGAAAAGTATAAATCCAGTCGTTGGTGATCAGTAGGCAATAATTGGTAACTGACCTTGATGGATAGGTTTTCGTCTTGGGTGAGTTTGGTATTATTCACTTATATCCTATGCCCCTTTATTACCTAGCCAGAGCCTAACTAACGCCTATATAAAGTTAAGCTAGAATCGATTAATTGTTTCTTACTATACGCTATTTTATGAAAGTATTGATTACTTTTAGATGAATTTAATTGATCTACATAAAGCTTTAAATTAATGATTAATATAGCATGTTTTAATCAATTATCTTATGAGTTAAATAAAATTCCGCACTACTGAGTATTTATAATATTCAAGTTGAAATAAGCTCTCTTTAATTTTTAGCTTTATCCAAATGACTTTAAAAATCTAATATTTAACAGCTCAATAGTCAAAATGATTTTTATGATGGCAACTTGATAAATGAAGACCGTTATTAACACCATTATCTGGCCTTTAATTGACTATATAAAGCTTTAACTTGCAGTACAAACTTTATACTTTGAGTGCTAAATAAGGTAAGCTATCGCCAATATAATAGAACGTTTTTGTAAAAATGGAATTTATAAAATGATCTTAACTAGTAGGAACTCTCTACTTAACGTCACAACCTTTATTTGGTTTATCTTGGCGGCTTTTTTAGTTACAAAAGCATTCGCCCAAGAGCCGATAGAACATTATGCTGAATTAAAAAAAGTACAGTATGTAAATACAGAACAAAATCGTCTATTTGTTAATAACTTATTAAGTGAAGTTAATACACAGAATTACCTTGCCTTTCAAGCGCCTATTTATGCTTATATCGCTAAGCTAAAAACCAGAGATGGTAATTGGCTTGAAGGTAAATATTACCTTGATTTAGCCATTGCTAAACTACCTTTGGTTAATAATGACGATTTATTTATAGATTCTTTAGAGAGTATCAGTGGCATATTTTTGATTCGTGGGGATTACTCTGAAACGATAATTTATGTACAAAAAATGGCTGATTTTGCCAATAAAACGAAAAATCAACGAGGTGAAACTGTAGCTTTAAACCGCTTAGCATTAAGTTATATCCAATTAGAGCTTTTTCAATTAGCTATTGAGCCTCTGAAACTGGCGCTAGCCCTAGCGCGTGAAACAAAAGATTATGATAGTGAATTTTTAGCAACATTATATTTAATCAGTGTGCGCAGTAATTTACCTCAATTTAACCGACAAGAAACTCTCGCTTTAACCTTAGTTGCTGAAAAAATCCCGTCGAAATATAATAACAATAATGGCTATTTATCTCGATTAAAAGGCGAAGTACATCAACAAATCGGCGATTTTTCAGCAGCGAAAAAATGGTTCGAATTGGCACAGACTAAAGCTAAATCAGATCATGATGTTCGTTTGTTGCAAATTGTGAGTAAAGACCTCGCAGAATTATATTTGGCAACTGATAAGCCTTTACTCGCACTCGATTATGCTATTAATAGTTTAGAATTTAATAATCAAACCGCGCATGCTAATCATCTCGCTGCGATTCATTATTTACTGAGTAATATATATCAGCAGATGGGAGATGATAAAAATTCACTAAAATATTTACGTGCCTACGCTGATTTTCGACTTTCAGCTAATGAAATGAACACCGTGAGTGTCATTACCAACATGGATAAACGAATTGAGAATATTCAAAGCCAACAAAAGTTCACCGAGCTAAAAAACTCATTACTGATTAATAAAGTCATGGCAGAAGAGAATAAAAATAAACAACAATTTTCTATCTTTATTATTATTTTACTCGGACTGGCTTTTTGCTTTGTTATCATTGTATTTTTTGTTCATCATCGTATGTTAAAGGCACAAGTCGTATCTTCGATGAAAGATGGGTTAACCGGTATATTCTGCCGTAGTTATTTAAAAAGCTATTTACCCGCGGTAAAATCTAGGTTTGAGCGTGAGACAAATAATGAATTGTCGTTGGGCGCTTTAATTATTGATTGCGATGACTTTAAATTTATTAATGATACTTTTGGACATGCCGGTGGTGATAAAGCATTAAAAGCTATTGTGAATACCATCAGCACACAAATTAGAGAACATGACCTGCTGCTGCGTTGGGGTGGTGATGAATTTGTGTTGATTTGCGAGTCGATAAGTCACACACAAATGCGCGAACTTGCCAATCGTATCACAAGTAGTATTAGTGACTTGTTACTAGAATACGACCAGACAACGCTCTCAGTAACAATATCGGCAGGTTATGCTTTACATAATAAAGCTGAAAACTTTAATTTTGATAGCTTGATAAAGGCGGCAGACGAGTATTTATTAGCGACAAAAAAATCAGGAAAAAACAATTATTTGGGCAGTAAATCTCATGGTTTAAACGTTACAGGGTTTTCAAGCAATTTTTCTAATGGTAATGCGTAAGCAAAATGTAAAAGCTTTTTAAAGATAAATTATAAAGCTGCTTTTAATGGTGAAATTTTAAGGTAATAGAAATAACGAATGCGTAAATCAGATAAAAAAATTGAGAATCATATAATAAAGGTGTTAACGCAAGTTTGCCAATCAGCGTTAGAAGACATCGATGGCTTTGAGTGGTTAACGCACACGGTTAATTTTGAAAAATTTCCAGAAAGTTTAAAAATTGTTTGTATTTTTGATAGTAATATCAAGTTAGCAAACTATATAAAATCAGCTAATAATCAAGACTTAGCAGCATTAATTACTGATAGCCTTGCAGATATTGGCATCCAACTTAAAGAACCTAAAAACCAAATCGAGCTAGACAGCGAAGAAAACTGTATGTTGTATCACGCGGGTAATTGGCGCAAAAGGCTTTCTTGATACGCTTTAGGTTGCTACAGGTTATTAAACAATGACCATGCTATAGCGCACATAATTAATCCAACCACGATATCAATCACTCTTTTTATCTTAGCTTGGTTAAGCCAAGGTGACATTTTTGCTGCCGCTCCAGCTAAGCTATAAAACCAAAGCATAGAGGCAAGCATGGTGCCAAGCGCAAAGGCGATTTTTTCATTACCTTGAAATTGGCCCCCAACACTGCCTAGTATCATCACAGTATCAAGATAAACATGCGGGTTTAGCAAGGTTACCGCTAAGGTTGAAATTATAACTAACCAAGGTTTTTTGTTCGCTGCTGAAGCTGTTTTTTGGCACTTTTCGTAGTTATTAAGCCAAGCCTGACTAAAAGATAAACTCGCATAACCACATAAAAATAGTATACCGCCCCAAGAAATAAGCGTGACTAAGTTTGGTGATGAAGCAATAAGCTTTGCTCCACCAAACACCCCCAACGCAATAAGAATCACATCACAAAGCATGCAAATTGTCGCGGCCAAAAAATGATGATTCCTTTTAATTCCATGATTTAGCACATGCGAGTTTTGCGCGCCAAGCGGAATGATCATACTTGCGCCTAAAAAAAGACCTTGTAGCAGAGGTGAAAACATTTGCGCTCCAAAAAATAGAATCGTGTGCTGAGTTATTGCGGCTAATTTAACGAAACATTAATAATAAGTATAATTAATGTTTTTTATATTTGATTAGTTTTGCTAATGTAGTAACAGTAAATGGTAAAAATATAATGATATTAGGAGCGAAATGCCTTGCTAGATTACAAACTCTTACATGCACTGAGCGTGGTGGTAGATGAACAAAATTTTGACAAAGCCGCATCGGTATTAGCGATCACACAATCTGCCGTGTCTCAGCGTATTAAAAGCTTAGAGCAAACCATAGGTCAACCGGTGTTAATTCGCGCACAACCTATAGTCGCAACCGCTATTGGCAAGAAATTACTAGCTCATTATCAACAGGTTAAATTACTCGAACAAGATATTATTCCCGATATTTCAGGTAATAATAAAAACGAAACTATTACGGCTAATATCGCCAGTAATGCTGACAGTTTAGCTACCTGGTTAATTGCTGCTATTGGAGATGTTTGTCACGAATATAATGTCGCGGTAAACTTTCGACTTGCCGATGAAAATAGAACCATTAATTATTTAAAAAACGGGGAAGTTTTTGGCGCGCTTAGTACGCATCAACACGCTTTGCCTGGCTGTACGTTAAATAAATTAGGTGATATGCAATATTTATTAGTTGCTTCGCCAAGTTTCATCAAAAGCTATTTCCCTGATGGTATTAATGAGCAGTCATTAGCAAAAGCTCCGGCCGTCGCTTATGATCAAAAAGATGATATGCATATCAAATACATTGAACAAACCTTTAGTTTAAAAGGTGGTTCGTATCCTTGCCATACTGTAAGATCTTCAGAAGCTTTTGTTAATTTTGCCAAACAAGGTTTAGCGTATTGCCTGATCCCGAAACTGCAAATTCAAACTGAACTTGCGGTCGGTGAGTTAATAAATTTAATGCCAGACAACCCTATTACCAGAACACTATACTGGCATCATTGGGTATTATTGAAAGGGGTGTTTAAGGCGTTTTCAATCTCGATAATCGCGCGTGCGCGACACGCGCTAAATAACCAATAATTTGCTAATATTGTGTGTTATATGAAATTAGCCAATAAAATAATAAGGAGAAAAATGTGAGCAATTTAGTCGTAAGAACAGCTACAGTTGACGATACCAGTATATTATTTAAATTTATTATAGATCTTGCTATCTATGAAAAAGCTGAACATGAAGTATTAGCCACAGAGCAAACCATAAAAGAAACTCTTTTTGCTGAAAATAGTCATGTTTTCGCCCTAATTTGTGAACTTGACGGTGTGGCTATTGGCTCAGCTATTTACTTCTTCAATTATTCAACTTGGTTAGCAAAATCAGGTCTGTATTTAGAAGACTTATACGTTATGCCAGAGTATCGTGGTAAAGGCGCAGGCGTTAAATTACTCAAAGCTATGGCAAAAATTGCCGTGGAAAAAGATTGCGCACGATTTGAATGGAGTTGCTTGGATTGGAATACACCGTCAAGAGAGTTTTATCATTCGTTAGGTGCTGCCGCGCAAGAAGAGTGGGTTGGCTATCGAATGACAGGCAAAACACTTAGTAGTTTTGCAGCTGATCTGACTGAATAATACTAATACCCAATGGCGGATGTTCTGCGTAGGCTAGCATAGCATTTGCCACTTTATTTGCTTGAATGACTCGATACTTTTTTGGGATCATAAAAGCTAGAGCGTTCATCAATATTGTGCCCAATAGTTCGCCAATTCGAAACTCATTACGTTGACCTGATAGCATAGATGGGCGAAATAGACCAAGGTGCTGATAACCAATATCGCTTAAGCTAGTCTCTATTTTACCTTTAACTTGATTATAGAATATGAAAGAAGACGCATTTGCTGACATTGCCGTCACTATGGCAAATAAAACCGTATTCTGAGTATAAAAGTGTTTGGCGATAATAAGTGGGAATTCATAATCGATTTCACTAAAAGCGGATTTAGAACCCGCTTTTCTGATGGTACTGCCAAGGGTACAAAAGATGTGATTGATTTTTGGTAATTCTCCACTGTCAGATGGTATGTTTTTCTGCTTTTGAACAGATAAATTGAAGTCTAATAATGCTGTTGCTAAATTTTCAAAATCTATTTGCCTCTGTTCAAGTTTGGTATGCTCTAAAGCTAAAGGTTGACGAACTAAGGCGATAACTTTGCTATATGCGGCACTTGCTAATAACTGCATCAACAAATGTTGCCCCACTAAACCACTGGCGCCAACAATTAAGGCAATTTTTAGCTCTTCTTGTTTATGTTTATTGGCGCAATTTGTCATTTCTTTATTACCATAATTTTGTGAACTACTCATAGATTTATATATTAAGCATTTAAGTAGCTACTTCAATTTTCTAAAGCCATAAAGCAATTGTTGTACTTATGATTATGTCGAGCATAAGGAAGATGTAATCGCTTATTATTCTATCGTAGCTGCTTACCTGAAACCCTGACAATTTAACTCAAATCCAATAAAAGATATTAAGTTTTAAGCAGCCATTGTGCTGATTATATTTTCTATAGTTTGGATAGGGTCAAAAAATATTGACATAAAGCTCTTATGACCCTATTTAAAATGTCTTGGACAAACCAAATTAGACCTTTATTTTTATCGATAAGGCTTAACGATAAAAGGCTTCAACAGTTCCTTTTACTGACACCAAAAGCGGTTGTCCACGACGGTCTAACGCTTTAGCCGAAGCGACTTTCACCCAACCTTCACTGATGCAATATTCTTCAACATCGAATCGCTCTTTACCATTGAGCAAAATACCAATTTCGTGCTCGAAAACTTCTGCAACATGGTGCGGGCTGCGAGGATTAATCGAAAGGCGATCCGGTAAAGTGGGTAGCGAATTAGTGTCGTTCATTTTGGAGACCTGTAATAAATAAAAAGTGCGCTATTGTAGGCAAAATATGCCAACCCCTCAAGTGCCATTAGCGTTTTTAAAATCACTTTTTATTTTATTGCCTTTGAATATAAACGAGTTGGTTGGAGAGGTGTTTACTTTTAGGTAGAAAGTAGTATTTAGCATAGCAATAGAATTTCCTTCATTAGAAAATACTTGTTACTAAGGCTTATCACTAACACTGCTTAAATAGGCTTTCGTTAATTTTCCACCTAGATAATGTTAACTTTATGTTAATACTATGTATTGCATTAAATGTCGTTGTAATTTTTAACACATTTAGGTATGTTGTTTAAATGGTTTTTGTAAAAGTTAGTATGGAGAAAACCATATGCGTGAAACTTGCAGGCTAAGGTTTTTACTATTGTCACGGGTTTGCCAGAATTGATATTTTCAAGCTATTCTTTTACATTGCATGATTAAATTGAAAAAGGAATTAGGTTAATACTACCTAAAACCCTTTTATTTAATCTTCTCAAATTTTACACTATAAATTAAATTATTCAGATCCGAACTATTTTTAATCACAAATAATTAGTGATTGGATATCTCATTGTATAAAGCAATAACAGGCTTTTATTTTATATGCCAAAAATGAAGTGGAAGAACGAATTTTGAATAACTTAATAATTGCAGTTAGTAAGTTTATGATATTTTCTATCATATATTGCTTGTTATCTATTACTAATTTGGCATTCGCCAATGACTTGAAAATCACGTTGAATAGTATTCAACCAACACATAACTATGCTTGTCCTGTGGACAAAGTGTTGAGTGATAAAGTTGGATGGTTTTTAGCAAACTCACCTAATTTGTCAAATGAAGAACGCTCGAAATTACTCTGGCAAAAATCGACTGTGATATTTTGCAAGTATGGGGCTAGTGAAGATTATTTAAAACAGCTGAAAAAAATAACCCATTTACCAATTAACGAAGTAAACGTAAATATTTTATCTATTGCAATCCATGATTTAACAATATTTTATCATAAGTATTCACACAAAAAATCGTGTGATTTTTTGCATGAAAATCGACTTAAAGTAACAAATGCCTCGCAAGAGTTTTTGAAATACTTAGATATGGTAGAACTCCAATATTGTTCTGAAATTACAGCAGTTGAAAAAATCAGATCATTTGTTAGGCTACAGGAGTTAAATAAAGGCGATAACCATTTTATTAGTAATCTTTACCTGACTATAGCTCAAATATATTCATCTCTAGGTCAGTTTACTATTGCCGCGAATACGTTCAAAAAACAATTGTCTTATATTGAAGATGATTTCGATATACATTGGACTTACTATGCTATCGCAACTGAATTATTAGATGCAGGTGAAATTGAAGAAAGTAGGTCTTATTTTAGAAAATTTGAATCAGGATCGGACCTATTTATAAATACTGAAGATTACCAAGTTTTATTATTAATTTTGAAAATAAAATTTGCCTATATAGAAAAAAAGTTTGATGTAATGTTAGCGCTTATTGATGAATTTGAGCCCTATCAGAGTATGATTGAAAATTTGCATAAAGATAATAAAATGGCTTTGTATAAAGCTATAGCGTGTGTGGAAAATAATAGAACTGAATGTGTTAATACCTTTATATCAAAGAAAGACTTGTTAGTTAAACAAACAAAAAAGTCAAACTTGCGTTATCTTTATGAGTTTTTGATCAAATATTATATTTCTCATAATCAAACTCAACTATCAAAAACATATTTTGAAAGCTACATTGATATCAATCAGCAGGCTTTAATTAATCAACAAAACTCGGTTTCTATATTAGGTGTAGCAGAATTACAACAAGATATAGTCACACTTGAACTTAGCTTAATGTCATCGACATTAGAGAAATCAAAAATCACCCTAATATTGTCAGGTATTTTAATATTTGTTTTAATCGCTATTTGTTTATTTATTTGGCATCAAAAAAATAAACAAAGAATATTATCAGAAACTGATGAGCTAACCCGTATCTACAATAGGCGAGCCATTTTCGAACAAATAAGTAACCTGAAAAACACACAGAATAATGATGTACACGCTATTATTCTTTTCGACCTTGATGACTTTAAATCAATTAATGATAAATATTCACATATTTGTGGTGATAAAGCATTGAGACATATTGTTAAATTAACTAAAGACAATATCCGACAGCAAGATCTATTTGGGAGAATTGGTGGTGAGGAATTTGTAGTTTGTTTAAAGGATTTAGAAAAAGTATCTGCGCAAATTATTGTTGAACGTATCCGCAGTAGTTTTGAAAGTAACCCTATATTTATAAATGACGAAAGAGAAATAGCGGTTACGGCAAGTTTTTCCATAACCTATATTGATAAATCAATTTCTAATTTTGAAACAATTTTTCAGCGGCTAGACAATGCGCTTTATAAGGCCAAAGACCTCGGACGAAATAGAATCGTTGAAGTTTAATTAAAGTGAAGCTAATTCATTGGGGCGTGAACTCAAGTGATAAATACTTTATAAACTTGAAGTTCACGTATTTAAGATAGTTTAAATACGTGATATTCAGGGTTACCTCGTGCTAGTAGATGAAATGAATAAAGCTATTTTATCTAAAGAACTTTCTTACTATCTACCATAATTACTGATATAAATTAAGTAACCTAAAAATATACCAACATTTATTTGTACTATTACTTATTCTTTTTTAGTGTTGAATGTTAACTAGAAGTCTTCAGTATTTAAGGCAATTAACAGTTTCAACAATAGCGTTTAACTACTTTTTAATGTACCACGCTATTTTATCAAAATTATGAATAAATAGTCTTAGCCCACCGGGTAAGGCCAGCAGTAACACTGCCAAAATGATCACCAATAACAATCGGTGTATCTTGAAATTGCTGCTGTAAAAATTGATTTAATACCGGTGATTTAGCGGTACCTCCCGTTACAAATACCACATCAGGTTGACAGTTTGCCTGCGTAATAGCATCTTCCATTAACACTGCAATAGCATTCAGCTCACGTTTACACGCAATGGCAAAGCGATCTCTGTCAAGATTAACGCTAAGTCCTTCATCGATATCAGACAAGTCTATTTGTAGTTGGGTTTGTTCCGTTAAGGCAATTTTACTTTGTTCAGCCGCGTTGACCACACGGTAACTCAATTTTTGTTGTTGAACCGTTAATAAACGCTCTAACAGCTCAGGTTGTTCTGCATCACGAATAAGTTGTTCTAAAAAACGACCATTGGCGGCACTGTAGAACTCAGTTTGATGATTAATGTTGTTAATGGCCATTGCTTGCCAGTAACTATTGCTTGGCATAGGTTTACCGGTTTTTAATAAACTATTTAAACCAAAACTGGGCATAATGCCTTTAAGGGCAAAGGCAATGTCGAAATCATTACCGCCAATACGTTCACCGCTATGGCTTAATAAATCATTGGACCTATCGGTTAATATCGCTTGTTTAGGTCCCATTAATAACATTGAACAATCTGTGGTGCCACCGCCAATATCCACCACTAGCACTTTGGTTTCTTTAGTCAGGCTAGCTTCATATTCAAAACCAGCGGCAACGGGTTCAAATTGAAATTCAACATCTGTAAAGCCGACCCGTTTTGCGGCATTCGTTAATATTTGTAATGCTTGTTGGTTACTTTCTTCGCCGCGTAGACCTTGAAAGTTAATTGGGCGGCCAATAACAGTTTGGCTAATACTTCTGCCAAGCGCAGCCTCAGAGAGTTTTTTTACATTACTCATCATAGCCGCAACAATGTCTTCAAATAATTCAATTTGTTGTGGCAATAAACCACTGGCACCAAGAAATGATTTTGGTGATTTTATGTAGTAACCTTCGTCTGGCTCTTGCAGATAGTTATTTAATGCTTGTTGGCCGAAGGATAATTCAGTTGGGTAACCATCTAAGGTTAGTTCTCTTAGGGAATTTTGGCCTTTTTGTAGTTGGCGTTGACGCTGCAGTTGAAAGTTTTTTTGTTCTGCCAAGGTCAAGTGTTTGTGTAGCCAGTTTACAATAACGTCACGACTGGGCGCATACAATGTTGACGATATATATCGACCATGATCACCTAAAGATAATAGTTTTGGGGTATGGTCTTCCATAACGCCGACAGCACAGTTTGATGTACCGTAGTCAAATCCGATCATGTTGATGTCCAAAGGTAAAATGGCCGCGTAGAATACTGAGATATTACACACTAGGCAAGGGCTTTTGGGTTATTAGGTAACAAATTTCACTTTATTAAGACCAGAGCTATTAAGTCATCATTAATTTATTTCAAAGGAACACATAATGCATTTATCAATAAAAAAAATAACGTCAATCGTGTCGTTGCCAATACTGATTTCTTTAACTTTTACCAGTGTAAATTCTTTCGCTGCTGAATCGATTGAGAGTTATGCCGAAAAGCACAAAAAAAACATGACAAAAATGCAGGAGAAAAGAACTACTTGGACAGACGAAGATAAAGCGATAATGAAAGCGGCGAATGACAAATTAGTCAATGAATTACCGAATCCAGGTTTAAAAGCTGGTAATAAAGCCCCAAATTTTAAATTGTTAAATGCCTTTGGAAAAACCATAGAATTAACTCAAGAACTTGCTAAAGGGCCTGTTGTGCTTGTTTTTTATCGAGGCGCTTGGTGTCCTTACTGCAATTTACACTTACATGACTTGAAGAAGAACCTACCTGAGTTTGAAAAGTATGGCGCCCAAGTCATTGCAATTACACCACAATCGCCAGACAAGTCTGCAGAACAATTGAAAAAAAATGGATTTCCATTTCAAGTGCTCAGTGATAGCACAACCTCAGTTATGAAAGGCTATAAATTGTATTTTGAAATGCCAGAAGATCTAACTAGAATATATAAAGAGCATGGTTTAGATATTGAAGAGTTTAATGGTAAAGGCGGTAATGGTTTACCAACACCAGGTGCGTTTATTATCGATAAAAAAGGCATTATACGTACCATGCAAGCAGAAGTGGATTATAAGTCGCGTATGTCATCTGAAGCAATTATTGCTGCGCTCGCTAAGTTGTAAAATAAATGCCGCGTTATTTATAGTAAATTAATATCTTAGCTGAAAGCTAAATGCTAAAAAAGGCAGTGATTAACTGCCTTTTATTTTACTCAGATGTCTTATGATTCAAACAAGATATTAAAACTCGCTTAGCCTGAAGCCATGGCTAAAATAGCTTTAATATCAAGCGTTTCATTATATTGAACAAAACCCTTTGTACACTTCACTCTTGCTAGCACCGCCATTCTGTCGGAAAGCTCATTACCTTCTATGTTGGCGTGGCCTTTTACATGACTAATGATTAAATTAGCCTTTAGCGCTTGGTATAGCGTAAAACATTGTTTGATGATCTCAAGGTTTTTGATTTCTTCACCTTTGCCACGGGTCCAGCCTTTTGCTTGCCAACCTTTTGCCCACTTGGTAATGCAGTCAATCGAATACTTAGAGTCAGATAACACCTGTACGGTTTTACCTTGTTTAATATGATCTTGTGCGTAATTAAATGCGGCCAGTAAACCATTAAGTTCAGCGGTGTTATTAGTGCCCATAGGTTGATATAAGCCATACCATAATTCAATTAATTGCTGCTGTTGATATACAGCCATGCCCGTACCTGACTTTCCAGGGTTTGGAGAACAAGCACCATCACAATAAATATTGATATCAGCATGTTGTTTTGCAGGTGAAGAGCTATTGCTAGCTCCTGCACTATCAGCTTTAACATATGCGGCAGAAGCCGCAGGTTTAGCGCCGCTACTTTTACTCATCGAGCGTTTTGTTAAAGCCTTAGTATAGGTTGATTGAAACGCGGCTTCGGCCTCTGCTTTTGATGGAAACCCCATATATTGAGCATCTGCACGGCCTTGGGTATGGTTTTTAACATCATTCCACAGTTCAAAAACACCGGTTTTTGCGCCTTTCCATACCACGTAATATTTTTTACTCATAAATTTTTGACCATTCTTGATTAAGCATAGTTTTGTCATTATCTAAGTATTTTTAGATTGCTTAGTTATTATTGCTAACAGTAAAGGCTATTTTACTTTTTTGTTGTTTTTCATTGACCAAATAACTAATACAACACCTGCGATAAAAAACGGAATACTCAACATTTGGCCTGCAGTTAATGCAATGTCAGCAGTATAAGCAGCTTGTTTTTCTTTTAACATTTCAATAAGAAAGCGCGCAGTAAAAATTAAGATTAAAAATATGCCTAAAATAGAGCCTTGTGGTGTTTGGGCTTTCTTCTGTTTATAAAAAACCATCAAAACAAAAAATATAGCTAAATAAGCGAAGGCTTCATACAGTTGAGAAGGGTGGCGAGCAACGTTATCAATACGGGCAAAAACTACTGCCCAAGGTACATTACTCGGGGTGCCTAAAATTTCAGAGTTAACGAAGTTTGCACTGCGGACAAAAAAACCAAATAGGGCCGTACATAGTGCTAGTCTGTCGAGCAACCAAATAAAGTTCATACCATTTTTTTTGCTATAAATACCAGCAGCAATAATGGCACCTAAACCTCCGCCATGGCTAGCTAATCCACCTTCCCAAATGGCGAGTATTTTCATCGGGTTGGCAAAGTAATAACCAGGGTCGTAAAAGAAACAATGCCCTAAACGTGCACCAACGATAACACCAATAACAATGTAAACTAGTAAGTTATCTAACGCAGCTAAATCTTGTTTTTCAGTTTGAAAAATCCACTTCATAACTTGCAAACCAGATAAAATTGCGGTTGCAAATAATACACCATACCAATGTATGGTTAGTGGCCCAATGGAGAAAAATACGGGATCCAGATCCCAAACTAAATGTTGCAAAGAATAACCCTTAATATTGCTAATGTTGGATGTTACTTAACTAAAATATGCAAAAATTTAATATGATTTAAGTTAAGCAGCGATTTAATTTCCGATATTCTATCAAGCTACTTGTTACTGCGGTGAATTAATTTCTTCCAAAGCATTAATCACTTTTGTTGGTTGTTCAACCTTGATTAAAACTTGTTCAAACGACTCAACAAAAGCGCCCATCATACCCCAATATTTTATAGGCTTTTTGAAAGTTATTTTTATATTGGGGTATTTACTTCGCCCAATAATTAAGCGCTCATTATTTGTAGTATCGTCATTATTGTCTTGTTGTTTATCTGTTGCTATTTTATCGACTGGGTTTAATGAAACCGACGTAATATCGGCAAGCGGTATTACCATAAAGTTGAAAATAGTATTGTTAATGATCAGTTTTTCATCTTGAATATAAATAGAGTAGTAGCGTGATAATCGATAGTTTGCTGTCATCATAATAAAACCATACAAAATAAATGTAGCAGCTATGATGGCAAGGGTTTCACTCCAATCTACCAGCAATTGGTAACAAAGCGTTGCTATGACAATTAATGACAAGTTGATGGCTAGAAAATGCCAAGTATTGCTTGATAGTAAGTTGATTTTGTCTATTGACTTAATATGCCGTTTAGACAACCGAGGTATGGCGTAATACCAACTGGCAGGCTCTGTAGCTAAGGTTAACGCCAAAGCTTGTTTTTTATCATCATCATACTTTTCAATTACACTAATACGCGGATCACCCGTTAAATTACGCGCTTGCCATAGACCTTTGACAATAACAAACATCAAATATAATTCAATAATCAATAAAACGGCAATAATGGGATATCGCAGCCATAAAATAAAATCGAAATGTTGTGCAATATCTTCCGGAAAACTAAAGCGGGCAATAGCACTAGAAAGACTAAATATAATTAATAGTTTCCATGCCTTTTGCTTGCCGGCTTTTATGATCATAAACCAGTAAAATATTGGCAGCACTACAAAGTAAATAATACTTGCAAGAATTACAGGATATAGCCCTAATTTAGTGGTTGTAGTTTCAGGTATAAATGCAAATCCTAAGTAGTAGCTTATTATGGCAGTACATAAGAATATTAAACGGTATTTTACAGCGGCTCTCAAAGGTAATCCTTTTGTAATTATTGATATTTAAACTTTTTATACTTAACTAATGAGTGTTTAGTATAAAGGAGTTTAATGAACGCTTGAAGTTGAATTTTAAGCAATAAGCCAAGGTGTAAAGCACTAAGTCTGCGCAACATGAACAAACATAATAAAAATAGTGTTGCTTCTAAATCCGATGATAGTGTTCAAAGTTAACCATTTAACTTATAGCGTAAGTTGAGACGCTAATTTATATCACCTTTACGTATAAAAGTAGTTTAAGCCGATATTATTCTGAAAGATAAATACCATGACGGTAATTATGTCTAAATTGTTCCAAAGCACTAAAATGACCACATGTGTTACATACGTATTCAAAGCTGATATTAAAAGAAAATTATTAATTGTTGTGGCAAATACTATTTTAAAAATCGGTTTTTATTTTTTTGTAACTCCATGTTATTAAATAGTTAAATGTTATTCAGTTGGGTTTTTATTTTAAAAGAAATTGGATGATGTATCATGTTTGTCTTTCCTATAGGTATTTGTAGAGGACTTATGAATACGTATGCAAATAGTATTCATCAACAGGACTCCACTCTATATTAGAATTGTCTGCAAAACTAAGCAGAAAAATACAAATAGCTACATCAGCGCTGGAACGCTGAATAATAAATAAAGCATGGATGTATAGGGGAGTTCACCAATGTTAAATTTTAAACCAAGCCGAGTAACTTTGGCTTTGCTATCAAGCGGATTTATGGCGTTAAGTATGCCACTGCTTGCTGAAGAAACGGCAGCTAAAGAAGTATCAGAACAAGAAGTTGAAGTCATTGAAGTAAAAGGCTTTCGCGGAAGCTTAATAGAGTCAATTAACAAAAAACGCTTTTCATCTAGCGTAGTAGAGACTATATCAGCTGAAGATATTGGTAAACTGCCAGACTCCTCTATTGCTGAATCTTTAGCTCGTTTACCTGGCCTTGCAGCACAGCGACTAGATGGTCGAGCAAGTAAAGTCAGTATTCGCGGTTTTGGCGAAAATGAAAGTGCAACTACCTTCAACGGTCGTGAGCAAGTTTCTATCGGTGATAACCGAGGCGTTGAGTTTGATTTATATCCATCAGAAATCATGAGCGGTGTAACGGTTTATAAAACGCCTAATGCCACTATAGAAGGTGAAGGTATCGCTGGTGTTATCGATATGCAAACAGTCAAACCTTTGTCTCAATCAGAACGTGTTATCCAATTCAATGGCCAATTAGAGCAAACCAGTTTTGATAAATTAAATCCTGATGGCAACGACAGCGGTTTTCGTGGCACATTTGCTTATATGGATAAATTTGCTGATGACACCGTTGGTGTAGCTTTTGCACATTCTAGAATGAGCTCTCCAAATCAAGAGAAGCGCTGGAACGCATGGGGTTACCCTGAATTTACCAATGGAGATGGCACTACGGGTTCTATACTTGGTGGTGCTAAACCTTTTGTTCGTTCATCTACACTAGATCGCGACTCAACTATGCTTGTTGTAGAAGTTGCGCCGAACGACAAATTATTAATGACTTTTGATGCCCTTTACGTAGACTTTTCTGATGAAAAGATTTTACGCGGCATTGAAGTACCTTTCGCTTGGGGCCAAGGCTCTATTTCTGGCGACACAGCAACTATTGACCCGGATACCGGTTTTGTAACAAGTGCTATTACACAAGGCCAGCGCGTAGTTGTTCGTAATGACTACGAAGAGCGAAACGCTGAACTGACATCATTTGGCTTTAATGCTAAATATGACCTTAATGACGATTGGGCATTAGACTTTGATGTCAGCTACTCTAAAGTTGAACGTGAAACTTGGAGTGTTGAAAGTTACTCAGGTACCGGTCGTGGTGATGCTCGTGGTGTTGCCGATAACTTAGGTTATACCTTTGATGGCGGCAATACTGGCGCTACTTTTACCCATGACTTAGATTACAGTGATTTCAATCTTATTCAATTAGGCGGTCCGTTATCTTGGGGCTGGAGCCAAGCATTAAATGATAAGTTTGGTGTTACAGGCACTGAATATGAAAACCAGTTACAAGATGGTTTTATTAATGCGCCAAGCATTGATGATGAACTAAAAGCCATTAAACTGGCGGCAACTCAAGTGATAGAAAATGACGTTATTGCAAGTATTACTTACGGTTTTTCATATCGTGAGCGCGAAAAAGTAAAAGAGTCAGAAGGTTACTTTATGACGCTTTCATCGTTTTCATACCCTGACAATCCAGGCATGATGGCAGTCCCAGAGCAATATAGAGAAGGAACTGCTTCATTAGGTTTTATCGGTATGGGTGACATGATAGCTTATGATACTCAAGGGTTAATAAGAGACGGTTACTACGACTTAACGCGCGAAAGTTTAACAAATTCTAGTCATGCTACTAAATCTTGGTCAGTTAACGAAGAAGTTACCGCTTTATTTGTTCAAGCTGACATCGATACTGAAATAGGCGGCTTTCCAGTAACGGGTAATCTTGGTGTGCGTTATGTACAAACCGAGCAGAGCTCTAGAGGCTCAGCTATTCAGACTATTGATCAAAAGGTTGTAACTACACCGACAGATATTAGCCATGATTATTCAAACGTTTTACCGAGCTTGAACTTGTCAATGCGTATTGATGATGAACAAACGTTACGCTTTGGTATCGCTAAAACTATATCTCGTGCCCGTCTTGATGAAATGAATGCTTCAGTCAATGCTAATTATAGTCAGCAAGTAGATGACAACGGCAATAATTGGAGTATTAGTGGTGGTAACCCATTACTTGAGCCAAAAGAAGCATTAGGTGTGGATTTATCATATGAAAACTATTTCAGTGATGAAGGTTACTTTTCAACAGCATTTTTCTGGAAAGATTTAGATCAGTGGATCTTCGACGGAAAATATGAAGTTGACATGTCAGGTGTAGTAAATCCAGAAACAGGAAACATACCTGATAACCCAATAGCCTCAGGTAATGGCAAAGTTAATGGCGGCGGCGGCACACTTTGGGGTTATGAACTGTCGGTGACATTTCCATTCAAAATTATTGATGAACGCTTAGATGGTTTTGGATTAATTGCTAGTCATACTGGAGTTAAGTCAAATATTGATGACCACAATAGTAATGATTACGAATTACCGGGTCTTTCGAGCAAAATTCAAAATTTGACATTTTACTATGAGAAAGAAGGTATTCAATTTAGAACTAGCATGCGCAAGCGTGGTGATTTTAAAGGCGATGTTTACGGTTTAGGCTTCACTACTACGCAAGTTGATATTGTTGGCGAAACGGTCTGGGATGCACAAATTGGTTATGACTTTGGTGAAGCAGGTATCGAAGGTTTAGAAGGCTTGTCAGTATTCTTACAAGGCTATAACTTAACTGCAGAACCATTTACCTCTCTTCAGGGCGAAAATGCACTTCAAGTACGCGATTATCAAGATTATGGTCGTACATATTTGCTAGGTTTCAGCTACAAGCTGTAAATTAATCTAGTATTTATTTAGCCCTTGTAATATAAATATTGCAGGGGCTTTTTTATTTAAATAACCTGAAAATCTGTTTTAGCTAGAGGTAGTAATGAGTAAAGATAAAGTCACAAATGTTGTTATTGTTGGCGGGGGTACCGCAGGTTGGATTTCAGCTGCCTTGTTAGCTAAAATTTTAGGAAAAGCCGTTAAGATCACTTTAATAGAATCAGAAAAAATAGGCATAGTGGGTGTTGGAGAAGCGACAATTCCACCAATGATTAACTTTAATAACGCACTCGGTATTAATGAAAATGATTTTTTAAAAGCGACCAAAGCAACAATAAAGCTAGGTATTCAATTTGAAAATTGGAAAGAGCTTGGCAGCAGTTATATGCATGCTTTTGGTGGCGTAGGCAAAAACTTTCCATTTTGTGACTTTCATCATTTTTGGGTAAAAAGTCAGCAACTAGGCATAGCGTCAGACTTTTGGGACTTTTCAGTAAACTATCAAGCGGCAACGCAGAATAAATTCGGTAAAATGCCTAATCTTGAAGGTACGAATATCCCAGGTATTACTTATGCCTACCATTTTGATGCCGGCTTATATGCTAAGTTTTTGCGAGAATATAGCGAAGCTAAAGGGGTTGAGAGAATTGAAGGCATTATTGAAGATGTTGAGCTTGATAATAAAACGGGCAATGTAAAAACCTTAACATTGGATAATCAGCAAAAGGTTGTTGGTGATGTTTTTATTGATTGTTCTGGAATGCGCGGAATATTGATAGAAAAAGCCTTAAACACAGGCTATGAAGATTGGTCACATTGGCTTCCTTGTGATCGAGCGATGGCGATGCCAACAACATCGACAACGCCGATTAAACCATTTACTCGATCTATTGCCCATGAAGCCGGTTGGCAATGGCAAATTCCTCTACAGCATAGAACAGGTAACGGTATTGTTTATTCGAGCCGCTATTTAGATGACGAAAGTGCAAAGAAAATTTTGTTAGCTAATGTTGATGGTGAGCCGCTTGCAGAGCCTAAAGTGATCCCTTTTCAAACCGGTAGAAGAAGAAAGCAATGGAATAAGAATGTTGTTGCGATTGGTCTATCAAGTGGCTTTTTAGAGCCGCTAGAGTCGACCAGTATTCACTTGATTCAAACCGCAGTAATTCGATTAATTAAACATTTCCCTCATCAAGGCATAAAAGAAGAAGAAATTAATGAGTTTAACCGACAATCAAAAATAGAAATCGAAAAAATTCGAGATTTCATTATTTTGCATTATAAGTTAAACCAGCGTGGTGACTCGCCATTTTGGCGTGAATGTCAACGCATGGATATCCCAGAGTCATTAGCCACTAAAATGGCGCTGTTTAAATCTTCAGGTAAAGTATTTAGAGATTATGATGATTTATTTACAGAAATAGCATGGCAGCAAGTCATGATTGGTCAAGGACTAGTACCAAATGATACTCACCCGTTAAGCGACCAGCTCACAAAAGACCAATTAGAAGAATTATTTGATAATTTAAAGGTATTAATTCAACGTTCGGTTGATAAGTTGCCGACACATGAAGCGTTTCTTAATAAAATTTAATCAAGAACCAAGAGTAAAAAATGAAAAAAATCTCAATCGGCAATTCCACTATCGAGTCATCACGCTTTATTTACGGCTGCATGCGTATTGCTGGTGACAATAGCACGAGTGATCGTGCTAAAGGTAAACAAGCCGTAATGGCAGCGCTCGAAGCTGGCTATAATCATTTTGATCATGCTGATATCTACGGAGGCGGTACTTGCGAAAGCCTTTTTGGTGAATTGTTAGCAGAACAACCATATTTACGTGAAGAAATTATTATCACCTCAAAAGCCGGTATACGACCAAATAATAATGAGGATAGCTACGCGCCAAAACGTTATGACTTTAGTCGACAGTATTTATTGTCTAGCGTTGAAGGTTCTTTAAAGCGGTTAAATACTGATTATTTAGATATGTTTTTACTGCATCGTCCCGATTATTTATTTGACGTGCACGAAGTGGCTGAAACCTTTGCGCTATTAAAAGCCAGTGGTAAGGTTAAGCATTTTGGAGTTAGTAACTTTAAACCGTCACAAGTTGAGTTGTTAAAATCTGCGTTATCTATGCCATTATTGGTCAATCAAGTAGAAATTAATATTCACAATATCGATACCTTACTTGATGGCACGTTAGATCAATGTCAGCAACAGGGTATTACACCTATTGCCTGGTGTCCGCTAGGCGGTGTTGCTTATTCTGCATGGGGAAATACGTTTTCAGTTGAAGATGAGCAAAGAATTGAAAGAGAACTAAACAGCCAAAGTAAAATCTATGGTTGCGCACCTTGGCAAGTTATTCTTGCTTGGTTGTTAAAACACCCTGCCAATATTTGCCCCATTATAGGTTCAACGACCCCAGAGCGCATTGTTGCGGCCAAACAAGCCTTAGCACTAGATTACTCGCGTGAAGATTGGTATCGCTTGCTAGAAGCTAGAAATGGCCAAGCAGTGCCGTAGTTTTTCTTTTTAAATAAAGTGTTAAGTTAACCATCAATAAAGCCACTCATTTACTTTATAATCGTAAGTGAGTGGCTTTTTTAATTTACATTGTCTAAATAATAAATCGTACCTTATCTACAAACCATTATGGTATTGAATATTAGTCGACTCAGGCACTAAATTATTTAACTGTTGTTTTACTGCCGACTGCTCATCCTGCACTTGATTAGACAATAGTTCTTCAAATTGGCTGATCATCAAGGCTTTATCAGGAGATTCTTTATCGCCTGCGCCAATGTTGGTTAAATCAATCATAAAGCTGTCGAATAAACCGAATAAATCTTCAATAATTTCCATATTTAAAAACTGATCTTGGTTATAAATACTTGGGTAACCGGCTTTTTGTTTATCAATAGCAAACGACACGCCTTTAAGGTTAGTGATGCTAGTCGACTTATCACATGAGAGCATACAGCCATTGTCGATGCGTGGTTTTTCACAACCCACACTTTGTTGGAAGAAACACTGTCGGCTAGTCATCAACAAGATAGGGTGGTAAATGCTGTAAAATAATTTAAAGTTTTCAGGGCGTGCAATATGCTTCATTTGCATGGCATTAATTTCGTTTGAAATAAACGCGCCGCTACAGTCAAAGTCTTCTTTCATGGCTAATAGCGCGTATGAGTTGGTGGTGTTTAAAAACGGGCCAGCAATCCATTTTATGCCTAAGGCATTGGCTTTATAAGCAATGCCTGTGTTATTCGTGACGATAAGTTCAGGTTTTACTTGCTCTAAAATAGTGACAGCCGCATCGTAATCCTTACCGATAAGTACGGCAGGGAACCATGGGATTAAACGTGGGTTGTTCTGTAAAAAGCCAACATACTTAGTGCAGCCACGTTTGTAAGCATCGGGTAATTTAAAGTAAATATCAGCATCAGTAACCTCTGTAAGCGCAACATCGGCTTCGTCACAAATCAAAATTGATAGTTCAGCTTTACTTGCCTTTGAAGTATCACTTTTAGGGTGACTAACCAACTTAGGTAAAGTCACCTCAGGGATAATATCAACAGCATTATTTAACGTGCTGGCGATTTGGTTTTTAAGTGCGGTTAGCTCTTTAAATGGGATGCTTAAACCTGTGTTTAGGTTATCGCAGTTTAGCTCGGTCAGTAAAAATTCGGCGTTGTTAAAACTTTTAAAGCGTTTTTCTATCGTTGCCTTGTCAATACTGGCGTTATCACTGGCGCGTAATAGGCTAGTTGACTGCACGGCAAAGGTATTTTGCTCAATAGAAAAGCCTGTTGTGTTTACTGTAACCGTGAGCGGTTGCTCAAGTTGACCTGAAAAGCTTAAGGTTAACGGCACTTTTTCAATACTTAAATGCTTTATTTTCTCAACCACTTCCGCTTCAATATCGTTTTTATCTGTTTGCAGGTTTTGCTCTACATCTTGAATTTGTACCACTGAAATAGCTTGGCTTTCATCGGCTTTAAACTTACTGACCGCATGCACTTTTGAGTTATCGCGCGGGTTATCAATAAACATCGATTGATTTAAATCGCCACGTAAAAAGGCATTGGAGAAGTCGCGATTAAATACTTTATAAAGTCGTTCGCCATCTTCAGTTAATTCGCCGGTATTGAGGAAACCATCAATTTGTTTACGGAAACTATCAACTACCGTGTGTACGTAGTTAGCGCCTTTAATACGGCCTTCAATTTTAAAAGAATGCACACCAGCTTCGATTAAAGCAGGTAAGTCAAAAAAGGCAGAGTTGTCTTTAATATTTAGTGGGAAGTTATGACCAGTCGGTGTGGTTTCATATTCTTCACGACATGCTTGGCTGCAGCGACCACGGTTTCCTGAGTTACCAACACTAGCAGAGGTTGAGTAACATAAGCCTGAAAAGGCAACGCAAAGTGAGCCATGAACGAATACTTCGGTTAGCACATTATATTCATTGCAAACTTCAGTAATAGCGGTTATTTCGCGTAAGTTTAATTCTCTTGATAAGTTAACCCGCGAGGCACCTAATTTTTTCAAAAACGGAATTTGGCCAATATTATGGGTAGTTAACTGAGTTGAAGCATGAATGTCTAAAGTCGGAAAATGCTTTTTAATAATGTTAAACATGCCGATATCTTGCACGATAACGCCGTCTAATGTGGTGTTTACCAATTTACTGAGAAGCTTTGCAATCGACTTAAATTCACGCTCTAAAATAATAACGTTTAAGGTCAAAAATATTTGGCATTCGTATTGATGGGCAAGACGAATGATGCCAATGAGTTGTTCAAAGGAGATATTAGCAGCGCGATTACGGGCATTTAGTGTGTCTAAACCGCAATATACCGCGTCGGCTCCAGCTATAATTGCCGCTTTAATTGCGTCAACATCGCCACCTGGGGCTAATAATTCTATTTTATGATCCATTTGTACAACTTTTTATTCGCTAAATTTCAGAGCAGGGATTTTACCCGTATATTTCCCTAATGAATACCGTTAAAGTTGCAGTATTAGCAGAAAATGAATTCATCAAGAAGAGCACAATGGCACTCCCTATCCTTTATTCGTTAAGAAACTGCCCGTATGCAATGCGAGCGCGCATTGCCATTTTTAAATCACAACAGCCGGTTTTACTTCGCGATGTGGTACTGACCAATAAGCCAGCCGAAATGATTTTAGCTTCAGCCAAGGCCACAGTACCGATTTTAGTGCTTGAAGAACAGGGTGAAATTAACGGCGAGACTAACATCGAAAAGTCAGTAGAAGCTAAGAATAAGATTATTGATGAAAGTTTCGATATCATGCTGTGGGCGCTGAATAGAGCCGATCCTGATAATCTGCTTCATCAGTCTGACTTACAGGAAAAACACACCAACAACACATTAAGCGAAATGATAGCGTTAATTAAAGACTTCGATGTCGAGTTTAAAGTTCGGTTGGAAGCGTATAAATGTGCAAAGCGTTATCATGAAAATACACTCACCGATTGCCGTGTGGCTTGTGAGCAATACATTCAAGTATTAGAAAGTCGCTTAACACAGCATGATTATCTATTCTCAACACACGAAAGCTTAGCCGATATAGCCTTACTACCCTTTATTCGTCAATTTGCTCGAATAGAGCGCCAGTGGTATTTACAATCACCGTATCCGAATCTTAAAAAGTGGTTAAATAGCTATTTACAAAGCCCAATGTTTACTAAAGTTATGGCAAAGCACCCCTTGTGGCTTGATAGTGGTGAAGAGGTAGTTTTTGTTGGTAAATAAGCTGATTTTGAAGTGTGCGAATTTTTAGCTGTTTTTCACCTTTGTTCTGCTTCTTTCAATGCGTTAGTCATATCGATAATATTGTGACTGTAAAAAGGGAAATTGCAGAATCATTTGAAATTCCTGTTCAGGAAATCAGTGGTTACATCAAAACAATATTAAGTGAAAAAAAGCGTTTTTATTCTTACACCCAAATAACTCAAATTACTGAGGATTGTTTTGATACTGTTATAAAACCAATAGGCTGGCCTTTAATACTTTCAACCAAAATGACTATTACTTTTTATAAAAATGAAGAGCTCACAGAAGTACTTGTACGAACCACTTCGAAAAAAATGGTGTTTCATGATTTATTTAATATGTATAACGGTTATATAAACAATTTCTTAGGTAGGTTGCGTAGCTATAGCTAAAAAGCACTATAGTGGTAACCCCTTATAGTTTAATTTCCAGAGCAAACTTTAATAATGGTGACTCATTCATTTTCAATGTATATAAATAGGGTCAGGTCAAGGTTAAGCTTTTAGGTAGAGTGACGAAAATAATCCACTGGGAGAATATAGCGGCGCGGTTCTCAAGCATTGTATTAGCTTATGTTCCTCTGCATATTATAAAAAGGTTATAATTGGCCAATGCAATGACACTGGCCAATTATATATTGCGCTACAGGTTACTTAAATGAGTAACGCAAAATACGTTTTAAGACTGACGTATACTGTTTAAAGAATCCCCCTGTGTTGTAGACAATACCGTGTTTTTGTAAAACAGCTTGTACTTGTGGAGCAACCTCTTGATAGCGCGATGATGGCATATCGGGAAATAAATGATGTTCTATTTGGCAACTCAAATGTCCTGTTAAAATATGGAACCAATTTGCGCCTTTAATATTAGACGAACCCAGTACTTGGCGATAATACCACTGGCCTTGGCTTTCGTTTATGCAATCTTCTTCTTTGAAGGTTTCGGTTTCTTCAGTAAAGTGACCGCAAAAAATAATAGTAGATGTCCATAAATTACGAATTAAATTAGCCACTAAATTACCCACTAATACCCATAAAAATAATGGTCCAGCAAGTAGCGGGAAGATAACATAGTCTTTAATTAACTGGCGTGCAGCTTTACTAAAAAAACGTCTTTTTAACGTAGAATGTGACAACAACCCTTGGCGATTTTCTTTCTTTTTTCCAATAAAAACACGCTCTGCTGCTAATTCATGGTACGAGACACCCCACTGAAAAAGCACGCTTAAGTTGATGTATGTAAAAAACTGCCAGACATTTTTAAAGCGCCATTTAAAATCATCACTCAAACGTAATAAGCCGTAACCAAAATCTCGGTCTTTACCAATAATATTGGTGTAAGTATGGTGCTCATAGTTATGAATACGATGCCAACTTTGCCCATCGCAAGCTATATCCCATTCATAATGTTGTGAGTTAAGTTGTTTGTCGTTCATCCAATCATATTGACCATGCATTACATTGTGGCCAATTTCCATGTTGTCTAGAATTTTAGCCAATGCGAGCAGTAACACACCCGCGAGCCATAATAATGGCTGAATAAAACCAAGCATCAGTAAAATACGTCCGCTCCATTCACATATTCGCTGTTGACGAACAATAGCGCGTATATGGTCGGCATCTTTTTGACCTACTTTGCTAAGTGTAGTCATTTTAATAGCATCTAATTCTTTTGCTAGCAGCTCATAATTCATGTTTTTCATAGTTGTAACTCCAAATCACTAACAGCTTGGCTAACGCAAAGTTGGATTAATTGCTCGCCGCTATCTGATAGTTCTCCTGTTTTTAAATTTCGCACCACTCCTGATTTTTTAATGCATTGGCATTGGTGACAAATACCAATGCCACAACCACGTTTAACAGGAAGGTTTTGTGCTTCAAACTGAGGAAGTAATACGTCGTTTGCACTAACAATATGTGTGCTGCTATGCAGCTTTACGTTAAACTGACTATCATCATTTAAGCGGGATAGTTGCAAACCAAACGCCTCTTGGTAATAGGTTAAACTGTGTTTATTTGAAAAATCAGCAAGGGTTTGCATAAAATCTGTTGGACCACAGCAATAAATATCAGGCTTTTCCGCCGTATTTATATTGCTGGTTATGTCGCTTGATTGTGCTCGCGTTAACAACAAAAACGAAAAATGACTAAATTGTGCTGCTAGATCACTCAGTTCATCAACACATTGGTGCTCTGCTGCTTTAGCGTAATAAATTAGCGAGATTTTTTTAGACGTTTTTTGTGAGGTTAGTCTCAGTTGCTCATGAAGCATTGCTAGCATAGGTGTAATACCTGAACCTCCAGCAATAAATGTTGCTGGTCTTGATGATTTTTCAAATACAAAGTCGCCAGTTGGCGCTGAAATATTACACCATACATTTTTTGTAAATTTGCTATTTAATAAACCAGTAAATCGTCCTTGGTTGCTTGTTTTAATTAATAAACGCAGTTTTCCTGTTTTTTTAAAGTACTGTGGACTTGATGCAACTGTAAATACTCGCGTTAATAATCGACCGTTAATTTCCACTGTTAAACTAATGTGCTGTCCGGCAATGTGACCATGCCATTGTTTACTTGGTTTAATTTGCACATTTAAAAATTCACCACTTAATATAGTTGCTTTAATTATTTGTGCTCTAAATTGACCTGCGCGCCATTCAGGTTTAAACATTTGCATAATTGGCTCTATATAACCTGCAAAACTTTGATGGTGTAAAAACCACGTTGAAAATTGGTTTAATACTGGAGTGAACATCATCGCTAAATCTCTATTTGGTCTGAATTTTTTGAGCTTACATGTGTACGCTCAAATTTGAGTGCACAAGTGTACGCTGAATTATTTTTATTTCAACCCCCGATTAGAAAATTATTAAACTATTAAATGAAAGGGGAGAGTTTGATTTAATGATTAGTATTATTAAGGTTAAATCGTATTTAGATGAACTATTGGCTTTGACCTTAAGGCTAAGGTTGTGATTTCTCGACATCCTAAATCCGTCAAGCTACACTTTTACTTAGGTACATTTTTAGTGTGTTGGTTATCTTTATAGCCGGCTTTTTAAATAGCTAACCATTAGCCTGTTGCTGGCTAGTTTATGGGTATGTATGAATTTCGTAATAGATATATTTACGTGGTTATTAGTTGACATTATATTGGGTTTTATTTTTTATTCGACCAGCTGTTTAATTATAAAAATATTTACCTTCGGTCAATTTAAAGCTGAGTATAATAATTTCGCTTCGTTTAAGGCGAGTAGATCTAAAATTATCAATTTAATTTGTCTGTTAGGAATGTTTTTTTACGTATTATTAATTGTTTTGATAGCTTATTTAACCTAGTTGGCAGGTGGTTAATTGTCAGAAATGACGCTATATACCACTGAAAAATTGATCAATATGGCCACGCTTTAAATTAGTGAGCAGTGTTAACATAGCCGTTAGCAGCCAGATACGACTGCTAACTTTTGTTTGCTTAATAAGCCTTTATAATACATGGCTAGATATTATTTTTGAAACTTCTAGCATTGATGTTTTGCCTGAAAATTCAAATCTGACTTTACCAATTGCCGAAAAATAAATCTCTAACTCAGAATCAAGGTCAAAGGTGCCTGATGTTTCAATAGAGTAGGCGACGATATTTTTGTAAGGTAGTGAGGTATAGTCTTTTTTGCTACCCGTTATACCTTGAACATTTACCGCGATTATTCTTTTGGTAGTAAATACCACTCCGTCACGCATAGTTTTATATGAGTCGACTATTTGTTCATCTTCTAACAGTAAATCTGTTACTTTTTCTGCGTAGTCGATATCTTGCTTAAGTTTAAAAAAACCTTTATTTTCAAAATCAATCATTGAACATCCTTAGGTAGTAAACAATTTATTTAAGACCCCATATTGGTAGAACAGAGGTAAATAATCAGTAATTTTGAGCGGCTAATGACCGCGGGCATAGTGGTTGAGTGCATTGAATAGGTGTAAGACTTTTTAGATGAAGTGATTTAGTTAAAAATTATCGAGTTATTAAACCGACTTACATTACATATTACTCAATTCTTGTATATCAGTTTACTTAAGTGCACTTCTTTTACAAGCACAACGCGAGGTAGCTGTTATTTTTGTATTGAAAAAATGTATCACTAAATACTCAGTATTAAGTACTTATCGTTAATAATATCAATACAACACCATGTACTTTAAGTCCTTATTATTAAGGTGATTTATTCTTAATTGCCATCTCGTTTCGCTATTGGTAATAATTTGTAAGCAGCTTTAGGTTACGCGACGAAAAGGAGTGGGGTTTATTACTAAAATAGTGTTTAAAACTGTTAGTTGTAGAGATAAAAAAGTCCACATCTTTTAGCTAGTTGTGGACTCAATAAGTCAAATTTTTGAGATGGCTTTACTCGCTTATGATTTTTTCATATATCGCGAAACTTAGTGCCGGCATTTCAATGGTATGAGTATCTTTGCTCGATTGTGTAAGTTTGTTTTCACCAACAACTAATCGATAACTTTCATCTTGCAGCGCAATACTGGCTTTTGCTGACTTATCAGCAGTATTAAAAACGATTAACATTTTTGAGCTTTCGTTATTTGCTTTATCAGTAAACGCTAAACTACGAGTGATAGCGAAAATAGCATTGTTATCGGCTTGATATACCGTTTTTTGTTCTCCTCGACGTAGTGCTGGATATTGATAAAAAATATCAGCGTATTGCGCGAAACTTTGGTAAATAGGGTGCAGAGTATTAAAGTTATCGTCTGCGGTTGTAGCGTCAGTGGCTAATAAGTCATCGTCATTATAACTAGCAACTAATGATGGCATCATATCTTGGCGTGATGCTTGGTCGCCGCCATCACCGACAAAACCTTGCTCGTCCCCGTAATAAATAATGGGTACACCACGCATAAAATAGGTCATGGCATGAGCCAGTAAATTACGTTTAACCATTTGTTCTTCACTGTAATTAAACTCGCTTTGTTTTAACATATAAGCAAAGCGTCCCATATCGTGATTACCCGTAAAATTCATTAACTGATTAGCGTTACTGTCATGATCAAGATAATCAACATCATCGGCAAAAAGTGTCGCTAACGCTTTAGTGCCTTTTTGTTCTATTAAGCTTTGGACCATGGCACTTTGAAAGCCAAAATCTAATACTGATTGCATATTGCCGGCGGTGGTGTATTCGCTTAGCTCTTTACTGGTAAAGCTATAAACTTCGCCAAACATAAAAAAGTTTTTAATGCCGATACTTTGTGCGTGATTAACTAATGCTGGTGAGAACTCAGCCCAAAAATCAGTGTTTACATGCTTAACGGTATCAATGCGAAAACCGTCAGGTTTAAATTCAGTGATGAGGTTTTTGAAAATATCTATCATTCCTGCAAGTACTTCAGGGTTGTTGGTATCAATATCGTCAAGGCCAGCAAAATCTCCTCGTTTTGCACTTTCACCTTGCCAGAAAGAATCACCTTGATTGTGGTAATACTTTGGATCGTTCAACCAAGCTGGGGTTTTTAATTGCTCGTGCCCCTGTGGAATTACCGTGGTGTATTTATCGCCTCTAGCCAATTGCTCTAATGATTTAAATGGACAACCTTTATCAGACTTAACTAACCACTGTAGGCCGTCTTCACCATGACATTCAACGTACTTAATAACATCAGCGGTATGATTGGTAATAATATCGAAATAAATTTTAATGTTTTCAGCGTGAGCACTATTGATTAGATCTTTTAAGTCGTCGTTACTGCCCAGGTGTGGGTCAATTTCAGTAAAATCTAATACCCAATAGCCATGATAACCCGAACTGTCAGCTTGCATGGCTTGGTTACGTAGAATAGGCGTTAACCAAATGGCAGATATACCTAATTCTTTTAAGTAAGGTAATTTGTCTTTAAGACCTTGAATATCACCGCCATGAAACATACCTTTGTTGGTTTTATCCAATCCACCAGCAGAAATAGGCTGAGTTTTTGAGCCTAAATCATTATCGGTATTACCATTGTTGAAGCGGTCAGGCATGACAAAATAAAACACTTCTTCTTGCACATCGCGTTCAAGGTAATGCTGCAGGTCGGCTGCGGTTTTATATTGCTTTGTAGTGTTAGTTTGCCCAGACTTTACATTTACCCCTGCAACTGATAATTGCTCAACTTGTGTATTCTTTATTACTTTATCACTGCCACAACCAGCGAAAACCAATGTCGCGAAGGTTGATAACAACAATGCGGATAGTTTGTTCTTTTTAAACATATTTTTTATCCAATGTTAGTCAATGTTAGTCAATTTTAGCCAAGGTTAACGAATTTAATGGCGGTTAGTTCTAGGTCGAGCAATTTTCATTGCTGTCGCGAGTTCGGTAACGGAATCAATTTGATCAAACTCTTCGATAGTCACTGGCAATTTTTGTAGCCAATTTGGATGTTCATCTATAGTGCCTGGAATATTAACTTGTTCAATTACATCTAAAGCATCTTCAAGCGGAATTAATTGAATATGGCTTGGAGCTTTTGCCATGTATTTTTGCACGCCAAGGCTTAATTCTCGGTTCATTGTTGCAGGCGCCTGAGCAGGTGCTTTACTCATATCTATGACGTTGTGATCGTTTAATGCATCAAGCAAAAGTTTTCGATCTTCAATACGGCTATTACGCTCGTTTTGTCCCATAACTTCGTTAGGGTAAAGTTGGAGTTTTTGACGCCACTCAAGATCTTTACCTGTCCACCAACCCGCCAGTGTTGGTAAGTCGTGGGTTGATACTGTCACCATAGATTGCGCAGGGTAAAGCTCTGGACGCATGAAAAAGCCAGAGTCCCAGCGTTCAAAAAACAATACTTTGTAAGATAACAAACCAGCACGTGCCATTATTTCGCCAAAACCATCTGGAACCGTGCCTAAATCTTCACCGATAACAACACAGTTATTGCGGCGAGACTCTAACGCTATAATGCGTAAAATGTCTTCCAGAGGGAAGGTAATATAAACACCTTGATCGGCTTTCATGCCTGGCGCTACCCAATATTGACGCATTAATCCTAGAATATGATCGATGCGCAGTGCACCGGCATATTGCATATTGCTGCGTAATGCTTTTACTAACGGCTGATAGCCTTGCTTTTGCAGTGCAACGGGATTAATTGGCGTTAGTCCCCAATCTTGTCCTAAGGTATTCATGGCATCGGGTGGTGCGCCAACGGCTGCGCCAGCGACATAGACATCTTTATCTGACCAAACATCTACACCTGAACCGTCACAACCCACGGCTAAATCAAGGTATAAACCAACAGGCATTCCTGCATCTTTTGCTTGTTTGGCGACCGACTTTAATTGACGATGCGCGAGCCACTGTAAAAAACAGAAGTAGTTAATACGGCTTGAATACTCTTGCTGAAAAGCTTTAACTTCATAGCTGTCAGGTGCTTGAAATTCAGTTGGCCAATTAGGCCAACCATAAGCATTAGGATCAGTTTTTCTAAAGTGTTCGTACAGCGCTTCAAAAGTGGCTAATTGTAATAAGTCTTCACCTTGGCTGTGCTTAAATGCGTTAAACTCCTTTAATTCAGCACATTCATCTGTAATTGTACTGATAAAGTCTTGAAATAATAACTCTAAAATTTCAAATTTTATATCGGCGACAGCAGGGTAGTCTATTAACTTTGTTTGTCTTGCGAGGGAAATTTTGTGTTGAATTTCTTCACTGTGAAAGCGCGATTGTGCCACTTGGCAGTTCGCAAAGTTCGGCACTTGTTTAATATCAATGTACAGCGTATTCAAAAAACAACGGCTAGTGGGGGAATAAGGGCTGCGGTGTGCCGGATTATTCTGATATAGCGGATGTAAAGGGTTTAAACCAATAGCTGACGCTTGTTGTTTGGCTGATATATCAATCAGTTTAGCTAAATCACCAAAGTCACCCATACCTAAGTTATCTGTACTGGTTAATGAATATAATTGTGCAGCATAACCCCACATTTTATCGCTTGAGGCTTCTTGCGGGCTATAACAAGTTTGTGGTGCAAATATCAAAGGGCAGGTTGCACTAAGTTCACCGTATTGAAGAGTTAATTGATGATAACCCTGTGCTAAGGCCGGCAATGGTAGAGCATATTTGGTAAATACTGAATCGTTGAATGTGGCAGAATCTAGCAAGGTTAAGGCAGTTAACGTTATACGATCTTTAATCTTTGCTCCTGATTCTAGGGTGATTTCCCAGTTCAGTTCTGGCATTGCTGAGTTTGCAATACTGATAGTTACGTGATGCTGCTCAGCTTCAAATTTTGCAATGTGTGCTGGTGGCAGCATGTTACGCCAAGTTTTTTGTTCTAGCTCAGTAATACTAGCTGCGATCTTTTTATCACATGAAAGATCATAACCCATAGCATTAAGTAACGAGTGTCTCGCCTCATCTTTGGCAAAAACTTTTTCGCCAAATGAATTGGTATAAGTTGCATGAAAGCCAACAAGTTTTGCAAGTTTCTCAATTAAGTTCATTCTATGTTTCTCTTTGCTGATCGCTTCGCACGCTAGCGCTGGCGTTATTATTTTTAAAATTAGTCTCTGAAAACACAGAGGCGATAATAATTAGCGTTTTCAATCTTTTCATCAGCTAATAGCCGTTGACTTTTATTTCTACAATAAATGCCTTTTAAAAAAACTGATGAACGGACATTAAATTTTGTCGCTATTTACTCACTGTTAAGTGCCAAATGTTTTGTACATAATCTTCAATGGAACGATCTGAGTTAAACTTACCCATTAACGCGGTGTTTAATATCGCCATTTTTGCCCATCGACTTGGGTCTTGATAAGCCTTACCTAATGCATGCTGTGCATCAGAATAGCTTTGAAAATCAGCCAACACTTTGTATGGATCACCACCACCTAAGAAGCACTCTTTAATCACCGATAATTCACCGGGCTTGCCTGGGGTAAAGTAATCAGTGTCGAGCCAATCTAAACAAGCACGAATTTCGGCGTTACTTTCGTAGTATTGGTATGAGTTATAGCCTTGCGTATCTAAGGCTTTCACTTCATCAACTGTTAAACCGAAAATAAAGATATTGTCAGCGCCGACTTCTTCTGCAATTTCGATGTTCGCGCCATCAAGTGTGCCTATAGTGACAGCGCCATTGAGAGCTAATTTCATGTTACCGGTACCTGATGCTTCTTTACCTGCGGTAGATATTTGCTCAGAAACATCAGCAGCAGGGATTATTTTCTCCGCTAAACTAACGCGATAATTAGGTAAAAACACCACTTTCAGTTTGTCTTGAATGCGAACATCATTGTTGACCTTGTCAGCGATTTTGTTGGTCGCGTAAATAATCTCTTTTGCTAGTTTGTAACCAGGAGCTGCTTTAGCGCCAAAGATAAACACACGTGGTTGCATATCTAGCTCAGGGTTAGCTAATAGTTGCCGATATAACGCTATGATATGTAATAGGTTTAAATGTTGACGTTTGTATTCATGTAAACGTTTAATTTGCACATCGAAAATCGCATCAGGGCTGACGGTAACACCGGTTAGTTTTTTAATTTCTTTCGTTAAGGCAATTTTATTTTGCTGCTTTATTGCCATAAATTGTTGTTGAAAATCGACATTGTCAGCAAGGTTTTTAAGTTCACTTAAACTGTTGAGATCTTTAGCCCAATCACCGTTAATGGTGTTATCAAGTAAATTAGCTAATAAAGGATTACATGCTTTTAACCAACGACGAGGAGTAATGCCGTTAGTAACATTGGTTAATTTTTTTGGCCATAGTTGGTCAAATTCTGGAAATAAGTCTTGTTTTACTAGGTCTGAATGAATTTGGGCTACGCCGTTAACTTTATGTGCAGTAACAACACAAAGATGTGCCATACGAACCTTAGGTTCATGACCCTCTTCAATAAGTGATAAGCGAGCGCGCATTTCATCATTGTTAGGCCATAGCACATCAACTTCATTATTTAAGAACGCTTCATTAATACGATATAAAATGCTTAAGTGGCGCGGAAGTACACGTGCAAATAAAGCCACTGACCATTTTTCTAGAGCTTCAGGTAATAATGTATGATTTGTGTAAGCAAATACTTTTTGACATATCGCCCAGGCATTATCCCAATCAACATTATGGTTATCTATGAGCGTGCGCATTAATTCTAAAATAGCGATGGTAGGGTGGGTATCATTTAACTGAATAGCCACTTTGTCACAGAATATTTGCCATTTACTCTGCTCTGCAATAGCGCCATATTGGTTTTCAAAACGAGCAATGATGTCTTGCACTGAACAGGCGCAGAAAAAATATTGCTGAACAAAGCGTAATTCTTTACCTGCGTCGTGTTCGTCATTTGGATAAAGTACTTTTGACACGGTTTCAGCAGCAACTTGCTGTTGGTGTGCTTGTAAATAGTCACCATGATTGAATGTATCCCAATCAAAGGCATTATCGGCACGACATTCCCATAAACGCAGAGCATTAACCGTATCAGAATTGTAACCAACAATTGGCACATCCCAAGGTACACCTCTTAACATTTTACCGGCATGCCAAATTGATTTGAATGTACCGTTAGCTTGGGCAACTTCTTCAACATGGCCATAAAGCGGAATGGTTTGGCTTGACTCAGGGCGACAAATTTCCCATGGACTACCGAATTCACGCCACATATCTGGGGTTTCTATTTGCTGGCCATCAGCAAAGCTTTGTTTAAATAAACCATGTTGATAATGCACACCGTAACCCATAGCGTTGTAATCTAAGGTAGCAAGTGAGTCTAAAAAGCAGGCAGCTAAACGGCCTAAACCACCGTTACCTAGCGCTAAATCAGCGCCTTGTTCGCATAAATCGGCCAATTCAAAACCCATTGTTTTCAAGGCTTTTTCAGTATTGGTATATAGACCTAAGTTATGTAAATTATTGGACAGCAAACGACCCATTAAATACTCAAGTGACAAATAATTAACCGACTTTACTTCGCTTTGCTGTTGGCGAACGTTTGTGCTTTGTAGTTTTCCTACGATTATATCGTTAAGCGCAAGGGAAGTGGCGCGCCAGTATGCTGGTTTTTGGTCTACGTTGATTTGTTCATCTAAAGTGAATTTTAAGTGGTGTTCGATACGTTGGCTAATCTCAGCCACTGTAATTGATTGTGTTTTATTTCTAGCTGAAGACTTTGTGTTAGTCGACGTTTTTGTTTTAGTAACCATATAACTACAAACTCTTTTATCGGACATTGTATTGTCGGTAAATGTTAACTTCTTCGTATTAATGCAAAAGGTGAAGATACGTTATCTCTGTTAATAATTCGTGAGCGAGACAAAAGGTAATGTCCATCACGTTAAAAAGCATTTTTGAAAGTTCGCTTTATTTTAGCGTTTGAATTTACTGTTGAATTAATTATGCCGATGTCAGTAATTAGAGCAATGCGCTACATACGTATGCACTGCAGAAAACTGAGTTAAAATGGATGCATACGTATGTATTTGAGTGTTTTATCAGCGTTATTTTAAGTTACTCAGTCTATTGGCTAACAAGTGGTTCTTAGGATTCTAAGCGCCTGGTTTGGTATTCGCTTGATGTTGGCTATTTGCAGCCGTTGTGATAGGGATAATATGTTTGTCTTGTGAGGTTTACTCATCATCAATTAAATTATGTACTTAGCCTAACCCCTCGGTTAATATAAATTAGATATTTTTACTTATAGGTTTATTGTGAGATCAAAACAAACATCATTTGATATTGCTTATCGTGCTGGCGTTTCTCAATCGACCGTGTCACGAGCGTTGCGTAATAGCCCTTTGGTTAATGAGGAAACGCGTCTTCGTGTGCAAGCCATTGCCAAAGAGCTAAACTATAAAGTAGATAAAAATGCCAGTAGTTTACGCACTCAACTCAGTGGCACTATTGCATTATTACTTTTTGAAGACCCAACCAATGATGATTCTTTGATCAACCCATTCTTCTTATCGATGTTAGGTAGCATTACTCGAGCAAGTGCGAAAAAAGGCTATGACTTATTAGTTTCTTTCCAACAAATGAGTAATGATTGGCACGCCGACTTTGAAGATACCCGTAAAGCTGATGGCATTATTTTATTGGGTTATGGTGATTACACTGATTATGAAGAAAAGCTCGTTCAACTCATAAAACAAGAAACTCACTTTGTACGCTGGGGCGCCGATGTTAAAGGGCTGTCAGTAGTGTCTGTTGGTTGTGATAACTTTCACGGCGGTTATCAAGTAACAGAACATGTTATTAAGAAAAACCGTCAACATTTTGCTTTTTTAGGGGGTGTTAGTACAGGTTCTCCTGAGTTTTTAGACCGATACACAGGCCACTGCCAAGCGTTAAAAGACAATAACCTTAACGTTGATAGTAATCTACAAATTGACGCTATTTCAACAGATGAGTCTGGCTATCAAGCCGCTCAACAGCTTATAGCTTCAGGCATAAAATTTGATGCCATTTGTACGGCAAGCGATTTAATTGCTATTGGTGCAATGCGAGCAATACAAGAAGCGGGATATAATGTACCTGGCGATATTGCGATAGTAGGTTTTGATGATATCGCTACAGCTTGCTCTACTTCTCCGGCATTAACTACCGCTAAACAAGACACGGTATTAGCAGGTGAGCTTTTAGTGGATAAGTTACTGCAATTAGTTAGCGGCGAAGTGGCGAAAACCCAATTAATGCCAGCGACATTAGTGGTGCGAAAGTCTTGTGGTAGCTAAGTAATCCCACCTTTTTGCTTTCAGAATTTATATTACACATTCGCGGCTCTTTAAAACGGCCAGTTATGTTGGCTTAAAATCTGCTGCAGCACCATTTTCACACTTAATACAATTTAGCTTTTGGCCAAGTTTTGCATTTCTCGTTGACTGTTGAAGTACCCAAGGGCGATTAATAAACGGCGGTTGGTGGCGAACATGTTGAAAATGACCACAGGCTAGTCGAGCTACCCAATGGTTTTCGTCATCGAGGTGGTAGTCGATAATCGCTTGTAGCATGTTAATCCCCATATTTGTAAATTGGCTTTTTTAAGTAATTTGAATTGATAACGTGAACAAGCTACTCAATTTAAACAAGCTAACCATTATTTTTAAGCCCTGGTTCCCAATGCATACCCTCACATTCTGGTCGGCTGAGCACAAAACCAAATTTTTTATAAAGCTCAGGTACATCGGCGAGTAAGGTAATGTAAGCACCTTCAACTGCATTTTGTTCAAGGTAATGCATAATATTTTGCATTACTATGCGACCTAAGCCTTTACCTTGATAATTAGGATCTACCGCGACATCAACAATTTCGAAATTTAACGCACCATCTCCTACCACTCTGCCCATAGCAACTGTGCTTGCGTTAACAACAAGATGAACGCCAAATAAACTATTGGGTAAGGCTTTTTTCGCGGCTTCAATAGGGCGAGGTGTTAAACCTGAAACTATCCTTAAGCGTAAAAAGTCTTCTACGGCTGCCACTTCTTTAATGATATTTACTTGCATGCATTACTCATTTTTATTCTGTTATTGATATAGCTACTGTTATTGGTATTGATATTGACTACAAAGCTTTAAGGTTAATCATAAAAAGCATTATATCTTAAGAATGTGTTGGTAAGAATACGGGTGAAGCCATTGAGGGGTAGGTAAACCTTAAGTTAATAAAACTGAGTCCGGTGATAATTCTGAACTCAGTTCTTTTGATTGTTATAAACAGGTAACTTTCGAAGTAAGCTATCAGTACTCAGGCTCTTTTACTCGTAAGGTTAATATACCCGCAAGTACCATGCTGGCTCCACCAACGGCGAGCGCATATACCGGCTGATTGTCGAAAACCTTAGTAATTAAAAAGCCTAAAATACTGGCGGCTAATATTTGCGGTAATACGATGAAGAAGTTAAATATCCCCATATATAAACCCATTTTTTTAGCCGGTAAAGCATTGGCTAATATAGCGTAGGGTACCGATAAAATTGACGCCCAAGCAAAGCCGATACCTATCATAGAAACAATAAGTAAGGTTGGATCTTTAATGAAGAGGAACGAGATAAAACCAGCACCACCTAAGAATAGGTTGATCATATGCGCAATGCGTAAATTAAAATATTTAACGACCATTGGAATGCATATCGCAGCAAAAACTGAGGTTAAGTTATAAGCTGAAAACAGCACTCCCACCCAGTCTGCGCCTTCATTAAACGCTGCCGATGTCACATCAGAACTGCCAAAGTGGAATTCAGTAACTGCTGCTGTGGTGTACGTCCACATGGCAAAAAATGGAAACCAAGAAAAAAACTGCACAAAGGCGAGTTGCTTCATGGTTTGTGGCATGGAAAATAAATCTGACATTACTTGCGCAAAGCCATTATGATTATTATTTTTTGCCATCAAGCCTGCCACTAACTGACAAATAGCAAAGAAACAAAACCCACCGGCAAGAATAAATAAACTTTTATCTAGTTGCTGAATATTAAGCGCGACTATGGCGAAGCTTACTAAGCCTAGTAGTAACCAACTAGCACCACCAGTAAAATATTTTTTTGCACTGCGAGGGGTAAATATTTCTTCACTTAAGTTTATATCTTCAGCTTCTTGAAAAGCTTGTAATTGCTCAGGAGAATATTCTTTTGTTGAATATATAGTCCACAACACAGCAAGCAAGAATATTACACCACCGGCATAAAATGAAAACTTCACCGTATCGGGCAGTAAGCCGGGTGCTGCAATATTACTGATGTCGAACCAATTGGCCATCATCCAGGGTAAAGATGAGGCGACAACTGAGGCAACAGCGATAAAAAAACTCTGCATGGCATAACCCATTGCGCGTTGTTTTCTCGGTAACATGTCGCCAACAAAAGCGCGAAAGGGTTCCATTGAAACATTAATTGACGCGTCCATTATCCACAGCATACCTGCGGCAACCCATAAAGTAGGGGAGTTGGGCATAATAAATAGCGATAAACTCGCGGCGATAGCACCGTAAAGGAAATAAGGTTTACGACGGCCAAGTCGATTCCAAGTATTGTCACTGAAATAACCAATAATAGGCTGAACGATAAGTCCGGTAATTGGCGCCGCAATCCATAATATGGCCATATTAGAATAGTCTGCGCCTAAGGTTTGAAATATGCGACTGACATTCGAATTTTGCAGGGCAAAACCAAACTGTATTCCCATAAAGCCGAAACACATATTCCAAATTTGCCAAAAATTAAGTTGTGGTTTGGTGGTCATATACGAACTCTTATTGTTATAAATCGGAGTTAACTTTTATCATTTTAGGTTTAAAAGCTTACTCAGCAAAAATATAGGTTAACGGTATCGATTTCCATCTTAGCAATAGTCTTTAAGATACAACATTAGCTGCATACGTATTCACCACTTATCAATGTCAAAGTTTGATATGAAGTAGAACGGGGTCGATTTAGTTATTCAGTATTTGTTGTCGCCATTGTGCTTCGTCAATAGCATCGTTTTCGTTGTCGAGTCGCTCAATAAAAGTGATACCGTCAAGATGATCTAACTCGTGTTGAAAAATCCTAGCAAGAAATCCCGTGAGTGTTTGATTATGTATGATGCCAGTTTCGTCTAAATAGCTAACATCAATGCTGCTATATCGAGGCACAAGTGCTCGTTTGCCCTTAACACTTAAACAGCCTTCCCAGCCTAATTCCTGTTCATCACTGGTGTTAAGTATTTCTGGATTGATGATGACAGAAGGCGCTAATAACGGCGCATCAGGATAGCGCTCACTGGGGGCAGAGCACATAATGAATAGACACAAACTTGTACCTACTTGAGGCGCAGCAATACCGACACCTTTTGCGAGGGTTACTGTGGTTTTTAAATCAACAATAAGCTGTTTTATTTCAGCGGCATGAATATCGAGAATCGGTTTTGCGATAGTAGATAATACTGGCTCGCCACGTTGTAAAATAGTTAAAGTGCTCAAGATTATACTTCGCTTTGTTGAATGATTTTTTTCTGGGCATTAGCAACAGCATTGGCGGATGCTTGATTGATTTTTTCACGCTCTTTTTTAAAGTAAAACCAGCTAACAGCGAATAAAATCATAATAAAAGGAAAACTGGTGAGCACTACAACATGCCAACCGGCTTTAAATAATATCCAACCTGCCAGTAATGACGCCGTTGCTTGAAAGCCAAAAATAATAAAGTCATTAATCGCCTGAACCTTATGGCGTTCGCTAGCGTGATAGCTTTGGGGTAATAATGAAGTGCCGGTGAGAAAAAGGAAATTCCAACCAATGCCTAATAAAACTAACGCCCACCAATAATGCATGACTTGTTCACCTGACAAGGCAATAACCGTAACAATCGCATAAATGAATGTGCCGGCTAACATTAAGTTCTTCAAGCCAATACGTTTAACCAATAAAGCGGTAAATAATGACGGGATAAACATGGCAGCAATGTGGCTTTGTATCACCCATTTTGTATCGTTTAAACTATGACCATGCAGTTGATGCATACTCAAGGGGGTGGCGGTCATTAGGTAACTCATGAGTGCAAAGCCAATAGCGGCGGATAATATTGCGATAATAAAAATGGGTTGCTTAATGATGACACTTAAAGGGCGAATGTCTCCTTGGTTATCGCTATGTTTTATTTCTGGATCTTTGAAGTTCAACATCAGTAGCATGGCAACAATAAAGAGCCCTGATAGGAATAAAAAAGAACCTGCATAACCATAAGGTGAGCTTAACCAGTCTTTTGCGGTTACAGCGATTTCAGGACCCAAAAACGCGGAAAAAATACCACTGAGCATTAGAATTGAAAGTACCGTTGGCACCTCGTTGCTGTCAGTTACGCTTTCGATAGCGGCAAAACGTAACTGTTGAATAAAGGCCGTGCTGATGCCGAAGAGCAAACTGGCTAATACCAGCAATTTGAAGCTACCATTTAAAGCGGCAAACGTTGCCAACATGGTACCTGAGAAGCCTAAACTAAAACCAGTGAATGAGGCAAAGCGTCGGCCTTTCTTTTTAGCTAATAAAGCCGCGGGAATAGCGCCACTCGCAACGCCGAGTATCATCACAGTCACGGGTAAGGTAACTAGTGCAGGATCAGCGCCCATGCTGGTGGCAAGTATACCGCCAATAAAAACAATCACCGGCGATGCAGCCATCACTAACGGTTGCACTAAAAATAGTAACCAGACATTTTTTGGTAGGGTAAATAGTCGTTGTAAGCCAAAAAAGCTTAAGATTAATAATGCTAGTGTTATGAAAATATTGGTTAGCATGATTGGCCTTATTGATGATGTAGTAAAAATTCGTATGATGAAGCTTTTTATTAACACCATCATACTGAAGTTTCAAAGTTTTGGGTGAAATTACCCTCCTTAAAGCGAAAAAATTCTTTTTAATTAGTTATTATCAATCCTTAAACTCAATGATAAACTCCGTTGTAAATATTATTCATTTAGTTCACGTTAGGTGAATGAAATCAATTAAGCCAAGAAAGAGTCGTAATGAAATTTAGCCCGTTAGTTCAAGAACTTATTGATTCATTAAAATGTTTACCCGGTGTAGGTGCAAAATCAGCGCAACGTATGGCATTTCATTTACTTGAACGTAATCGTCGCGGGGGTAGTAAACTCTCTCAAACCTTAGCGCTTGCGATGGAGAATATAGGTCATTGCGAGCAATGTCGTAATTTTACCGAAGAAGCCTTATGCGAAATTTGTCAGAGTCCAAAACGAAAAATAGCCACACAGCTTTGCATTGTTGAAACGCCTGCTGATGTTATTGCCATTGAACAAACCGGCGAATTTCAAGGACGTTATTTTGTACTCATGGGGCATTTGTCGCCACTAGATGGTATTGGTCCGGACGATTTAGGTTTAGACGTTTTAGAAAAGCAATTGGCGACAGGGCAGTTTACTGAAGTTATATTAGCCACCAACCCCACTGTAGAAGGCGAAGCAACCGCACACTTTATTGCTGAGCTAACCCAAACACATGATGTTGAAATTTCACGCATCGCTCATGGTGTGCCTGTAGGTGGCGAACTAGAATATGTTGATGGTAATACTTTAGCTCATGCTTTATCCGGTCGTAAAAATTATAGCTTTTAGGTTTTAACTATTTAGTTTTAGAACTCAGAACAGCATGCTTAATAACATGCACAAGATAAGTGAATATATCACTGAGTTAGCACATTCCTTGTTAATTTACGCATCATTTTCTATTGGCGGCTTAGCGATTAAATGAGTCTGTGCGTATTTAAGTAATAATATGCCACAACATACAATAAAAGCGGTTAAATAAAGCGCCGCGTTATAGTTTTTAAATTCTGCTATTAATGCCACACAATACAGCGGTGCAACTACTTGTCCAACACCATATGCCGCCGTGATCAGGCCCATGATAAATACCGGATTTTTTCCTGCTAGTTGGCCGCCATAATTCATAAACAATGAGACTAGCCCAATAAATGTTGCGCCAAATAATATGCCACTGATCAAATTAAGCATGATGTTAGCGGAAAATGTCGGTATTAAAATGCCAATAACCTGCAACGCCATTGCCACCATCATAATATCGATACTGTTGTACTTGTGTGCTAAACGCATCCAGATAATACAAGATGGAATACCGGCTAGGCCAACCGCTAACCACGCATAGCCGCCGTAACCTTCGAGTCCTGGTAATGAGTTAACAATATCAGGCAAAAACGTTGCTTGAACCACCATACCAACGCCCTCAGTAAAGTAGGCGAGCGCTAGAACAATAACTAAAGGAGTAAATAGCGATTTATCAAATTTGTGTTTAATAACTTGATCAGCTGATTGTTTTTCAAAACTTAAAATATAGCCGGAATAGCAGGCGAATATTGCGCCAGAAATAGCTAAAGCTAACCAAGCATGTTGCCAGTTTTCGCTATAAGTAAATACACCGCGCATGATTAAATCAGACACTAAAATAGAAAAACCTAAACCACTAAAGTGAATGCCCATTGCTTTGGTTTTATTGGTGTTTTGTAATTTTGACATCACAATAGCAGAGCCTACCACTAATGCCATGGCGGCACCAAAGCCTGCAAATAAGCGAGAAAGTAACCAGATGGTATTGTTTTCGGTAAAAGCCAGTAGCAGCGATGTAATAACACACAAAGCTAAACCGAGGCGAAAGAATCTAACCTTGGCATGAATATCTTTAATGAATATGGAAAAAATTGACCCCGATAAATAACCCACATAGTTAATTGATGCGAGTACGCCAGCGAAAGCAATACTTAGATGGTTTTCTAGCATCGAGGGTAATAAAGACGTAAAGGCAAATCGAGCGACCCCTACGCCAACCACTAAAGCTAGAATACCCGCTAATAAAATAGCGGCATTGTTATTTCGGTCAAAAAGCATGTTAATCCCTTTGTAAGAGCTAATGAAACAAAAGAGCCAGTATCGTTTGGGGAGTAGTTATAAGCGAACGCTTCAATGTAAGGATAGAAGTTACTGAAAGCAAATAATTATTTGTTATGTAGAGTATGTAAAGTGCATATCAATATTACTAAGCGCTTCAGAGAAGATAGGAGATATGGACGCTTTTTGTGAAATTTATTTAATTTTCTGCTTGAAAATATTTTAGCTACCCCCACATGTTAACTATCAAGTGAGTATTGAATAATGATGTTTGATCTTCACGATAAACAATCGTTTTAATGTTAGTTAGAGTAGGAAATTTTTAAATGTCAGAAACAGGCCAAAAAGAAAATCATCAGTTTGCAACTGATAATGCGAAGTTACTTAAATTAATGATCCACTCACTTTACTCAAATAAAGAGATATTCTTACGTGAGTTAGTTTCTAACGCAGCCGATGCTGCTGATAAATTACGTTTCAAAGCATTATCTAATGCTGATTTATATGAAGGCGACGGTGAATTACGTGTTCGTGTAAGTTGTGATAAAGAAAACAATACCCTGACTATTTCTGATAACGGTATTGGTATGACTCATGACCAAATCGTTGAGCATTTAGGTACTATTGCTAAATCTGGTACCGCTGAATTTTTCTCACAACTTTCGGGTGACCAAGCGTCTGACTCACAATTAATTGGTCAATTCGGTGTTGGTTTTTACTCAGCATTTATCGTTGCTGACTCAGTAACTGTGCGTTCACGTGCTGCCGGTGTTGATGCGTCTGAAGGTGTTGAGTGGACAAGTGCGGGTGAAGGTGAATTCACTACGGCTAAAATTGAAAAAACCAACCGTGGTACCGACATTATTCTTCACTTAAAAGCAGAAGAAAGTGAGTATGCTGATGACTGGCGTTTAAAGTCTATTGTTACTAAGTACTCTGATCATATTTCTGTTTCTGTTGAAATGTTAACACCAGAAGTACCTGGCGTAGAAGCGGTTGAAGAAGCCAAAGATGATGAAGGCAATGTAACAACCCCTGCTATTGAAGCGCGTGATGCTATTCCTGCTTTATGGGAGCCAGTTAACAAGGCAACCGCACTGTGGACTCGTGAAAAATCAGAAGTTTCTGATGACGAATATAAAGAATTTTATAAGCATGTATCACACGACTTTGCTGATCCTCTTATGTGGGAACACAATAAAGTTGAAGGTAAAACTGAATATACTTCATTACTTTACATTCCATCTAAAGCCCCGTTTGATATGCATAACCGTGAAAAACAGCATGGTTTGAAATTATTTGTTCAACGTGTGTTTATTATGGATGACGCCGAGCAATTCATGCCGAGCTATTTACGTTTTGTAAAAGGCTTATTAGACTCAAATGATTTACCGTTAAACGTATCACGTGAAATATTACAAGATAACAAAATCACTGAAGCAATTCGTAAGGGCTGTACTAAACGAGTATTGAAAATGCTTGAAAAGTTGGGCAAAAAAGATGCTGAGCAATATCAACTATTCTGGAACGAATTTGGTCAAGTACTAAAAGAAGGTCCAGCAGAAGACTCTGCTAATAAAGATGCGATTGCTAAACTTATGCGTTTTGCTTCAACTCATGAAGATAACAGTATGCAAAGTGTCTCATTTGCGCAATACATTGAGCGTATGAAAGAAGGCCAAGAGAAGATTTACTTCGTGGTTGCTGATAGTTTTGAAGCGGCTAAAAATAGTCCGCATCTAGAAGTATTCCGCAAAAAGGGCATTGAAGTATTATTAATGTCTGACCGTATTGATGAATGGTTAGTTAGCCATTTAACAGAGTTTGATGGTAAGCAATTACAATCAGTTACTCGTGGCGGTTTAGACTTAGGTGATATGGATGACGCAGAAACGAAAGAAGCACAAGAGAAACTTGAGCAAGAATTCGATTCAGTGGTTACTCGCATAAAAGCAGCACTTGAAGGCAAAGCTAAAGACGTTAAACTTTCACAACGTTTAACAGACTCACCTGCCTGTATTGTCGCTGACGAACATGACATGAGCAGCCAAATGATGAAATTGATGCAATCGGTAGGTCAAGAAGTTCCAGACTCTTTGCCAATTTTTGAAATCAACGCTGAACATGACTTGATCAAGCACGTTGCACAAGAGCAAGACGATGCGCAGTTCAAACAATGGGCTGAAGTGTTATTTGAACAAGCCATGTTAGCAGAGCGTGGTAGCTTGAAAGACCCTGCAACTTTTGTTGCGCGTTTGAACAAACTAATGCTAAGTCTGACGAAATAAACACAACTTAGGTTGAATAGTACTTAAGTCATAATCTCGTTAGACTTTAGTCAAAAAAAGGAGCTTTTTAGCTCCTTTTTTGTTTTTTTGCATCGCTTACTACTTGTTTGAAATCCTTTGAATATGTATAGTGTTTGCAATTTCGAAAACCAATTCATTTATTAAATAGGGTTATACTAAATGCGCATTATTTTATTAGGTGCACCTGGTGCCGGTAAGGGTACTCAAGCACAATTCTTAATGGCTAAATTTGGCATTCCACAAATATCTACTGGAGATATGCTTCGCGCTGCAATTAAAGCAGGTACTGAACTCGGTAAGAAAGCTAAAGCAGTAATGGACGCAGGGCAGCTCGTTTCTGATGAATTAATTATTGGTTTGGTTAAAGAACGAATAGCGCAAGACGACTGTAAAGCCGGATTTTTACTGGACGGTTTCCCACGCACAATCCCACAAGCTGATGCAATGAAAGAAAATGGCGTTGCTGTTGATCACGTTATTGAATTTGACGTACCTGATGAAGTGATTGTTGAACGTATGGCTGGACGTCGTGTTCATGCGGGCTCAGGTCGTGTTTATCACCTCGTTTACAATCCGCCGAAAGCTGAAGGTAAAGACGATGTAACTGGCGATGATTTGTCAATTCGTCCAGATGATGAAGAAGCAACAGTGCGTAAACGTTTAGGCATTTATCACGAACAAACTAAACCATTAGTTGCCTACTACCATGCAGAAGCTAAAGCTGAGGCATGTGCTTATTTAACTATTGATGGAACACAGGCAGTTGAAAAAGTTAGCTCATTGTTAGATGAGAAATTATCATAAGTTAAGTATTTTATCGTTAACTTAAAAATGATGAAGCTCGCTTAGGCGAGCTTTTTTTGTGGGTATAACGGCACAAATTTGCGATGAAATTTTTATCAATTAAGTTTTATCTAGCCTCAAAATTGATTCAGACAGCCATACTTGATTTTGAAAAATTCATTCTCTTGGTTTGTTATTTATGAACAGTGTGTTTTTTACTTCTAATGAGTTGCTCTATCTCCCCAGATTTCTTCTAAACGGCTATCTCGGCCACAGCGCCAACGATAAGTATTATAACGAATGGGATTGTTTTTGTAATAATCTTGATGATAGCTTTCCTCACCTTTTATAGGATAAAACGTACTCGTGTTTAATATAGGCGTAACAACAGTTTGATTAGGAAACTCTGCTTTTACAGCGGCTTTAGATTTTTCAGCTAGTTTACGTTCTTGTGCGTTATCAACGAAAATGGCACTGAGGTAGCTAGGGCCTTTATCGCAAAATTGCCCTTTGGCATCAAAAGGGTCAATGTTTACCCAGTAATGATTGAGTATGCCTTGATAGCTTACTATTGATGGATCGTAAGTTATTTCGACCGCTTCATAATGGCCGATATGATTACCGTTATAGGTTGGGTTTTTAATCTTTCCGCCAGTAAATCCTGATACAACAGTGGTAACGCCGGATAACTTTTCGAAGTCCGATTCCATGCACCAAAAACAACCGCCAGCAAAGACTGCTTTTGCTGTTTCATCTGCATGGCCGAACGATGCATACAAAAGTACAGATGATGCTAAAACTAAACCTAATATTTTTTTCATAAGAATCTCGTCTCTAAATGATGAATGTGTAAAGCGTTATCTAGCTATACCAAGTAGACCTGCTATGAATCAAAGGTATTTCACTTTTTATCATTTACCTTAACTAATCGATATGAATTTCGGTAGCCATAGTAAATTTGAAAGAACTTAAGCCTTCTACTAAGTTTAGTGCAACAGTCTAAGTAAAATATTATTTTGTTAGATAACGCCAAAAAGCTGTGATGAGCGTGTCCAAGATGCTTGATTTGTGTTTTGCATGTTTAACTTTGCAAAAATTAAAACCGCCATAAACGTCAACGTTTTTTGACTGTCAAAAGGAAATTATACGGCTAGAGTATTTTGATTTTATAATAATATAAAAAACCAGTTAACTTACCACATACACAGCGTTCATTAGTCGTATATTTATAAGCTATAAATACAGCTATTAATTTAACTGCTTAATAGGTAGTATTCTGCACAATACGAAATTTAATTATTTATAAGTAACTGTATTAAGGAAAAACGATGGTAACGCTTTCATTAACTGGCTTTTATGCCAGTTTATTAGGACTTTTATATATAGGTCTATCTATAAATATTATTCGCGTACGCTTAAGTGCGAAAATTGGCATTGGCACCAGTGGCAATGACCTTTTAGCTAAGCGAGTAAGAATTCATGGCAATTTTTCAGAATATGTTCCACTGGCATTAATATTACTAGGTTGTTACGAAATAAATGGCGCATCAGCTTTGATGCTTCATATCCTAGGTGGGGTATTATTGTTAGCACGTTTGTCACATGTGATAGGTTTAAGTAAAACGATTGGCAGTTCAAAACCACGTCAAATAGGTGTGCTTGGAACCTTTATCGTGTTATTAGTTTTATCGATAGAAAATATTCGGTTATTTGTTCTAGGTTAAACTTTAACAAAGGTAGAATAGTGATTAACACGCCAACATTGGTTACATCAATGTTGGCGTTTTGACTTTTAATCACTTAAGTTTTAGTTGGTGTCTGCTCAAATTCAATCTGTTTTTAACATGCCGATATGGGGAATATCATCTTCTAAATACATTTCACTGACGCGTTCAAAACCATGCTGATTGTAGTATTTTTCTAAATGTTCTTGAGCAGAAATTTTTACCGTGTCATTTGGGAAGCAAGTGAGGCATTGCGCTAAACCAACTCGCATCAACTCATGTCCTAGTCCGCTGCCACGTGCGCAAGGGGCAATTACAACACGGCCAATACTAATATAGTCTGGATAAGTTAAGCCTTTAGGTAAAATGCGTAAATACGCCGTCATAACACCGTTTTGATAGCAAAATAAATGTTGGGTTAGCGGGTGACGGTCGTGATCATCCAAGTCAGGATAAAAACATGTTTGCTCAACAACAAAAATATCAATGCGTAATTTAAGTAAATCATAAAGTTCATTGGTGTTTAGCTGTGAGAAGGTTTTGTTTTTCCAGTTTAAGCCATTAGTTTGCATTTTTCTAAAATTCACTTTTTTCGTTATTAGCGCTAATTAATAATTGTTCAAAATCTTTTTTCAGCAAAGGTTTTGCTAATAAATATCCTTGGCCAAAAGTGCAGCCGGCTGTAGCTAGAAGCTGTCGTTGTTGTGCGGTTTCAATGCCTTCAGCAATCACTTCGATATTAAGCTTATCCGCCATGACAATGATGGCTTCGCATATTGCCATATCATTGTTATCTGATGACATGTTTTTGACGAAACTTTGATCAATTTTTATGTAATCAATCGTGAAGTTTTTAAGATAAGAAAATGAGCAGTAACCAGTACCAAAGTCATCGATGGCAACCACCACGCCTTGTCGTCTAATGTCAGCAATAATATTGACCACCTCGTCCTGATCTTCCATTAATAGGTTTTCAGTTATTTCAATGATCAACGCGTGGGTCGGGATGTTGTGTAGCTTTAATTGCTCAACCCAGTTTAAAATTTGTTTGCCGTGGTTTTTATACTGGACAGGGGAGGTATTAATACTTATTTGTAAATTTTCGCAATACGCTCCTCGCCATAGTTTAAGGTCCTGTAAAACCTGTTGAAATACCCACTCGCTTATTTCAATAATCAAGCCGGTTTCTTCAGCAATAGGAATGAAATCTAACGGTGAAATAAGGCCTTTCTCTGGATGCTGCCAATGAATTAATGCTTCGGCTTTATAAATTTTATTGTTTTTTAAGTTTTCAATCGGTTGGTAAACAAGAAAAAATTGCTGTTTTTTTACGGCGATGCGCAGGTCTTGAATTAACTGTATACGTTTGAGGAATTCTGTACGTATATTTTCAGTAAAGTAATGTATGGCATTGCGGCCTTTTGCTTTGGCGCCATACATAGCATGATCTGCATTTCTCAGTAATTCGTTAATATTGTCGGCATCATTCGGGTAAATGGCCACACCAATACTGGCGGTACAATAGATTTTTTTTTCTTCAAAAAGGTATGGCTTAGCCAAAGCGGTTAATATTTTGTTACCAACAACTTCGATGTTTTGCACGCCATTAGTATTGGTTAAAACAAAGATAAATTCATCACCGCCTATCCTAGCTATAATATCGCTGTCTCTGAGAGTATCTTTAATGCGTTTTGCGGTTTCTACCAATAAAGCATCGCCAGCACTATGGCCTAAAGAGTCGTTTACATCTTTAAAGTTATCAATATCGAGGATCGCAATAGTAAATTGGGTATTTTCACGTTTGGCCCTTTTAATTATATTACTTAAATATTCGTTCACTAGGCTGCGATTGGGTAATTGCGTTAAATGGTCAAAATTGGCTTGATGCCAAATCAGTTGATCTGCCTTTTCTCGTTCGATCGCAATACGAGATAAACTGACAAATTGTTCGATTAATCTAAAATCTTTTTCTGTTGGGGAGGTCTGTTTTTTAAAATATATGGCAAATGTACCGATCACTTTGCCACGGTTGTTAATAATAGGCTCTGACCAACAGGTGGTTAGATTTGCTTTTTTTGTTAACTCTGACCACTGTGTCCAATGAGGATGAGTGGCGATATCTAGCACGATAACTTTTTTACCGGTATAGGCAGAGGTACCGCACGAGCCTACCCCTTGACCTATCAATAGACCGTCAATGGCCTGATTGTAAAAATCTGGCAAACTTGGTGCTGCCCCTAACGTAAGCCTTGTTTCTGTTTTATCAAGCAATAATATACTGCATATAGCGTCAGGATTTTCATTTTCGAGGGCATCGACAATCGCATGCAATACATCAGGTAGCTTGGCGGAACATGCAATAAGCTCTAAAATCTTATTACGTAAGTGGTTAAATTTTTCATTTTCTATGAACTTCTTATTTTCTTTTTCTATATATGTAGAAAATACAAAAGTACAAATAATAGTTAATATTAGTGTTATCACAACTCGAGTGAAGGTGAAACTATCGAATTGGTTATAGGTTAATGAACAAGATATTAATATCAGCGTAAGGCTAAGCAGCAAAGCAGATAAGGGCGGTATCAAATAAAAAGAAGCAATAATGGCGGGATATAACCAGAAAATCAAACTGATACCTTTTATATACACTGATATCATTATAGTAATGAAAATGAATATGGTTACTATTTTGCTATATAATTGAACATTCCTTGTGTACCAAACACCCAGAAATGTACCAGCCATTAGTGTAACCCCTAAAAGATTTACCATCATGTGTGCCACATCGCCGTCATTTATACTCACAATAAAGAGTGGAAAAACAGCCGAGCCAGTGATGCTCGTTATGGCGAGTAATACTTTTTCTCTTAATGTGCGTTGCAACATTTTATTAACAATCCATATTATAAATGAGTTAAGGACCCAATCTAAGTGACTAAAATAGCACAAAGAGTTAAGAGAGATTTATTACAGTAACCGTTTGGTTGGTTAATAGATATACATTATTAACCTAAAGGTTTGAGGTTATTTTAAGGTGATATATTTAGCGATTACTATTATATTAGCAGAGGACTTTTTGTTTGCCTTTATTTAATGAAAGGTATTGTTTTTATTTGAATTATATAAAGTATTTAAGTGTTACTTGAATGTTATTT
>NZ_JACGWA010000006.1 GCF_014077505.1 Colwellia sp. BRX10-3 | reverse complement strand
AACTTGCTCTATGACTGCTAATTTAAAGCCCAACGTATAATCACGTTGTGAACGTTTGGTGCCTTTAGTAATTGAATTTTTCATTTTAAAGTCCTAAATGTGTAAACACATTTCAGGACGGGACATATTGTTAAATTAAAGCCCAGTATTCTGGGCTTTAATTTTTTGGTTATAGCTTGTGGTGTTGATTGCTTTGCTAAGCTTTTAATTATCAATATTGGCTTTACCCATTTTAAAGGCTTTATCCATTTCAAAATTTAACCTTTCTATGAATACTTCGTTCTAAACTATAAGCCCATTACTTTGCACTTTACTCTCACTCATTTTGCCAAAGCCTACCGATTAATGCGCTGCTCTATTAATTTGTCGAATACATAGGTAGGTTGAGATTATTTAATTCATTAAGTAAGTTTGTATCGAGAGTGAAGTTATATTTTTTATTTAATGGTGTGACTAGTGAATGAATAAAATTTCTTAGGTTAATTAGCTCTAAGATATTGATTTTTAATTTTATAAGCTTAGCTGTTTTTATTCTATAATAGAATAAGTGTTTTGTGAAACAATGTGTCGGTCGAGAGTTTTTCTAATGAAAATCAATAGAGTATGAATGTTTTGAATAACATAAATAGAAAATCTATTTTACAGCCTGGTGAAGTAGCACTTGTAGGCTCAGGCCCAGGTGATGCAGAATTATTAACTATTAGGGCGTTACGCTTTATTGAACAGGCTGATGTAGCCATTTATGATCGCTTAGTTAGCGATGAGGTAATGGCGCTTTTACCCGCAGATTGTGAACGTTTTTATGTTGGTAAAGAACAAGCCAAACATTGTGTTCCTCAGGATAAAATCAATGAATTATTGATGCAGTATGCACAGCAAGGACGAAGAGTATTGCGACTAAAAGGTGGCGACCCATTTATATTTGGTCGTGGCGGTGAAGAAGCACAATTTTTATTAAAAAATGGCGTTAGTTGTCATCTTTGTCCCGGTATTACGGCAGCATCGGGTTGTACAACTTATGCTGGTATTCCTTTAACTCACCGAGGTGTTGCACAAGGCTGTACCTTTATTACTGGCCATATGCAAAATGATGGACAGCTTAATTTACCATGGCAAAGTTTAAGTTGTAGCAGTCAAACGGTCGTGTTTTATATGGGCATTAATACCTTACCTACTATCACTGAGCAGTTAATAGTGCACGGTCGTGACGCCAATACGCCCGCCGCACTTATTCGCAAAGGTACTCAACCCGAACAGCAAATTTTTCGCGGCACTTTATCTTCGCTTGCCGATTTAGTAGCAAAACATAAAATAACACCACCGACCTTAATTGTTATTGGCGAGGTTGTTAACCAGATAACGGATACCGCTTTAGCAAAACCTGGCTTTTTAGATGCGAAGGATTATCACCAGCCAATGCAGCTATCAACAGAAATGGGTTAATATATTTTCAATTTCCAAGCTTAACCAATCACCAGTTAAGCTGAATAACCGATGCATAACTGCTATTTTACTGATTTATAACCACTCTTTCACATCTATGTGAGTGCGGCATATTTTCATGCTGTACATAAAAAAGGCTTAACAAATTAATTGTTAAGCCTTTTTTGCTATTTATTCACGTTTTATGAACTAGGATTGATGAAATTAAAGCTTGTTCAATATATCCAGAACTACTTCGTGATGATCTTTAGTTTTAAACTTGTTAAACACATGGCTAATTTTACCATCAAGACCAATTAAAAAGCTCAAACGGTGAATCCCATCATATTCGCGGCCCATAAATTTCTTTAGGCCCCAAACACCAAAGGCATCAGCAACACTATGATCAAGGTCTGATAGTAGACTGAAGTTCAGTTCATCACGTAGGCAAAATTTGGCCAATTTTTTTGGTTCATCGGGGCTAATGCCAAACACTTGCGAATTCATTGCATCTAAAGCGACTTTACTATCGCGAAGACCTTGGGCTTGCACAGTGCAGCCTGGGGTCATTGCTTTTGGATAGAAATAAACTAATACTTGTTTTTTACCGATAAAATCTGCGAGTTTGATTTCTTGGTCATTTTCATCTTTTAAGGTGAAAAGCGGCGCGTTATCGCCTACAACTAATGTGTTCATTGCATTCCTCTATAATAAGTTTGATTGAATCTTTTTTATGCAACCTTGTACATCAAATTGTTCACACAATTGTAAGAAGTCGCTTTCAAGTTTTTCGATACTGGTTTCTTCCATCAGTGCGATTAGAATTGAAGCACTCATGTGATTACTCTTCTGATTAATTTCAGACTTTAATGACGATATATCTATATTACGTGTGGCAAAAAATGCGGTAACGGCTTTTAAAACACCGGGTTGATCTATACCGGCATAATCAACTTGGTAATGATGAACAAAATCTTGATCGCGATACCCTGAAGTTCTTTTCATCATAGTGATAAGTTCAAGTTTATGCGCCACAGCCGGCAGTTTACTTTCTAATTGATGTATAGCTTTATTCGTACCGGTAAGGAGCATGATTAAAGTAAATTCTAAGCCAAATATTGCCATTCTGCTGTCTAAAATATTACAGCCACACTCGCTGGCTAGTTTGGTTAAATCACTAACACTACCTGTGCGATCTGGCCCCATGGCCGTTAAAACTAAATATTCGCTCATCAATAAACCTAGCTGAGATATTAAAAAACGCTATTGTAACGTAAGTAAGGGGACTAAAGCTAACGTGTTGCTAAACATTGATTTTAACCTTGGTTAAAGACTAAATCCTTAGGCAAAGGTGTAAGCTAAGAATGGGGTTATATTATGTATTAATTTTATAAGTTGAATTAGCTTTTGCGTTTCATCTGTTACGCCAATTCATATTCAGTCAACCAGGTTGAGGTTAGCAAATACTTTGAATTCATAATGGAATTCAGAGTTTTCTTTAAAAATTTCGTTATGTATTTTCAATAACATAAACTTTCAAATTATATTGATTTTTTCTTTATAATTTACTGAAATTATGGAATATTTAAGCTATTAAATTTGTGGAATAGCTGTTACTAGGTATTTTAATTATATGCCGAGTATTTGAAAGGAATCTATGAAATATGAGAAACCTACTATTATGGGGATGGCAGAGTTTTTACCATCAGCAAAATGTCCTCGTTGCAATTTGATGATGTATTTAGGGCCAACGTGTCCTCATTGTGAATGTTTTTTGAGTCATTTAGAACAAGAAAGGCAAAAGAAATTTTGGATCAATGTCAGAAATAAAGCTTATAGGCGAGGTTTTGTCTTTTTCATCGTCGCAATTTTATTTTTCTATTATCTATTTAGTCTTTAGCAGAAATAAATACAATTTTGCTTGGTTTTACTGGGTCACAGCCTAGCAAACTATTTGAATAGTAGCGTTATGTTATAAATCTAAGGAAGGATTAGTTATGCGAAAAATATTGATCTTCATTTTATTTAGTCTCTCATTATTACAGTGGTCAAGTTCTTCTGAAGCTACATCTCTGGATGAAGCATATAAGAATAAAGAAAGTAACGTTCAAGTTAAAAGCAGTGGAAAAGTTATTCATATATTAAAAGATGATAACCAAGGTTCACGTCATCAAAAATTTATTCTTAAACTAAAGTCAGGTAATACCATTTTAATCGCTCATAATATTGATCTAGCGCCAAGAATTAATTCACTATTAATTGGTGATACTGTGCAATTTTATGGTGAATATGAATGGAGTAACAAGGGTGGTGTAGTTCATTGGACTCACCGAGATCCAAATAATTATCACGTGCATGGTTGGTTAAAGCATAAAGGCAATATGTATCAATAGATTTTGCTATATTTTAAAAAGAATAAAGCGAGAACAAATAAACAATAAAAATAGTTACTTGGTCCATGGTGAATTATTGCTAAACTGAATTGATACGTTAGCTTAATAATTTTTTAATAAAAGAGAATAAACTACGGAGAATATATTATGAGTCAACCAGTACGCGCTTCAAAAACCCCCTATGCAGTTGAGGTAGAAGCAGATAAAAGTTATTTTTGGTGTGCATGTGGACAAAGTGATAACCAACCGTTTTGTGATGGTTCTCATAAAGGTTCAGAATTTACACCAGTGAAATTTACGGCAAAAGAGTCTGCTAAAATTTATTTTTGTGGCTGTAAAGCTACAAAAAATCAGCCAATGTGTGACGGCAGCCATAAGAACACCTAACCAACATTAACTATAGCCAATAATAACTGTCGGTAATGTTTTACTTAGGCTTCTTAATAATTTTTAGTCGTTATTATCAGTTATTATCACTGACACTTATAGTCAGTGAAATACACTGTTTTTTAATGTGTACTGGATTATGACGCGCTAAATTAAGGAAGATTAATGACGTTTGAAGATGCACAAAAAGATATGAATTTTTCATATTTTGGTGGTGGGACTGGTGTTTTAGTTTCTGGTTTAGTTTGGTGTATTGCAGGTTTAGTCGCGATGCAGTTTTCATCCCAATCGAGCATGCTGGCGCTATTTTTTGGAGGGATGTTTATTCACCCATTGGCTATATTACTGTCAAAAATACTTAAACGTACTGGCAAGCATGATCCTAACAACCCCCTTGGTAAACTTGCTTTAGAAAGCACCATTATTTTATTTGTTGGCTTATTTTTAGCTTTTTATGTAGCAAAACTGCAAATAGACTGGTTTTTTCCAATAATGTTGATGACCATTGGCGTTCGTTACTTAGTTTTTAACACCTTATATGGTATTAAAACGTATTGGCTTTTAGGCGCCTTGCTGATGTTTTCTGGCATGTTATGTATATTGTTAGCGGCTAATTTTATTATTGGTGCATTTATTGGCGGATTAACAGAGGTTTTATTTTCCCTAGTTATCCTCAATCAAAGCAAAGTTTTGAATTTAAAAACAGCATAGCAGTCACCAATATTAGTTGTATATTTCGCGAGACCATAAGTTTATTTAGCTGCCATAGGGCAGATAGTGCCATTCATTTTTCAAACTGTTTGACTAATGTTTACATGTCTTCTCTTCAATCAATATTCCTTTGAGTTTAGATTTCCTCAACAATAAAATAGCGTTTAATCGCTTTTTCACTTGCTGTCGTATTAATGTCGTATAACTGTCGTGTGATTTGCGTAATATCGCCGTAATAGTTTCGTAAACTAATTGCAGAACATGGTGTTTAATTGACGCTGCCCTAAGTGATTTATAAATATATGAAAATTAATGCAGAGTTAATCCTCGAATTAAGAAATAAAAAATTATGGTCTCAAGATGAGTTAGCAATCGCATCTGGACTTAACCTGAGAACGATACAACGAATAGAGAATGAGGCATCAGCGTCATTGCAATCTAGAAAGTCTTTAGCCTCAGCATTAGATATAGATACCTTAGATCTTGAATACAAGGAATCGAAGAAAATGAAACAATACGAATATAAAACCTTAGAAATTAAAAACAAAGAAGGTTTTCTAACGGGTATTAAAAAGCAAAAGTTACCCGATTTGGCCGAAATATTTAACCAAGAAGGAAAAAGCGGCTGGTTGCTTGTGCAAATTTTAACCCCTGAATTAGCCCAAGGTGTTTGGGCAGGTAAAACAGGAGACATGATTGCCATAATGCAAAGAGAAGTTGTGGAATAATGCTTTAATAATTTTTATGAAGTGAACATTTTATTTAGCCGTTTATTGGCATATATAGTTGTAAAAATATTATCGAGTATATAATTTTATGATTGTGACTCGATGTGGTTATTATCGCTAGAGTAAACGAAGCCAGAGTGAGGTGAGAAGAACAGCACTTGCTCTGTTTATCTTTTGAGGCCAGCAGTGCGATAAATTAACCATTAACATGTGTAATTATTTCGTTATTTTTTATGATAAATATGCGTCAATATCTTGTGTTTGTATTTTCAGGCAAGTACCATGGTGCGCTGCTCAATTTACCGCTATTTCCATTAATTTGGCGGCTATTAAATAAATGAGATGATTTTGGGGAACTTAGCCCGGATTCAGTAATCAAAACGACGTTATTGATGTATTGCTTGAACTTTACGACAGGCACTGTTCGTGTTGTCGTAATGCTTAAAAATGATATTTATAAATACAACAAGCAAAATTAAATTTAGAAAGATTCAGATTTGTATCCTCGGGAGTGTTAATGAATCGCAAGATATTTTATTTTTCATTATTAAGTGTCGCTGTTGCTAGCTGCGGTACTATAAATAATAAGCAAGCGGTAGGCGATTTTGAATACGCGCAACAAAAAGAAACATCAGCGTTAAAAATACCTGCAGGTTTAGCTAGACCTAAACAAGTTGATAGCTATTTTGTTACTAACGAAATAAACCATAAAGGCCCTGTGGGTGGTGATGTTGATGTACGTGCGCCATCGCTTGTTTTACCAATAGCGGCGTCAACGCGAACAGAAAACACCTCTGCTGCATCAAAAGTTTGGTTTGACCAAGTACTTGATGATAATGATCTTAAAGGCTTTGTTTTACAGGCATTAGAAGGCCAGTTAGCAACAGATAATGTTGAATTAAAGCAAATAGATGAAGCTGGTTTAGTTTATGAATCAGACTGGTATCACAAAGAAATTGAAGCAGGCACCTGGCCTTTCAAATCAATAGCAATCTCTGAAAGCATTCGGTATCGCTACACATTTGAAAGTAAATCTCATGGCCGAAGTGTTGCGTTAGTTGTCGAGCTACTCGAATACCTTAAAACTGACCAAGCTGGCGGCAGTAAACGTATCGATATTATTGATAAACAACGCGCTGAAATGAACATGCTAAATGAAGTTATAGCTCAAGTTGATTTTCAATATCGTTTAAAACAGCAAGAAAACCGCTTATTACGTGCTAATCAAACCTTTGTTAGTTTGGGTGAGAACGTTTCTGGTGAAGCTGCTTATATTGTTGAAATTGATGTAGATTTATTATGGTCTAACTTACCGTTATTCTTTGAAGATCATGGCTTTAGCATTACAGATCTTAATGAATCAACTAAAATTTATTATGTTGATTATGTGAAGCCAGAATCTAGTTTTTGGAATAGCATTTGGGGTGAGAGCCTACCAGTTGTTGAGCTACCTAATGGTAAGTATCAATTTCAGGTAGAGAAAATGGACGCGAAGTCTACTGTTACACTCTATGATGATGAAGGCACTGGGTTACCTGAGGCAACATTAGAGAAAATATTTAATGTAATGGAAGCTGGCTTGTCATTTAAAGATGTTTTTTAATCTTTAAATCATAACAATAGTTTTAGTTTACAAAATTAAAAAACTCCGTTAATCGGAGTTTTTTGTTTTTTGATCCACATCAGTTACCTTAGAAACTGTTGGCATTTTATGCGGTGACTTTTGTGTTCTAGGAATAGTTTCTTTTAAGTCGTTTAAGCCTTTTTTACGTAAAGGTGTTTTGGCACTTTTTTGAAAAGTACTTAAATTACCAATTAAAATCACTAATGCAATAATAACAATGGTTGGGGCAACCCAGTCTTCATTTAATATGCTGGTCATAATTTAACGCTCCACATAAATCTGTAAATCCAATTTTAACTTCAATTTCAACCTTACGTTTATCAACTAACAGGCGTTAAGCTTCAGCTATATTGATAATATAACGTTGATAAAGCTCAGGTAATATCTGTAGAAGCAAGGCTTTACCCTGAATATCAGTGTTCAATAATGTTTCAGCCAAAAGCGCTTCAGTATATGCCTGTTGGTAGTGTTGAGATAATGGCAGGTATGAAAGATGCCAAGGCTCTTGAGCAACACCACCGCGAAATTTATCGTAAGGGAAAAAGAAACCAAACGTTTTCGCATGTTCAGCCAGCCAAACTGTTAACGGATAGAAGTGCCCTGAAGCTTGGTATTCCCATGGTTCTAAGGCTAAAGGTTGTTCTGCCGGTAATAAATTTTTAGCATAAACATCAATGTCGCAGCCCCAATGATGGCGACTGGCTCCTGGCAGCGCAGAGAATAACATAATGGCATGTATCTTTTCACGCTCACTGAGATTCTCAGTTGATAATATTTGATTAGAGGTATCTTTGATGGCACTAATACCCGAAAACTTATTTTGCCAAATCGATAACTGGCGTTCGAAACTACGAAAGCCACTGGCTATTGTTAGTTCAATACCTGCGCTTTGTGCGGCGAGTTGTAGTTGATTGAATGACGACAACATTTCATGATGAATACCAATGTTATTAGATAGCCAATGAATATGGCTTTCAGTTTTTCCAGTTAACATTAGCTCAAGTTTTGTCATTTTATGCATTTTTAGTTAACGCATTAACTAAGGTTTGATAGTAGACATCAGTTAATAGAATTAAGTCTTGTACAGCAACACATTCATTTACTTGATGAATAGTGGCATTACAAGGGCCAAGCTCAACAACCTGTGCGCCAGTAGGAGCAATAAATCGTCCGTCTGATGTGCCACCACTAGTGGAAAGTTCTGGGGTAATATTGCAGCAAGTTTCAATTGCTTGCACGACAGAATCAACCAGGGTACTAGGTTCGGTAATAAAGGGTTGGCCGTTAAATACCCAGTTAATGTCAAAGTCTAATTGATGTTGAGTTAATAATGCTTCAACTTTATCAACGATCATTTCTGCCGTTAACTCAGTGCTATAACGTAAATTAAATAACGCAGTTAAATGTCCTGGAACCACATTGGTAGCACCAGTACCTGATTGAATGTTTGATACTTGAAAACTCGTTGGCGGAAAATATTCATTGCCATTATCCCAATGCATTTCGCTTAACTCGGCTAGAGCCGGCATAGCTTTATGAATGGGGTTAATGACGTGATCAGGATATGCCACATGGCCTTGCTTACCATGAATGTTTAATTCACCAGATATTGAGCCACGACGACCGTTTTTAACAACATCGCCCAGCGTACTTGTACTAGAAGGCTCGCCAACAATGCAGTAATCAATTTTTTCATTACGTGCTTCAAGCGTATCAATAACGCGTGTAGTGCCATTGATAAAAGGTCCTTCTTCATCACTGGTGATCAAAAATGCGATAGAACCTTGATGTTTAGGGTAGTCAGCTACAAAACGTTCTGTTGCTATTATCATTGCCGCTAAGCTGCCTTTCATATCAGCAGCGCCTCGGCCATAAAGCATACCGTCAGCAATAACAGGATCAAAAGGCGGGGTTTTCCAGCTCTCTAAATTACCCGCAGGCACAACATCGGTATGGCCAGCAAAACAAAATACCGGTCCTGAATTTCCTCTTCGAGACCATAAGTTGGTGGTATCTTCAAACACCATGCTTTCATTATTAAAGCCTAACTTGGCTAAACGATCCGACATTAATTGCTGACAGCCGAAATCTTCAGGGGTAACAGAAGGGCGCTCAATCAAAGCTTGGGCTAATGAAATGGTGCTATTACTATGTTTATTCATATGGATACTGTGCACCTAAAGCAAAGTTTCTTGATACTGACTATCTTTGAAGCCAACCAGAAACACTTGGTTATGCTTAAGTAGTGGCCGTTTTATTAACGTGGGTTGCGCTAAAATAATTTCAACCATCACTTCATCAGTAAGATTGTTTTTAATGTCGTCAGTTAAATTACGAAAGGTCGTGCTGCGTTTATTTAACAACGAGGGTAAATCTGCAGATATTATAAATTCCTGCAACAATACAGGGCTCAGGCCGTCGCTTCGAAAGTCATGGAATTGATATGGGATGTTTTCTTGCTCTAACCATTTTTTGGCTTTTTTTACGCTATCGCAGTTTTTAATGCCATAAAGTATTGTCATTATATTTCCTGAATTATATCACTTGATAGTTATGTTTTATGAGTGCAGCTTTTGCGGCTTCAAATTTTTCTGACTTTACTAAAACGTAATCAGTATCAAAGGTTGAGATAGCAAAAATACTGATTTTTTCATTTGCCAAGACCGTTGATATATTTGACATTATGCCGGTTAAGGTAAAGTCGAGTGGCCCAACGACTTCAAATGCTTGCCAACCATTTTCAGCTTCTTCACTGTCAATTTCAATATGTTCCGGAAGCACAATTGATATTTCATCATAGGTTTTTGCTAGAAAGAATATCGGTGCATTAAATACCACATCAGGGATTGAACTCTCACGTCGTAAACTGTGAATAGCAAATGTTTCAGATAAGCGGCGCAGGGTAAAGTTACTCATAAATCAACTTCATTTGTTTAGGTACTGATAGCCTTACTATAACGCTTAATAGTAAGGATCTCTAGCTGTTATACGATTGAAAATTTGAATGAATAAGTTAAATGGTGTTACTGATCAAACTAGTTAAGCTGTAGTTATTCTGCACTAAATAGATTTTTGCTATCAAGTCTGTGTATTTCTAGGTCTATGCGAGTATATAAAGCGAATTAATTGTACTAAATAAAATATTGACCACTAAATGATATCCACATTTGCTGTGGATATCATTGTGTGCAACTGTTGTTTAAGTCTATAACTTATTGTTTTATAGTTATTAAAAGTGGTGGTTAAAAAATATCAGTTAAAAAATATATACAAAATTTTATAGATAAGTTAAGAAAAAGTCAGACTAATGTGTAACCCCGCTAAAGATCACTTTATTTATATAGCAGATCTTTCTAATTTGCTGTTTTATCGCTGGAAGACTAACAGTGTGTTTGAATTGCAACCAATGTCATCATGTGGTTTATATCCTAAGTTAAAGATCTTTAGAAAGGGTGAACTAATAGGATTTTACTCATTGTAGGTATGATGAAAATGTTATCAAAATAAGCCGAGGATTGATTTAACGTGGATAATTTATTAATGATGTTTACGTGATTTTTATAGCCGTGAATAGTTGTATAATAAGTAATTGAAATATTGATGTTATACAATAAAATATCGACAATTAGGGTCCTCTAGGTACATTTGTTGCGCTAACGGGTAACAGTTTGTGCTATCTTTTAATAAACTCCTGATGTAGTGTGTTGCTTATGAAGTTATCTGTATTAGAAATTATCTTGCTCGGCCGAAAATATATGAATTTATGGCCCTCGCGCGCTGAACTCGGTGAATATTTTGCTGAGTATCAAACCGTAAAAATTAGTCGTTTGGTTTGTAAAGTTATGCCTGGCTTAGCACTGTTTTGTTTAATTATGCAGTTGTATTTTGGCTCTATGGCTGTTTTACCACAAGCACTTTTATATACTTTATGTATATTGAGTTTTCCATTACAAGCATTGATTTTTATGGGGATTAAAGCCGATAAGTTTTTGCCTCCGGCGTTAGCTAATTGGTATAAAGAAAGTGTTTCACGCGTTAATCAAAGTGGTGGCGATATCAAGCTGTCAACTCAGCGTCCACGCTATCTAGACCTAGCTCAGTTATTGAATTTAACATTTAAAAATCGCTTTAAAACCTCTTGATTCGACTAAATTAATAGTCGAAGTCATACCAATATCATTCATTATCTAAACATTTCTGCGGATTTCAACAGCCAACGACTGTGTTATTTATTATTAATTATCACTGCATGGATACAATTTGTAAGACATCGCAGGAGTTTATTGTCCTGAACAACAAGTTATTACAATGAATGTCATGTATTCGACTGTTTCTGGGCGTATAAACTAGTTCAAGTTATTAATGAAATTGGTATTAGTACATCAATGCGACACAGTAAAACTGCATCGCATTTTTTTAGCTCGATTTTTGGTATAACCTGATCAAAAAATCAGCCTGACAAATAAAGTCATCATGATTTAACAAGGTTTTTTTGACCTCATCACTTGCTTTAAAAGCAAAGGGTGTCATAGAGAGTAGATTTAAGGTGTCTTGACCCGTTTTTAAGTGCATTTGATAAGAGATGTTTTCTTGGTGTACTAATGTTAAACATTCAACAGGTGTTTTTTCTTCATCATGCTCTTTAGCATCATCATAAATATGTTGTTTTAGTTGCATTAAATGCTGTTTAGCAGGTGTAACAGTTAACAAAAATCCACCTTCGTTTAATACCCGAGTGAACTCCTGTTCTAGAATAGGTGCATACACAGATACAATCCAAGAGAATAAACTATCGGCAAAAGGTAATTTTGATAATGTTGCCACGCTGAAGTGGCATTGTTGATACTTTTTCCCCGCCTTTTTGATGGCTTCTTTAGCAATATCAACACCATAAACTGTATTTTCAGCGTTTTTATGTTGATGAGTATAAAAACCTTCGCCACAACCTGCATCTAGTAAAATTGAAGGTTTACTGGCATCTGTAACCGCTTTCTCTTGATATAATGCGACTAACCTATCAACCAAGGGTTGGTAATAACCTTGTTCTAAAAACGCACGTCTAGCGTTGACCATTGCCTTGTTATCACCAGGATTTTTTGAATGTTTAAATTGTACGGGCAGTAAATTTAAGTAATTTTCTTTAGCTCGATCAAAACTATGATTATTTACACAACGAAATACCTTCTCGTGTTTTAGCAGTGGTAAATTACATAATGGGCAAGCGTAATGGTTAGCAGTCATAATTATCAATAATATCTATCTAAACAGAAAAGGGCATAAGCCCTTTTATAGTAATAAGTTTGAAAAGCTTTTATTTGCTAAACGTAGACCAAATGGGCGCATGATCAGAAGGTTTTTCAATGCCTCTTAGTTCATAGTCAATATCTGACTCGATACAACGACTGGCAAGTTGTTTAGTTGCCAGTACAACATCAATGCGTAAACCTCGGTTATCATCAAAGCCACGCGAGCGATAATCAAACCATGAGTATCTTTCTTCACGGGTTGGGTGTAATGCTCTAAAGGTATCGGTAAATCCCCAATTCATGAGCGTGGCTAACCATTCTCTTTCTTCTGGTTGGAAGCTACATTTACCGGTTTTTAACCAACGTTTTTTATTTGGCTCACCAATACCTATGTCTAAATCAGCAGGTGAAATATTAATATCACCCATAACGACAACATTTTCATCTGGCGTATGGTTGTCACTTAAGTATTGCATTAAATCTTTATAAAACTGACGCTTGTAAGGATATTTGGTTTCATGGGCAATATTTTCACCTTGTGGAAAGTAACCGTTTAATACCGTAACTTTGTCTCCATTCTCATCAGTGGTTTGTACCATAATCATACGCTTTTGAGCTTCGTCATTATCGGTTGGAAATCCTTTAGTAACCACATCTGCGGCTTTTTTACAAAGCATAGCAACGCCGTAGTGGGCCTTTTGACCATGAAAATAAACGTGATAGCCCATCGCTTCAACATCAGCCAGCGGGAACACTTCATCATGCACTTTAATTTCTTGAAGGCCAATAATATCAGGTTGATGCTTATCTATAATTGCCTGTAGTTGGTGCAATCGTGCACGTAGGCCATTTATATTAAAAGAGATGATTTTCATATTGAAGCTCGATAATTATTTTGCGCTTATGCTAACAGAACTTAACCATTAGCAGTAGTCATATTGTGATGAAATTCAGTGATAAGCGCTAGGTATTATGGACAGTTAGCTTTTAAAATCATCCATGAATAAATAGTGTACTGTGCGTGTTCAATATCATTTTTCATCAATAGTTATACATAAAATGAGAGTCATAATTTGTTGAGTGTTACGGCGAAAATCAGCCTATTTATTGTTTATTTTAATCCATACTAAGGTTGGAAATAGTTTATGTAGCATGATTATGTAACTCGATATAAATATGCGTACCTAGATTAAATGTAATTTACTATATGTATTTAGTTTTTCTTTCATTCAATGCCAATTAATTAAAAAGGCAGATTATATAAACTTTTAGAATCGAAATACTTTGTTACGTAATTGTTAACAAATATCTTAGTATATTTTTTAACCCCTGTTATAGACTACCGCATTACGCTATATTTAATTGATGATGTTTATCCGCTTGAAGCTTTTACCAATCTATTTATAAATTATTACTTATGAGTAATATTTGAGGCTTTGTTGTAGCTAATTTTCAATATATAAAATATAACAAGAAGTTAAAATAAAAATAAACAGAGGGAATGGAAATGCAAAGACGTGATTTTATTAAGCTTACCGGCGTTGGTGCTGGTGGGTTAATGTTGCCGATGTCTGGCTTCGCGGTATCAGCAGAGCAATTATTAGATAAGCCAATGGATGTTGCTTATAAGAAAAAGTTGGCAGATATAGCGTTAAACGCAGCAAAAGCAAAGGGTGCGTCGTATGCTGATGCGCGCATCGGTCGTTATCTCAATCAGTTTGTTACGACACAAGAGACACGGGTTGATAACATTGTTAATACTGAGTCTGCGGGTATTGGTATTCGTGTTATCGCTAATGGTACTTGGGGCTTCGCTTCTACTTCAAACATGACCCCTGATAGTATTGCTAAAACCGCTGAAAAAGCCGTAGCTGTTGCGATGGCGAACTCTAAATTTCAAACGGTTCCAGTGCAACTTGCTCCAGTGAAAGGGGTGGGTGAAGTCAGCTGGAATACGCCGATTAAAAAAAATGCCCTTGAAATCCCCATTAAAGATAAAGTGGATTTGCTGTTGTCAGTAAATGATGCTGCCATGTCTAATGGCGCCAACTATATAACCTCGGTTTTATTTTTAGTGAATGAACAAAAATATTTTGCCTCTACTGATGGTTCATATATTGATCAAGACGTGCATCGTTTATGGGCACCATTTTTTGCTACAGCGGTTGGTAAAGAAGGCTTTAAACAACGTACTGGCTTAGGAAACCCTGTTGGTATGGGCTTTGAGTACTTAGACGGGAAAGAAGAAGATAAAGTACGTATTTTAGGCGCTAATGTCGGTTATAAAAACTCTTATGACATGCTCGAAGATGCAACAGCGGCCGGTAAACAACTGCAAGCCAAGTTAAAAGCAAAATCAGTTGAGCCAGGTAAATATGACTTAGTATTAGACCCTGCACATTTAATGTTAACTATTCATGAGTCAGTAGGTCATCCGCTAGAGCTTGACCGAGTGTTGGGTTATGAAGCTAATTTCGCGGGCACAAGTTTTGCCACTTTAGATAAATGGAAAAGCGGCAAATTTAACTATGGCTCTGATATTGTTAATTTATTTGCTGATAAGACCCAACCTTATTCATTAGGTAACGTCGGTTATGATGATGAAGGTGTTAAAACCAAAGAATGGGATTTAGTTAAAAACGGTACACTGGTTAACTATCAAGCCATTCGTGACCAAGTACATATGATCGACCAAAAAGAATCACATGGTTGTTGTTACTCGCAAAGTTGGCGTGACGTGCAGTTTCAACGTATGCCAAATGTTTCCTTAAAGCCAAATGATAAAGATTTGTCAGCTGATGATGTTATTAAAGATGTTGAAAATGGCATATATATAGCGGGTCGAGGTTCATTTTCAATTGACCAACAGCGTTATAACTTTCAATTTGGTGGTCAATTATTTTTTGAAATCAAAGACGGTAAAATTACTGAGCAAATTGAAGATGTGGCTTATCAATCAAACACCCAAGAGTTTTGGAATAGCTGTACACAAATGGCGGGCAAGTCTGATTATCGCATAGGCGGTTCATTTTTTGATGGTAAAGGTCAACCTTCTCAAGTTAGTGCGGTTTCGCACGGTTGTCCAACAACACGTTTTAATAATATTAACGTGATCAATACCGCTCGCAAAGTTTAATTTAACTCATATTTGACGATAAGAATAAAGCATAAAAGGAAGCAAAGCGTCATGACAATTTTAACAGAACAACACGCGAAAAAGTTATTACAAAAAGTACTTTCATTTTCTACAGCTGACGAATGTGAATGTAATTTAGATGGCCTTGAAGGTGGTAATATTCGTACCGCCCGCAATACAGTTTCTACATCAGGTGAACAAAGTGATTTAACCTTAGCGGTACAGTCAACATTTGGTAAGAAAACCGGTGTTGCTACCATTAACGAATTTGACGATGCTTCACTGATGAAAGTCGTTAAGCGCTCAGAAGAATTGGCAAAATTAGCACCTAAAAATCCAGAAAATATGCCAGTGTTTGGCAAACAAAAGTATCTTAAACCTATCAGTGCTTTTGATTCAACCTCAAATGTCACACCTGATGATAGAGCACAAGCGGCAGAAAATAGCATAAAACCCTCAAAAGCCAATAAATTGGTCTCGTCAGGATTTTTACAAGATGCGACGACATTTGTTGCGATTATGAATAACAAAGGACTGTTTGCTTATAATAAAGCAACGAATGTTGATTTCACTGTCACTATTCGTACAGAAGATGGTAAAGGCTCTGGCTGGGTCACTCGAGATTATAGTGACTTTAACCGTTTAAATACCAAAAAAGCCTCGCAAGTTGCTATTGAAAAATCAATAGCATCAGCTGAAGCTAAAGAATTAGAACCAGGAAAATATACGGTTATTTTAGAGCCTGCAGCCAGCGTTCAATTGCTGAGCAATATGTTTAGCAGTATGAATCAACGCTCAGCTGATGAAGGCCGTAGCTTCTTAAGTAAAAAACAAGAAGAAGGTAAAGAAGGTGGACCAACTAATCGCTTAGGTGAAAAGCTTTTTGATGAACGCGTACATATTTATTCTGATCCAATGAACGCTGAGGCACCAACAGCGCCATTTGCCGGTAACGGACACAGTGTTGCAAAAACTGACTGGATAAAAGATGGCAAAATTGTCAATATGCCAAACTCTCCGTATTGGGCCGGTAAAACCGGTGTTAATTATATGCCTACCGCTTACGCAGGCTCGGGCTTATTTGGAGGCCCATCACAAATTATAATGGCTGGCGGCAATGACAGCATTGAAGATATGATCAAAGATACCCGACGTGGAATTCTCGTGACACGTTTGTGGTACATTCGCGCATTAGACCCTCAAACATTGTTATATACAGGACTAACACGTGACGGCACTTTTTATATTGAAAATGGTAAGATTAAATATCCAATTAAAAACTTCCGTTTTAATGAAAGCCCCATAGTTATGCTTAATAATATTGAAGCTTTGGGTAAGCCGCAGCGTATTAATGGCAGCATGATACCACCGATGAAAATCCGTGATTTCACCTTTAGCAGTTTGTCAGACGCTGTTTAGTTAATAAATAGGATTGAAATAAGCACTTAATTAAGGGTAAACGAGTTATATTTGTTTACCCTTAATTGTTTATTTATTATGTTTTTATGAATCGACGTGATTTTATTCGTACCCTATCGTTATTTTCAGTGGGCACCTTCGCCTTACCGTTTTTACGATTGAATGCACAAGAGCAAATTGACTTCTTTTTTACTCGCTTGAGTTATGAGTCAGGTGATTGGGAAGTTGACGAAAGAATGCCCGCTAATGTACTGAACTCATTAATCGAATACACAAGTTTACGGGTTGATATTAAAGAGCGTATTGTGCCGTTATCTGATCCTCAAATGCTTGCTGCACCATTTTGTTATCTCGCTGGCCATCGTTTAGTACAATTTAATGCCGAAGAAAAACAAAATTTTCAACGTTATGTTGAAAATGGTGGTTTTGTTTTTGTTGATGATTGTAACCATGACATTGATGGTATGTTTGCCCGTAGTTTTGAACGGCAAATGCGCGATATATTTGGTGAGCAAGCGTTAAATAAAATCCCTAATGATCACCCAATATATTCTTCGTTTTTTAAGTTTGAAGGCCCGCCAAGAACCTCAATTGAACTCAATGGCTGGGGTGACGATTTGGTACATAACTATTTAAAAGCAATAGAAATTGATGGCCGTATCGCTGTGTTATACAGTAATAAAGACTTAGGCTGTGAATGGGACTATGACTTTCGTAACAAACGTTGGTTAAGAGTCGATAACACGAGGTTTGCTGTCAATATTGTCATGTATGCTATTAATAGCTAGCTGATACGAGCATTAATACTAGACAGTAATAACAATATTTATAAAATGGAAAATAAATGCAAGAACAACAAATAACCATATTGCTCGATAAATTGACCAAAGTTAGTGATGAAATAGCGAAAGCCATTGTTGGTCAGCAGGAAGTCATTGATGAATTATTAATTAGTATTTTGGCTGGCGGACATTGTTTACTTGAAGGAGTGCCAGGCTTAGCTAAAACCTTAATGGTTAGCTCACTAGCAAAAACCTTGGCGCTTGATTTTAATCGCATACAATTTACCCCAGATTTAATGCCCAGCGATATTGTTGGCACCGAAATTTTGGAAACCGATCATGAAAGTGGTGAGCGTTTTTTTAAATTTCAAAAAGGCCCGGTATTTACTAATATTTTATTAGCAGATGAAATAAACCGCACACCACCTAAAACCCAAGCAGCGTTATTAGAAGCAATGCAAGAACGTCACATCAGCTATGCGGGCACAAGTTATGATTTACCAAACCCCTTTTTTGTTTTAGCAACACAGAATCCAGTTGAACAAGCGGGTACTTATCCGCTGCCTGAAGCTCAGCTGGATCGATTTTTAATGTTTGTACGTGTTGGATACCCAACTGAACAAGAAGAAATTGAAATTCTTAAGCGTACAACTGGCAATGATCGAAGTGAACTTAATGCTATTCTCAGTGCTGACGATATTCTAGCGCTACAAGATCTTGTTCGCAGCGTGACTGTGTCAGATGAATTACTGGCTTATGCTGCAAGCTTAGCGCGAGCTACACGGCCTAATCATCTTGATGGTAGTAAAGAAAAAAATACTACACAGAAACAAGAAAGTTGCCCAAGTGTTATTGAACATGTTCGCTGGGGCGCAGGTCCAAGAGCAGGGCAAGCACTGATTTTATGTGCAAAAGCACGGGCTTTAATGGCGGGGCGTTTTGCCATTACTATAGCCGATATTCAGTTTGTTGCACCTGCGGTATTACGGCACAGAATTTTAGTCAATTTCCAAGCTGAGGCGTTAAATTTAACCCCTGACCATGTTATTGATGACTTATTAGCCTTTGTTTCCCTTCCCACTAGCCCTTTGCAATAAACAAGTAGGAAGCCCACGTGCAACAACCTTATTTTGATGCCAAAACTTTATTATGTGTTAAAGATCTTCCGTTAGCCATTAAAGCCTTGGCGCAAGGCTTTTTGCATGGTGCTCATGCGAGTCAACAACGGGGTGTCGGTATTGAGTTTAGTCAATTTAGAGCTTATGAACCTGGCGATGAACTCAGTAAAATAGATTGGAAATTATTTGCCCGTTCAGATAAATATTTTGTTCGGGAAGCCGAGCGAGAAAGTAATATAAATGTTTGGCTAGTACTAGATTGTAGTGAATCTATGCTACAACAATCTAGATCAAGTTCAGGAGAAGCATTGGAGCAATCATCGCCTATTGGTCAATGGAATAAATTAACTTATGCCCGATATTTAGCGGCAACTATTGCCTATTTAGCACAGAAACAGGGTGATTCTGTTGGTTTTTTAGCGCTTTCAGGCGAAAAGCAACAGCAAGTAGCCGCCTTGCCTGGCGAGCGTCATTGGCAAAAAATATTGCTGGCATTAACTCAATTAAAAGCCAGTGGCACTTTTCCTGATATTAAGGCGATATTAACGCAATTAAGCGCGGTACGTAAAAATGGTTTAGTTGTCGTTATTAGTGACTTTCATCAGCTAAACAATGAGCTACTGACATTGACTTCAAAGTTAAGTAATAGGTATACCGACGTGGTAGCTTTTCACTTGGATAGTGATGATGAAATTAACTTCCCTTACCAAGGTCTAGTTAAGTTTCAAGACTTAGAAACAGGCGAACAGTGTAATGTTTCGGCCAAGCAAGTACGAGCAGGATATCTCGAAAATAAACAGCTTGCGGATGATGCATTAAAGGCGGAATTAGCCTTGCAAAATATTCAATATGTTAAGGCTAATATTGATCAAGCCTTAGATCAAACCTTAGTCGATTTTCTTAGCGTAAGAGCTAGAGGAAGTCGCAGATGAACGCGAATTTTTGGCCGTCATTGGTGATTCAAAACCCGTGGGCTTTTATAGCATTACTGGCATTGGCAGTACCTATAGTGCTGCACTTGATCAGTAAGAGCCAAGCTAAACTGGTAAAATTTTCCAATATTGAACTAATTGACAAGCTACAACCAAAAAGTATGCGACAAATTCGCCTCACTCAATTTTGGTTATTGCTGTTACGCATCTTGTTGTTGTTGGTATCAATATTACTTTTAGCAAAAGTTATTATGCCCAAAGCTCGGATTTCAACTGAGGCAGTGTATGTTGTTAGTGCCGATTGGTTAAATCAAAGCGATGAAACAGAGCGGCAAAAACTAGTGATGGATAGTTTGAATCATCCCATCTACCTATTAGCGCTTAATACTCGGCTAATTAAAGCTGATGAAATACTGCAATGGCAACAACACGACATTAAACAGCATCAGAATATACTCCAGCACCTAGGTTACTTTAGTCAATTATTAGCAGCAGAAACTAACATTAAGCTTTATGTTACTGACCGAGCGAGTCAATATCAGGTTAACGGGTCTGAAAGAATAGAAACAACACCTAACGCGATTGATTGGCAAATAAAAAAACTAGTGATTAAGAGTCAAAAAACATATAACAACGCCATGAAAGTGTTGATTATTTATGACCAAGACCGTTTTGCCGACCTAAAGTACTTTCAACAAGCATTTGCATTAATTAAGCAACAAGTCGTGCCAAAACTGGTGTTATCTGAAGTGCTCAATGACGGTTTAGAAAATTCTGCCCATTATCAACAAATCATGCAAGCGCAACCTGACTGGCTGTTTTATTTCAGCGCTAAGCATATTGACCAAAAAATAGTTAACGCTATGGGGAAGGGAACAAGCCTTTTTGTTGATGCACAAAATACCGAGGCCAATTTACAGCTTACGCGTTCTTTGAATATTAATAAAAACAGCGCTGATTTACTCAATCCTGAAGTCATTTTTTATCAAAGAGGCTTGCCATTAGATATTGGAGCACAACTCAATGACATAAGTGCTCTAAAAAATAACGAAGTGCTATGGCAATATATTCAACAAGATGGCACAAGCTTGCCGATGTTGACCAAATCGATCGTAACTCATTCTCGTCTAGAACTTGCCGATAAACATACCGATGCTTATGGTGTGGGACATAATGTGAAGCAAAGTCTTATAACAGATAATTCAGTTACTGAAAATACGCAAGCGTTAGACATCCAGCAAATAAAAGGCCAAACCACAAAGCAAACAAGTGATGTTTATCAACTATATTCAAGGTTTTCTCCATCATGGAGCAACTTACTAGTGACAAAACAATTTCCACTCTTCATACAAAATTTATTATTTGGACAATGGCAAAAGGATAAATTCGCAGCGCAACAAAGGCTGACTCCTGAACAAATTAGCCAAGTTATTAATCAGCCAAAAGCTACTCTTTCAGAAAGTGTTAGGTCAAAAGGTACTGTGCTAGAAATGGCGGAGCCGAAACAGACTGATCTAAAAAGTGCTAAAGCCTTAATCCAACAGCAGCAAACAAGTGATGATTTTTGGACGCAGTGGCTAATGTTTCTGCTGGTATCGCTTTGGACATTAGAGCGTATTGTTAGCGAATATTTCCGCCAAAAAACGAATACAAATAACAAAAGTGAAAGCCAGCAATATGCTAATGCTGAAGTTAAAGACGCTCAAGTAAAAGGTACTGGAGTTGAAAGCCCACTAGGTAATAAAGCGCGGTCAGTAAACTCTGCTAAGGCTAGTGATTAATGTCTAACGCTGAGCAGAATATCCGTCCAAAACCAGCTATCAACACGGGTATAAAAGAAGAGGGTGTCAGCCATTTAAATTATCTAGTAGCACGTTGGAAACGTCGATTTATAAAACAGCAACTGCTGATGTTTTTACCAACACTGTTAGCTTTTATCATAGCCACCTTATTTATTTTAATAAGCTTTGATATTTTAAGCATTGAAAGTGCTGCTATAACATTCACAATCGTATTTGTTTCTGTGCTATTTACCAAGCTGGCTCTGATCATTCGAAGTGAAAACTATTCTAGTATTACGCTAAATAATCTTATTGCTCACCTTAACAATCGATTTGACGAGCTTGAAGATAGCGCACAACTGTTATTAGTTGATGAACATAAATTATTAGCCTTAGAAAAACTACAACAGGGGAAAGTGTTAGTCCGTTTAGGCGTTATATTAGAGCAACAAGCACAAGTGAAATATCTTGATTTGTCGCCTAAGTTTGCTAAACGGAAATTTATTTTCGCGAATATATTATTAGTTTGCTTAATCTTACTCTTGATAGTCGCTAACAATTTTCAGCTATTTGATAAAGCTATCTCTTGGTTTGTTCCTACTGTAGAAGTTGATCATACAGCAACAAACAGTATAGGTATTAAGCTCAATAAAACCTTGGTTGATATTTTGTCACAACAAGTAATTATTGAACCACCCAGTTATAGTGTAGAAAAAACCCAAGCACCTAGAACAGTGTCAGAGTTACTCGATATTGACACTTTAGTGGGCAGTAATATTAGTTGGGTATTTACTTTCTCGGCGCAATCAGCTGATTATTTTATGGTGTTTTCCAATGGCGAACGTCAGCAATTAGTTAAGAAAAAAGATGGTACGCATCAATTTCAAGCTAAATTAAACACCAGCATGGTATATCACTTAGCGGTTGAAAATACAGATTCGAAAGTATCTGAAGACTTTGCCACTATCCATCGTATTAGCTTAACGCCTGACCAAGCGCCTAAAATTCGTTTTATTAATCCTAAAAGCACAGTGACAGAATACGGTAAAAACAGTAGGCCTTATTTAGCGGCCCAAGTGCAAATATCGGATGATTTTGCTATAGCTAAAGTCAGTATATTAGCCTCAATAGCAAAAGGCTCTGGCGAAGGTGTTAAATTCAGAGACCAAGCTTTTACTTTTGATCGCAATGAACTCATTGACGGTAAAATGCAGTATTATAAAAATTGGTCATTGACCGAATTAGCAATGGAGCCAGGGGATGAACTCTATTTTAGTATTGTGGCAACTGACAACCGTCATCCTGACCCTCAACAAACCCGGTCGGCAACAAAAATTATTCGTTGGTTAGAAGAAGAAAAAAGCGGCATTACAGTCGATGGGATATTGATTGATTTTATTCCAGAGTTTTTTAAAAGCCAACGGCAAATTATTATTGAAACCATAGAGCTAATTGACGATAAAACCGGCATTGATCGCACTACGTTTAATAAAAAATCTGAATTGTTAGGGGTAGCTCAAAGTGGACTGAAGGAAAAGTATGGCCAATATTTAGGTGATGAATTTGAAGGGCAACACAATGTTGGAGTGACCTTTGATGAAAGCCATAGCCCTAATGAACAGCACAAACCACAAATACAAGTGCATGATGAAAAAGACGGTAGTAGTAATGCAGTGATCACAAGCGCTGGCGAACAGCAGCATGTTATTCTTGTTAGTCATGAACACGAAAGTGATACTACTAATAGTCAAACTAGTGCGGATGTTTCTGGGCGAATGGCGCTTATTAATCGTTATGGTCATAACCATGAAGATAGCGATGTTGGTGTGATGACTAGTCAAGATCCACGAGCACTGATGAAAAAAAGTTTAGCTAATATGTGGCAAGCCGAGTTGCACTTAATGTTGTCAGAGCCAGAACTAGCTTTACCTTTTGAACAACAAGCACTTAAGTTATTAAATTTGGCCAAAAAAGCTGAACGTATTTATGTAAAACGTTTGGGATTTGAACCGCCTCCGGTTACAGAACAGCGTCGTTATCAAGGTGAGCAAACTGATATTTTATCGAAAACCTTACAAGTATCACGCTTCCAACCTGCGCAGTTATCTGATCAAACTCAGCTCGCTTTCCATCAGCTTTTACAGCGATTAAATAAATTTAGTCAACAAATTGTATCTACTCAAACTATTACTCCATTAGGCGGTAATGAGCTTAATTCTGGTCAATTAACTGCTGACGACTTAGCGCTTGTTGAAGTGGCGAAATCTGGGATAGAAAAGCTTATTGATAAACGCCCAGCCTTAGTTGAGTTACTTGCCGTTATTGAGCAAATATTACTTGAACGGCAGCTGAATTTATCCCGATGCGATAATTGTATTATGTTATTGGCAGGCAAGCTTGAGCAGTTATTACCAAACCCCATATCAAGCCCGCATAGCAAGATGGAAACTTTTTTCGACCAACAACCTATGGTTGAAAGTTATAGTCAATTTTTAGAGGATAATTTGTGATTATTTCTTCAACTGATGGGTTAATGGGGAGTTATCGTTTATCCATAAATAGCCCTATGCATTGGACATTAGTGTTAATAGCATTATTGGGATTGCTTATTAGCTGCAGGTTAATTTACTTAAGCTTTAAAGGTGCCAACTCTCATTCTATACAAAAAATAGTGGCTTTAAATTTTAGAAAAAAATTACATTTATCGTTACTTTTTCTCGTCAATATTATCGCCTTTATCTGTGTGTTGTTATTTGTTTTACCTTTTGAAACTAAAGTACAGAAATCATCATCACTCAATGTTCTGCTTACACAGGGGTTTAAAAAGGTTGCAGGTAGTGATGATTTTAATATTATTGGCCTAGACAATAGCCAAATAGAGCAATACTTAACCTCGGCTGAGCGTATATGGTTGTTGTCTGAGCAAGAAAACTTAATTGAAAAGGAAGCATTACAGCAATGGTTAGCTGAAAATTATCAGGACAAAGTTGTTGTTATCAACTCAGTACAAGAACTTACCGATTTTTGGACAATGAGTAGAGTTAAACAATCGAATGATTTTGGCGAGCATTACAATGTACCATCGTTAGTATGGGTATTTGGTGATGGGCTAACCAAGGCGCAGTGGCAGCATTTAGGCACTATTAAGCGACAAGTTTCTCTTCTAAAAGCGAATGTTCCAGCAGTAGATGATCCATCAGTAAATAATCTGCAAGCCATAAATTCAATACCGTTAAACGGTGTCGAGTTTATATTTTTTGCCAGTAAGGTGATAACAGGTGTAAGTAATTTACATTGGTCGAAACAGTTAACTCTAGGACAAGCATTAACCGTAACAGGGCAGTTACAACAACCTATCGAAGATAATGTTAAATTTGAGCTGAGTTTGGTGAATAACAATCGTGTTCTAGATAGTATTACACTTTCCGGTAATGCAGCTTTTTCATTGACCACAACGAGCAAAGTTTCGGGCTTATTTAGTTATCAACTGGTGCTACGTGAGTTGCCAAAAAACAGGGCGAGTAAAAAAGTAGTTTTGGAGATTAGTGAAGATATTGCGTTTAGCGTTGTTATAGGCAATCAACCAAGCGTGTTGATCAAACAATCTGCGCCTTCATTTGAAACTAGGCGCCTAAAGCAATGGTTAAGTCAGGCAGGTAGCCAAGTGCATGTTATTAGCCAAATTAGTAAAAGGGAATGGGCGCAGCAGAAAGTTAATACAGTAAATAATAGCTTTATTAGTAACGCCGTTACTGAACGTGACAGCAATAATCATCAACAGAAAGTAACAGAGCAAGGGCATTACTTGAACGAAGAGTTATTAGATAATTATGACTTATTGATACTGGATAGCCGAATGTTCCTTGCGTTAGAAGATAATGAAATAGAAGCTTTATATCATGCAATAATAAACGGTTTAGGGTTGTTGATTAACGCAGATAGCACACTTTTATCTTTAGCAGATATCAGCCATGATAAACGAAAAAAACTACTGAGCTTATTCCAAATAATGCCTGCGGATGAATCCTTGCATCAGATAATGGCATATTGGCCCGAAAAGCCTAGCTTAGATATAAGCCAAACTATAACGCCGCAATCTGCCTCAATCGCTATAAACGCTAAGCTTGGTCAAAGCATTGTTGAGTCGGGCATTGGACAATCCTTGGTTGCTAAACAGTCATTAGGCTTAGGTAATGTGGCAATAACAGCACTTAATCACACTTATCAATGGTCATCGCAAATAAACTCTGCATTTTATAGTCATTATTGGCAGCATTTAATATTACAAATATCTCGTAGTGAAAGAGATTCCCGTTGGTTAGTTCCTTCACCTTCAGTGTTAGCCAGGGTGAATAAACATCAAGATATTTGTTTAATTTCAACGGTAGAAAACGTGTATGTAGCAGAAATGCAGTTAACGGCTTATCCGTTATCAAATGGTCGAAAATGTAGTCGTTTTTTGGCTGATGACGAAGGCTGGCATTCTTTCCAGGCGTTGAACGATAAGCAAGCGGTATTGGCGGAGCAAGTACAATATTTTTATAGTGAAGAAGATTTTTCAGCCGAGCAACAAGCCATTAAGTACCATGATAGTAAAGGTTATGCTACTGAAAAAAGAGATGAAAATATAACTTTATCTCATACTGAATCACTAAATTCACCTGACGCTTATCGCGCGGTAAATAAGTTCTCCGTTTGGCTGATGATGTTTATTTCGCTAGCGCTATTGTGGATTGAACGTAAATGGCGAGCAGAATAGATTTGGCATATATAGACCAAAGATTACCAAGTTAATAATAAAGTTTGTGAGTTATCGAATATCTTCCTGACTAAAGTGAAAGTCGATAGAAGCAATAATAAGTAAAACTGCACCAAACAATATCGCCCAATGAGCGCCAAGTAACGCTAATGCACTGCCGATAAGTGCCATGAGTACATTAGCCACACTAAATGTGGTGGTAATTAACCCCATGAGCTGGCCTTGTTCGATGTCGGCATACTTCTCCGAAATATAAACCGGTAATAAGCCATTGAAAATAGCTATAGCGACACCCGTTATAGCGTAAATAGGCCAAACACTCGTTGCCGATAACACCAAGTGTAGGCCAAACAATACCGCCATTAATGCCATGCCAAATATGGCACCAAATTTCAGCCCAAATAAGTATTTTAACTGTTTTACAAAAAACACACTGGTTATGGTCATAAAAAAAGTTAAGACAACAGTTATATAACCTATATCAAGACTAGAGAAGTCAAATTTTTCAACTAACCAAACAGGGTAAAATTCGTAATATGCATTTAAACCAAGGGTTGCCAATAAATAAATTAAAAATATACGTCTAATTTTTATATTGGCAAGTAAAGCAAATGAATTCTGCTTACTAAACAATTGTGAAAACTTTATTCTGGGATGAATGGGTTTAAAAACGTCGGGCTGTAATACACATGCAACGCTGATAAGGGCAATAATTAAAGCAATGGCTGCGAAGTAAAAAACTATATCTAGGCCATATATTGCCAGTAAGCCACCGGCTAAAGGGCCAAGTAACCAACCGATATAACCTGTAGCATTTACCAGGTTAAAGGTGTAGGTTTTATCTAATGTTGGCGACAAATCTACTGCGATAGCCTTAGCTATACTAATATTGCCTGAAAAAATACCGGTGATAAATCGCGCTAAAATTAGTAGTAAAAAACTTTCGGCAGCCACGGCTAAAGCCGACAGTACATAGCCAATTATCGTTAAAACCAGGGTAATGATTAAGGTTTTTTTTCGTCCATAAATCCCTGAAGCCGCACCTAAAACAGAGCTTCCTATAATAACGCCTAATGGATAAACCGCTAACATAATGCCTAATAATATTTTACTGGGTAAATCAGCAAAAGTAGTTAAAGGACTAATTTCATTTAGAAAAAGAGGTGCTAATACAGGATAAGGTAAAGCAATACCTGCGCAACTAAATAACACCACTAACATGACAGAGAATAGTGTTTTTTTAGCTTTTGATTCTTCGTCGACCGAGGGAGTGTTTTCCGGTGTTTTAACTTTAGAAGTGTGAATCGTCATAAAGAGTATTTAGATATTACAATCTATATAGGGCATATTGCCTATATAGTAAGTTGCATTTACGTCTAAGTAAAACTTTGTCTTAATATGAGCGCCGATATTATATTTGTGCACTATTTTTTATCAAAATACAATAAAACTCAGCTTGTTAGCTTTGATGTAATTAAATGTAATCTAAAGGTGATAAGTTGTACTATTGCCGTAACACCTTGTACATAGCGTTGTTAATTAATACTAAACATTTTAAGATTGTAGATATTAAAGTCATTCATATTTTCAATGGTTGTTATTTATTATCTAGCGTAAAGAGCTAAAGTAAACATTGAACCGTGTTGATCATTCATCCATGAAATGCTGTTAATACAGCGTAATAAGTAGGAGCCAGTTAATGTCAGATAATAAATTGTCAGTAAAGAAGATATTACTCGTTGAGGATGACCGCCAGTTATCGGATTTAGTCACTGAGTTCTTAGAAAGCGAAGGCTATCACGTTAAACAAGAATTTAGAGGTGATACGGTCGAAAAGCGAGTAGATAAATTTGTGCCTGATTTAATCATTCTAGACATTATGTTACCAGGTAAAGATGGTTTTGCTGTATGTAAAGACTTGCGCCCTAGCTATAAAGGGCCAATTTTAATGTTAACGGCCAAAGGCACTGATTTTGATCAAGTGTTAGGTTTGGAAATTGGTGCTGATGATTACGTTATTAAACCCGTTGAGCCAAGAGTGCTATTGGCACGAGTTAATGCCTTATTACGTCGTGGTCAGTTACCGACTGAAGGCAAAGAAAATGCTGAAATTGTTTTCGGCGAGTTACATATTAATAGAGGTTCTAGACAAGTAACATTACACGGAGAAAATGTTGACCTTACTAGCCAAGAATTTGATTTACTTTGGTTATTAGCCAGCCGTTCAGGCGAGGTTCAAAATCGTGATTATATTTATAAAGCGGTTGTTGGTCGCGAATACGATGGTATGGATAGAAGTGTTGATGTTCGTATATCTCGCTTACGGAAAAAATTGCATGATAGTAACGAAACTCCTTTTCGTATTAAAACCATATGGGGACAAGGTTATTTATTTGTTCCAGATGCTTGGAGTTAAGGTTTTCTCAGTGAATAAACTGGTGATCTGCAATGGCAGCTCATCAGAGTTGTTTTTCTCACTTTAGGTATTTTGATGAAACTTGGTCGCTCATTCTTCAGCTTATATTTCCTTATTATTTCTATTTTTATCGTCTTCTCATGGATGCTCGATGAAGCGTGGAGTTCTTATCTTGAACAAGATATAGAGTCTTACACGGGTTATAAAACTATGTTGTTGGCGCTATCTAATTATTTAGAACAGCATCCAGAAGATCAGTGGGAAGAAATACTATCCCAAGCAGCAAAACAATGGCAACAACCCTTAAAGTTGATGTCTGCCCAAGCAGTAAAAGCAATCAGCCATCAAAGGCATGATGTTATCAAAGAAGAAAACACCCATATTTACTATGACAATAACGCAGTAGAAATCCACCACCGTATCAATGACACAGGAACCGTGATTGTATTAGGCCCAGCTAAAATGCCAACCAGGCCTAGAGTCGAAGCCCTAATTCGCGTTATTTTGCTGGCAAGTTTAGCCTGTTTATTGTTTTTTTGGTTACGGCCTTTGTCTCGTGATTTGGATCAATTACGAAAAACGGCTATTGAGTTTGGTCAAGAAAGCTTCGATGTGCTGGCACCAAAAGCTGAATCGACAATGACAGCGCCTATGGTAACTGCCTTTAATACCATGGCCAGCCGTATCAAACGTTTAATTGACGCCCATAAAGAACTTTCAACAGCAGTTGCGCATGAATTGCGTACGCCTTTAGCACGTACTAAGTTTGCCTTGCAGATGCTAGGCTGTACAGATGATAAAGCCAAACAAGAAAAATACCGTACCGCTATTAGCAAAGATATTTGTGAATTAGAGCAACTCATTAGCGAAATGCTGATTTATGCTAGTTTCGATAATGATAAACCTGAGCTAAATTTTACCGAAGAATCATTGGTTGATATTGTCGAGAAACAGGTCAGTAACTATCAACAGTTTGAGCAAAAATTTAACATTATCAATATGCTTGGCAACCAAAGGGTTGAGGTTGATCGCCAATTTATCGGTCGAGCACTAAATAACTATATTTCAAATGCAATAAAATATGGTAACGGTGAAATAGATATTACGATTATACAAAATGACAAACACTGCCAAATTCGAGTTACGGATAATGGAGAGGGAGTTTGTGACGAATTCAAATGCACTATATTTGACGCATTTTCTCGTGGTGATATATCTCGTAACCGAGAAACAGGAGGCTTTGGTTTAGGTCTTGCTATTGTTTGTCGGATCATGGAGTGGCATGGTGGCAGTGCCTCTGTTGTAGATAGCGAAAATGGCGGCGCGACTTTTATTCTAAGTTGGCCCATTAATCAAGTTTCTGCTAAGTGAACAATAATCACCCAACAGACTGTAATTATTAGAAAATCATTAATTAATTACGCATAATATTAAAGTAATTTATGGTGCTGCCGATATTTATATTATCGGTAGTAAAAAAGTAGATTATTTTGACACAAGACGCTTTATCAAACGACATACTTGTTCATGAACTTCAGTTAGGCGAACAGCTTAATGAAAGTGTTCATCACGCTCGTCGTTCTGATTTTTCGCTATTACTTGCGATGCTCACCGACGATGTTCGAGCGCATAGCCAATTCAAACTACCACTTTCACAAACACCCGAGAAAAACACGACATCTGAACAACTGCGAAAATATTTTCAATTACCGAATGAAGCTCCTTTATCATTAAAAAACGTTGAAGATATAAGCAGATATAATCAGGCAGGTTTGGTTGAAAATCATCAGTTTGAACTGCTACGATTGACTAATACCTTAAACCCTAAGCCTTTAGCATTTCGTGACGATGCCAAACATATAAGCCAGCAGGTTATGTCTAATACAAGTTTGTATTGCCAACAAAAGCATCAAGATAAATCGTTAGCACAAGCGCAACCAAGAGCAGATTTTAATGCTAAGGCATGGTTAGCTGCAGTACAAACCACTATTGTTAAAGCACCCCTGATGGAAGCAGTTGCCTAAAAGGCTTTAGAACAACACTGCTTGAACTTTTTTTCACTGCCACAAAAACAAACTTCATTTCTTTTCGGTTTATTTAACGCATTGCTATTTGACACTTCACCATCAAGGTATCGCCATGCGCCATCTTCGATAACAAAATTAGATTTTTCTCGCATTTGCCAAATTTTTCCTTGAAGTTGATAAAAGGCGGAAAACTCTACTTGGGCATGGTCATTGTTAGCTAAGTCATTTTTATGATCACTCGCATAGTGAACAATGAGTTTTAGCCATGTTGTTTGAGCTGCCCATTGCGCTATATCGTCAACAGAATTCTCATTTTGGCTTGAATGGGCATAAGTAAGATAAATGTACTCTGCTTGTTTAGTTGCATAGGCAGTATAGCGTGAGCGCATTAATTGCTCGGGAGAGTTAGCCGGTGTTGTTGCCATTATTACAGGTTGGCAACATTGAGCATAGGCTCGTTCTGAGCCACATGGACATAACATGTAGATAATCTATTAGGATGGAAATATTGCTTAGCTTATCACGACAGTGAATAGGCTTTGTATTGTTTATTCTTTAACTAAAGCGAATTTTTTCTTAATTGAACTTAAATAGCAATTAATTTTAATTAGGCCAATCAAAGAACAATCACAGGATCGTGTCTTTTTAGCGCTCTTATTTTAAGGGTTCCGGCTTTATTAATTATGACCTGGCAAACTCTGGCCTTACAAATTAAGACTTTAAAACTTTGGCCTTACAAATTTTAATTTACCGAAATTTAATGATTTAGTGTAGTTGACCGATATGTTGAAAGTCAGTTTTTTGCAATATAATACATTGGGTTTTTCCTAACGCGGCACAGCGAGATATTTCTTTCAACTCAGCTTTATTATAATTCGAGTCTGACAAAATCATTGCAGAACAAGTACCTTTTAACAAAGTATTTTTAATATGTTCTAGGCTAACATTAACCTTATTTGCATTCACTTTGAGTATTTTTGCCGGGTTAATTTTGCCCATGTTAGAAAGTTGTTCTAGCGATTCATTTACAGGGTTAATCATTAAAATCCACTTGTTATCATCATGGTGACTTTGACAAATATCTTGGTATTTTTCAGATATATCATAGGAGTTTTTTACGCTAATAGTATTACACCAAGCTGAAGATAAGTTAATTGCACGCGACAAATTAATGACAGGTGTTATAGCTAAGTTATTGTTATTCAATTTTAAGTTAATTTTGTTAGTGTTGATCATACTGCCTACCTCGATATACTGTATAAACATACAGTATATCTGTTTTGCTGTTATTTCAAGCATTATTTGATATGTTTTTTAAGATTGCGTTTTATGAGGTAAATTTTATAATTACTACTCCTAGTATGTAGTGCTATAAACGTAAAGGAGAAGCTGCTGTTAGATAGCTATTATGAGATATAAAAATAGCTATTAGGTTGAGGCAAATAACTAACAGTTCATCATTTCATCATTAAATTATCTTAAAGGTGGATGATATTTTAATATCAATAGGTGGCTTTTTTAAAACAAGGACAATGGATTGGTAGAATTTACTTTATCTTATTTATCGAAATATTTTAATGTAATGCCTGATGCAGTTAATTATTTTGTTGCTGTTAGATATTCATTTCAGCTTTTGCGTTATGCTACTGTTACTCAGTAAAGTGAGCCAGTAAATAAGCTAACAAATTAATTTACAGGTCGTTGTGTTGACTCAATCATAATTAATCATCAATAAGGCTAAGAAACTTCACCATGATTAAACACTTATTTATTCGACAACTGCTTTGGTGCATTTTTGCTTTAGCGTTACTTATATTTTGTTTAGGTATTAGTTGGCAGGTGAGTAAAGCAACTAACTTTTTATATGGTTTTTGGTACCAAACATTAGAAATAAATACAGTGATTACCAAAAACGTGCCAAAAAACACCCAAGGCAAACGAGACTTCCCCATTCACGATGTTAAATTACACGAGAAAAAATTTGCCGATATTGTTCAAGCTATTCACCAACAAGGTAATGGCTTAGTCGATATTAGTTATTTAAATGGTTCGGCTATTAAACAAAAACTATTAACTAACAGCGAAGTTCAACATTTGCAAGATGTGGCTAATTTACTTGATAACATCACTAAGTTTTGGTGGGGTAATTTAGTTTTTTTACTGAGCTTATTGGTGTTTTATTTTCGACAATTGCATCTGTTAAAAGCTGAGTCGATAAGAAAAATGCCAACAGGAAAACAAAAGTTAATCTCTTTAGCGTGTTTTGTTTTGTTGGTTATATCCATGTTGAAAATATGGGGCTTTACACAAGTTTTTTATTATTTACATACTGTTATATTTCCAAGTGAGCATCAGTGGTTTTTTTATTATAAAGATTCTTTGATGGCTTCTCTGATGAAAGCGCCCGACATTTTTGCCGCAATAGCTGGGCAATTAATCTTGATAGCCTTGCTAGTGGCAGGAGTTATTGATGCTGCATTAAGTCGATATCAATTTAATAGGTAATTATTAATTTAACCCATGCAGATTTTACATGCATGATTAGAAAATAATGTCGAAATGATAAGTTTTATACAAACAGTAAGAATGGTAACGAAAATGCCTTGTAAATAAGCATTAAGCATTAAGCATTTTTATTATATTTTCTTTAGACCTAATAGTGTAAGTATCAGAGACAATATTACTAATAAATACAGAGGCTTTTACAGAAATACTTTGTAGCATTTTTATATCTTGTGGTTGCCACTCTGTTTGGTCACCTGTGCGCTCACAGCATATTACGCCTAATGGAAGAAAGTCTTTTTTGAAGGTAATATCCAATAAAGAATGTATATCGTGTACATCAAAATAATCATTATTAAAAGATTTTGTTATATCGTTATTTCTTGCATCAGAAGCAACTAAAAACTCATTTTCTCTTAGGTGAGCAAAGTAAGCTTTACATTCATTGGCAATTAAACTTTCGCCGACGGATTTTTCTTCTAATTCGTCAACACACATTATTGAAATCATCTCTGAATAGTCAGAGCAAAATAGCCAAATACCAACACGATCACATGCTGGAATTGCAGACTTAACTGTCATGCAAATCTTCAATAATTTTTTATTTAAAGTATTACGAGGGTTACTTAAATAAACGGAGAGATCTGATAATATTTCCATAAGTTACAACTATTATTGGATTATCAGTTGAGATAAACCGGAAAATCGGAAAATTTCAACAGTGTAAAAATATATGCACAAGTTAAAAGTTTTTTGATTGTGCGTCGAGGTGGTTTTAAGGCCGATATCTGTTTTTTATGAATTCAATAAATGCTTGCAGAATTTGTCTTATATATTGATATTCAGTGCGATTATGGTCCAATTACTTATCCATAATTTAGGGTAAGTAAGGTTATTATTCAAGCTTTATTTCCATCACCCACATTGGTAATAAACTTGCGTTCATGGGAATAAATATCAATATAATAAGTTGACACTTAGCTAATAATTGATAAATAGAACTGACAGAGTCCACTGTATATTAATTATAATGACTGTTAAAGGTTAACGGTTAAAGGTTAAAGGTTAAACGTTTGAATTTAATCTATAAATTTACGCTTTTACCTATTACTTAAGTGTTTTTTTACGAATGTAGCTGTGGCATTATGGCGCCTCGATTTATAATTTTAATTAATTTCACCCAAATATTAATGACAAATCCATGGGCATAAATAGAGGCTGAAATTTTATAGTCGCTAAAAATAATCAACTTATGACTAGTTATTTATCGAGGTTGGTTAATTCTTCAATGCGGTATTGTGTCAAAGTGATATAACATTTTTTATAGGCAACCGGAGCACCAGCATTAGGCGCTATTAACAAATATTGCCAACGACAGTTATTTTCTCGATAGCTAATAAAATTACGTTGTGAACGTTTAAACATATCAAGAGATGTGCGGCGTCCGTTATTGGCTGCTGACTCTTCTAAGATAAATACTTGATTATTTACCCAGGTTTGAAGTTCACGATCTTTCTTTTCCTTAATACCATCTAAACAGCGGGATACTTCCGCTGTAGTGTCCATTGTAGTTTCACAGACTTCTACGGTGTTTTTAGCCATTACCGCGCTAGAAAATAGTAGAAAGCTTGCCAATATGCATTTGCTAAGGTTTTTATTATTCATGGCTAAAATTTAATACTTATGCTGGAAGTACTTTTTTGTACGGTTTAACGGTAACGTTTTTATAAACGCCCGCTGCTATGTAAGGGTCTTGCTCTGCCCATTGTTGAGCATCAATTAAGCTGTCGAACTGTGCAATAATGAGTGAGCCAGTGAAGCCTGCATCACCAGGATTTTCACTGTCGATTGCAGGGCAAGGGCCTGCAACAAGCAACTTACCTTCATTTTGTAAGTCACGTAGTCGAGCTAAATGATTTTCACGTACGCTCATACGCAGAGCTAAACTATTTTCAACATCTTCACTATAGATAAGATAAAACATTTCACATCCAAAAATTATTATTTAATTAAAAATTGTGGGTACATGCCACGCTATTCTTTTTTTTCTTCTGCATCTTCAGGCATGTATTTATACAATGACATTACCGAGCCAATAGCGAATATAAAGGTTAACGCGGTTAAGCCAAACACTTTAAAGTTAACCCATGTTTCTAAACTAAAGTTAAAAGCAATGTACCAATTGAGGAAACCACATAACGCAAAGAATAATGCCCAAGCAAGATTTAATCTGTTCCAAATATTTTCAGGCAAGGTCAGGGCTTCTCCTAAAAATTCTTTCATAATATTTTTATTGAAGACCTTTTGGCTAACAATTAAAGCGATAGCGAAAATGCCTTGAATAATGGTTACTTTCCATTTTAAAAAGGTATCGTCATGCATGTAGATAGTCAGCCCGCCAAAAATGGCAATCAAACCAAAGAAAATTAGGTTTCTTTTTGGCACAGGTTGTTTTTTTATTAAGAAGTAGGCAATTTGAATAGCAGATGCAACGATCAAAGAGGCTGTTGCCCAATATATATCAGCAAATTTATAAAAAACGAAGAAAATAACTAACGGAATATATTCTAAAAATGCGTGCATAAGCTCAGTATCAAAAATTACAATATGATGATTCTATCCAAAGCCACAGCCATACGCCAATCTATTTATTAATACAGAGTGTAATAGTTTCTATGAGTCGGGATAAACATCTCATTTAGCCCGACTTATAATTCTGAATACAAACTTTTCTTTAGTTCAGCTTAAGGTTGATGATAGCCAAATGGGTCGTCAATCGAATACGAAGGTTGAGTAAACCACTTTGCACCCGAGTCAGTCATGTAGAAATGGTCTTCTAAACGAATACCAAATTCATTCGGTAATACCAACATAGGCTCATTCGAAAAACACATGCCTTTTGCTAATAGCGTTCTATCGCTGCGAACCAGGTAAGGCCATTCGTGAATGTCTAAACCAACACCATGGCCAGTTCTGTGCGGACAACCCGGTGTTTCATAATCTGGACCTAAATTTTGGCTGGCTAAGTAATCTCTTGCTGCAACATCAACATCACCACAAGCTATACCAATTTTTGCCGCATCAAAGGCAGCTTCTTGCGCTAGCTTTTCAATCAGCCACATGTCACGTTGGCGTTGATTAGGCTCACCAAATACATAAGTACGGGTTATGTCAGAATTATACCCTTCAACCTGACAGCCAGTATCAATCAGCACTATGTCATTTTTTTCTAACGTTTTTGGGGATTTAACACCGTGCGGATAAGATGAGTCTTCACCAAATAGCACAATACAAAAATATGAACCTGCAGTTGCGCCCACTTTACGGTGAGCTTGATCAATAAAATTGGTCACTTCTTGCGTGCTAATACCTACATGTAATATACGCGCTACAGCTTTATGTACCTCTATAGTCATATTTTTTGCTTGCTGTAATAGCGCTATTTCAGTGTCTGATTTCTCTGCACGACAACCTGCTGTTACACATTTTGCATCAAGGATCTCAAATTCCGGGGCTACTTTTTTAATACCGTCAGCAATAAAAAAAGCAGCAGACTCATCAATTGCCAATCGGCCTGAAGTAATGCCTATTACCGCCAAGGTTTGCTTAACTAGTTGATAAGGACTTTCGTGCTCTTGCCAACCTTTTATTTCGCCCTTAATCATCATGTACTGGCTAAGAGTATTCACTTCAAAGAATGGGGTAATATATTTAATCTCACCCTGTTGAGGAATAATAGCGCCAACCATACGTTCGCTAGCGTACCACCGCGTGCCCGTAAAGTAATATAAGTTGGTTCCAGCATCAATATAGGTCGCAGCAATATCATTTTCAGCCATAATTGCTTGCGCTTTCGCAATGCGCTGTTTTAATTCAGCCTCAGTTATCGCTTGAACTTGACTGGTCATATTTACTAATTTTTCCAGTTCAATTTTTGCGGTAGAGCCGCCAACACCTATAGTCATATTTCTCCCTTACATTTGTAGATAATTATGTATATTTTATACGGAAAAATATCTGATGTATCGGATTAAATTAAGTCGCATTAGTATAAGTAAATTTATCTTAAGGCTTTGTGGTTAATCGTTTGTGACTGTAGATAATTAATAGTCACAAACGAGAAGAACACTATTCGATAAAAGTAGAATTTATCAGCGGCGAAAACAAATAAAGTGGTTTACTGGTTTATTGATGAACCGGGAAGTTTGTGTGGCAATAACATGGAACCCATTCTTAGTAAGTATTTATTAACTAGTTAATCAACAATAGTCAGTAAACCAACGTAAATCACTCAAGTTAAAACAACAAAAAACAGTATATTAAAGTTTTAGTCCTGTTTTATCTTCTGGTGATAAATTATCATCAGGAGGTAAGTACATCATCATTTTTATTTAAACAATTTAAAGTATAGGTTTTGTTCTATGTCTGAAGCGCTAAAAGGTATTAAAGTAGTTGATTTAAGTCGAATTTTGGCAGGGCCTTGGGCATCCCAAATGCTGGCAGATATGGGCGCTGAAGTTATTAAAGTGGAACGACCGAATAGAGGCGATGACACTCGCCATTGGGGTCCTCCATTTATCAAACCGGCGCAAGAAAATGAAGCTGCACAAGCTGCGTATTACCACTGCGCTAATCGCAATAAACAATCAATTGCTATTGATATAACCCAAGCACTAGGCCAAAAAGTGATCAAAGATATGATCGCTAAAGCGGATGTTTTAATTGAAAATTATAAAGTAGGCGGTCTTGAAAAATATGGTTTGAGCTATCAGCAATTAAAAACACTTAACCCTAAATTGGTTTATTGTTCTATTACCGGCTTTGGTCAGCATGGTCCCTACGCACATAAAGCAGGTTACGATGCTATGATCCAAGGTGAGGGTGGTTTAATGAGTTTAACCGGTGCCACTGATGCAGAGCCTATGAAAGTGGGGGTTGCTGTGGTTGATGTTATGACCGGGCTGTATAGTGCCAACGCTATTCTTGCTGCATTGTTAGCTAAAGCACATACCGGGAAAGGCCAGCATATTGATATTGCTTTATTAGATGTACAAGTGGCTACGCTGGCTAATCAAGGCATGAACTATTTAGCGACAGGAGAAAATCCAAAGCGCTTGGGCAATGGTCACCCTAATATTGTGCCATACCAAACCTTTGCCACTGCTAACGGAAGCTTAATTTTAGCGATAGGTAATGATCAACAATTTGAAAGATTTTGCCAAGCAGCTAAATGCCCTGAATTAGCCAGTAATAAGCTATTTAAAACAAATCAGCATAGAGTGGAAAATCGTGTTGAGCTTGTGCCGATTTTAGCCGTTATTATTGCCAAACAAAGTAGTGATTACTGGGTGGCAACATTAGAAAAAATAGCTGTACCTTGCGGCCCAGTTAACACTTTAGACCAAGTATTTAATCACCCACAAATTCAACATCGCGAGATGGTTAAACAAGTGCCTGATAAAGACGGTACACTGATTAAAACCGTGGCGTCACCGATTAATCTATCTGACACGCCATTACAATATAAACACGCTTCGCCAAACATCGGCGAACATAGCCATCAGGTTTTAACGCAGTTTCTTCAGTACGATACTAATAAAGTTGCTGAATTATTCAAAAGCGGTGTGGTAGCATAAATATGTTTGCTTTTTGTGGTTATAGAAGATAAAAAAACAATTATTGAATGCTGGTTATCGTATAGTTAATGCTAGGTTTGCCGGTACAAAGTAATACTAGGCTTGACTCATAAACTTTGGAGCTAGAATGGAATCTCATGGCAATTACAAAATTGAGCTGGTTAGAAATGTAGTACATATATACCCATCAGGTGGGTTTAATGAACAAGGCGTACAACAACTTAATGAGGAAATAGTCAAAATTGCTCCTCTAAAAATAGCGTGGGCTTTATTGGCGCACCCCCAAGATTCTGCAGGTTTAACCCCAGAGGCGGTTGACGAAATAGTTAAATTTTTTAATTATATAAGTACGCTAAATTGTGTTGCTGTAGGTATAGAGGTTTCTTCTACATGGCAAGGTATACTTGAAAAATCAATAGTTGGTAACGTTAACATTCCTGTTTATATTAATAATGATTTATCAAGTTTTGAGCATTTAATTATGCAAAAATTGGATAGGGCAAAATAAATATAAGCCAATGAAATTTAGGTGCAAAGTCACCTGTTATTATCCTGTAACTTATTTTAGCCAATAAAATTTTGTCAGTAACAAAGTTTAACTTTTTATAGAGAAACCAATGTCTAATTCAATGTCTTTAGAAAAAATATTTATGGTTTTAGCTGTGATACTGGGCTTAGGATCAGCAATTGATTTGATTTATTCCTTAGTAAATCAAAATTTTCAATTAGCTGAGATATCACGATGTATATTAAATATCATTATTGCTGTTTTCTTATATGTATATGCTAGTAGAAAATATAAAGCCAAGCTCGAGTGTGATAGCTAAGATTATAATGATTTTGAACAGTTAGGTTTTACTGCTGAATTAGGATAAACATAGTCGGCCGTGGTTAGATTTTTATTATTTTAAGAAGAATTACTAGCATATTCAGTCGTTGAAAAAACTGTTGTTAGCATTTAGTGTTAACAACAGTTTACTTAAAGGAATTGAAATGAAAACTGTCATTAATTTACTGATCGTTATTGTCGCATTGTTAAGCCTAGCGGCGGGCATCGCCAAAATTACTAATAGCCCTCAAGAAGTACAATTTTTGCAGAGCTTCGGGTTTAATGGCTTTGCGATTATGCTTTACGGAGCGGTGCAAATTTCAGTTGCGGCTTTACTCACAGTTGGGGCCTTATTTTCTCATAAAACAGCAAAATTGGTGGGCGCAATCATTGTAGCCTTGGGATTTTTGCTATCAAGTATTCTAATTTTTTCCAGCGGTAGCTGGATTTTTGGCTTGGTGTCTTTATTACCTGTCGCTTTAACGTGCTTGGTCATTAAACCAGAGAGTAAGATAGAGGCAAAGAACGGCTAAAATTAATATTCTCAGTTTCAGTTTTTAACTTAATTTGTTCGTTTTTAATTATTATTATTTACACTTTTTGTAAAGTTCTTGTTCTATATCAAAGTAAAATAAACTCCTTATGCTATTTTTAATTGATACATACTAATAAAAGAGGACTTTATGAATAATATCTTCGTTGTCGCCGATTTATCGGATAGCAAACCAGTAGCCATTCAACGCGCTTGTGAACTGGCTAAAAACACCAGTATTTCGTTGCATATTGTTTATTTTTGTTATCAAAGTTTACGGCTTATTCAAGATGATCCACAAAACATAAAACAAGCCTTACTAGATGCTGTTAGTCATGATGCAAAAAAATCACTCGCTACTTTAGTACCTGAAGGTATTAAATATAGCTTTGAAGTTGTGTGGGAAAAGCGCATTTACGAGTGGATAAATTGCTATGCAAAAGAGCATAACCCACTCATGGTGGTAAAAACTGCACATCGAAGTGAAACGTTTTTGTACACATCTACCGACTGGCAATTATTACGTGAATGTCCAGCACCAGTATTTATTGTTAGCGATTATAAATGGCGTAAATCGCCGAATGTCCTAGCCGCTATTGATTTAGAAACTAAACGAAAAACCAAACAAGAGCTGAATCATCAAATATTAAAATCAGCGAAAACATTTACTCAGGCGAATGAAGCGGAATTATTTGTCTGTTATACAGTACCGTTTTCAAAAGTATTGCGTGATTTAGGTATACATTACAAAGACGAGTTAGAAATGAATGCAAAGAAAACCTTAAAGGGTAAAATTGAAAAGTTGGCCGCTGAATACGATATACCGGTAGCTAACTTTTTCATTAAAGCAGGAGAGCCTGAAAAAGTTATTCCCAGCATTGCGGCGCAGAAAAAAGCAGGGTTAGTCGTTATAGGTACCGTTGGCCGTAAAGGTCTGGAAGCGAAAGTATTAGGTAATACAGCGGAGAAAATTTTAAGCTTGTTAAAATCAGACGTGCTAGCTTTAAAACCAGAGTAATTAAACAATTACACAACTCAATCGTTATTCTGTGATTTTTGATAAAATTTATAGAAAAACTTCGGCTAAATTCATAGCCGAAGTCAATTTTTGAAAAGATATTTTAGCGATTAATCATTACTTCTCAGCGTTAACCGACTCTGCTACTTTCTCGTTATGTTGAACTAACGGAAGCATACCTTTAAGTAAGCGACCAAAAATATCTGCACCAGTAATGATACGTTTAGTCTCGCCCCATACTAATAGAACATCGTGCTCAATAACGCCATCAAAGTTTTGATCAGTTGAAGTATTCACTTTCATTTTCAAAATAGCTTCATTTAACGACGTTGTTTCATCGGTGATTACTACTGGACGATGACAAAAGTTATAAGGGTCAAAGTCTTCTGACTGAAACAGCGCGCTGCGTAAAAATCCATCAGCATCAATAACCAGTAGCGGTTTGCCTTCAAGGTTTGTTAACACCACCCAACTATAACCCGACTGATTTAACATAGTTAAAAATGGGTCATTCGGGCCAGAATAGGTATCAGGCAGAATAGGTAAATCAAGTTTTGTTGGCAAAGCAATAATGGAGTGAGGGTCAATAACTTCACCTTCTTCTGTTACTTTAATTTCATCTAAAGCAAAAAAATTCAGCGCACCAATACCTTCAACATGGTTTAAATCAGCTTCTTCAGCACTGATATGCTTTTTAATAATACTACCTAACTCACTTTCCGCTAAATAGGTAATACCTTCTTTACCTAACCATGCGTCAAGTATTAGCGCACTTGGTTTAGTCACTGGGTAAAGCACTAATTGGTAGAAGCGAATAATAGGCGCTAACATGCTACCCATTTTTAACGCATTGCGAGAAAAGTAAGCTTGAGGAGTAATTTCACCCACGACAGTAATAACGATTGTTGAGAATAGAAATGCGCCAACTCCAGCAAGTACTGAGTCAGACAACATAGTCAATAAAACATTAATACCAACATTGCCCCATAAAATAGTGGCAAGCAAAAAATTAGAGTCGTTTCTCAGTGTTAATACAGTGATGGCGGCTTTATTGCCTTTATTAGCTTCAACTTCTAGCTGCAATCTACTGAGTGAAAAAAACGCTAAATTTAATCCTGAAAAAATAGCTGATTGTGAAATACAAAACACAATGGCAATCCAGGTGATAGTTTCTACGGGCATTACTTAAATCCTCATTTTACTTTTTTATAGCAGCAGTAAGCTACCTAATCCTAAAAACACAACGAAGCCGACAATATCAGTCACTGTGGTCAAAATAACCGAGCCAGATAAGGCAGGGTCGATGTTTAATTTGTTTAATATTGCCGGGATCATAACGCCCGATGCTGACGCCGTTAGTAAATTTAATAAGATAGCTAACGCGATTACAAAGCTTAATTCTGCGCTGTCAAACCAAAAGTAGGTGATTGCACCAATAACAATTGACCAAATAATACCGTTGAGCCCACCCACTTTTAATTCTTTTCGTAGCAGCACTTTTCTATTTTGCTCTGTTATTTGACCCAATGCCATACCTCGGACAATAACCGTTAAGGTTTGACTACCAGAAACACCACCCATAGAGGCAACGACTGGCATTAATACGGCTAAAGCGACTACTTGTTGGAGAGTTGCTTCAAAAAAACCAATAAACCAAGAGGCTAAAAACGCCGTCAGTAAGTTAATACCAAGCCAAATACCCCGGTTTTTCGCACTGGTTCTTACACTTGAAAACAAGTCTTCATCGTTACTTAAACCTGCTGCTTGGGTCATTTGTTCTGTTTGCGACTCTTGTTTTACTTGATAGGCAGTTTCAACAGTAAATCTGCCAAGAAAACGTTCGTTTTCATCAACTACGGGTAACGACATTTTTCCAGATAATATTACCGCTTCTGCGGCAACTGTTAACTCTTCGTTGGCATTAAGTCTGATTATTTCGGGCGAAAAAAGTGTTTTTAAGGTATTTTCACCGTCACTTTGTATTAAGCTGTTAATGTCGACAGTACCAGTTAAAACACCTTCTTTATTTACAGCATAAAAATCTTCGGTATAGGGTGATAAACCTTTTTGTAACAGTAATTGAGCACTGGTTATTTTAAGTTTTTCCGAAATGCGGACATAATTGTAGTCTAACCAATGGCCCACTTCATCAACGGTAAATTGTTGCGCTTGTTGGTACAGTTTTCGCTGTGAGTCATCTAAGTTTTTTATCGCATATTTTAATAGCCGACTTGGTATTTCTTCTGCAATTTCAATTACATCATCAACGTCTAGTTGAGCAAGTAAATCGAAACATTCTTCATCACTTAATGCCTGTATTAAGCTAGTTCTTGTGCTTTGTCCCATATCGACAAAAGCAGATCTTTGTGTATCTTCTGGGTAAGTGGCCCAAACACTTAAACGCTTATCTTGCGGAAGCGCTTCAATCAATAGAGCAAATTGCTCAGCGATTAATGACTCATTAGCAGTAAGCATAATTTTTGCAATTTCTTGCTCGTGCTCTGCAATGAGAATGTCGTCAATGACTAAGGATAATTTATCAATGGCATTTTCTAACATTTGTTTATCCTTAAATCCGGTTTAATAACGGGATATGATATTTATTGGGTGAGTGTCTGCATAACATTTATGATTAAATTTTATGGTTTTCTTAACATCAATTTTGTTCGTATTTATAATTAATTGTATTACAATCAAGAGGAAATAAGTTAACTTTTCATTAAGGTTTTTGCTTGTTGCTACCTTTTTGGCTTTATAATATTAAAAGTAAAGGTCAGGGTTAATAATTATCCCGTTTAATTCTGGGTAAATAGAGAGTATATAATGATAAAATGTATGTTGATATCACCAACACAAAAAACCGTAATTGGTAGTACTGAATTAATCAGTCAATGGCAAGAAAACGACCAAACTACGCTGTGGATTGATCTCGATAATGTTGACTTAGAAGAAGAAACACGGATATTAACGCAATTTAAATGCCATCCCCTAGCTATAAGTGATGCGCTTCGTGAGCGCCACCCACCTAAAATTGAATTGTTTAAAGATTATATTTTTATGCTTTATCGCGGCATAGTCGCGAATGATGACAGCCTTAACTTTAACCATTTACAAATTAGCTTGTTCATCGGTAAACGCGTATTAATAACTCGACATCCAAAAAGCTCTTTAGCGATTAATGAGTTATTTAGTGAAATCGGTGAAAAACACCTTAAACGCAGCCCAGTGCACTTAGCGCTTAGACTGTTCCATAGCAGTTGTGGTTATTATCTCAAAGAAATGTTTCATTTTGAAGCTGAGCTAGAAAGAATTGAAGATGACTTTCAATTAAGTGGTAATGACCAAATGATGAAGCAAATTACCTCTTATCGCTCACAACTGGTGAAAATAAGACGTACATTTAATTATCATGTCAACATGGGGGAAACTTTAAAAGTTTATGTCGATGATGAAGATACAGACCTGATCACTGATAAAGAAACTCATACGGTTAATGATTTACGCGAACGTTTAGACCGTCTACTGAGTCTTTCGCAAATGTATTACGATATTTGTGGCGATTTAATTAATGGTTATATGTCTGTAACGTCACATCAACTTAATGCAACAATGCGGGTATTAACGGTGATCACGGCATTATTTGTGCCTTTAACCTTTCTCGCTGGTATCTATGGGATGAACTTTGAGTACATACCAGAGCTGAAAGCTGATAATGGTTACTTCATCTTATTAGGCGTAATGGCGGTGGTTTCAGTGGTATTACTGGTGGTATTTAAGAAAAAACGTTGGTTGTAACAGTCTTATAAACCTAAGTTAATAGAGGAAATCATAGCGAGTTAAAAGCTATGATTTCCTCATCAGAGCTAGTTTCAAAAACTGTAAATTAGTGCTGTTCATTTGTCGAAGTTTTTGTCGAGTCTATTACCTGATTATTTACCGGCTTATGATCAAATTTAAGCCATTTATTACTCATACCAATCCAAATAGGGCTAGTGAGTAAAGAAAGCGAAATAACACATAAGGCTAATTGATAACCGTACTCATTAATAATACTCGACTGATAACCAACCGCTGCCAACACAAAACTAAACTCGCCAATTTGTGACAATAACACCCCTGCATAAAGACTTTCTTTCCAACTAAATTTAGATAATTTTAATATAATGGCATTGATGAAAATATTAGTAATTAATGCCGCCATCACTAAAATAGCGGTTTGCTGCCAATGATTGATTAGAAAGCTCACATCAAGCAACATGCCAACAGAGACAAAAAATAGCGCAACAAACAATACTCTGAAAGAATCGAGGGTGCGATGAACCCAAAGGGTTTCTTTAGCTGCACCAACTAACATACCAGCAACAAAAGCGCCTAAAGCGGTTGATAGTTCAAACCATGCCGTTAACATGGCCAAGCCAAAACAAATACCCAAAGCGGCGAATAGTTGTAATTCTCTGTCGTCTTTTAACCATTTTGATAGCGGTAAATGTACTTGTTTACGGGTGATAATAAAGCCAAATAGTGCGACTGCGAGAATTGTGCCAGCGCCTTGCTTGACTAACTGTACATTGTCGACATTGCCTGCGCCGAGTAACCCTATGATGATCAGCATAGGAATAATTGCTAAATCTTGTGCGAGCAATATGCCTAGAGCACTTTGGCCTAAGCTTGATGACAGCATGCCGTTGTCTTGCAATAACTTTATAACAATAGCAGTGCTACTAAGGCTAATAACAAAGCCAATTAATACAATTCGGGCTAAGCTCCAATCAAACCAAAGACCGAGTAACCAAACACAGCCAACACTTAATATAATTTGCATTAGTGTGCCGAAAATAATCAACTTCCAGTTTTGAACTAACTTATGGATATCAGTTTCCATGCCAACAAAAAATAGCAGTAACACCACGCCAGCAGTACCCAAGCGAGAAATACTCTCACTGTCAGTAACTAAACCAAAACCCCAAGGCCCGATAACAATACCGGCAATTAAATAGGCAACAACATGCGGCTGTCGAAAAAATTTCAAAATAAAACCTAACAGTAATATAAAGAAAATAGCGCCAACGGCTTGGGGTAAAAAGGGGTCCATATGCATAGCTGTAAACCTTTTTGAAAAATAATATTTATAGTAAATGAGTAAAGTTACAAATAGAGCTACTAGTTATAAATGTCGCATAAAGTGTGATAAAATCAGTAATTTCAAGGTTATTGTAAACTACTATATTTTATCACAGCTACGTTTTCTTACGATTTGATATAAATAGTATTTATTTAATGATCTCATGTGACAAAGTCGTCATAATTATTACACTGGTGTTCGATTTTTATCAGTCAATTAACCATGGAAAAATATTGAAATACGTGAATTGCTCATACTGCATTCGATTTATCTATACATTAATTACTGTGTTGATGTTAACAAATGCCTTCAAAGTAGAGTCAGCTGAGCCAGATAAAGTCGGCACCCATCTTAATATTATGGGTGTAGAAGCGGTATTTAAAACCAATATTTTGCGAAATTTAAGCAGTAACGAAAATATTATCCCGTTGTCATTGCTAGGCTTTCCACAATCAGATAATTATATCTTGAATAAAACCCGCAGCGCTTTACAGGCGTTGGGCTATTACCAGCCGATTTTAACTTTGACTGACGATAAAGAAGGCAAAATATTAACCATTGATCTACAGTCGCCTGTGCGCTGGAACAATACTAGTATTGTGCTCAACTGCGAGATTGAAGTTGCAGAAATGTCGACCTTGGTTGTCAAACATCCGTTTACCAAAGGCAAAGTAATCAATCATGGTGATTACAGTCAATTTAAATCTACATTGCAACGCCAAGCACAAGAACTAGGGTTATTGAACGCTAGTTTTAGTACCAGTTTACTAAATGTTGATGTGGCTCAGCTCCAAGCCAATGTTAAATGGGTTTTCAACTGTGGTGCTCGCTACACCATTAATAAGATTACGATTGAAGGCACGGTTTTATCTCATGATTTAATCAACAGTTATTCAACCATCCGTTCTGGTGATGCGTACAACCAACTCGATATCATAGCAAGCCAGCAAGCACTTAATCGCTCTGGTTTTTTTAAGTCAGTGGTGGTTGATCAGTCGGTTAATCATGTGACAAAAACGGTCGATGTTAGTCTTTCAATACTGGACACTGATAAATATGAACTTAAAACCTTATTGGGCTTTGGCACTGACAGTGGCGGTAAATTAGGCGTAAGTTGGCGAAATAGACGCGTTAACAGTAAAGCACATCAATATGTTGCCTCGGTAGATTTTAATAAAGTAAAACTCGATATTGCAGACATTCATGCCACATTTCAATACCAAATACCTCTAGCTAAAGCTAGTAGTCAATGGATAAATTTAGTGAGCTATCAAATTAAAAATGAGGAAATTGGTCGCAGTAAAATACTTACTTTTGAGTCTGTTTTAGCGAATAAAATTGATCCTAATTGGTCGAGCCAATGGTCGATAGCGATGGCAAAAGAGCAATTAGAGTCAGAGGCTGATGTTAATCGAAGTCTTGAATATATTGTGCCTTCATGGCAATTAAATTATTACAGTGTCACCGATCCCTTTTCGGCCATAGAAGGCTGGCGTTGGCAAAGCACCATTCGTTTTAGTACTGAGCAGCTTAGCAACCCTGATATAAAGTTTATACAAACTGACCAAAAGGTAAAACGTATATGGTCATTAAACGGTGACTGGCGATTACTGTTGCGTGCTCGCGTAGGTACTACTTGGATGGACACTGATGACTTTAATAGCTCTATGCCGTCAAACTATCGATTCTTTGCTGGTGGTGATGTATCAGTAAGAGGTTATAAACACCAAAGTTTATCGCCAATTGATAATGAAGTACCCATAGGTGGTAAACATATTTTATCGACAGGCCTTGAAGTTGATTACTTGTTTTATGAAAGTTTTCGCTGGGCACTATTTACCGATCAAGGTAATGCATTTAATGATTGGAAAGATTGGGAATTGCAAAAATCAGTTGGCACAGGGTTAAGATGGGTAACACCGATTGGCGCTATTCGACTTGATATTGCAAAAGCACTTGATGGCAATAAAGCGTGGCGTTTTCATGTCACCATAGGACCTGATTTATGAGCTTTTTCAAAAAGAAAACGCTGTTAAAATGGTTCAGTCTCGTTTCCACTGCCTTGATTGCTGTGGTGTTGTTAATACTGACATGGATTTATACTACAGAGTCAGGTTTGCAATGGTTAGTAGCACGAGGAGCGCAATTTCAACCACAAGAGCTACTTATAGGTAAAGTCAGTGGCACATTAAGTTCTTCTATACATTTAACAGAGTTCGATTGGCAACAGGCTGACACAAGAGTACAAGCGAAAAATATAACCGTTGACTGTCAATGGCTATATTTGATTGACCGTCTAGTGTCGTGCGATACCATTTCTCTAAGCTCATTAGACATGTCGAGCGTTAGTGAGAAAAAAGCAAGCGGTCTGCAAGACGCTTTACCCGAACTTAATACGGTAAAATTACCCGTCGAAGTTAAGATTAAGCAAGTAACCATTGTCGACATAAACTATAAAGCAATTACCCCTGAAATAATTACAGCTACAGAAACGACACCCGAAGAAAGTAGTCAGTACAATATTACCGGACTTACCTTAAAAAAATTAACACATGCCGGCAGTAAGGCAAGTGTTAGTGCTTTAAATTTTAGTATTGATGAACATAACATTGCTGTTTCTGGCTATCTTGATATGCGTAAAAAATGGCAGCACCAACTTGCTGTTACTGTGCAGGGTGCAAAACTTTCTGCTAGCGTAAAGTCAAAAGGGCGCATCAGCGATGCATCGCAATTAACCTTACAATTACAAGCGCCGAATCAAATATCAGTGACTACCGATTGGTTTTATAACCGAGGTTTATTTTTAAAGCGAGGTAAATTAATAGCAGAAAAGCAGCAAGTAGAACTAGCTAATGAAAAAATTTCAATTGAGCATGTTAAAGCCAATTTTGAACTCAATTGGCCTAAAATAACTTCTCAGTTGCAAGCCAAAGCCATATGGCAAGACTTTGCACCCATAACACTAGATGGTAATGCTGAACTCGCCAGTGTGCTAAATTGGCGCTCAAGCGCAGCCGTTTCTATGTTATTAAAAAGTGAGCTCAGTGATAACCAAATAGCCTCATCATTAAAGCAAGTGTTTCCCGACGCGATTGCTAATAATACTGTAGCAATAGAGCAATCATGGCCGGTATTAGCTAACCTTGAAATGGAGCTTAAACAAGGTTTGCTGTCGGTTAAAAGCAATGCGATCAAATTTGGCGAATTAACAGCAGTTGTTCAAGGCGAGTTTAATATTGATAAACCAACAACTGAGAATTTATTGATAACAGGCCAGCTTTATGGTCGCTCTTTAGCTATCAACAATGCCTTTGAAGTGGCAAATGTCGATGTAAGTTGGCTGATTGAAAAACAGCAATCTCATTGGGTTATATCCAGTCAGGGGGAAATAGGGCAACTAGCACTGGCAAAATTTGACGGTAAAAATATTCACTGGGCAGTAGACTTTAGCGATCACTGGCAGGCGGATATTAAAGCTGATTTACTTAATATCAACGATACCGCCGTTGAGTTGCCGTCATTAAAATTTACTGGCTTACCAGAAAAACATAACATGTTAATTAGCGCAAATTTAGCCGAAAACACCTCAGTTAATTTGATATTCGATGGTAAATTACTGCAGGCTCACAACAAGCCATTTACCATTGATAGTGATTTAGCCACAGCAATGTGGCAAATCAGTAACCTAGAGTTTAAGGCACTAAACCAACAAGAGAAGTTTCTGTTAGCAGCAGAGCAACTGCAACTAAACAGCGATGAACAGCGCATAAAAAATCTTTGTCTTAGTGGTAGTGGAACATTTTGTCTCAACGCTAAACATCAAGCTAATCAGTGGTCGGCTAATTTAACTTTTGACCAATGGTATATGTCGCCTGTTTTCGAGCAGTTTAAAGCATGGCAATCAATGCTACTATCAAATGCATCGCCATACTCACAGCAAGTTCAAGGTAAAGTCACGGGTAACTTAGATGTAATAGGCCATGGTGCGCAACTGGAAACAATTGCCGCTAATATATCAATCCCTGATTTTAAGTGGCTGTCATCTGACATTCAAATACAGGGGCAAGAACTTACTATTAATACCCAGCAGCAAAAAAATACTGTCGCAATTACTACGCAATGGCAAACTATCAATGCTGATGTAAAACTACCTGAATGGCAAGCTGAGATTGTCATGCCTAAAGGTCAGGTTTTGCTATCAATAACGCCAGATTTTAAGCTCGATTTTGACTTAGAACAAACGGATATTACCTTAAGTATTCCGAGTGAAAAGAGCAAAGCTGACATTGGATTATCAAAACGTCTATTGACCATTGCGCTAGTAAAACTTCAGGGTAAGTGGCAGCAGGATAAAGTAAGCTCTCGTTTGAATATTCGCTTACCAGGCGATGATGAAATAACGGCTCAGTTAAGCACTGATTGGCCGCTGGTTGATTCTGCAAACATTAGTGGCGACTTGTCACTTAATTTAAAAGAGTTTGATTGGTTTAAACATTGGCAAAAAGGCATTGATAAAATTGATATTAGCTTAGTGCAAAACTTTACCTTAGCGGGTACTTTGAAAAAGCCAATATTGGAAGGTGAAGGGTCACTTGCCATCGACCACTTAGTGATTGATGAATATGGCTTAGATATTCGTAACAGCAAAATAAAATTAAGCAGCCAACAAGACAGTATTATATTATTAGGCGAATTACAAAACCCGCAGGGATCACTCACTATAGCAGGTGATGCAAAGCTTTCGGCGCCAATAAAAGCTAATCTAACAATTGAAGGGCAACAAGTGACACTGGTCAATAACAATGATAATAAATTAATTGTTTCGCCAATGTTAAAGGCAAACTTTCAAAATAACCATTTAACAGTGGATGGTAACTTAATCGTTGATCAAGCAGATATAAAAATTGGATCTTTACCAAAACCTGCCATTAGTGTTTCAGAAGACCAAGTTATTGTTGATGAAAAAGACTTAACCGTAAAAGACTCACCATTTGAGTACGATATATCGCTAACCCTGTCAGCAGGCAATAACGTTAAAATCAGCGGTTTTGGTTTATCAAGCGAAATACAGGGTAACTTAGCTTCAACACTGATTACCGGCCAAGCGTTAACCCTTAATGGTCGCTTAGATTTAAAAGACGGTAAATTTGAAGCTTACAAGCAAACGTTAACTATTGAACAGGGGCAATTGCTGTTTTTGGGAACGGCCGCAAACCCAAGCATTCAGTTTAGAGCTGTACGCATCGTTGATGATATAAAGGTTGGGATTATTGCCGATGGCACAATACACAATCCGCGGTTAACCTTATTTTCAGAGCCGGCCATGGCGGATGAAAATATATTGTCATTACTGATTACTGGCCGCAACTTAGATTCATTATCGCAACAAGAAGGCAATGCATTAACCACTGCAGCTATCAGTTTAGGGGTTGAGAGCGCCAACAAGTTAGTACAGAAGATTGGTGACCAACTTGGCCTCAAAGATGTTGCCTTTACCAGTAAAAGTGGTAATAACGGAAACAGTACACGTGTTGATATTGCCGCAAAAATTAACGACCGATTAAATGTCGGTTATGGCACCAGTATTGATTCTGATAGTAGCGTTCAAGCAGGTTGGAATATTGAGTATAAGCTATCGCCAAGTATCTCATTTGAAGCCATTAGTGGCGATGAAATAAGTGCTAACATTAACTATAAAAAGCAGTTTTCGACTACTAAAGATAAAGATAAAGATAAAGATAACAACAATAAAAAAGACCAAAATTAACCGGTCAAAAATAACAAGAAGGTATTTATGTCAGCAGGTTTAACAAATTTAAATGACTCAACACCAGACGTTTTAATCGCGGCTGTGAGCATCCCTAAACGTCATCCATTAATAAATTGGTTATTAGCCATATTAATAGCAACGCTTGGGGTATATTTGTCAATAATACAATTTGCGGGCTTAGAATGGCTATCACGTAGTGGTTGTTTAATCGCTGTATTGGGTGTTTGGTCAGGATTGGGAGGCATAATACAAGAGCGATTATTAATTGGCCGACTTAATTTCCATCACCGTGTAACAATGGCTCGTGCGAAACGAAAATTGCGAAGATTAAAAGTATCAACCGAAAATACAGAAAGTGAAATTCAAACCATAGAAGATGACTTTGAAGAAAAAACGGAGAAAATATTACAAGCCGTTAGATTACAACTTGGTATCCTCGAGGTTTCATTACTTATCACCGGCACCTTGCTGTGGGGATTTGGTGATTTATTTTTTATCTTGAACGTGTAGACCATAGTACCTATAAATAATCAGCAATGAAGTTAACTGATGAATAAGTGTTAGTTTATTCATCAGTTAATTTCTAAGTCACATTACTAACTCAATTCTTCAGCCACAACCAAACTTATCAATAACTTAAGGGGTATTAATTAAAACCATGTCACAATTTTCATGGTTTATAAGTGCTGATATTGTTGAACCATTAAGCCACTTGTCAAATAAGCTGTGCTCTCTACAACCGAGTACGATTAAGTCAATTTTATTATCATCAACATATGTCAACAAAGCGTGTTCAGGCGTGCCGCGAATAAATGTTATCAAACTTTTAGAGCATTTGACTGTTTTAGCAAAACGATATACTTGCTCTTTATGGAGTGCCTCAATTTGTTTTTCGTATTCAATAGCTAAGGGTGGAATGTGAATAACGTGCAATAAAAACGGCACTGCTTGAGCTGTTGATGGGTGCCACTGCCGCATAAAGTTAACGACTTTACTATCTGATTTATTATCTTCATCATCTTCATGAAAAGGGTCAATCGCCCCAATAGCTTTACCATCAGACAACCATTTCTCTTGGTTTAATATAAATACCGTAGTTTTATTATGGCTAATATATTGATTGTCAGCCGAAGTAAGGCCGGACTTTGAGCGAATAATAATGGTTTTATCTAACGTATTAGCGTTGCTATTAACTTGCTTTGACCAGTACTTTTCTTTACAGATATGTAGGGCACTTTTCGGGAAGTACTTTTTTATTTTTAGTTCAATCTGAGCAATTTTGCTTTGATGAGTTGCTTGTAAAGTATCTGAAATAGTGGCCAGTTCATTTGTGAAGTAACGTCGGTCAAAAAAACGTTGATGATGATGTAAATACCACACAACATTTGCTGAAAGTTTATTCTGTAGTAGGGTTATTTTAGAAAGTATGGCATGAGTGACTTCCAAATCTGACAAAACAATGTGTAATGTTGTCATGAAACGTTCCTTTGGATGGTGAATGATTAACAGCGGTAAAAGCCAGTTTATAAGTGGTATTGGGTATATACACAAGTGCTTTAAGATAGCATAATCTATAAATATAGAAAGGTATTGTTAATTGAAAAATAAGCTGAATTTGTAAAATTCATTAGCAATTAATAACTTTTAATGAGTTAACGCAAAAATATAAATAGAGTAGAGTAAATGGCTAATAATGCATGGTGGGGCGAGTTTACTTTTAGCCTTCAACAACAACGGTGCTGGCAATTTGGCGATAGGTCAATCATTTTAAAACGTGATGAAAATGAATGGAATAGCTGGAATTTAGAAACTGTTACTGAAAATGACCAGGCAATGATTGTTGGCGAACCCGATGACGACTGCTGTATGAAAGCAGCAAAGTTTGGCCGATATCTACAACAAAACACCTCAGACAAAATACAAGTACTCCCCTTACTCGCTGACCGGTCGGTAGTAACTCGTCCCGATACGCCGTTAACTTTGCTCGCAGGTGAAAAGGCAAGGCTTTACGTAAGTACGCCTATTTGGTTCTCGGCTAAATTACTGCCTAAAGGTGAATGTTTACTCGATTTACCATTTTGGCGGCCATCTGACTCTTGGTTTGGCCCATCAACCAGAGTAGGGCAAATATGTTATGCAAAATATACCGCGGCGCGTATTCAACTTAATAATATAGAAAAACGTCCGCATCGGGCCATTACCCCGATCACCGTGATTAATAACCACAACGAGGCATTAACAATAGAGCGCATTAGTGTTCCAGTGACTTTATTGCATTTATACGCTGACCAAGAGCACCAACTCTGGACTACTGGCATATCTGTGCATCGAGATGGTCATAGTGATAATGTTGAATTGCACCTTGATAAGCACGCGCCCGTTGAAGCTAACGCGCCGGTGTTAATTAGTAACCCAAGAGTCGCAACCGAACAAAGTATACTCATACGCAGTATTAGTAGTTTATTTGCTTAATAAAAGAGAAAATTGTGAAAGATATTATAGCGTTTATTGACCTTCTTAAAGCCTCTCATTTATTTGCACTGTGTCAGGCAATATTATTATTTATTATTGGTTTTATCCTTGCACGATTGATCAGTAGTGCCGTAGTAAAGGTGACAAAACATAAATTGACCGCGCATGGGCAATTATTCTTAAAAAGGTCAATTTTTTACAGTATTTTAGCCTTAGTCACATTTTCAGCTTTAGATAATATTGGTCTTGATTTAAGCATATTACTGGGCGCGGCCGGCATTTTTACGGTTGCCTTAGGTTTTGCCTCGCAAACATCAGCATCAAACTTAATTAGTGGTTTGTTCTTGATGATTGAACGACCATTTTCTATTACCGATGTTATTAAGGTAAATGACATTACCGGCGAAGTTATTTCTATTGATTTACTCTCGGTAAAATTACGTACCTTTGATAATCTGTTTGTTCGTATTCCGAATGAAAGCATGATAAAAAGCGCGGTAACGACAATGACCAAATATCCTATTAGGCGCGCGGATTTAAAAATTGGTATTGCGTATAAAGAAGATATTGAAAAAGTGCGTAATATACTGATGGATATTGCGGCGAAAAATTTCATTTGCTTAGAAGAGCCGGCACCTGTGTTTATATTAACCGGCTTTGGTAGCTCGTCGATTGATATTCAGTTTTCAGTGTGGGCAAGACGGGAAAATTTTCTGGCTTTGAAAAACAGCATGTATATAGAGATTAAAAACGCCTTTGATCAGCAGGGTATTGAAATACCATTTCCGCACGTTAGTTTATATGCAGGAACGGCAACAACGCCATTTCCACTTACTTCGGTTGTAGACAGCAGTGCTAAGCAGCCCGCAGCTGATAAATAAAAACTATTTCACCTGATAATTTTAAGGGCTTCAGTGAGATTGTGGTTCTTTGGTTTCAAGGTCATCATTTTCGTAATGCTGCACTTGATTGCGGCCTTGTGCTTTTGCGCGATAGAGTGCTTGGTCCGCCTGATTAATCGCTTGTTGACGATAGTCTACCCAGCCGAAACTACCTTGATGATAAATCGGAATTTGCATCGATAAACCTATGCTAATGGTGATGTATTTTGCACACTCAGAATAGGCGTGGGGAATGGCGAGTTCGTAGACGTCTTTGACGCACTTATTGGCAATATTTACTGCGCTTTTAAGGTCAGTGTTATGCATTAATACGATAAACTCTTCGCCGCCAAAACGCGCGAGTAGTTCGCCGCTGCGAAAAAAATATTTTTGTAATGCTTGTGCAACATTTTTTAGACAAACATCACCAGCAAGATGTCCGTAGTTGTCATTGTAATTTTTAAAAAAATCAATATCGATCATCATTACCGTGAGTGGTTGTTCATCGCGCATGGCACGTTTAATTTCAGTTTCTAATTGTTCAAAATAGTAACGCCGATTGTAAAGATCGGTCAATTGATCGCGATTCGATAAATTCTCTAATTGCACATTCAGCACCGATAACGCTTGATTCGCTTCAAATAGCTCTAAGGTCCGATGTTTTATGCGCCGCTCCATCGTTTCATAGTTCTGCTGTATGCTACTGAGCTGTCGCAGCGTTCTATACTTATTTACTAGGTTATTTAACCAGTTTGAAAGTTTTAAGTGTAATTGGCCAAAGAAGCGATTGCTTTTAACGGTGATCTTTAAAAGTTGCAGGTTTTGAGTTGATTGAGCAAGGCTACTGTTAGTCGAAATTTCGAGGATGTAATCGCCAACGGGCAAGGTAGTAAATTCGATCCGAGCGCCATCCATTACATGCCATCCTGAGTGCAGCCCAACGAGTCGATATTTATAATGTAATGATTGCTCCTGCCAAAGCCAAAAGCAGCCAATGCAAACTTCTAAACTCCAACTACCTTCTGTTAGCTCAACGTAACCAGAGCTCGTCGTCAACTGATTACTTGAATTGAGGCTTTTTATTTCTGGCACCGGAGGTGTAATAATTTCTACCAGCTGATTTAAATTAACTGATTGTAAACCTTCGTTTAAACCACACCAAAATACACCATAAGCACCCTTTACTAGACTTCGTGAGGTGGTAAACTCCCAAAATTTATGTTTTGGAAAGTTGTCGATGATAAAGGTGCAAGTTTTGCTTACTAAATCGAACACTTTCAAGCCTTGTGAAGTGCCTAAAATAACCTGTGTCGGGGAATACCAATGAACGCACCAAGCCGCTACAGACTCGTTAACTTCAAACACTTTCTTAGCTTGTTCATTTTCTATCAGCCAAATACTATTATCAACAGCAAGGATAGTGCGGTGTTGTGTATCAATATCCACTGCGTACACATTGGATAGATTTAGCGATTGAAATAATTTTTGTAATTTTTGCGTTTTACAATGGTAAAGCCATAGTCCGTTTCCTAAGGTCGCGATATAAAATAACGAGTCACTGATTATTTTAATAGCATAAACGTAGCCAATTGTGTGTTGATTATCATCGAGTAACGGCGATAACTTTTTATTTTCAATTTGATAACAGTATAAGCCTGATATGCTGCCATAGATTAATTGATTATCGTAACGAGTTAAACAACGTCCCGCACCAACACTTTCATTGCTGAATATACTAACATTCTCTTGTTCAATATCATCAAATTGTATCAGCCCTATATCGGTTGCCGCCCAAAAACCAATGTCGGCAAAAAAATTTAAATCCCAACAAGCTAATCCGCGCAACCCGAGAATTTCCTTTGCTTGTGAAGGCATTTGTTTCGGAGCATAAAAGCTATAGCTAGTACCGCCGATCAGTAAAAGTTCTTCGTCAGTGGTATTGTGTTTGTTATAAGGGGTAGTTGCGATATTCGTGGACGGCGGCGCGGGCTCAACTAATTGCAACGACAATATCGAATTATTACGTTGACTTCGGTAACTCTTAATCCAATGGTTTAGCGCAGAAATTTTCATTAAGCCGCTAAAGTCGGTCGCGACCCAAAGGTTGCCGTACGAATCTTGCTTTATCGTGTTTACTAAGACATCGTCATTAATATGTCTAATGACTTGCCAGCTCTCCTGCTGTTTTGCCATCACGATTAAACATTGATTATCGGCGATGTAAAGCTCGCCAAGTTGATCGTAAAAAGCCGTTCTAGGTGCTTTAAAGTCGCTCGGTAAAGCAATGCTTTCAATAATATGGAATTCAGTATCAAGTTGAATAACAAACTTTTCAGTAAGTAGCCAAATATAGTCATTTTGCTGGCAAATCTTATGTGGTGTGCCATATTCAGCTATTTGTTGACGAATAAAGGGTTCTAACTTGCCGGCTTGGTATAACCATAAGCCACTGTTTTTACTTTGAATAAGAATTGAATTTTGATCATAACCAACCATGTTGATAATAAAATCATCATCTAACGGTGAGTTGAGCGACTGAAGTTGTGATGTGGTGGTATCCCAAATACGCAAACCGTTCGCACAAGCTAATAGATACTTATCGGCAGCAATTTTTATTGCCGCCTGGCAGCAGCCTAGACCTAAGTCAACGGTAGAAATATTTTGAATTAACTTTGTGGAGTTAGCGTCTAGTTTATCGACGCCGCGATCAGAACAAACCAAAATATAAGGTTTATCACATGCTAAAGCACGGATGCCATGCGTTAATAGCCCTTGCTTTTGGTCTAGTACATTTACTTGTTCACCATCAAAAATGGCCAATCCATTGGGTGTTGCAAGCCATAACTTACGTTCGAAAAATAACATTTGATGAATTTGATGAGAGGGTAGTCCATGCTCTCGAGTTATCCATTCATTGGAGAATTCGTGGAACAAGGTATTTGATGAGTTCATTTAATCGCCCGTTTATCAATTTTTCGCTTAGTACTAATGATATTATTACTCTACTTATTCTTATCTACGTTTATAGACGCTATTAAACTAATGAATGATGTGATTTACACCTTAAACTATAAATTGTCGTTCAATATCGATAGCATCTAACGGTTTAGCAAAAAAGTAGCCTTGTGTGCGCTGAATATTAAGTGCTTGGCATAATAGAAAACTTTGCTCATCTTCAATACCCTCTGCCACAATATCTAGCCCTATAGAGTGCAACATAGCTGAAAGTCCTTGTACTAAAGCTCGTGTTTTTGGTTGATCAGATGCAAGCATTAAGGATTTGTCAATTTTTACGGTATCAATAGGAAAATTTTGTAAATGTGATACCGACGAAAATCCGCTACCAAAATCATCTAATGCTATACGACAACCTAAATCACTCAGTGATTCTATAGCGGTGATCGCTTGGCTGCTATTTTCAAGTAACGCAGTTTCGGTTAATTCAAACTCTACCAGTACCGCTGGAACATGATATTTTTCCAACATACTTTTGATAAACAACACCAATGTTTTATCAGCCAATTGTATGCTTGATAAATTGATAGAAATAGAGAGTAATTTGCTGTTGCGTAGATTCCATAACGATATTTGATAGATAGCTTGTGTAATTACCCAACGACCAATATCAATAATGGCACGAGAACACTCAGCAATAGGAATAAAACTATCAGGAAAATGCATTTTATTCTGAAAGTTCCAGCGTATTAATGCTTCAAAACCAATAACTTTACTTGTCGTTGTTTCAAAAACGGGTTGGTAATGTAAGATAAATTCATTGCGCTCAACAGCACCTATTAAATTTGCTTCCACTTGGTATCGTTGAAGAAACTGCTCTTGCATTTTATCTTCAAAATAGCATATTTGATTTTTACCAAGCTTTTTCGCGCGATACATAGCAATGTCGGCATATTTAAGTAACTCATTGGCGGTATTTGTGTTGTCAGGGTAAATCGCGATACCAATACTCGCGCTCATTTTTATGACTATGCCTGAAATATTAAAGGGTTCATCTAAACAGTGTAATATTCTTTGCGTTACTCTGGTTACATTGTCTATGGTATGCAAGTTGCTCAAAATAATAGCAAATTCGTCACCACCTAAACGTGCAAACACTTCATTACCACGTAAACAGTTACAAATTCTTTGCGTAACTTGTATCAATATTTGATCGCCAATATCGTGGCCATGGGTATCGTTAATAAATTTAAAATTATCAAGGTCGAATAGGGTGAGTGCAAGCTTAGAATCGTCACGCGGTTTTTTTGTAACGCTAGATTGTAATGCTTCTTCAAATGAGTAACGATTAGCTAGGCCGGTTAAGGAGTCAAGTTCTGCTAGTTTTTTTGCTTGCTGATAACTACTTTGAAGCTTTTCTTCTAGTTCGAACCTAGCTTTAGATTGCAAAATGGCTCTTTGTAATCTTGAAGAAGTTACCTCTGATTTAAGTAAAAAGTCTTGGGCACCATTTTTTATGCATTCTAAAGCTAACTCTGTTTCTTCAGAGTTACTTAGCATAATAATGGCAATACTTTTTTCTAAAGAAGCATTACGTAATTCTAATAATAATTCAATGCCATCACGTTTTGGCATACGATAATCGAGTAAAATCACATCAAATTTTTGTTTGGCAAAGGCAGCTAAACCTTCATCGACGGACTCAGTTTCAACAAAGTCCCACTCACATGTTGATTTATTTAATGTCCGTATAATACTTTCTCTATCGACAATATCATCATCAACTATCAAAATATTCAAAGGTTATATTCCTTGTAATACTGCAATAAAGGGTTAATTTGTTTTATCTTCTGGAAAATGGACTATTTTCCAATAGCCTTCGAGCATTGCTACTATATCTAAAAAACCTTCACCAACTTCTTCTTTTACAAAGTAGCCTGCAATATTTTTTTGGTAGCTAGCTGTCATATCTTCATCTGATTTTGACGTTGTTAAAACAAAAACAATACTTTTAGCCAATTCTGGGTCTTGTCGAATTTCAGCTAAAAACTCTAAGCCATTTAACCGCGGCATTTGTAAATCAAGCAATATAATGTAAGGTGATGGTATAGCACCGCTGCGCAGCATCTCAAGGCCTTCAAGACCGTCAGTTGCTCTGATCATTTCATTGCCTATGAACATTTTTTTAAATGCACGTGTAATAGACATAGCATCAATATCATCATCTTCAATTAAGAAGAGTGTTACTTCTCTTGATTTAGCCGTCATTTTATACCCACTTAACTTAACTTAACTAATTTAAGAACCGAATTACTTTAGTTATTATTCTGTTGTCATCGGCCATATCACTACTATGGTGGTTCCTCTGATACCGTCAGATTCGATAATTAAACTGCCACCGTAATGTTCAATGGTTTTTTTGGATAATGACAAGCCCATACCACTGCCTTCGACCTTATCCCTAGGTCGCAAAGTTTGAAACATTTCAACCGCTTTATCAAATAATTCGCTTGGAATACCAGGGCCGTCGTCTTCCACACTAATATGGTGCATGTTATCGACGGCTTTATAAGATATTTTGATATGGCCAGTTAATTTATCGTGATGCTTTATAGCATTTGATATTAGGTTTCTAAGCACAATTTCTATCGGCGTTCTAGGTATAAGTAATACCTGCTTGTCTACTGATAAATCAAACGCTTTTGGGTGATCTAATAAACTAAAAATTTCCTGTGCTGTTGCTTTTAAGTCTAATGGATTGGCTTTATATTCATGTCGGCCAATACGAGCGTAATCGAGTAAATCATCAAGTAATTTATTCATTCTTTCACTGCGATTATTAAGCAACTTTAAATGTTCTTTAGAGCTGTCAGGCAATATTTTTTCACAATCTTCACTTATCCAACTGATTAATTTTCGTATGGCATTTAGCGGAGACTTTAAGTCATGAGAAGCAACGTAGGCAAATTGTTCAAGATCTTGGTTTGACTTAATTAGACGTCGAGTATTAATTTTTAGCTCTCGAGTAATTTCGTCACCATATGCCAGTGCTTGTTTGTTTGATCTTGATAGTACAATAAATAAGGCTAATAATAAAAGATCAATGGCGATACCGCCAGCCAATATAAAGTAGGGTTGATTTGAACCTGAAGCATCTCGAAAGTATAAATTTGAACTGATAGTGAATTGCCAAACTCGACCATAAAATTTGACATCGGTTTTTTGAATAAATAAAGGTTCAGGGTCAATTTTATTTTCATTATCCATGTCATTATCCATGTCATTATACAATGACTGACCCGCGTCGCTAATTTTTAAACTAACATGGCGTTGATCTATCGATAATGTGCCTGAAATAAGTTTAGACATAATAAAAGGTGCATATGCCACACCCAATATCGACTGCTGACGTGTAGTAACTGAGTTGTGCACCATACCTTTTTTATAAAAAGGGGCATAAAATAGAAAGCCAGGTGTTTTTTTCGCGTCTTGCACTAAAGTAATTGGGCCGGTTAACTGCGCTAAGCCAGTATCTCGGGCATTTTTAACGCCAAAATATCTGTTTTTTTCAAACGCTACATCTAAACCAACAGCTTGTTTGTTGGATGATAATGGCTCAATGTAGGTTATAGGCCAGAGCTCATCTTCATTGTGAGATGGTTTTATGGCAAAATTTGGACGGGTTTGTTGTTGTGCTCGAATAAAACTATTTCGCTCTTCATGTTTGACGTTATAAATTAAGCCTAGACCGTTAATGCCAGGGTAAGTTTTGTCTATTCGAAGACTATTACTATAGTTTTGCCATTTCTGGTTAGTAATGTCGCCTTCGCTTGCATCAACATAGGCAACAGCGCTCCATAATGCGTGTTCATAAAGCTGCATTCTCTCTTTAACAAGTTCTATTACGTGTAAAGATTCACGCTCAAAACGTTCAGCTATTCTTTTATTAACTTGCTCTGAGGCAATGTACCAGGCCCCAATAGTTAATATCGATGAAAGCGCTAATATTAACCAATGAATACCGTGAAATTGGCTTGAATCAATTAACTTCTGCCGTTGTATATCGGCATGTGTTAGTTCAGTCACGCTAGTTTTCATTAATTTTTTCTCTATATGTTGTGTTAAATACTTAAAGTAAAAACCACCTGGTTCTTGGTACAAAAAATAAATACACGTGCTTTAAATTATATTAGTAATGCAGCTAAGGCTATTTTCGCTAAATTTCGATATTAGTTACTGTTGGTTACATTAACCTTAAAAACTTGAAATATAATTAAACTAATAACAAAATTAACTATATCATTAAGATAATATAAAAATAAGTTTATTACTAGGACCTTGATTTATAAAGATAATGACGTCAGCGCCAATACCAATGTTAGACTAAACCAATGTTAGACTAATTTTAGCTAAATTATGGCTGTTTTTTCAACTAATTAATCACGGTCAATAACCATCATTCTATTTTAGATTACGCGCAAAGTTAGCTAAAGGATCAATCCGGGTAAATTTAGGTTAATGTTCTATTGAATAATTTGTGATGAAAGCTACCTAGTTTTAGGTGTTTGTTTAGCTTTAGTACAGCTTAACTCCAACAACTTTACTGCTTATATCACTTAAATACTCATTAATTAGCTGATGTTTTTGTTACAGCATATGGTTTAATAAATTTATTTGATTAGACTGGATAAATTAAAGCGTTTGCTAGCTTGGCGTGAATCACTATAATCGTACTTATACATTATTTATTGAGCACTAAAATGAAAACCAAACGGGCGTTCAACACTAATTTAACCAGTGTTGTTATTATTACAATGGCACTTTTAATTTCAGCGACTGTTTTTGCGTCATCTGACGATGCTAAAATAAAAGTAAATATGGTATTTAGTCAGGTTGAAGTTTCACTAATTAAATTAAAGCAAACCCATACCTTAACCAAGGCAAATATAAGAGATGTTTTAAATAAGTATTTGTTGCCCGAGGTTGACGCAAAATACTTTACTTATAAAGTGCTGAATAAAAATATGGCTAAAGTGCCGGAAGAGCTTAGAGAGTCTTTTGTCACTGAATTATCACTACAACTTATTAACACTTATAGTAATTTATTAAATAAATATAATAATGAAGTGATTAATGTCGGCCAAAGCACGCTTTCTAAAAGTGGTAAAATGGCAATGGTTGATATCACCATTGTCGGAAGCACTAAAACTAATAAAGCTGTTGTGAAGTTATTGCAGTCAAATGAACAAACTTGGCTGTTCTTTGATATTGAGGTTGAGGGCATAAGTTTACTGCAAACAAAACAAGCTGAATTAAATGCTAGTTTTAACAAGCTAGGTGTAGAAGGTACTTTATTACACCTACAAAAAATCAATCAAAAAGTGGTTGATGGCTAACTAACGTCAAGTTGACTTAAAGCTTATTTAGTCTAAGGCTAAGTTGGCTAAAGATTTAGCTGACTCAAGGTTTAGTCGTCATCAAACACTAATAAGGTAATTATTATTTTATATATTGAAACTGTTATTGAATTTTTATTGCTACATAAATTTATACTAACGGTATTGCTTTTTATTGCTTTTTATAGCTTAAAAGCGGTAACGATTAAGCTAATAAAACGAAAATCGAAAAAGAGTAAAAGATTAAAAATTAATATGGTAAATAACATATTTACTTTGTTAGTTATTGTTTTTATTTTTAACATTTGGTCGAGTGAAATTCAACGATTTGCTTTTTCAATCGCGGCATTCATTGTCGCTATTGTGCTTGCAACGAGAGAGTTTATACAATGCTTTATAGGTTTTGTATATATTTTAACCAGTCGACCATTCCGCATTGGCGATTGGATACAAGTGGGTAAATATTATGGTGAAGTTCACTCCAATGACTGGGCTAAACTAACACTTCTAGAAGTTAATAAACACGATTATCAGTACACAGGTAAAACTTTGTATGTGCCTAATAGTCAGCTAATTACGTCAGTTATAAAGAACCTAAATTTTTTAAAACGTTATGCGATGCACCATTTCACTATCGTTCGTGATGACAGTGTTAATCCTTTTATTTTTATTGATACTTTGCACGAAAAGGCAAACTTGTATTGTATCGAATTTAAAGAGGTTGCTATGCGTTACAATCAACTAATAGAAAATCGTCTAGACATTAGCATTGCCGGCCCTGAGCCTCATATTCAAGTGTCTACTTCTGAACTCGGAGATACCCAGGTAGTGTTTTCTATTTTCTGCCCAACAGAAAAAGCATTAGGAATAGAACAAAAACTTACTGCTGATTTTATGCAACTGTGGTTCGAAAATAAAAAAGTTGAGTAACATCTTTTTGAATTTAGGTGCATTATTTCAGCCTAGCCTTAGCCCTAGTCGAGTTATAGTTTAGCCTTGGTGCAGAGCTCTTAATGTTATACGATGATTTTTGAACTCAGGTTACATTATAAGATATAAATAAGCTTATTTGACTTGTCATAGATAATTACCGACCGATCAAATAAGCTTATGCTGTTGTTAGACTTAAGCGGATTTACTGCAAACGTATTTATTATTAGTACGATTTTGACTCGCTATTAATTAATTTTAGCGAACCGTCGATATGTATGTCACGTTGTGGGTAAGCGACTACAATATCATTTTGTTCAAATAATTCTTCCAAACGAAATCTAACATTACTTTTAGCAATTCTTAAACCACTTTCAACTCTTGAGCTGATCCAAAAAGTGACTTCGAACATTAAAGCGTTATCACCAAAGTCGTCGAATGTTACTAAAGGTTTTGGCTCTTTAAGTGCTTCAACTTGCTCAGTTGTTGCTTGCATTATCAACTCGGCGACTTTTTTAGCTGGCGAGCCATAAGCAACACCGACTTTAACCGAACACCTGACAAATTGATCTACTAAGGTCCAGTTAACCACAGTATTTTCGAGTAATTTGCTGTTAGGTATTAATAAGTGCACACCATCTACTCGTTTTATACGAGTGGAGCGGGTATTAATTTCTTCGACAAGCCCCTTAGCATCTTCAATTTCTAAAAAGTCGCCAATACGAATAGGGCGCTCCCACATTAATATCCAACCACTGATAAAGTTATTGATAATATTCTGTGCACCAAAACCAAAGCCGATAGCAATGGCGCCAGATAAAAATGCAAAAGCGGCAATCGGCACATTGATAAAGTCTAATATGCTAATAATTATGACCGTTATTGCTATGACGAATAAAATTCGTTCCACTAAATGAATAACATTAGGGTCGATTTTTTTATTTCTTAAGCGATTACTGATCAACCTAATTAACCACTTACTTAACAATAAACCGATACCAATGAGCAAGGGGATAAAAAGAATATCACCTAAGGTCACCGATTGTTCTGACACGGTAATAATATTGTATGAGAGTATAGATTTTATTTGTTCTATTGCCTGTTCAATTGTCATATTAACGCCTCAATAAGTTATGAACTTACAAATACCTTTGATGGATCGACAAGGAATTTATTACCAATAGCCTCGCGGCCAAATAACATTAAGTAACTCATATCAGAGCGATCTGTTAAGGTAATTTCAATAGGCCAAAGTGTATCACCCAGTTGAACCGGTGTTGAAATTACATAACGTTGCTCAGAGGTACCATTGGAAGATTTAACTCTTCTTATGTCATGAATGGGTGCTTCACAAGAAACTATTTCTTCAACATTATAGACATCAGGGTGCAGGTCAAACTTGACCATTATTTTGCCATTTTTTTTAAATTTAACAATATTGTCAACATGCAATGAGGAGGTTTTAGCTCCCGTGTCAACGCGCACCTGTATATCTGTTATTGCTAACTCAGGTAGCGCAATAGTTTCCAAACGGCCAATAATTGCTTTTTGATTTATAGTCATATTACGTTACCTTCCTTTACATGCTGCTTTGCGGTAATAAATTGTCTTGAGAACTCTCTATTTGCTGGGAGATATGTTTATCATCTTCTTCAAAATAGGCTATATGGAACATAGCTTCACCTTCTTGTACCAAAGGGATATTTTGTTGACCAATTAATATACCGGCTCTGCTTGCCGTAACTACATCTAAAATGTCGCCATACGGGCTACCAATTTCAGCTAAAACATCACCTTTTTTAATTTGGTCGCCCAACTTAACGCGGTGATTGACAATACCACTACCATTCGCTCGCAACCATTGACTGCTGTTAGCTACAAACGGCGCTATTACTTTTTTACGCGTAGTTGAAGCTTTACGCATACCTAAATGTTTTAACACGTTAGTAATGCCTTTCATGCCGGCACGGATTGAATACTCATCAAAACGTAGGGCTTCACCTGCTTCATACAGTAGTACTTTGGTTTTATGTTTTACTGCTGCTTCTCTAAGAGAACCATCAATAATGTTTGAATTTAATACTACCGGCACGCCAAAGACCATGGCTAATTCTTTGGTTTGCTCACAGGATAAATCAGCGCGAATTTGCGGTAAGTTTGAGCGATGAATTGCCCCTGTGTGTAGATCAATGCCGTAATCACAATGCTTAACAATTTCATTAAGAAAAATATGCGCTACACGACCCGCCAACGAACCTTTCGCTGAGCCAGGAAAACAACGGTTAAGATCTCTACGGTCGGGCATATAACGGCTTTGATTCACTACGCCATATACATTGACCATAGGCACAGCTATTAATGTGCCATGCGTGATCTTAAATTTCTTTTCGCTGATTAATCGACGAATAATTTCTATACCATTTAACTCATCGCCGTGAACCGCAGCACTAATAAAAATTGTAGGACCTGGTTTTTTGGCGCGAATTATATGAACCGGTAATGAAACGTCAGCATCGGTATATAACTTGGCGACAGGCAAGTCTATTTTGCGCTGTTCGCCGGGTAATATTTCAAATTCACCTATTTTTAAAATATCCTTCATTAACCTTATCCTTTACCACGAGTTTTATTGGCATGTGGTTTGGCATTTTTTTCTAAAAATTCAAAAATCATACCGGCAATATTTTTACCTGTTGCTTTTTCAATGCCTTCTAAGCCTGGAGATGAATTAACTTCCATCACCATAGGACCATTTTGTGAACGCAATAAATCTACACCACACATATTCAATCCCATGGCTTTTGCCGCTAAAATTGCTGTTTCTCGCTCTGCTTTTGATAATTTAACAACTTCAGCACTGCCGCCGCGATGCAAGTTAGAGCGGAACTCACCTTCTGCGCCTTGTCGTTTCATGGCCGCAACAACTTTACCACCAATAACTAAACAACGAATATCAGCACCGCCAGCTTCTTTAATAAACTCTTGCACTAATATATTGGCTTTTAATCCCATAAACGCTTCAATGATTGCTTCTGCAGCTTTTGCTGTATCTGCTAAAACCACACCAATACCTTGTGTACCTTCTAGTAATTTAATTACTACAGGTGCGCCACCAACATTTTTGATTAAATCTTTGGCATTATCAGGTTTACTGGCAAAACCAGTACGAGGCATACCTATACCTTTACGTGATAATAGTTGTAATGAACGTAGCTTATCTCGTGAACGACTAATAGCGACAGACTCATTAATATTAAAGGTGCCCATCATTTCAAATTGTCGAGCAACGGCAGTACCGTAAAATGTTACTGAAGCACCAATACGTGGAATAATCGCATCGTACATAGGTAATTCTTTACCGTGATAACGTACTTTTGAGTTGCTGCTGGTGATATCCATATAACAATGTAAAGTGTCAATAACATCCACTTCATGTCCCATTGCTTCACCTGCTTCTTTTAAGCGTTTTGTAGAATAAAGATTCTTATTTCTTGATAATATTGCTACTTTCATAATTGCTGCCTGACTATTTCACTTTTATTATTAAAAGTGATGTAAAAATGTAACTAGAGTGTATAGTCAGCGCTTAAAATAATAAAACGCAATATTTTGGCTAGTTTAATCAAAAAAATTGATTAGAAGAGGTTTTATGAAATTTGAATTATTAACAACATTTTTGGAAGTGAGCCGAACATTACATTTTAGAATCGCTTCTGAAAATTTATTTATTACCCAATCTGCCGTTAGTGCACGTATAAAGTTATTAGAAGATGACTTGGGGGTTTTGCTGTTTGATCGCAGCCACAAGCATTTGAAATTGACTACTGAAGGCCATAGGCTAATAAAACATGCCAATGAAATTATTTTTATGTGGCAAAAAACTAAGCACGATGTTGGTGTGGCAGAACATGATGCCCAACAACTTGCCATTGGCTCAATTAACTCTATCTGGGATATCGTTTTACAAGGTTGGTTGCAAAAAATTCATCGTAATTTAGACAGTGTTAGTTTATTTACCAGCACATATTCGCCCATGGAGTTAAGAAAAAATGTTATTAACCGTACGATTGACATTGCATTTTTATTCGAACCGCCATTTATCGAAGATTTAGTGACAGTAAAAGTAGCAACTGTGCCCTTGCATTTAGTGACATCTGACCCTGAACATATAGAAGGTATGAATGTAGATAATTACATTATGGTAGACTATGGTGAGTCGGTTAATGCCCTCCATATGCGTGAATCTCAAGATTCTGCGCCGGCTAAACACTTTATGAGCCAACCACGTATTGCCTTAAATTATATTTTACAAGCGGGTGGAAGCGCACACTTGCCAAGGCAAATGACTTTTGAACAAGTAGAAGCGAATAATTTGTTCGTTGTGGAAAGTGCACCCGTTTATCATCGAGAAATATTTGCTGTGTACCTAGCTAAAAGTCAAAAAACCGAAATCATAAAACAAGCGATAGATTTATTTCCGCATTTATCTATTTAGAATGGTTACTACGATTTTAACTATTAACTGACTGACATGGTTTTAAATTCTAATTTAGCTAAAATAAATGTATTTCGGCTAACCGTATTTTTAATCAACACACGTAAGAAAGCTTTGATCGACTGACCCGAATGGCACAAAGAATGTTTAATGTGCCATTTTTCTTGGTGAGTTTAATAGATAAAGATCGTCAGTGGCGCAAGTCTTGTGCACTCGCGCAGGTAATAAACGCGATATTACTTTTTGTGCTCATGCTATTTTAGGTAACGAAGTTTTTATTGTTCCTAATACTTTAAAAGACGAGCGTTTTGCCGATAACCTTTTGGTTATAAATGAGCCTAATGTACGCTTTTATGCAGGTTGTTCTTTAAGAACGAAAAATGGCTGTAAATTAGGCACGCTTTGTATTATAGATCAAAAGCCAAGGCAGTTTGACGCCGAAGATATTCAGGCGTTGAGTGATCTGGTGGCGACGGTAGAAGGGAATTAACTGCAATTCAAATGGCGACTAGCTGACAAAAATTTATAATCGTTGTAGCTTTATGATGTTAACTGAATATATTATAAACAGTGCAATTCGCCACAAAACAGCTGAAACTTTAATCTTCTTCGATTTGGATAAATTTAAAGACATTAATGATACTTATGGACATGCAGAAGGTGACACTTTGATGTTTGAGGCAAAACATAACTAAGTTCAAATCTATTATTGAGCATTAGGCTCCATAACATGAATTTAAATATCAATGGATTAACCTTAACTTTATTAAGGGATTTTTTTTCGTTTCTCAATATTGGTGGATTCCTCCTATCTAACTATATTAATTGATAATTCTAGTTTTTAACCTCGGTTTTTTGATTATAAATTTGCTACAATCATTGCAAAAATCATTTCTGATTAAAATAAAAAGCACCGAGAAATCGGTGCTTTTTGACTGTTTTCTAATAACTGTTTTTAATCGCGCTAAGTGACTTACGCCAACCTTAAACGGCTTTAAAGCAATATACAGCAAGTTTGTTACCGTCTAAATCACGTGTGTATGCAGCATAAGCATTAGGAGCCCAATCGCGAGTACCAGGTGCGCCTTCATCAGGACAACCAGCCGCTAAGGCAGCAGCGTGAAAAGCGTTGATAGCAGCGCGGTTAGGTGCTTCGAAGCTAACTGTAACACCATTACCAACACTCGCTGGTTGGCCATTTGCTGGCTTTAAAACAAAGAATGAAGGTGCGTCTACGCCCCAGATTGATCCGTTTTCATTTAAATCAGCAATACGTTTAAGGCCAAGTGTGCTTAAAACGTTATCATAGAAGGCGCGAGCCTTGTTTAAATCTTTTGTACCGACTGTTACATGAGTAAATACGCTCATTTGTGTTCTCCGTTAAAGTATAAAGTAATTATTTGCTTATCGAATATAGCGCATACACATTCTTTAAATGGCTACCGTTCGTTTCGATGGAGGTATAATATACCTTTCCTCCTAAATGATAATCACATCAAATGTAAAAGTACTTTTACTGTGTCGTAATAGTTGTATGAAAAGTTAGTTAGGTAGGTAATATTAGGCTGAGTTATCCGCAGATAGACTAGGCTAAGCCTTAGCTAATGCATACAGACCTGGCAGAGCTAAGTTGTCGATTGTGGTTTCCACACGTTTAGTTGCAGGTGATTATGTTTGACTATTTATAATAGTAGTCTATCGCTAAACTACTTTAAAAATCATCTCGTCTTGATGTTTGCCATGTTACAGATGATGCTTTGCCTTGAAACTGACTTACTAAGTTAGTTGTGCTGACACGAAAATAAATAACATCAAAGCAACTGCTCAGCCAAGTAGTCCACCAGCAATCTTATTCTCGGTGATAAATGACGATTTTGTGGATAGATCGCCCATATACCTTCATCGGGGGCACGGTAATTGTCTAATAGAGAGATTAGCTTGCCACTTTGTAGATGCTCCTGAACATAATAATCAGGTAATTGTACTATACCTAGGCCCTTCAAGGCTGCATCGGTTAAGCAATGACCATTGTTATAACGCAGCCGACCTTTTACCCGGATACTTTTTTCTTTACCTAATTCACTAAAATGCCAATAATCAGGAGTGCCTAATAAACAGCTGTGTTTACTCAGCTCTGATATAGAATGGGGTATGCCATGAGTGTCGAGATAACGAGGAGAAGCGCAAACAAAGTTGCTGCGTGTACCTAATTTTTTTGCCATCATTGACGAGTCACTTAACTTGCCAAGGCGGATAGCTAAATCATAACCGTCTTCTGATAAGTCGATTTGTCGGTTACTTAAATAAGCTGACACTTCAACATCACTATGTTGCTTTACAAAATCATTTACCAACGGCAATATTTGTTTTTCACCATAGGTTACCGGTGCCGTTAATTTAATTTTACCTTGAGGTTTTGACTGTAAGTTGGTTATTGCTCGTTCTGCTGCATCTAGGCCATCGAGCACACTGCGACAGTGTTGATAAAAAACTCGTCCTTCTTCCGTTAAAGAGACTTTGCGTGTAGTACGGTAAAATAATTTTATATTAAGGCGTTTTTCTAAAGCACTTATTTGACGGCTAACCTGCGCGGTTGATATCTCCATTTTTTTTGAAGCCAATGTAAAACTTTCATTCTCTGCGACATAAACAAATTCGCTAATACCTTCCCATTGCATGATTGTTACCTATATGTACAAGTTATTTTACAAATTAGCATATTATCATCCCCTAGGAAATAAATATAATAAGCCCAGTTAAAACATAAACTCTGTTGTTATTATTACTAAACAGTAAAAGTGAATTACATTTTAGGTGCATTATCATCATTAAGTAAAGGGAGTAGACTAGCCCTATATTGGAAATTTGTCTTTGTGCGAAACCATTAAAATATCAATCAATTTAAAAGTGAGAATAAATATGTCAGATAAATTTATTAAATCTAAAGCCGCTATTGCTTGGGGTCCTAAGCAACCCTTATCTATCGAAGAAGTCGATGTAATGTTACCGCGCAAAGGCGAAGTGTTAGTTAAAGTGATCGCCTCGGGCGTATGTCATACCGATGCTTTTACGTTATCAGGTGATGACCCAGAAGGGATTTTTCCGGTAATTTTAGGCCACGAAGGCGGTGGTATTGTTGAGCAAATTGGTGAAGGTGTTACTAGTGTTCAAGTCGGCGACCATGTTATTCCTTTATACACACCAGAGTGTGGCGAATGTAAATTCTGTTTATCGGGTAAAACTAACCTGTGTCAAAAAATTCGTGAAACTCAAGGTAAAGGTTTAATGCCTGATGGCACCACACGCTTTTATAAAGACGGCCAGCCAATTTTCCATTATATGGGCTGTTCTACGTTTTCTGAATACACTGTATTACCTGAGATTTCATTAGCGAAAGTGAATAAAGACGCGCCACTTGAAGAAGTTTGTTTACTCGGCTGTGGTGTTACTACCGGCATGGGCGCTGTAATGAATACAGCGAAAGTTGAAGAGGGCGCAACCGTTGCCATTTTTGGTCTTGGTGGTATTGGTTTATCAGCAGTGATTGGCGCAACGATGGCAAAAGCAGGTCGTATCATTGCCATTGATATTAACGAAAGTAAATTTGAGTTAGCGAGAAAGTTAGGCGCTACGGATTGTATTAATCCGAAAGATTATGACAAGCCTATTCAAGACGTGATTGTTGAATTAACAGATGGCGGTGTTGATTACTCGTTTGAATGTGTCGGTAACGTGAACCTGATGCGCTCTGCGTTAGAGTGTTGTCATAAAGGTTGGGGCGAATCAGTAGTGATTGGTGTTGCTGGTGCAGGTCAAGAAATTTCCACCCGTCCGTTCCAACTTGTGACAGGGCGTGTATGGAGAGGTTCAGCATTTGGCGGTGTTAAAGGTCGTACTGAATTACCTGATTACGTAGAGCGTTATTTAGCTGGTGAATTTAAATTAAGTGACTTTATTACCCATACCATGGCGCTTGAAGATATTAATGAAGCGTTTGATTTGATGCACAGAGGCGAAAGTATCCGCACTGTTATTCATTTCGACAAATAAGCGTCATTTTGATAAGTAAGAGTAGTTAAGCTAAGTAATTACAAGCTCTATTAAGAGAGCTTGTAATTACGCGTTTTGAGGTTTTACCATGACAATCGAAAATATCAGTGTAAACAAAAGTTTTGGTGGCTGGCAGAAGCAATATAGTCATCAATCGAAAACATTAAATTGTGCAATGCGCTTTGCTATTTACTTGCCACCGCAAGTTTCCAATGGCGAAAAAGTACCTGTGTTGTACTGGCTTTCTGGCTTAACGTGTACCGATGAAAACTTTATGCAAAAAGCCGGTGCACAGCGCATGGCTGCAGAATTAGGTATCGCGATTGTGGCGCCAGATACTAGCCCGCGTGGTGAAGGTGTTGCCAATGATGAAGGTTATGATTTAGGTATGGGCGCAGGGTTTTATGTTAATGCGACCCAAGCGCCTTGGAATCGTCATTACCAGATGTACGACTACGTGGTGAATGAGTTACCCGCCATCATTGAAGCCGCATTTCCGGTATCAAATAAACGTGCCATTAGTGGACATTCAATGGGTGGACATGGTGCATTAACCATTGGCTTGCTAAACCCTGAACGTTATAGCTCAATGTCGGCATTTAGCCCGATTTGTAATCCAGTTAACGCGCCATGGGGCAAAAAAGCTTTTACCGCTTATTTAGGCAAAGACAAAGCCACTTGGCACAACCATGATGCCAGTGAATTGATGCGCAAAGCGAAACAGTTTATTCCTACTAAGGTTGACCAAGGTGGCGCGGATGATTTTCTTAGCGAGCAGTTAAAGCCTGAAGCTTTAGAAGCTGCAGCAAAAGTTAATGGTTACCCGTTAGCATTGGCTATTCACGAAGGTTATGATCACAGTTACTATTTTATTTCATCATTTATTGAAGAACATTTGCGCTTCCATGCACAGCACTTAAATAAATAACATCGAGACTAATTTTTCTATTGAAATAACGGTATTTTACCTGCTAATTTGCTCGGCTGTTGAACTTTATAACAACAGTCGAGCGCTTATCTTATCTAACTGTGCCAATATTCAGGCGGCAATTAACTCCGTGCTGTTATCGACATTAATCAGTTATTAAGTTTTGTTACTACCGCATTATTTATGGCTATTTTGCCGTTAAAGTACGTAGATATCTAACGGATTGTTTAACCCATAATAACTATTGAAGGATTTAAAAATGAAAGCAACATATCGTTTATGTCGATTGATGAGCGCGATAGCAATTTTATCGGCGTTATTTGCGCCATTTTTATTATTTATCATTACAGGTAATGAAAACTTATTTGGTCACTATAACCATAATATTTGGTCAAGTTACCAATAATTACTTAGGTTACAGTGACCTAGGGTCATTATCTTTAGCTCCTTTTATGCCTCCTAAAGTTTGCCATTAAGATGTTAATGGTAAGATACAAGTATGTTGAAAATTTGAATAAATAGCACTAGGGGTTTTTACCTAACTTGAGTGGGGGGAACACCCGATTAACCTTTGTTGAAAAAGTGGGCACTGTGGAGAGGTGAATTACTTTCTTACCCATAAAGTGGCCATGAACGTTTGAATATTTTCACGTTTATAGCTGCAAAAAATATAAAGGTTATTAAGATGAAAACTACACTACTCTCTAGCGCTATTGCGTTTGCACTTGCAACACCTTTCACCGTTTTACCCACCGACGCTTATGCTGCTGCAATTACAGACAGCGCTAAAGCGAATCAAATCTTAAATTTTGATGTTGTTGGCGTGCCAACCCTTAATCAACTGCAAGATACAGCGTTTACCAATTTAATGGCATTGAGCACAACACAAGCTCAAGCCATTAACCAGTTTAAAGCGTCAAACCCCAATGCACAGGTTTCAGTGAACGATATGACTGGAACAATCGATGCTATGACGGGTATGGCTATTAAAACTTCGGGTAACTCAGTTGAAAATATGGCGCGCAATTTTATTGCCGACCATCAAGATATTTTTGAAGGTTTGAGCAATGACCAATTACAATTTAATGCTAACCGTTCAAAACCCGCTTTAGGTGGCCAAGTTGTTCGTTTCGACCAAATGGTTAATGGCATTAAAGTTGAAGGTAATGGTGTTGGTGTTGTTATCGATGCAGACAATAATGTTCGTGGTGTTATGGGCCCATATCAAAAAGCCTCTAATCTTGCTAGCCGACCTGAACTTTCTGCAGAAGCTGCGGTATTAGCGGCAAGCCAAAATTTATTACAATTTCAAAAAGACATTCCTGCTGCGGCGTTGGATGTGTTAACACCAGCATTTGAAACTATTGCCACTAAATTAGGCGTATTTAAAACACCTATGCCTGAGTTACGTTTTGTACAAACGGGTGAAGGACATAGTTTAGTTTGGCAGTTCTATTACTATTCAACTAACCCATTTGGTGTTTTTAAATATATGGTTGATGCGCAATCTGGCGACGTACTTTATCGTGAAGATCAAGTACGTACCGCAGAAGGTGATGAACCTACAGATCAATATGCCGATTATTTCCCAACCTTTCCACCGATCACTACTGAATTACAAGACAATTGTGAAATCATAGATGAAGACGGCGGATTAACCGGTCGACCACAAGACTTATTGCGCATTAAATTAAGAAAATTTGATGATACCAACCGCGTAACTGGTGTTGAAGGTGTGTTGACAGGTAAACATGCTCTTATCGGCAGCGCCTTACCAACGAGCTCACCGTTTGCTCAAGCCGCGCTAGGCACTTATTATTTTGATCGTGATGAAGCGTCAGTATATGGCCGTGTCGATGAAAAAGATCATACCACAGGCTCAAAAGTACATTTTGATGGTATCAGCCAGTTTATTTATATTACTAACTTATTGGAATATTTGGATTACTTACACAAAGATGGTGATGCGGTTCATGCGCGCGGTTTTGGTAGTGGTAGTTTTCCGGATCAATACCCAAATGAGTCAACTCCATTAGTGGGCGTTGTGCATATTCCTAATGTTTTAGATGCGCCACAAGACCCTAGTGACCCTGAGTTCCTAAACGACTTGTTAAATTTAGATAATGCCTTTGCTATTCCACTTTCACAAGACGTTAATGGTCAAGAAGTTGTGGTTAACCCAACGTTTTATGGTCACGGTAATCTTTTTAATAACCTAGCGATAGATTTTAGTGTTCCAATTCATGAAGGTACACATGCGACTATTACGCCAATTGCAGGTTTTGAAGGTAGTCCAGAAGGCGGCGCGTTAAACGAAGGTCAAGCGGATTTATGGGCTTATACTATCGGTGAAACTCCTGATTTAGGTACTTATCCGGTTAATGCTTGTAAATTAAGAGATGTATTACGTGAAGGCAATGTTGACCCAGACTCTTTTGAGTATATTCGCAGTGGCCAAAGTCAATTGCGTTATTCTCAATTAGGTACTCGCGGTAACACTTTTGAAGTACACAGAGACGGTGAAATTTATGCCGGCGCAATGTGGGATTTACGTGAATTGATGGTAGAGATGTATCCAGCTAACGACTTTGTGCGCCCTGATCCAGTGACTGGTGAAGCAACGCAAGCGGCTAGCTTAGGTAAAGAAACTTGGGAGCGTATCTTCTTAGGCTCTATGTATGTACTAGGTGTTAGTGCTCCAGATACATTTGTTAAAGCCCGTGATGCGGTGTTAATTGCTGACGCTATGTTATACCCGGCAAATTCAGTTGATGCGAATTCCCTTGGTAGACACCATGCCCTAATTGAACGTGTATATGCTGCTCGTGAATTAGGTAAAAATGCCCAAGCTCCACTTGGCGGCGTACAAATGATTTCAACCGCAGTAAGTGATTTTACTGCCGGTCAAGTAGCTCCTGCAACGCCACAAAATATTGTTGCTGATATTGTGAATCAAGACAGCATTAATGTGACGTGGGATAGTGTTGATAATGTCATTGGTTATCAAGTATTGAAACGTAAAGGAGGCAGCCCAGCGCGTTTATTTGCCGGTGTTCCAGGCCGTGAATATATTGATGGTGATTTGAGTTCAAACGGTTATACCCATGTAGAATTTGTGACAGAGCCTAGCTATTTAGATAAAGGCCAAGGCTTTGGTCGTGGCGCGGGTCAAGGTATTGAAGCTTTTGATTACCAATATGTTGTTCGAGCTATTAAAACGAACGCTTCAGGACAGGTTGGTTTTTCTGACTTATCAGGTACGGCAAAAACTAAACTCAAAGCGAAGAATGTGACTAAGGATGTTCAAGCAAGGATCAGTAATGTGACTTTCTCGCTTAGCGAATTTGCTTTTGATAATACCTTAACTAACAATGGCGCGAAGACACTATTTGGACCTATCAACTTTGATATTGTGTCAATTAGTAGTCCTAACGTTACGGTTAACAACGCTGATAATTCCGGCAGTGGTCAACGTGGTGATAGAGCACGTTTCACCTACGATGAAGCTTTAGCAACTGGTATGGACTCAAGTGCTCGTAATTTAAGCTTTGCTAATCCTTTAGCTGAAATGTTTACTTTTAAAGCGAAAGTATTCGCTAAGATAGAAGGGCAATCACGTGCCGCTAATGGTAGCCAAGTGTCAAATGATACATCTGAAGCTGCAGAACGCGAGGTGGTTTACCATGCTATTTCTGAACATAAAGGTTTAGTAGCAATTGGTACAACTGATGTATTAGTTGCTGATGGCGTTGACTATGTTGATGTTAACTTCACCGCATTAAACAGTGCGACAAGTGCAGTGGCAACCTTAAGTGCAGATGCTGATGTAGGTGGTGCTTACCCAGACCTTGATTTCTCAATGTTGGATAGCGAAGGCAATGTATTAGCTACATCTGGTAATTTAGGCGCGTCAGAGCAAGTAGGTAGCACGGTTGTTGGTGGTGAAACTTACATCTTACGTGTGAAAGGTTATGCGAATGGCCCAACACAATTTACCATTGTACTTGACCAAATGGTGACTGATGCCGCTGATGCGAGTACTGATACAAGTTCAGATAGTTCGCCTGAAGACAGTGGTGTTGAACTAGTTGAGTTTATGGTTAATCCAGTGAACGGTACTATTATTAAGCTTTAAGCTTTAAGCCTTAAGTTAAAATGTAAGCTTTAAATGTTGTAAATTAATAATAGCTCACTCATTATTGAGTGGGCTATTTTTTTGTCTTTAAAAACTGTAACACTAAAAATAGACCCAACAAGTTTCTCATGTTTTATAAAATGGTTTGAAATATGTCATGACATCGAAATATCCGAGAGATTCAATCAGATAAGTCTCAGCTATATTTTGCTAATCATTTTTCTAAAATAGTTTCAAAACTGCCAAAGATCATGCGCTTGCCATCAAAAGGCATCGTCATATTTTCCCAGTTCATTCGTGTATCTGCCATCACTTTTTTCATCCCCAACTCTCTTGCTTCTTTGGAAACCCAAGTGATCCAAGAAAATACTACCGTCTCATCAGTTTGGCATTTAACTGCTAAAGGAAACGAGGTGGTTTCACCATCTGGGACAGCATCGCCCCAATTTTCAACTACGGTTAAGGCGCCATGATCTTTAAAAATAATAGCCATCTCTTCAGCCAGTTTTAGATAACTGGTTTTATTTTTCGTTGGCACTGCTATTACGAAACCGTCTACATAAGCCATATTTTATTTCCTGATTTATCGCCTGTACTAAATATTAGTACTTTTTATGTATTCTGCTTTCGTGTAGATAAGCAGAATTTTAGGTGGTTACATTATTTAGGATATATTATGTAAATCTGCTTTAGTTAAAATCGATTTATTTTTACGTTGGTATCAATTACAGCCTATAGCTTGACTAATATTTTCAGCGGTAAAGGTGCTTTTATTAACTTCGGCGTTATGCTAGGTACTATCATGGCAGCGAGTGTGTGTGTTTTGTTATCTTTCCTAGTCAAAAGCAAATGTTAGAAAGACTAAGGATAGGGCAAGAAATTGATTCAGAACGAACGTTACTAGCAACATGGTACAAACAACAAAATCAATAATAAATTAACCCCTTTCACTATGGTAAAGGGGGGGGGTAATAAGTAAGAAAGTAAAATAATTAAAACTATAAGTATGAAAATAAAACAATAAAAAACGTAAGAAATTTTCACAACAACGCAACAACGCAACAACACATCAAAAGCGAGAATATAATATGAATAAAATTAAAACAGCTATTGCTGCCTCAGCTCTGTTAGTTGGTTTAATAGGGGCAGCAGCAACAGCACAAGCCTCAGTTTGGAGTTCTACTAAAGTTGAAGGTTTAGTCGGTCAAGATTATGCACGCGGTTTTAACGGCGCAGATAAAGACGAAACAATTTTTACAGTTGCAAATGCAACAGGTTTTACCTGGGGTGATACGTACTTTTTCGCTGATGTTACTAATATCAGTCATTCTGATAATACTGGTGGTACGCATTTAGAATTCGGTCCTCGTTATCGTTTTTTTAAGCCTGCCAATAATGATGTAATTAAAGGTGTATATGGCATTGTTCAAGCCGACTTTACCTCTAACAAGTTTACTACCAAAATAGTTAAAATGGGTGGTGTCAGTTTAGATTGGAATGTACCAGGGTTTAAATTTGTTAAAACTCATGCGCAATACCGTAATGATCCGACAAAAGATGGTAGCTCAGTACAATTTAATTTAGTTTGGAATAAGTCGTTTACCATAAGTGACGAAAATTTTTCATTTGAAGGTTTTTTAGATTGGACGTCTGGTGAGGGAGATGGTTTTGGTAGTGAATCTAACTTACTTATGCAACCTCAAGTTTTATGGCATGCAAATAAAAGCTTTGCTGTCGGTGTTGAATATCAATACTGGAAAAACCGTTTAGGCATCAAAGGCCGTAATGAATCAGTTCCACAAATCATGGCACGTTGGACTTTTTAGTCTAACTACCTAAATGAGGATTAATTGTGTCTAATTTATCTGTAGGAACACCTGAACAGTTTGGTGAACCTAACTATATGCCGACTAAACGTGTATGTGATTGCCAGGAGTATTTATTACAAACTATAGGTGCCGGCCCCATTGGCGCAAGATAAGCGATAGTACAAGGTAGGAGTTTTGCTTATATTTCAATTTTAATTTCATTAGTTGCAGCTATAGGTGTCGATGCTATGGTAGCGGTTACGGTTACGGTAGTATCTTAATCTAATCGAACCTGATTAAGTTTGCTTAAGGCTAGTTTGTTACTGCAAACTAGCCTGGTCATTAATTTAAAATAAGTTTAATCTTATAACTTAAATATTATTATCGAAAAATAAAATAAAAATATTGTTCGATAATATTAATTTTTTGTTAACACCCTGATGTGTTTATTAGATAATAGTAAATCTTGTAAACCTTAAGATAACCTCACACTTTAGCTCAACTAGTTTTATCAGGAATGAGTTGTCTTAAACGATAATTCAGTAACCTAGTATTTTGTCAGTTTACAGCGTTTTAAAGCCAGAGCAGCTTAAAAGCTTTTGTGATTAACAATCAACAAGCTTAATTTTCATGGATGTTGCACTTTGGATTAATATCCAAAAATACCTTATTTATGTTGTTCAACGGACTGTTCCTAAACAACAGAGAAAATTAGAAATCAAACTATTGAGTTGACATTGATATGACATCAGTAAATATGAATAATTATCCCAGAGACATGAAAGGCTACGGCCAGAAAGTTCCGAATGCTAATTGGCCTAATAAGGCAAAAATAGCAGTTCAATTTGTTATTAACTACGAAGAAGGTGCAGAGAATTGTATCTTGCATGGCGATAAGGCATCTGAAACCTTTTTATCTGAAATCATAGGTGCGCTACCTTTTGAAAATGAACGCCATATGAATATGGAGTCATTTTACGAGTTTGGTAGTCGAGCTGGCTTTTGGCGCTTACATCGGTTATTTACCGAGCGAAAAGTCCCCGTTACCGTTTTTGGTGTCGCTATGGCGATGCAGAGAAATCCTGAAGCGGTAGCAGCCATGTTAGAGGCTGACTGGGAAATTGCCAGTCATGGCTACCGTTGGATTGACTATCAAAAAGTTTCCATTGAAACAGAGCGTGATCACTTACAAAAAGCTATTGAGATTCATCAAGAAATGACCGGTGAAAAACCTAAAGGTTGGTACTTAGGCCGAATGAGTGAGAATACTCGACAATTGATCATGGAAGAGGGCTCATTCTTATATGATTCAGATAGTTATGCTGATGATTTACCTTATTTTATTGACGGCATAAATAAGCCGCATTTAATCGTACCTTATACGCTTGATGTAAACGATATGCGTTTTGCCAGTCCACAAGGTTTTAATGCAGGCGACCAATTTTTTAACTATTTAAAAGACACTTTTGATACGCTATATGCTGAAGGTTCCGACGCACCGAAAATGATGTCAATAGGCCTACATTGTCGCATCATAGGTCGACCTGGAAGGTTTGCAAGTTTAGTGCGCTTCCTCGACTATGTTGAACAGTTTAATGATGTATGGCTATGTAGAAGACAAGATATAGCAGAACATTGGATAAAGCATCACAGCGCTAAATAATAACGCACAAGGCCTTTTAAGTTATGTGGTGCGATGTTATTAATATTAGGTATGGGAGCATCGAAAGTACCTAATATTAATAACATCGGTTTAATGGGGGAAGATCATAGAGCGACCTTACGAATTTTTTGTCAACATATGTGTAATTGGCTTGAACATTCTATTTTGACTGAGTCACAAGTTAGAAATGCTTTAGAAAAAATGGCTGTAGTGGTAGACGAGTAAAACGCCCACGATCCAGCTTATCAAGCTATGTCTAAAGACTTTGAAAAGAGCTTATCCTTTCAAGCAGCACTAGATTTAATATTTAAAGGTAAAACTCAACCAAATGGGTATACCGAACCTTTGCTTCATGAATACAGAAAAAAATTCATTGCAGCCCAGACATCAAGGAAATAATGACCATGTCAGATAAACACACATATTATGCACCCAAGGGTGGTTTACCACCACAAACACAACTAATTTCGGACAGAGCTATTTTTACCGAGTCTTATGCCATTATTCCTAAACGTGTTTTGACTGATATTGTCATCAGTTATTTACCCTTTTGGGAAAAAATGCGTATGTGGGTAATCGCTCGCCCATTGAGTGGTTTTTCAGAAACCTTTTCTCAATATATTGTAGAAGTTGGCGCCAATGGTGGCTCTGATAAACCAGAACTTGACGATATTGCCGAAGGTGTACTTTTCGTTGTTGAAGGTGAGATGGACGTTAATATTGAAGGGACTAATCATCACATGGAAACAGGTGGTTATGCCTACTTGCCACCTGGCTGCAAATGGACAATAAAAAACAATAGTAATGCTAATGTAAAGTTTCATTGGATCCGCAAAGCGTATCAGTATGTTGATGGTATCGATGCACCTGAAGCATTTGTAACAAGTGATAATGACGTTAAAGGCATAGAAATGCCAAATACCGGTGGCGTATGGGAAACTACGCGCTTTACTGAGCAATCAGATATGCGTCATGACATGCACGTTAACATTGTAACTTTCCAGCCCGGTGGAGTTATCCCATTTGATGAAACGCATGTTATGGAGCACGGACTTTATGTTTTAGAAGGTAAAGCTGTGTATCACCTAAATGGTGAATGGGTTGAAGTAGAGGCGGGTGATTTTATGTGGTTACGTGCTTTTTGCCCACAGTCTTGTTATGCCGGTGGTCCAGGTCCGTTCAGATATTTACTTTATAAAGACGTAAATAGACACATGCCGTTCATTCGCCCTGAAAAGTAGTAACCTAAAAAATTAAAATTTAAAGCGTATATAGCCGTCATTGTTGAATGACACTATATGCGCTTTTTTTTCTTTAATTTTATTCATAACTCAGAAAATTGGCTAAGCCGTTTATTGTCATTTTACGGTTTAGCATTAGTAACCCACTTGCGTTAAATATTTTTTCAATAAACTCTCAAACTGCAATTTTCTGCTGATGATAAACATGAAACCAGCTTTGTTTTGCTCTGAGCATATTCAACCATCACTTGCTCGATAAGGCTTAAATCTTTTGGTGTAAACGGCACGGTTACACTTCTTTTATCTCTCTTATTCGTTTTGCCGATAACAAGTTTCTTCCGTTCAAGTAAATATATTCGGCTAGTATAGTGCCAGAAGTGATCAAGATTTGTTCGAGCAGCTGATTTGGTGAAAATGCATGTGGCGTGCTAATGCGAAGTATTCGACTGGTAATTGCCATGAGCTTAGTGTCGAGTTCAGAAATTTTAGTGGCCCACGGGGCTATTTTTTTTATCGACTTCGTCTTTTATGTTTTTCCGAGCAAAGGTCTATAATAAATAGATGGCAATTCAACGAGTATATTGTGTTTATAAACTATTTTATTTTTGCTAAGGCTAACAAATCATCTAAGTTAAAGCTATTTAGTATGCGGCCTCACAGAAGCATGAATTAAGGTATGCCAAGTCATTAAATACGTGTGACCAAATTTACAAACCAAATTATCCACAAGCCAAAATGATTAAAACGCATTTAATTTTACTACTGTTTGTTTTTATTAACTTTTATTAAGTGTTGCTATTTCTTCTGCATTTATACGTGCTACTGCTATTTAATCATTGGACGTTTTAATCATGAATAAAAAGCTCAAAACCATAAATTGACACTTGTGTCAGGTTTTTATTCTGATATATTTGATACCAATTCAGCATCCACAAATGTCAAAAGATTAAAAACGGACCTCATTATGACCTTAAGTTCAGTTCAATTCCTATTAAACAACGACGTTGTAAAGATAGAAAACATTGATCCCAATTTAACTGTTCTACAGTATTTACGTGAAGAGCGTTTTAAAAATGGCACGAAAGAAGGGTGTTCCTCTGGAGATTGTGGTGCTTGTACGGTTGTCATTGCTGAGTTGGCAAAAGATAATCAAACACTTAATTATAAATCGATAAATGCATGTATTAGTTTTTTCGGCAGTTTGCATGGCAAGCAACTTATTACTGTTGAGCACCTAAAGCAAGGTGCTCAATTACATCATGTACAGCAATCTATGGTGGATCATCATGGTTCGCAATGTGGATTTTGTACACCAGGTTTTGTTATGTCCTCATTTGCACTACACAAGCATAACAGCAAGCCAAATCGAGCTGAGGTTTTAGAAGCACTCGCTGGTAATCTATGCCGTTGTACAGGATATCGCTCTATTATCGATGCGGCTTTAGCATCCAGTGAACACAGTGAAGCTGATTCATTTTCTCAACATTATAACCAAACAGTACAGCAGTTGAATGATTTTAAAACATTACCATCAGCCAAACTTGCTAATGCTCATCATTGTTACTTTGCACCGAAAACCACCGCAGAATTGGCTGAAAAGTTACTAGCAAACCCGAAAGCAACTTTAGTTGCCGGTGCTACCGATTTAGCGCTAACCGTGACACAAAACTTAGCCACCATTGAAGATCTTGTTTATTTGGGTGATGTAGCTGAACTGCATACTTTAGAGAATAACGCCGAAGAGTTTATTATCGGTTCAGCAGTACCTTATAGTGAATTTACTCCTATGTTACATAATGAATATCATGAGCTTGGCGAAATGATTGAACGTATTGGTTCAAGGCAAATTCGAAATAATGGCACTTTAGGTGGCAATATTGGTAATGCCTCTCCCATTGGTGATATGCCGCCAGCGCTAATTGCTTTAGGAGCAGAAATAACCTTGCAACACGGTGACAGTGAGCGAAAAATAGCCGTAGAAGACTTCTTTGTTGATTACAAAAAAACGGTATTAAAAGCGTCTGAATTTATCAAAAATATTTATATACCTAAGTCTAAGCCTGACCAAGTATTGAAAGTTTACAAAATTTCTAAGCGCATTGATGACGACATCTCAGCGGTTTTAGCGGCCTTTAATATCGAACTTAAAGACAATATTGTCACCAATGTTCGAATTGCCTTCGGGGGCATGGCGGGCATTCCAATGCGTGCTAAGCAATGTGAAGCAGCCTTGCTAAATAACACATTCAATGGTGAAAGCATTACTGCAGCGCAACTGGCATTAACGCAAGACTTTAAACCTATGTCTGATGTGCGCGCTTCCGATAAATATCGCATGAAAGTGGCACAAAACTTAATCCATAAGTGTTACTTGGAATTACAAAGTAAAAATATTGAAACTCGGGTAGTTAATTATGCGTAATCTTATAGACACAAAACACTCTAACGAGAATATAAATAATGAATTAGCTTCAGTCGGTCAAGGCGGAGTTGGTCGCTCGAAAAAGCACGAAAGCGCCGACAAGCACGTCAGTGGTGAAGCATTATATATTGATGATAGACCAAGCCTGCGTGGGCAATTACATGCAGCTGCAGGTCAAAGTACCATTGCGCACGGCCTCATTAAAAGTATCGACTTATCGGCAGTAAAAGCGGCAGAAGGCGTAGTAGCTTTGATCACCGTAGAAGATGTTCCGGGACACACAGATATCGGACCCGTATTTCCAGGCGATCCAGTACTTGCCATTGGCAAAGTTGATTATGTCGGCCAGCCTATATTTGCGGTAGCTGCCACCAGTCATGACTTGGCTAGACGAGCTGTTAAACTGGCCAAAATTGAATATGAAGAGCTTCCTGCGGTATTAACCGTAAAAGATGCATTAGCAAAGCAAAACTTTGTTCGCCCGCCATTTACCATGAAGCGCGGAGATTCTGGAGCCGCGATTGATCAAGCTGAGCATCAGCTATCAGGTGAAATTACAGTCGGTGGTCAAGAGCATTTTTATCTTGAAGGACAAGTTTCAACGGCTGAGCCTACCGAAGATGGCGGCATGACCGTATTTTCATCATCACAACACCCGAGTGAAGTACAAAAGTTAGTGGCTGAAGTGCTCGATATTCCACTGAATAAAGTTATCGTTGATACGCGCCGAATGGGGGGAGGTTTTGGTGGTAAAGAAACCCAAGCTGCACCATGGGCTTGTCTAGCTGCACTTTTATCCAATGTAACAAAACGTCCGGTTAAGTTTAAACTTAGCCGTTCAGACGATATGTGCATGACAGGTAAACGCCATCCGTTTGAAAATAACTACCACGTTGGTTTTGATAGTAACGGGCAAATTAAAGGCATTAATATCGAGGTAAATGGTAACTGTGGTTATTCACCTGATTTGTCAGATGCCATTGTTGATAGAGCTATGTTCCATTCTGACAATGCCTACTTTTTAGATCAAGCAACGGTCACCGGTAATCGGTGTAAATTAAATACCGTTTCGCATACCGCTTATCGTGGTTTTGGCGGACCACAAGGTATGATGACCATTGAAATGGTGATGGACGATATTGCACGATATCTAGGTAAAGATCCGTTAGATATTCGTAAAATAAATTTATACGGTAAAGATGATCGCAACGTCACCCATTATCATCAAACTGTTGAACATAATAAAATGGCGGAATTAATTTCCTCATTAGAGCAAAGTTCAGATTACCAAGCTCGCAGAGAAAGCATTAGTCAGTTCAATATTGAAAATACTATTTTAAAAAAGGGCATTGCCTTAACACCCGTTAAATTTGGTATTTCATTTACCGTACAGCATTTGAACCAAGCCGGGGCATTAGTACATATTTATACTGATGGCACTATTCATTTAAACCATGGCGGCACTGAAATGGGCCAAGGTTTATATACTAAAGTGGCGCAAATTGTTGCCGAAGAATTTCAAGTTGATGTTGATACCGTTGGCGTGTCTGCCACGCGTACCGATAAAGTACCTAATACCTCACCAACGGCGGCGTCATCAGGCACCGACTTAAATGGTAAAGCGGCACAAGCGGCGGCTCAAACTATCAAAGCACGTTTAATCGCCTTTGCTTGTGAAAAATATAACGTAAACGAAACCGAAGTTAGCTTTAAAGAAGGCCAAGTATTAGTGGGGGCAGAAACCTTCTCATTCGCTGAGTTTGTTCAGCAAGCCTATATGGGCCGAGTTTCACTTTCGTCAACAGGTTTTTATAAAACACCAAAAATTCATTTTGATCGCGCTACGGGGATAGGTCGACCGTTTTTCTATTACTCAACGGGGGCGGCAGTATCTGAAGTATTAATTGATACCTTAACCGGTGAATACAAATTATTACGCGCTGACATTTTGCATGACGTGGGTCAGTCATTGAATCCAGCCATTGATATTGGCCAAATAGAAGGTGCGTTTATTCAAGGTATGGGTTGGTTAACAACCGAAGAGTTGGTTTGGAATGAGCAAGGTCGATTGTTATCGAATAACCCTGCTACTTATAAAATTCCTGCAATTAGCGACACACCAAGCGATTTCAGAGTCGATTTGGTGCCAGACGATCCTAATCGAGAGCAAACGATTTATAATTCGAAAGCGGTTGGTGAACCGCCATTTATGTTGGGCATATCGGTTTGGTCGGCACTCAAAGATGCAATATCAAGCGTATCTGACTACAAATTAAGTCCGGCACTTGATACGCCTGCAACGCCTGAACGTGTGCTTTGGGCAGTTGAGGCCATGAAGGACAGTGCGCAAACTTAGGTAAATAATTATGACATCAAACTGGAGCAGCGCGAGTTATAAGTTGAGCAAACAAGGCCAAGCCTATGTCTTAGTGACATTGGTTGGGGTTTCAGGCTCAACACCAAGAAATAGCGGCACAAAAATGGTGATCAGCAGTGATGATATTTTTGACACTATTGGCGGTGGTCACCTTGAACATAAAGCGATTAAATATGCGAAAAAAATGCTGGCTAGCGGTAAAAGTTGTCAGCATATCGAGCACTTTCAATTAGGCAGCAATTTAGGCCAATGTTGTGGTGGCAATACGACGGTATTGTTTGAATGCTTTGCAGCTACTGGCGTTAATATTATGTTGTTTGGTGCCGGCCATGTTGGCAAGGCATTAATACCAATATTAGCGCAGTTGCCGTGTAAAGTAACTTGGGTAGACAGTCGCGCAGAGCAGTTCCCGGTAAATGCTGAAATTTATAATAATGTTCATAAAGTGGTCAGTGATGCGCCTGAATTTGAAATAGCGAGCATGCCAGAAAATAGCTACTTTATTGTCATGACACATAACCATCAAATGGATTTTGAAATATCACAAGCGATTTTAAAACGCGCAGATTTTCATTATTTAGGCTTAATTGCCTCGGACACAAAATGGCGTAGATTTAAACAGCGTTATAAACATCGAGATATTGATGAACAGCAAGTCGCTAGAATGAATTGCCCAATTGGTTTATCACAAGTTGGCGGTAAATTACCCATGGAAGTGGCAGTGTCTGTGTCAGCAGAAATTATTAATATATATCAAGCTGAACAAGAAAAAATAGCGTTATTAAATCAACAGGCTGAACAAACCAACCAGAATAATTCGTTGTCAAGCTCACTGAACAAAAGCCGCCCTAAAACGCAGCAGGGTATTCATTGGAAAGAATTCAAACAATTACTTAACACCGATTAACGTGAGATTTTGTTCTAGGTGTGTCTATCAAGTTATAGATAATCCATACCTTATTATTTCATAAATTTTAATTAATACCGTTTTACAATGTGAAATATTTTTACGTTAGAAAGTACAAATAAAGAGAGTAATATAGTTATTGCGTGAGCTTATAAATTGATGAGTAAAACATTATTAATAATGACTTAGCCAGTTATCGCGAAACATATTTACATAAAATAATTTAACAGGGAATATGATGAATTTAGCACAATTAAATGAGTTAACCGTCGATGAAACTAGCCATATTTTTATGCAATGCTGTACATCAGCAACTTGGGTAGCAGGTATGGTTAAGGCGCGTCCTTTCGCTGATAAGCAAGACCTAAAAACCAAAGCTGACATAGCTTGGCAAGGTCTTGATGAAGCAGATTATTTAGAAGCGTTTGAAGGTCACCCTCAAATTGGCAATGTTGATACGTTAAGAGCTAAATATGCCAATACTAAAGAGCTTGCTAGTGGCGAACAAAGTTCAGTGAGTGAAGCAACCGAACAAGTTATTAAGTCATTATCGCAAGGTAACGCAGATTACTTAGAAAAGTTTGGCTTTATTTTTATTGTTTGTGCAACAGGTAAGAGTGCGGCGCAAATGGTCGAGTTACTTCAAGAGCGCTTACCGAACGATAAAGCCACTGAACTGGCTAATGCGGCTGAAGAGCAGCGCAAAATATTCCATTTACGTTTAGAGAAATTAATATGAGCCAAATAACCACTCATGTGCTTGATACGACTCGCGGCTTACCAGCGAAAAACTTACCTATTACCTTGTTTGCCCAAACTCATGATGGTTGGAATGAGTTAGCGACAGGTTTTACTAATGCCGACGGTCGCATCGCTGGTTTGTTAGCGGATGATGTAGTGCTTGCTGCGGGTGTATATCGTATGCATTTTGCGACTAAACCTTATTTTAACGCGAATAAAGAGCAAGGTTTTTACCCTTTTGTTGATATTGTTTTCGAACTTGATGGTAGCGCCAGTCATTACCATATTCCATTGTTATTAACGGCATTTGGTTATTCAACATACCGTGGTAGTTAACAACAAATTAAAATAAGAAATTACCATGACTAACAAAATAAATACAATTACACCAAAGCCATTAACAAATGCCGCATTCAGTGCCTTTGGTGATGTTATTGAAGCCAACGCTGAAGCGAAAATAATTGAAATTAACGATGGTTATACCCAGCGTTATCATGATCTAGCTAACATTGATGTTAGTGATAATGCCGGTCACGCCATTATCAATATATTTCGCTCAACACCACTAGCGCAACCTATTGCGATTAAAATGATGGAACGTCATCCACACGGTAGCCAAGCCTTCATTCCTATGGGCCAAAACCCATATTTAGTGGTAGTTGCCCCCGCAGGTGATTTTAACGTGAATAAGCTAGAAATATTTATCGCAAATTCAGACCAAGGTGTTAACTATCACAAAGGCACTTGGCATCATTTCTGTTTAGCACTTGGCGGTGAAAGTGACTTTTTAGTTGTTGATCGAGGTGGTAAAGGTGATAACTGTGATGTACTTGAATTAGATGGCTCTATTGTGATTGCAGAAAGTTAAACTTCGCTAACCGTTAATCAAGAGTAAAGCTTATTAATAGTTTAAGTTTACTCACTTATTTAACCATAAATATCGGCACTAGCTGTACAAATATAATAGATAAATCAGAAGGTAATAAATAATGTTGAAAGTATATCGCGGCGAGTTACTGCATTTTTTGGCTGATCCTGCCAAAGTAGCTCTGCAAGACAGTTATCAATATATCGAAGATGGGCTACTCATTATTAAAGATGGGCTAGTTGATCAAATTGGCGAAGCAAAAGAGTTGCTTGCTACGTTAGATAGCAGTGTTGAAGTTATCCACTATGAAAGTGGTTTAATGATGCCGGGTTTTATCGATACCCATGTCCATTACCCGCAAACAGAAATGATCGCCTCATACGGTGAACAATTACTGGAGTGGTTAGAAAACTATACTTTTCCATTTGAACGTCAATTCTCTGATGTAGAGCATGGCAAAAAAGTGGCAGAATTCTTTTTAACACAACTACTTGAGGCGGGTACCACTACAGCTTTAGTTTTTGGTACTGTACATAAAGAGTCAGTAGAAGCATTTTTCACTATTGCTCAACAGAAAAAACTCCGCATGATTTGTGGCAAAGTGTTGATGGATCAAAATTGCCCTGATTATTTATCTGACACAGCGCAAAGTGGTTATGACGACAGTAAAGCATTAATTGAAAAATGGCATAATATCGATCGTTTACAATATGCTATCACACCTAGATTTGCGCCTACCTGTTCAACTGAACAATTAAATAAAGCAGGGCAGTTGCTAGCTGAAAATCCTAGCGTTTATTTGCATACGCATTTAAGTGAAAATAAAGCAGAAATTGCTTGGGTAGAAGAGATTTTCCCAGACAGTGACGGCTATTTAGATGTTTATGATAAAAGTAAATTACTCGGTCGTCGTAGTGTTTTTGCCCATGGCGTGCATTTGCATGACAGTGAATGCCAACGTTTAAGTGAAACAGACTCTGCCATTGCCTTTTGTCCAAGTTCAAACTTATTTTTAGGCAGCGGTTTGTTTAATCTCCAACAGGCCGAAAAATTTGACGTTAATGTGGGTTTAGGAAGTGATATTGGTGCGGGTACCACTTTTTCTATGCTAAGTACAATCAATGAAGGTTATAAAACTCAGCAACTTCGCGGCGATAAACTCAGCCCATTTAAATCGCTCTTTTTAGCCACTTTAGGCGGAGCCATTGCTTTAGATCTTGAAGGAACCATAGGTAATTTCATTAAAGGCGCAGAAGCCGACTTTATTGTTTTGGATTATCATGCCACTCCACTCATGGATAGACGTATGCAACATTGTAAAACCCTCTCAGAAAAACTATTCATATTGAGCATGTTGGGCGATGAACGCCATGTTAAAGCGACTCATATTATGGGTGAGCGAGTTTAAATGACTTGCTTAGGCTTAAATAATAATAAACAAAAAATTTAAAAATTAACGAATTTGAACACTAAGGAATATTATGGATCCGTATCTTAATGAATGGCTAAATTTAGTCATTCGATTTGCTCACCTTGTTACCGGCATCGCCTGGATAGGTGCTTCTTTTTATTTTGTATGGTTAGATAATCATTTAGAAACACCACCGCAAGAGAAAGCGGATAAAGGTATTGGCGGCGATCTTTGGGCTATTCACGGCGGAGGTTTTTATGAAGTGGCCAAATACAAACTTGCACCACCGAAAATCCCAACGACATTACACTGGTTCAAGTGGGAAGCATACACCACATGGATCACCGGATTTTTATTATTATCACTTATGTTTTACGTGGGTGCAGAATCTTATTTAATTGATAAACGCGTTGCGGATCTATCACAGATGCAAGCCATTTTATTAGGCATTGGTTCTATTGTTGTTGGCGTAGGTATTTACGAATTTTTAGTTCGTACTAAGCTGAGAAACCATGGCATTATTTTAGGCTTGATCTTAATTGTGGTAGCGACAGCTTTATCTTATGGTTTAACGCAAATATTTAGTGCACGTGGTGCCTACATACACATGGGCGCTATCATTGGTACCATCATGGCAGGTAACGTATTTTTCGGCATTATGCCGTCACAACGTGCCTTAGTTAAAGCCGTTGAAGAGGGGAAAGCGCCAGATCCAGCATATGGTTTAAACGCGAAAGTTCGCTCGACACATAACACTTACACCACCTTACCCATCCTTTTTATTATGATTTCTAATCATTATCCAATGACCTTTAATCATAGTGCTAACTGGTTAATATTAATTGCTATTATCTTAATCACTGCCGCCGTTCGCCAATACTTTGTTTTACGCCATTTTGGTAAACAAAAGCCACTAATATTAGTAGCATCAATAATTGCTACGATTGTTTTAGCAGTATCTATTGCACCGCGCAAAGTTGAAATAAGTGCAGAGCAGCAGCAACAAGTAGTCACTAATGCGCAAGTAACACAAATAATCGAGCAACGCTGTGGCACTTGTCATGCAGAACAACCTACAGACGATATATTTACCATAGCACCAGCAGGTATTGTATTTTCTGATATTGAGACCATTAAACAATGGGCACCGCGCATTCAAGCACGTGTCATTGACGCTAAAGATATGCCATTTATGAATAAAACCCAAATGACAGACGAAGAGCGTACTAACTTAGCGATTTGGTTAGCCAAGTTAAAATAGGACTAAATTGTCTTAAATAGACTTAAGCTAAATTTATATAAGACTCAGCTACAAATGTTTGATGTGTTTTTAGGCCGTTATATTAACTGCCTACTTTATCAAATGTTTGCTTGTGTTATATGCAGTAAATTTTATTTTTAATGGGAATTGTTGTGAGTAAAGATAAAGTGTTAGAAGGTAGTATTCGACAAAAAAATAAAGCTATTATCTTTGAAGCAGCAAAGAAAGAGTTTGCTACTTATGGTTTTAAAGGCGCGTCTATTAAGCGTATAGCCGAACGCGCGAATATTGCTCGCGCTAATATTCATTATTACTTTCAAGACAAAACAGACTTATATCAGCAACTACTTAATAATATAATTGCGGTGTGGAATAGCGACTACGACACGTTAACCATAGATAATGATCCCAAAAAAGTGCTCAGTGCTTACATTCGAGCCAAGGTAATGCACTCCAAAAATGATCCTGATGCCTCAAGAATATTTGCCAGTGAATTAATTCATGGCGCACCGGTTTTAGCCGAGTATCTTAACAATAATTTTAAAGTGTGGTTAAACAGCAAGGTTACGGTTATTGAATCTTGGATCAAACAAGGCTTAATTGATAAGGTAAACCCCCATCATTTACTCTTCTTAATTTGGAGCTCTACCCAACATTACGCCGACTTTAATGTGCAGGTGGTTGCGGCCCTTGATAAAGAATCTATGGATGATGATGATTTCGAAGCTGTGGTGACTTCACTGACACAAATTATTCTTAAAGGCTGCGGTATTCACTAACGTTATTTATAGGAGCTGGGTATTTTTGTATATATCGCAATAATTATCCAACTTGCCAGTACAAATAGCGCCGTTTAAACGGGTGATTTTTGTAATTCAAAGCCTTGGTATTGTAAACAATGTTTTTCAGCCGCAGAGTATTTAAGGGGGGAATACAACTTCCCCACTTTGCTTAAAGTAAGACTTTGCTATTATCGCAAGCTACTTGTTAATGTTTCTTCTTCTTGCTCACTAGCATACCATTCATTTTCATAAGCTAAACTTCCCCATAAAACATGGGCTAAAGCGACTTCAGCTAATGCTTTATCGAGCTTTTTAGGTGTCAGTTTTTTTTCTTTAAAATCATAACTGAAATTCATCGGACTTTTTTGTGGTTGTAAAATAGTCACTTCGTCATTTTTCATATAAGCGAAATTATCAGCATATTGCATCATAGCGCGCTCAGAAACATTGGGGTTGTTAAGGTCATATCCGAGCATTGGTGAGTAATTACTAATACCCATTAATGATAAAAGTGTTGGTGCTAAATCGATTTGACTGACAATTCGCTCATCAGAAAAAGACTGTTTGGTAGAATTAAGAATAACCCCAGGGATATGAAAGTTTTTAATGGGTACAAGTTCATTACCTAAAGCTCTTGCGTCATGATCTGCAACCACCAAAAATATTGTGTCTTGCCAGTATGGCTGCTGTTTTGCTTTAGCGATAAATTTACCCAAGGCATAATCAGCGTATTGAATCGCTTTATGGCGTGATAATTCTTTTTCATCATATTGACTTAATTGCTCTGCGGTATATTCAATAGGCGTTACGACGCCATCTGGGATCTCAAAGGGATCATGATTACTAGATGAGAAAATATAACTAAAGAAAGGTTTCTGATTCTGCTGGAGTTTAGTTAACTCAATATCAGCCTGGTTGAATAAGTCTTCGTCACTAGCCCCCCACGAGCCCACAAATTGAGGATTTTCAATATCTTTAAAGTCCACAATATCAGCGAAGCCATTACCTAAAAAAAAGCTTTTCATATTGTCAAAATGACTTTCGCCGCCATAAATAAACTGGGTTGTGTAATCATGTTTTGCCAGTAAACTTGCGATAGTGAAGAAGCCATTTTGAGATTTATCAAGTTTAACTACAGCTCTTGCTGGTGTTGGCGTAAAGCCAGTAATTACCGCTTCAATTCCCCGAACAGAACGTGTACCTGTGGCATATAAATTTTTGAATGCCCAACCCTGGTTATTTAGTTTATTAATTTCGGGCGTGAGGGGAAGCCCGCCTAGTAATGATACATATTGAGCGCCTAAACTTTCTTCTAAGATAATAACCAGATTTTTAGGTTTACCTCTATAGATAGATGAACGTGAAGCCAAAGATGGTTGTGCTTTATTTGTAAAAGCTTGCGGGCTTAAACCTGTGGCTTGTTGAACAAGTGAAATAATCTTTTCAGTGGTCATTTTACCGTAAAGTTTTGAAGCGTTTTTTTCATCGCCTAGCTGTTTATAGGCATGTGCAACACTATAGATAGAATTTAGCGTTAATGAATTAACTAAGGGGTCAGTAGAAAAATAGACTAATGACGGATTAATAGGACGATGACCAATAGTACCTCTAGCACTAAGTGCTAGTACAAAAAACAAAGTAATAAACGCCACAGCAGCTGATTGAAACGATATTGAATTTTGTGATGTTTTTGCGGCAAAAACTTTATTTAAAAGTTTCCAAAAAGGTTTACAGGATAGTATTAACAGTGAGAAAACCACGACTAGGGTAAGTAAGTGACCGTTGAATAACATTTTCATGACTTCATTAGGGTAAGCTAAATATTCAATGAATAATCGATTCGGCCTAAAACCATATTCATTAATAAATGCAGGCGTAGTTAATTCAAAAAATAGGACACAGATAAAGATAATGAAAAACATTACCTTTAACACCTTAAGCCAAGGCTTATGGTACTTAGAAAACATAAACCATGGATGAAGTATGGCAGGTAATATTAGCAGGTATCCAAGGGTGCTTAAATCAATTCTAAAACCATGAATAAGTAAGGTAACGATACTGTTAACATCATTGAAACGCGCAATTTGCCATAGACCTAACCCCACTCTAGCAATGAACAAGGTCAAAACTAACAGGAGAGAAAATAAGACAAAGGGTCGTAATAAATTGAGCGTAGCTTTAAACATCGATATTAATACCGCTAATAGAACACGATGCTACTTTAATAAACGAAACTTAAGAAACGCTTAATTTAAACTGAAAATGAGCTAAGCCCATTTAAACACAAGTTACAAATCAAGCCTATGTTAAAGCAATATTACGAGCCAAATACTACTGGCAACAATTAAGCTGATAAATACGGCCGCAGAGCCTAAATCTTTTGCCAGACCTGATAAAGGGTGAATCTCTAAACCAATTCGGTCGACAACGGCTTCAATGGCGGTATTGATGATCTCGGTAAAAAGTATGAACAGTACGGCGAGTATTAACATAACTTGTTCTTGGCTGCTAACATCAAAAACAAAAGAAACGGGAATGGCAATAAGCAGTAGCAATAACTCCTGCCTAAATGCTGATTCATTCTGATATAACCATTTAAAGGCTCTGAATGAGTTCAACGATGCTAATACTATTCTTTTTATGCCCTTAGGCTTATTTATATTGTCAAACACTAGTCTATTATCTCCATGTTTAATGTGGGTGATGGCGTGGTGCGTGCTATAGCATGCTCGGATTTACAGTCAATAAATGGATCACTTTCAATATGATAGGCTTTTGTTTTAACTGACATAATACTGAGCAAGGTATCAAAAACGTTATCATGACTTATCGGTGATTTTGATAACGCACTTAAGCATTTTGTATTAAAATCAGTTTGTACTGAATCACTCCAATAGAGCATAGGTACATGAGTTTGTTCATCGGGTGCAAAAGCATAAGGTAGGCCATGTAAATAAACACCTCTTTCACCTAATGATTCACCATGATCTGATATATAAAGTAATGATGATTCGATATTATCTTTTTTATCTAAAGTACTTAATTCATTAATAATTTTTGACAGAACAAGATCTGTATACGCAATAGTATTGTCGTAAGTATTAATAAGTTGTTCTTGGCTACAGTTTTGAATATCACTGCGTTGACAGTCTGGCGTGAAAAGGCTTTTGTCTTTCGGGTATCGTTTAAAATATGTCGGCCCATGAGAACCTATCATATGTAAAACAATGAGTGTATTTTCATGGCTTAGGGTATTAAGTTTTACTTTTAAAGGTATTAATAGCGCTTCATCATAACAATACTCACCATCACATAAAGGGTTAGACTTATCGGTATCGACTTGTATGGTTTTTACACGGGTACACACCCCTTTGCAACTGCCGTTATTATTGCTGATCCATAATACATCCGCACCGGCTAAATGAATCAAGTCTATAGCATTTTGTTGAGCCGTTGCCGTGCGTTTGCTGTAGTTATCTTTACTTAACCTTGAGAACATACAAGGCACTGAAACAGCCGTTGCTGTGCCGCATGAGCTCATATTTGAAAACGATATTACTCCTTGTTTTTCAGTATATTGGTTGGTCGGTTTAGTATAACCATTAAGCGAAAAACTTTGCGCCCGCGCTGTTTCTCCTAACACCATAACTCTGACATGCTTGCGAGAACTATCACGCATTATGGAAGGAGCTGTATCTAAGACCTTAAACTTTAACGGAGGATAAAAATAATGATTTCGGACAAACTTATATGACGCGTCGAGCATTTTATAAGGCGTAATGTAACCTAGTAGGTCTTTATTGTTTCTGCCAACCGAAGCATAGTTTGAATAAAATATACTCGCGATTAAAAGCGCGACACCAAAGCTGAAGGTAATAACTTTTATACGGCTTAACAATTCTTTGAAAAATGGCTTATAAGTTAACTTTACCTTGTAGATTATAAATGACGGTAAGACGCCAAAAAATATAAAAAATAAAGTGCCGGGCAAGTTAACGTAAGAAAGCGCTTCGGCTGAGTCTGTTTCAATCGTATTTTGTACCATGCCGTAATCAAAAACGATACCGTAAGTAATTGTGCCGTAAAATATAAGTGATGAAATAATTACCGTGGTAATAAGCAAAGGTTTAGTCAGCCAGCGAAACGAGAATAGGCCTTGAATTATAATGGTTAAAGATAATAGAAATATTGGCAATGACATTAAAAACAACGCATTATAATTATCTAACGCGGTAATCACTTTGGTCGCTTTTGTTAAAAATGGCAGATTTAAAACCAGTGCGATATAGCAAGAGGTAAAGAATAACAACTGGTTGGTTGTTATGGTTAAATCTTTAAAATAGAAGATAATTTTCTTCATTTTATACGACTAAGTATAAGAATTGATCTTTTAAGAGCAATGCATTGTTATTTACATTAGGAATAGAGAATATGGGGTGTATAATATCGAGGTAGATAACACTAGCTTTACTTGAGTACGTTGATGATAATTTTGCACAATTGTTTAGGAATATTAAGTATTCATTGGAATGTTCAAAGTTAAGATGTCTGATGTCTTTTTGAATAAAGTTGACGGTATTAGCCATCGACTTTATTGGATTCGTGGCAGAAACTACAACGATTAAAATTGGAATAAGTTTAAGAAAATATGTCATATAAACCCCTATTGATAAGTGTTTATATGTTAAGTAACTAAACTTAAGAAAGGCTTAGCGTAAACTGATTATTAGCTTAGATTAAACTTAAACTTAAACTTAAACTTAAAATTGAATAAAGAATAACTAAGGCTGAGTACTCCAACCGTTACTCGTTATTATTGATAGTGTGGAACAGTAAATAGCTACTGCTGATCATAATATAATAGTGAAGGTTATTTCTTTTTCTTTTGACATTACTACATTCAAATCCGCGGAAATGTTTTCACTATAAGATTTAACAATAGCTAAACCCAATCCATATCTTTCTCCTGAAGTGCGTGACGAATCTTTTTGCCATAGAGGTTCAAAAAACAAGGCTAGATCTGATTCAGAATAATCATGTTCACAGGTATTAGTTATTTGTATCATTACTTGATTATTGTCTGAATAAGGCTCAACGTTAATCGTTATTGGAGTCGACGAGGGGCTATAGTACAAGGCATTGTTGATAAGGTTTGATAATACGGTAGTTAAGGCAAAATCATTGGTATTAACCATCCCACAGGTTTTATCAAAGTTAAAGTTAATGGCTCTATTCGCTTTGTTTTCCATTACAATTACTGAGCTGAACAGTATTTCCAAGTCGACTGGTTGTTTTTCTAACGTAGCTTTGTTTGTGCTTTTTTGCAGTAGCAATATGCCATTTACAATGTTGCGTAAACGTTCAGTAATCGCAAGTACATCTACCTTAAAGCTTTCCGATAATTGTTTTTCATGAGGAAATTTTATCGCTACTTCACTTAAGTTTAATAATTCTGCAATTGGGGTTTTTAATTCGTGAGCTATATCTGAGGTAATTCTTTTTTCTCTGGAATAAAGCACTTTGTTTTCACTGATAAAGTGGTTAATGCCATGGGCAATGGTAATGAGTTCTTCTGGCAAGTTATTGGTATTTATCTTGCTGACTTCAGAATTTAAATTAATTTGCTTAAGTTCACGATTAAGTTGTTCTATAGGTTTTAAACCACGTTCAACGACATTAAATACAATGATCCTGACCGCGATAATAGCGGTAATTGAGGTAAATATAAAAATTATATCTACAAACCATAGTATTTGATTTAAACCTTCGGTGCTAATGGCATACGCTAGCTCCATCGTTTTTTGCTCTTTAGAAAACTGCGCTATGGCAATGCCATTATCTTCTCGAACATCGCTATCTATTTGTGGTTTGAATTTTGTAAAAAGCATTTTCCCTGAGCGACCGTCAGGTAAGGTTATGTCAGTAATTAGTGAGTGTTTTTTGCCAAGTTCTACTTTCGGTAATTCATTAATATCAAAAAGTTCAAGCGTTTTAGAACGTTCAAATATCTTATTATCTAGCCATAATTGAAAATATTCAGGATCATTTACACCAGAAAATTCAGGCATAAATTCATCGGCAAAATCAAAGTCAATCTCGTGGGTATCTTCGCTGACTAATGTGGTGAGTAATCCTACTTTGTTGACCATAGCACGATCAAATTCGCCACTGATCCAAGTATCTACAGCAATGTCAGTGAGCAAAAAAATGGACACCAATAAAATAGACACTGAAATTGATAAATAACGGCTTAATTTTTTCTTAATCGAAATCATTGATGGGTCTCAACAAAAATAGCCGAAGCCACGCTTGGTTTTAATGGGCAAATCATGCCCGAGTAATTTAACTTTTTTTCTCGCCGTAGATAAATGTGCTTCGATGGAATTTTTCGCAACGGCATCATATTGACCGGCTAAATATTCACTTAACTTTTCAGGCGATATTACTTTAGCTTGATTGGTGAATAAACACTCAACCAACTTATACTCATTGGGCGTTAAATTGGCATCTACGCCATCACAAAACAATTGCTTTAAGTGCAGGTCTAATGAAAACAAGCCAATATTAATTTTACTATCACTGACTTTTAAAGACCCTCTGCGCATTAAGCAAAGTAAACGAACATGTAACTCATCAAATGAAAAAGGTTTAGTGAGGTAATCGTCAGCGCCGTTAAGTAGGCCTTGAACTTTATCTTCGGTGAGATCTCGTGCCGATAGAATTAACACCCGAAGATCTTTATTGGCTTTTCGAATAGCTTTTAATATGGCAGTACCATCAACAGAAGGGAGCATTAAATCAAGAATAAGTAGAGAATAGTCTCCAGCTAACGCCATGCTTAACCCCTCAGAACCGTCTCCGGTGTCATCAACGGTATAGCCTAAGTTTGATAAGCCAATTTTTAAGCTTCTTCGCAGAGAAGTTGAATCCTCTATTATTAAAACTTTCAAGAGTAACCTGCAATATACAAATGTAATAATGACAAGATAACAGACCAAACTTAAGATTTGCTGATTTTTCACTTAATTTGTTGTTTGTTTAATACCTAAATTTAATGCCAGTTACTTTTTATATAATTTGATGGTGAATAAATTGCTAAATAAAGGTGACAAGCTATAGAGCAATCTATTTATCTATTCGTACATATCTACAGTAAAGCTTAAATAAATGAAGTTATTGAATTTTATCCGACAAGCTTTGATCTTGATCATTGAATATAAGCAGTAGGTATGCGATTATTCAGGCTGATTATAATATTTTATTAGTTACGCGTGACTTTAAACTACTCTAAAACAATAATGGTATTGCTTATATGTTTGTCCTTCGTGGGCCAAGCAATGGCGTCTACTATTATGTCTTACCACATGATGGGTATGGCTGGAATGAGTGGTATGAAGAGTATGAGTAGCCAAGTAGAAGTACAATCACTGTCACAAAATATGTCCATGATGGATCACAGTAACCATAATATGGCCAGCGAATCTGATGATAGTTTAACTGACTCAACTGATGCAACTGAAGAGTGTTGTAATAAAATATGTAACTGTTTTGCCGGTGGTTGTTCAAGTATTGCTGCGTTAATCAAGCATGTAAGTAATAGCCCAATCCTTGATAATTCAGCTAAAATACTTTCCCATTCTCGTTTGGCGCTAAGCCAGAAACTGACCTCACTATATCGTCCTCCAATATTAAGCTAACTACAGAATAAGTGCGCCCAAAATTTGGCTCATTTATATTTTACACTCTGTATTAGGCTTTTTTGAGTTCGCATTTGTAGAAAATACTTATCTAACCTAATCAATAAAAACCTAATTAATTAAAAGTTTAACATCCAATTGGGTGGGTTATGTTTTCAAATAAATTTACGTTAAAAGTTATCACTACCTTTGTTGTAGTATTTTCACTTGCCAGTTGCTCAGACGACCAAGCTATTACTCAGGTTATTGAACCACCAAAAGTGATGCCGCAAAAAGTTGTTCTCGATGTATATAAAAGTCCTTCTTGTGGTTGCTGTAAAAAATGGATCAGTCACATTAATGATAATGGCTTTGCATCAAAAGTTCACAGCTTTGATGATTTTCCAGCGATTAAAGACGAGAAAGGCATAGAGCCGAGATACCGCTCTTGTCATACCGCAATTTCAAATGAAGGATACGTCTTTGAAGGACATGTACCAGCAAAATTTATTCACCAATTTATGCAAGAAACACACAAGGATGATGTTATCGGTTTGTCAGTTCCGGCTATGCCTGTAGGCACACCAGGTATGGAAGTTGAAAACAAGTTTCAGCCCTATAAAGTTTTACTTTTAAAGCAAAATGGCAGCTATGAAACTTATGCCAATGTTCAATCTTATGAGGAACAGTTTTAATGAATAAACAAAACGATAATAGTAAATTTCATATCAAGTTTGGTGCTGGAATTTTAGCTATTTCTGTTTTTTATGTTAGTGCTGCACAATTGCCAGCGAAGAATAACATCAAAGCTTTATCTTTCGAGAAGGCGATTAAAGCTGCTCAAAAAAATGATCCTTGGTTAACCGGAAATTTGCATAAACAAAGAGCAATTGAGTCGATGAGTAATGCAGTAAACACATTACCCAACCCTAAGGTGTCAATTGGTTTGGCAAATCTACCGTTAAATGGCTTTGACTTTGGTCAAGAAGGCATGACGCAGGCTAAAGTAGGTATTTCACAAATGTTTCCTCGCGGAGATAGCTTAGATATTAAAAGCCAGCAGCTAAAAATTCAAAGCGAGGGGTTTCCCTTTCAAAGAAAAGACCGTGAATCAAAAGTTGCGGTTACGGTAGGCAGTTTATGGTTAGACGCCTACCGAGTTCAGCAAAGTATTGCTTTAATTGAAAAGAACAGGTCGCTATTTGTGCAGTTAGTCGATGTAGCAACAGTAAGCTATTCATCAGCATTAGGTAAAACTCGTCAGCAAGATATTGTGCGAGCACAACTGGAATTAACCCGTTTAGAAGATAGGTTAAGCCTATTGGCACAACAGCAAAATCGCTATGAAGGCATGCTTTCTCAATGGTTAACTAAATTTTCTAACGAAAATAGCTCAGTAGAAGAAGCAATATTAGCATCTGACTTTGCTCTGCATAACATAGAACTTACTCATCAACTTCCAGAAATTGACTTACTTAATGGTGATGTAGTGGCCAAGAAAACTTGGCTTAAGCCAATGGCATTGGTTCAGTACTTTGCTAATCATCCTGCGGTTTTGGCGATAGAAAAAAAAATACATGCGACTAAAACAGGTATCAATTTAGCGCAGCAAAAATACAAGCCTGAATGGGGCGTAAACGCAAGTTATGGCTATCGCAGCGATGATGCTATGGGAAGCAGTAGAGCAGACTTGTTCTCTGTCGGTGTAACTTTCGATGTGCCACTGTTTACCGATAATAGGCAAGATAATGAGCTTAAATCAGCTGTATCTGCAACAGAAGCGGTGAAAACAGAAAAGATTTTATTACTCAGGGAATTACTAGGCGCTTACTCAAGTGCAAAAGGTAGATTACTGCGTTTAAAAGAGCGACAAAACCTTTATACAACAAGATTACTGCCGCAAATTCATGACCAAGCTGAAGCTTCTTTATCGGCCTATACCAACGACGTTGGCGATTTCTCTGAAGTCGTTCGTTCACGTATTGCCGTACTAAATATCGAAATAGACGAGTTAACACTCAATGTTGAAGAGCAAAAAATACGTTTAGAACTTAATTATCTTTTTATCGGCAGTCTCAATACTGCAACCACACTAAACAACATAAATGTAAACAATAGCGTGCTAACTGCTGTTGTTCCGGGAAATAAATAATGAGTACAAATACGACAAATAAACCCATAAAGCCATTAATTGTCGGTATGGTGATTGGTTCGATACTGACATTTGGTGCTTATACTTTTATGGCGCCAGTTGGGTCTGACCAAACAGTGACTGCCGAAGTAGAAGAAAAACCACTCTATTGGGTTGCACCCATGGATGCTAACTATAGAAGAGATAAAGCCGGTAAGTCACCCATGGGTATGGACTTAGTGCCTGTTTATGATGATGGTGGTAAGGGACCTGATGAAGGCGAAGGCACTATTCGTATTTCTCCAGATGTAGTGAATAACCTAGGAGTAAGAACGGTTATAGCAAGATATAAACCACTGCACTTTGAAATAAATACAGTTGGCTATGTCAGTTTTGATCAAGAAAAACTCGTGCATATACATCCGCGCGTAGAGGGTTGGGTAGAAAAGCTATATGTAAAAGCCGTTGGTGATACGGTGAAGAAAAATGACCCCCTTTATGATATTTATTCGCCAGAGTTAGTCAATGCTCAAGAAGAATTGTTATTGGCATTAAGCCGTGATAATCGTCAGCTAATCAATGCCGCCGAAAATAGATTAAAGGCGTTGCTACTTCCCAGTTCGGCTATCGAAAAACTGATTAAAACTAAGAAAGTTCAGCAAAAAATCACCTTTTATGCGCCGCAAAATGGTGTTGTAGAAACCTTAAATATACGAGAAGGTTTTTTTGTTAAGCCAGGTACAACGTTATTGTCCATTGGCGACCTGTCTGAAGTTTGGCTTGAAACAGAAGTATTTGAAAGACAAGCCAATCAAGTTAAAAAGGGCACAGAGGTTACCATGACTTTAGATTATTTGCCCGGCAAAACATGGCAAGGACAAGTAGATTTTATCTACCCAACGCTTGATGCTAAAACTCGCACGGTTAAAGTGCGTTCACGTTTTAGTAATGAAGATGGTGCCTTTAAACCTAATATGTTTGCGCAAATAGTCATTCATACTTCAGGTGATGAAAAAGCACTACTGATCCCAACTGAAGCATTGATCAGAACAGGTAAACAAGACCGAGTTGTGCTGGCATTAGGTGAGGGCAGCTTTAAGTCTATTGCCGTAACTGTTGGCCGATATGACAGTGAAAGCGTTGAAATACTTACCGGACTTAGAGCAGGCGAAAAAGTTGTGAGTTCGGCGCAATTTTTATTGGATTCAGAGTCGAGTAAGTCTTCTGATTTTAAACGCATGTATAGTAATAAATCAGATGATGAGCAATTAGCACCCGTATCGGTTTGGGTGCAAGCTAAAGTAGAAAGTTTAATGGCAGAACATAAGATGTTATCACTTTCGCATGAAGCTATTCCTGAATGGAGTTGGCCTGAAATGGTGATGGACTTTATTGCCATTGATACTATCGACTTTTCGCTCCTCAAAGTAGGACTAAGTTTACATGTTGAAGTGAGTAAAACGGCCGAAGCCGATTATATAATCACTAACATTCACATTCCTGATCAAAGCACTTCAATGGCAATGGACAAACCGCAAGTTGACGAAGTAAGTTCTGCAACAGTAACAGGCACAATAAATTCACTTATGGTTGACCATGGCATGATTAATATCAGTCGTTCAGCGATAGCAAAATGGAATAGACCGGCTGCAACAGTAGATTTTATTACCGATGAAAGCGTGAGTTTAGCTAGTTTCAACAAAGGCATGGAGGTGACATTTACTTTTGAAATACGTGATGGAAATTTCATTATTACTGACATTTCGCCATTGTTAGATGGTGATAAATCAAGTGTTGAATCTTCTGTTGAAGAATCGCCTGTTGACCACTCAAACCACTAATTAGGAGTAAATAAAATATGATTACTGCTATTATTCGATGGTCGATTGGTAACCGTTTCTTTGTCTTGCTAGCAACCATGCTTTTAGTAGGCGCGGGTTTATATTCAGTTAGCAAAACACCGATTGATGCACTACCTGATCTTTCAGACGTGCAAGTGATAATTAAAACAAGCTATCCAGGCCAAGCGCCACAAGTGGTTGAAGATCAAGTAACTTATCCGATGACTACCGCCATGTTATCAGTGCCAGGCGCTGTGACCGTTCGTGGTTATTCATTCTTTGGTGATTCCTATGTTTACGTTATTTTCGATGAAGATACCGACCTTTACTGGGCACGTTCTCGGGTACTTGAATATTTAAGCCAAGTTGCGCCTAACTTACCCAGTGATGCACGGCCGCAACTGGGTCCTGATGCCACGGGCGTTGGTTGGGTATATTTATATGCGCTTACCGATACAACAGGCCAACATGATTTAAGCCAACTGCGCAGTATACAAGACTGGTTTTTGAAGTTTGAATTACAAACTGTGCCTGGCGTCTCAGAAGTTACTGCACTGGGTGGAATGGTTAAACAATATCAAGTCAACGTAGATCCAGAAAAACTACGTGCCTATGGTATTCCACTATCACTTATTCAAACTGCCATTAAACAAGGTAATCAGGAAATCGGTGCCTCAGTCGTTGAAATGGCTGAAGCTGAGTATATGGTCAGAGCTACAGGCTATATAACAGGCGTTGACGATCTTGAAAACATTCCGCTGGGTGTAAACCAAAATGGTACCCCGTTACTGTTAAAAGATGTTGCAAATATTGGTACTGGACCGCAAATGCGCAGAGGCATTGCAGAACTCAATGGCGAAGGCGAAACGGTTGGCGGCATTGTTGTAATGCGCTTTGGCGAAAACGCTCAGCAAGTGATTAACGGCGTAAAAGCCAAGCTTGAAAAGCTTAAAAAAGGCTTACCTGATGGCGTAGAAATAGTGCCAGTTTATGACCGTTCAGCATTGATAGAACGAGCAGTCGATAACTTGGCTTATAAGTTGTTGGAAGAATTTGGTGTGGTTGCCTTAGTTTGCATTATTTTCTTATTCCATGTCCGTTCATCTTTAGTCGCAATAATCAGTTTACCTATTGGGATTTTAACGGCTTTTATTATCATGCACCTGCAAGGTCTTAACGCCAATATCATGTCGTTAGGCGGTATTGCCATTGCGATAGGGGCGATGATCGATGGTGCTATTGTTATGATAGAAAACATGCATAAGCATATGGAAAAAACCCCGTTAACGAAAGAAAATCGCTGGCAAATAGTGGCTGAGTCAGCCAGTGAAGTAGGCCCGGCATTATTCTTTAGTTTATTAATTATTACCGTAAGCTTTATACCAGTATTTACCCTAGAAGCACAAGAAGGGCGTATGTTTGCTCCGTTAGCATTTACTAAAACTTATGCTATGGCAGCATCAGCTGCATTAGCTATAACCTTAGTACCGGTATTAATGGGCTATTTTATTCGCGGTAAAGTACTGCCGGAGCATAAAAATCCGGTCAATAGATTTTTGACATTTATCTATATGCCTGCACTTAAAACCGTATTGAACTTCCCTAAAATAACACTACTAGCAGCATTAATCGTACTGGGTATTGGTATATATCCAATTAATAAGATTGGTAGTGAGTTTATACCCCCACTCGATGAAGGCGATCTGATGTACATGCCAACAACATATCCTGGTATATCGATTGGTCAGGCTCGTCAACTGCTACAACAAACTGACAAACTGATTAAAACAGTGCCAGAAGTAAAAACTGTATTTGGTAAAGTAGGCCGTGCTGAAACCGCAACGGATCCTGCGCCCTTAACCATGATAGAAACCTTTATTCAGTTTAAGCCTCATGATCAATGGCGTGAAGGTGTAACACCTGAAAGTTTGAAACAAGAACTCGACGCTTTAGTGAAACTCCCTGGGGTGACTAATGCTTGGGTTATGCCAATAAAAACCCGTATTGATATGCTAGCAACAGGTATAAAAACCCCAGTTGGCATAAAAGTGGCGGGGCCTGATTTATCGGTTATTCAAGATATTGGTCAACAGTTAGAAGTGATATTAAAAGTCGTACCAGGTACAGCATCAGTTTATTCAGAACGTGTAGCGGGTGGTCGATATATAAAAGTGGATATTCAGCGCGCGAAAGCGGCTCGTTATGGTTTGAATATCGCTGAAATTCAACAAGTAGTAGCAACCGCTGTTGGTGGCATGAACGTTACTCAAACCGTTGAGGGTTTAGAGCGTTATCCAGTCAATGTGCGTTACCCACAAGACTATCGTGACTCTCCAGAGCAGTTATCATTATTACCGATAGTTACGCCAAATGGCCAACGTATTGCCTTAGGCGATGTTGCCAATATTTATATTGAAGATGGACCTCCGGGTATCAAATCTGAAAATGCCCGTTTAAATGGTTGGGCTTTTGTTGATATTGAAGGTGTTGATGTCGGCACTTATGTTGAAGCCGCACAGAAAGTGGTCACTGATCAATTAGTGCTACCCGCGGGTTACTCAATTACTTGGGCAGGACAATACGAATATATGCAGCGCGCAAAAGCCAAGTTAGCTTATGTGGTGCCATTAACCTTATTTATTATCGTGATACTACTTTACCTTAACTTTAGAAATGTAATTGAAGTGGCAATGATTATGGGTACTCTGCCGTTAGCTATGGTTGGCAGTATTTGGTTGATGTATTTAGAAGGTTTTAACTTCTCTGTGGCGGTAGGTGTCGGTTTTATCGCGCTGGCAGGAGTGGCGGTAGAAATTGGCGTTATTATGTTGGTGTATTTAAACCAAGCTTATAAAGCGATGTTAGATGAACATAGCTTAAAAGATATTACCACGACCAAAGAAGACTTATTTCAAGCCGTGTTGCATGGCGCGGGTATGCGTGTGCGCCCAGTGATGATGACGGCTGCAGCTATAATTGTTGGATTATTACCTATTTTATATGGCACTGGCACAGGTTCTGAAGTGATGAGCCGTATTGCAGCCCCTATGGTTGGCGGCATGTTGAGTGCGGTGATACTAACCTTGCTAGTTTTACCGACATTATTTTATTTATGGCGTTCGTCATCGATAAAAATTACAGCAACCAAGATATGAAGCTATTAATAACAAAAATGTTGAAGCAAATAATATTGCATTTAATAAATTTACCTAGAAAACCTTAACTATTTACGTAGGAGTAAATCATGAAAAAAAACTTAATGAAAACAGTCAGTAAAATCGCTTTGGTATTAATACCAGCCATTACATTATCGATGACAGCAACAGCACACGACCCAAGTTTGCATGTAAAAAAAGCTAAAAAAGCAGATTGCAGTAAAATGGATCATAGCAAGATGGATATGAAGGATCCTGTTGCTATCGCGATGATGAAAAAATGTATGAAACAAGCTAAAAAATCAAAAGACATGATGGACCATAGTAAAATGGATAAACAAATGGACCACAGCAAAATGAAAAAAGTAGATAAAAAAAACATGAACAAAGATGATCACAATAATCATTAATTAAATTTGAATGGTCGCTGACTACAAATATGTGTACATACATTGGAAATCAGTGACTTTCAATCAAAAGGAACCGTCATGAAAATGATTAAATTAATATTATTGTTGGCAGTATTAGGCGTTGGTACTACTGCCGCAGTTATGTATTCAGGCGTTGTTAATGTGGCTGCAGACGAACCCCATAGCGACTTTGTATATTGGATTTTAGAAGAAACAAGAAAAAATTCGATAAAAAAGGCGGCTGCAAATATTAAAGTGCCAGATTTAACCGACCCAGAATTATTGTTATCTGGTGGTGTTGACTACGAATTTATGTGCGCTAGTTGCCATTTAAAGCCTGGACAGCGCGAGAGTGATATGAGCTTAGGTTTATATCCCGCACCACCTAATTTAACTGTGCCTGATAATAACGATGATATACAAGTTGAACGTAACAATTTCTGGGTGATCAAGCATGGCATTAAAGCTTCAGGAATGCCGGCTTGGGGTAAAACACATGATGATCAACGTATATGGGCGATGGTGGCATTTATAAAACGCCTTCCAACTTTAACACCTGATCAATATCAAGTGCTTACTGCAGTCGAATAAATATTAACGAGAAAAACTATAAAGAGACAAATATGAAAGTAATTGAAAGTATATTAATCACAACCTTAGTGTTGAGCGCATCAATGAGCTTTAACTTACACGCTCATAAGAACGACAAAAATGTAGCTAAAATTGAGACCGAAATTTCTGTAATAGAAACCGAAGCGGGTAAAGCCATTGCTCAATTTCATCAAGCGTTGAAATCAGGCGACAAGGTTACAGCTAGATCATTATTAGCAGATGATGTACTGATTTTCGAAGGTGGAGGTGTAGAAAAATCAGCTGATGAATATGCGCAGCATCATATGATTGCTGACATGAAATATTTGGCAGCTATCAACACTGAACTAATAGAATATCAAGTCAAAGTTATTGGAGATCTTGCTTACGCTATGTCGAGAAGTAAATCGACAGGGCAATTTCGAGGCAAAGACATCAATAGTGAGGGCATGGAAACTATGGTGCTTCAAAAAACAGCAGGTAAGTGGAAAATTGTCCATATCCATTGGTCAAACTAAGTTAACTATTAATAGGATTAAAAATGAATAAATATATTACGGCAATTTTAGTACTAGTGATAAGTTTTTCGTCAATGGCTCATGGTGATAAAGACCATATTAGTGAAGATAGAAAAGCTATCACTGATATCATCAGTAGTATTAAATATGGCTGGGAAAATGGTGATGGCGCACCTTTTAGAAAAAACTTTCTTGATTTTAAAGGTGCTCGATATGTTGAGAGTGGTGGTCAAAATTTGGGGTTAAACTCTTTAGTTGAGCACCATGTTGAACCAGAAAAAGATGCATTAGAGTACTTAAAGCTAGATTTTAGTGAAATTGAAATTCACTTTGAAGGTGAAGCCAAAGACTTTGCATGGGCAATTGCCGACACGCGTGTAAAAGGTAAGGTGAACAAAAGTGGCAAAGAGTTCGACAAAAGTGGTTTTCAAACCTTTCTTTTGAGAAAAATTGATGGTTTTTGGAAAGTAGTACACAGCCATTCATCTAGTCGTGACTACAAACCTAAAGAAGTACATAAGCATTAATGGTTATTGGTTAGAAAGATTATTGAACATCATTTAGCTGAACCCGAAAAGCAGTTTCAAGCAGCGCTATTATTGCGTGAAAAATTAAGAAGTGCTATTAACGATTGGCTAAATAAACCAGATAAAGTACATACAGGACACATGATATGTCACCTCATTGAAGGTGAGAGTCAAGGTGGTAGTGCAGGTGCAGCGAACCAAGGAGATAATCATGGATATATTAACAGACAGCAAGCCTAGCAATAATACTCAAGAGTTGATTATTGAGGGCGCTGGTTGTGCAAGTTGTGTTGGCAAAATAGAAGCAGCGCTAAAAAATATTAATGGTGTAGACAGTGCAGAAATGAATTTTGCCTTACGCACGGTATCAATCAGTGGAAATGTTGCATCGGAAAAACTTATAAAAGCTATTGAAAATATAGGTTACAACGCAAAAAGTTCAAATGACAGCAGTGATGATAAGCTGTTAGATGAAAAAGAAGTGGCTGATGAAAAATATTACGCTAGTTTAATGAAGCAAATGTGGGTTGCCTTAGGTTTAGGTATTCCATTAATGATTTATAGCCTCTTTGGCGGGCCAATGACTGTTGAAACATCGTTAGAGCGTGGTGTTTGGTTAATTATCGGCATAGCATGCGCCGCCATTATGTATTTCGCTGGTAAGCATTTTTACATTGGCGCTTGGAAATCATTAGTTAATCACTCAGCGAACATGGATACCTTAATTGCATTAGGAACCGGTACAGCTTGGTTCTATTCCATGATCGTTGTATTCTTTCCTATGGTATTGCCAGAGATGGCTCGGCATGTTTATTTTGAAGCTACAGCTATGATTATTGGGTTAATCAATCTAGGTCTAGCGCTTGAAGTTAAAGCAAGAGGGAAAACAAGTGAAGCAATAAAGCGTTTAATTGGCTTACAAGCTAAAACAGCTCGTGTTGTGCGTGACAATAAAGAAATTGATATCGCTATAGAACAAGTATTGCTCAATGACATTGTACGAATAAGGCCAGGTGAAAAAGTGCCAGTAGATGGCGTTGTAACCCAAGGTCATACTGCAATCGATGAGTCGATGTTAACTGGTGAGCCTATGCCTGTTGAAAAGGGTGAAGGTGATGAAATTGTCGCGGGTACATTAAATAAATCAGGTTCGATTTTATCTAAAGCCACTCGAGTAGGCAAAGACACCGCGATAGCACAAATTATTAATATGGTTAAAAGAGCACAAAACTCTAAGCCACCCATTGGTCGTTTAGCTGATATTATTTCAGCGTATTTTGTCCCTGTTATTATGATAATTTCGATTGTTAGTGCCTTAGTATGGCTTAACTTTGGTCCTGATCCTGTACTTGCTTATGCCGTTGTCTCAGCAACCACTGTTTTAATCATCGCCTGTCCTTGTGCGCTTGGCTTAGCGACGCCGATGTCGGTGATGGTTGGCGTTGGAAAAGCCGCTGAAGCAGGGGTTTTGATCCGTAATGGTGAAGCATTACAAACCGCATCAAAAATTACCGCCATGATTTTAGATAAAACAGGCACAATTACCGAGGGCGCGCCAAAAGTAACCGATATTATCGTCGCGGACGAAAACTATACTGAACAAAATATTTTAATCATAGCAGGCAGTATTGAGAGTGGCTCTGAACATCCACTTGCCCAAGCCATTGTTGATTCAGCAACTGAGCAAAGCCTTGAGCTTGAAAAGATAACTGATTTTCAAGCTATTGCAGGTCATGGTGTGACAGCAAAGTTGAATGGTCAGCCACTACTGTTTGGTAATCAAAAATTAATGTTAAAAAATGGCATTGCGTTAAACGACTTTGTTGCAAAAGCGCAACAGTTGGCCGATGAAGCCAAAACACCGATGTATTTGGCTATTGATAACAAACTCGCGGCAATTATCGCGGTTTCTGATCCCATCAAAAAAGATTCAATTGCCGCGATTAAAAGACTTCAGGCAAGTGGCATTCGTGTCGTTATGCTAACCGGCGATAATAGAGCAACAGCTAATGCCGTGGCAAAAAAAGTAGGTATTAAAGAAGTATATGCTGAAGTACTACCGGAAGAAAAATCTAACAAAGTTACCGAACTTCAAGCGCAAGGAGAAATTGTTGGCATGACAGGAGACGGCATTAATGATGCACCAGCTTTAGCCATAGCTAATGTTGGATTTGCTATCGGTACTGGTACTGATGTGGCTATTGAAAGTGCCGATATTACCTTGATGCGAGGTTCATTACATGGCCTTGCTGATGCGATTGCAGTAAGTAAAGCAACATTGCGTAACATAAAACAAAACCTTTTCGGCGCCTTTATTTATAACGTGGCCGGTGTACCATTTGCCGCAGGTATTTTATACCCATTCTTCGGCTTAATGCTAAACCCAGTTGTTGCGGGAGCTGCGATGGCATTTTCATCATTAACTGTGGTTAGTAATGCCAATCGGTTACGTTTTTTTAAACCACAAGAGCATTAATTAAAGGAGATCAACATGTTATTAATTAATTTAATTGGTTTAGGTTTAATTGTTTTAATTATTTGGTGGTTTTGGTTATACAAACCGCAATCAACTGAAGTGACTGACAATACAGATAGAAGTGAAATAACTGTAATAGTGGAAAATGGTACCTATCAACCTGCGCATATTTCATTGCAAGAGGATAAACCATTGACAATTAACTTTATTCGCAAAGATGCGAGCCCATGTGCGGCGACCGTGTTATTTCCTGATTTAGAAATAAGTGCAGACTTGCCGATAAATAAAGAATTCTCAGTGCAATTACCAGCAATGAAGAAAGGTGAATACGCCTTTCACTGTCAAATGAAAATGTATAGTGGCACTATTGTTGTTAAATAAACATCCACTATTAGCGGGAAGTCATCATGACTTATTTAGAACCTAGCGTTGATGTTAGATAAACTAAAATAGTTATTAAGGATTTCAGGACACCTAATGTATAAGCTAAACATCAGCTTGCTAATTGTACTATTGGATTATATGCAATCAGTCAAGCTACGATGTTAACTGGGTCTATTAAACTATTGAAAAATTTTAACAATATTTAGCTAAACATAATTATAAAATAGTTGAATAGTGGCAGGTCATTTAATCAGTAGTTTTAATTATCTACCAACTAGTTTAGATAGTTAACCGTGTATATCTATTTCTATATCGCTGGTAGGGGTTGAGCAGCAGGTGAGAATTTCATTATCGCCGATAAAAGCTAGTGGGAATTGATCATACTCAACCGTGCCTTTTTTTAACGCACAGCGACAAGCGCCACAAAAACCATCACGACAATGAAAGTGTGATTCGATATTTTCTCTTTCTAGGGTATTAAGGATGTTTTTGTCTTCATCGAGGAACGTTATTTCCCGTCCCTCGACCCTAATTCTAAAAGGCATAAATACTATAAGTCGAAGTCGTCGAAGTCGTCACTTGATACTGACGAGTCAACTTGTCCTACTAAGTAGCTAGAAATTTCAGTTTCTTGTGGTGCAACTTGTACATTATCGCTAACTAGGTATGAGTTCATCCATGGTAGTGGATTACTTTTTATATCAAATGGTGCATCAAAACCAATCGCACTCAAACGTTGATTACTAATGTATTCAATGTATTGTTTTAAGATTGCAGCGTTAAGACCAATCATTGAGCCATCTTTAAATAGATAATCAGCCCACTCTTTTTCTTGCTCTACAACATCCATGAAGATTTGCTTGCCTTGCTCACGCAAAGTAGTGGCAATTTCTTTCATTTCAGGGTCATCTCTACCTGACATCCAGTTATTGAGAATATGTTGTGTTCCAGTTAAGTGTAGTGCTTCGTCACGGGCAATCAGCTTAATAATTTTAGCATTACCTTCAAGTAACTCACGTTCAGCAAAAGCGAATGAACAAGCAAAACTGACATAAAAACGAATGGCTTCTAAGGCATTTACTGAACATATTGCTAAGAACAGGCGTTCTTTTAATTTACGTTCGCTTACTTCAATGGTATTACCGTCAACCTCATAAGTACCTGGGCCTTGCGACTGTAATAATTGTGTGGTGATAATAACGGAGTCAAAATATTTTGCGATGCTTGAAGCACGCTTTAAAATTGCCGGATTGACCATGATGTCGTCAAACACTTCGCTCGGATCAGTAAATAAATTACGCAAAATGTGTGTGTATGAGCGAGAATGTATCGTTTCACTAAATGCCCATGTTTCAACCCATGTTTCTACTTCTGGTAATGAAACCAATGGCAGTAATACCGCGTTAACTGAACGAGCGGCCATTGAATCTAGCAGTGTTTGATATTTTAAGTTGGAAATAAAAATATGTTTTTCAGAGTCAGTTAAACTCTGCCAATCAGCACGGTCTTTTGATACATCAATTTCTTCTGGACGCCAAAAGAAGGATAACTGTTTCTCAATCAGTTTCTCAAACGCCATATAACGCTGTTGATCGTATCGTGCAATATTAACACTGTTCCCCAAAAACATTGGCTCTAACAAAGCATTGTTAGCTGTTTGGTTAAACGTAGTGTACGACATTTATATCTCCTTGAAATAGCGCCGTTTGAGGGGGGTATTTCATTACTTAATGGTAATTGATCTAGTTTTTATTAGTTTTATTGCAATACAAGTTTTTTAGCAAAAAAAGGAAAACTTAAAGTTTTCCTTTGGCTTTAGCTATATCTTACAAGCACCACCGGCACAATCGTCATCAACATCTATTTGATTGTCATCTGCACCATCACGTGTATTGTGATAATACATGGTTTTAATACCTAGCTTGTAGGCGGTTAAAATGTCTTTTAACACTTGTTTAATTGGTACTTTGCCACCTTCAAAACGAGAAGGGTCATAGTTGGTATTAGCTGAAATAGTTTGGTCAATAAACTTTTGCATAATACCAACTAACTGTAGATAACCTTCATTACTTGGAATATTCCAAAGTAATTCATAGTTATCTTTTAATCGTTGATACTCAGGTACTACTTGCTTTAACACACCGTCTTTACTGGCTTTAATGCTGATTAAGCCACGAGGCGGTTCAATACCATTGGTTGCATTAGAGATTTGAGAAGAAGTTTCTGACGGCATTAATGCCGATACGGTTGAGTTTCTAACTCCGTGCTTTTTAATACTAGCGCGCAGAGACTCCCAATCTAAATGAAGAGGTTCACCGGTAATTTTATCGATTTCTTTTTTGTAAGTATCGATAGGTAATATACCTTGAGATAAACGCGTTTCATTAAACTTAGGACAAGCACCTTGCTCAATCGCTAATTCGTTAGACGCTTTTAATAAGTAGTATTGAATAGCTTCAAAAGTACGATGAGTTAAGTTATTCGCACTACCGTTTGAGTAGAAAACACCATTTTTTGCTAAGTAATAAGCGTAGTTAATAACACCTATACCTAAGGTGCGGCGGCCCATTGTTGCGGTATGTGCAGCTGGAACTGGGTAGTCTTGATAATCTAATAAGCTGTCTAATGCTCGTACAGCTAAATCAGCTAAACCGGCTAATTCGTCAAGGCTGTCAATCGCGCCTAAGTTAAAGGCCGATAATGTACATAGCGCAATCTCACCATCAGGATCGTTCACATCCTTCATTGGCTTCGTTGGTAAGGCAATTTCTAAACATAAATTACTTTGACGAATCGGGGCAACACTTGGATCGAACGGTGAATGCGTATTACAGTGATCAACATTTTGTAAATAAATACGACCCGTACTTGCGCGCTCTTGGGCAAATAAAGTAAACAGTTCAATCGCTTTAATACATTTTTTACGAATTGAAGGATCAGCTTCGTATTTAACGTAGAGCTCTTCAAACTTATCTTGATCTTCAAAGAATGCGTCGTATAAGCCAGGCACATCACTTGGGCTGAATAAGGTAATAGATTGACCTTTGATCAAGCGTTGATACATCAATTTATTAAACTGTACGCCGTAGTCTAAATGACGAACGCGGTTTTCTTCAACACCACGGTTATTTTTAAGTACAAGTAAACTTTCAACTTCTAAATGCCAAAGCGGATAGAATAGGGTAGCTGCACCACCACGAACACCACCTTGCGAGCAGCTTTTTACAGCCGTTTGAAAGAGCTTGTAAAAAGGGATACAACCAGTATGGAATGCTTCACCATTACGTATTGTACTGCCTAAGGCGCGAATACGACCGGCATTAATACCTATACCCGCACGCTGAGATACATATTTAACAATTGAACTCGTTGTAGCGTTAATTGAATCTAAGCTATCGCCACATTCAATTAATACACAAGATGAAAACTGACGAGTTGGCGTACGAACACCTGCCATAATAGGTGTTGGCAATGAAAGCTTAAAGGTAGAAATAGCGTTATAAAAACCTTTAACATAATCTAAACGGGTTTCTTTCGGGTATTTGGCGAATAAACAGGCGGCCACTAATATATAAAGAAATTGTGCACTTTCATAGATTTCACCGGTTACACGGTTTTGTACAAGGTATTTACCTTCTAACTGCTTTACCGCCGCATAACTGAAATCTAAATCACGACCGTGATCCATAAAAGCTTCTAACTGTTCGAATTCTTCAGCGCTGTAATCAGTTAATAAATGCTGATCGTATTTACCTGCTTCAACTAATTTTACTACATGTGGGTAAAGCTTAGGTGGCTCAAACTGGCCGTAAGCTTTTTTACGCAAATGGAATATAGCTAAGCGTGCTGATAGGTATTGATAATCAGGCGTTTCTTCCGAGATTAAATCAGCAGCTGACTTAATAATGGTTTCATGAATATCAGCAGTTTTAATACCATCATAAAACTGAATATGAGATTTCAGTTCAACTTGAGACACCGAAACATTGTCTAGGCCATTAGCAGCCCAAGCAATTACTTTATGGATTTTTTCTAAGTCGATGGGTTCTTTTGAACCATTGCGTTTTGTAACAAAAAGTTTGTTATTCATGAAAGACCTGTAAATCTAGTTGTTGTTATAATTACCCGAAAATAGGTGCCTATAATGTTAATTGCCTCAAGATACAATTATACGAGATATATCGTATGTCATTCAAAATGCCGGTGAATGAAAAATGCACTATATCTTGGGGTTTTTTAAAAACTAATCACAAGATAGTGAGGTTTGCGTAACAATGCAAGCGATAAAAACTATCGATTTTTGGTTGATTTTTTTAGAGTAAAAGTTCTGTTAGTGACAACTAACTTAGTAGTGCTTTTTAATTTTGGTTTTTATAAAACGCAATGCTTATTTTCACTTTTTTTTAGGGACTAAATTATTTTAAGTTAATTTTTAGGGTTTATAGATCTAAAGGTAATATAAAAGTAATAACCTTTAATATTCAATGCTTTATGTTTTTGGTTGATTCTTGAACTTATGAATTGACGAGTGATTATTTTATCAACGCTAAATGATGAAGTTTTGTTTCTATTTTGGCGAGGTAAGTAATATTCAGGGGTTATTAGTTATAAAAAGTTTGAGTGTGAATATTAACGACAATTATGACGTTTTGTCGGTGTTTACTTTATTAAACATTAAACATACTAGTCGCTAATAAAACCGGCAAAGCTGCGCTGAAGGTAAAAGAGCAGCACAGGTTATTATTTAGTCTTGGTTAATGAAGCTGAGCAAGTCTAATGGCTTAGCGATAATATGGTCTGCTTGCCAAGTTTGACAATTTTCATCACTAAGAATATATCCCCACTTAGCGACGAAGGTGGTCATTTGTGCACTATTACCAGCTTGGATATCACGCAGTGCATCACCGACATAAAAACATTGTTTATTATCAACTTTGATTTGTTGGCAGGCGTGTAATATGGGCTCTGGATCAGGCTTTCGTTTTGATAAGGTGTCACCTGCTACCATAACCGCACAGTTGAAAAATTCAGCATAGTGAGGCAGAAGTAATTTTGTTAAGCCTTCTGGCTTGTTAGTGATAATACCCCAAGGTATATCATGGTTCTCTATGTGTTGCAGTAGTTCTGTAACCCCTGGATAAAGGCGTGTATGTACAGCAATGTTTTCTTGGTAGTAACTTAGAAATTGTTGACGCAAAACTTCATAGTCATATTGTATAATGGCTTCACCAAAACCTAGCTTTAACAAGCCTAAGGCTCCATCAGATGCAATCGGACGATAAGCTTCAGCCGCTATTATTGGTTTGTTGTAATGCGTTAATACATGATTTAATGCCGCGCCTAAATCATCCGCGGTATCTAGTAATGTGCCGTCTAAATCAAAAAGTACGCTGGCAAGTGGCTTTGTTGAATTATGAACAGTTGGCATAATATCGCTCTTTTGTATTGTGGGTATTTAAAGGAAGAGGCGGCGTTAATTGTTATCATTAGTTATTAACGCCTAATTTGTATCAACGAAGACTTATTAAACGCGTTGGCAACAAAGAATATAGTTAACATCAAGTGATGAGGTTAACTTATGATTTTCAGTTAACGGATTGTAATGAATACCGGCAGCATCAATACATTTTAAATCAAACGACTCAGCCCATGCTATTAATGTTGATGGACGAATAAAACTGTTGTGATCATGTGTACCATTAGGCACAAGCTTAAAAATTTTCTCTGCGGCAACTATTGCCAGTAAATAAGATTTTAAAGACTTATTTAGGGTTGAGAAAAAAACAAATCCACCGGGCTTCACCAGTTGTGCACAGGCATTTACGATTGATTCAGGATCAGGCACATGTTCTAGCATTTCCATACACGTGACTACGTCGTAGTGATGGGGTTGCTGATTAGCTTTCTCTTCAGCAGTAATTTTTTGATAATCAACGCTAACCCCTGTTTCTAAAGCATGCAACTTAGCCACATTTAACGGGGCTTGGCCCATATCAATACCGGTAACTTCAGCACCTAGTTGCGCAAGGCTTTCAGCTAAAATACCACCACCACAACCAACATCAATTATTTTTTTAGCAAAAATATCACCCACATGCTGGCAAATAAACTGTCGGCGCAAAGGGTTAATTTGGTGCAAAGGTTTAAAATCACCGTCAAGATCCCACCATTGGCTGGCAACTTGTTCAAATTTAGCAATTTCATCTGGATTAACATTTAAAGAATTCGACATAGCTATTTTCATTATTGGTCTTTTAATAGTTGAGATTCTAAACCAATAATAACTGCAAGCCTAGTGTGAAAATAGATCCACCTTAAATAAAGCCATTCTGCTGATTTTTAACTCTGGCGCTAAATTATGATGATAATACTGGCGCTAGTAAGACACTAACCGGCGTTAAATTACTTGTAGCCAAGATAAAATAAACGCATAAACATGACATGTGCTTAAAATGCGAGCAATGGCTAACATTAAAGCACTTACTTATGCAGTTTTTTCTAATTAATGCTATTAAAATCAGGTGTATATTAGGAATATGCTTAATATCCAGCATTTACTTGAAACTTTACCTTTTTAACGGCAGAATTAAGCAATACAAAGCGGTAGGGCATGACAAATATTTATGCTAGTATGCCGTGTTAATTAAAAAAATAATAATTTCGAAATTTTCTGAATTAGATTTACGTTAAGGGATACCATCAATTTATGACCGATTTGGCGAATAATATTGCTCCTGTCAATATTGAGGATGAGCTAAAAAGCTCCTATTTAGATTACGCGATGAGTGTAATTGTAGGTCGTGCGTTACCAGATGTACGTGATGGCTTAAAGCCAGTACATCGTCGCGTACTTTTTGCGATGAACGTGTTAGGTAACGACTACAATAAGCCGTATAAAAAATCTGCACGTGTTGTTGGCGATGTAATAGGTAAGTATCACCCGCATGGTGATACAGCTGTTTATGACACAATTGTTCGTATGGCGCAGGATTTCTCTTTACGCTATATGCTTGTAGATGGCCAAGGTAACTTCGGTTCTGTAGATGGTGATTCAGCGGCTGCCATGCGTTACACCGAAATTAGAATGTCGAAAATCGCACATTCTATTTTGGCTGATTTAGATAAAGAAACGGTTGATTACGTTGCCAACTACGACGGCACGGAAATGATTCCAGCAGTTATGCCAACGCGAATTCCTAACCTACTTGTTAATGGTACCTCAGGTATTGCGGTAGGTATGGCAACAAATATACCACCTCATAACTTAACTGAAGTTGTTAATGGTTGTTTAGCTGTTATCGAAAATAGTGATATTACTTTTGAAGAATTATTAGAGTTTATACCAGGACCAGATTTCCCAACAGCGGGTATTATCAGTGGTCGTGCGGGTATTCAAGAAGCTTACCTTACCGGTCGTGGTAAAATTAAGATTCGTGCAAGAGCTAGAATCGAAGTCGATGAAAAATCGGGTAAAGAAACAATAGTTGTGTTCGAATTACCTTATCAAGTTAACAAGGCTCGTTTGATTGAAAAAATGGCTGACTTGGTAAAAGAAAAACGCTTAGAAGGTATTTCTGCCTTACGTGATGAGTCTGATAAAGACGGTATGCGTATGGTAATCGAAGTGAAACGTGGTGAAGTAGGCGAAGTTATTTTAAATAACTTATATAAGCTTACTCAAATGCAGGTTTCATTTGGTTTGAATATGGTGGCATTGACCAACGGTCAGCCTAAATTATTCAACTTACGAGAAATGCTCGATGCCTTTATTTTACATCGTCGTGAAGTCGTAACACGCAGAACCATCTTTGAATTGCGCAAAGCACGTGAACGCGCACATTTACTTGAAGGTTTGTCGATTGCACTTTCTAACATTGACCCAATAATCGCTTTAATTAAAAATTCACCGACACCTAGTGAAGCAAAAGAGCAATTATTAGCACAGGGTTGGGACTTAGGTCTTGTTTCTGACATGTTAGCTGCTGCTGGTGACGACGCTGCACGCCCTGAATGGGTTGAAGAAGAATTTGGTATTCGTGATGGTCTGTATTTCTTAACACCACCACAAGCGCAAGCCATTCTAGACTTACGCTTACATAAGTTAACAGGTCTAGAACACGAAAAAATTATCAGTGAATATAAAGCCTTATTAGATGTAATTGCTGAATTACTTTATATTTTGGCAACTCCTTCTCGTTTAATGGAAGTTATTCGTGAAGAGCTAGAAGCCATTCGTGATGAATTTGGTGATGAGCGTCGTACTGAAATTACTAATGCTTCACATGACTTATCTATGGAAGACTTGATCACTGAAGAAGACGTAGTGGTTACGCTTTCACATGAAGGTTATGTTAAGTATCAAATATTAAGCGATTACCAAGCGCAACGTCGCGGTGGTAAAGGTAAAGCAGCAACGAAGATGAAAGAAGAAGATTTCATTGAACGTTTATTGATTGCTAATACCCATGATACTATTTTATGTTTCTCAGATCGCGGTAAGCTTTATTGGTTAAAAGTATTCCAATTACCATTAGCAAGTCGTACAGCACGTGGTCGTCCAATTGTGAATATTCTGCCACTTGAAGCAGGCGAGCGTATTACAGCAATTCTGCCGGTTCGTGAATATGAAGAAGATAAGTTTATTATCATGGCTACTGCCTCTGGTACCGTGAAGAAAACTGCGTTGACTGCATATAAAAACCAACGTGCCAACGGTATTATTGCCTTGAATTTACGTGATGACGATACTTTAATCGGTGTTGATATTACCGATGGTGAGAATGATATTATGTTGTTCTCTGACGCGGGTAAAGTTGTACGCTTTAACGAGAAAAAACGTGACAGCGAAACAGGTGAAATAAAAGTTGACCCTGAAACTGGTGAACAACTATGGGCATTAAAACCTATTGGTCGTACAGGTACAGGTGTTCGTGGTATCAAGTTAGAGGGCGATCAAAAAGTTGTGTCTTTAATTGTACCGAAAAACGATGGCCCAATATTGACCATTACTGAAAATGGCTATGGTAAACGTACTGCTTTGGAAGAATACCCTGCAAAAAGTCGAGCGACTAAAGGTGTTGTTTCAATTAAAGTGAGTGAGCGTAATGGCCCAGTAGTTGGCGCAGTACAAGTTGAAGAACAAGACGAAATAATGTTGATTACAGACAACGGTACCTTAGTACGTACGCGTGTAGGTGAAGTCAGTGTTATTGGTCGTAATACTCAAGGTGTTCGTATTATTCGTACGATTGAAGGGGAACATGTTGTTGCCTTACAACGTATCGATGAAATAGAAGAAGTTGAAGTATTCGAAGAAGATGAGAATGGCGAACAAGTGCTAACTCAAGCAGTAGAAGGTGAGCAAGTTGATACACCTGAAACTGATATTGAAAGCGAGAGTGAAGGCGAAGACTCTACACTCAATAATGACGATACTCCTGAGTAACCGTTGTTAACTTAAAAAAAGGCGGTTTTTCCGCCTTTTTTTATGAGTAAAATTTATCAAATCATAAGGATGAAAACGGTTATATCAAAGTTGATTTTTGAATTGATGCTAAGCCCCAATTAGGTATGCTAGTAACAGCTCAATTTCAACTATCACAAATATCGATAACATAGCGGGTTAGTACTGGCTAGAATATAAGTGATGTATTGATCTTTTTTGCTCATAAAAAATAGAAGACTTAATTAATCGAATGAGTATGGCAGCCAGAATAAAGTGAAGAGATGATTAACTAAACGATTATTAATCGCTTCGTTTTAGGCTAATTATAATTTAACGAGTTATATGAATAAGGGTGTAGTGTTAGATGTCTAGTGTTTACAATTTTTGCGCAGGTCCTGCAATGTTGCCTGTCGAGGTGATGAAAAAAGCACAAGGTGAATTTTTAAATTATGACGGTACCGGTAGCTCAGTGATGGAATTGAGTCATCGTAGTAAACAGTTCATTGCTGTTGCTGACAAAGCCGAAGCAAATTTACGTAAGCTGATGGCTATTCCTGAAAATTATAAAGTACTTTTTTGCCATGGTGGAGGCCGCGGTCAGTTTTCAGCAGTTGCCTTAAATCTGTTAGGGGAGAACAAAAAAGCTGATTATATCGTAACGGGTGCTTGGTCTAAATCAGCAGCAGAAGAGGCCAGCAATTACGGTAATATTAATGTTATCAATGTTATGGATAATACTGGTGGCACTCAACGCGTAAAACCAAGTAATGAGTGGCTAATAAGCAAAGATGCAGCCTATGTACATTATTGCCCTAATGAAACCGTAGATGGTATCGAAATTTTCGACGTACCTAACACAGGTGATATTCCGTTGATTGCTGATATGTCGTCAACCATTTTGTCACGTGAATTTGATGTTAGCCAATTTGGCTTGATTTACGCTGGTGCGCAAAAAAATATTGGTCCATCAGGTTTGACCTTAGTTATTGTTCGCGAAGACTTATTAGGTAATGCTCATATCGATACGCCATCAATTATGAATTATCAGGTGCTGGCAGATAATGGCTCTATGTATAATACACCACCCACTTATGCCTGGTACCTAGCAGGGCTTGTTTTTGACTGGTTATTAGCAAAAGGCGGCGTAAGCGCTATTGCTGAAATTAATCAGCAAAAAGCGCAATTACTTTATCAATATATTGATGAAAGTACTTTTTATAAAAACACCATTGTTTCAGAAAACAGAAGTTTGATGAATATTCCTTTTTGGTTAACCGATGACAGTTTATCTGCTGACTTTGTTAAGCAGGCAGAAGCTCAAGGCTTAACTGCACTTAAAGGTCATCGTATGGTGGGTGGAATGCGTGCGAGTATTTATAACGCTATGCCAATAGAAGGCGTGCAAGCGTTGATCGATTTTATGAAAAAATTTGAAGTAGAGGCCAAATAAGATGGAGCAATTAACCTTAAATCCGATCGCTAAAATAAATGGCGAAGTGTTTTTACCTGGGTCAAAGAGTTTATCTAATCGTGCATTGCTCATCGCAGCACTTGCTAATGGTGAAACTAAAATCACCAATTTGCTGGTTAGTGACGACATCAACTATATGTTGGGTGCATTAAAAACCTTGGGCATACAATATACCTTAAGTGATTGTGGTACAGAGTGTACGGTAATTGGCAATAACGGCTTTTTTAATGCTGATGAATCGTTAGAGTTATATCTAGGCAATGCTGGCACAGCAATGCGCCCGTTATGTGCTGCACTTGCCGCGAGTAAAGGTGAGTTTGTTTTAACGGGTGAGCCAAGAATGAAAGAAAGACCCATTGGTCACTTGGTTGATGCATTAGCTCAGCTCAATGCAGATATTGAATACCTGGAAAACAAAGATTACCCACCCGTCAAAATTAAAGGTAAAGAGTTAACTGGCAGTACCGTCAGTATTGATGGTTCGATTTCAAGTCAGTTTTTAACCGCTATATTGATGGTGTCTCCGTTACTAAAAACTGATACTAACATTAACATTGAAGGTGAATTGGTCTCCAAGCCTTATATTGATATTACGCTAGATATTATGGCTAGGTTTGGCGTTACGGTTCAAAATAATAATTATCAATCTTTTACCGTAAAAGGTAAGCAATCTTATCAAGCCGTTGAAAAGTACATGGTAGAAGGTGATGCATCTTCGGCGTCATATTTCTTAGCTGCTGGTGCCATAAAGGGTGGTGAAATTACAGTACACGGCGTAGGTAAGTTAAGTGTTCAGGGTGATAAATATTTTGCTGATGTGCTTGAAAAAATGGGCGCAGAAGTTATATGGAACAATGAGTCAATAACCGTTATTGGTAAGCCGCTTACCGCAGTAGATATGGATATGAACCATATTCCTGATGCAGCAATGACCATAGCCACAACAGCACTTTTTGCCAAGGGGACAACAACGATTCGAAACATCTACAACTGGCGAGTAAAAGAAACGGATCGTTTAACTGCCATGGCAACTGAATTACGAAAAGTAGGCGCTGAGGTTATAGAAGGTGAAGATTATATTTCGATAACACCACCTGCGGTTTTGCAGCATGCGGAGATTGATACGTATAATGATCACCGAGTTGCCATGTGTTTTTCGCTTGTTGCATTAAGTGATACACCGGTAACTATTAATGATCCAAAGTGTACGGCTAAAACATTTCCTGACTATTTTGAAAAGTTATCGACGGTCTCTTTTTAAAAGTGTTACAGAATAATTTATTACGCGATTTTAAACTGTAAATCCCGTATAATGCCGCCGATTTTCGAGTATTAGGAGAGAAATGTATGCAGGAAAGCATTCCAGTCATTACTATTGATGGACCAAGTGGTGCGGGCAAAGGAACTGTTGCGCGTATTGTTGCTGAGCAACTGGGTTGGCATTTATTAGATAGTGGCGCCATTTATCGTGTATTAGCCGTAGCAGCACAACACCATAATATTAGTGTTGATGACGAAGATTCCTTATTACCTGTTGCAGCCCATCTTGATGTGCAGTTTCAAATATGTAATTCAGGTGAAGGTAAAGTTATTTTAGAAGGCGAAGATGTTTCTAATGCGATTAGAACAGAAGAAATTGGTGCATTAGCCTCAAAGGTTGCAGCATTTCCTCGTGTCAGAGAAGCACTGTTACGTCGTCAAAGAGCGTTTAAAGTCGCACCGGGCTTAGTTGCCGATGGCCGAGATATGGGCACAGTGGTTTTTACCCGCGCGCCGGTGAAAGTGTTTTTGACTGCTAGCGCAGAAATAAGAGCACAAAGAAGATTTAATCAGTTGAAAGACAAGGGCTTTGATGTTAAAATCGGGCGCCTTTTGGATGACATACGTCTTAGAGACGAGCGAGATCAAAACCGAAAGGTGGCGCCGCTTGTCCCTGCAGAAGGAGCATTAATCATTGATTCTACTGAACTTTCTATTGATGAAGTGGTCAGTAAAATCCTTTCATTTAGTAATGAAAAATTAATGTAAACGAGGCAATAATGCTTCAAAATAACCTAAGGTAAGGATGCGTTAGGTCTTATTCATAACCCCATGAAACATGTATGTTGATTGGATTAAAAAAATGAGTTCATAGACAAATTATGACTGAAAATTTTGCACAACTTTTTGAAGAAAGTTTAAAAACAATCGAAACACGCCCTGGTTCAATCATTAAAGGGACTGTAGTTGCCATCACAAAAGACAACGTTTTAGTAGACGCTGGCTTAAAATCTGAATCTGTTATTTCAATTGACCAATTCAAAAGCCTTACAGGTGAAGTTGAAGTATCTGTTGGTGATGAAGTAGATGTGTCGCTTAAAGCTACAGACGATGGTTTCGGTGAAACTATTCTTTCTCGTGATGACGCAAAACGTCATGAAGCGTGGCAAGTGCTTGAAAAAGCATACGAAGAAAAAGAAACTATTATCGGTGTTATCAACGGTAAAGTTAAAGGTGGTTTCACAGTTGAAGTTAGCAATATACGTGCTTTCTTACCTGGTTCATTAGTAGATGTACGTCCTATACGTGACACTACTCACCTTGAAGGTAAAGATTTAGAATTTAAAGTTATTAAGCTTGATCAAAAGCGTAATAACGTAGTTGTATCTCGTCGTGCTGTTATCGAATCAGAAAGCAGTGTTGAACGTGATGAACTATTAGCTTCTCTTGCTGAAGGCATTGAAGTTAAAGGTATCGTTAAGAACCTTACTGACTACGGTGCATTCGTAGACTTAGGCGGCATTGACGGCCTACTTCACATCACAGATATGGCTTGGAAACGTGTTAAGCACCCAAGTGAAATCGTAAATGTTGGTGATGAAATTCAAGTTAAAGTATTGAAATTCGATCGTGAGCGTACTCGTGTATCTCTAGGTATGAAGCAGTTAGGCGAAGATCCATGGGTTGCTATCGCTAAGCGTTACCCTGAAGGCGCTAAGCTTACAGGTCGCGTAACTAACTTAACTGACTACGGTTGTTTTGTTGAAATTCAAGAAGGCGTTGAAGGTCTTGTTCACGTTTCTGAAATGGATTGGACTAACAAAAACATCCACCCATCTAAAGTTGTTAACTTAGGTGACACGGTTGAAGTTATGGTACTTGAAATTGACGAAGAACGTCGTCGTATTTCTCTTGGCCTTAAACAATGTATCCCGAACCCTTGGGAAGAGTTTGCTAAGAACTTCAACAAAGGTGACAAAGTATCAGGTAAGATCAAGTCAATCACTGACTTTGGTATCTTCATTGGTCTTGACGGCGGTATTGATGGTCTTGTTCACTTATCTGACATTTCATGGGCTGGCGGTGAAGAAGCTGTTCGTGAATACAAGAAAGGTGATGAAATCTCAGCTGTAGTACTTCAAGTTGACCCTGAGCGCGAACGTATCTCTTTAGGTGTTAAACAAACTGAAGATGATCCGTTTAATCAATACCTTGCAGATAACAAAAAAGGTGCTATTGTTACAGGTAAGGTTATTGAAGTAGACGCTAAAGGCGCTAAAATTGAATTAGCTGAAGGCGTTGAAGGTTACCTTCGTGTTGCTGATATTTCACGTGAACGTATCGAAGATGCGACTACTGAATTATCTGTTGATGACAGCGTTGAAACTAAGTTTGTTGGTGTTGATCGTAAGAACCGTACTATCAGCTTATCAATCAAAGCTAAAGATCAAGCAGACGAGCGTGAAGCTATGGATACATTGAACCAAACTCCAGAAGATGAATCTGGTTTAAGTGCAATGGCTGAAGCGTTTAAAAACGCTAAGATTTAATTCCTAGTAATACCAAGTGAAGAAGAACTGTATTAAAGCAGTTCTTCTTAAAGTTTAAATCCGATGGCGCGAAGCTATAGTGAACACTGGAGGTCAAATGACTAAATCAGAACTCATTGAAAGATTAGCAGATAAATTAAATCATTTAGCTGCGAAAGATGTAGAACAAGCTATTAAAGAAATTCTTGAAATGATGGCGCAAACTTTGTCAAAAGGTGAGCGTATTGAAATTAGAGGTTTTGGCAGCTTTTCGTTGCATTATCGTGCTCCTCGCGTGGGACGGAACCCAAAAACTGGCGAGTCAGTAAAGCTTGATGGTAAATATGTTCCGCACTTTAAACCTGGTAAAGAATTGCGTGAAAGAGTTAATCTTTCAATAGCGTAATTGCAGAATTAATGAATAAACGGCATGCTATGAGCATGCCTTTTTTTTGTGTTGTTTTGGATGAATTATTATGCGCCTTTATATTACAGTTATTCTTTTTCTTATCTTACTTGCCATTGCATTTATTTTTGGTAGTCAAAATGATCAATTGCTTACCTTAAATTATATGATTGCAAAAACTAATATTTCAGTTGCTACTGCGGTAGGGTTATTTACCTCAATTGGTTTTTTGCTGGGTTTATTATTTGTTTTGTTTTGGAAGCTACTTAGCATGGTAAAACCCAATAAAAAAACTCAAACGATAACAGGAAATAAGTCTTAGTATGCTAGGTTTATTATTTTTATTGTTACCTGTTGCTATGGGCTATGGTTGGTTTATGGGGCGCAATAGCGTTAAACAAAACGATCACTCTGCTAAACAAGAGCTTTCAATTAAATATTCTACAGGACTAAATTACTTATTCTCAAATCAACAAGATAAAGCCATTGATTATCTACTTGAAGCGTTAAAAGTTGAAGATGATACCGTAGAAGCCCATTTTGCTATGGCAAACTTATTTAGACGCCGTGGCGAGCTTGATAGAGCGTTGAAAGTGCATGAGCATTTAGTACGACAAAAACATCTCCCCAATAGTGCCAAGCAACAAGCAGTATTTGAACTTGCTAAAGATTTTCTCAGTGCTGGATTATACGATCGCGCTGAAGATATGTTTCATAAGTTGTTAAAGTCAAAAATCTACGGTTTGAAATCGCTAAGCGCTTTAATGCAAATTTATCAATCAACGAAAGATTGGCAACAAGGGCTTGCACTTAAAAAAGCTATTGCAAAAACTCGTGATACAAAACTCTTACATACTTTAGCTAATTTCTATTGTGAACTTGCTACGTTAGCATTAGAGAAAGACGAATTTATTGAAGTGATTGAGCTCTTAGATAATGCATTGAGCCATGATCCTAATTCATCTCGCGCTAATTGGCTAATGGCACAAATATATGAAAACCATCAGCAATACAATGAAGCTTGTCAGTGTTATAAAGCCATTTATGAACAAGATAAAGAATTTTTTCCCGACGTAATAGAAAAAATGTTTATTTGTTATCAAGCACTTGATGCTGAAAAAGAATTCTTCCAGTTTATCAGAAAAGTTTATGAGGAAACGGGGGCTACATCGGCTCTTATTAAGTATTTAACCCATATTGAGCAAGTTAAGGGTGTAAATCCAGCGAAAAAATTTATTCTATCAGCATTGAAACGCCGACCGACTATTCGTGGCTTTAAGCATTTTGTTAAAATGCAAATGAATGATGGGGAGTCAGAAAATACATCGGAAAATCTTGAAGCTATCCGTGAGCTCGTTACCGCCTATTTAAATGTGAAACACCGTTATAGTTGTAGAAGTTGTGGTTTTAACTCAAGTACTCATTATTGGTCATGTCCGTCATGTCACGATTGGGAGCAGCTTAAACCTGTTCGAGGCTTAGATGGTGAGTAATACCAAGTAGGTTCATTATCTGCGTATTTTTAATGTAGAGTTGAGAAAATAGTATTTTAACTCCACAATTTCGAAGTGTTGGTATGTTAATTGTTAATATATGAAGCCAGAATATTCTCTGGAATATTAACGCTTACTATCAAAAAAATTATTACAATATTTACCTATTGAGGAAAAAAGCATGAGAGATGCAAAAGTTGTCGTAGCCTTAGATTTTGATAACAAAGATGAGGCATTATCTTTTGTAGATAAAATTCAACCAAGTGATTGTCGATTAAAAGTTGGCAAAGAAATGTTCACCCACTTTGGACCTGAATTTGTTAAAGAGCTTGTTAATCGTGGATTTGATGTTTTTCTTGATTTGAAATTTCATGATATCCCAAATACTGTTGCTAAAGCGGTTGCTGCTTCGGCCGATTTAGGTGTTTGGATGGTAAATGTTCATGCTTCAGGTGGCCTCAAAATGATGGAAAAAGCCAAAGCTGCCTTGTTACCCTATGGTGATAAAGCCCCATTATTGATTGCTGTTACCGTATTAACCAGTATGGGGCCAGAAGACCTTGCTGGAATTGGCATTACTAAATCACCCGCTGAGCATGTACTACACCTAGCATCGTTGACTAAACAAGCCGGTTTAGACGGTGTTGTTTGCTCAGCAATGGAAGCTGAATCATTAAAGCAATTGTTGGGTAAAGAATTTAAGCTTGTTACTCCGGGTATACGTCCAGCAGGGGCAAATGCGGATGATCAAAAGCGTATTATGACACCTAGCGAAGCGATAGCAGTTGGCGTTGACTATTTAGTGATTGGAAGACCGATCACTAAAGCAGAAAATCCACATGCCGTGTTACAAGAAATTAACCAATCTATTAGTTAACTTTAACGGATAAATATTATTTCACCTCTGTTTATTTGACAAATCACGACAATACTTCTAAACCTAATGCAGTGAATTATTATCTATAATAATTCACTTATAAGGAAATTAACTCTACTTAGAAGGAAAGTCATATGAAAAAGTACATCTGTTATTCTCTCATTATCTTATTTACAGTAATGTCATTGCCACTTCGCGCTGCAGGCTTTAATGAACCAGCCAAAGTGAATATTACACAAGAAATACAAGTTGTTGATATTAATAAAGCTGATATTGCATCCTTAGCTTCATTGAAAGGTGTTGGCGTAAAAAGAGCAAAAGCAATCGTCGCTTATCGCGAATTACATGGGGAATTTAATACTATTGATGATTTACTTAATGTGAAAGGTATAGGTGCGAAGATGCTACTACGTAATAAGGACAGAATTACTTTGTAGATATTTAAATAAAACCAACTTGAACATCTTTGAGTCATATTGGTGAAATAAATGGTTGTAGAAGTTTAGTTATAAAAAAAACCAGTCATTAGACTGGCTTTTTTTTATATGAAGCTTAGGATTTATAATAAGCTATCAAGGGTCAATTCCATCATACCTTGGAAAGTTGTTTCGCGTTCATCAGCGGTGGTTTGCTCACCGGTTTTAATATGATCGCTCACTGTTAATACTGTTAGGGCTTTTTTGCCGTACTCGGCAGCTACACCATATAAACCTGCAGCTTCCATTTCAACGGCTAAAATTCCGTATTTTTCCATTAGGGCAAACATTTCAGGTTGTGGTGTATAAAACAAATCAGAGGTGAAAATATTACCAACACGAATTTTTTTACCTGTTTTTTCTGCTGTTTTTACCACGTTATGTAGCAAGTCAAAATCAGCTGTAACGGCGAAATCACAGCCATTTAAACGTGAACGGTTAACATTTGAATCGGTGCTTGCTGCCATACCAACAATGATGTCGCGTACTTTTATATCATCACGTACTGCACCACAAGAACCAATGCGTATGATGCTTTCAACACCGTAGTCTTTATATAATTCTGTTGCGTAGATTGATATTGATGGGATACCCATTCCTGAGCCCATTACTGAGACTGGCTTACCTTTATAGGTGCCTGTGTAACCAAACATGTTACGTACGCGGGTGACACATTTTGCGTCATCAAGAAAATTTTCTGCAATATATTTTGCGCGTAGCGGATCGCCCGGCATAAGAACCGTTTTTGCGAAATCGCCATTGTTTGCTTCTATGTGTGCTGTTGCCATGAGTGTTAACCTTTTTTAGTGGTGTTCAATCACAGTAAGTTTCTAGCCATTGCTGATATTGTATCCATTCAGCCGCTATCAAGGGTGTTTTACTGATATGTCTATTAATGTTTAAAGTGTGATTCTAACTGAAAAAGCGCTCAGCGATCCAGTGATAACCGATACCACCTAAATAAATGCCGAATATACCAGCAATACCTGATAAAACTGGTGGTGCAGGTATAGGTAATTTCAGTAATGAAAAAACCAAGCCAACAACGATACCGGTTATTATTGCGATTATAACTTCGAACACGTTTTCTCCTTGTTGATTGTTAATCAGATATTTTAACCTAACATTAACAATTTCAACAATGTGCTTTATTCTTTATTTAATACTTTTTGTTTTAATGCTGATTTTTCACTGTCTGATAAAAAACTCGCTTTAAGAGAGTTCTCTTGTAGCTGTTGTATATCTTTATCATTAAAACCTAAAGTATTTCGAGCAATGTTAAATTCATTTTTTAGCTCAATACCTTGAACTGCCGGATCATCAGTATTTAAACAAACTAATAATCCACGGGCGAGAAAGTCTTTGATTGGATGTTGGCTTAAGTCTTTGATAGTGCCTGTTTGGAAGTTAGAAGTAAGGCAAGACTCTATGGCAATATCATGCTCGCGCATATAATCCATAAGCTTTTCATCACGATGACATGCAACACCATGACCAATGCGTTTAGCATGTAATTGGTTTATTGCTTGCCATATACTTTCAGGTCCTGCAGCTTCACCTGCATGGATGGTTGCATGGAGTTGTGCTTTTTGAACTTGATTAAAATGTTCGACAAACATTTCACCAGGAAAATTGTACTCATCTCCGGCTAAATCAACGGCAACTAAATGTTGTTTGTGTGCAAGTAGGGCGTCTAATTCTGCTTGACACTTTTCTATACCAAAGGTGCGACTTAAAATGCCAATAAGGTTAATTTTTACATCGTATACTTTACATGCCGAATTAACACCATCTATAACCGCAGCAACCACATCAGCTACTACAAGGTTATTATTCATCGCCATGTAATAAGGTGAAAAGCGTAATTCTGCATAATGAATACCCGCGTTAAAAGCATCTTCAACGTTTTCATAGGCTATGCGCTTACAATCATCTAAAGTTTTAAGTACTGCAACTCCCCAGTCAAGTTTGCTGAGGAAAGCTAATAAATCACTTTCACTGTCTTGTACTTGCACATGTGGAATAAAGGCTTCGAAGTCAGTTTCAGGCAGAACAATGTTATGTTGTTGTGCTAATGTCCAAATGGTTTTAGGGCGAATATTACCGTCTAAATGTCGGTGTAAATCAATTAATGGTAGGTAAGAATGGCTCATAGTTATTGGCAACCTATATATATTTGTTTGATGAAAAATACGACCAGAGTCAACTAAAATAAGCGTATTTATATTACTCTTATGTCGAATATTTTTATTATACCGTCTTTTTCGTATTTTATGTTGCTATTAGTGTGGGAACACTGATAAGTTAATTTTTAGACCAATAATCTAGATATCTAGACGTAAATATTCAATAGAATCGCTGTATAAAGAGAAACAATATGTTTGAGCAAACCGACGACGTTCGTATTAATAATATCAAAGAGCTTTTACCGCCTATCGCATTACTTGAGCGATATCCATCATCTGAGCAAGCAACAAAGTCGGTTTTTTCTGGCAGACAAGCCATAAGCAACATTTTTAATAACCACGATGATCGTTTACTCGTGGTTATCGGTCCTTGTTCGATACATGATCCTAAAGCGGCATTAGAATATGGTGAGCGCTTAGTTAAGCTACGTGAAAAATATAAAAATACGCTAGAAATTGTTATGCGTGTCTATTTTGAAAAGCCAAGAACAACCGTAGGCTGGAAGGGGCTTATTAATGACCCTTATATGGATAATAGCTTCCAACTTAACGATGGTTTGCGTATAGGTCGTAAATTATTACTCGATTTAAATAACCTAGGCTTGCCAACTGCAGGTGAGTTTTTAGATATGATCACCCCACAATACATGGCAGATTTTATGTGTTGGGGCGCAATTGGCGCACGCACAACAGAGAGCCAGGTTCATCGTGAGTTAGCGTCAGGGCTGTCATGCCCAGTTGGCTTTAAAAATGGTACCGATGGTACGATTAAAGTTGCCATCGATGCTATTGGCGCTGCCAGTGCTCCACATCACTTTCTTTCGGTGACTAAATATGGTCATTCTGCCATTGTTGAAACAACAGGTAATGAAGATTGCCATATTATTTTACGTGGTGGGAGAAAAACTAACTTTGACGCTGAAAGTGTTAAAACAGTAACTGAACAACTAGATAAGTCTGGTTTAAATACCAATATCATGATCGATTTTAGTCATGCTAACAGTAGTAAGAAGTTTGAAAATCAAATGTTAGTGTGTCGTGATGTTTGTGAACAAATGAGTAGCGGCGATAAAAATATTTTTGGTGTCATGGTAGAAAGCCATTTAGTTGAAGGTCGTCAAGACTTGGCGGTTGGTGAAAAAGGAACCTATGGTCAAAGTATCACTGATGCTTGTATCGGTTGGCAAGATACTGAAACTTTACTTGCTGAACTTGACCAAGCTGTAGCTCAGCGTCGCGCTTTATAGAGCAGTGTAAGCGATAAGTCACAGAGAAAAATACCCATATCAATAAAAGTCAGGGTATAAAAAGCGCCAATCAATTAATTCATGATTGGCGCTTTTTCGCTATATAAAATTGATTAATTTATAGCCAAGCAATAGTTAAAAGAAGGATCCCTCCCTTTGTTATTCGTTTAACTTACCGTTAAACTAATGAACAAATATACCTATAGCAAAAAGGCTAAATTATGGCTGATAAACACGCCGCTGAAGAAACCATATTTTCTAAAATTATTCGTCAAGAAATTCCAACACCGTTACTTTTTCAAGATGAGCTTGTTACCGCCTTTCGTGATATTTCCCCGCAAGCAAAAAGTCATATTTTAATTATTCCTAATAAATTAATCCCAACTGCTAATGATATTGAGCAAGAAGATGAGTTGACCATTGGTCGCATGTTCAGTGTCGCTAAAAAGCTCGCAAAAGAAGAGGGCATAGAACAAGACGGCTATCGCTTGATCATGAATTGTAACCTTCACGGTGGCCAAGAGGTTTATCATATTCATCTGCACTTAGTTGGTGGTGAACCCCTAGGCAAAATGCTAAGTATTAAGTAAAACACTTAAGTAATTACAGCTACAAATAATAAAGTGGCTTATCGTCTATTACTTGGTGATTTCGATACTAAATAACAACAACTTGTGTTCGACTAGATTAAAAAATTCAACAAATTAGAGTTTTTACACTGTACTTTTAAGTAAATATTGTTAGTATGCTTACCGAACCAAGGGGTGCCTGAGAATTGTTTACGATTTAAAGGCTGAGATGCGAAGCGAACCCTTAGAACCTGAACCGGATAGTACCGGCGTAGGAATGGTTACGCTAATCGCATTATCGTGCTGTAGCTTAATTTTTTTGCATTAATTTGTATTAATATTATGACTTTACAGAAAGTTACCGAGCAGCTATCTAATTTCCCCATGCCGGATCCCATAACGTATTCCTAATCGAATTTATGAGATCATAATGAAATTTACAAAATCACCTGTTACTTTAGCTATTTTAACCAGCCTTGTTGCCTCAACAACTTTTGCTGCAGACACTCCAAACAATACTGTCGAACCAGCAACAGAAATTATCACCATTAATGGTGATTTCCGCTCTACATCATTACAAAAAACCGCAAGTTCTTTATCTGTTATCGCTAGTGATGAAATTAGCGCTCGTAATGCTCAGAATTTAGAAGAAATAATTGCACGTACGCCAAATGTGAATTTCTCTAGTGGCTCTCAGCGCGCGAGATATTATCAAATTCGCGGTATTGGTGAACGTAGCCAATTTAAAGAACCTATTAATCCATCTGTTGGTTTAGTGATTGATGGTATTGATTTTTCCAGTATTGGTAGCATAGCGTCAACGTTTGATGTTGAACAAGTTGAAGTTTATCGTGGACCCCAAGGCACACGCTTTGGTGCTAATGCCATGGCAGGCATGATTAATATGACTTCAAGCGCACCTACTGATTCATTTGAAGGTAAAGTAAGATTATCTGCCGGTAACTACGACAGTTTTAGTGCAGGTTTGGTTTTATCTGGCCCTGCCACTGATGCGGTTAATTACCGCTTAGCGGTTGAGCAGTATAATAGTGATGGTTTTATAGAAAATGACTTTCTAAATATTGATGACACTAATAATCGCGATGAATTTACCCTACGTGGTAAGTTAGCGATTAAAGCCAGCAATGACTTAACCATTGATGTAACAGCGTTTGTAGTTGATTTTGACAATGGCTACGATGCCTTTTCACTTGATAATACACGTCATACACTATCAGACCAACCAGGGTTTGATCGCCAAGATACGAAAGCGTTAGCCACGAGATTTACTTATCAAGGTTTTAGCGATTTTACGGTCGAAAGTATCATGAGTTATGCTGACTCATCATTAGACTATGGCTATGACGAAGATTGGGCTTATGTGGGTATTCGTCCAGATTGGGAATATAGCTCAGAGGATCACTATTTTCGTGATAAAACCTCAGCAACTCTTGAGCTAAGAGCAGTTTCAGAGCTTGGTGGTGAAATATTTAACAGCAGTACCGCCTGGGTTACAGGATTATACTATAAGCAAGAAAAAGAAGATTTGTTACGCCAATACACTTATTTATCTAGTGATTTTACTTCATCTTTTGATACCGAAAATATAGCTGCATTTGTTCAATTCGACACTAAAATTGATCAAAAATTGAGTCTAATCACGGGCTTAAGACTAGAGCGCAGAAACTCAGATTATACAAACTCTGAACAATTTAGCTTTGACCCTAGCGATACTATGGTGGGTGGTAAAGTGGTGTTGTCTTATCAAATGGATGAAAGTAATTTAATTTATGGCTCGGTAAATCGTGGCTATAAGGCTGGTGGTGTCAATACCGATGGCAGCCTATTAAGCAGTCTACGTGAGTTTTCCCCAGAGTATTTATGGAATTATGAGCTAGGTTACAAAGTTAGCCTATTAGATAATCAAGCTTATATACGTAGTGCTTTATTTTATATGGATAGAGATGACGTGCAGGTGCGTACGTCATATTTAAAAGTACGTCAAGACGCCAGCACTGAATTTGTTTCTTATTTAGGTAATGCTGCCACCGGTAATAACTTAGGTATTGAACTCGAAGCGGGTTGGCAGATCAGCCCTGAACTCGAAATTTACGCGGCTATAGGCTTATTAGATACTGAATATGATGGTTTTATTGATGCTCAAGGCAATGATAAATCAGGTGACGAGCAAGCACACGCACCTAGCTATCAGTTTAATCTCGGTTTGAACTATCAACTATCTGATCACTTATTAGTGAATATTTCTGTTGATGGTAAAGACGAGTTCCTGTTCTCTGATACTCATCAAGAAAAATCTGAATCTATTGAAGTGGTTAATATGTCAGTGAGTTATTCAAAAGATGATTGGCAAGTAAAGTTATGGGCACGTAATTTGTTGGATGAAACCTACGCTACTCGTGGCTTTTATTTTGGCAATGACCCCAGAGACGAGTATACGGCAAAAGCCTATTATCAATTAGCTGAACCTGCTGTTTTTGGAGCAACATTTGACTATAACTTTTAGGCAGTTATAGTTAAATTTTTATGTCTAGAGACACAGATACTTAATTTTAGAGTCCAAAATTAGCTACTCGATTGAAGTGATTTTTGGGTATTAGAAAATAGTTTCTACCTATAAAAGATGGTGTAGTATATTTGACCAAGTGTTTAATACGCTACACCGCTGTATTGGCGAAATAATAAGAAAGTTATTTATGAAAATATCAATTGAAATTAGTTTATATCCGTTAGCCGAAGAAAAATTTAAAACTGAAATTTGGGCGTTTATTAAACGTTTACGATTAGTTGAAGGTTTAACTGTAGTAACCAATGGTATGAGTACGCAAGTTTTTGGCGATTACGATCTAGCCACAAACCATGTTATGGCTGAAATCAAACATGTGCATCAAAAACTTAATGCCGCGGTATTTATTTGCAAGTTTATAGGCGGCGATCGCTCCGTTGTAGAAGCTGAATCATAATGGCCAGCTCACTCAGTGCAACCAGTGAAATTATTACTTATTTCACCACCTTACCATTATTAGAGCTAATCGCTGTTTTAAGCTCAATACTGTATGTGGTTTTAGCCGCAAAAGGTAATATTTGGTGTTGGCCTGCAGCCATAATAAGTACCGTGTTATATACCGTTATTTTTTATAAAGTTTATCTTTGGATGGACAGTTTATTGCAGCTGTACTACTTACTAATGGCGGTATATGGTTGGTTTTGCTGGCGAAAAAAAAACACGTTAAGCACCAATACCCAATCGAGTGTGCTTTTGTATAGCCAATGGACACTTCAGCGACATAGCATTATTATTTTCGCTTTAACCCTAGTGTCTTTAGTTTTAGGTTGGTTAATGGCGACTTATACTCCTGCACACTTTCCGTATCTTGATAGCGCAACAACGGTTTTTGCGGTGTTTGCTACTTATTTAGTTACCCAAAAAGTATTAGAGAATTGGTTATACTTTATTGTTATTGATATTGTTTCGATATATCTCTATGTTGAAAAGGGCTTGATCCCAACAGCAGCACTATTTGGTAGCTTTGTAATCTTTGCCGCTTACGGCTATTGGCAGTGGCGCAAGCAATACAAACTTCAATTTCGCCAACAACATGACAACATGTGTATTAATAACTCTGTTGCAGGGTAACTAGCCAAAAAGCGTATTGAACAATTTTCAGATAGTTTGAGATAGTATTTAGATTGTGAGCACATAAAGGCAGATAACTTGATAATAAATAGGAAGTCTTTTGGAATTCGATCAATCAAGAATAGAGCAAAAGCAAAAGTCGTTAGCAGTAAAACTTTGCCAGCTACCTTGCTTTCATCTACTCAAAGTAGCTAACATTAGTGTTATTGATTCAGGGCTAAGCCAGCCTTCTTTTCATGTTAAGTATGAAAATAAAGCCTATTTTGCCAAGTACTTAGACGCTAACAGTATCGAGCCTTTAGCGAGCCAGCTTGCTGCTACTCATGGAATTTCCCCTAAGTTAATTTATGTTGGTTATAACTGGTTAATTACCGAGTTTATTGCCGGGGAGGGGCTTGATACTAGCATCCAAAGTGAAGATGAAAAATTAGCCGTTATGCTAACACTGTTGGCGCGCTGTCATAGTATTGGTGATCTTAGTCAAAATAAGCCTCAGCATCTAAATAGTGACATCGATCATCAAAACCTATCATCAGTAATATCAAGATCCGTTCATCAGATGTCAAAACTGCCATTCATTCCTAATCTTGATATACCATCAACTGTTAATCTATTACTACAAAATATTGTCCTTAACGCTAGTCAAGAACAAGCCCTAAAATCGTTATTAAATATATTACAGAATAACTTAGCGAACACGTCTAAAATAGTAGCTATCTCTCAGCCGGTTTTTTGCCATGGTGACGCCAATTTTAGTAATGTTATACAGCTTGAAAATAATACTAAAAGCTCAATTGATTTATATAAATTAATTGATTTTGAGTGCGCATGTTTAGCATCAATAGAGTATGACCTTGCCATGCTAATGGCCGTTAACGATATTGATAGTGGTAAAATTGAAATAATTAAATCGCTCTATCAGCAAGCGTTTATATCGATAAATCAGTACGAAAAACCACTGAAAATTGTCGACAATTTAGTAAGTAAAGCACAGGACATAGTTGAAATATCAACTTCATTGGTTACGTGTTACCTTGATTTATCTCTTATAATCAATGCTTTGTGGTATATATCTAAATATCAGAGCAGAAAGCAATCAAAATACAAAAAATTGGCTGAAAAGCAACTCAGGTTATTAGCGGATAAGCATCAGCAGGCAAATATTGTTTTAGATGAAATGAGATAAGGCGTACTAATCTTAAGATTAATGGTAGTGCGAGAGTAACTTGCTTAGCGCATAATTACACTAACCTCACTAATTGGTGTCTTGTGTGAATTGGAAAGAATTTGTAGAGAATAGAAATCGCTTATTTTGGTTGGTTCATACCGCCGGCTGGTGTGGTTTTGCCTTAGTACATTACTTAGGTTCATTGCTGCACGATTTGCGTGATATTTTTCTTGTTATTATCTTATTAAATGCCTATGCCGGTTGGTTATTTACCGCACCGCTCAGATATATTTATCGTCGTGTCTGGAATTTCACCCCATTAAAAATTGCCATTGTGGTGATATTAGCTTCCTATTGCACTGGTGTATTGTGGCAAGTAGTAAAAAATATCAATTATTGGGAAATATATAAGCACGGTTATCGCCCTGACTTTTGGCTTTATTACACCAAGAATAGTCTATTATCCTTCTTCATTATATTAAGTTGGAGTGGTTTATATTTTGGTACTAAATATTACCAAATGCTGCAAAAAGAGAAACAAAACGTATTAAGTGCCAATGCTGTTGCCCACCAGGCGCAGTTAAAAATGCTACGTTATCAACTTAATCCCCACTTTCTGTTTAATACGCTTAATGCAATATCAACCTTAATTTTGGTGCAAGAGAACAAAACAGCTAATGGTATGGTAACTAAGTTAAGTGAATTTTTACGTTACTCACTCGATAAAGATCCAATGAAACGAGTGACACTCAGCAGTGAGCTACAAGCATTAAGGCTTTATTTAGATATTGAAAAAGTGCGTTTCGAAGAGCGCTTACAAGTAACTTTCGATGTTGCTAACGATTGTAAATTGGCCTTAGTACCTAGCATGATATTGCAACCGTTAGCTGAAAACGCCATTAAACATGCGGTTGCAGTACAAGAGCAAGGGGGCGGAATTCACGTGTCCGTGCAGCGTTTTGGTAACGATTTATTGATTGAATTAGCTGATGATGGGCCTGGCGCAGAAATTATAAATGGTAACCTGTTTCGTGAAAATGGTGTTGGTTTAGTTAACACTCGAGAAAGATTACAAGCTTTGTATCAGGATGATTTTTCTTTAGTTGTTGCCAACAACACACCAACTGGTGTTAAAATCAGTATACGTATTCCCTATGAAGTTGGCCATCGAGTATGAGCAAGCAACTCACCACCATAATTGTTGATGATGAACCCCTTGCCAGAAAAGGCCTTGCGGTTCGCTTGCAAGAGCACAAAGACATCGACATTATCGCGATGTGTACCAATGGCCGAGCTGCATTAGAAGCGGTAAGAGCCTATCAACCAGACTTAATATTTCTCGATATTCAAATGCCGGGTTTAAACGGCTTTGAAGTGGTTGAAGCTATTATTGAGCAGGGCTTAGTGTTACCTAGAGTAGTATTTGTTACCGCTTATGATCAATACGCTTTGCAGGCTTTTGAAGTGCATGCACAAGATTACTTACTTAAGCCTGCCGATGAACAACGCCTAGCACAAACCTTAAATAAAATACGTCAAAGTATTAGCAGTGAAGTTAATGCACTTCATAAGTCAAAACTAGTGCGGTTAGTGAGTGATGTTACGGGTAACGACTGTGAAAAAATTCTACAAGAACTAGAAAATAACGAACCTGTCAGTATTTCTAGTTATTCCGATGTATTAGCGATAAAAGATGCTGGAGAAGTTAGTCGGGTGCCTGTAAAAGATATTTTATGGATTGATGCCGCCGGAGATTATATGTGTGTACATACCCATGACAACACCCATATATTACGTAAAACCATGAAACAACTTGAAGAAGTATTAGACCCTAGGCGCTTTTTACGTAGCCATCGCTCCACCATAGTGAACAAAAGTTACATTGATAAGTTTTGCAGCCAACTCAATGGCGAATACTATTTAGTGATGACCAACGGCAAAGAGCTGAAAGTCAGCCGCAGTTATAAAGAAAAAGTTAAAAAAGCTGTAACTGCCTAACCATAACAACATAAAATTAAAATTTCATATCTATATGCTCTGATTTTGGCTGCATTATCGCCAAAAGTGTGTCTATTTTCTGTTAAGCTTTTGATACTAGTGCATACATAATAAGTATATTAAGGAATCATATTTAACAAATGTTGTTGATTTATTTAATCACATTCGAGAAGAAGGTTAGCAATATTGCTGGGCTTAATTATTTTATTACACGGGCTTTGATGTCCAGAGTTTATCTAAATGAACAGTATTGATCTTTTTGTGCAGAACTGGGCTAGCAAACAAGCCATGACCCCAATAGATAATGCTGGTATTGCCGAGCTTGAAGAACGCTTAGCGGCAATATTGCCGGACTCATATAAATACTTACTATCGAATTATGGCTTAGTACACACGCCCAATGTACTAACTAAAATTTGTGATTTAGGTGTCGATATTACTGAAGTTCAAGATTTTTTAAGCCTTGAAGATGTTTATTCATTATCGAAACTATACGAAATGAGTGGTATGCCCAAGGGGCATATTTTGTTTGCCTCAGATTGTAAGGGCAATATGTTTTGTTTTAAGCTTAGCGACTGTGCAAGTAACAACAAAGATATACCGGTATGGTTTTTTGATCATGACTTACGCACTTTTACTAAAGTTGGCGATACTTTTAGTGCATGGTTAGGGCGATTTAACGCGCTTTAATCTCGAAGGTAGCCCAATCGCTCTAGTAGTTCTAGCCAGTAAAACGAGCTCAGTCGTGTTAACTTTAGTCACTTAAACTCACTAACACGAAAGATACTTTATTGGATGTGAGCTAATATTGGTAGCAAACGGATATTAATGATGTGAAAAAGGGTAAATAATGCATTATTTACCCTTTTTGCTTTTAACTACGGTTAGTAACTCTGCCGTTATCAGTGACTCAGGTTATTTTGCTAATTCGAGCGGACCGACTTCAACAACTAATTTACCGAAGTTTTCGCCTTGTAATAAGCCAATAAAAGCATTCGCCGCGGCTTCTAAACCAATAACTTTATCTTCACGGTACTTAATTTTACCTTCTACAAGCCATTGACCCATCGCCTGACTAAATTCGTTATAACGATGACCGTAATCATCAAATACTATAAAGCCTTGCATCTTAATGCGCTTAACTAATATCAGGCCCATCAATTGTGAAATTCTGTCAGGCCCTGAAGGCAACTCAGTGGCATTATATTGTGAAATCAAGCCACAAACAGGCACACGCGCACTAGAGTTTAGTAATGGCATTACCGCGTCAAATACTGCGCCGCCGACATTTTCAAAATAAACATCAATACCATCAGGGCATTGCTTAGCTAGTAATTGTGCTAAATTGGCGTCTTTGTGATTTAAACAGGCATCAAAACCTAAAGTGTCAGTGACGTAATTACATTTATCTTCGCTGCCGGCAATACCGATAACCCGACAACCTTGTAACTTTGCAATTTGACCGACTAAACTACCTACAGCGCCACTTGCTGCTGCCACAACAACGGTTTCACCTGCTTTAGGCTGACCAATATCAAGTAAGCCCATATACGCAGTTAAGCCAGGCATGCCCAGCACACCAAGCGCATATGATGATGTGGTTAACGCTTTTGGTAAAATCAATAAATCGTCACCATTTGATAGTGCGTAATCTTGCCAACCGGTATACGCAACGACTAAATCGCCAACTTGGAAGTTGTCGTTTAATGATTGTTCAACACGACAAACAGCGCCGCCGACCATAACTTCGCCAATTGCAACGGGGTCGGCGTATGACTTAGCATCGCTCATTCGACCGCGCATGTATGGGTCTAACGATAAATATACTGTGCGTAGTAATACTTCACCTTGGCTTGGTGTCGGTATTTCAGCATTAATAAGGTTGAAATTTTCAGCTGTTGGTGCGCCTACAGGCCTAGAAGCTAAAGTAAATTGACGGTTTTGCTGCCAATTTTGTTCTAATGAAGTAGGGGTGTTGCCATTGTTTGATAATTTAGTTGTCATTATATTTTCCTAACTAGACATCAGTAATGTTAAATGAAATATAGCCAAAACTGGCATTATATCCATATATTTTGACTATGTTGATATGTTAGTAATGACTTTACATATTAGCTTAGTTTTTTAATTAAACGCGCAGCAGCTTCACTTGAACTGGCAGGATTTTGACCACTGATAATACCGCTGTCTTCAACTACGAATGGTGCCCAATCGTCACCTTTTTGGTAGTTTGCGCCTTGCTTAATTAGTTCATCTTCCAGTAGAAAAGGCACTATATCGGTTAACTGCACAGCTTCTTCTTCGCTGTTAGTAAAACCAGCAACTTTTTTACCTTTAACGATTGGGTTGCCATTTTTATCTTTAACATTAAGCAATACAGACGTTGAATGACAAACTACAGCTACTGGCTTATTTTGCTCAATAAATGCTGAGATCAAGTCAATTGAGTCTTGATCGTTAGTTAAGTCCCACATTGGACCATGACCACCAGGATAAAATACAGCGGCATAGTCATTTGCATTAACAAGATTTAACTTGGTGGTTGTCGCTAATACTTGTTGATTTGTTTGGTCTTGTTCAAAACGACGAGTAGCCTCTGTTTGAAAATCAGCCTCAGCACTTTTTGGGTCTAACGGTGGTTGTCCGCCTAATGGAGAGGCTAATGTTACACTGTAGCCTGCGTCAATTAATTGATAATAAGGTGCAGCAAACTCTTCTAGCCAGAAACCAGTTTTCTCGCCGGTGTCACCTAATTTATCATGCGAAGTTAATACCATTAATACTTTAGTTGTATTTGTTGCAGTCATTTTAATTTTCCTATGCTATTTAATAAGCGACTTGTTTATAAAAGTAAAAGTTGAAAAAATTACTTTTTATGAATGTAAATATTGTGAAATCAGCTATGTATGCACTTCAATGTATGTCTAAAGTATATGCTCAACTACTTTTAATACAATGCAGAGTAATTCGATATCTTTGTTTTAATTATTGATACAATGTGTAGGTAAATAATGTTTACTGGCATAATTTGTTAATACAGGTGATTACGTGGATATTTCTTTTGATCAACTTAAAAGTATGGTGGTTTTCTCGCATGTTGTTGAACAAGGTAATTTTAGTGCGGCGGCAAAGCATATTGGACTTTCTAGAGCTGTAGTAAGCTACCATATTAAGAAATTAGAACAACAGCTTGGCATTACGCTTTTAAATCGTTCAACGCGCTCTATTGCGTTAACGCAAGCGGGTAGCGACTATTATCAGCGCTGCCGTATTATTGCTCAGCAGGCCAGCGCGGCAAATCAACAAATTGAAAATGTAAAAAATGAACCAGAGGGGCTATTAAAAATTACTTGTCCGGTTAGCGTTGGCTTGCATACTATTGTGCCGGCATTAGATAAATTTCGTAAAATTCACCCAAAAATTGAGTTCGATTTGATGTTAACGGATGAAGTGGTCAATATAGTGAAAGAGGGGATTGATTTAGCCATTAGAGGAGCGCCTTTGGCCGACTCAGGTTTACAAGCCCGAAAACTTGCGGTATTAGAAACTTGTTTGTGCGGCTCTCCTGATTATTTTCAACGTTATGGTCGGCCAACTAATCCAAGTGAGTTATTACCGCACACATGGGTGATCTATAAGCTAACCAGTAATAAATTAACCCTAGAAAAAGCAGGACGCATACATACCATTGAAGTTAAAGGGGCAATAGCCACAAACAATGCTGCGGCACGAACAGCCTTTGTTGAAGGAGGGCAAGGTTTAGCACGTATTCCAACGTACGATGCCTGGCCAAAAATTAAAGCGGGGCGGTTACAATCAGTCTTAGATGATTATCAATTAAAAGCCATTGATGTTTATGGCGTATTTCCTCCAGGCGCCGCAAATTCTAAAAAACTAAGGTTATTAATTGATTTTCTAAGCCAATTTTTTACACAACAACAAGCAAGCTTAGTGACGACTTAAGTCAAATAATTTGTTATTACGCAATCACAAACTAATTAACAAAGACGTTGTGCGGTTAATGCTAAAATATTTTCTTGGGCTTGCACTAAACTTTCGCTAACGCCTTCGTGATGCATAATAGCGGTTTGTAAGGCAATATGGGCAATGGTATTGTTTTGTTCGGCAATCATGATATTTGATTGCCCAGCCATAACTGCTTGCACTGCAGCAACCCCCATCTTAGTGGCTAAAATTCGATCTTTGGCAACCGGTGAGCCACCACGTTGTATATGGCCAAGAATACATGCGGTGCAATCGATATTGGCTACGGTTTGCAACTGCTGTGCTAAAGTAGCAGCACCGCCGTGCCATAAATTTTCAGCAATGACAATAATATAGCTGGCATGTCTATTAGTTTGAGCGAGTTTTATTTCTTTAGCTAAACTGAGTAATTTTTCTTGTTCTGCGACTCTTTGATTGATAGTGGCAAAATTTTCAAATGAAATAATTTGCTCAGCAGCGCAAGCAATACCAACATTAAACGTAATATGACCACTATGTCGGCCCATTAACTCGACAATAAAAATTCGCTCAAATGCTTCTGCAGTGTCGCGAATTTTATCTATTGCTGCTATGGCAGTGTTGATCGCCGTTGAAAAGCCGATGGTGAAGTCGGTGCCATCAATATCATTGTCAATGGTGCCAGGAATGCCAATGACTTGACCAGGCCATTGTTCTTGCAAGGCAATTAAGCCAGCAAATGAGCCATCACCACCAATGACAATCAAGGCATCAATTTTTTCTTTTAATAAGGTGTTTGTTGCTTGTGCTATACCTAATGCTGTGGTCATCGCGGGACAACGGGCACTTTTTAAAATAGTACCGCCTTTATGGATAATGTGAGAGACATCCTTTACATTTAACAGTACATGCACATCGTCAATCAAACCATTAAAACCAGCACAAAAACCCACGACCGTTATTTGGTAATGTTGTGCGGCAATAACAATCGCTCGAATCGCTGCATTCATGCCGGGTGCGTCACCACCGCTAGTTAAAATGGCTATTCTTTTGATGGGATGTATGCTGTCTTTTTGCATGTTTTCCTCCAGTAGTACCTACAGGTGATTGAATATTTGAGGGAACTTTTCTTTAAACTAACAGTCATTTATCTAAAAGCGAAATAGTTTTGTATTAAAGTACGTTTAGTTTAATGTAGGTCAATCATAACGTTGAAATTCATTTGTTTCGTATTGAAGGCTATCTGTTGTACGAAAACTATTTTATCAATCAAACAGGAAAGTATTGCATGATAAAAATAAAACCAATGCTGCTTTGTATATTGCTGGCGGTGCTTGGTTCAGGTTGTAGCTTTCGCTTCGTATATAACCATTTAGATTGGTGGACTAATTGGTATCTTGATGATTATGTCACGCTAAATGAGCAACAACAGCACGCTTTTGATGATGAATTTGAACAACTGCATTTATGGCATCGAAAAACACAGTTGCCGGCTTATGCGCAGCAACTTAAAAAGCTTCAATTGGCGATTAATGGTCAGATAGAACGACAACAGGTTATTGATAATTTAGCGCAATTTACCGAGCATTGGCAAAACTTCTTAATCGCTGCAGAGCCTAAATTACAGCCGTTGGCGTACAGTTTATCGACCAAGCAAAAACAGCAACTAATGCAGGCAATAAAAGAGGGCAATCAAGATAAGCTTGATGATAATGAAGATTTTTCTGATCAGGAGTGGCTTGAAGAGCGCAGCGATGACCAAAAAGATCAACTTAAAGAGTGGTTTGGCAAGTTAACCGCTGAGCAAAAAGCGCAAGTAACATTAATTAGCAAAAATTTTCAGCGCTCATTTGAACACCGTATGGCTTACCGGCAACGTTGGAGCCATCAGTTTTCTGAACTTTTAAATGGCGACTTACCCGACCATCAATTTAAATTTGAGTTTTATCGATTATTTGTCACTGGTCGTAGTTTGCGGGACGAAAAGTTTAATGCTATTGCCGCCAATAACAACCAAATTTTTGCTGATATTTTTGTGTACATGGTCTCCAGCGCAAATGAGAAACAACGTAAACGCATCAATAAAAAGCTCGATAAAGTGATTTGGGATTTAGAATACCTAATCAATGAAGATTGATCGGCAGGCGACTGAACTCTTTTTATTAAATGTTAAGGGTCGTATAAAAAACAAAAAAATAGGTAGCTAAAAGCTACCTATTTTTATTTAACTATCGTTCACATATGTTATGCAAAGTTCTTTTTAGTTAAGGTTAATACTTTTAATGTGTTAGTTGCGCCAACAGTTTCCATTAAATCACCGTGCGTTAATATCACTTTGTCGCCAACGACTAATTCTGAGCCTTTAACTACAGTAGACAATACGTCTTGTGCCATTTTCTCCGCGTTATCTGCATCTGTTGAGTCATAAGCAACTGGATAAACACCACGGTAAATAGCCGTTTTAGTTAAAGTTTTTGCATGACGAGATAAAGAATATATGGGTAAACCAGAAGAAATTCGTGACATAATTTTCGTAGTATGGCCAGACTCAGTTAAGGCAATTATTGCTTTAACACCGTCTAAATGATTAGCCGCGTACATAGCCGACATAGCAATAGTTTCCGACACTTCTGTAAAGGTCATTTCAACGCGATGTTTCGAAGTGGTAACCGAACTTTCTTTCTCAGCACCAATACAAACGCTTGCCATCGCTTTTACCGTTTCAATTGGATATTTACCCGCAGCTGTTTCAGCCGAAAGCATCACCGCATCTGTGCCATCAAGCACAGCATTAGCAACATCCATTACCTCTGCGCGCGTTGGCATAGGTTGTTCAATCATGGTTTCCATCATTTGTGTTGCAGTAATAACTACGCGGTTTAACTGGCGGCTACGAGCAATAATATGTTTTTGTTTACCTACTAAGGCGGCATCACCAATTTCAACACCTAAATCACCACGGGCAACCATAACAACGTCAGAGGCTAGAATAATACCATCTAATACATCGTTGTCATTTACCGCTTCAGCACGTTCAATTTTAGATACTAAACGAGCGTCACAACCGGCTTCTTGAGCTAATAAACGCGCTTCGCGCATGTCAGCAGCGTCACGTGGGAAAGACACAGCAAGAAAGTCGACATTAATTTTTGCCGCAAGCTTAATATCTTCTTTATCTTTTTCAGTAAGGGCAGGAGCCGTAAGACCTCCACCTTGACGGTTAATACCTTTATTGTTTGATAATGGACCACCAACAGTTACTTCAGTGAATACTGATTGCCCTTTGGTTTCAAGCACGCGTAATTGCACACGACCATCATCAAGTAACAAAATATCGCCAGGGATAACGTCTTGAGGTAGTTTTTTGTAATCAATACCTACTTTTTCCTGACAACCTTCACCTTTAGCTAATGATGCATCTAATTCGAACTTATCGCCAATGGCTAATTTAATCGGGCCATTTTTAAAGGTTGACACACGAATTTTAGGTCCTTGTAAGTCACCTAATATACCAACATATATGCCAAGTTCTTTTGATAACTCACGTACTGTGTTTGCGCGGTCGATATGATCTTGTGGAATGCCGTGTGAGAAATTTAAACGAACAACATTTACACCTGCGGCTAGTACTTGTTTTAATACTGATCTTTCGTCAGTGGCCGGACCTAACGTCGCGACAATTTTGGTTCTTCTAGGCATCTTAATCCTTAAATTTATGCAATATTCTATGTGTTTTATAACTATTGGCAATTACACCAGTAGCAACTAATTAGTCTTTACGTTCAAAGCGTGAGCTGCGTAAACTATCTTTAACTTTTTTCAAGTTGTCTCTAAATTTTGTTCCGCGACGCAGGGTAAATCCAGTCGCTAAACAATCTATCAAGGTAAGTTGCGCAATACGTGAAGCCATCGGCATATATAAATCTGTGTCTTCGGCAACATCGACTGAAAGCACAATGTTACATTCTTTTGCTAATGGTGTTCCTGCTGTTGTTATTCCTATTACTGTGGCATCGTTTTCACGTGCTAGGCTTGCAACATCCACTAAAGACTTAGTTCTGCCAGTATGAGATATAACCACTACAACATCGCCTTGTCGACTATTTATAGCACTCATACGTTGCATCAATATGTCATCAAAATAAACCACAGGTACATTAAAGCGAAAAAACTTATTTTGCGCGTCGTGCGCAACAACAGCGGAAGCACCTAAACCAAAGAAAGAAATTTTATTTGCTTGAGTTAACAGGTCAACAGAGCGATTGATGGTTGAAGTGTCTAAACTTTTACGCGCTAATTCCAAATTGGCCATAGTCGATTCGAAAATTTTTGAAGTATATTCTTCAGCGGAATCATTTTCATCGACATGGCGATTAACGTAGGGTGTACCATTAGCTAAGCTTTGCGCTAAATGAAGTTTAAAATCTGGGTAACCTTTGGTGTCGAGACGTCGACAAAAGCGATTTACTGTTGGCTCACTTATATTGGCTTGTTTAGCCAAAGAAGCAATACTGGCATGAATAACTGTACTGGGTGATGATAATATAACTTCTGCCACCTTACGTTCAGATTTGCTAAAAGTATCCAACTCGTTGGCGATCTTTTCTAATATATTCATTACGTATTAGCCTTAGCGTGTTACTTAACTGGTTAAATACTTACCTAATTAAGAGTAACTGTAATTTATTTTCTATCTTAACAACAGAAATTATGAAAATTTATTTCATAATTTAGGCTAATATAAAACAAAACAGCTAGATTTTGCAAACCTTTAATGTTTTATCATGAAAAATTGGCCTTGAAGCCGTTATTTTTAAATGAAATACAAATAATGTAGTAATATTACAAAAAGAGCTTTACTGATGAAGCTATAGCAGATAAATTAGCTTTATATGTAGTTTAGTTACAATAAATAAATAATTGAGAATACATGCTATGAAAAACATAGATTACCCTTTAGCAAACGAAATTGTTATTTTTGGTGCACTGGGAGACTTATCTCGCCGTAAACTTTTGCCTTCTTTATATCAATTAGAACTTACCGGTTTATTAAATGAAAATACCCGTATTATAGCTGTTGCTCGAAATGATCTAACGCTTGAACAATTTACTAAACAAATTGATGAAAGTTTAAATGAGTTTATATCTGAAGCATTAGATGCTGAAAAATTATCTAAGTTTTTAGCTAAACTTGTTTATCAACAGCTAGATTTTAAAGATGTTAAATCTTACAGCAAGTTAGGTAAAGTATTATCAACAGTACAGGGTGCAAGGGTATATTATTACTCTACACCACCAGCAATATATGGTGATATTAGCCAAGGTTTAAAAACGGCTAAGTTAATTAATGATGCAGACAGAGTGGTAATGGAAAAACCTATTGGCCACTGTCTAGAGTCATCTAAAGTGATCAATGATCAAGTTTCTCGTTACTTTAAAGAAAATCAAATATACAGAATTGATCACTACTTAGGTAAAGAGACGGTATTAAACCTCTTAGTACTGCGCTTTGCCAATACTCTTTTTACCAATAACTGGGATAGAAACTGTATTGACCATGTGCAAATTACCGTTGCAGAAAGTGTTGGTATTGAAGGGCGTTGGGGCTTTTATGATGAAGCTGGTCAAATGCGAGACATGGTGCAAAACCATTTATTACAAGTTTTGTCGCTAGTGGCAATGGAACCACCGGCAGAACTCAGCGCAGATTGTGTTCGTGATGAAAAGCTAAAAGTTATTAGAGCCCTTAAACCTATTACTCGTCAAAATGTTAAAGAGAAAACGGTGCGTGGCCAATATGCAGACGGCTATTTAAATGGCGTCTCTGTACCAGGATATTTAAACGAAGAAGGTGCAAAAGCGAACAGTAAAACGGAAACTTTTGTTGCTATCAAAGCCGAAATTGATAATTGGCGTTGGGCAGGTGTACCTTTTTACCTTAGAACAGGTAAACGTATGCCGCAAAAACACAGTGAGATTGTCGTGCATTTTAAACAACAAGCTCATAATATTTTCAGTGAGAGCTATGCCAATTTACCTTGTAATAAATTGACCATTCGTTTGCAACCTGACGAAGGTGTTGAACTCGATATGATGAATAAAATTCCTGGTATCGCATCTCAAATGCAAATTCACGAAAACAAACTTGATTTAAGTTTTTCTCAAGCTTACGACAACCAACGTGTTGTTGACGCTTATGAACGCTTGTTACTTGAAGTGATTAAAGGCGACCAATCTTTATTTGTTCGTCGTGATGAAGTCGAAGCTGCGTGGGAATGGGCTGATAGTATTATTGATGCATGGCAGTCTACTAACGAAGCGCCTAAACCTTATGCAGCAGGTTCTTGGGGACCTGTTTCATCAATTTCTCTAATCGCGCGTGATGATCGCCATTGGGTAGAATAATGTATCAAATTAACGAATTCGAACAACGTCAATTACTCGATGAGTCGCTAGCTGATAAAGTTGCTGAGATATTAACTGCCGCGGTTGAAACTAAAGGCAAAGCGAGTATTGCGGTGTCAGGCGGTTCAACACCTAAAGGTTTTTTTCAAGCGTTATCGATGAAAAAAATAGCGTGGCATGCGATTACTATTACCTTAGCAGATGAACGTTGGGTTGATATTAAATCAAGCGATAGTAATACCAAGCTAGTACATGAAAACCTGATACAAAATGAAGCGGTAAATGCTAAATTTTTCTATCTAAAACAGGGTGAAAATCTCTGTCATGAAACTTTAGCGGATTTAAATATAGCCGCTAAACAGCAATTACTGCCTTTAGATGTACTAATTTTGGGTATGGGAGAAGATGGCCATACCGCCTCGTTATTTCCTTGCAGTGATGAAATAACCCAGTGTCTTGCACAGGATAGCGACGCACTATTAAAAGTAACACCAAAAACGGCACCACATCAGCGAATTAGTTTTAGTTTTGCTGCCTTAGCACAAAGTAAAAATATTTTTTTACACATAAGCGGTGCAAGTAAAAAGCAAGTGTTAGCAACTGCTATTGCCGGACAAGAATGCCAAGAAATGCCGATCAGAGCATTTTTACAAGCACCAGACGTTAATACACACATTTATTGGGCACTATAATTATGAATAAAATTTCTATGAACAAAAATATTTTACGGATCACACAACGTATCATTGACCGAAGTAAAGCAACCCGTGCTGCTTATCTTGATAAGATAGCGGGCGAAAAATCAACTACCGTGCATCGCGCTAGCTTATCTTGTGGCAACTTAGCTCATGGTTTTGCAGCTTGTGGTTCAGATGATAAGGCAACATTACGCGGTGTTAATCACTCAGATGTTGCTATTATTTCTGCTTACAATGACATGCTTTCAGCGCATCAACCATATCAAACGTATCCTGAAATTATTAAAGCGGCTGTAAAAGAAACTGGTGGCGTAGCACAATTTGCCGGTGGCGTACCTGCCATGTGTGATGGTGTAACTCAAGGTCAGCCAGGCATGGATTTAAGTTTGATGAGCCGTGATGTTATTGCCATGTCGACGGCTGTTGCTCTGTCGCATAACATGTTTGACGGTGCATTAATGTTAGGTATTTGCGATAAAATAGTCCCAGGCTTAATGATCGCGAGCATGACATTTGGACATTTGCCGACAGTGTTTGTACCTGCTGGTCCAATGCCATCTGGTTTACCAAACAAAGATAAAGCAAGAGTACGGCAGCAGTTTGCTAAAGGTGAAGTTGGTAAAGAAGAATTATTAGAAGCTGAATCTGCGTCTTATCACAGTGCCGGTACTTGTACTTTCTTTGGTACGGCCAACTCCAATCAATTAGTGGTTGAAGTGATGGGTTTACACCTTCCTGGTGCTTCTTTTATCGCACCTAATACACAATTACGTGAAGAATTAACTAAAGCCGCAGCACGCCAAGTTACTCGTTTAACTCAGCAATCTGGCAATTATATGCCAATAGGTAAAATGGTTGATGAGCGCTCAATTGTTAATGCCATTGTTGCTTTGTTAGCAACCGGTGGTTCAACCAACTTAACCATGCACATCATCGCCTTTGCTAAAGCGGCTGGTATTATTATTAATTTCCAAGATTTCAATGATTTATCTGACGCAGTGCCATTACTTACGCGTATTTACCCGAATGGTCATGCTGACATTAACCAATTCCAAGAAGCGGGTGGCATGGCATTACTATTCAAAGAACTGATTGATGCTGGTTTGGTACATGAAGATGTTGAAACTATTTGTGGCCGCGGTTTAACTCGCTATACCCAGCGACCTGTATTAGAAAATGGCAAATTAGTCTGGATCGACGGGGCAACTAGCTCAGGCGATGACGAAATAATTGCTACCGTTGAAAAACCTTTCAGCAGCCATGGTGGTTTACAAGTAATGAAAGGAAACTTAGGTGTTTCAGTGTTGAAAACCTCATCACTTCGTCAAGGCAGTTTTGTGATTAAAGCTCCTGCAGTAGTTTTTGAAGACCAACATGAACTTGATATTGCTTTTAACGCTGGTGAGTTAGAAAAAGACTTTATTGCGGTTGTTCGTTTCCAAGGTCCGAAAGCCCGTGGTATGCCTGAACTACATAAGTTAACGCCACCGTTAGGGGTTTTGCAAGATAAAGGCTTTAAAGTTGCATTAGTTACTGACGGCAGAATGTCAGGCGCTTCTGGTAAAGTGCCGGCTGCTATTCATTTATGCCCTGAGGCATTAGATGGAGGCTTAATTTCAAAAATTAAAACCGGTGATATGATTTTACTTGATGGTGAAACTGGTGAGTTAACTTTATTAGTTGAAGAAAGTGAACTCGCCAAACGTGAAAATGCTATTTTTGAAGTTAATGGTCATCATCAAGGTATGGGTCGTGAACTGTTTGGTTTTATGCGTCGTAACTTAAGCTCAGCTGAAACAGGTGCATGTTCACTATTTGATGAGAACTTTCAAGGCGGGCTATAATTATGGCTCAAAGTGAAATAAATATTATTGCTGATATTGGTGGTACCAATATGCGCGTCGCTCAAGTCGACGCAAAAGGAAGCATTGCCAATATCACCATTTATGCTTGTGCAGAACACGAGAGTTTAGCGTTTGTTTTAACAGACTTTCTGACTAAACATAAGTTGCTAGATAAGAAAATCAATGCCTGTTTAGCGATTGCATGCCCAGTAGATAAAGATCTTATTGTGATGACAAATCTACCTTGGCAGTTTTCTCAAACACAGTTGAAAGCACAATTACAGCTTAATGAATTGGTACTGATTAACGATTTTACTGCGATAGCTCATGCAATTCCACATTTAGGTAAAGATCAAAAAGTTCAAATAGGCATTGGTGATGTTATTGAAAACAAGCCTATTTCTATTTGTGGTGCTGGTACTGGCTTAGGCGTTGCAAATTTGATTGCAGTAGATTCTGGTTGGCATAGTTTAAGCGGTGAGGGTGGTCACGTAGACTTTGCGCCCGTTGGTCAACAAGAAATTGCCATTTTACAGTATCTTTCAAAGAAATACTCTCGTGTTTCCAGCGAACAATTATTGTCAGGCTTAGGTATTGAACAAATATATCAAGCCTTGAGTTTTGAAAAAAACGGTGAAACTTCAATACTGCCAGCCAAAGAAATAACCGAAAAAGCTTTATCAGGTAACTGCTCTTTATCTGTAGAAACCTTAGAGCAATTTTGTCGTATCCTAGGTAGTTTCGCTGGTAACCTAGCTTTAACACTCGGCAGTTATGGCGGTGTTTATATTGCTGGCGGCATTGTTCCTCGCTTTATCGAATTTTTTGTAAACAGTGAGTTTAGAAAAAGATTTGAAGCGAAAGGACGGTTATCTAGTTTTAATCAACCTATCCCAACATTTGTCGTCACTGAAGAACAACCCGGCTTACTTGGCGCATCAGCTTACCTTAGCCAATTTATGTCAGAAAAATCAAAAGTTATTAACACAAATCAAACAACTAACACTACAAGGTATTAAGAGGAATTATGACGTTATCGAATAATTGGCAAATTCAGCCAAAGGATCTATTTGCGATGGGCCCGATAGTTCCCGTTTTAGTTATAAAAGATGTTAAAGATGCGCTACCTATTGCAGAAGCATTGTTAGCAGCTGATGTGAAAGTACTTGAGGTGACATTACGTACACCTGCCGCTTTAGAAGTGATCAGCATCATAGCTAAACATTTACCAGAAGCGATTGTTGGCGCTGGTACAGTAACCAACCGTGATTTATTACAACAGTCTTATGATGCTGGAGCTAAGTTTGCTATTAGCCCTGGTTTAACGAAGAACTTATTAAAAGCCGGAAAAGAAGGTAATATCGCTTTAATTCCAGGCATCTCTTCTATTTCTGAATTAATGGACGGCATTGATTGTGGTTATGATCATCTTAAGTTTTTCCCTGCAGAGGCTTCAGGAGGCGTAAAAGCCTTGCAGTCAATTGGTGGTCCATTTCCAGATATTAAATTTTGTCCAACTGGCGGTATTAACTTAAATAACATTCGAGACTATTTAGCCTTACCTAATGTTTCATGTTGTGGAGGCTCTTGGTTAGTCTCAGATGAAATTATTAAACAAGGTAACTGGCAAGAAATTACGCGTTTATCAAAGCAAGTTCTAGCACATGTAAAATAAGATCTTTAGCGATTAATCTAGCATAAGTTTAATCACTTGCTGATCACCGTGTTGACAATAAAGCCAGGCATTAGCCTGGCTTTTTTATGTGAAAATTGAAATTTATACTAACAGTTACATAGGTATGCATGGCAACTAGAAATTCTAGCGAAGTGTATAAACTAATTACCGTTAGATTTTTGTCTCTGTTAACAATGGAAGTTCTAATCTCATTCGTTGACTATTACGGATGAAGTTACTGCCTGTTTCTACCAGTTCTCTACCATCTTTTATCATAGCTTGAGCTTCTGACTGTAGATTTTTTACTTATAATCATGGTGTTATGTTTTTCACATCGTCAATTGTATCTTCTAATTCATCTTGTAGGCTCAAATTATATGTTTAAGCTTTTATTTAATTTGCTGGGTATTATACTGAACGTGGAACAATATATACAAAAAAGCCAGACTGAATCTGGCTCTTAATCTAATCAGTTGTTCAAATTACATATTTATTGTTTTGAAATATAAGTTGCTAAGTCTAAAATTTTGTTTGAGTAGCCAATTTCATTATCATACCAAGAAACCACTTTCACAAATGTATCTGTTAACGCTATACCTGCTTCAGCATCAAATACTGAGGTACATCTTTCGCCGATAAAGTCGTTCGAAACCACTGCATCTTCAGTGTAGCCCAAAATACCTTTTAGCTCACCTTGTGACGCGGCTTTCATAGCAGCACAAATTTCTTTGTAACTTGCTGGATTCTCTAAATTAACGGTTAAATCAACGACTGAAACATTAGGTGTTGGTACACGAAATGCCATGCCAGTTAACTTGCCATTTAATGCAGGAATAACTTTGCCAACAGCCTTAGCCGCACCTGTTGAAGAAGGAATAATATTTTGTCCAGCACCACGACCACCGCGCCAATCTTTAGCCGATGGGCTATCAACAGTTTTTTGTGTTGCTGTTGTAGCATGCACTGTGGTCATCAAACCATCTTTAATACCCCAGTTATCATTGAGTATTTTAGCAATAGGGGCTAAACAGTTTGTGGTACATGACGCATTAGAAACAATCTCTTGTCCAGCATACTCGGTATGGTTAACACCCATTACAAACATTGGCGTATCGTCTTTTGACGGAGCAGAAAGTACAACTTTTTTGGCGCCAGCGCTAATGTGTTTACGGGCTGATTCATCCGTTAAAAATAAACCTGTTGATTCAACAACAACATCAACTTCAACTTCATTCCACTTAAGGTTAAGTGGGTTTCGCTCTGCTGTAACACGAACATTTTTTCCATTAACAACTAAGTGACCATCAACAACGTCAACAGTACCATTGAACCGACCATGAGTAGAGTCATACTTCAGCATGTAAGCGATGTAATCAACGTCAATTAAATCGTTAATAGCGACTATTTCAACATCTGCTCTGGCAAATGCTTCTCTAAACACGAATCTACCTATTCGACCAAATCCGTTGATTCCTACTCTAATTGTCATAATGAAACCTTAAAACCAAACTAAAATAATTTATGTTGTAAAATTACACCAATTGACGTGAATTACAAGTTAATAATTGATGTAAAGCCATAAATATGGATTTTTTTCTTGTTTTATTACGTTTTTTTACTAAAGTGTCAGTAATTAAACGTAGGTTTTTTAAAACAGCTAGATATTGGCCTTTTCATAACCTTATTATCTTTCTATGTTGATAATGGCATAATGCATATTATCTTTAATTTTTGTGGACTTTTTATGATACAGAACAGCAACACATGTGATATTGGCTTTATTGGTTTAGGGGTTATGGGTAAGAATTTAGTGCTTAACTTAGCTGATAACGGTTTTAGTATTGCCGCCTTTGATCTTGATATTAGTAAAGTCGAAAATGCCATTGCTCAAGACAAAGCTGAAAGTGGTTCTTCAACCGCTCGTGTTATTGGTTGTACATCATACACTGAATTACTTTCTCGCTTAAAACCACCGCATCTCATTGTATTGTCTGTTCCTGCGGGTGCACCTGTCGATCAGGTTTGCGAAAACTTAATTGGAGCTGGTATTCAACCTGACGATATTGTTATTGATACGGGTAATAGCTTGTGGGTTGATACGGTTGCGAGGGAGAAAAAATATAAAAGTAATTTTATTTTGTTTTCTTCAGCTGTTTCAGGTGGAGAAGTAGGGGCGCGATTCGGTCCAGCATTAATGCCAAGTGGTTCACCCTATGCTTGGGCAAGAATAAAACCTATTTGGCAAGCCATTGCTGCGAAAGTTGATCCAAAAACAGGTAAGCCAATTGAACGCACTAAGCCAGGTGAGGTAGTTACTGAAGGTGAACCTTGTGCTGCTTATATTGGTCCTGCAGGTGCTGGACATTATGTCAAAATGGTACATAACGGTATTGAGTATGCGGATATGCAAATTATATGTGAAGCATATCAAATGCTCCGTGACGGCTTAGGATTAACCAGTGATGCAATTGCAGATATTTTTGATATTTGGAATAAAGGTCCATTAGAAAGTTATTTAATGGAAATATCTGTCGAAGTTTTACGCCACCGAGTTGGTGAAGAGAAAACACCGTTAGTTGATCTTATATTAGACAAGGCTGGCCAAAAAGGTACTGGGCTTTGGACTGCGGTTAGTAGCTTAGAATTAGGCACACCTGCGCCAACTATTACCCAAGCAGTTTTTGCTCGTTCTATCTCTTCATTTAAAGATTTACGTATGAAGGCTTCAGGTATATTGTCTGGCCCAGAAGTTATAATACTGAAAGGTAAAGAAAAGCAGGCGTTTATTGAACAGTTACATGATGCTATTTATAGCGCAAAAATATGTGCTTATGCCCAAGGGTTTCAATTAATGAAACTCGCTGAAAAAGAACATAACTGGCAGCTTAACTTTGCAAGTATTGCAAAAATTTGGCGTGCTGGCTGTATTATCCGCGCGGCATTTTTACAGTCAATCACCCAAGCATTTGAGCGTAATTCAGACTTAGACAATTTACTTTTGGACGAATTCTTTGCTGAGCAATTAAGTAAACATCAATTGAACTGGCGCAAATCAGTGTCAACTTCTGCATTGATGGGGATCCCAACCGGCGCTATTTCATCTGCATTGTCATATTATGACTCAATACGATGTGCAGTGCTGCCTGCAAATTTATTGCAAGCACAGCGTGATTTCTTTGGTGCTCATACGTTTGAGCGCATAGATCAAGCTACAGGTAAAAAGTATCACGTTAATTGGTCAAGTGAAGCGCGTGATATACAAGAGGTAAGTTAAGTTTAGGTATTATGATGAACCAATTATAAGATTGCTGTAATTGGTTCATCATTATTTTTATCACCGTCTTTTAGTAACTGGGTTACCTGTATCTAAGTTAACTAGTACACAGTTACTTAATCGCAGTATTAACTTAGGCAAAGTTTTATAAAAGATTTTATTGAATTAAAGTTTGTGTACTCCATTTTTGATGTACGAAACATATATATTTTATTGTTTTGGTAAAATACTTGCTGAAATTTGTGAGTATCTTTAGCTTCCATTTTATCTACTAAGTTAGAAAAACCTACCGCAATACGTTCTTGTTTACATCAGTGTATTCTTGAAATTCCTGATAAATTCTCGTATGTTGGTCACATAGTTCTGCAAAGTTAGATCCTTTTTTTGTAGGCTAGCAATATAAATAAAAGCATAATTGACGCTATTCTATAAAATTTCATCGTTTTATCTATTTATCCCTGAAAAACGTTTGTAACTGGTGGCGAAATAATTCATGTTGGATTACAATATGTGCCGAATTTAGTAATTACTAATTACATCTCGATATTACTAATAACCCATCATTTAATTGACTGAAATAAAAGGTTTACGCAATGACTTCTCATCTTGAGGAACAATATCAAACTAGTTGGCAAGAACGTCAAACATTCGCTGAAAACATGCAGCCGATTATCGGAAAACTATTTAGAAACGACGGTATCGAAATTTCTATTTATGGTCGCCCACTAGTGAATGCTTCTGCTATCGACATTATTAAAGCACACAGATCAGTGTCTTTACATGAAGAAAATAAATTGCGTTTACGCGAAAGCTTTCCATTTATGCAAGCATTGGCCTGCATGCCATTAGCTCCTGCGCGTATCGACGTAGGTAAATTAGCTTACCGTTATTTATTTAAAGGTGAAGCAAATGGTCTGTCAATTGAACAATTTTTAGAAAAAGAATTATCTTCTATCGCGAAAAGTACCGACGTACAAGAATCTAAAGACGTCGTACTTTATGGTTTTGGTCGCATTGGCCGTTTATTAGCGCGTTTACTTATTGAACGTGCCGGACCAAACGCTAAATTAAAGCTACGCGCTATTGTTATTCGTCCTGGTAAAGAAGACGATTTAGAAAAACGTGCAAGTTTACTGCGTCGTGATTCAGTTCATGGTGCCTTCAACGGTAGTATCACCATTGACAAAGAAAACAACGTTATTAAGGCCAACGGTGCTTTTATCAAAATCATTTATGCCAAGTCTCCATCAGAAATTGATTACACAGCTTACGGTATCAACAATGCTTTAGTTGTTGATAACACCGGTATCTGGAGTGATGAAGAAGGTTTAGGTCAGCATTTACAATCTAAAGGTGTTGCTAAAGTTTTACTTACTGCACCGGCTAAAGGTGATATTAAAAATATCGTATTCGGCGTAAACGATGACATGATTTTAGCCGATGATAAAATTATTTCTGCCGCAAGTTGTACAACTAACGCTATTACGCCGGTTCTTAAAGCATTGAATGATGAGTTTGGTATTCGCAATGGTCATGTAGAAACTGTACATTCATATACTAATGATCAAAATTTAATTGATAACTACCATCCTGCGCCGCGTCGTGGCCGAAGTGCACCACTGAATATGGTTATCAGTACTACAGGTGCTGCAAAAGCGGTTGCGAAAGCATTGCCAGAATTGAAAGGCTTGTTAACAGGTAATGCTATTCGCGTACCTACGCCAAACGTTTCTATGGCTATTATGAACTTGAACTTGAAAAAAGAGACTGACAAAGCAACATTAAATGATTACTTACGTAACATTTCTTTGAACTCTAAATTACAAAATCAAGTTGATTACACCGCATCTACTGAAATTGTATCGACTGACTTAGTCGGTTCACGTTATGCAGGTGTTGTTGATTCGCAAGCAACAATTGTTGACGGTGATCGCGCTGTACTTTACGTATGGTACGACAATGAGTTTGGTTACAGTTGTCAGGTTGTTCGTGTGATGCTAGCAATGGCCGATATTAATGTGCCAACATTGCCATTAACATAAGCATAACTAACTCGAACGGTACTATGGTAAACATATTGTAGATCTAGTTTATTTAAATAAGCGTTTACTGTTTAGGTAAGCGCTTTTTTTATAGCTAATTTTTAATAAAGTCTTAAGTTATGTGGTGTGATGTCGATATAACATTTATAGTTATACCAAGTTAGTTAATTACAATAATCAACGTAAAAGTAGGGTAGATAATGTCAGTTGAACTGAATGCAAATAATTCTGTATCTATGGATGTCGAAACTATACTCGCGCTTAAAAGTGCAAATTTAGCAAAGTCACAAACTGAGTTAGAAGGTCAGCAGGCGTTGGCACTTATTGCTTCAACCTCTGTAGACAATGTCAGTTTACCTGCGGTCGGTAATACCGGACAAAATATTAATATCAAAGTATAAAATCTTCAGAATATCGTCTATTCAAAACATTTAAGGCTTTACAAATATATTCTGTATTCTAATCTATTTGAAACTAAATGCACCTTGCCGGTTTCGGTAAGCCAGCATATTTAGTGGCTTGTTTAGCTGGGCCTTCTTTAAACAATCGATATAAATATCGACTGCTCGCTTTTTCTTCACCAAATTCTGCTTTCATAGCTTTAGTTAAGGCGCGAATAGCAGGTGAAGTATTGTAAGTTAAGTAAAACCCTCGAACAAAACGAATAACTTCCCAATGGGCTTCTAAAAGCTCTATTTCGTCAGTGCTTGCCAACAAAACAGCTACGTCTTCATTCCATTGTGTAAAATCGAGCAAATAGCCTTGTTTATCCGTGGCTAAGCTTTGATTGTTATATATTATTGTCATGACCAAGTAATTGAATTGTCGTGTTTAAAAAGTAGTGTAACTACTTCGGTTAATGTGATTGCTATAAATATATTATTCGTACTAAATTGTGCACGTGCATCAGCGTGTAGGCTAATAAAATACACGCTTAGTTCAGGTTTTTTTTCTAGCGTATCGAGTAACAACTTATGACTTAGATTATAACAACCGTCATCCATCAATAATATACTGTCTTGCGGTAAAACCATATCAAGGCATTGTGCTAATGCACTACTGTTATAACCTGAACTTCTAATAATATGTAGCATTGCCATGTTAAAACCTGTAAATCACGTTGTGCTGATGTAAGCGTTGACTAAAAGCCTCGTTCGATAATACCTGGACATTACTGATATGAAAATTTTCAGGTAAATTTCGCTCGACTAAAGACTGTTGGCAAACATATATATTTTCAATGTCATAAAATTCTAATGCTGAAAATGTTTTTAAGTAATCTTTAATATCTATGGTTGAAGCTTTTTGATCCCCGATCACCTGAAACACCCCATCACCTAAAAAAAACAGCGATGTTGCTTGTTCGTAAGAGCCAAATATTAACGCGGTATCTAGTGCTTCTTTACCAGCAGCACTTGAAAAGGGCGCTTGGGTATTGATAAGAGCGATAGTTTTATCACCTGGTTTATTTGCTGACATTATAATTGCACCACTCGTTCGGCTTTACTGGTTAGCTCGACTAACTCACCTAAACCTGAAACTGTAAAAACAGGGTCAATACTTGAGAGTTCAAGGTTATTGAGTTCATCACTTAAACCGCGTTTTTCCGCTGCGGTAATGCATAAATATAAAGGCACACCATATTCTCTGTTGAGTTGTTGCCATTGTTTTAATGTTTGATATTCATCACTTGGAATAGACAAATGCTTAGCCGCATTTAACACGCCGTCTTGATAAAAGAACACACCAATAACACTGACACCACTTTCAACTGCCGCCCGAACAAGGTTAATCGCGGTTGTTGTTAAGTTGCTGTTGGGCTGGGTGGTTACCACTAAAGCCAATGTGTTTTGCATATAATGCCTTTTGTCCTAACTAACGTTGTTTAAAAACTGGTAATAAAAAAGCCTCAATACAGAGGCTTTATATTTTATACGGTAAGTATAAACAATTACTAATCACATTTTATGATTTTTAACTGCTAACTTAGTCATCGCCGCCTAAAACACCCAAAAGGCTTAATAGATGTACGAAGATATTATAAATATTCAAGTATAGAGAAACAGTTGCACGAATGTAGTTTGTTTCACCACCATGAATAATGCGGCTTGTATCATATAAGATCAAACCTGACATAATCATAATAATTGCAGAACTAATAGCTAATGAAAGTGCAGGAATTTGGAAGAAAATATTTGCCACCATTGCAATAACCGCAACGATTAAACCAACCATTAAAAAACCACCCATAAATGAGAAGTCTTTCTTGCTAGTTAATGCGTAACCAGAAAGTGCAAAGAAAATTAATGCAGTACCACCTAATGCTTGCATAATTAATGTAGCGCCGTTAGGCATTGCTGCATAATAGTTAAGCATTGGGCCTAAAGATGCACCCATTAAACCGGTGAAAGCAAAAATCCAAAATATACCACTCGCTTTATCGGCATTCTTATTAACAACAAATAATAATCCGAATGAAACTAAGGTCATTACTAGGGCAGCCATATGAGACAAGCCCATTGCCATAGAAACACCAGCTGTAACGGCACTAAACGCCAAAGTCATCGAAAGTAACATATAGGTGTTTTTCAAAACCTTGTTAATTTCAATCGCTGAACTTCTACTAGCATTTACACTAATATTTGATTGCATAAAATTTCCTCTAAGTATGCTAAATATATTTTTTAGATGTGGGCAAATGTCAAAAGTTCAAGGGTAAATCAAATATTTAACCTTTATTTTACCTGTATAGGTAATAATTAACTATTAGCCACATTGACATATTATGGCATGCTATATTTTGAATTACTATCTTTAACCTTGTTGAAATTCATCAATAATTTGTGAGCGTTTGTAACAGCCATTACTATGATCGTTAACCATGCCACAAGCCTGCATATGCGCATAACAAATAGTTGAACCTACAAACTTAAAGCCACGTTTTTTTAAATCTTTACTCCAAGCATCAGATTCTTTAGAAGTAGCAGGGTAGTCGCCCAGTTCTGCCCAATTATTAACAATAGTTTTATGGCCAACAAAGCCCCACATATAATTACTAAAGCTGCCAAACTCATTTTGAATATCAATAAATAGCTTGGCATTATTAATAGCCGCAATAATTTTACCTCGATGGCGAATAATAGCGCTGTTAATTACCAGCTCTTCAACTTTTGCATCGCTAAATAGGGCCACTTTTTTAACGTCGAAATTGTCAAATGCGGTTCTGTAGCCATCACGACGTTTTAAAATCGTATACCAACTTAAACCAGCTTGTGCTGATTCAAGCATTAAATATTCAAATAATTTTTGATCATCATAAACCGGCACTCCCCACTCATTATCATGATAAGCAACGTAATCAGGTTTTGTCGTGTCTAACCAGTGGCAGCGACAAAGACTTTCTTCACTCACAAGCTTTCCTTAAATATAAAGATTAACTGAATTTGTTCAAATAAATGGCAAATTGTTGGTTTTTTTAGCAAACAAACTTTTTTATAGAATAAATCCTTTACAAGAGAATTTCGAGCCTTTATTATTCGCTCCGTTCTGAAGCAGCAATGCTTTTGAACTTCAGGTGAGATGGCTGAGTGGTCGAAAGCACCGGTCTTGAAAACCGGCAAGGGTTTGTAGCCCTTCTAGAGTTCAAATCTCTATCTCACCGCCACATTAAGAAAAACCCGCTAATCGAAAGATTAGCGGGTTTTTTGCTTTTAGAGTATTTAATTCTCGGCATATGGTTTGTAGCACAGTACCTATTTGTAGAGTTCAAATCTCGGAATAGGGTTTGTATGTTGCGGTCTCTATAAAACTCATTGATAAGGTGGATTACGAATAAAGCTATTATCCAAGGCCAGAAAGATGCTCAACCACCGCGGTATTAACTGTTAGGGTTTCAAGCACTCAAGCTCTAACGTATTATTCAATTTCGAGTGCAAGGAAATAAAATGAAAAAAATAGTATTAGCCTCATCCGTTCTTGTCGGCATGTTTTTATCAGGTTGTTCGCATAGAATAGCTGACTTGACTTATGTTTCCACAAAAAACATATCACAAGAAGAGTTAGCTACAGCTACATCTGATAATGAAAGGGTAAAAGGTGAAGATTCAAGTCATATTATTATATTTATCCCTACAGGTAATCCCAGTGCCGAAGAAGCATTAGATCGTGCAATAGAACAAAGAAAAGGTGGCGTTGCATTAAAAAATGCAACCATACATAGTTCTTGGTTTTATATCCCGTATATTTATGGAAAAACTACAATTACTGTTGAAGGTGAAGTTTTAGTACCTTTAAGAAAGGAAGTTAAATAGTAACTATAACAATCACTTGAAACGTAATATTGATTTCCCTCCGTTTTAGTGCATGCCTCCTCAACACATTGAGGAGGCAATAATGCCCAAAAACTTTCTAAGCGAAGTGGAAATTAGTAATTAAGTGGGGTCAGGTACACATTAACTACTAATCAAACCACCCATAATAACTTGAACGGTAGCTATGAGATGTAAGAGGGAATAGACGGCCCATAATCATTCCTCACCCTGACTGGCTCTAGATCCGCCATACCTGCCGTTGGAATTCTACCCTGAAATTTGCCAGCTACAAAACCAAGGCCGAAATATCTATTCAATCAATACTAACTAATTTATTTTAAATATATAAAACATGAAAAGGCGCTAAACCCGTTGCACTCAAAAAAAACACAGAGTGTAAGATAATCCTTATAGGAAGCCCCAGAATCTTGCAATTTGTGTGAGTGTGATAGAGTACATACTTCCAGATCAATAGTGCGTATTGTTTTACTAGTCAAAACATTAGGAGACTAAATTCAATTGAGTCGAGTCGAATAAATTACACATAAACAGCCCCATTATTTTGGAGAATTCTGATGAAAACGTCTCAGTTAATTCGAGCTGCCGCATTTTGTTTAACCTTTTAATCCTAAACGGTCGCAGCGCAATCAGTTCTCGACTAATCAGCGATAGTACTGGCACAAATTCAATTTTATTCAGCGTAAAAAAATGTTTAGGTTAGGTGCTTTTCTATGGGACAAAGTACATTCAGATATTTTAGTGATCGGGGCTTAATTGGTCAGTCTTACCGCTATTTTCATTAGCGAAAAATATTAACTTAATCTGCATAAAAATGATGAGGAGTACTCTAATTATAATATGAGCTTCTGTGGATTCACACCAGCTGAATTTTACATTCAATCGAAGCAGTAAATTAAATTGTAATTTACTTATGTAATTGCAAAACATTATTTAAAAAAATATTGAGGTGAAGCATATGCTTTTTAATAATTCAAACATCACGGAGTCCCCTATTCGTCAAAAAATTCGCGAGTTCTATCGTATTGATGAAAGTGTTGCGGTAGAGCATATTTTACCGTTGGCAGAAGTTAACGATAATGCTGCAAGCAGGGCGTGGGAAAAAGCCCGTAAAATGTCTCTAAAAATACGTAGAGACGAATCGGGAAACGGTGCGGTAGATGCCTTACTGGCAGAATACACATTATCAAGTGAAGAAGGTGTGGTGTTGATGTGTTTAGCCGAAGCCTTATTACGTGTACCAGATAAGCTTACTCAAGATGCCCTAATTAGTGACAAAATATCTAAAGGGCAGTGGGACAGTCATATAGGCAGCAGTGATTCACTGTTCGTTAATGCCTCATCTTGGGGGTTATTCGTTACCGGAACGATGGTTGACTATGCTGATGAACGCGAAAAAGATAGCTTTGGTTTATTGAAGAAGGTTATTGGTCGATTAGGTGAGCCCGTCATTCGTAAGGCAATGAACTACGCCATGCAAATTATGGGTGAGCAGTTTGTTATGGGCGAAACGATTCAAGAAGCCACTGATCATGCTGCCAAGGATGAGCGGCAAGGCTTCGTATATTCTTACGACATGCTTGGTGAAGGTGCGCGCACCATGGTCGACGCTGAAAAGTATTTTAAAGCTTATCAAGTTGCTATAGATGCCATTGGCGCAGTTGCTCGTGCGTCGGGTAAGAACGACCCTCGCAAAGTGCCTGGCATTTCAGTTAAGCTTTCTGCTATCCATCCTCGTTACGAATTTGCACAAAAAGAACGGGTAATGGCTGAAGCTGCTGCCAAACTTAAAGCACTTTGTTTGCAAGCCAAAAGCTACAATATTGGTTTAACTGTTGATGCGGAAGAATCTGAGCGATTAGAACTATCCCTTGATGTAATTGAAGCGGTATTTAGTGATGATGAGTTAGCAGGTTGGAATGGCTTTTCGATGGCCCTGCAAGCTTATCAAAAACGCGCCATTTTTATAGTTGACTGGATACGTGAACTAACCATGCGTGTTGACCGAAAAATGATGGTGCGCTTAGTAAAAGGTGCTTATTGGGATACTCAGATTAAAAATAGCCAAAAAGGTGGTTATCAGCATTTTCCGGTATTCACTCGCAAGGCCTCTACTGATGTATCTTACCTAGCCTGTGCGAAAAAATTATTAGAATATAGAGATACCATTTTTCCACAGTTTGCTACGCATAATGCCTATACTGTCGCTACTATTCTTGAACTGGCGGGCGATGACAAAACAAGTTTTGAATTTCAATGTCTATATGGCATGGGTGGCTCGTTATATGATCAAGTTGTTACCAATGAAAATGTTCAATGTCGCGTCTACGCGCCGGTTGGTCCTCATAAAGAGTTACTCGCCTATTTAGTGCGTCGTTTGTTAGAAAATGGCGCTAACTCTTCTTTTGTTAATGCCATTATTGATGAGTCACAACCGGTCGAATCTTTACTTCGCGATCCCGTTGAAAAAATGCATCGCTTAAAAAACAAATATAACGGCCAGATAATCAAACCCATCGCGTTATACCATGATGAAAAAGGTGTCGGTCGAGATAATTCCAAGGGCCTAGATTTAACAGATATCAATACAGTAACCCCTTTAAAAACATCACTGGATAACTGGCTTGTGAATAACTTGTTCTGTGAAAATGATGTACCAGAAGGGTCTATCGCTATTAGAAACCCAGCAAAGCGTAGTGAAATTATTGGTTTTCAACGACATCACAGCAAGGATGAAATGCTCGCGATGATCGAAACAGCGCAAAACGCATTTGCTTCTTGGTCACAAACGCCTGTATCTGTACGTGCGGCCTTATTATGCCGTGTTGCCGATGTTTTTGAACATCATATCGACGAGTTAATTGCCTTATGCATCAAGGAAGCAGGGAAAACGACACAAGATGGTGTTGATGAAGTCAAAGAGGCGGTTGATTTTTGTCGCTATTATGCACAACAAGCGATTGAACTTGCAGAAGATGATCGTTTAGCAGCCCGTGGTGTGGTGTTATGTATCAGCCCTTGGAACTTCCCGTTAGCTATATTTATAGGACAAGTGACTGCTGCAATTGCTACGGGTAATACGGTGTTAGCTAAACCAGCCGAGCAAACAAGCTTAATTGCATTGCGCGCTATTGAACTAATGACATCTGTTGGATTACCACATGGCGTTGTACAAGCGGTTATTGCAAAGGGTAGTGATGTCGGTAGTGTTATTATTCCTAATGCACTTATTCAAGCGGTTATTTTTACTGGTTCTATTAAAACAGCGACTATAATTTCGCAAACATTGGCTGATAGAGGCGTTGATCAAGTGCCCTTTATTGCTGAAACGGGTGGTCAAAACTGTATGTTAGTAGACTCTACGGCCCTACCTGAACAAGTCGTTGATGATGTTATTTCTTCAGGTTTTCAATCTGCTGGTCAACGTTGTTCTGCACTTCGAGTGTTATTTTTACAAGAAGATATTGCTGATAATGTTATTACAATGCTTAAAGGCGCATTAGCAGAATTACATGTGGGTAACCCCGAAAAACTGAGTACTGACGTAGGACCTGTCATTGATCAAAAAGCGCTAGATTCACTCAATGCCCACAGTGACTATATGAAAACCCATGGTCAACTATTATACCAATGCGATATTGCTGATGAGATAACAAATGAAATAGCAGATAACGAACATTTCTTTTTTGCGCCACGACTTTATGAAATAGAAAATATTAGCGTGCTGAAGCAGGAAGTATTTGGCCCTTGTGTTCATATTGTACGCTTTAAAGGCGATGAAACAGAAAAAGTCATTGATGATATTAACGGCACAGGTTTTGGCTTAACTATGGGTATACATACCCGCATTGAACAGCGAGCCATAAATTTGGCGAAGCTATCACGAGCAGGTAACGTGTATATAAATCGCAATATAATTGGCGCTATTGTGGGTGTGCAACCTTTTGGTGGTCGTGGTCTTTCAGGTACAGGGCCAAAAGCAGGTGGCCCATATTATTTAACGCGTTTAGTTAAAGAAATAACACCGCCCGGTGCCAAGAAACTTAATTTATTACCACAGCAAGCAGAAGCCTCAAACAGCGATACGGATGCGGAAGCAGTATTATTTATGGACAGAGCTAGTACAGCAGAAAAAATCTGGCGCTTGACCGAGTTAAATACCCGTATATCTTGTCTTAGCGAAGTGTTAGCAAAAATAGCTCATATCGATATCATTGATAATTTAGCAGACGATTTAACGCATACTTTAAAAGCGGCGCGCTCACAATTAATTGATATTGAAAAACACTTGAAGGAACCAACAGTTTTACCGGGTCCAACAGGTGAGTCTAATATTCTATATTTAGAAAATCGTGGCAACATAATCTGTTTTGCTGACGAAAATGTTACTTTTCACTTTTGGTTGCTTTCTGTCGTAACGGCTTTGGCAACCGGTAATACCGTGATCTCGGTTGTTTCTGACTTGTTTTATGATGAAGCAATAGCTTTTAGAGATGAATTTATTGCAACAGGGGAAGATGAGAATGTTTTTCAAATTGCCCGGTTATGCCATTTAACAACGTTGCTGGCACAGCCTGGATTATCAGGTGTTGTTGTTGATAGTCATTGCGACCGTAAACATTATATCAGTGAGAAATTAGCAGAACGTCAAGGTGCAATTTTACCGGTGATCAGTTCAAAATATTTTGATAATTTAATTCAACGATTATTAACAGAAAAAGCTATCAGTATTAATACCACCGCTACTGGTGGTAATACGTCACTTATGACTTTAGATGAAGAAGATTAGCCATCTCATTAGGGTGATCGTTATTATCGGCTCATTATCAGTTCGATAGCGCACAGATGACAGTATTAAAACTAGCTATGCTAATACTAACTTAGTAATCAATAATAGTGATTAATACATTAGGGGCTGTTGGTCTAACTATAGGAGAAAAATCATGAATGATTACGTGCATTATGTAACAGGTTTTTTTGAGCACAGCAAAGAGACCAATGATGTGTTGGAAAAACTTGCTGCTCAAGGTCTGCCGCGCGAACGCGTGCAAACTTACAGTGAACTCACAACAGCACCGGTGCATGAACCGGTAGAAAGTAGCAATCAAGTTTTAAAAGAAATCTTGGTAGATGGCACCATTGGTACAGTGGCAGGAACAGGAATAGGTGCATTGGCTCAAGTCGGTCTTATTGCCGCGAATGTCACTTTATTTGTAGCAAGCCCTTTGATTGCACCACTCGTATTACTCGGCTGGGGTGCAAGTATTGGCGGTTTGGTGGGGGCGACGATAGGTGCGGCGGAAAATGCAAAGTCACTATCTGCTTTAATTGAAGATGCCATTACCAGTGGGCAAGTTGTGATTGTCGCAAAAACGCTTACGCAAGACGAAACCGATATAGCACAAAAAATTATTAAAGGTTCCATTGGTGATTACAAAGATGTAGATATGGCTTAATTGGTGTCAGAACAGGAAGTGACAATTTTGGCTTTCACTCTCGACCGCCCCTTCAATACTCCCTATGCAGTTACCAAAGTTGGCGACATGCTCTAGGCTCAGACAATTCAGAATAGAAAGGAAAGTTATGCGTTATCACCAATTAAGTGAAGTATTTGAACACCTAATAACATTGAATACCGCAACGCTAGCGTTTTATGAGAGAAGTCTTAAAGTGACAGAGCAAGAACGCGCTAGGATGTTTTTACATTATTTAACAGACAAGCAAAAAGTCAGAAACCAATATTTAATGACCTCATTGATAGAGGCGCCTATTAAAATATTTGAAATGTGGTTTGATGATGATATTGACGAGCAGTTATTAGTTTATATAGAAAAACTAGCATTAGCTCCTAATGCAAACAGTGAAAAAATAATCGCTGTAATGTTAGAGATAAATGAGAAAATAGAAATGTGGCTAAGATCCATTTTACCATTGATAATCAACAATTATAGTAAAGAGTATATTCAGGATTTGATCAATAATTTACATCAAAAAAATCGGCAAATAATGCATGGCCTCCAAAGGATGAATGATGTGTGACACTACCTTTGTCATCCTTAATGGTCGACGATGTAGTGATTTTCTCAAAGCCGTAACAAGTTAAGTTGGCCTATTGTTTTACCAATCACGATGACTATTCGTCACCTAATTTATGAATAAAAAACATGAGGTATTTAAATGAAACGGACAGAAAGTGCAAATCCGGGTTTATTACTTGCCTTGACGCCCGTCGTGTTAACTCTACTTATTCTTGGGACACAAATATTTTACTTTGGCATTTTCGAGCCTCACATTCCCCTTGCCATTGGCTTAGCCATTACGAGTATTGTTGGAATTAAGCTAGGACTGAAATGGAAGGGTATAGAGAAAGGCATTTTTCACGTTATTCACGTCGCTTTACCTTCGGTATCGGTTTTAATAACGGTTGGGATGATCATTGGAGTTTGGATTGCCAGCGGTACGGTACCAAGTATTATCTATTTCGGCTTAAAAGTACTTTCGCCTGAACTATTCCTAGCTGCTGGTATGGTAATTTGCGCCATAGTTTCCCTTGCTCTTGGCACTAGCTGGGCGAGTGTAGGTACTGTTGGTTTGGCCTTAATGGGAATTGGAGAAGGCTTCGATATCCCTGCATATTGGACTGCTGGCGCTGTAGTTTCAGGAGCATTTTTTGGTGATAAAATTTCACCACTTTCCGACACCACTAATTTAGCCCCTGCGGTTACCGGCACCGACGTTTTTTCTCATATAAAGAATATGATGGCAACTACCATCCCAGCTATGCTGATCGCACTTATTATATATTTGCTAGTTGGATTTTTCGTCATCGACACCCAAAGCATTTCATTTGAAAAAATTAGCGGTATCACTAGTGCCTTAGATGAAAACTTTTATATTTCAGGATGGGTATTATTGCCAGCTTTGATTGTGATGGGCTTAGCTATAAAGAAATATCCTCCCATGCCATCACTATTCGCCGGCGTTGTAGCGGGTGGGGCAACAGCAATGATTGCTCAGGGACAGAGTTTACAATCAATTTTTGATTTTGCGAACAATGGCTATTCAATAAACACCGGTATTGGAGAGATTGACAGCCTGTTAAATCGAGGTGGCATTCAATCCATGATGTGGACAATTTCCTTAATATTGATTGCGTTGGGCTTTGGCGGAGCGCTAGAGAAAACAGGTTGTTTGAAATCGATTATTAATGCGATTAAGAGTAAAGTCACTAGTTTTGCTGGCATTCAAACCGCCGCTATTGGAACCGCGTTTGCAACTAACCTAGTCGCCGGTGATCCCTACTTATCTATTGCTTTACCGGGAAGAATGTACTCACCGGTTTATCGTGGTATGGGTTATTCAACTTTGAATTTATCACGCGGAATTGAAGAAGGCGGAACATTAATGTCTCCGCTAATTCCATGGAATGCGGGTGGCGCATTTGTAATTGCAGCTCTCGGACTTGGTATTGCCGATGGTAATGTAGAAAACCTTTTGTACATACCACTTGCTTTTGCCTGCTGGACTGCTCCCCTAATTGGAATTTTCTATGCTTTTACCGGGTTATTCTCGCCCAAAGCAACTGATGAAGAAAGAGAAGGCTGGAAATCCTCTGGTGAAGCGATAGCCGAATTTAATTCTGATGGTACACCAAAAGTCGAAGTTGAAGACACTGAGGCAAAGAACGCCGATGACGAGTCAGAAAATAGCAAATCTTAGCTATAGCTAAATTATTTAAGCTTCGGATGAATTCGTGGAATTTGATACCGTATTGAAATATATGTCGAGGAATTTGACGACGCCAAAGGCGCCATCGAAAATAAATATAATCAGATCGGTTTAAGAACGTGCAGATTTCGCTGCACCCGACTCGGTGTGGTTGTTGGCTGTGACTAAATCACCGTCAGAAGATTCAAGATGCGCACGAATAAACCATTGGAACTGCTCCATATCAATTAACTGACCAATGAGCATGTCTTCCGATACAGGATCTAGCTCTCCCATTTCAATCACTGCTTTGCGATGATCGCTATTCACCCCGTTGTAGACTAAATCAAGGGCACCCAGATGCTCCATAACCAATGCTTTACCTAACGAATAATCATCCCAGGTGCGACGATCAGTAATAGATTGCGGTGTGCCTAATGGGGTTCCACCCAAAGTAGCTATTCGCTCTGCAATAGTGTCAGTCATGTCTCGTACAGCGTCTACCTGAGGATCTAGCATTTCGTGAACACTGATAAAATTGGGGCCAACAACGTTCCAGTGAACGTGCTTGAGTGTGAGGGCCAAATCGAGCAGTGCTACCATACGATTGTCTAAAGTAGATATAACACGGTTTGCCGTCGTTTCGTCCATGCCAGGTACCGTGAATTTAGCTGCTTTGTGCTGATTACTTTTAGTCATGATTTCTCCTTTACGGTTCAAAATAACAGGAGAGGTATAAGCCTCTCCTTGACTCGTCCACGCTATCAAACTTACAAACGTTGTGTCAAATAAGGGAATTACTCTTGAATGTCATGTTTACTATTAACTAGAAAACCAATGTATAGACTGATCTAAGTTCAGAGTGTGCCATTTTAACATTCTAGCGATATCAGTTGGCGTGCAACCTTGCTTGTATCGTTCCCACGTTACTGATTTTTGATGGACAGTATAAGTATTACGAGATCTTTTTTCATAGCTACACTCCTTTGTAATAAGGATAGCGTTGCATTCACTATTTGGACTCAAGTGGCAGCGCTGACTATTTGTTGTGGTAAATTCACGACTAAATTAGGTCTTCTTTGTGGCACTTTCTGCCCATAACGTCTCACTTTAAAAAATTCGTGAATTTAAAATGAAGCTGATGTTTTGTTAAAGACTTCTTGATAACCTTAAATGAAATACATTTCAATATTAACGATTTACATACTTAGTGGTATAACGCACAGACGAAAAACCAATATTAGCCCATGTTATCAATAACGATTACGTTCCTTGATTTATGGACTTATTCATTGGAGATTCTAGTGACTGCAACTTGCACCTCACCGGTAAATAATCATTTATTAAACTATTTACCTATACAAGAGCGCCAGTTATTTCTTGACGTTTGCACGCCTGTAGAGCTAGTGTTTGGCGAAACACTTAATATTGCTGATGAAGTCATAAAATATGTTTATTTTCCACTAACTAGCTTTATCTCATCATTTGTAGAAGTTGGTGAGAAACAGTCCTTAGAGATGGGGTTAATTGGGAATGAGGGCATGCTAGGTGCCACGCTTGCTCTTGGAAATCCAAAGGCACCAATGAAGTCGATAGTCCAAGGCTCAGGGAGTGCGTTGCGAATGGATGCAACAATGTTCCACCACCAAGTAAAAAATAATCTAGTGATAAGTAAATTGATACACAATTATCTCTATGTCTTGATACAACAACTTGCTCAAACTGGCGCATGCAATAATTTTCATGAAGTCAAACAACGGCTTGCTCGATGGTTATTAATGACACAGGATCGTACTAATTCTGAACATCTTCAGCTAACACATCAGTTTTTAGCGAAAATATTGGGTGTACGCCGTAGCGCTGTCACTATTGCGGCAGGTTGTTTACAACGTCAAGGCATTATAAGCTATAACCGCGGACAAATTAATATCTTGTCTAGATATGGCCTCGAAAATTCATCCTGTCAATGCTATTTTTCGTCTGTTAATGCTTATCAAAAGACATTAGTAATTTCTAAATAGATATGAATGTTGACAAAAATATATTGCCATACCACCTCAAATGAATAATTTAGCAAGTACTATCTAGGAATAGTAACTTCTCTAAATTTTATCTCATCCAAAATATCGTTCTCAATTAACAATCACTAAATCATTAGGGACAACTATGTCAACTATCATTCATTCACGATTTTGCTTTCCACTATCAGATCCACTTACGAGTGGTATTTAGTCTGTTCGAGAAGGATTATTTAATATTGAGTGATTAGAACAGCTCTTATATTGAAGTGCTAACGTGAGGGAAAAATTTGAGTGAGATAACTATATAAAACGTGTATCACAAGCCGGTAAGTTGCGAAAGTAACAATATCGGTTCGTTATAATGAAAAGTTAGTTATATCTCTTGGCAAACCACTGAATTGCGCGCATGATGGATATTCTTTCACCTATGTTAGCTAGCCGACATAATGATATTTGCTATTTTGTTATGCTAGTCTTTTGTCCATAGGTACTAATCCAAACAACTTCTCATATAAATCGTGTAGGTAACGATAATCGGCTACCAAATTACCCACTTAAGGGTGAAGCTGATAACAACACGAACAATCCTTACTGGCCGAAAGCGTAGTAACAACGTTTATGATGAATAGAAATAAAGTCACAAGCATTGATCCAAGTAAGAGAAAACTATTCTCATCTGTTCACATTTAACGTAAAGCAAAAATATTAATGGAGGAAGGATATATTATGAAGTTGCGAGATTTATCTCGTGTTCGCTACATTTGAGCTAAAAAATAAGAGTAAAGCAGAATTTTTAGTTTAAGGAAAAATGATTTTAAGGAGAAAAATGAATAGTCCCGCCGATAACAAATTATTAAAATTGTTGCCTGAAGCAAATAAAAATACAATATTCCCTCAGCTCAAACTTGTTAAGTTGCCTCTAGGGAAAGTGATATATGAATCTGGGGAAAATCTTACTTGTGTATATTTCCCTATAGATAGCATTGTTTCTCTCCTTTATGTTACCGAAAATGGTTCATCAGCTGAGATATCGGTTGTTGGTAATGAAGGCGTTGTTGGTATTGCTGTTTTTATGGGCGGGGAAAGTACGCCTAACAGGGCAGTTGTGCAAAGTGCAGGCTACGCGTATCACATGCCAGCTTCACTAATGCGTAAAGAATTTCATAATGACGTTACAATTCGTATGTTGCTGTTACGTTACACTCAAACATTAATTGCGCAAATGGCACAAACTGCTGTATGTAATCGCCATCACTCCATTGACCAACAACTTTGTCGCTGGTTACTACTCTCCCTAGATCGCCTAAGAACCAATAACCTAACGATGACCCAAGAGTTGATCGCAAATATGCTAGGCGTTAGAAGAGAAGGCGTTACCGAAGCTGCGGGAAAATTACAAAAGGAAGGGGTTATTACCTACAAGCGCGGCCATATAACCGTGACAGACAGAAGTAAACTTGAAACCCTGTGTTGTGAGTGCTATGAAGTGGTTAAACAAGAAACAGATAGGTTAGAAGAAATTTCTGCCATAGAATAAGTTAGCCTGCTGCAACGTGCGGAGCCTATTTACAATCTTTTATGTAAACTTCGCCAACCCTTATTCTAAATTTTCATCATATAAAGTGCACTATCGCACAGATACCTAAGCTAGTTTGACTTACACTTTACTTCTTAGCCTTTTACAGTGGCGTAATTGGCGAGAATGTAGAGGTAACTATGAAAACGTCAAATATTGATAAAAAATCTGTTATACAGAATCCCAGTGAACAAAAGTCTGTTGAAGTAGAAACTATTTCTATAGGGCAAAACCACAATTTCAATAATCGGTTAATAAACCTAAAAAGACATTATTAAAACACCTAAACATACAGAACTTTGGGAGTAACTAATGAAAAAATTAACGCAAGATCAAAAGCCTAGTGACAAAAAATCAGTTAAAGCTAAAGCCGCTAAAAAAGCTCATCCTGATATCATTTACTTAGGTCAGAAATATCAAGATCAGCAATCTGATATTAATGCCCAAAAGTAGCAATTTATAAAATATAGGTTTATGCATCTTATCCGGTACCTATCCATATTTACTCCTATTATTTTATCAGGAATTATCAATCGATCCCATTACCTAATGTTTGCTATTGAACAGAACTTCTTAATCCTTTAATGAGGAAATATCATGGGACGACGCAAAGTTGGCTATAGATCACTATAAGTCTTGGAATTAGATAGCGATTGTTACTGATAAAACGTGGATTAAATCAGCAAGTGATGTTTTTAAATTTGCTATTCCATGCCAACTAAAGGTGTTTAGTAACAAGCAATATGCTAAAGCCGAAATTTGGATAACCAACTAAGATTTCTCAACGTTAACAAACCTTATTTTCAAAGGCAGTAACCGGTTAGTTAGGCGGTAAATAGGCAGTAGAGCTTGAGTTTGTGAGGAGCCAGAAAATGCCTTTAAAGTTTTAAACTAGCCATTCAATCTAAATATAAACCAAGAAAGGAAAATAATAATGAACATGAAAGAAGCTTACCAAAAAAAACTGCAAGTGCAATTGGATGAGTTGAGTGCAGAGATCGTTAAGCTCAAGGCAAAAGCAGAAAAAGCTCAAGCCGGAGCACAACTTGAGTACTACAAACAAATCGAAGAACTACGTACCATGCAAGAAAGTGCTAACAGTAAACTTGTCAAACTTAAAGACGCCAGTGATGACGCATGGGAAGAACTCACTGCAGGTATTGATAATGCGTGGGACACGATCGGCAATAGTATTAAGTCGGTCACCTCCAGAAGAAAATAAAGCTATGCCCATCGGGTAATCTCCAGAGCCTAGCAGGAAAAATACTATGTTCAACAGCATTGTTGTGTTATTTAATTCTTACTGCCGTTCGACGGCGCGTATGTTACGGTCACAGATTTTGGTGCTACTTCCAGCGCTGCTCTGCATTTTCCTAGCACCGAGTTATGCAGCTTCTGAATCAAAACCACCGCCAAGCGGACATATCGTGGTCACTGGTTCTGTTTCTCTAGCGAATCTAATTAGTCTGTGGGCCGACGATTTTACTCTTCGCAACCCCCGTATTTCGATCACTATCGCGGATGCAGGCGGTGCAGTGGGTGTTGAAGCGTTACTCAACGGTAGCGCTAATTCCGCGCTTACGGATATGCCTTTGAGTCAGCATGAGAATGCGCGATTTATGGAGCACTTCGGCTATGCTCCCACTGTTTATCCGGTGGCTATGGACGGAGTGGCGGTATATGTCAGTTCACTAAACCCGCTAAAGCAAATAGCACTGCCACAGCTTGACGCTATCTACTCTGCCACTCTGCGTTGTGGTGCCGAGCAGCCCTTGCACAGCTGGCACCAATTGGGCGTGAAAGGAGGATTGAGCAATAAGCATATTACAGCTCTGGGGTTGACAGTCGCCAACGGCGCGTACCTGTTATTCAAACACGTTGCCCTGTGTGATGGCGATTTTAGTGCCAATTTCCAAGCGCTTGCTGGTCCCGCATCCGTGGTGTGGGCTTTGGTCGACAACCCAGCTGCTATTGGTTTCGCTAGTAGTGCGCGAGACTTGGCTGGTATCCGTGCGTTGGCGATCGCCCCACAGGTAGAGGAAACAGCGGTTACTCCCTCGATTCAATCAATTCAAAGCGGACGTTATCCTCTCGCGCGCAGGCTCAGTATGATTATCAATATCCCGCTAGGCCAAGATGCCGATCCAGCCGTACAGTCCTTTCTTAATTATGCCCGTTCTACAGCAGGTCAAGCGGTGACAACGAAGGCTGGTTATGTTCCACTGCCAGAGCATTAGCTAGGCTTGTTACATAGTTATTATATGTAAAATCTGAGCAGAGCTTCCGCATCCTGCTCAGGCTAAGTACCTGCATCCATGCAGGTAACAAAGAGTAAGACGCTTTTAGTCAAATCCTTCGAGAAACGCTTGATGGCTATTTTTACTGCGTTACCCCACATGGATGTGGGGTAATGACATTGCAGGAGCACAAAGCTTTATAGCCTTTTTATGTGAAACAACCACACAACAAAGACTTTGCCTTGTATCAATAGTCAATAATTTTCTGTAACAGTAATTTCGACAGAACAACAGCTTCTAATGTTCGCAAGCGCACCGACAGAGTTACCAATTCAGTGTATTAATATTCTATATCTAACCCTGTTTGACTATTTTATATTTGAAGGAGAAAAGATCTCATGTTACGAACTATTAAAAATCTAGAAGGCTATATTATCCAAGCGACAGATGGCAACATTGGTCATGTCACAGATGTCTATTTCGATGACAAAACTTGGTGTGCTCGCTATCTCGTTGTTGACACAGGTACTTGGCTTTCGAGTAGAAAAGTACTGATATCGCCTATATCTATAGGCATACCGAACTGGGCGGATAAGCTGTTACCTGTTTCGATCACAAAAGACCAAGTCGAGAATAGCCCAGACATCAATACCCAAAAGCCAGTCTCTCGACAGCAAGAAATCGAGTTATTCGAGTACTACGGCTATCCATATTATTGGGGAGGTTATGGTATGTGGGGCGGAGGTATGTATCCGAGTATGATGTTAACGAGGCACGACGGCTTTGTTTCGCCACCCCATGATGAAGATCCACAAGTGACGAAGGATTCTAAAGCCGAACAGCACCAAGATGACGACATACATCTGCGTAGTTGTCAGGCGATAATCGACTACCACATTCATGCTACCGATGGTGACATCGGCCATATAGAGGGGCTGCTTATCGATGAAGATACTTGGGCTATTCGATACATGATAGTTAATACAAGTAACTGGTGGCTTGGTCATCAAGTACTTATTCCTCCACATTGGATTCAAGATATAAGTTGGGCTGATGCTAAGGCGTCTGTCAATCTGACACGACATGAAGTGAAAGACGCTCCGCCGTATAACGATTCAATGCAAGTGGATCGTAAGGCGGAAATGGTTATCTACAATCATTATGAACGCCCCGGTTATTGGCTGGATGATGATAAAAGTGACACTGCAAAGCCACAGCCTTAGTGGCGCGTTAAAAGCGACTGACGATAATGTTAGAGGTAAAAAATGGTAGCCGAATCTATGTCTAATTCCACAGAAGTGAAAAGTAAAAGTGTCGCTGTTTTTGGTGGCGGTATTTCCGGACTCACGGTAGCGCATGAATTTTCAAAGCTTGGCTATAAAGTCAAAGTGTACGAGGCAAATCCTGATGCCGGCGGTTTTTTTAGAAGTGCCAGAAGGAAAGAAGATCAGGATATGCCTTCTGAATACTCTTGGCATGGAATGGGCCCTTGGTATAACAATTTTTTTGAACTCATCAAGGAAATTCCCTTTGATAAGCACTCCAATCTCTATGACAACATTCTTTCACGGCCCGTAGAATTTGGCTTGGCGCCTAATGCAGGTACGGCTAATTTTGGTGATTCTAATTCTAGCAATGTCGATGTGAAAAACCTCTTTAGTATGACGAGCAAAGAAAAATGGCGTTGGAGCTGGCTGATGCTAAAGGCCTGGTGTTCCAATACTCGCAGTAGCCATAAATACAGCACTATTAAGGCTAAAGAAGCTTGGCGACCTTATTTATCCGCCTCAACTCTTAGTACTTGGAGTTCCACTTTTGGTCCTTGGGTGGGCTCTGATTGGTGTCATGTTTCTTTTCATCATGTCGCCCATTTTTTCCGGAAGCAATTAGTCACCAAGTATTCATATCGTCATCATGGCGATAGTGAAGGTGGACCTTGGGATCATAAGGCTCGGACAGGATGGCTGCTTTTGAACGGCCCCAGCAGTGAGGTTTGGTTTGATAAGTGGGTCGATTACCTGAAGCAACAGCAGGTTGAGTTTTATTGGCAGGCCCCACTTCATCGTTTACGTTTTGAAGAAAACAAGATAACAGCAGCAGAACTAGCCAATGGAGAAACCGTTCAGGCCGATATCTATGTGCTTGCAGTGAACCCATTTTGTGCGGCAGATATTTTGAAGCGAACGCCGCTTTTAGAAAATAAACCGCAACTCAATCTTTTTAGAAACCTTGTACAACAGGGACCTCACACTCAGGTATCCTTTAGAATTGGCTTCAAAGAAAAAATGCTTTGGTCGCGAAAAAGGTCTGCGCTTGTACTTTCAGATTCCGCCTTTAACCTGACACTTTTTTCTCAGGAACAAGCATGGGGAAAGCGTAGTGCTCTGGGACAAGATATTCAATCACTGTGGACAGTCACCGCTTGTGTATCAAAGGTTCAGGGGCCAGTGCATGGCCTTTGTTTGGAAAAATGTACGGAGGAACAATTCCTTGATGAAGTGTTATTTCAATTAAAACAGAGTTATGCCTTAGATGAGCTGGTGAAAAATGCTAACGACGGCAAAAGCTGGCAAGATTTTACCATTGTTAAGATCAAAGTGTGGCATGAATGGGAATTTTCTCCTAAAGGAATAAAAACGTCGCAACCCAAATGGGTAAACGCGACAAACACCCAGCAATATATGCCCAAGCAAAAGACGACAATATCTAACCTAGTTCTTGCGGGTGCTCACACCAAAACAACGGCGGATGTTTGGAGCATCGAGGCTGCGGTCGAGAGTGGGAAACTTGCGGTAAAGGTCTTTGAGCCACAAGTAAAAGTTACTTCACAGTCAAACCTTCTGGTGTTGAAAGTCCTTGGGAAAATTGATGACTTTCTTTATTACTGCAAACTTCCTAACGTGTTGGATGTTGGTTTAATATTAATTGTGATCTTATCGGTGAGCACAATAGCCTTTGTGCTTGCCGGATAAAAATTCCTTCTGCAAAAAACTAAAAGGCGGGTGTATGAGTAACCATAAAGATAAAAAATTCCATTATCAAAAAGATAGTCTGACATTTGTTGGGGCAACCTCGCTTGGTATTTTGGCCTTTACAAAGCATAAAGCAGGTGCTGAAAAATGGATGTTCAATTTGCTAGTAACAGTATTGGTGCGATGCTGAATTTTCAAACATTTCCCTTCTGGCTAAACATAATATTATTTATATTAGCCGGCGTGACGGTATGGATCTCTGGAACACGCTTAACTGCCTATGCAGACATCATCTCTGATCGTAAAAATTGGGATAAAGCGAGTATGGGATTTATATTTCTCGCCCTTGCGACACAACTCCCAGAAATAGTCACTAACACTACAGGTGCTTTACATGGTAATGGGGAACTTGTTTTAAATGCTATGTTTGGCGGTATGACGATGCAGACTGCTGTTCTTGCCATCGCCGATATATTCATTATTGGCACGACGACTTTGAGTTTTGCGGCGCGAAAGTCTATCAACCTGCTTCAGGGCGTCGTATTGATCTTGCTGCTATCTTTGGTTTTAGTCGCAACGATGCTAGGTGATACCGTTGTGTTTTGGCACATAGGAGCAAGCCCTATTTTATTAGCTATCTTGTACATACTAGCAATCTTTATGTTTTTAGATTATGGGAAAAACAATGGTTGGAGTGTCGTAAATTTTTCTGAAGATATAAAACAAAAAGCCAACCCAAAGGATAAACGAGCTAAAGACTCACATACTACCAAACAACTTTATTTATTCAGTGGTCTTGCCAGTTCAGCGATACTCATTGCAGGTATATTACTCGTGCAAACAGCGGAATCTATCGCGACACAATCAGGCTTAGGAGCAAGCTTTATCGGTGTAACCTTACTAGCAAGTAGTACCTCTTTGCCCGAACTTAGTGCGAGTATTGCTGCGGTACGTTTGGGTGCGCAGAGTATGGCCATATCCAATATCTTTGGCAGTAATCTTATTATGATATTTTTACTTTTACCTGCAGATATGTTTTACCTCAATGGCGCCATACTCAATAGCGTGAACGACTCTGCAAAATTTGCGCTTGTCTCAGGCATCGTTGTCACGGCTATTTATGTTATTGGACTTATTGTCAGAAAATCTCAAACCTTTCTCCGAATGGGGATGGACTCCATAGCCGTTTTGATTATTTATATCACCACGCTTTACATACTCTACACATTAAGAGGTGTATAAATGTCAGAAACAAAACTCAATCGTTCCATATCACTGCCCATGCTGATCCTTTATGGACTAGGCACTATGGTCGGCGGAGGGTTTTATGCCTTGCTTGGAGAGATTGCCGAAGAGGCCGGACTTTTTATGCCGTTGGCTTTTTTACTTTCAGGGGGATTGGCATTTATCAGTGCCACCTCTTTTGCTGAGTTATCATCGCGGTTTCCTTTTAGTGCAGGTGAAGCGCGCTACACTCAGGAAGGATTTTCAAGTAAAAACTTCTCTACGCTTGTTGGTTGGTTGGTTATTGTAACTGGGATTGTTTCAGCAGCCACTATCACCGTTGCTACGGCTGGTTTTATACAAGACTTTATATCTGTCTCGCAAACACTTACGATACTTTTTTTAGTGCTTGGTATGGGTATTATTGCAGGGTGGGGGATTGGAAAATCCGTCGCTTTTGTTGCCATTATAAGTGTCATACAAATAGGCGCATTAGTCTACATTGTCTTTGTTGCCGGAGACAGTTTACAAGCCTTATCAAGTAGATGGACCGAACTCTTTATCCCGACAAATAGTACCGTTTGGCTGGGTGTATTTTCAGGCGCATTTTTAGGATTTTATGCTTTTATCGGTTTTGAAGATATGGTCAATATGGCTGAAGAGGTCAAAGATGTCAGAAAAAATCTACCGATCGCCATCTTAGTGTGTATTGTCCTAACGACTCTTTTATACATAGTGGTATCTACCATCGCTGTGTTAACCGTATCGACTCAGGTGCTCTCATCTAGTAACACACCCGTTGCAGAAATTTTGCGCGGGCACGGCGATTTTTCTATGAAAATATTGGGAATTGTCAGCATTTTAATTATTAATGGCGCATTAGCACAGATTATTATGGCTTCACGTGTTATTTATGGTTTATCTGAAAAAGACCAAGCACCGACTTTTTTAGGAAAGATCAATGCTAAAACCCAGACACCGCTTCGTGCAACCGCTCTCATAACCGGCATTGTGCTGGTTTTAGCCACCTTTTTCCCGCTACAAACCTTAGCAGAGTCTACCAGTTTTATTATCTTGATAATTTTTGCCATCGTAAATCTCTCTCTTTGGCGTATTAAAGGAAGGGAAAACCTTGATAGTAAGCAGAGAATATCCTTTCCTCGTTGGGTCTCACTCTTTGGTTTTATAACTTCTATTGTAGTCATACTATTTCAGGCGTGGCAGAGGTTTATTTAACACGTCCTTTGCTAAGTATTAAAGGTGGAAACAGTCCTTTTTACTTTTTTAGTGGATAAAAATAAGGATTAATTATGAATAAAGACGAAGATAGAAAACAACACTATCGTAAAGATAGCCTGACCTTAGTTGGTGCGGTTGCGCTTGGCACTGGCGTTATGATTGGGGCAGGCATATTTGCTTTGACAGGGCAGATGGCTCAGATGACAGGGAGTCTTTTTCCCCTGGCTTTTCTTTCGGCTGCGGTGGTTGTCATATTTAGTGCATACTCTTACGTAAAAATGTCGAATGCCTATCCTTCTGCGGGTGGAATTGCCATGTACCTAAAAAAGGCTTATGGCAGCACAGTGACAACTGCTTTTCACTCCCTGTTGATGTATTTTTCTATGGTGATAGCCCAAAGTTTTCTGGCGCGTACCTTTGGCACATATACATTACAGCTTTTTGATATCGACGATAGTAGCTTGTTGGTACCAACATTGGGTGCAGGATTGTTACTGGTCGCATTTGTGATCAACTTGTCCGCAAACAAGATGATCGAAGGTGTCGCATCAGTGCTTGGTTTTATCAAGATTGGCGGTATCGTTTTGTTCGGTATCGTAGGCGTAATAGTGGCTGATACAGTAGAAGTTAATGTCTCAACAGTCAGTTCTGACGCTTCAGTGACAGGTTTTATTGGTGCAACCGCGCTGGGTATTTTGGCCTTTAAGGGTTTCACCACGATCACTAATAGTGGCTCAGAGTTGAAAGACCCTCACCGAAATGTCGGCAGAGCCATCATGATCTCAATCGCTTTATGTGTGGTGATTTATGCGCTGGTGGGCTTTTCTGTCTCAAGTAACCTGACACTTGAGCAAATCATCGAAACCAGAAATTACTCATTGGCCGCCGCCGCAAGACCTGCACTGGGTGAATATGCTGTCTGGTTTACGGTTGTTCTGGCTATGTTAGCAACAGCAGGCGGGGTCATCGCCAGCATATTTGCGGTTTCTCGGATGTTGGCAATGCTGACTGAAATGAAACTCGTTCCCCATAGCCATTTTGGCATGCCTGGTAGTATCCAAAAGCATACGCTTGTCTACACAGTCGTTTTAGGTTTGCTGTTAACGATATTTTTTGATCTGACGCGTATTGCAGCTTTGGGCATCATCTTTTATCTGATTATGGATATCGCGGTACATTGGGGAATATTGCGAAATCTGCGCGATGAAATTGATGCAAGACTTAGTATTCTGGTCGTCGCCATTATCCTTGATCTGATTGTTCTGGCTGGCTTCATCTGGATAAAGATAAACAGCGATCCATTGGTGGTAGGTGTCGCTGGTGTTGTAATGCTGGCTATTCTGCTTGTCGAGGTCCTGTTTTTACGACATAACCCTATCGAGCCAAAAGACCACAAACATGCTTGAAGGTAAGCAAACGCTATACACCTTCGCAAACTGGCCGAGATATTACTCGTGCCAGAATTTGTCAAAGATGAGAGTGGATCATACAGGGCGGCATTGCAGAGTAGATTGAGTTTCTGTCATGTGTTCCGGTTCGTGTTTAAGACACTAAATCTCTCCATATCATTTGCAAAGTTGTTTATGTTGAATCTCTAACTATCTGGTTAATACAGCAGCGGGTTTATTTTCATTTTCCAAAACGGCTATAACGTCTTCGCCATCGAGTTGACCGCCGGAGAGACTATGCGCGATGCCGCACCGATATCGGGTTGCTGCTGCCTTGTAATGTAGTGGTGCGCGAAGAAGCCAACGGCACAATTACTGTTTCTTTTATGGATCAGGAAGCTGTAATGCAAGTGGTGGATAATCCCGATATTCAAGAATTAGGCAAAGAAGTAAAAGGATTATTACTACGTGTGTCAAACAGCCTTAATAGTGACGATTAACTGAGCAATTACGACAACAATATCTACTAAATCTATCATTAATCAATGATTAAACTGCTTAGCAATAAAAGCGCGCCAATGGTTTATAAAAATTTCTCACAAGCGCTGTAAGTGCCTTACCGCACAGAGACTATAAGATCTATTTTGTATCATTGAATTATTAACTATCTGGTTATTGACACAAGATATTTTCGACATCACCAACAAAGTGAGAAGCAATGTCTACATCAAATGAAGCGAGTAAAAAAGAAGACACTAAGCGAGAAGTGGCTATGGAAAAAGCAGGGAAAACTTTGTTTAGCGCTATTCAAAAAGGGTTACCTACAGGGAAAATCAAAACCGTACTAAGTGTTTTTATTGTGCTATTGATCGTATTTACGGGTTACACCAGCTTATATACGGTGCCTAGTGATTCCGTAGCGGTAGTACTGAGGTTTGGTAAATTTGAGGTGATTAAGCCATCGGGATTACACTTCAAAGTCCCTTTAGGTATCGACCAAGTCAATATAGTCCCCACTAAGCGGCAACTAAAGCAAGAGTTCGGCTTTTCTACGCCCGGCGCTACTGATCCCGATCAAAATATTACTCCGAATCGCTTTTATATGTCGGATAAGTCTAAAGTTGACTTATTAAGTAATCAGATAGGGGAAACCCAAATGGTGACTGGCGATTTAAACACAGCCTTAGTCGAATGGGTGGTTCAATACCGTATTGCCGACCCCAAATACTATTTGTTTGAGGTGCGTGATCCTGCTGGTACCCTGCGCTACGTATCAGAATCTGTCATGCGGGAAGTGGTAGGAGATCGCACTGTAGATGAAGTGATAACTATTGGTCGGCAAGAGATTGAAGTAGAAGCTTTAAGCAAGATGCAGGCACTATCAACAAAATATGTGATGGGAATCCGTATTGATCAAGTACAACTAAAAAATATAAACCCACCACAAGCAGTGCAAGCCTCCTTTAACAAGGTCAACCAAGCTCAGCAAGAGAAAGAAAAACTAATAAACGAAGCGCGCCGCGAATACAACAGAGTTATTCCTTTAGCTGAAGGAGAACGCGATCAGCGCATTCGAGAGGCCGACGGGTATCGATTAAAACGAATAAACGAAGCCGAAGGAAATGCACTTCGTTTCAATGCATTGTTTGCCGAGTATATAAAAGCGCCCGAGGTAACGCGTAGACGTCTTTATTTAGAAACCATGCAAAAGGTGATGCCACAGATCAGTAATAAAATCATCATTGACAGCAAGGCGCAAAGCGTTCTGCCACTTTTAAACTTAACAACAATTAAGGAAGCAACACAATGAAACAGTTTCTATGGTTAGTAAGTGCCGTAGCATTGGTGTTTATTGTTGTATCGATAAATAGTGCACTGTATACGGTGAATGAAGTAGAGCAAGTGATCATTACACAGTTCGGTAAACCCGTTGGAGAGCCTGTTATTAATGCGGGTATTAAACTAAAAATTCCTTTTATTCAGCAAGTCAACTCTATCGAAAAGCGCGTATTGGAATGGGAAGGCACACCATCAGATATGCCCACTAAAGATAAACTGTATATTTCTGTAAGTTTGTTTGCCCGTTGGCAGGTTACTGACCCTTTACAATACTTTTTGCGTTTGGGCGATGAACGCAGTGCGCAATCAAGGCTAGATGATATTTTTGGTAGTGAAACACGAAATGCCGTCGCCAAACACGAATTAATTGAGATTATTCGCACATCTAAAGACCGTCAGCCACTCAGAGATTCATTACTGACCGATGCTGAAAAAGCACAAGATATTGGCAGTTTAGTGCCTATACATAAAGGTCGATTGTTGGTTGAGCAAGATATCTATAATGCGGCGGCAGAAAAGGTCAAAGTGTTTGGTATTGAACTGCTCGATATTCGTTTTAAACGCATTAATTATAATGAAAGTGTGCGGCCCAAAATTTATGAACGCATGATCAGCGAACGCCTACAAATAGCTGAACGCTTTTTATCAGAAGGCAAAGGTGAAGCTGCTCGAATTCATGGTAACCGTGAACGAGACTTAAACAAAATACAATCGGAAGCTTATCGTCAAGTAGAAGAAATTCGTGGGCTAGCCGATGCCAAAGCAGCAGACATTTATGCTGCAGCTTATAATCAAAATGAGGAGGCAGTAGCGTTTTATGCGTTTACACGCTCATTGCAAACCTATGAGATAGCCATTAGTCAAAATACTACTTTGCTGCTATCGACCGATAGTGAATTGTTTCAATACTTGCAGCAAACGCAAGTTGAAAAGAAGTAAACACAAGATAAATTAAACGAAGAAGGATACAAAATGAGTAGTAATGCAGATATTAACAATCGGCCCGACTATGATCATGTCATCCAAGATATCGCTGATTATGTATTAAACTTTGAAGTCTCTAGCGAGGAGGCACTCGACACCGCGCGTAACTGTTTACTAGACACACTAGGCTGTGGACTGCTAGCTCTGCGCTTCCCTGAATGCACAAAACATCTTGGACCTATGGTACAAGGAACGTTTGTGCCAAATGGTGCCAGAGTGCCTGGAACATCGTTGAAGCTCGATCCGATAAAGGCCGCGTGGGACATTGGTTGCATCATTCGCTGGCTTGATTATAACGACACTTGGTTAGCCGCTGAATGGGGACATCCTTCGGATAATTTAGGTGGCATATTGGCGGTGGCGGATCATTTGTCTCAAGTTAGGTTATCTAAAGGTGATCGGCCTCTTATGATGCGAGAAGTACTTGAAGCCATGATCATGGCGCATGAAATTCAAGGTGTTATTGCGCTAGAAAACTCTTTTAATCGTGTTGGCTTATGCCACGTATTATTAGTGCGAGTTGCCTCAACTGCGGTTGTCACTAAAATGATGGGCGGCAATCGAGAGCAAATTATGGCGGCTATTTCTCACGCGTGGGTAGACGGTTCTGCACTGCGAACGTATCGACACGCACCAAACACCGGTTCTCGTAAATCTTGGGCGGCTGGCGACGCTACCTCAAGAGCGGTTCGTTTGGCTGATATGTCAATGCGTGGTGAAATGGGCATACCAAGCGTATTAACAGCTGTGCAATGGGGATTTTATGATGTCTCTTTCTCGAAAACAAACCAAAACCAAGCACTTAAGCCTGAGGCTGAACGTCAGTTTTCGTTTTCCCAAAAATATGGAACGTATGTGATGGAAAACATTTTGTTTAAGATTTCCTTTCCATCGGAGTTCCATGCACAAACCGCTGCAGAAGCGGCAGTTATTTTACATCCTCTGGTAAAAACTCGCTTAGCGGATATTCAGCATATTGTGGTTCGCACACATGAATCGGCTATTCGCATAATTTCAAAATCAGGTTCGCTTGCCAACTCTGCAGACCGTGACCATTGCTTGCAATACATGGTTGCCGTTCCATTAGCGTTTGGAGGGTTGAGGGCCGAACATTATGAAGACGAATTTCACGCTGCTCATCCCATCATTGATGAACTGCGCGACAAAATGGAAATTGTCGAAGATAAGCGTTTCTCGGCAGAATATTTAGAAGCAGATAAACGCTCTATCGCTAATGCCATTCAGGTATTCTTTAAAGATGGCAGTAGCACTGAAGAAGTGCTTGTGGAATACCCGCTAGGTCATCGCCGCCGCCGTGAAGAAGGCATACCGTTGTTACAACAAAAATTCAAAGCTAATTTAGCATCACGTTTTCCACACCAACAATGCAAAAAGATATCCACGCTTTGTAAAGATCAAGCTGCCCTTGAGAGGACGCCAGTAAACCGCTTTATGGATTTATTTGTGATCGCTTAGATTAGAGCAGGTGGTTAGTTTACCCAGACATTTGCATTGCGACATTTGCGGTCATATTGCTAGTTTAGCATCGGCCGATGACTTCAAGACAAACGATTAACGAAACACAACGAATGAGAACTAACATGACAGATCAAAAAGAACAGAGTATCGCGAATTTTGCGGCCTTAAAAACCTCTATAGTAAATGGTGAAGAACAGTCGGTAAAAGAATTATTGGCAAACCGACCAATGCAAGAGCTCGAAAAAAGCTATCTCATTGACTTAGCGAAACTTAACAACAACCGCACCATCTTAAAGTTACTTGAAGATATTCCCATAAAAAAAATGTAAATACTGTTATCACAACCCAATATCACACTTAAGATCACGTAACTGACACAAATTGTTGGCTACAAGTCGATCGGCAGTGCCAAGTTAAATGTTAACTTAAAGGAGGCTTGCTATGCGAAACAGCAACCAAATTGATAGACGTCGTTTTATTAAAAAAGTGGCTAGCACTACAGGAGGGCTTGCACTTCTTGGTCAAGTTCCTGCGCTTTGGGCGAGACCGGAAGGTCTCACCAAAGGTAATCAACTGAGGCAGAGCTTCGGGGATGGTGTGGTTAGTGGTAATGAAATTAATTTATCAATCGATCAACAAACCATGCAAATTGCTGGTGGTACAGGCCGCCCGATTACACTAAATGGGACCTCACCTGGTCCTTTAGTGCGACTTAAAGAAGGCCAGCAAGCAAGAATTAATGTAACTAATAACTTGCCAACTAGTACATCTATTCACTGGCATGGCATTATTCTGCCATACACTATGGATGGTGTGCCTGGCGTTGCTTTTCCTGGTATCGCGCCAAACTCAACGTTCAAATATGAATTTGAAGTAGAGCAAAATGGTACTTACTGGTACCACAGTCATTCAGGCTTGCAAGAGCAATCTGGACACCTTGGTCCAATGATAATAGATCCTGCCGATGGTGATATTGGAGCTGACCGCGAGCACGTTATCTTATTGAGTGACTGGACATTTGAGGATCCCCATGCTGTTTTCAGAAACCTAAAGGTTGCCGAGGGTTATTACAACTATCAGCAGAGAACTATTGAGGACACTGTTGCTGACGTTAAGAAACAGGGCTTCATTAATGCGTTTAAGGAGCGTGCTGTTTGGGCAAAAATGCGCATGAATCCAAGAGATATTTTGGATGTAACCGCTTCTACTTACACCTATTTAATCAACGGAAGAGATGCGTCTGACAATTGGACTGCATTGTACAAGCCAAATGAAAGTGTGCGGCTGCGCCTTATCAATGGGTCCGCCATGACTTATTTCGACTTTCGTATACCTGGATTGGAAATGACGGTGGTCGCCGCTGATGGTCAACCTGTCAAACCCGTTACGGTTGAAGAAATCCGCATTGCAGTGGCTGAAACCTACGATGTCATCGTTAGACCAAAATCAACCAACACTTACACCATGTATGCCGAGAGTATGGATAGAAGCGGGTACGTGAGAGCGACACTTGCGACTGAACTTGGCAAACAAGCCAATATACCTGAGCTGCGGTCAATGCCTGAAAGGGGAATGGCTGCGATGGGCATGGGTGACATGTCCTCGATGCAAGGGATGGATATGGAAAATGAGAAGCCGATGCAAGGAATGAAACAGGGATCCAAGATGGCGATGGACGGCCAGATGCCTGGTATGAGCAGTCAATCTCAGGACCACACTACGATGCATAAAAAAGTGGTGCCAGTGGATAACATACCGATTAAACATAGCGCAGATGGTCATGGTGTCGGCGCATCTATGATTGCAAAAAATCCGTCAAGTCGATTTGATGAACCAGGGATCGGTTTAGAAAATGTGGAGCATAAGGTACTTGTTTACGCTGATTTAGTCGGCGCCAAAGAATGGCCAGATGATCGCGAACCCACGCAAACTATTGAACTGCATTTAACGGGCAACATGGAGCGTTATATGTGGTCCTTTGATGGCAAAAAATTTAGTGAGGTTAACGGCCCTGTCAACTTTAGGTATGGCGAAAGAATTCGTCTTATTTTAGTGAATGATTCGATGATGGACCATCCCATTCACCTCCACGGCATGTGGATGGAGCTTGAAAATGGCAATCATCCTCGCCCTCGAAAACACACTGTCAGCCTCAAGCCAAGTGAAAAGGTTTCAATGTTGATCACCGCTGATGCACCAGGAAACTGGGCGTTCCACTGCCATCTTTTGTATCACATGGATGCAGGGATGTTCAGAGTCGTTTCGGTTGCTTAGGAGTATGTTATGAAAAAATTAATGTTATCAATATTGGTAAGTACAGTCATGAGCGGAAATGCATATGCACAAGCAACTCCTGAAGATTGGCCTGAGCCTGTAAAGGAAATCTCTAACTACATTGTGGTCTTTGATCGTTTTGAAGTCGCCCGAACTAATTCCGAAGAAAACATCGGGGTGTGGGACATGATGGGTTGGTATGGCGGGGATACTTACCGCATATATGTCAAAAGTGAGGGGGAGAACAAACAAGATGATGGCGAAACCACCGACATTGAACGAGCAGAAGTGTTAGTTAGTAAGCTAATAGCCCCTTATTGGGAGATACAAGGAGGCCTAGGCACGTCGGGAACATTGTCGAGTAACTCAAATATGGAAAACTATGCTGTTATCAGTTTGTACGGTATGGCCCCTTATCAATTTGAGATAGATAGCTCCTTAATACTCAATGAAGACGGCGATGTGCGCTTTGCAGTGGAAGCCGAATACGAAATCAACGTCACCCAGACTTCATTTCTGCAACCTCGAGTCTCGTTAGCGGGTTCAATTACAGAGTCTGAACGTTTTGAACGACCTTCTGGCTTTAATTCATTGCGACTTGGACTGAGATACAGATATGAATTTGCTAGAGAGTTTGCGCCATACATTGGCGTCTACTGGAGCCGTGAATTAGGTAATAGTGCGGATAAAGCTCGGCTCGAAGATGAATCAGTCAGTGAAACCGGACTTGTAATAGGCGCTCGATTTTGGTTTTAGGTTGATGATGAAGAACTAAAAAATGGAATTGATAAGCCAATTATTAGTCGGCTTTGTAACAATAGGTGTTGCGACTACCAGCCTTATCTTGTGTTAGTTAATATGATCCCGCACCATTCTATTGCTATTTTAACCAGTGGTAGAGCGAATATCGAAGACAAGCGGGTAAAAGATCTTGCTAACGCCATCATAAAAGCACAAGAAAGAGAGGTTATGGAAATGAAATGGCTACTAGAAGACATCGAAGCAAATGGTTTTGCAGATACAGAGCAAAAAGCGAAGAAGCGTCCAATGCCTGATTTACATTTAGGAGCAAAAATATGAAAAACACAGCAAAACTGTATCGCATGTTCACTGACCAGCACATCTGTCCTTATGGATTGCGCTCGAAAGACTTACTTGAGAGAAAAGGCTTTGATATTGAAGATCACAGGCTAAGTTCACGTGAAGAAACCGAAACGTTTAAGCAAGAACATAATGTTGAAACTACGCCTCAGACTTTCATCGATGGCAAGCGTGTGGGTGGTTACGATGAACTAAGGGCGTATTTTGACCTGCCGCCAGCAGTGAAAACTGGTACCACTTATACCCCTGTCTTGGCTATTTTTGCCACCGCTTTTGCGATGGCATTGGCCGCGGTGTATGCCTCATCAGGTACTATTATGTCACTCAAAGTGATTGAGCTGTTTGTCGCTTTCAGTATGACTATTTTGGCAATTCAAAAATTACGTGACCTATATGGCTTTTCTAACTCGTTTATTACCTACGATTTATTAGCCATGAAACACCTGCGTTATGCCTATATTTATCCCTTTGCCGAAGCGTTCGCGGGTATCGGTATGATTGCGGGTTTATCAGGTTATGTCGTGGGCCCGGTATCACTATTTATCGGCACGGTAGGCGCCATTTCGGTATACAAAGCAGTGTATTTAGATAAGCGAGAACTCAAATGTGCTTGCGTCGGAGGAGACAGTAATGTTCCCCTCGGGTTCGTATCTTTAACGGAGAATCTGTTTATGGTCGGGGCCGGTGTTTGGATGTTATGGAAACAGATGTAACTAGTATATGTAACCTATACCCTGTACTCATTTTATTAATACGGAGTGAATTATGAAAACATTTAATATTTTTTTGTTAGGACTACCGTTATTACTCTTTTCTACTTTGGTCTTTACTGCAAGTGAGCACTTAGAAGAAGGCGGAGAACAAGGAACAGTGGGCGAAAGGGTAATGGCTATGCAGGATACTGATACTATCCAGGTAACGCTGAATGACCAGATGAAAATACTGTTCAATGAAGAACTTTCAGAGTTTGAGTCAGGCAGTGTTATTCAGTTTGTAGTTTCGAATGAGGGGAGAATCCCTCATGAATTTTCTATCAGTAGCCTGGAAGAGCAGGAATAACATGCCGAAATGATGCGCAAGATGCCTAAAATGGTGCATGACGATGAGGATGGAAATACATTAACCATTCAGCCTGGTGCCATTGAAACCATAACGTGGCGCTTTGAAGGTGATGAAATGGTTGTTTTTGCCTTCAATATTCCTGGCCATTTTGATGCTGGCATGTTTAAAAAAATAGAATTGAAATAAACAGGTTTAAAAAATGCAGCCTGATGCAATTCATATATCTATTCTTATTAAGGGTAAATATTCGCCATCCATACTGACTGTTGTAGGAGAATAATTAATGTCCAGGACAATACACAGAAGCATAATGCAATGTTTTTTCCAGGCTACCATGACTTTGTCTACCACAACCCTGCGCATAACATGGCAGGGATGAAAGGAAAAATCGAACTGAATAGTAACCATGAAAAACAGATTGATCTTATTCAGAAAATCTAGTCAGGAAAAGATTCGATTATCGAAAAATTAAGTTAATAAGGAATCAAATCATGAACAAATATTTGTTGATGGGCTTCATTGGAGGGGTGACGTTTTTAGCAGCTAATGTCGCAGCAAAAGAGGTAAGTCTCGACACGGGAGAAACATACCGCCAGGGAGACCTCACCGTCACCTGTGGCCAGCAGTTAACTGAGGATGAACCTCTGGCTCTCAATGACTGCCAATATTGGGACGATTTTAATAAAAAATGCTTGTTTGAAAAAAAGACTTATATCTACAAAAATCTCCAATGCGTTGAAGAATGTCAGTACTGGGAAAAGTTCAATAACACCTGCCATTATCAGACAAAGTGTTTTTTCTCCCCAGCACAAAAGACATTTGTGCGAACCACATGCGATAAGTTTGACGACTTCAATAATACCTGTGTGAAAACACATGATATAAAAATAGTGCATTGATACAAAAAAAGGCGTCAAGTTCTCGTCTGACTCAATTTCAATAAATTAATAAGAAATAAAATACCCGAACCAGTGCATCAAGTCAGACGGCAAGAACTATCTTACGTGCAAGAGTTGGGTTGAGAAACTGGAGGGCGCTCGCGATGAAATAGTCACCCGTTGGGGCGAAATGCTTTATCGACGGTTACGGCTGTATCTCTGGGGATCGGCGCAGGCTTTTCTCAGTCACGAAATGGATGCGTATCGGGTAGTTCTGGAGTTTCCAAATGACAGCGTAAGCAGCAGCGACGAAAGCAGTTAGTCGGTAGCAAGGCTTTGTAAGGCGTCGGTGATCTCACTCATCCGCGCCGACGTCACCCTACCGTGAACCTGTGATATCAAGTTACCGTTCTTATCCAGAACAACAATCACTGCTTCTACGCTATCAGACGGCACACCCAACGCGCCTTCCATAATCTGAGAGTTGAGGATCCAAGTTTGATCGTGGTAGCGCTTCGGGACTTTCTCCTTGGCTCGCTCAATGGCGTCTTCTTCCGACATAAAGAACGGTAAATCGACGGCCAGTACGTCGCGAACCCGATATTTACTTTGATCTATCTTTGAGCGCAAAGTCTTAACCCATTCTCGAGTGGATTCTGCGGCATTGCCAGACGGGGTAAGTATGAGTAGGGTCGGTTGACCTATCAGTTTTTCGCTGTCGACTTTTTCTCCGCTAAGGGTCGTCGCCGTAAACGACGGCCAGGGTCCTTCACCTGCGTTAACTAGTGGCCCACATTGTATTAGCAGTACGAGTAGAGTCAGTATTGGAATGCGTCGGGATTTCGAGCTCCAAAGTACTGATGTTATAAATGCTGTTGTTATAGTTATCCTCGATGTCATCGTATTTTTCAACTCAATTGTTGTGAATGTGGCGGAGTGAAGCTTCTGCGCAGCCATAAATTGACAAAAGTGTGATAACAAATATAACAACAGGGGTAAGTCCATAATATTTATGCGAAAAAAACTCCATCACTATTTCTTCAAATAATGTTGTTATTCCTAGTTTTTAAGTCGTTGCTAAAAATTTGTCACTATTTGTCCAAGCTGTAACTAACACTTATACAATTATAATGTCGACAATGAATGTGTTGGTCTGTGTGGTATCGCACAGACTAATATAGGCCGATATAGAAAAATTGGTTATGTCACGAAAATTAATAAACTTGGAGTGATTAATGTCAAAAAATGTATCAGAACATTTAGTAGAAATGCTGGTAGAAGCCGGTGTTAAAAGAATTTACGCGGTGACTGGTGACAGCCTTAATCCGGTTAATGATGCTGTGCGAAGGGATGGTAGACTGCATTGGATCCATGTCAGACACGAGGAAGCTGGAGCCTATGCTGCTTCTATGGAAGCTGAGTTAAATGGCATTGGCTGTTGTATGGGCAGCAGTGGCCCTGGACATGTTCATTTAGTTAATGGACTTTATGATGCTAATAGAGCTGAAAACCCTGTCATTGCAATAGCGTCAACCATTCATACTGAAAAAATGGGATTGGATAACTTTCAAGAAACAAGACCAGAATCACTTTTTCAAGATTGTTCAAAATATGTCTTTTTAGCGAATACGCCTAAACAAGCTATCAATGGTTTGCAAACGGCTATTCAGCATGCCATCAGCAAGAAAGGGGTTGCTGTTCTAGGTCTTCCCGGTGATGTAGCTTCAGCAAGTATAGAATCTGTTCATACCGCGAATAAAAATTTTTATACCCAGCCTAGAATAACCCCAAGCCATGAACAGCTTAAAGAACTAGCAAGCGTCATTAACGAGGATGAAAAAGTGATGCTGTTTTGTGGTCATGGTTGTCGTTATGCCGTTGAAGAAGTAATGCAATTGGCAGAAATGCTTAAGGCTCCTTTGGGATATAGTTTTCGCGGGAAAATATTTTTTGAACGTAAAGAAAATCCTTATGCCGTTGGGTTAAATGGGCTGCTAGGCAATAAATCCGGTTTTGAAGCAATGCATCAAGCCGATGTCCTTTTAATGTTGGGCACTGACTTTCCGTATAGTGAGTTCCTGCCTGAAAAATGCAAAATTATTCAAATAGATACTAAACCCGAAAAGTTAGGGCGTAGAGCTAAAGTGGACTTTGGTTATTGTGGTGATATTAAATCAACCCTTGAAGATCTCATGCCTTTAATTGAAGTTAAATCGTCCACTGATTTCCTTGATAAAACCCGTGCTCTGCATCAAAAAATTGAAGCCACCTATGAAAGCTATGTGGAAGATAAGGGTTCTGAGAAAAACATTCACCCGGAATATGTTGCCTACTTGGTGGATAAATTAGCCGATGACGATGCTATATTTACCGTTGATACTGGTATGAGTGCCGTGTGGGCCGCTCGTTATTTAAAGGCGGGAGCCAATCGCTACCTAACCGGTTCCTTTAATCATGGCTCTATGGCGAATGCAATGCCTATGGCTATTGGGGCAGGCTTATCACAACCAGACCGACAAGTGATTGCTTTTTGTGGCGATGGCGGTATTTCAATGCTTTTGGGCGATTTAATGACGATTAGCCAATATCAAATCCCCGTAAAAATCATCATCTTTAACAATCGATCTTTAGCGATGGTTAAACTTGAGATGCGCGTAGAAGGTTATATGGACTGGCAGACGGATATGGTTAATCCTGATTTTGTAAAATTGGCTGAGGCAATGAACATTGCTGCATGGGAAGCTAAGGAATCTAAAGAGGTGGAATTAGCACTGTCAAACGGCTTCAAACATAAGGGGCCTGCGATAATCAATATTTTTACCGATCCCAATGCCTTAGCAATGCCGCCTTCACTTAACTTTAAACAAGTGAAAGGTTTTGCACAATCCATGGCAAAACTAATGGTGAATGGAAAATTTGCTGAAATAGTCGATACGACAAAGAACGATCTAAAATACCTACGGGAATTATGATAATGCATTATGAATACAGCCTTTCAATTTTAATATAAATCACAAAAGGAGAATAATAATGAACATTAAAGAAGCTTACCAAAAAAAACTGCAAGCGCAATTGGACGAGTTGGGCGCAGAGATCGACAAGCTCAAAGCAAAAGCTGATCAAGCTGAAGCCGATTTACAACTTGAGTACTACAAACAAATCGAGGAACTGCGATCGATGCAAGAAGCGGCCAACAGTAAACTTTCTGAACTTAAATACGCCAGCGACGATGCATGGGAGGATTTAAAAGTACGCATGGATAGTGCATGGAACTCGCTCAACAATGCGCTGAAATCGGCTACAGCCAGATTCAAATAAACAGAATGCTCACCGCGCCATAATGAAACAAACAGTAGGGTATTAATAGCAGAGGTTTAAATGAAGTTAGTAAAGGCAATATTTTCACGAATCGTTTTGATACTTATTAGTATTTCGGTAGCCAACGCTGGCGTTCATGATGAGCAAAAAGTACTTGGGCAAGTAAAGTCCGCAACCAACAATATATTAGCTATATTGGTTGATCCTATGCAATCTAAAAATGTTAAATCAAACAAAATATTTTCAATTGTTAATGGCTTAATTGACTTTGATCTTATGGCTAAACTCAGTATTGGCAAGAGCGTATGGAAAGAATTCAATCCAAAACAAAAAAAAGAGTATCTCGGACTATTTGTTGAGCACTTTAAGTTATCGTACCTTAAAACAATGTTTGCCTTTCAACAGCAAGAAATTGTCGTCGAAAAAGCCGAACAATATAAACCAACACGAATTGCTGTTACCACTTATATTCTTGAATCGAACAATAGCGTCAAGTTGTTGTATAAATTTTACCAAAAAAAAGAAAACGTTTGGCTAGCCTATGATATCAGGGTGGATGGAGTAAGCGTTGTACAGATTCAACGTTCTCAATATAAAGAGCTATTAAATACCTACTCAATCGATGAATTTATAGAAAAACTAAGACAAAATAATGAATCAAAACAATAGTGTAAACTTAGCCTCCATGATTAGGACATTTTATGGCCGTATGGTTATAGAATACCCTTATCGAGTCTTACTTCTTGTTTTACTCATTGTGGCAATAATAGGCAGTCAGGCATTCAATATTAAGATAGATGCTTCAGCTGAAACCTTGCTGCTCAAAAACGATAAAGATTTGGCCTTTAGCCGAAAAGTTAATAGTAACTACTATAATCCTGACTTTTTAATCGTTACCTATTCTCCCAAAGAAGGTCAATTACTGGATAAAATAGTCTTGAAAGATATTGAGCAACTTGCCAGTGATATCAAAAAACTTGAATTAGTTGAAAACGTTACGTCAATACTCAGTGTTCCATTACTTCAGACACTCAGCCAACCATTGTCTGAGCTGCTAAAAAATGTTCAAACATTAAAATCAATCAGCTTTGATGAAAATACGGCTAAGAATAAAATTAAGGAAAAGATTAAGCATGAGTTCTTATCAAGCCCACTCTATCAGCAGAATTTAGTCAGTGATGATTTCAAGACGACAGCCATTCAAATATTTTATAAGCAAGATCAATCCTATTTCGAGCTACTAAAACAACGTAACCAGTTGTTAGAGCAAAAATTAACTAATGGGTTAACAGGCGTGAGTCAAAAAATACTCGTTCGTAAAGAGTCAGAGCTTGCCAATCACCGAGAAAACTTTCGTAAAAAGAACCATCAAACGATTAGCCAAATACGAAAAATTCTAAGCAATCATCAGGATAAAGCCGTTGTTTTTCTTGGCGGAATTAATATGGTAGCGGATGACATGATTAGTTTTATTCGAGATGATTTAAAGTTATACGGTAGCACCCTGATCGGACTATTAATTCTTGTGTTGTTTATTGTTTTCCGCCAAATGAGATATGTCGTTATTCCAATATTAATTTCTAGCCTGTCAATCGTCGTTACCGCCGGACTACTGGGTTATTTTGGCTGGGAAGTCACGGTTATTTCTTCAAATTTCATCTCAATCCAACTCATAATGACCATGTCTCTAGCGATCCACCTTTGTGTACGCTACCGTGAACTAGTCAGAAAAAAGGAAAGTGCTTGCCAAAAAAAAATAGTGCTTGAGGCAACCTTGTCGATGTTTTTACCTTGTCTTTTTGTCGTGTGCACAACGATTACCGGATTTAGTTCGCTGGCCATTAGTAATATTTTACCCATCATGAATTTTGGTTGGATGATCAGTGCGGGCATGGTTATTTCTTTCATCATTGCTTTTTTAGTTTTCCCCGCTGCAATGAGCTTATTAGATAAAAAAACAGTCTTCTTGGGTTTTGAAAAAAACATTAGCTTGATCAGTCAACTTGGCAGTATTGCTGAAAAATATCGAGTGAGCATTATTCTCTCAAGTGTTGCATTGCTCCTGTTCAACGCTACTGGCGCAAATCGGTTGATTGTAGAGAATAGCTTCATTAATTATTTTAAAAGCGACTCTGAAATATATCAGGGCATGAAAGTGATTGATACATCGTTAGGCGGAACGACACCATTGGACGTTATCATTGATTTTCCTGAGTATGAAAAGAGTAAGAACGAACCATTAGATCCCCAGTCTGAACCAGCTACATTTTTCGATGAGTTCGAAGCTGAATTCAAAAGCGAAGAAAACGATCACGCCTATTGGTTTACTGAGTTTAAGATGAAGCGAATCGAAGCGGCTCATAACTACCTTAACTCACTAGAGCACACCGGAAAAGTGCTTTCTTTTGCCAATATATTAAAGCTTGGCCGAGATATAAACGATGGTGAATCGCTTGATAATCTAGAACTTGCGCTGCTTTATAAAAAAATGCCAAAGGAATTTCGTGATGTGACCATTACGCCTTATCTCGATTTAGAACATAACCAAGTTCGGTTGACCACGCGTATTGTTGATTCTAATAAAGACTTACGACGAGACGCATTACTCAATAAGATTAGTCAGGAGTTGGCAGGTGAAGCTGATATTGAACCTGATAACGTTCACCTTTCTGGCATGATGCTGCTTTATAACAACATGCTACAAACACTCTTTGACTCTCAAATAAAAACACTAGGTTTGGTGGTGTTTGTTTTGAGTATCATGTTTTTGATATTATTTAGATCGATCAAAATCGCTTTGATTGCCATGTTGACAAATATTGTAAGTGTATCGTTTGTTTTTGGCATAATGGGCTGGGTAGGGATCCCGCTTGATATGATGACGATTACTATCGCTGCTATCGCCATGGGCATTGCGGTTGATGATACCGTTCATTATATTCACCGCTATAAAAAGGAATTCGAACTAAAACGCGATTATTTAAAAGCTATACACCTAACTCATAGCAGTATTGGCTACGCTATTCTCTATACTTCTATGACCATAGTGATTGGTTTTTCGTTATTAATGTTTTCTAACTTTGTACCCACTATCTATTTTTCTCTACTAACAGTTTTAGCCATGATCATCGCCTTGTTTGCCGATTTACTGTTGCTTCCGGTGTTATTGGTTTGGTTCAAACCTTTTGATAAAGTTTGACCTCAATAGTGATAATTATTTCTGCGTATAATGCTACTTTTTAGTGCTTAGCCATTGAAAAATAAATTAAATATAATTTATCGAATCTGGCCAATTCCCTTTAAGTCGTGCTCCAGACACAGTCGATTCACAACATGGTATGTACCTTTATGTTGTGAAATTCTCGGCTGTAAGCAACTCCTAAAAAAGTCCCTTGTCATGAAAGGCAGAAAGTTCTATAAATGTTCGGCTGCGAACAGATGAGATCTCTTAAATAATATATTCTACTCTCAATGTTGGCTTGACTTGTGACGAACATTCTTCCGGTTATTTTGGCATGAAATATATCGGGCGATACCGTGAGTGATATTGGGTAAAGAGACGCTTCTTTTGTCTTACTACTACTTTATTCTAACGACTACATAGGCGCCAAAAATCTTTTATTAAGTACGTTAACGTACAGAGTAATTATAAATACAACGATAAAGTAACCATTACTTTGCCTTTACTAATAAGGCTGCTTTTTATTATCGATATTGGTTCAGCCAATATATAGGAGTTACCCATGTATGGATTCAGTGTGCAATTACAAATACCTTTCGATATCGCGCTTACTACTGTTATTTATACACTAAATACGAATGGGAGATAAACATGTTATTTCGCCAATTTTTTGATTCTGAATCTAGCACTTATAGTTATCTGTTGGCTAGCGATAGTGGCCACGAAGGGTTACTAATCGACCCGGTAATAGACAAGGTGGATATGTACCTGAAACTAGTCGAACAACTCGATATTCGATTAGTGCGAGCCATCGATACTCATACCCATGCGGATCACATCACCGGTCTTGGAAAGTTGCGGGAAAAGACCGGTTGCATCACGGTAATGGGCGAACAGACAAAAGCCGACTGTGTGTCTGAAACCATTCGGGAGGGCGAGTACATCCGGTTGGATGGTATTGATCTGGAAGCGTTGTACACACCTGGCCATACCGATGAGTCTTATAGCTTTTTGCTTCACAGCGAGCGACCAGCAGTATTCACTGGCGACGTGCTGCTTATTCGTGGCAGTGGCCGAACCGACTTTCAAGGCGGCGACGCTGGTCAAAGCTATGATTCCATTACTAAAAAGCTATTTACGCTACCGGATTCAACGCTTGTATACCCGGCGCACGATTATAAGGGCTGGACCCGTAGCAGTGTTGCTGAGGAAAAGGCTCATAACCCGCGGTTAGCCGGCAAGACCCGTGCGGAATATATCGATATTATGAATAACCTGGATCTGCCTGATCCGAAAATGATGGATGTGGCCGTTCCGGCGAACCTTGGCTGCGGTTTAGCTGCAGATGCATAGCGAACTGACAGTTTGAACATTCATTCACACTACAATCAGGAGAAATTTTATGCTTACGTTTTTAACTGCACAACAAATGATCGATGAAGCCAAAGAAGTGGCTGACACCGTCGACTTTGAAAAGGTAAAGGCTCTGTGTGGCAGCGGCGCGCTAGTGCTCGATGTTCGTGAACCCAATGAGTGGCAGGAAGGCCATCTGGAAGGTGCCGTCGCTATACCGCGTGGTGTATTGGAAATGAAAATTTCCGACGAAGAAAGTGATCACCAACGGCCTATAGTCACCTATTGTGCTAGCGGTGGTCGTGCCGTGCTAGCCGCAGCAACGTTACGAAAAATGGGCTACATTGCAGCTCTTGCATCGAAAGCAGGCTTTGACGATTTGCAAGCTGCCGGACTACCTTGTAATAAGCCCGACTAAATTTCCACACAAACATAGGCATGTGTCTGTGCGATAGCAACTCGGAGCACGCAGACGGGGCCCGCTTGAGTGGTCTCACGGAATGTCAACAGGAGAGGACAGAAAGATGATGAACGATATGGGTATGGGGATGATGTTGGGTATGGGATTGGTTTGGCTATTGATCATTGGAGTTTTGGTCTTGTCGATTGCCGTACTTTGGAAGTACTTGCGTTCGAAGGAAAAGTAGGGTGATGGGTCAACCTTGGATTGGTCGCGCGGTCCGGAATCCGGAAGCGAATTTTTTGCTCATTTCCTTTCTCTTCAATTTCGTCTGGGAGATGTGGCAAATGCCGTTCTACGAGGGGCTGAAAACACTGGACTACATGAGCGTCGTTCGGACGTGTACTCAGGCGAGTCTAGGCGATGGTGTGATCAGCGTGTTGGCTTACTGGAGCGCCGTCGTGATCGCTCGATCCAGAGATTGGATCCATGCGATGGCCGTTACTCCGGCGCTAACTTATCTGGCTGCCGGGCTGGTCATCACGATTTTTATGGAGTGGCTAGCAACCGACGTATTGGACCGCTGGCAGTACGCGCCAAACATGCCGGAGATGCCTATACTAGGTACGGGATTGCTGCCGATTTTGCAGTGGTTGATTCTGCCACCGCTGATTCTCTGGATTGTTCGCCAGCAGACGGTGGGAGGATCGGAGAAACGGGTATTGCCTAGTTAACTTTTGAAGTTGCGCTAAATGTAGTTGAGTATCATGCTATAACTCGTCGTCATTCAGCAAACGCACCTTCCCTTAGGTTGACGATACGTTTCGGCAGTAATTCGTCCGTAATGAGCGAAAAAGCGACAAAGATGATTAGATCTGATTGAGCTTGTAAAAGTCTTAACATTGCAAAAACGAACTCAATTAAAATTTTTTATATAGTGCATTGCTCATACAGGGCAGTAATAAGAGCAAACTATCTTAGATATTCCCTTAAGCTAACATATTTAAACGTAGGTGAAGCAGTATCTTCAGCATGCTAGCTGTAATTTACAGTTCAATTTTTAATATAAAAATTCTCAATCTGCCTCGAATTCTCGATTTAAGTGGCGCTAGTCATTTACTTAAACATCGTAAGGTCATTTTGACACTGAATCGTCAATAATTTTAGCTTACAAGTCCCAAATAGCCACTAACCAAAATGAAATAATAGCACCGCTTAATTGGACGCCTAAATACGTCAATTCGTATCAGAGAAGACCATGTTGATGCTGATTTAGGGTGTTAGGAAAGGTCTTTTTTGTGGCAATAGTTAGCGTGCATAGTAATAATAGTTAAGACCGCTATGGTAATCCTTGGTACTGAATCTGTCCTTATTACTGATGAGTATTAACTAAACAATATGGACGTTAAAAGGTAAGCGTTACAATATAAGCAAAGAGCAAATCTAAATGCTATTAAAAATCATTTTACAGGTAAAACTTTTCCGAATATTATTGTTCCTTAATTTGTTTTTCTTGGTCTCTATTTGAGTTGTTTATTCGGAAAAATAAAGTTAAGCAGTTGAATTACTTATTCTAAGTGTAGGTCTTGAAAACCGGCAAGGGTTTGTAGCCCTTCTAGAGTTCAAATCTCTATCTCACCGCCACATTCTAAAAAACCGCTAATTTATTAGCGGTTTTTTTTCGTCTGGTGTTTACCAAACCTGATAATTGGGTTCGTAGCAAAGTACCTATTTGTGGAGTCCAAATCTCTATCTCACCGCCACATCAAAAGAAGGCGCTAATCGAAAGGTTAGCGCCTTTTTGCTATTTGAGTGGTTAATTATAGAAATAGGGTTTGAAGCGCTAATCCTTAGAGTAGTTTTAAAGTTTCCATCTCACTTGCAGATATAGAGCTATTAGTGGGCTTTTGCATTTTCAATCAAAGAAACCATTTTGAAAGTTATAGTGAATATCTATTTTAAAGTTCTGTCGTATTTGCTGGTTTAAATGGAAACAGCATTAGGAAGTGTTAATATATAACCATCGGCATTTGCCAGCATCATTGATTATATAACGTGGAATTTACATGAATTTAGAACAAGCTTTATTGGTAATCGCCAATGCACATGGTAACGAACTACCTGTTGCAGCGATCGAAGCAGTTAAAACGAATTGGTCAGTATTTTATCCTGATTTAGAGCGATTAATAGATCAATTTATCGCAGATGATACATCGCTGACCGATGAGCAAAATGCCATTTTATTTTTTGGCACATTATTACTAGCAGAATTAAAATATACTCCTGCGTTGTCAAAGTGTTTACAATTATTTTCGCGCAGTGACTCGTTTTTAACCCCCATAGAAGGTGTATTCGGTGATGCGGTCACTGAATTAACGTCAACCTTATTTTATAATGTCGGCAATGGTAATACGCAAGCCTTATCTGACTATATTATTGATGGTCATCAAGCCATGTATTGCAAAGCCTCTGCAATGGAAGCAGTATTTGCGCAATATGAAGTGGGCACAATAGATAAAACCGAATTAAATGAACACGTCTCTCGTTGGTTAGCCGCATTTCTAGCTATACCGAGTTCGATTAATAACTTTTTAATTAGCGCATTAGCCGATTCTTGTATTCAATATAAACTGGATGATTTTAAAAATCAGTTTATTGGTTTATGTGATCAAAATTTATTTGATGAAGACCGTTTTAAACAAGACGAAGTAAAAGCGTGGCATAGGCTTGCAGCACCAAGTTTGATTGAATCTGGCATTATTCAATTAGAGTTTAATCTTATTGAAACCTTACAATCTTGGATTGATGATGACGAAGATGATAGCTCAGACGTTAACATGCTTGATAATATTTCAAACGAAGACAATGATATATTTGACTCGTTAATGGGCGAGGGCGGTTTATTGTCTAACATTTTATACGACGAAAAAACAATTTTAGAGAACAGTGTGCCTGTAAGTTCATTGCCGACAGTTGGCCGCAACGATCCTTGCTCATGTGGCAGTGGAAAAAAATATAAGAAATGTTGTTTACAGTAGAGCAATATGCATGTTTTGAGCTATTGTTCGTCAAATATGACGAACAAGGCTTACTGCAATAATCTAAAGCGGAACAGTAAATAAAAAGAAAAAAAATAGCATAAAATGAAAATTTTTTTACTTACACATGAACGTGAATTGCAAAGGGCAACCAACACTGGTGCTCTTGCGATAGAAAGTGCTAATAACATTGTTAAACGTGTACTCTGGGAAAGAATAAACCCTAATAAAGACCTTATTCGACTAATAGAGAATAAAGAGGTGGTATTATTATATTCGCAGAGAGAATTATCGCCTGCAATATCACCGGTAACACCCTCAGTAGTAACATCGCTATTACCATCGCTATTACCATCAGTAACAATCGAAAAATATGAAAACATTATTATTATTGATGCTACGTGGCAGGAATCAAAAAAAATCTTTAACCAGAGCCCTTATTTAAAAAATGCTCCACAATTCACATTGAAAACGGAAAATGATTCTTTATACAAGCTTAGAGCCAATCAACCTAAAGGTGGTTTATGCACCATCGAATGTATAATCGAAGTTTTAAAACTTAAAGGACAAGTTAAATTGGCAACAGTATTGTCATTAAAATTTTCCCAATTTAATGGCTAAAAACTTAATTGGTAACACTAGGTAAAAGGTGTTGATTATGACGACCTGTTTATGCTGAATTTGGCTCTATACCATCAACTTCAATGCAATATAGGGTGCAATATTAAATATAACAATAGCTAACTTATAATTACCCATATAGTTATAGTACAGCGAAGGTAATGTTTTGGCATCGATATCCATTATCTTACTGTGTAAGTTAGTCGTAAAGCGTTTAAACACGATAATAGCCAATGCTGAAAACATGTAAACACTAAAATTAATGACAGTACACCAACCAAAAAAAGCAGTAATTTCATTAATATCCATTATTGATCCTTTCTCTGTAAATATTGTTTCGCGTAACAACACTATAGACTTGTTCTAAAGGAAACGTCTATATATTCCCTGAGAACCATAGTGAGATAACAAGTTGTCATGCGAAAGACAGATAGTTTGTTGTGGGAAAATAAGATTACTGAATAATCTTACCAATCACCGTATAATTGCCGCTATATTATCTAAGGTATTTAAGATCCTGTATGGCAGCGCAAAAACACCACACTGAACTACCCGTTACACAAATTCATCTGACTGAAGATAATACTCCTCATTCACTAAATGCAACTGAACCTGCTTCAATAAAGCCTAATCCCATTTCAAATAATTCACTTGCCAGTAACAAAATAGATAAAGACGCGCCAAAAATCGTACTTGCGACTCTTAATGCACGCTACTTTCACACCAGTTTTGGTCTACGTTATCTTTACGCTAATTTACAAGAGTTGCAGGAATTTTGTGTAATAAAAGAGTTTATTATTCAAACGCGTGCCATTGATATTGTTGAACAAATATTAGCGTGTAAACCCGACATTGTCGGTTTTGGGGTTTATATTTGGAACATTGTTGAAACCACCGATGTGGTAAGCCTGTTAAAAGTGATCGCCCCAGAAATTAAAATTGTTTTAGGTGGGCCAGAAGTAAGTTATGAAACTGAGCAGCAAGCGATTGTTGCCAGTGCCGATTATGTTTTAACAGGGCCGGCAGATTTAAGTTTTTATCAACTGTGTAAAGACATTATAAATGATGTACCACTGGATAAAAAAATTCTCAATTCGAAGCCTGTTGAATTAAAAGAATTAGCGTCACCTTATCAGTATTATACCGATGAAGATTTAACTCATCGCCTGCTGTACGTTGAGGCGTCGCGTGGTTGTCCGTTTAAGTGTGAATTTTGTTTATCGTCTTTAGATAAAACCTCAGTGCCATTTGAGATAGTGCTATTTCTTGAGCAAATGGAAATTCTGTATAACCGTGGCGCACGAAATTTTAAGTTTATCGATAGAACTTTTAATTTAAACATTAATACCACGATGCAAATTATGCAGTTTTTCTTAGATCGAATGACTGATGATCTTTATCTCCATTTTGAAGTAGTGCCAGATCATCTACCTAGAAAGTTAAAAGAGCTATTAGCACAGTTTCCTGAAGGCAGTTTACAATTTGAAATTGGCATACAAACCTTTAATACAGAGGTTCAAAAGAATATTAGCCGTAAGCAAAATAACGCCAAATCGAAAGACAATTTAATCTGGTTAAAAGATAATACTCACGCCCATATTCATGCTGATCTTATTTTTGGTTTACCCGGCGAAACCTTCGACAGTTTTAAAGATAGCTTCAACCAGCTATATCATTGCAGGCCGCATGAAATTCAAATGGGTATTTTGAAACGTTTAAAAGGTAGCCCTATTATTCGTCATACTCAAGCGTACGATTTACGTTTTAACCCTTTACCGCCTTTTAATATATTAAGTACCGATAGGGTGAGTTTCACCAGTATGCAGCGTATTAACCGTTTTGCTCGCTATTGGGACATGATAGGTAATTCGGGACGTTTTAAATACGCTTTACCTCATATGTTGTCGGATGAACCGTTTGATGATTTTATGGCGATTACCGAATGGATATTTAACAAAACAGGGCAAATACATAAAATTAACCTGAAAAAGTTATTTGAGTTAATTTCGCAAGCGGTTGAAGCTTTGTATCCAGAAAAACATGCATTGGTTATCGAAAAGATTGAACAAGATTACGAGGCAGCTAAATTGAAAAGCTTGTTTAGCAGCTTGAATCTTTATGCGGTACCACAAGTAGCAGCTACGGTTAAAAATAAGTCGTTACAGCGACAACAACGACATATGAGTTAATGGCTGTGAATAATATATTTACCGCTCTATAACTTATCAGTTCATCCATAATAGCTAGGGCACTTGTTTCATAAATATTTTTTTAAAGCTTATAGTTAGTATTTATCATGGCTGAGTTTTTTATTTTTTATTTTCATACTTTTTTCCAAGCTTATAAAATTACAAAGTTATTTAAGCTTGGCTAATTCCTTGATATGTTCGGGTGAAACTCCACAGCAACCACCAACAATCGATGCGCCGGCGTTAATCCATGCAGATACAAATTGACGGTATTTTTTTGGTGAAACATCATTTCTTATAATAGACAAACCTTCATCATTATTTGCCTCACGCAGTTCACCGATGGGCGGGAAATTATTCGCGTACACACCTAGCTGAACTTCGTTTTCAAGTCCTTGAGCTAATAACGCTTGTTTAGCATTAATTAGTGCTGTTTCCATCACTTCAACAGCACTGCAATTAAATAATATCGCAGATACATTTTGTCCTGCTATTAGGCTAACGGCATCAAAAACAGATTCTCCAGAACGTAGCTTTGATTCGGTGGCTATTTCATCTTTCACAGTAAATGAAATCCAGGTCGGTTTGTTAGTTAGTGCCGTGCGGGCCTTAACCATTGCGGCTTCTGCAATTGAAGATATTGTTTCGGCCAACCAGAAGTCTACATCAGCTTCTTGATTATTTATTAAGGGTTCAAGTAATGGTTTGGCTTGTTCAACTGAAAATAAATCTGGTCGGTAAGAGCCTAAAACGGGTGGGATACAGCCCGCAACCAATACACCTGAATTAGTCTTAACGCAATCTCGAGCTAACTTAGCGGCTAGCTTGATGAGGTTAGCCCCTTGTTCATTAAGACGTTTTTCACCAATATGAAACGGCACTAACGCGTAGGTATTCGTGGTAATGATTTCTGCACCGGCATCAATAAAGTTGCGATGTACTTGAGAGATAAAATGCGGGGCTGCAATTAACGCATGTGCTGACCATTCTGGTTGCTGAAAAGGCGCGCCAATGCGCTCAAGTTCTCGACCCATGCCTCCATCAAGAATTATTGGCAATATAGAGGGTAATTTCATACTAATATGTTAACTTGTGATGCTTAAAAAAATCAGAATAACCATGTGGTTTGTATAAAGCAAGCGTAAGTCAGCACTGTTGTGGTGTGTTGTGTAGTGTAGTCGAGATAGTAATTAACTCAGGCATCTAATGTTAAATAACCTTTAATAATTAACAGCAGAGCACAATAGTTAAAAAATACACTGATATCTCGGCTGTAAAATCCATTAATAAGACCGGTTCACTTGAATTTAAAGCAGCAGAAACCCATATTAATACTCTACTTTCTATTTTCAAACAAATTCAAAGCTACTTTTTACCGAGGTTTAACAATGTCTGATTTACCTATTCAAATAGTTTGTTCAAGTTGCTGTACGAAAAACCGTCTAGCCAAAGTAAAACTTAATAACAAGCCTGTTTGTGGCAAGTGTGGAAAACCTGTGCTTTCAACAAAACCTATTGTCGGTAGCGATAAAAATTTCAGCCGTTATGTTACAGACAATGGTTTGCCTGTGGTTGTAGATTTTTGGGCGCCATGGTGTGGGCCATGTAAGCAATTTGCACCCACCTTTGAACAGGTTGCTGGTGAAATGTTTACTCAGGCTTGTTTTGTGAAGCTAGATACTGAACATAATCAACATACTGGCGGAGGTTATAATATTCGTTCAATTCCTACTTTAATGATATTTCATCACGGTAAAGAAATTGCGCGTATGTCAGGGGCTTTACCGAAAGTACAATTTAAACAATGGCTAGCTGAAAATTTACCTGCTGTTTGAATTGCCGTTAATTAATTATTTATAAGCAGTTAAACAAAGCTCTTAAGGTTAATTATAAGCTTGATTGGCTATATCGGCATTACTTTTACGGATTCATTGTGGGTATTGAAGTTAACTATTGGCTAGGACGAACTGGCTTAATAAAAACGTCTACTGTGCGGTAGTTGTAATCCGTTATTGTAAGGACTGTTGCTATTTACAAGTTAAGTTAAGCAAACTTGTGAATAGCAACGACAACAATCTACTCCAATAGCTTTACTTACTAAGCAGAGAGATAAAAAAGCTCATCTCTAAAGCTTTCTCTCTTAAGCTTTTAAAACGTCCTGATGCGCCGCCATGTCCGGCATCCATATCTGTTTTAAATAACAGAAGGTTATCGTCTGTTTTATGTTCTCGAAGTTTTGCTACCCATTTCATGGGTTCAAAGTATTGTACTTGAGAGTCGTGTAATCCGGTGGTTACCAATATATTTGGGTAGTGTTGCGCACTAATATTATCAATTGGCGAATACGCTAAAATATCTTGATAAGCTTGGGCTTCGTTAGGGTTACCCCATTCGTCATATTCATTAGTGGTTAGCGGTATGGTTTCGTCGAGCATAGTGGTTAACACGTCTAGAAATGGTACATGGGCGCCAATTCCTAAATATAGCTCAGGAGCCTGATTAACCACTGCGCCCATTAATAAACCCCCAGCGCTGCCACCTGAAGCGAATATTTTATCTTTCGCACCATAACCTTGTGACACTAATGCCTTGGTAACATCGATAAAGTCGTTAAAGCTATTTTGTTTATGCGCCATTTTGCCAAAGTCATACCATGCTCTACCTAGCATTTCAGAGCCACGAACATGGGCGATAACGTAAACAAAACCTCGGTCGAGTAAGCTTAACGTTTGACTCGAAAAATTAGGGTCGATGGTAATGCCATAAGCACCGTAACCGTATTGAAGTAGGGGGTTAGTGCCATCTTTTTTAAAGCTATCGCTACGATAAACAAGAGAAACTGGTACTTCTACACCATCACGTGCGGATATGAACAATCGTTCTGATTGATAATTTTCTTTAGTAAACTCACCTAATACTTTTTGCTGCTTAAGTAGCTTTCGCTCTCCGGTAGCTAAGTCAAATTCAAATAATGAACCAGGTGTTGTTAAGCTCGAATAGTATAATCGTGCGATTGTACTTTCCGGTTCTGGGTTATCGCCAAGGCAAGCAAAATAGCAAGGGTCGTCAAACGATAATGGATATTGTTGACCAGCATTTTCACCGCTAGTGGTGTGAACGATAAAACGAATCTGGCCGTTTTCTCGCTCGGTGATCACAATGTAGCTATGAAATAATTCAATGCCTTCAAGTAAAACATGGCTTCTGTGTGGAATAACTTCTTGCCAGTTATTTATATCGTGAACTTGATCGACAGCCGCTTTCATCAACTTAAAGTTTTTAGCTTGATGATTGCTGACAATATAAAAGAATTCACCCATTTTATCCGCGTGATATTCGTGTTGTTCTTGATAAGGAAATAACTCGCTAAACTCACCATTAGGTTCGTCGGCACTGAGCGCTAAGCAATGGGTTGATTCAGTGGCGTGTAAACTAATATAAATTTGTGACTCATCTCTGCTTTTATCTAAACTCATGTAAAAACTGTGATCGTCTTCTTCATAAACCAAAACATCATCAGCTTGTACGGTTCCTAATTTATGTCGATAAACTTGCGTACCTAACAAGGTGTCTAGATCTTTTTTTACATAGAATACGGTTTGATTGTCGTTAGCCCAAACAATCTGCCCTTCGGTTTCTACGAGTATATCGGTTAAATAAGCATCTGTTGAGCCAGGTGCTTTATTCAAGTCTTTAAAGCAAATAGTGTATATACGACGGCTGTCGGTATCTTCCGATATGGACATAAGTTGGTCATTAGGACTAATAGCTACATCACCTAAGTCATAAAAATCATGGTCTTTGGCGCGGGCATTAACATCTAATAACAGGGTTTTGTTCTCACCAGTAAAACTTGTTGCGCGGTAAAAATTTGAAAACTCTTGTTCACCATTTATTTCACTTTGATACCAATATTTACCGTCTTTGGCTGGCACGGTATTATCATCTTTTACTATTCGTGCTTTTAGCTCTTGAAAAAGAGCTTCTTGTAACGGCTTTTGATCTGCCAACATAGCATCAGCATAGTTATTTTCAGCATTAAGGTGTGCCAGTATTGTTTCATCGCTACGCTGGTCATCACGCATCCAATAGTAATTATCAACACGTTGATGATTATGTATTGTCATTTTATGAGGAATTTTTTTAGCAATTGGTGCGGCAATGTTATTGTTTGATGGCTTTGGTATAGCTGAAATAATTGAAGATGTTGGCACTAAGTGCTCCTAAGTAAATAATGAGGTTGCAAGAATAAAGCAAAAGCCCGATGAACAAGTCTATCGAGCTTTTATCAATTAAGTTAGTGAATTATTCATAATAAAGCTTAAACGTCTTAAAATAGAGGTGAAGCGTTCAAACTTTGTGTTGAGTTAACGTGACATAACACCGGATGTTGCTCATTTGTGAGATAAAAGAATTCACGTAGTTGGTACAAGCTACACCTAATATTTTTTGTATAGAAATGGGTTATTTGAAAGTAACAGGTATAGATAGACCAGTAATGTATATAAACACAACTGGTAATTGAAAATATTATTACAACCCTTGTAAAATGATTTTATTGACTCGAAAAACGGAAACTTTAGCTATTCTTTTTTCGACTATTTTTACATAGGGCACACAGATGACAAGTAAAAATAATCCAGACTATTATTGCATTTCATATCGGGAATATATTTTTTTAATCGTGCCATTTGACTTTAATTCCTTAATTATCTCATCGACAAGGTTTTTTAGCTGTACCTCTTTAAAAGCCATATGGGAATATACGTCAGGCCATAAGTAATGTACCGAAAAATCGTTTTGTGTGATACCGGCTATATTATCGTAATGGATATTATTTAAGTCGTTCCAAAAAATGTTGATATCACCAACTCTAATGTCCTTTTTTCCAGAGATCATAAGATTAGTAGTGTCTTTAGGGTGTGCGTGTTCTGAATATTGATGATTTTTTTTAGCAATTTGCTTAAATTCATCACCAAGCAATTCTGTTGCGCCCTGATAAGCGGCAATAGATTTTCCCCGTAAATCATTTATATTATTGATTATTAGCTTTGATGATTTTTTTGAAATAGCAACATCTCTAAAACGAAATATCGGCACTGATAAATAGGCATTTAACTTTGAGCTAGGAAATATATTACAAGCAACATCAATGGACTTGCCATAATTAATTTCATGCAATATCCGGCTATTACTCATAAAAATGTATTCGACTTTATATTCAGGTAATTGTTTGAAAATTTCATCGATGATTTCAATGAATATGCCTTTTTTACCACTTTCAATAAAGAAAGGAGGAAAGTTACCCACGCCAACTTTTAATGTTTGCTCAGCTATAGATTTTGTAGAGCAGACAATTAGTAATGTAAAAATAAAATAATTTATGATTTTTGACATATACGTAACTACTTAAAAATAGATAATATTAGTATACCTACAACGATTATAAAATATAGTATCCCTTATTGTTTTAGTTGAAATAATAGCCATTTATTTACTTAGATGTTGGTAATCCCTACCTCTAAAGCTTCCTCATTAAAGAAATATATAATCTCTAAAATATTAAATATTAGGCGATAAATTAATTATTCAAAATAATCGTAAACGTCTTCATTGATGGTGTGAAGCGATGAAACTTTGCGTTGAAATAAACTTATATTGAAGTTTAGCAAAGCATAAAATTTTAATAGTATTTTTTAAAAATTGTAATTGAACGTGATTATAATAAAGATGTTATTATTTGAGTCATTAATCATTTGAATTTTGTTATAAGAGATGGCACAAAGTTTAGTGTTGTTTTAAATGTTCTACGTATAAATTTGTCTGCTAACCATATTGCTTGATTTGCGATGTTGGTAATTCGTTAAGTCGTTACAGGGAGTTAATAATGATAAAAACAAATCACCATGTAAGTTTTAATTTCTCATTGCCCAATAAAAATTTTCTACAATATGCCTTGATAAGCGTAATGCTCACACTAGGAGTAGGGTGCTCTACTACCAATGATAATTTAGCTGATAACCCCATAAGTAATGAACAACCAGTAAAAGGGCCTTATGAAATAGCAGCTGAACAAAACCTGCCAAGTGTTGTTAGTTATCAGGAACCTGAAGATTCATTGCGTTTTATTAATGAGCCTATTTTTAAATTTAACGATACAGTTTATCGTTACGTTTTAAGCCCATTAGCTACTGGCTATCAAAAAGTTGTACCTGAGCCTATAGATAATAGTATAAGTAACTTTTTTTATAATTTACGTGAACCACTTTATGCAGTTAATCACTTACTTCAAGGTGAGCTTAAAGAGTCGGGCAAAAGTATTGTTCGTGTATTGATTAATAGTACTGTTGGACTTCTTGGCTTGTTTGATGCTGCAAACAGTATGATGGATGTCGAGCGCAATAAAACAACGTTTGGCGATACACTAGCTACTTATGGAGTTGGATACGGTACCTATATTGTTTTGCCACTGCTCGGCCCGTCTGATTTACGTGACACGGCATCATTAACCTTTAACTACTTTGCGCATCCGCTTAACTTTATTAACGACGAAGACGCTGCTTCGCAGTTATTAATAGCTGACGGTATACAGGCACAAATACCTATTCTTGTTAAATATCCTGATGTATTAGCCGATGTTGAAAATTCTTATGAGTTTGTGCGTAATTTATATATGCAAAACATATTACGAGATGGTCAAGCACGGAGAAACGAGATTTTTAAAACCGAAAAACAAAAACAAGCTATCTCTAAGCCAGTTAAAGCTAATGACCCGGTAGTGGAATAATTATGTTAAATAAAAACTCAACTTTTTGGGCTTATGTTATTTGTCTCGTATTTTCTGTTTTAACGGCTGTATTTGCCTGGCAAGCGCAGCATTTTGAAATAGACGCGTCGGCTGACACTTTGTTAGTTGATAATAATAAACATTACATTTTAACGCAGCTCGCTGACCAACGTTATGGCTCAGAAGAGTTCATCTTAATAGCTTTTAAACCCCAAAATAGTCAGTTATTTGCTACTAACAATCTTAGTGCTATGTCTAACATAGGCCGTGAAATAGAAGCAATATCTCGTGTTAAACAAGTAAAAAGTATTGTTAACATGCCTATTTTTAGTGCAGCTGAAGTAGTTTCAGCGGATGTAAAAAATCTAACGTGGGAAAAGCAAAAATTTGACGAACAAACATTATCATTAAGTTTAAAGCAACATCCTTTATATGAAGGCTTGTTGATCAACGAAGATCAAACGGCAATGTCGTTGCAAGTTGTGTTTAAGTCAGACCCAAAAATAGAGCAAATTAACCACGATATTATTGATATAAAACGTCATTTGTTAACCCGAGAACTAACCGAAAAAGAGCTTAACAGCCTTGAACAACTGAAGCATGACCAACAAAAATTTAATAAAAGTTTAGAACAAACACGTATTGATGAAATTGAAAGCATTCGCGCAATTTTAAAACCTTATAAAAAACACGGCGACTTTTATTTAGGTGGTAATAATTTACTGTCTTACGAGCTTATTCAAATTATTGAAAGTGATTTAGTGCTTTTTGGTTCGTTAATTATTCTAGTTGTTATTGTTTTACTGTGGTTTTTGTTTCGACAATTCAGTTGGGTAATATTACCCATAGTTTGTTGTGCAACCAGTGTTGTAATGACCATAGGTTTATTAGCCGCGCTTGATTTTAAAGTTACTGTGATCTCAGCTAACGTATTTGCATTGCAAATTATATTGTCGTTGGCGATGATCATTCATCTAATTGTGCACTATCAAGAACTGGTGCTGAAACACACTGATTGGTCACATAAACAATTAGTGCTAGCAAGCATTAGGCAAAAAATAAAACCATGTTTTTATGCAGGTTTAACTACTACTATTGGTTTTGGTTCTCTCATATTTAGTGGTGTTCAGCCAGTTATCAGTTTTGGTTGGATGATGGTAGTTGCTATGCTGGTAAGCTTTATTGTTAGCTTAGCTTTTTTCCCAGCATTACTATTGGCGCTATTTAATAAACAAGATTTTGTTAAACAGCACAAACAGATTGAACATGGCATGAACGCAACCGCAAGTTTTGTTAAAAACCAACCTAAAAAGATAATGGTTATATCAACAATAATTACCATTATTGGTGTACTGGGTTGTTTAAAACTCACCGCAGAAAATAGTTTTTTAAACTACTTCAGCGAGTCGACAGATGTTCGAAAAGAGTTAACCTTTATTGACCAAGAGTTTGGCGGTTCTACACCCTTTGACGTGCTATTTGATATTCCTGATGACCAAATAAAATCAGATTTAGTTATTTCGGCAACTACGGTTCAAACGATTACTGCTATTCAAAATATGTTGGCAAAGCAACAAGCCATTGGAGCCATTACGTCAATTGCCGACTTTACTAAAATTGCCCAAGTGGTAAACGGTAAACCTTTAACAGAATACGAACTTACCGCGCTTTACAAAAGTTTAGATCCTAACTTACAGCAAGAATTATTTGGCGCTTACTTTTCAGAAAAAGACAAGCAAATACGTATTTCAATGCGGGTACAAGACAGCACTAAAGACTTAAACAGAGCTGATTTATTGTCAGAGATTCATCAAGAATTATCGTTATTGGGTATTGAAAAACAGCAGTACACGCTTACGGGCTTATTTATTCTTTATCAAGATGTATTATCGCGCTTAGTTGACTCACAAATATTGACCATACTGATTGTTTATGGCGCTATGGCGATTACACTGATGATAATATTCTCGTCGTTTAAAGTGGCGTGGATTGCCTTAATACCAAACTTAATTACCACCTCGGTTATTATGGGCATATTAGGCATTTTTGCTATTCCATTAGATTTAATGACCATTACCATTGCAGCTGTTGCTATGGGCATTTCAATGGACGATACCATTCACTATATTCATCGTTATTTAGAAGAAATTAAACTGGATGAAGCAAACAGTGATGAGTGGGTTAAACGTACTAATTTATCGGTTGGTTATGCCTTAATATATACCACAACGGTGATCGTTATCGGTTTTGGTACCTTGGTGTTTTCTAACTTTGTGCCCAGTATGTTGTTTGGATTACTCACCAGTGTTGCGATGATTGTGGCTTTAGTAACTGACATAACCACACTGCCAGTGCTGATGAAGAAATACTTAGCTAATACCAACTCAAATACAAAAGGTAAGCAAGCTTAAATCAAAGCGCTTATTTACTGATAAGGAATAGTCTTATTTTGCCCATTATTTAAAAGCTCATTTAATGTAAATGAGCTTTTTTATTAGGAATGTTTAACGATTTAAATCAGATAAAAATCAAAGGAGAGAGGCTAACACTTCTTCTTGTGTCGCTAAAATATTAAGGTTATTGGGTGAGAGCACTAAAGCTTTCTCTATCATGATTTTAGCGTGTTCACTGTCACCATTTTTAAGTAGGGCGTAGGCGTAGTTATTTAAATATTCACTTTGTTTACTGCCGTAAGTCAGCCCTTGCTCAAACCAGTTGATTGCCGCGACTATGTTATTTTTTTCGAAATAATAATTAGCCAGTAAAAAGTAACTTAGCCAATTTTCAGGCCAGGCTTTAATGGCTTGCTGCAAATATGGGATAGCAGCGGGGCCTTTACCAATCGAAATTAAATCTTGGCTGGCACTTATATAAGTGAAGTCGTTTAATGCACTCATGCTTTGCGTTGGCTTTAATGCTGCAACATACCAAAACTTAGCGCGTTGCCAAGTACGTTCAAATACCTTCATTCCTACACGGCGATTTTCAATATCAGCAGAATGTAAAATAAACTCTTGAGTTTCTAAGTCATAGCCTTTTACTACTGCATAATGCCAAAATGGATACCAAGACAACCCTAAATTTTGCAACACAATAACAGGAATTTTTTGGTGTACTAGCTTTAATAGTTGCTCTAAAGAGCCATTACTTGCATAAGCAAGAAAGTCTTGATGCCTAATGGCCGCGACCATTTCTAATTGCAAACTACCTTTTCTTTTTGGAATAAATAACTGCGGTGCAATACTTTCAGGTGATATTTTTACACCATTGTATTCAAATATTTCGGCAAGTGTTGTGGGACCACAGTAATAGGCTTGCTGCGAATAAAAAGGCACACCTTCAATATTTGAAGTTAACGGAATATTTGTTGGAAGTTGCTGGGTTAATTTCAACGTTTGTGGAGGTGTTGAACAGCCAATAAGTAAAAAAAGGCTGGCAATTATGCCAACCTTTATTGCTTTATTAATGATTTTAGATAGGGTCGATGAAAGAATAAGCATCGGTAATACCTAACAAATCAAGTACGGCAACCACAACTAATACGGTAACTATTGTGCCAACAATACCGCTGCCTGCAGGAGCATCATTAATTTGCATATTTAACTGAGAAAGCTCAGCACTGGTAAGGTTATTAATGCGATTTACTGCATCGGCAGAAGATACACCAAGCGCAACTAATTGTTGTTGTACTTCGTCACTATCAACCATAGATAAAATTTGTTGTTTAGTGATTGCGCTTCGCTGTTGTTCTATAACTACAGCAGAACTAACATTGCCAGCCATTGATGTTATTGGTAGCGTGCTAGTAAATAGTGCTGCAAATATCATGATCAAGTTTTTCATTGGTTTTCCTTATGAATTAAGCGTGTTAAGTTCAAAACACCAAATAAAGTATATAATTCAAACAATACGAGCTGTTACTTCAATCAATTGGTGTGATAATTTTATTTATCATTTTAAACATTAACAGTCGGCTTGCTTATCGTCTAGTTATTATTTGATTTTGGAAAACTCATTTTCAATATTTTCAATACTTTACTTAGTGTCAGGACATTCCACATGAAAGATATTAAATGGGTATTCGAGTAAATTTATTTTCAGAGCACAACAAGGTCACAAACTTAATTAAAAATTGTATAATCGCGGCTATAGTTCGAAGTGCCATTAAATTACTCAGTTCAAATAAGTTTTAATTACCTGGAAAATATAAATCATGCGAGTAGCCGTTGCTCAGTTTGCCACATCCTTAAATCTTCAAGAAAATCTAGCAATCTGTATTCGAATGATAAACGAGGCAGCCACATGCGAGCCTTCTATAATCGTTCTTCCTGAATATTGTAATACTATGTTTGGTATTGCACATCGCAGTGATGAACCTTGTTACGAAGACCATAATCAAGCATGGCAGCAAGCCTTAGTTATTAATGGTCCATTTTTACAACAAATAGCGGCACAAGCGAATCAACATAACTGTTATATCGTGATCAACGTCACGTTGCGCAGAGACCTCGAACGTAATCATCAACACCCTAGAATTAAATCAAATATTAGTGTTACCTCATGTATGTTTTCTCCCTCTGGTGAGCTTAATCAGCAAACAGATAAGCAAATGTTACAAGCACATGAAAATGAATTTTTTGTTAGCTCGAATAAAAGCGCTGAAGCAGTAACAACGCCTTTTGGTAAACTTGGGCTTTTGGCCGGTAGCGATGCAATTACATTTGAGGTAGCGAGAGAGTTAGCCTTAGATGGTGCAAAATTATTATGTAACTCACAAAATACATGTGTATTAGATCAAAGTACTTTGCATGACTGTGCCCGTAGCATTGAAAACAATGTGTTTTTAGCCACAGCAAATAAAGTTGGTGGATTTATAACAGCAGAGCATTCAAATGATGATTTAGTTGGCGCTGGTCATAGCCAAATAGTATCTGTAAACGGAAAGATATTAGCGAAACTAGCAGATAATAAAGAAGGCTTTACCTATGCTGATATTGATTTGGATGGGGCAGGGTTAAATAACAAATGTCGACCTGATGGTACTGAGTTTTTAACTCAGCGACGAGCTGAACTCTATCAAAAGCAAGTAACACTAAAACAGCAAACAGCTAATACTGAACAAGCCATTAACAATAAAGTGCCTGAAACGGCGAACGTTGCGATATTTGCGACATATAAATCTAACGAGCAAGCCATTGAAGATGTTTGTCATTATATAGAAAATAACCTTAGTGATATTATTCAATTACCAGAGTTATTTTTTATCGCAGATAAAACTATCACCAATAATGCTGAACAACGTGCTGAAGTAGAAACACTGAGTACTGAACTCATTAATCAAATTAGCGCAGAGTTAAGGCCTTTTCAATATGTCTGCACAAGTTTAGTTATTAATGGCGCGCATCAGGCAGTATTAATAAGTGAACACGGCTTATTTGCAACACAACAGCAATTGCATTTTTGTAATAGATACCAGTGGACAGCTTTGGGAAATGAGTTAAACATAATAGAACTACCCTTAGAGCAAGGGAATATTAACATTACTATGCTAACTGCTGACGACGCTAACATACCTGAAATAGTGAAAATTGCAGCTTCAAATAACATTCACGTGTTATTGGTACCCTTTGACATTCAAGAATCTACTGAGGTTGAATTTAGTTTATTATCTCGCGCAGTTGAAAATGGAATTTGCATTGTTGGGGCAAGCCGTGAGAAAAGCTTTGCTAATGATATTCCTGCTTATAACGACAACCCAAAAACCGGTAATAAAAATAAAATAAAACCACAAAAATCTACTGGGTTAATTGCCGATATAACCACTTTAAAAACCTCGCCTAGCCAAGTAAACTCATCAAATTTAAATGGTTACATCAACGTACCTTTGGCTGACATTAAAGTTAAGCAACAGCATGGGAAAATAACCAAAGCCGTTGTTCATCCAGTTGTGAAGGTAACTTAACCATCAACAATTAAGATATCTTAATTTTTGTATGTAAATAAAAATATACTTTATGCTTAAAGTTACTTTTTTGAGCATTAATTTCTAAATAAGTAACGATAAGTCTAAGTTTTTCAACTTTTAGTAGCAGAATCTATTGTATTAGAGGACTTTTGCTAATTTGAAAGTTTAATTTAATTACTACTGTTTTTTTATACAGACAACCTTTGTTTCCCGCTTTATTTTAGAAAGAGGGATTTAATCCGTCTTTCTACATCGTTATATTCAACAAGTAGCATTAACTTATTGAATATTAATATTTAGTTATGTATATTTATTGGAATAAATATACATAAGTTGGGCGGTCTTGCTTGTGGAAGGTGGGTTTTGATCCGTCTAATATACTGTTAGGCATCATGAAACTTACAGAACAGCAACTAGTAAGGGCAATATATTCGAGCTGGGACTTTCAACAGGCCTTGTCAGCACTGACGTTCCTCCTACAAGATTGTGACTTTGATGAAAAATACGACAAGGTCAGCTTACGTCGTTTTAGGTGCTATGAGTCCACTTTAATTATTTCTATGGCGCGACCATTTGAAACTACTAGAAGTGGCACAACAATTGGTCTAAGAGCTCTGGATATAAAACTAACAAGTAATGAAAAAGCCTTACTAAAAAAAATAACGGATTTAAGAGGGACAATAGTTGCTCACTCAGCCGAAGAAGCAATGCATTTTCGTTCTAGTACATTTCCCGTTTTAGATGGAGAGTTTAATTTTCCTCACTTTCAATTTAATGAAGGGCTCCACCTCGAAAAAAGTGAGCTATTAGAGTTGGAGATTTTCCTGAGAAAGCTCAAAGGCAGTTTAGCTGAATTCTTCTTTGACGTGGCTCAAAAACAGCCAGAACTTCTAGCGAAGTATCGTGAGCCTCAATCGCTTAACATTGGGAGTGAAAATGCCTAACAAACGCATCAAACCTGACTCCGCAAGTAGGCCGACTTTTTGCAAAACACACGGCGCAAAAAAGCGTCCAACTTGCTCCGCTGTTTATGCGAAGCGTTATGTTTTTCGGAGAGTTTTAGGTGAACCCTAATAAATTTATATCTACAGTTAGAGATGAATGCATTAATGATCTAGTTTCTGGCTATGAAGAAACCTTCTCGAAAACAGATGTTAAAGAGTGCTCTGATAGTTCAATGAAGCCTTTAATTCAATATTGGAAACAAGCAGATAATCCTACTAGAAAGGTATTGTCTGATTTTATTCGGTTAGGTGCTCAAAATGGAGTTTCATCACTCATTTCAATTATAAGTTCGGGCGGACATTTTGATGGGGAATTTAAAGAGTTTGAATTGAGCTCTATAGACGAAAATTCAAATACAGAGTTTGGTGACGATTTACTTGATGTATTCTGGGAACAAGAAGAAATATCAGGCAATGTGAACACCAAAACATAACAAGTCAATAAAGCAGGAAAATTTACAGCTGGCTGTTTTCACTGTGATCTTGTACCACTTTGGTAGACAGTTATTTATTTAATTGTTACCAAAGAGGTTAATCATGGGACATACAAGAAAGCGACATTACAACCA
>NZ_JACGWA010000005.1 GCF_014077505.1 Colwellia sp. BRX10-3 | reverse complement strand
AATGAAATAAGGCCGCACTTAAGTTTGGCAATGAAAACACCAAACCAAGTGCACAAAAAAGACCAGAAGCTTAAGCCACTGGCCTTTCATTAAAACCGTCAACATATTCTAGGACGGGACATTCTACTTTAGTGCGGTATTGGTTTAGTTATAGCTTTGGGCCAGCGGCTACCAATGACTTACCGTTATCAGTATCAGTAAACTTATTAAAGTTGTTAACAAAGCGCGTGGCTAAGTCAACTGCTTTACCTTGCCATTGTGAAGCATCAGCATAAGTATTACGTGGGTCTAAAATACTATTGTCAACGCCATCAATGCTAGTTGGAATATCTAAATTGAATAAGGGTAAAACTTGTGTTTCTGCATTATCAATTGAACCATCTAAAATCGCATCAATAATTGCACGCGTATCTTTAATTGAAATACGTTTGCCAGTGCCATTCCAACCGGTATTAACCAAGTAAGCTTCAGCGCCTACAGCTTGCATACGATTACGAAGAACTTCAGCGTATTGTGTTGGGTGTAAACTTAAAAAGGCGGCACCAAAACAACTTGAGAATGTAGGTGTTGGTTCTGTTATACCACGTTCAGTACCGGCAAGTTTCGCCGTGAAACCAGACAAAAAGTAATATTCTGTTTGTGCAGGTGTTAATTTAGCAACAGGCGGCAATACACCAAAAGCATCAGCGGTTAAGAAAATAACTTTTTTTGCATGGCCAGCACGAGAAACCGGCTTAACGATATTATCAATGTGGTGAATTGGATAAGAAACACGGGTGTTTTCAGTTTTTGAATTATCGTCAAAATCAATCAGACCCTTTTCGTCAACAGTTACGTTTTCTAGTAAAGCGTCACGACGAATAGCGTTGTATATGTCAGGTTCATTTTCTTTGCTCAAGTTGATAGTTTTTGCGTAACAACCACCTTCAAAGTTAAATACCCCGTTTTCATCCCAACCATGTTCATCGTCACCAATAAGTTGGCGTTTAGGATCAGTTGATAATGTTGTTTTACCTGTGCCAGAAAGGCCGAAGAAAACAGCAGTGTCACCATCTTCACCAACGTTAGCACTACAATGCATAGAAGCAATGCCTTTTAATGGTAGTAGGTAGTTCATCATTGAGAACATACCTTTTTTCATTTCGCCGCCGTACCAAGTACCACCAATTAACTGAATACGTTCAGTAAGGTTAAAGGCAACGAAGTTTTCAGAATTTAGGCCTTGTGCTTGCCAATTTGGATTAGTTGTTTTTGCGCCATTCATTACGATGAAATCAGGTTCGTAAGATGCTAACTCGACATCGGTAGGGCGAATGAACATGTTTTTAACAAAATGGGCTTGCCAAGCTACTTCTGTGATAAAGCGTACTTTTAAGCGAGTCGCTTCATCTGCGCCACAAAAAGTATCAACAACAAATAAACGCTTGCCAGACAACTGCTCAGTGACTAAACCTTTAAGGCTAGTCCAAGTTTCTTGTGTCATGGGTTTGTTGTCATTTTTTCCTTGATCTGACCACCAAACGGTATCGCGCGTAGTGTCATCACGAACAATATATTTGTCTTTAGGAGAGCGACCGGTAAATATTCCCGTGTCTACTGAAACAGCGCCAAGTTCGGTAACTACGCCTTTATCAAAACCAGAGAGATCAGATCTTGTTTCCTCAGCAAAGAGTAACTCATAAGACGGATTGTAAACTATCTCAGCAACATTAGTGATGCCGTATGAAGATAAATCAATTGAGTTTTCTAAAGCTGCCATTGCGAATTCGCTCCTAAAAGTATGACGATTTTTGAATAATTTGTTTCGGTATTCCGAGTTTGGACGACAATTTTATGCGATCAATAAGCAAAACGAAAGTTTTTTTTCTTTCGTTGTGAAAGTTTTCATACTAAGTTTCATTATTTATTACGAAAAGATGTTTACGATGAAAATAGTTAATGGCTAAGGCTACTAAGTAATAACCAGTGGCTAATGACTATAGTGCTTATAAACAAGAGGTTATGCGCATTTTGTTGTTGACTATTTGGTCAGGAAAATATCAATTAAATTACATTTTAAAGTAATATAATTTTTGTAAATGTTCGGGATAAATTTCGAATAGAAACAAATTTTTCGTTAGGATGCTTACCTAACGAAACTTTTGAGAGCGGTTGTTGATCTTTCAAGTATAAAAAATCTTGTCGAAATAGTTATTTCGACAAGATCAACACAAGTTGCTGTTAATCGAATATTCCGTCTTCATTGGGAGTAATTGAGCCATCACCATCGAGAATTTCACTGCTGACATCTTGGCTTATGTATTCAGTAGGAGCTGTGCCTAATTCAAAATACTCAAAGCGGCTTGATTTATCTGTTTTTGTGGTTAACTTCCCAGACACTTTATCTATTCTAACCGACATTAATGCTTCGGGTTGCTCAAAATATTCAACTGGAAGCTCGGCTAGTGCTACTCTCATAAAGTTGATCCAAGCAGGCTGTGCCGACTTAGCACCAAACTCTTTACCTGTGGTTTGTTCTTTACCTAGGTTACTGTTGTAGGTTGTTTGACCAAGATTACGGCTGGGATTGTCAAAACCTATCCAAGATGTTGTGACGAGTCTGCGACTGTAGCCGGAAAACCAAGCGTCTTTCGCCTGATTGGTAGTACCTGTTTTACCAGCAATATCTCTGCGTTTAAGTACACGTGCACGAAAACCTGTGCCTTGCCAAAAAGGCTTTACATTCCAGTCAGCGCCCCAGATTGCAGAGTTCAGTGCTTCAGTCATTAAAAATGCGTTTTGGGCACTAATAACTCTAGGGGCTTTATTGACTGTTTTTGGCGCTAGCTGAATTTGATCAATAACATCTAGAGCATAATTGTCACTGCTGCCATCTATGACTTCAGGTACTGTTGTAATAATTTCTTCGCAAGGGTCACATGCCATGGCCGGATTGGCTTGAAATAATACCTTACCGAATGAGTCTTCAATGCGTTCGATTAAGTAAGGCTTGATTAAAAAACCGCCATTAGCAAAAGTTGCAAAGCCAGTGGCCACTTCGATAGGTGTTAAAGACGCTGAACCGAGTGCTAAAGATTCGTTACGCGGTAAATCCTCAGGATTAAAACCAAAAAGCGCTAAATAGGGAATGATTTTATCTAAGCCTACTTCTCTGAGTAAGCGAACAGCAATGACGTTTTTAGATTGCGCTAATGCTAAACGAAAGCGTATTTCGCCGTTATAAACCGGAGGCGAATTTTTAGGACGCCAAACCACACCTGAACTTCTATCCCACTGATTAATCGGAGCGTCATTGACTATCGATGCTAATGTATAGCCGCTGTCTAACGCTGCAGAATAAATGAAAGGCTTAATGTTAGAACCCACTTGTCGTTTCGCTTGGGTAACACGGTTAAATTGACTTTGGTCAAAACTAAACCCACCGACTGCGGCTTTTATGGCACCACTGTCTGTTGCTAGAGATACTAATGCCGAGCTGACTTCTGGTAATTGACTTAAGCGATAGCCAGATTCTGTTGCAGCAACCATAATAATATCACCGATTGTCAAAATTTCACTAGCGATAGTTGGAGGTGCTGCTTGCTTATCATCATTTATATAAGCACGTGCCCAGGCTAATCCTTGCCAATCGATGTTAACCTCTGAGCCATCTTGTAACCTAACTTTCGCAGATTGTTCAAATGTTGCCGTAACAACTGCAGGTACAATCGAGTGGTAGCTTCCATGCGGGGCGAGTGCTGCTATTGTTTCTTCTACAGTTATTGGCGCAATTGCATTGTCACTTGAATCACTTGTACTGCGAGTTTGAGTTTGGTCGTCAATGGGTCGTAAGGTACTAATAGGTCCGCGATAACCATGGCGTTGGTCGTATGCTAAAATATTATTAACCACGGCTTGTTGAGCTGCATATTGCAGCTTGGAAGTTACAGTAGTAAATACTTTATAACCGCCGGTATATGCGGCTTCTTTGCCAAAACGATCAACCATTTCTTGATGCGCCATTTCGGCAATATAAGGGGCACTTAACTCGATTTCAGCACCGTGTTTTATGGCAGAAATCGGTTCTTTGTTTGCTGCTGACATTTCTTCAGCAGTGATATAGTCAGCGGTATACATGCGTTGTAATACTACGGTTCGTCGCTGTAAAGCACGATCTGGTCGACTAATTGGGTTCATGGTTGAAGGCGCTTTGGGTAAACCTGCTAATACGGCTATTTGAGCCAACGTCAGTTCTTTTACGTCTTTACCATAATAGACCTGTGCTGCCGCGCCAAATCCAAAAGAGCGATGCCCTAATGAAATTTTATTCATATAGAGCGCAAGGATTTCGTCTTTTGTTAACAAGCTTTCAATATGGAATGAAATAAATATTTCACGAATTTTTCGGACATAGGTTTGTTCTCGAGTCAGGAAAAAGTTTCGGGCAACCTGCATAGTGATGGTACTAGCGCCGCCTTTATTTTGTCCTGTCAGTTGACCTAAGATGGCTCGACCCATGCCAATGGGATCAACGCCGAAATGAAGATAAAAACGATCGTCCTCTGTGGCTAAAATCGCATTGATTAATTGCTGGGGCATTTCATCCAAGGTAAGAGGAATACGTTTCTTCTCACCAAATTGGGAAATAAGTTTGCCATCAGAACTAAAAATTTGCATTGGCGTTTGCCACTGCAAATCTTTCAGTGACTCGACACTGGGTAAATTTGAACGCATCGACATGTAAATTCCGGCAAGAGCCAAAATTCCGATAAATATCAACGCAGCACCCGTTTTTAATAGGTTTTTTATAGAAAACACAAAAAAATGCTCGATAAAAGTTATAAAATTGACGTAATAGTACTAGTATATCCTGTAAAAGCATGTAATAAATGTATAAATACGAATTTTATACCTAATATTATTATAATAAAATGTTCTAGTAGGATTCTATGTTAAGTAGTTTATGGAAAAAAAAGACCGCCTTAATGGTTGGAATTGACATCGGTTCTCACTCTATTAAAGCTGTTTTACTGAACCGAAACGATAACGGATATGTTCTTGAAACTGTCGCTATTGAACCGATGCCAAGAGGCGCGATTGTTGATAGAGAAATTCAGGACATTGACGCTGTTGGTAAAGTTGTTGCTAAAATCCGCAAAAAAATCTCGTCGTCTGTTGAACAAGCAGCGTCAGCTGTCTCTGGGCAAACGGTTATTACGAAAATAATTTATATGGATGTCGCATTAACCGAACAAGAATTAGCGAGTCAGATAGAAATCGAAGCTGATAGCTTAATTCCTTATCCCCTGGATGAAGTTAGCTTAGATTTTGAATCACTCGATATTAATGAATCAGACCCAAGTAAAATTAATGTTTTACTCAGTGCTGCTCGGACAGAATCTGTTGAAGCAAGAGTTGCGGCACTAGAAGCAGGTGGTTTTGAAACTAAAGTTATCGATGTTGAGTCTTACGCCATCAGTCGCGCTTATGATTTAACCTTAAGCCAATTACCTGATGATGCCGCAGATAAAGTTATCGCTACCGTAGATTTGGGCGCGACCATGACATTATTCTCGGTCACGGAAGCGGGTACACATATTTACAGTCGCGATCAACTGTTTGGTGGCGAGCAATATACTCGCTCTATTGTATCTTATTATAATAAATCGTTTGAAGAGGCTGAATTAGCCAAGTTAACCGATGATCTGCCCCCCAATTACACCTTTGAAGTTTTAGCGCCTTTTCACACCATATTAGTGCAGCAAATTCGCCGCGCCATTCAAATGTTTCTTACCACTAGCGGCAAAGAAAAAATTGATTATCTGGTTATTTCAGGTGGTAGTGCTTCAGTGGAAGGCGTAGAGCAATTATTATCAGAAGAGCTGGGTATACATACAGTAATAGCAAACCCTTTTGCAGGTATGGAAATTTCTAGCACTATTAATCAAGAAGAGTTAGCCAACACAGCACCGCGCTTTATGGTGGCAGCTGGTTTAGCATTAAGGAGTTTTTCCCCTTGGCATATATAAATCTATTACCATGGCGTGAAGAAGCTGAAAAAGCTAAACAGCGAGAATACTTTACTGTGTTAACCATAGTAGCTTTGGCAGCATTTATTATTGTATTCTCAGTGAATCAGTTTTATCAAATGCGTATTGATGGTCAGAATTCTCGTAATCAGTTTTTACAAAATGAGATTCAAATACTCGATTTACGTATCTCGAAAATAAAATCGCTGAACGAAAAGAAAAAAGAACTCGAAAAACGTACTAGTGTTGTTGAACAACTGCAACGTAGTCGTAATGTGGGTACACAAGTTTTAGACGAGATTGCAAAAGTAGTACCGAATGGAATTTATCTTACTCGCTTAGAAAAACAAGATAATAGCTTAAATATTATCGGTAAAAGTGAGTCTAATAATCATCTAGCTAACATGATTAGAGAAATAGAAAGCTCTGATTTATTTGAAGACGCAATTCTTGAATCGATAACCTCCAACGATGCAAAAAGTAAATTATTAAGTGATTTTAAAATGCGTGTTCGAATTAAAGGTTTAATTAACTTGAATGAACCTACTAATCAAGGAGCACCATAATGAATTTTGATTTATCGGAATTTATGGAGCAATTTGATGGATTAGAGCTTGATAATATTGGACAATGGCCGAAAGCGGCGAAAATTGTTTTATCAATATTCTTGGTTATCTTGGTGTTAGGTTTGGGTTATGTGCTAATGGTCAGTGATCAAATTGAACAACTTGAACGGGTGACAGCAGAAGAAACGACTTTAAAACAACAATACCAAGCAAAATATCATATAGCGGCTAATTTAGAATTGTTTGAACAACAAATGGTTGAAGCAGAAGCAATGTTTGCCAACCAATTGAAAAGTTTACCTGAAAGCCATGAAACACCAGGTTTGTTAGACGATATTACCTTTGTCGGTACCACTACAGGACTTGATTTTGTTAAACTAAATTGGCAGCCGGAAATAGAGCAAGAAATTTATATCGAGTTACCCATCGATATTGAGGTTTTAGGTTCTTATCATGAATTTGGTCAATTCGTTAGTCGAATTGCTGGCTTACCACGCATAGTTACCCTGCATGATTTTGACATTAGTATGCAAAAACAAGCATCGGGAGATTTAAAATTAAAGTTACAAGCTAAAACCTATCGTTATAGGGAGGCAGACGAATAATGAAAAAATTCATTCTATTAAGTGCTGTTCTACTAACGGGCTGTTTTAGTGATACAGATGATTTGAAACAACATATTGTTAAGGTGCAATCAGGCACAGCTAGCACGATTGACCCAATGCCTGAAGTGAGAGTTTTTGATCACTTCGACTATTCGGCAGATGTGTTACGTAGCCCATTTGATATACCGAAACCTGAAGCTATTCAAGAAAAAATTCAACAAATGTCAGGCTGTTTAAGTCCAGATCCGCGTCGAAGAAAGCAGCCTTTGGAGAAGTTTTCACTAAGTGATTTAGTGATGCGTGGCACCTTAGGTGAATTAGGTGTTACTTGGGCACTCGTCGAGGCGTCTGATAATACCTTGCACAGAGTTGCTGTGGGAAGTTACGTTGGCTTATATCATGGGAAAATCACCACGGTAAGCCAAGACAATGTAAAAGTATTAGAGTTAATCCCAGATGGCGCTGGGTGCTGGGTGGAACGTGAAACTGTCGTTACCATGACGGAGACAAGTGCAGAGGGGCTAAGGAAGTAATGTTGCTATTTAATAAAATGAAAAACGATAATCTTATGACACATTGCAAAAAAATGAAGTTAATTACGGCCGCCTATTTATGCGTGTTTTCCACTTTATCGTGGGCGAACGAATTAACAGGAATTACCTACAACACCATTCAAAATGATGAAATTGAGTTGGTGTTTGAGTTATCCGACAATATTGCTGCGCCGCCCGAAGTGGCAACGTCAATGAAACCTGCACAAGTTAGAATAACTTTTGATGCAGAGCAATTTAATCCTGCGATTGCCAACACACTTGTTGAGCACGCTGGCGTAAAAAATATTACGGTGCAAAAAATAGCAGGCAAAGTCGTTGCTAATGTTAATTTGCAGCATCTATCAATTTTTGACGTTATTCAAAAAAATAATACCTTTGCGCTCACCTTGAATACTGGGCAGGTAAATAAAACGGTAACCCAATTAATTCCGCTTGGGCATGGTTTTATTAACCAAATTGATAATATTGATTTTAAACGTGGTCAGAAAGATGAAGCGCAACTTTTAGTTAAGCTTATTGACAGTAAAGTTGCTGTCGATGTGAGTGACAAACTAGGTAAGCTTTATATCGAATTTCATAATACTGAAATTTTGGAAGACTACATTTATAAATTAGATGTAACTGACTTTGGCACACTTGTTACCGGTATTGAAACCTTTAAAGAAGGGCGAAATGCTCGTTTAGTGGTTGATATTAATGGGCCGTTTGAATATAAGCATCAACAGTTTAATGATGTGTTTTCATTAACGGTAAACGCTAAAGTAAAAGAAGACGGTTACCTTGGAGAGGAAGAGAGTTTTAGTGGCAGAGCAATATCATTAAATTTCCAAGATATTTCTGTTCGTACTGTTTTACAAATTATTGCTGATTACAATGGTTTCAACCTAGTCACCAGCGATACCGTTGCAGGCAACATTACTTTGAGATTAGATGGCGTTCCTTGGGATCAAGCATTAGATATTATCCTCAAGGTTAAAGGCTTAGACAAGCGTATGGAAGGCAACATTCTCATGGTTGCTCCAAGTGATGAACTAGCCGCTCGAGAAGCTCGTGACTTACAAGCTCAGCAGCAAGTTGAAGAACTTGCGCCGTTATATTCTGAATACGTACAAGTTAATTACGCAAAAGCTGCTGAATTTGCCGCGTTAATAAAAAATGAAGACAATAGTATTTTATCATCACGTGGCAGCGTTAGTGTTGATGAAAGAACCAATACCTTGTTGATCCGAGATACCGCGACTAGCATTGAAGATATTAAACGTATGGTGTCAGTATTAGATATTCCTGTCCGCCAAGTTATTATTGAATCTCGCATGGTAACGGTAAAAGATAATATTAATGAAGAACTGGGTATTCGTTGGGGTGTAACAGACACAGGTTCTGATTCATCAACATCAGGTTCTTTGTCAGGCGCTGAGAGTGCAGGCAATGGTACAATTCCATCATTAAGTGATCGACTCAATGTTAATTTACCGGTGGTAAACCCGGCTGGCAGTATTGCATTTCAGGTTGCACGTTTAGCCGATGGTACCATTCTTGATCTTGAATTAAGTGCCATGGAAAAAGAAAATAAAGGCGAAATAATTGCCAGTCCTCGTATTACCACTGCGAATCAAAAAGAAGCGTATATCGAGCAAGGTGTTGAAATACCTTATCAAGAAGCCGCTTCTAGTGGTGCAACATCAACACAATTTAAGAAAGCAGTATTAAGCTTAACCGTAACACCTCATATTACACCTGATGATAGAATTATTTTGGACTTGGTAGTAACACAAGATACGGTTTCAGATGTTTCCAATGGCACAGCGCCAGCAATTGATACGCAAAGAATTGGCACGCAAGTTTTAGTTAATAATGGTGAAACCATCGTACTTGGTGGTATTTATCAACAACAAATTATTAGCTCGGTTTCAAAAGTACCTGTTTTAGGCGATATTCCGTATTTTGGCTGGATGTTTAGGAATAGCAGCAACTTTAATGAGAAAAAAGAACTCTTAATATTCGTTACACCACGCATAGTTACGGAAAGATTTTAAGTTAATTTGCATGTAAGGTGGTGTTTTCATCTTACATGCTTGCAATTTGTACCCAACAATTGCGATAATTGCGCCCTTGAAATTTTCGAGGGAGGTTCCCTCTTACCTGTTCACGTAATAAATAAACGAGTATTAATTAATCTAATGGCAGAAAAACGTAATATTTTCCTTGTAGGCCCAATGGGCGCAGGCAAAAGTACCATTGGTAGAGAATTAGCGGACAAGCTACATCTAGAGTTTTTTGATTCTGATCAAGAAATCGAACGTCGCACTGGTGCAGATATCGCCTGGGTTTTTGATCTTGAAGGCGAAGAAGGCTTTCGCTTAAGAGAAGAATCAGTTATTGAAGACTTAAGTGAAAAACAAGGAATTGTTTTGGCAACTGGCGGTGGATCTGTGATCAGCGCTCAAGTACGTAATCGCTTATCAGCGCGCGGTATTGTGGTTTATCTAGAAACAACCATTGATAAACAAGTCGCACGTACGCAAAGAGACCGACGTCGTCCACTTCTACAAACTGATGAAGAACCTAGAACAGTACTTGAAAACTTAGCAGTAGAACGTAATCCGTTATATGAAGAAATTGCCGATGTTATCGTGCAGACGGATGATCAAAGTGCGAAAGTTGTGGCAAGTAAAATAGTAGAACGTTTAGATTTTTAAACGACATACTTATGACCACTCTTCAGGTTAAACTCGGCTCACGAAGTTATCCCATTTATATAGACAGCGGACTATTAGCAAATAGTGATCTGCTGTCTAGTCACATCCGCAGTAAGCGTGTTTGCATTGTAAGTAATACCATAGTTGCACCACTATATATTGAGCAATTGAAACATAGCCTTAGGGATTTCGATATTGATGAAATCATTTTACCTGATGGTGAAGCTCAGAAAAGCTTAGCGAATTTTGAACGGATAATGTCACATCTGCTTAAGGGCACCCACGGCAGAGATACGACTTTAATCGCATTAGGCGGCGGGGTTATTGGTGACATTACTGGCTTCGCAGCAGCTTGTTATCAGCGCGGTATTGATTTTATCCAAATACCGACAACGGTACTATCTCAAGTTGACTCATCTGTTGGCGGAAAAACAGCGGTTAATCACCCTTTAGGTAAGAATATGATAGGCGCGTTCTATCAACCTAAAGCCGTTTTTATCGACTTATCAAGCCTATCTACTTTACCGGTTAGAGAGTTTAATGCTGGTATGGCTGAGGTTATTAAGTACGGCATCTTAGGCGATGGTGAATTTTTTACTTGGCTTGAAAAAAATATTGATGAAATCAAGGCCGGTGAAAATAAGATCTTAATGCAGATGATAGAGCGCTGTTGCCAATGTAAAGCGAATATCGTTGCTGAAGATGAAACAGAAACAGGTGTGCGTGCATTATTGAATTTAGGGCATACCTTTGGACATGCTATTGAAGCTGATCAGGGTTACGGTAAATGGTTACACGGTGAAGCCGTTGCTACTGGCATGGTACTTGCTGCTAAGTTATCAGTAGCAATGAATTTGCTTGAAGTGTCAGATCTTCGTCGTATTGAATCTTTACTTTCTGCGTTTAACTTACCGTTAATAGCGCCGGAGAATATGGGATTTGATAAATTTATTTGCCATATGCGTCGTGATAAAAAGAATTTAGCAGGAAAGCTACGCTTTATTCTCCCAACCGCTATTGGTCAATCTGAAATTAACGACGATGTTAGTGAGGAACACCTTCAACAAATTCTGTAATTTAATTCAGAATAGGTGAAGCATGTCGGCGTTAAAGCAAAATATTGGCATATCAAACGATAACACCAGTGTCACTAAAATTAGTGCACAAGCACGCATAGACTATATTCTACGTTTTTCTAAACAAGCCATTTTGGTTATTGATGAAAACGTAGAGCAAAGTGCCCCTATTTCAAGTCAGTTTCTAGCCGGTCTACCTGAACAGCATAACGCTGCCTATATTTCACTATCTCCACAATTTAATAATATCCAAATTCGTTGCCGAATTATTGAACAGTTATACACTGGAGAATTATTTGATCCTGAAATTTCATTAGCGGTAAGTGTGATCAATTTATCTAAGAAATCAAAGCAGGCTATTAGTATTGTACTCGAGAGTGCTCAGCATTTATCTTTGCAGTTGTTACATGAGTTATCACAATTAGCGGCTATTGCAAAAAAAGCTAATCTGGTCGTTAACATCGTGATGTTTGGTTCGGCACAAGCTGGAAAAAATGTCGCTACGAATAAAAGCTTATTTGAAAATAAGCTGACATTATTATCGGCGCAGTCAGGACAACTTCTATCGACCTCGTCAGTTATATTTAAAAACAGTCAGCCGAAATGGAATTTTATCAAGCAGAATAAATGGCAAATTAGTGTATTAGTTCTGTTACTTGGCCTAGGTGCTGGAATTATTAACTTATTTCAAATAGATAGTTTCAACTTTTCTAAAGTAATAATCGCGAACAACCATGAAGAAGTGTCATTAACCAAAGCTTTAGCTAAACCGCAAACCATGGTTTTATCAAGTGACGGTGAAACTTTTGCTCAGATGTCAGATTCAATAACAGTAATCAATAGCACTAATATTGCGGCTATACCCAGCGAAATATACTCATCGTTAATAAATCCATTACCGGTTGTATCAATTAAAGTGGAAACGTTACCGGCTTTGCCTAGCGATATTATGTCTGCGATAACAACTGTGAATAACGCTAATGCTCAGGCTGTTGATGCAGTACTAAAAACTTCAACAAGTCTGCTAAACATGAAAACTAGTGCAGAGCAGAGTAAGCTGACTAATCAATTAACAGTAGATAATGACTACTACGCGAATAATGCTGGCTATGTCATACAACTAGCGGCTTTTCGTGATTTGAAATTGCCAAAAACATTTTTAGATACCTTATCAACTATTGATCACCAGGTATATCAGCGCTTATTAAATAATAAACCATTAATTGTTATTACTAGTTCGGTATATGCCGATAAATCAACAGCACAATCTGCCTTATCGCTTTTGCCAAAATCGTTATTAGCACGTCAACCATGGATAAAGCCTGTTAGGGTAATTAATGACGAAATCAATGCATTTCTGCACTCCCAATAAAGGTTGATTCAGGATACAATCCCCGCTTACTTTTCAGATGTAGACATCTGTTGTTAAATTTTAGAGTTTGTAGGTGCCATGAAGAAAAAACATCGAGCGTTTTTAAAATGGGCGGGTGGTAAATACGCTCTAAGCGATGTCATAAATTCTATGCTGCCAAAAGGAAATCGCCTGATTGAACCTTTTGTTGGTGCCGGTTCAGTGTTTCTAAATAGCGATTATGATGAATATTTACTCAGTGATATTAATCAAGATCTCGTTAATTTATACCGTATTGTGCAACGCACCCCCGCTAGGTTTATCCAAGATGCTCGTCGATTTTTTTCACCAGAAAATAATCAAGCAGAAGTTTATTATCAGCTGCGAAAAGAGTTTAATGCCAGTTCAGACCCATATTTTAGATCCCTAGTTTTTCTCTACATGAATCGTCATGGTTATAATGGTTTATGTCGATACAATAAATCTGGCGGTTATAATGTCCCTTTTGGCCAATACAAACGTCCTTACTTTCCTGAAGCAGAGCTAATCTACTTCGCAGAAAAAGCCGAAAAAGCGGTATTTATTTGTGACGGTTATCGACAAACCTTTGCTCATGCAAAATCAGGGGATGTCATTTATTGCGATCCACCTTACGTGCCGTTAAGCAAAACGGCGAGTTTTACCAGTTATTCAGGTAACGGCTTTGGTTTGGATGAACAAGCAGATTTAGCAAATGCGGCAGAAGAAGTAACCAAAAAACGAAACATATCAGTATTGATCAGTAATCACGATACTATCTGGACGCGAAAAATATATGAGCATGCGAAAAAACATCACTCAATAGAAGTGTCTCGAACGATTAGTCAAAAAGGTAATAAACGTAATAAAGTCTCTGAACTACTCGCGCTTTATTAACTATTATTCTACTCAAATAAGCCCTTCTTAACTTACTAAGTCAGTTTAAATTTATTTGGGAAGTTATATGGCGATAGTGAGTAATGAGACAAGTCCATCCTGTTGAAATGCTATCTAATGATGCTCACTCAACATGTTAGGTGAACTGAGTTTGATAAATATCAGCTTGGTAGCACAAAGCTTACAATAGCAATTAACGAGCCTATAAATAGCACCACGGCAATTACCCCCGCAATAATGAAATGACTAAATTTACCTTGGGTAAAATCGCGTTCTCTATTTTTATCACTTTGCACACCAAAAAATGCTGCACCAACGCTTTTAAGTGTTTCTTTAAAGTTGCTTGAGGCCATCATTATCCTTAATTGCCAGTATGGCAAATTTTTATCACAGCAGTTTTAATCAGTATGTGCTAATGCGCAGCACCGATCAAGTGCTGCTAATTTAACTAAATTTTGTAAAGTTTCGCTTAATTAACCACTTAAGTATTGATATTTTAATTAATTTGATTAATGTTAAGTATTATTGAGGACAGTTAAATATTGTGATTGAGGAATCAAGCTATGATTGAACAATTGCACTTTATCAGCATTATTTATATGAACGGAATACATGTCGAAACATTTAATTGGCGATACTAAGTTTACAGCTAAGGTCAAAATTTTATTAAATAAAATTTATGGTCGCAGTGCTTTAAAAGATTCTGTCTTAGAAAGGGCTATTGCATTTTACGATCTAGAGCAATTCTCACAACGTAAACTAGATAAACTTAATAATGATATTGCTAAATTAGGAGAAATTGACAGTGATAAAAGTAAAAGTAAAAGTAAAATTAAACTTTTTAACTTCGAACGAGAGCAAAGTGATTACTCGCAAGAGTTACGTTTAGAGCGCAATGAACGTGCGGATCATTTACAGCAGATATGTCGAGATATAATTGAGCTTTGTGAAGGCGAGAGTCGTGCTGAAACTAATCGAAAATCTGCAGAGCTATTAGGTACTATTCAACTATTATCGCCAACAGAAGGAAATAAGGTTGCTGTAGCAAACGAGCGAAGTAAGCCACTGTACAGAGGCGTGCTCGCTTTAAGGTTGTTGGATCAAATCTGCTTAAAAAAACTTATATCTGAGGTCTACTTGGCGCAAGAATTAGCTGATATAGCCGATTTTGATTTTAATGAATTACGTAGTGAAAACAAAGCGGCTTATGATCAATTCGTCGATCATGTGAAAGTGCCTTTATTAATGGCTGCAATATTACAAGACATTGGCAATTATCATCCTGATGCACAGAAAATTATGCACGGCACTGACGGCAAGCAAGACGTTTTTCGCACATTACAAATTGAAGAACGTAAAGCACTGTTACAAATTAATTATCGTGAAACCATTAAGTATCTTATCAATGGCATTGGGGCTGTAAACTATTTGGGTAATTCTAAAATTGAACGAGACGTTTTTAATGCCAAAGAAACCAATAAGTTACGCTTTTCTAAACAGTTGCTAATGTGTAGTGTTCAGCCTAAATTAGGGGTTGGCAATATATTAAAAGTACCACAAATATATACTTCAATTGTTTTATCAACTAAAGACAATTACAACTACAAATTATTACCGAAAGTTTATCAAGCCTTATATCTGAACGCTGAACGCGGCAATTGCAGTCGCAGCGTTGTCGACACTTTATATCAAATTACTGGCGACTTTCCGCAAGGATTTGGGGTTATTTATATTCCTCATGATGTTGAACAGGATGTTCGTTACGAATATGCGATAGTAACCCAGTTTTATCCTGATAAGCCGAATGAGCCCAAATGTCGTATAGCAACAAGACAGTTAACATTCATTGGTCATGGTCATGATTTGATCATTAAAAAAAGCAATAATTTGTATTTTGTGGAAACGGCGAAAGAGTTTTCCAGTATTAATAAAGAGAGGCTGAATGAGATACTAGCCTTGCTATCATCAAACTATCTTGAACGAAAAGAACTTGATTTATTGCCGCGTTGTTGGCAGCCTGAAGAATATTTCATCAAAAAAACTAACCAAAAACTCTGGAATCGTATCAGCTAACTAACACCAGGAAAAAATATCAGAGTAAAACACCTAGAGTACAAACCAACAGAGCATAAATAGTAGAGTAAGTTTAATTTTATGCACCAATCCATTTTATAGTTGTATATAGCGCAAGAATTAAAAGCAATAATGATGAACGAGTTTAGTGAGTAACACCTCAGTTTTGGTAATTTCACTATGAGCTAAATATTCATTAGGTTGATGAGCCTGATCGATAGAGCCGGGTCCCATAACGATAGTTTGGCAACCTAATTGTTGAATAAAAGGTGCTTCTGTAGCGTAATTTACAGCACAACAGTGATGACCAGAAAGTTTTTCAGCGGTCAGCACTAACTCACTTTCAGGTGTCTGCTGAAAACTCGGTGAGCTAGGGTCAAGTTCACTTATTGATAGCCGTCCAGGATATTTTTCTGCTATTGGCTGCAACGCCTTTGATAACCATGAAACCAGCTCTTCGTCTTTCATACCCGGTAAAGATCGCATATCAATATCTAACTCACAATGGCCACAAATTCTATTGGCATTGTCGCCACCTCTAATGGCACCTAAATTTATTGTTGGTGTTTGAACGTCAAAAGCTTCATTTTGAAAATTCAGGTTGAGATTGTCCCTGAGCTTGAATAATTCGCTAATTACTTGATACATAATTTCAATAGCATTGACGCCACTGGCAGGCTTGCTTGAATGTCCAGCTTGACCTTTAATGCTGATTTTATGAGACATGTGACCTTTGTGCATTACCACAGGCACTAAATTTGTCGGCTCGCCTATAATCGCAACGTCAGGTTTTATTATTTCACTGTTAGCAAAGAATCTCGCACCAGCCATAGTAGTTTCTTCATCAGCAGTGGCTAAAACGTATAACGGCCTCTTTATTGAGGCAAAATCTAGCTGTTGACAAACTTGTAAAATAAAAGCAAAAAAGCCTTTCATGTCACAGCTACCTAAGCCAAACAGCTTATTATCGATATCGGTAATTTTTAATGGATCAGATAACCAGCGATTTTCATCAAAAGGTACTGTGTCGCTATGGCCCGCAAGTAATAAACCACCTGAGCCAGTGCCTAATTTCGCTAACATATTAAACTTACCTTTAACGTTCGGCACCGCTTGAATAGTAATAGCAAAGCCCAATGTTTCAAACCAAGCAGAGAGTAAATTTATCACGCCCTCATTACTTTGATCCCAGCTAGCTTGTGATGAACTGATACTTGGCTGTGCTATTAATTGGCTAATGGCTTGGGTAAAGTTGGGTAGATTCTTGTTTAGCTTTTTCATTATATTTAAAACCTAAATTTATTTCATGGGTAGTTATGCTTTTTAATTGCATAATTAGTTATATGATGATACTTTAACTTAACAATGTAAATAGCCTAATTTAACCACACTATGAAAATGTTTGTAATCAATTCGACTAAACGACGACGATAGAGTAAATATTAGGTCTTGGAAATCATGATTTTCTAGATAACGCCATATTTTTGGTAATAATCGCTAGAAAATAATTAGTCAAAGTTGAATAGAATTGCAAATTTTACGTGTTGATAACAATACCCATTGTAATTTCTAATCGTAAACATAATGGTAAGTAAATGAACGTCGTAGTTATTGGTGCAAGTGGTTATGTCGGTGCTGAGTTAATTGGTTTATTAACACAGCATAACAAAATATCAATTCAACACTTGTTAGTGTCTGAAAATAGTACTTCTAGTGGTAAAACTTTTGCGGAATTACATGCTCGCTGGCAGGGGATTTGTGCTGTACCCCTGCATTCTTTTTCTCAGCAATGGTTTGATCAACATATTAGATCATCTGAACATAGTATCGATGCGGTATTTTTTGCTACCCCTCATGAATTTAGTGCGCAATGGGCACAAGCCTTTATTGACCATAATATTAAAGTGTTCGACTTGTCTGGTGGCTTTCGTTTAAAAGACGCCAAGCAATATCCTGTTCATTATGGTTTTGAACATCACTCGTTAAACGCTCTGCAACAGGCTCAATATGGTTTAGCCGAATGGCAAGCTGCAAAAATTGCTACCAGTAATTTAATTGCTGTACCTGGCTGTTATCCCACAGCAAGTTTATTGGCGTTAAAACCCATCACCAGTAATGCGCTTCATCAAGAAAACTCGCTAATTGTTGTCAATGGTATCAGTGGTGTCACTGGTGCTGGTCGTAAGGCCTCATTAGCGACAAGCTTTTGTGAAGTTAGCCTAACTCCCTACAATATTTTACAACACAGACATCAGCCAGAAATTAGTCAAGAAGCTAATGCTGAGGTGATATTTAATCCGCATTTAGCTCCTTATAAACGTGGGCTATTAGTTACAATAACATTACAGTTGAAAGCAGACGTGACTAGTCAACAAGTTGACGATGTCTTTACGCAAGCATACCAAGATACACCTCTTGTGAGAATAGTGAAGTCTTGGCCTAAAATTGACAATGTTGCCCATACGCCATTTGCTGATGTGCATTGGCTAGTTGATGAAAATAAACATGTTGTAGTTGTGAGTTGTGCCATTGACAATCTTTTAAAAGGTGCGGCATCGCAAGCAATACAATGCGCTAATATTAGCTTGGGTTTACCCAGCGAATATAGCTTATTAACACCTGGGAGCTGGTTATGAAAAAGCCTGTTGTGATCAAAATTGGCGGTGCTATTTTAGATGGCTATAATCAAGGTAATACCTCAGCCTTAACAGCATTGTTAACCGTAATTGCCAGTTTAAAAGATCAACCTGTGGTGATTGTGCATGGCGGTGGTTGTGTGGTTGATGAAATGCTTGCCCAAGCTGGATTTGTTACCGAGAAAAAACATGGTTTACGGGTAACACCGAAAGCGCAAATGCCAATTATTAGTGGTGCACTTGCCGGAAATGTTAATAAAGCGATTGTTGCGAGTGCGGCAAGTTTAAAATTACCAGCCGTTGGCTTATCGCTTACCGATGGTCAAATGGTGCAATGTCAATTAAGCCCATTAGGATTAGGTCAAGTGGGTGTACCAAAACCCTATAGTAGCGCGCTATTAGATACGCTATTAAGTGCAAATTTTTTACCAATTGTTTCATCTATTGGAGCATTGGAAAATGGTGACTTAGTCAATGTAAATGCTGATGATGCCGCGGTAGTTATATGTCAGTTACTTAATGCTGACTTGTTGCTACTAACCGATGTTAATGGCGTTAAAGGCGCAACCGGTGAGTATCTTAGTTCACTTAATGGTGAGCAAGCAGAAGCACTTATTAATAGTGGTGTTATTGCCGGAGGCATGACAGCTAAAGTTAACGCAGCATTACAAGCGGCGAATAAGTTGCGACGAAGCATCGCGGTTGCTAGTTGGCAATCGCCCGAGCAAATTATCGATTTGCTCAACGGTGCCAATATTGGTACTCGTATACAGCCCAGTATTTGATAAACATATATTACTTATACTCGTTGTTAACTCGTTTTCGTCCAGGATAAAATTTTAATGAATTTAGAACATTTCTTAGCTGATGATCAGCTAAATAAAAAACAAATACTCGATTTAATTACTTTAGCACGTGACATTAAACAGCAACCTGAAAAGTACAATCAGGTTTTAGCGGGTAAGTCTGTTGCGATGATCTTCGAAAAACCTTCGTTAAGAACTCATGTTAGTTTTGATATTGGCATTAAAAAACTCGGTGGTCATGCGCTCTATTTAGGCCAACAAAATGGTAAATTGGGTGAACGCGAGCGGGTTAGCGATTATGCTAAAAACCTGTCGTGTTATGCCGATGCTATTGTCGCTCGTGTTTTTAATAACAGTTCGATAGAACAATTAGCACAGCATGGCAGCATACCTGTGATCAATGCACTTTGTGACAAGTATCACCCATGCCAAGCATTGGCTGATTTTGTTACTCTTGCGGAAAACTTCTCTGATCTTTCAACCGTAAAGCTTGCTTATATTGGTGATGCTAATAATGTCTCTAACTCATTAATGCTGATGGCGGCAATCGTGGGCGTTGATTTTACTTTAGTCTGTCCAGAAGGTTATGGTCCTGAAGATAAAATGTTTAACAAAGCGTTGAAGTATAGCCAAGATTCAGGATCCAAACTGTTATTAACCACTGATATAACAGCATTAGGACCACAAGATGCACTCTACACGGACACTTGGATATCAATGGGTGATAACACCAATGTTACTGATGTTTTAACGACCTTTAAGCCATATCAGGTGAATCATAAACTGATGGCCAAAACTGGAGCAAGTATCGTTATGCATTGCCAACCAGCACACCTCGAAGAAGAAATTACCACCGAGTTGTTTGATAGCGAAATGTCAGTGGCGTTTCAGTCAGCTGAAAACCGTATGTGGGCACAAAATGCGGTATTAGTTAGTATATTAGCGGATTAATATGCTGTTGTACTTCAACAGAACAATCAATTTAAATTTTAAAAATACCTTTCAACCTAGCCAATTCCTTGAAGTTGGCTAGACTGATGATAAAAATTGTGAAGGAATTAAATCATGGCATTAGCAGCAAAAAAAGACATTAAAAAAGTAGTATTAGCGTATTCAGGTGGTTTAGACACCTCAGCAATCATTCCTTGGTTAAAAGAGAATTATGATGGCTGTGAAGTGGTGGCATTTTGTGCTGATGTTGGCCAAGGTGAAGAAGAACTTATTGGTATTAAAGAAAAAGCGATCGCATCCGGTGCTTCAGAGTGCTATGTAGTTGACTTAAAAGAAGAATACGTTAAAGACTACATTTACCCTATTATCAAAACTGGTGCGGTTTATGAAGGACAATATTTGTTAGGTACGTCAATGGCGCGTCCAGTGATTGCCAAAGCCCATATCGAAATTGCCTTAAAAGTAGGTGCTGATGCGGTTTGTCACGGTTGTACCGGTAAAGGTAACGATCAAGTGCGTTTTGAAGCATGTTTTGCCGCCTTAGCACCGCAATTAACCGTTATTGCTCCTTGGCGTGAGTGGGATATGGTTTCGCGTGAAGACTTACTAGATTATTTAGCTGAGCGTAACATCCCTTGTGCGGCATCATTAACTAAAATTTATAGCCGTGACGCAAATGCTTGGCATATATCGCATGAAGGTGGTGAGCTAGAAGACCCTTGGTGTGAGCCTTCAAAAGAAGTGTGGACTATGACCGTAGATCCAATGGATGCACCAGATGAAGCGGCCAAAGTGATGTTGAGCTTTGAAGCAGGCGAATTAGTTGCTGTTGATGGTAAACCAATGTCGGCCTATCAATCATTGATGTATTTAAACGAAAAAGCGGCTGCACATGGTGTTGGTCGTATCGATATTGTTGAAAACCGTTTAGTAGGCATGAAGTCGCGTGGTTGTTATGAAACCCCAGGTGGTACTGTGCTAATGGCAGCATATAAGGGTCTAGAATCATTAATTTTAGATAAAGAGTCTTTAAAATATCGTGAATCTGTTGGTCATGAATTTTCACACGTAATCTATGACGGTCGTTGGTTTACGCCGCTTGCAAAGGCGCAACTGGCTTCAGCAGCGTCATTCGCCGAGAAAGTTACCGGTGATGTTGTGGTTAAACTCTTTAAAGGTATGGCGCAAGTGACCCAACGTCGTTCGCCAAACAGCTTATATTCAGAAGAATTTGCTACCTTTGGTGCTGACGATGTTTATGACCAAAAACATGCAGAAGGTTTTATTAGATTGTTCAGCTTATCAAGTAGAATAACGGCACTTAAACAGGCAGACTCAGTACTGACTAAAAAGAAATAAAAAGGTAGAGGAATTTAGCCATGGCATTATGGGGCGGACGGTTTAAAGAGCAAGCTAGTGTACAGTTTAAAAAGTTTAATGACTCTTTACCTGTTGATTATCGTATGGCGGTGCAAGACATTGTTGGGTCAATTGCCTGGGCTGAAGCATTAACTACGGTTGATGTGTTAAGCCAAGCAGAATTTAAAGAATTAAAAGCAGCATTATTAGAGCTAAAAGCTTCAGTTGAAGAAAACCCGAAGCAAATTTTAGCGTCGGATGCTGAAGATATTCACAGTTGGGTAGAAATTAACCTAATTGAAAAAACCGGTGATTTAGGTAAGAAGTTACACACAGGTCGCAGCCGTAATGACCAAGTTGCCACAGACTTAAAACTTTGGTGCAAAGAAACTGGCAGTGATTTACTTTATGCTTTGGTAAACTTGCAACAGGCAATGTTAGATCTTGCTGAACGTGAACGTAATACCGTGTTGCCAGGCTATACCCATTTGCAAAGAGCGCAACCAATAACTTTTGGTCATTGGTGTTTGGCTTATGTTGAAATGTTTAACCGTGATATCGGTCGTCTAAAAGACGCTTTATATCGTGCCGACACTTCACCATTAGGCTCTGGAGCATTAGCAGGTACGGCATACCCTATTGATCGTGAGCAACTGGCCCATAATCTTGGTTTTCGCAGCGCAACACTCAACAGCTTAGATGCAGTTTCAGACCGTGATCATGTGATTGAATTATTATCGACGGCAAGTATTAGCATGATGCATTTATCGCGTTTTGCTGAAGACTTGGTTTTTTATAATTCAGGTGAAGCCGGTTTTGTTGAAATGAGCGATTTAGTTAGCTCAGGCTCGTCATTAATGCCACAAAAGAAAAACCCAGACGCTTGTGAACTATTACGTGGTAAAGCTGGCCGAGTGATGGGTTCATTGACCGGTATGATGATGACCATGAAAGCCTTACCTCTTGCCTATAATAAAGACATGCAAGAAGACAAAGAAGGTTTATTTGACGCCCTTGATACATGGCAAGAATGTATGCAAATGGCAGTATTAGTTGCAGAAGGCTTAACAGTTAACCGTGCGCGCACGTTAGCAGCAGCTCAACAAGGTTATGCAAATTCTACTGAGCTCGCTGACTACCTTGTGAGTAAAGATATTCCCTTTCGTGAAGCGCATCATATTGTCGGTGAAGTTGTGTTAGCGGCTATCGATGCAGGACACGCGTTGGAAGACTTCACCATTGCGGAACTACAAAAGTTTAGTGACAGAATCGAGCAAGATGTTTACCAACATTTATCGATTGAATCATGCTTAGATAAGCGCGGCGCAATAGGTGGCACGTCTCGCCAGCAAGTTGAGAAAGCGTTAGCAGAAGTACAGTCAGGTAATCTTTTATCTGACAATCAAGATACCTTGAATACGCAAGTTTTAGGGGCACCGAGTAAAACACAAATTAACTTAACCTTAAAACAAGTTAAACAACGTCTAAATGCCCAGCGTGCAGCCGCTATGTCGGTACGTAGAGCAAGAATGTCAGATATTGACAGTATCTCGGCTTTAGTCGATTACTGGGCCGAACGCGGGGAAATACTGCCACGTAGTCGCGATAATATTATTCACGCTGTGCAAAACTTCGTTGTTGCTGAGGTTGAGGGTGTGGTTGTCGGTTGTGCGTCACTTTATATTTACCAAACAGGCCTCGCAGAAATTCGTACATTGGTGATTGATAAAACCGCTCATGGTCAAGGTCAAGGGCAGGCGCTTGTGCAATATTTGTTAGAGTTTGCTCACCAAATGCAACTACAAAAAATTATTGTCCTGACATATATTCCGAACTATTTTCAGCAACTCGGCTTTAACTTAATTGATAAAAACTCTTTAGCCGACAACATTATAGAAGACAGTGAGCAAAGTCCGCATAAGGATCCTGAAGACGAAGTTGCCATGGAATATATTGTTAATCGCTGTGCAGAAAAACTGTAGCGTTTTAGCCTAGTGATTAATGTTGATATAAGTAATGTTATTAGTGATCAGATGTCATGAATAGTAATGAAAACAATGTAAAGTGGTTTAGAAATGCTGCGCCCTATATAAATGCTCATCGTGGTAAAACTTTTGTGCTTATGTTTGGTGGTGAGGCTATTCAACACGCAAATTTTGCTAATATCATTCATGATATTGCCTTGCTAAGAAGTTTGGGGGTTAAGTTAGTTTTGGTGCATGGCGCGCGCGTACAAATCGAGGAACGATTAACTGCTCGCGCAATACCACAACAAATTGAAGATAATGTCCGTATTACCGACGCTGAAACTTTATCGGTAGTAAAAGATGCCACAGGTTCTTTGCGAATTCATATCGAAGCGCTGTTAACCATGGGCTTAGTGAACTCCCCTATGCACGGCTCGCAAATTCGGGTCAGTACAGGTAATTTTGTTATTGCTAAACCTATAGGTGTGCGCAACGGTATTGATTTTAAACATACCGGGTTAGTGCGCAGAATTGATGCTGAAGGTATTAATACTCAATTGAATTTTGGTTCAATAGTATTGCTATCGCCGGTTGGTTATTCATCAACGGGTGAGGTTTTTAATTTAGCGTTAGAAGATGTGGCGGCACAAACAGCGATAGCGTTAAAGGCGGATAAGCTAATAACACTGACAGAACAAGCCGGATTACTTGATAAAAAAGGCGCGTTAATTCGAAGTTGTGGTGTGGCGACTGTTAGCCAGTTACTTGCAGAGCAAAAAAATCATGTTCAACAGTTACTATTAAAAGCCATTATTCAATGTGGTAAGCAGGGCGTAGAGCGTTGCCATAGTGTAAGTTACACCAGTGATAGTGCTTTGCTACAAGAGCTTTTTACCCGTGATGGCGCAGGAACTTTAATTGCCAAAGACCATCAAGAGCAACTGTCAGCTGCTAGTATTGATGATGTTGGTGGTATATTAGAGCTAATAGCACCATTGGAAGAAGAAGGTGTACTTGTTAAACGTTCACGTGAGTTACTCGAAATCGAAATAGATCGCTTTACGGTAATTAAAAAAGAAGATGTTATCATTGCTTGTGCGGCACTTTATCCATATCTAGAGGCAAAATCAGGTGAAATAGCCTGTTTAGTCATTCATCCAGATTATCGCGGAGGTAATCGCGGGATTCGTCTTATTCAAGCGCTTGAACAGGCGGCTAAAAGAAAAAATCTTAGCTCAATTTTTGTCTTAACTACAGTAAGTGCTCACTGGTTCATTGAGCAAGGTTACAGCGAACAAGCTATTGAAAACTTACCAGAAGGTAAGCAAAAAATGTATAATATTCAGCGAAAATCTAAGGCATTTACTAAAGTAATTTAATGAGTTTTGTTAATCTTGAAATCAAAGCAACCGCAACGGTTGCTTTTTTTAGCCTATAAAATACTGGCGAGCCCATGTATAATTTCAGTAACAAAATTATAACAAATGATTTCAATAGAATTTGTTTTTGTGCATACTAAGTACTATAAACGGCTAAAATGCCAATCGGATTAATTTATTCGTCCGCATAATAATAATAAAAATAGGCAAATTTGAGATATGAATTTTTCTCGGCTCGTCGCTGTGTGTGTCATTTATTGCGCATTTAGCACTTCAGTTTTGGCTGAATTAGATAACAATGTCGCGTTCAACTTAGCTTCTGAAGCGGGCTACATAGATAATTTTCTGTATCAAGCTGATAATGAGCAAGGTACGGCTTATTATAGCTTATCGTCTGATTTAGCTTTAACGTCAAAAAGTCAACAATCAGCATTTAATTTTGATGCCAAACTTGCTACATACTTTTTCAATAAATTTGATAATGATGATCATACTGATTTCACCATTATTCCTAAATATCAACTTAAGTTTAGCCAAAATCAACGACTTTATATGTCAGCTCTCTGGCTTAATAGCTATAATTATAGAGGCACGGGCTTATCTTTAGGTGAGGCTGAAACTTTATCTAAGGGTGATGAAAAAGAGAATGTTGGTGCCAGTATTGGCTATGAATACGGCACACTAGAATCACAAGGTAAATTAAATTTCGAAGTTACTTATAATGAAAACGAATTTACTACTCGCCGAGCAGATACCCGCCGACTAGATACAGAAATACTGAACGTTAAATCAAGTTTTGATTATTTGTTATCAGGTAAAACATTTCTAGCCTTTGATATTGATTACAAAAACACTCAATACCCAAACAATCCGATAATTAACCGAGATAGTTTTGCCGGTTTAGTCGGTGTTAAGTGGTATACCACGGTAATCAGTGAGCTTAATTTTTTAGTGGGTTATCAGCAACTGAAATTTGACGATAACCGATTAAGTGACGACGATGCCTTTAAGTGGCGGTTTGATTATATTTGGCGTCCTTCTGATTTCACCCAAGTGCATATTCGATCAAAGCGTAACTTTGATGAAAGCTACCGATTAATTAGTAGTTACCGTTTAGCTCAAACCCATCAAATAGATCTTGAACATGCCTTTAGTGAAAATTTGAATGTGTTAGCCACAGTAGGTATTAATAGTGAAAAATTTATCAGTCCCCAGAATACTCAAAAAGAAGATTATGTATTTTCTACACTAACGTTAGATTACCAGTATAGTGACAGATTGAGCTTACAGTTGAATTATCACTATAAGTCATTGGAGGCCAGTGCCGATAAGTTTGACTACTTACATAATAGAGTAGGGTTAACTGTCAAAGTTAACCTTTAGTTAATGGATTTTTAATTGAAGAAAGTCCTACTGAAATGAATTCTACTTAACTGTTTAGATGTTTATTTTGGTTGTATTAAACATGCTGATTTAAATGAAAATGTTAGTTATGGGTAAAAATAGTAATTAGCTAGAAGGTAATGTTACAATTTGTAACTTAGTTGGATGAAAAGTATGCGATTTTTGATGTTTTTCTTGTTGTTTTTTCTTGGCCATGTAACAGCAGGTGATTATAAATTAGGTGCTGGGGATCAGATCCAAATCACAGTTTATGGCGAGGCAGATTTAACAACCAATATTAAAGTTGATAAGTCAGGTGTTATTTCATTTCCGTTTTTATCTGATATTAAGGTAGTAGGTTTATCGTCAAAAATTTTAGAAAATAAAATAGCAAACGGCTTACGAGGCGATTATTTAATTGATCCTCAAGTGACTGTTTCAATAGTTATGTACCGACCTTTTTTTATACATGGACAAGTTAAGCGCCCCGGCGGTTACCCCTTTCAGGAAGATTTAACACTAGATAAAGCCATAGCTATCGCCGGTGGGTTAGCAGCAAGAGCGTCAAAGTCGTCGTGGAATATCACCAGATTAGTGGATGGTAAAAAAGCGATATTTGAAGCTAATGTTTCCAGTGCGATTTTGCCGGACGATATCATAGAAATTGAGCAAAGTTTTTTTTGAATACATTAGAAAATAAAAACCTGACTTCCATAAACGAAGAAGTGGCTTTAAAAGAAATTTTATCGCCGCTTTGGTCGCGTCGTTGGAAAATTGTATTTTTTACACTAGTGATGACTTTCTTCGCTGCTTTTTACCTTTCATTACTTAAACCCTCATATCGAGCGACGGCAATTTTACAAATTGGCACCAATAAGCCAGCAAATACCCTATCTATTAATGATGCCTTTAATGAATCAAACGCGAGTAAAGAGCAAATTCAAACACAGTTTGAATTATTGCGTTCGCGTAAGTTTGCTGAGCGGGTGATATCTCAGCTCAATCTTGTTCAGCATGAAGAGTTTAATAGCGGAAAATATAACGAAAAGTGGGCTGTTTTTTCCCAAATAGGCAAACGAAGCTCTACTCCAGAAGTGAGCGAAGTTGTTAGCCAATTTCAAAAAAAATTAAGTATCACACCTATTGCTGGTACCGAGCTAGTAAAAATATCCTACGCGTCTTTTTCTGCACAGCTATCACAAAAAATAGCTAATCAAGTTGGTATTACATACCTGCAGTATCAAGATGAAATACATAGTGCCTCAAAAGAAACAACATCGCAGTGGTTGGTTGATCAACTTGAAGAGCTTGGGAAAAAATTGCAAAGTTCTGAGCTGTCGCTACAAACATATCGAGAAGCTGAGGGCATTGTTGATATTCATGGGGTTGTTGGTTTAGTTGGAGCTCAATTAACTGAGTTAACATCTGAATCACTCAAGGCAGCAAAGTTAGCTGATGACCTGGCCATTTCGTATCAAGATATGCAGCAGCACGCGGGTGACATTGATAAATTAAGTGATCTGCATGAAATTAGTAGTCACGCTACATTAATGCAACTGCGACGAGCTGAAGAGATAATTGAACGTAAGATGGTTGAATTGTCGCAGCGTTATGGCCCCAAACATCCTAAAATAATTGCTGTTAATGCTGAGTTAATGTCGTTGCAAAAACGTATTATACAACAAGTTTACGATATTGTTATTTCAATCGAAAAAGAATATTTTAGTGCAGTTGAAAGGGTCGACGGCACTAAGCAACGCCTAGCCATAGCGAAAAAAGATTATCTGCGATTAAGTCGCTTACAAAATAAATTTTCGCAGTTAACCCGTGAAGTCGATACCAATAAAGAGCTTTATAATAACTATTTAGTGCGCTTAAAAGAAGCTGATGCCATGGGCAACTATAAAGCGAATTTTTATGTACGCTTTATTGATAAGGCAACAGTGCCTAAAAGCCAATTTGCACCGAATAAAGTGTTGGTTATAGCACTGACGTTTGTACTTTCAATTTTTCTAATTTCTCTTGTTATTATCATGCGTGAATTATTAATGGATACGCTAAATTCTCGTCGCAAATTGGATAATTTTAATGAAGCACCTATTCTCGCCGTTTTACCAAAAATTAAGGCGAGTACCCGTGAGCGAAAAGAAGATAACTACATTACGGACAATCGTTTTACCGAAGCCATACGAACCTTGCGAACGGCCTTATTATTTAACAGTGAAAAAACGCCACCTAAAATAATTGCTGTAACCTCTTCTGTGCCTAATGAAGGTAAATCCACGGTTGCACTTCATCTTGCTCGCTCGTTTAGTGAGATGGAAAAGGTGCTGCTAATTGAAGCTGATATGCGCCATCCAACTATCGCAAAAAATATGAATTTAAGTGAACATCGTCCTGGGCTTTCTAATTTACTGGCTAAAACACATCAAATTAATGAATGTATTATTCGGGATAAAAATGTCAAGTTAGATATTTTGACTTCTGGCATTACACCGGCTAATCCACTGGCGTTTCTATCAATGAAGCGCTTTAATATGCTAATTAAAGTGTTTGGTAATTTTTACGATCGAATTATTATTGAAACCCCCCCTGTAAATGCCGTTAGTGATGCGGTTATTATCTCTAAATTAGTCGATAGCGTTATCTATATTGTGCACGGGAATAAGACCAAGCGAGAACAAATATCTGCAGGTCTTAGAATGCTGAAACAGGTTAATGCACCTATTGAAGGCGTAGTGATTAACCACAGTGAAAATATTGATACTGATAAATATCAGAATAAATATTATAACGATCGTAGCAATATTATTAAGCTCGCCTCAAGAAAGCGCGGTTAACTATACCTAATACAGTTTATGCCTTAGCTATTTTTGCGTACAATAGAACAAATCTTTAATAGTCACTGTTATGAAAATACGTACCAACTTCTCCTTACAAACGTTCAATAGCTTTAATGTACCTGTCGTAACGGCTGAAGTACTCTTTCCATCGACTTTAAAAGAGCTCGCTGAAATATCAATTGAAAAAGCCGCGAAGTCTTACATTCTTGGCGAAGGGACTAATACCTTATTTTGTCAAGAGAATGCACCGACTATTATCAAGCCTAGCCTAATGGGTATAGAGGTCACTGAAAGTGATGAATATTTTCAGGTCAGTGCGGCTTGCGCGCAAAATTGGCATGATTTGGTGGTGTTTTGTATTGATAGTGGTATGTACGGTTTAGAAAACTTGGCTTTGATCCCCGGTAGTGTCGGTGCCGCACCTGTGCAAAATATTGGTGCTTATGGCATTGAAGTCAGTGATTTTATTGAACGTGTAACTTGGTTTGATTTTGTTCAACAAAAGCTGATAAGTTTTACCAACGCTGAGTGTCAATTCGGTTATCGTAACAGTATTTTTAAACAAACATTAAACGGTAAAGGTATTATTACCCATGTGCATTTTTTATTACCAAAAGCATGGCGGGCAGTAGACAGTTATCAAGGGTTAAACGACCTCGCGTTCCCGATAACTCCGCAGGCAATAATGGCAAAAGTTATACAGCTTCGCCAAGCAAAGTTACCTGAGCCTAAACAATTACCTAATGCGGGTAGCTTCTTTAAAAATCCCATCATCAATGAAGATTTTTTTAACGCTCTACAGCAAAATTATCCTCAAATGCCTTTTTATCGGCAACCTAATGGTGAAATAAAATTAGCTGCTGGTTGGCTAATTGAGCAAGCAGGGCTTAAAGGTTATCGCCATGAGGGTGTCGGTGTGCATGAGAATCAAGCCCTAGTGATCATTAACTATGACAGTAAGCATGGCCAGCATATTGTTGCTTTGTCGGCCTATATTCAGGAAAAAATTATGGCTAAATTTAACATCCACTTGGTGCCTGAAGTGCGGTTTATCGGTGAAGATGGTGAGCTAAGTATTGCAAGCACAGGGTGTCAATAATGAAAGCAATTCGTGAGCAGTTGATAAAAAAACTGGTTAAAGGTGAGTTTTTGTCTGGCCAAGCTTTAGGAGAAGAATTAGGTGTCAGCAGAGCGGCAATTTCAAAACATATTAATGCCTTGCAGGAAATGGGTTTTGATATTTTTAGTGTCACAGGTAAAGGTTATCGCTTAGCTCAGCCGATAGAACTGCTTAATGAAAACCTGATAGTGGCACAATTAGCCGAGCAAAATACCAGCGCGAAAGTAGAAGTGCATAACTTAATAGATTCCACCAATAGTTATTTAATGCGCCGTTTACCTAACCAAAATGTGCCGGGTCAAGTGTGCATTGCCGAATATCAAAGTGCTGGTCGAGGGCGAAGAGGCCGACAATGGATTTCTCCTTTTGGCTCACATATTTATTTATCTATGTATTGGTATTTAGAACAAGGCATGTCAGCTGCCATGGGTTTAAGTGTTGTTGCTGCACTAGCGGTGAGTGATGCTATAAAATCACTATACGAAGTTGATGTTGAATTGAAGTGGCCAAATGATATCTATTATAATGGCGTAAAGCTTGCGGGTATTTTAATTGATCTTGAAGGACAAGCGATGGAGCCCTGCCATTGTGTTATTGGTATTGGCTTAAATATTAAAATGCCAGAAAAAAGTGCAGGATTAGTCGATCAACCTTGGATTGATTTATCGAGTGCACTGGGTGTCGACATTGATCGAAATGTTTTAGCGGCAAACATTATTTCAGCGTTGCTTAAACGATTAAAAGTACATAGTGAAACAGGCATTAACACTATGGTGGCACAGTGGCAAACACAAGATTTTTACTTTAATAAGCCTGTTGCTTTAATTACCGGTGAAAAAGTTACTCGAGGTATTTGTCGAGGCATTAATGCACAAGGCGCATTAATGTTAGAGGTTAATGGCCAAGTTAGTCCGGTATACGGTGGTGAAGTTAGCTTAAGGCCTGGGCTATGAGATTATTAGTTGATGTTGGTAATACACAGGTAAAATATGTCTTTCAAGCGCTCGAGTGTGCTGCGCCACTTTCTGAAATTGTTTATCTCGATTATCAGTCATTTCAAGCGCAGTTGTCGCAAGGAAATTTTTCACATGTTAGCGAAGTGTTTCTTGCTAACGTTCATGGTAGAGAAGTTTATGATGCCATTGAGCAGTGGACTGTTCATAACAATATTGCCTTTGAACAAGTACACAGTTCAGCAAAAGCGTTTGGTGTAACTTCATCTTACCAGCAACCAGAGCGACTAGGAGTTGATCGCTGGTTGGCTATGATAGGGGCGAAGCAGCTTTATCCAAAACAGAATTTACTTATTATTGATGCGGGCACCGCGACGACAGTTGATTTGTTAGATGCAAACGGGCAACATCATGGCGGTTGGATAATGCCAGGCGTACAAACGCTTTTTAATAGTTTATTAAGCCGTACCCATCAAATTATTGCCACACCAAAAGCTATTGCAAGTTTATCATTTGGTATGGACAGTTCTAATTGTTTGAATCATGGCAATTGGGCAATGACCATAGGTGCAATTAAAGAAGCTATTATCCAAGCGGATAGTTTGTTAATACTCGACAAAATACTGATAACAGGTGGTAATGGCAAAGAAATTGCTAATCTAATAACTGATAACTGTCAGTTAGAGCCTAAGCTAGTATTTCATGGTTTAAGCTGTTTTCAAGCCAGCTAAGTACTAGAGCGTACAGTTAAATAATTGCTATTGTGTGTAAAAAACCATCAAACGCATAAAAACATGCTTTTTTTTGCATTTTGCTGTTGCAAGCTAGAAAACATTACTCTAGAATTCGCACCACTTAATGTAGTGCCGACTTAGCTCAGTTGGTAGAGCAACTGACTTGTAATCAGTAGGTCGCCAGTTCGACTCCGGCAGTCGGCACCATTAATACATTACTTGTAATGTGGAAAATAAAATTTGGAGGGGTTCCCGAGTGGCCAAAGGGATCAGACTGTAAATCTGACGGCTCAGCCTTCGGTGGTTCGAATCCACCTCCCTCCACCATTTTAACAGAGATAATCTGATAGAATTTAGCGGGTGTCGTATACTGGCTATTACCTCAGCCTTCCAAGCTGATGAAGCGGGTTCGATTCCCGCCACCCGCTCCAGTCTTTATAGAGAAATGCTGATATGGCTCAGTTGGTAGAGCGCACCCTTGGTAAGGGTGAGGTCGGCAGTTCGAATCTGCCTATCAGCACCACTTCTTCTTTAGACCTTCTATAGATTAATCAATGTTTAACACAATAAATTAATTTATTTAATGTACCCAGAGGTATTTTAAGATGGCTAAAGCAAAATTTGAACGTAATAAACCGCACGTTAACGTTGGTACTATTGGTCACGTCGATCACGGTAAAACAACACTAACAGCCGCTATCTCTGCGGTATTAACTAAAGTTCACGGTGGTGAAGTTAAAGACTTCGCACAAATCGATAATGCTCCTGAAGAGCGTGAGCGTGGTATTACTATTAATACTTCTCACATCGAATACGATACAGCTGCACGTCACTACGCCCACGTAGATTGTCCTGGCCATGCTGATTACATCAAAAACATGATCACCGGCGCTGCTCAAATGGATGGTGCTATCTTAGTAGTTGCTGCTACAGATGGTCCTATGCCACAAACACGTGAGCACATCTTGTTATCACGTCAAGTTGGCGTTCCATACATCATCGTATTCATGAACAAATGTGACATGGTTGATGATGAAGAGTTACTAGAATTAGTAGAAATGGAAGTTCGTGAACTTCTTTCTGAATATGACTTCCCAGGTGATGATTTACCGGTAATTCAAGGTTCAGCACTTGGCGCTTTACAAGGCGACGAGAAATGGGAAGCGAAAATCATTGAACTTGCTGACCAATTAGATACTTACATTCCAGAGCCAGAGCGTGCAATCGACGGAGCATTCATCATGCCTATCGAAGATGTATTCTCAATTTCAGGTCGTGGTACAGTAGTAACTGGTCGTGTTGAACGTGGTATCGTTAAAGTTGGCGATGCAGTAGAAGTTGTTGGTATCCGTGATACACAAACATCGACTTGTACAGGTGTTGAAATGTTCCGTAAGCTGCTTGACGAAGGTCGTGCTGGCGAGAACTGTGGTGTTCTTTTACGTGGTCTTAAGCGTGAAGATGTAGAACGTGGTCAAGTACTATGTCAACCTGGTTCAATTTTACCTCACACTAAATTCGAATCAGAAGTATACGTGTTATCGAAAGATGAAGGTGGTCGTCATACGCCATTCTTTAAAGGCTACCGTCCACAGTTTTACTTCCGTACAACGGACATCACAGGTGCTGTAGAGCTTCCTGAAGGTGTTGAAATGGTAATGCCAGGCGACAACTTGAAGTTTGTTGTAGAGCTTATCAACCCAGTAGCGATGGACGAAGGTTTACGCTTCGCAATCCGTGAAGGTGGTCGTACAGTTGGTGCTGGTGTTGTATCTAAAATTATCGCTTAATTTTAGTTCACACTAGCACTTAAAAAAGACGCTTCGGCGTCTTTTTTGTTTTAGTGAATAAAGTGAGTGAGTTGCGCGAGTTGAGTAGTGAGGTGTGAGTCGTAAGATAGGTGCAGGTGTTGTATCTGCTCTTACCTTAACGAATTATCGCTTAATTTTAGCTCACACTAGCACTTAAAAAGACGCTTCGGCGTCTGTTTTGTTTTGATGAACAAGGTGAATAAGAGATGTGAGTAGTAAGTCGTAAGATAGGTGTAGGTGTTGTATCTGCTATTACCTTAACGAATTATCGCTTAATTTTAGTTCACACTAGCACTTAAAAAAGACGCTTCGGCGTCTTTTTTGTTTTGATGAACAAGGTGAATAAGGGATGTGAGTAGTAAGTCGTAAGATAGGTGCAGGTGTTGTATTAGCTCTTACCTTAATGAATTATCGCTTAATTTTAGTTCACACTAGAGCTTTAAAAAATATAAAGTAGCTGTGATTTCTAGATTTGGTACTTATCACTACTGGTAAATTTAAGAAATTATAGAAGACCAGATCTCAGCCAAAAAGGTTTATCTCTAAACCAGAGAGTTACAATCCATTTTTCACCCGCTGTAATCTCGTTCCCCCGATGGATGCTGGTAGTATCTCTGTTTTTTAACGCATCACAATTATCAAAAATGAGCACTTTGTTTTTTTCAGGAGTAACAGAGATAAAAGGCGCTTTAAATTCTGTTTCACCACCAGTAAAATTGTCATTTAAATAGAAAATTGCTGTTTTTACTCTTTGGCCGAATTGTTCTATATGTTTTGTTATTTCTTCTGTATGTGGATATATATGGTCATAATGCCATTTGTAGTATTGTCCCGGTTGATATCTTAATACTACAGGAGGCTCAGCAAATGAAATATCAAGGCCAGTGGCTTTAGCGAGTAAGTTTTCGAGTAGCGCTAAAGGCACAGAGCCATTTGGCAGGGGAGTAGGGTAATGGGTATTGTTTCTAATGCTTTGGTTTTTGCTGTCTTTCCCTTCACCGCCAAATAAAGAAACGTCTTTTAGAAGCGGGCCACAGCTTTGTAATATTTCATCTAATTGCACAGAAGCAATAGGTATGTTGCAAGTATATTTATGATCCCCTATGACAGTAGCATCAGGGATATTTTCTGCAATAGTGTGTAACTTGACAAGTAGCTTTCTCTGCCTAATCTCGCAAAAGTCACTAATAATATTTTTTGAATCAATTAGAGCTTGCTTTACTTCACTACTAACCTGATGATCGGTAAAAGTATCAATGTTCAAGTAGTTTTCAATAGCGGTTAACGCTGGGGTGCTCCACTTTATGTTTGCGGCAATTGCCAAGGCGAGTTCAAATAATGAACAATCACTTCTGATGGAATGAACTAACCAAAGATTTGAAAAATTAGCGTTGCTGTTAGCTAGCTTAAACACTGTTTTTGGGGCTAATTTGCCGAAGTGTTTATCTTCCAGTAATTCTAAAAGCATAGGGTATCAGTTATTCTCAAATATCAAAGGCTCAAAATATCTAATATCAGAGCGAATATCAATGATTATCAATTATAGGCACCTAACACAACTAATTTTAGTGTTTACAGAGTGTAGCGGCTATTAATATTGCTAACACTTAGTAGATCTTTAGATAACTGTAAAATAGTCCTTGAGTATAATATTTTGGTTAGTATAATAGCGCCTCACTTCTAGAGTCTCTCTTAATTCCCAAACAACTAAGAATCACTCGGTAAGTGTAAGTACAAATTGAAGGGGTATAGTTCCAATTGGTAGAACAGCGGTCTCCAAAACCGACGGTTGGGAGTTCGAATCTCTCTACCCCTGCCATTTTTGAGTAAAGTGCTTATTAGTAAAATGATAGGTGTTTTAGATTTTAACCTCGATAACCTCGGGGTGCTTTGTCTTAGATTAGACGCGTAATTACAGGTAGTAGATATGAATGCAAGTACTGAAACTGAACCAAGTGGTTCATTTGATTTTTTAAAGTGGAGCGTAATCGTTTTACTATTAGCTGGCGCTGTGGTTGGTAATTATGTTTTTGCTGAACAATCAATTCTTGTGCGCGCCATAGCGGTAGTTGCCGCTATTGTTGTTGCAGGGCTCGTAGCTATGCAAACAGTTAAAGGTCGTACTGCTGTAGCATTTGCTAAAGAGTCACGTACTGAAGTACGTAAAGTCGTTTGGCCAACACGTCAAGAAGCAGTACAAACAACGGGCATAGTATTAGTGGCAACATTAATTATGTCGTTATTACTTTGGGGGTTAGATTCAGTTCTTTTCTGGGTAGTAGGATTAATTACTGGATTAAAAGTAGGTTAAGGTACCGTCATGACTGAAGAAATTACAAATACAGATGAGCCTGAAGTAGAAAAAAACAATAATCCTAAATTACGTTGGTATGTTGTACAAGCGTTTTCAGGTTATGAAGGGCGAGTACAAAAAACATTGCTTGAGCATATTGGTATTCACGCTTTAGAAGAAAAGTTTGGCGAAATTCTAGTGCCAACTGAAGAAGTTATCGAAATGCGTGCGGGGCAAAAACGTAAAAGTTCACGTAAATTCTTCCCAGGCTATGTATTGGTTCATATGGAATTAGATGATGAATCATGGCATTTAGTTAAAAGTGTACCGCGTGTTTTAGGCTTTATTGGTGGTACTAAAGAAAGACCAGCACCTATTACGCAAAAAGAAGCTGATCGAATTTTACAGCGTCTTGAAGATACTGATAAGCCTAAACCTAAAACATTATTTGAGCCAGGCGAAGTGGTACGCGTTATCGATGGTCCTTTTGCTGACTTTAATGGTGTTGTTGAAGAGCTTGATTACGAGAAAAACCGTATTAAAGTATCCGTACTGATTTTTGGTCGTTCTACACCCGTTGATTTGGAATTTGGTCAAGTCGAAAAAGGTTAGCACTAAATATACCCTAAAAAGCCAGAGTTTTTACTCTGGCTTTTTTATGTGAAAAATTTAAGGTCTGTCGCAGATTCATGGATACACAAAAGAGAAGATACACATCTCTTTCTTAGATGCGCTGCTTTGACCTTTTACTTCTTCTGTTAGCCTCCTTCTTTTCTTCCTGTGCATTATTTTATTATTTTTTACAGGGAGGAAACAATGACAAAGGAATAATCACAGACTTGAGGTGATTTTAAGGCAAGTTTTATTTATACCCAATTGATTAATTATCGGCTAAAGTCCAGATGTCAGAACTTTTGTTACTCTTACCGTTTTCTACCCCTCCTATTCGATCACTAATAGCGCTCTACGCTCTTTTTTTATACAAATGTAATAACTGATCTTGCACAACTACCTTCGAATAATATATAATCCGCTGCCGATTTTATCTGATGAAGAGAAAATCGATTTTTTGTTAACGGGGAGCTGATTTAATTATCAGCGTTAGAACCCATACTATAGGTATTAAAACCATGGCTAAAAAAGTCACAGCTTTAATCAAGCTACAAGTTGCTGCTGGCGCAGCAAACCCGTCACCGCCAGTTGGTCCTGCACTAGGTCAACACGGTGTTAACATCATGGAATTCTGTAAAGCGTTTAACGCAAAAACAGATTCTTTGGAAAAAGGCGCTCCAGTTCCAGTAGTTATTACTGTATATGCTGATCGTTCTTTTACATTTGAAACAAAAACTCCACCTGCTGCTTATTTACTTCTAAAAGCTGCTGGTGTTAAGAGTGGTTCAGGTCGTCCTAACACTGATAAAGTTGGTACTGTTACTACAGCACAACTTGAAGAAATTGTTAAGATTAAAGAAACTGATCTTACTGCTGGTTCTATGGAAGCTGCAGTGCGTACCATTGCGGGTTCTGCTCGTTCAATGGGTTTAGTGGTAGAGGACTAATCAATGACTAAATTATCAAAACGCACTCGTCTTATCCGTGAAAAAGTAGACGTATTAAAAGAATATGACATCACAGAAGCTATCACTTTACTTAAAGAACTTGCTACTGCTAAGTTTCGTGAAAGTGTAGATGTTGCTATAAATCTTGGCATTGATGCTCGTAAATCAGATCAAAACGTACGTGGCGCAACTGTGTTACCAAACGGTACTGGTCGTGATGTTCGTGTTGCTGTATTTACGCAAGGCGTTAACGCTGATAAAGCGAAAGAAGCCGGTGCAGACATCGTAGGTATGGAAGATTTAGCAGAACAAGTTAAAGCCGGTAAAATGGATTTTGACGTTGTAATTGCTACGCCAGATGCTATGCGTGTTGTTGGTCAACTAGGTCAGATTTTAGGTCCACGTGGTCTAATGCCTAACCCGAAAGTTGGCACAGTTACACCTGACGTTGTTACTGCTGTAAATAACGCAAAAGCGGGTCAAATCCGCTACCGCAATGACAAAAACGGTATCATCCATACTACGATTGGTAAGGCTGATTTCGACGATGCTAAATTGCAGGAAAACCTTGAGTCATTATTGGAAGCGCTTAAAAAAGCAAAACCAGCTAATGCTAAAGGCCAGTACATTAAGAAAATTTCTGTTTCAACTACTATGGGTGCCGGCGTTGCCGTTAACCAAGCTAGCTTGACACAATAGTTTTCAGTAAAGTGTCGAAAATCGATACTTTACAAGGGTGAAATTGTAGACTATAATTTCGCCCCTTAAATTTTGGTAGGTGTTGTCTAGTTATTAGCATGTATTTGCTTTAGACAACCCCGTCAAAGACCGTAGGAGCTGAGACGATTCTTCGTTAAAAGCTTAATTTTTCCTACGTAGATGGTGATTACCCAGTATTTCCTAATTCTGGTCCTCGCCGTAACGGCCTAAGCGAATATTAATTTGCTTAGGGATAGTAAATACCGGTTTTATATTGCCGGTGAACCAGGAGTAAAGCCAATGGCTATCAATCTTGATGACAAAAAAGCAATTGTTGCTGAAGTTCAAGAAGCTGCCAATGGCGCTCAATCAGCTGTAGTCGCGGATTCACGCGGTGTTTCAGTTGAAGCAATTACTGTATTACGTAAGCAAGCACGTGAAAACGGCGTATGGATGAAAGTTATCCGTAACACGTTAGCACGTCGTGCATTACAAGGTACTAACTTTGAATGTGTTACTGACACATTAGTTGGTCCATCATTAATTGCATTCTCAAACGAGCATCCAGGTGCAGCAGCACGTTTATTCACAGATTTCGCTAAAACTAACGAAAAATTTGAATTAAAAGCAGCAGCATTTGAAGGTAATGTAGTAGACGTAAACATGTTAGCTAAGCTACCAACTTACGACGAAGCAATTGCACGTTTAATGAGCGCTATGAAAGAAGCATCTGCAGGCAAACTTGTCCGCACAATTGCTGCAGTACGCGATCAGAAAGAGCAAGAAGCTGCTTAATAATTGTTTACCTCTTAATGATAAGAGCACAATTTGCACTTTTTGTATTTATAGTTATTTATAACAGTCAAAAAGACTGTTACTTAAAACAGGAAATTTAAAATGTCTATTTCTAAAGACGATATCCTAAACGCAGTTGCTGAAATGTCAGTAATGGACGTTGTTGCACTAATCGAAGCAATGGAAGAGAAGTTTGGCGTATCTGCTGCAACTGCTGTTGCTGCTGCTGGTCCAGCTGAAGCTGCTGAAGAAAAAACTGAATTTGATGTAGTAATGACTAGCTTCGGCGAGAAGAAAGTTGCTGTAATCAAAGCCGTTCGTGGCGCAACAGGTCTTGGCTTAAAAGAAGCTAAAGATCTTGTTGAATCAGCTCCGAAAGCGATTAAAGAAGGCGTTGACAAAGCTGAAGCTGAAGAGCTTAAGAAAACTCTTGAAGAAGCAGGTGCTTCTGTTGAGATCAAATAGTCTGTTTTTAAACAGATTATTTGCCTGAAAAGGCAATGGCTGGTGATTTAAACGTCACCGGCCTTTTTGCGCTAAAGAAAGTGGTTTTTTTTTGAACCAAAACAGTGCATTATTTGATGCTTGATAAAAAAAGTATCACTGCAATATCCTGTCTTTTTAAAGGCAGATTCGGCCATAACCAGCAAGCTGAGGAACCCCATGGTTTACTCTTACTCTGAAAAGAAACGTATTCGTAAGGACTTTGGTAAAAGTGTGCAAGTAATGGATTATCCATTCTTGTTATCAATCCAACTCGAATCTTTCCGTAAGTTTATTGATATTGATCCAACTGGTGAAACAGGCCTAGAGGCTGCATTTCATTCTATTTTTCCAATTAAAGCTTATTCTGGTAGCTCAGAATTACAATATGTAAGCTATCGTTTGGGCGAACCGTTATTTGACGTTAAAGAATGTCAAATTCGCGGTATAACCTACTCTGCGCCATTACGCGTTAAATTACGTCTAGTAGTTTATGATAAAGAAGCGGCGGCAGGCACAGTAAAAGATATCAAAGAACAAGAAGTATACATGGGTGAAATACCATTAATGACTGACAACGGTACGTTTGTCATCAATGGTACTGAGCGTGTTATTGTTTCTCAATTACACCGTTCTCCAGGTGTGTTTTTCGATCACGATAAAGGGAAAACGCATTCATCAGGTAAAGTGTTATATAACGCCCGCGTTATACCTTACCGTGGTTCATGGTTAGATTTCGAATTTGATCCAAAAGATAACTTATTTGTTCGTATTGACCGTCGTCGTAAATTACCGGCGTCAATAATTTTGCGTGCTTTAGAGTACTCAACAGAAGAAATTTTAGATATCTTCTACGATACAACAGATTTTACGATTAAAGGCGATAAGTTAGTAATGGATTTAATTCCAGAACGCTTACGTGGTGAAACAGCTACTTTCGATATAAAACTGCCTAAAGGTGATGTTTTAGTTGAGCAAGGTCGTCGTATTACTGCTCGCCATATTAGATCACTAGAAAAAGCTAAGCTTGAAAAGCTAGAAGTACCTGCGGAATATATTGTAGGCAAAGTACTTTCTAAAGCCTATATCGACAAATCTACCGGTGAAGTGATAGCTGAACCTAATGCTGAAATCACGCTAGAAATGCTAGCTGAATTAAGTCAAGCAGGTCATAAAGTACTTTCTACTTTATATATGAACGAATTCGATGTTGGTTCATATATGTCAGACACACTTCGTGTAGATAACTCAACCAACCGATTAGAAGCGTTAGTTGAAATTTACCGTATGATGCGTCCTGGCGAGCCACCAACAAAAGACGCTGCAGATACGTTATTCAATAACCTATTTTTCGCACTAGAACGTTATGACTTATCAACGGTAGGTCGTATGAAGTTCAACCGTCGTGTTGGTAATGCTGATGATGTAGGTACGGGTGTATTATCTAAAGAAGATATCATTTCAGTAATGAAAACTTTAATCGGCATTCGTGACGGTAAAGGTGAAGTGGATGATATTGATCACTTAGGTAACCGTCGTATACGTTCTGTTGGTGAAATGGCAGAAAACCAATTTCGTGTTGGTTTAGTACGTGTTGAGCGTGCTGTTCGTGAACGTTTAAGTCTTGGTGACTTAGATGCGATCATGCCACAAGATTTAATTAACGCTAAGCCGATTTCTGCTGCCGTTAAAGAATTCTTTGGTTCATCACAATTGTCACAATTTATGGACCAAAACAACCCGTTATCAGAAGTGACGCATAAGCGTCGTATTTCTGCTTTAGGGCCGGGTGGTTTGACACGTGAACGTGCTGGTTTTGAAGTACGTGATGTTCATCCAACTCATTATGGTCGTGTTTGTCCAATTGAAACACCGGAAGGTCCAAACATTGGTTTGATCAACTCGTTATCGTGTTATGCACGTACTAACGATTTCGGTTTCTTGGAAACACCTTACCGTAAAATCGTTGATGGTTTGATCACTGATGACATAGATTACCTTTCTGCAATCGAAGAAGGCAACTTCGTGATTGCACAAACTACCGCTGAAGTTGATGCGGATGGTAAATTGGTTGCAGGCTTAGTAGCTTGTCGTCATAAAAACGAATTTACCCTAATGTCTGCTGAACAAGTTCAGTATATGGATGTTTCACCACAACAAATCGTATCTGTGGCGGCATCACTTATTCCGTTCCTAGAACACGATGATGCTAACCGTGCCTTGATGGGCTCGAACATGCAACGTCAAGCAGTACCTACATTAAGAGTGGATAAACCACTTGTTGGTACGGGTATGGAAAAAATTGTTGCTGTTGATTCAGGTGTAACTGTTGTTGCTAAACGTGGTGGTGTTGTTGCTTACGTTGATGCATCACGTATCGTTGTTAAAGTTAATGAAAATGAAATGCACGCTGGTGAAGCGGGCATTGATATTTATAACTTAACTAAATACACCCGTTCAAACCAAAATACATGTATCAACCAACGTCCATTGTGTCGTATGGCTGAACCTGTAGTTCGTGGTGATGTTTTAGCTGATGGTCCTTCTACCGATATGGGTGAATTGGCGCTTGGTCAAAACATGCGTATTGCTTTCATGCCTTGGAATGGTTACAACTTTGAAGATTCAATGTTGTTATCTGAGCGTGTAGCTACTGAAGATCGTTTCACTACGATTCATATTCAAGAATTAACTTGTATCGCTCGTGATACTAAGCTTGGCAGCGAAGAAATTACGGCTGATATTCCAAATGTTGGCGAATCTGCATTATCTAAATTAGATGAAGCGGGTGTTGTTTACATTGGTGCTGAAGTTAACGGTGGCGACATTTTAGTGGGTAAAGTTACTCCTAAAGGTGAAACACAGTTAACGCCAGAAGAAAAACTATTACGTGCAATCTTTGGTGAAAAAGCCGCTGATGTTAAAGACAGCTCTTTACGTGTTCCTAACTCCGTGTCTGGTACTATCATTGATGTACAAATCTTCACCCGTGACGGTGTTGAAAAAGATGCTCGTGCTGTTGAAATCGAAGAAATGCAACTTAAACAAGTTAAGAAAGACTTGGGTGATGAGTTCAGTATTCTAGAAGATGGCATTTACGCTCGTGCGAAGAAATTATTATTAGGCTCAGGTTTAAATGAATCTGATCTTAACAGTATGTCTCGTGATAAGTGGTTAGTTCAGAACTTAGCTGATGAAGGTCAACAGTCAGAGCTTGAACAAATCGCTGAACAATATGACAACATAAAAGCTGATTTTGATAAGAAATATGAAGTTAAGCGTCGTAAAATCACACAAGGTGCAGATTTAGCACCGGGCGTATTGAAAATAGTTAAAGTGCATTTAGCAGTTAAGCGTCGTATCCAGCCAGGTGATAAAATGGCCGGTCGTCATGGTAACAAAGGTGTTATTTCAAACGTAGTACCTGTTGAAGACATGCCTTACGATGAGCACGGTGTTCCAGTTGATGTAGTACTTAACCCATTGGGTGTACCATCACGAATGAACATTGGTCAGATCCTAGAAACGCATTTAGGTATGGCAGCACGTGGTATTGGTGAAAAAATTAACCGCATGTTGGAAGCTCAGCAAGAAATTCATAAATTACGTGAATTCTTGAAAGAAGTTTACAACTTAGGTGAGTCTCGCCAAAAAGTCGATATTGATTCATTCTCTGATGATGAAATTATGCGCTTAGCGGGTAACTTACGTGCAGGTCTTCCGATTGCTACACCAGTATTTGACGGTGCGAGCGAGAAAGAGATTAAAGACTTATTTAAACTTGCTGATATGCCTGAAAGTGGTCAGTTCACGCTTACTGATGGCCGTACTGGTCGTAACTTTGAGCGTCCAGTAACTGTTGGTTACATGTATATGTTGAAACTAAACCATTTAGTTGATGACAAAATGCATGCGCGTTCTACGGGTTCATACTCGCTAGTAACACAACAACCATTGGGTGGTAAAGCACAGTTTGGTGGTCAGCGTTTCGGTGAGATGGAAGTATGGGCACTTGAAGCTTATGGTGCGGCTTATACCTTACAAGAAATGCTAACGGTTAAATCTGATGATGTTAACGGTCGTACTAAGATGTATAAAAACTTAGTTGACGGTGATCATCGCATGGAACCAGGCATCCCTGAATCATTCAACGTATTGTTGAAAGAAATTCGTTCGTTGGGTATCAACATCGAATTGGATCAGGACTAAGCTAGCGCAGCTACATTGCTGATATTTAGCAGACGCTGAAAGTCAGTACAGGGAGAGAACAGATAACTGTTCTCTCCGGTATTTAACTCCGACAGGAGATAGTGTGTGAAAGATTTACTTAAGTTTCTTAAGCAACAAAATCAAACAGAAGAGTTCGATGGAATTCGCATCGGGCTAGCTTCACCTGACATGATTCGTTCATGGTCATTTGGTGAGGTAAAGAAACCTGAGACGATTAACTATCGTACTTTTAAGCCGGAACGTGATGGATTGTTCTGTGCGCGTATATTTGGCCCAGTAAAAGACTATGAATGTCTTTGTGGCAAATACAAACGCCTTAAGCACCGTGGTGTAATTTGTGAAAAATGTGGCGTAGAAGTTACATTGACTAAAGTTCGACGTGACCGTATGGGTCATATCGAATTAGCAAGTCCAGTTGCCCACATTTGGTTCTTAAAGTCTTTACCATCACGTATCGGTCTATTATTAGACATGACGCTACGTGATATTGAACGTGTGCTTTATTTTGAATCTTATGTTGTTACCGAACCTGGTATGACAACATTAGAAAAAAGCCAAATTCTAACCGAAGAAGAATATCTTGATGCGTTAGAAGAGCACGGTGACGAATTCGACGCCCTAATGGGTGCTGAAGCGGTACTTGCGTTATTGAAACAGATTGATCTTGACGGTGAAGTAGCGCAAATGCGTGAAGAGTTACCTGAAATTGGCTCTGAAACAAAACGTAAAAAAATCACTAAACGTTTAAAATTAATGGAAGCATTCGCGGCATCAGGTAATAAGCCTGAGTGGATGATCATGAACGTTTTACCAATTTTACCACCAGATTTACGTCCGTTGGTACCATTAGATGGTGGTCGTTTCGCAACGTCTGACTTAAACGATTTATATCGTCGTGTTATTAACCGTAACAACCGTTTGAAACGTCTTCTTGACCTAGTAGCACCAGATATTATCGTACGTAACGAAAAGCGTATGTTGCAAGAGTCTGTTGATGCATTGCTTGATAACGGTCGTCGTGGTCGTGCAATTACCGGTTCTAACAAACGACCTCTTAAATCACTTGCCGATATGATCAAAGGTAAGCAAGGTCGTTTCCGTCAGAACTTATTGGGTAAACGTGTTGATTATTCTGGTCGTTCTGTAATTACTGTTGGTCCTACACTACGTTTGCATCAATGTGGTTTACCTAAGAAGATGGCACTTGAACTATTCAAGCCATTTATTTACGGTAAATTAGAAGCGCGTGGTTTAGCCACAACAATCAAAGCTGCTAAGAAATTAGTAGAGCGTGAAGGCGCTGAAGTTTGGGATGTACTAGATGAAGTAATTCGTGAACATCCGGTTATGCTTAACCGTGCACCAACACTTCATAGATTGGGTATCCAAGCGTTTGAACCTGTATTAATTGAAGGTAAAGCGATTCATTTACACCCGTTGGTTTGTGCGGCATATAACGCCGATTTCGATGGTGACCAAATGGCGGTACATGTACCGTTGACAATCGAAGCACAAATGGAAGCGCGTACGTTGATGATGTCAACGAATAACGTACTTTCTCCAGCGAATGGTGATCCTATCATCGTACCATCACAAGATGTTGTATTAGGTTTATATTACCTAACACGTGATCGTGTAAATGGTTTAGGTGAAGGTATGATTTTTACCGACATCAAAGAAGCTGAAAAAGCTTACCGTACAGGTTTTGCTGAACTTCATGCCCGAGTGAAAATTCGTATTACTGAACATGTTCGCAATGCAGATGGTGTGCTTGAGCCTGTTACTAAGCTTCGTGATACTACTGTTGGTCGTGCAATCTTATGGCAAGTATGTCCAGATGGCATGCCTTATGATCTTATTGATCAGCCACTAGGTAAAAAGCCAATTTCAAAACTGATCAACCATGCGTACCGTAACTTAGGTCTTAAAGATACTGTTATCTTTGCTGACCAAATTATGTATACAGGTTTCCACTACGCGATGATCGCGGGTGCTTCAGTTGGTATCGACGATATGGTTATTCCGGCAGCGAAATACACTATTATCGAAGATTCAGAAGAAGAAGTTAAAGAAATTCAAACTCAGTTCGAGCAAGGTCTTGTAACTCAGGGTGAAAAATACAACAAAGTTATTGATATTTGGTCTTCTGCCAACGAGAAAATCTCGAAAGCGATGATGGACAACTTATCAAAAGAAACTGTGATAAACCGCGACGGTGAGCCAGAAGAGCAAGACTCTTTCAACTCAATCTACATGATGGCGGATTCAGGTGCTCGTGGTAGTGCTGCTCAGATTCGTCAGCTTGCAGGTATGCGTGGTTTGATGGCTAAACCAGATGGTTCAATCATCGAAACACCAATCACCGCTAACTTCCGTGAAGGTTTGAATGTACTACAGTACTTCATCTCAACACATGGTGCGCGTAAAGGTTTGGCTGATACGGCATTGAAAACGGCTAACTCGGGTTATTTAACTCGTCGTTTAGTTGATGTTGCACAAGATTTGGTTGTTACCGAACATGACTGTGGCACATTAGACGGTTTACAAATGACACCATTAATTGAAGGTGGTGATGTTGTTGAGCCGTTACGTGAACGTGTGCTTGGTCGTGTTGTAGCTGAAGATGTTGTGAAACCTGGTACTGATGAAGTGTTATTACCTCGTAATACTTTAATTGACGAAGCGTTATGTGATTTCATTGAAAAAAATTCAATTGATCAAATGAAAGTTCGCTCAATCATTACCTGTAAAACCGATTTTGGTATTTGTGCTCATTGTTACGGTCGTGATTTGGCTCGTGGTCATATGATCAACCAAGGTGAAGCGATTGGTGTTGTGGCAGCACAATCTATCGGTGAACCTGGTACTCAGTTAACTATGCGTACGTTCCACATTGGTGGTGCGGCATCTCGTGCATCAGCAGAGAACAACGTACAAGTTAAGAACACAGGTACACTGAAATTACAAAATGCTAAATTTGTAACTAACCCTGAAGATAACTTAGTAATAACTTCACGTTCATCTGAACTAACAGTAATTGATGAGCTTGGTCGTGAGAAAGAGCGTTATAAAGTTCCTTACGGTACCATTCTTAATAAGAAAGATGGTGAAGCAATCAAATCTGGCGACATCATCGCTAATTGGGATCCGCATACGCATCCAATTATCACTGAGGTTGGTGGTAAGGTTCAATTCGTTGAACTTATTGATGGCGTAACTATGGTTCGTCAAACTGATGAGCTTACTGGTTTATCTAGCATCGTAGTCACTGAAGCAGGTCAACGTAACACTGCGGGTAAAGAAATGCGCCCAGCGGTTAAGTTAGTTGATGCTAAAGGCAACGACGTGATGATAGCCGGTACTGAAATTCCAGCACAGTACTTCTTACCGGGTAACGCGATTATTAACCTTGAAGATGGTGCAGAAGTTGGTATTGGTGATGCGCTAGCCCGTATTCCACAAGCATCGTCAAAAACGCGTGATATTACCGGTGGTTTACCACGTGTAGCAGATTTATTTGAAGCACGTAAGCCTAAGCTTCCAGCTATCTTAGCTGAGAAAACAGGTATTATCGCCTTCGGTAAAGAAACTAAAGGTAAAGTGCGTTTATTAATCACTCAACCAAGTGGTGAAGTTTACGAAGAGATGATCCCTAAAATGCGTCAACTAAACGTGTTTGAAGGTGAATCTGTACTTAAAGGTGAAGTTATTGCCGATGGTCCAGAGTCTCCACACGATATCTTGCGTTTACGTGGTGTTGCTCCAGTAGCTAACTACATTGTTAACGAAGTACAAGAAGTATACCGTTTACAAGGTGTTAAAATTAACGATAAGCACATTGAAGTTATCGTTCGTCAAATGATCCGCAAGTGTGAGATTTTAGACGCTGGTGATGGTGAATTCTTGAAAGGCGAAATAGTTGAAGTGGCGCGCGTTAATATCGCAAACCGTGAGCTAGAAGCTAATGGCAAGCAGCCAGCTGAATATGTAATGTTGATGATGGGTATTACTAAAGCATCATTAGCAACTGAGTCATTTATCTCAGCAGCATCTTTCCAAGAAACGACGCGTGTACTTACTGAAGCAGCAGTCGCTGGTAAGAAAGACAAGCTTCGTGGCTTGAAAGAAAACGTTATTGTTGGTCGCTTAATCCCAGCAGGTACAGGTTATGCTTATCATCAAGAACGCGCGCGTGCTAAAAACGCCGTTCCTGCTGAAGAAGTAACAGTATCAGCTGACGACGCAGCGCAAGCACTAACAGACGCTTTAAATGCAGATTTATCTTCATAGTACATAATAAAGATAAATTGGTTAAAAGCAGATGAATAACCTGTCTAATGCGAGTAAAGCTTGACAGGTTAAAGCTTGACCTATAGAATTCCGCGACCCTATATTCCGTACACTTGTGTATAGAATTTAGAGTCGCGGATTTTCACGTTTATAAGGGTGTAAATTTCCCCATTGATTGGAATTTACACAAATTTAACTAATCGGGAGCTATTTAATGGCAACTATTAACCAATTAGTACGTAAACCACGTGTAAGACAAGTAACTAAAAGTAACGTACCAGCGTTACAAGCTTGTCCACAACGTCGTGGCGTATGTACTCGTGTGTATACAACTACACCAAAAAAACCTAACTCAGCATTACGTAAAGTAGCTCGTGTTCGTTTAACTAACGGCTTCGAAGTAACTTCATACATCGGTGGTGAAGGTCACAACTTACAAGAACATAGTGTTATCTTGATTCGTGGTGGTCGTGTTAAAGATTTACCGGGTGTGCGTTATCACACCGTTCGTGGCGCACTAGATTGTTCTGGTGTAAGCGACAGAAGACAAGGCCGTTCTAAATACGGTGCTAAACGACCTAAATCTTAAGTTTCCCTTTCTACACTTATGAAAAATAAGTAAAAGAATAGAAACGTTAAGTAAGGCCAAATAACATATTACATTTTGGGTTTATCCTGAATATAACGGAGAATTAAGATGCCAAGAAGACGCGTCGTAGGGCAACGTAAAATATTGCCAGATCCTAAGTTCCACAACGAACTTTTAGCAAAATTCATCAACATCCTTATGGTTGATGGTAAAAAATCTACTGCAGAAAAAATTGTTTACGGTGCATTAGACATTTTAACTGAGAAAAACACTGAGAAAACTCACCTTGAGTTATTCGAAACAGCGTTAGACAACATCCGCCCACAAGTGGAAGTAAAGTCTCGTCGTGTTGGTGGTTCTACTTACCAAGTTCCAGTTGAAGTACGTCCAGTGCGTCGTAATGCTCTAGCCATGCGTTGGTTAGTTGAAGCAGCTCGTAAACGTGGTGAAAAATCAATGGCTCAGCGCCTAGCTAACGAAATGTTAGATGCGTCTGACAGCAAAGGTTCAGCGGTTAAGAAACGTGAAGACGTTCACCGTATGGCCGAAGCTAACAAAGCATTCGCTCACTACCGTTGGTAGATATTATGCACTAGCAAAAATTGCTAGTTGTATAATAAGCGTAATGCCGTGGTTATCATCGACTATCTATATAGATACAAAGTGATAGCCACAACTGTTTTATAATCTGAGAGAAATTCTCAGAAAGAGGAAGAAATTGTGGCACGTATAACCCCTATTGAGCGTTACCGAAATATCGGTATTTGTGCTCATGTCGATGCCGGTAAAACGACAACAACAGAAAGGGTACTTTTCTATACTGGTCTTTCACATAAGATCGGTGAAGTTCATGATGGCGCAGCCACTATGGACTGGATGGAACAAGAGCAGGAGCGTGGTATAACCATAACCTCTGCAGCTACTACTTGTTTTTGGAAAGGGATGGAAGCACAATTTGAAGACCATCACATAAATATCATCGACACCCCTGGTCACGTAGATTTTACAATTGAAGTAGAACGTTCATTACGTGTATTAGATGGTGCGGTATTAGTCTTGTGTGCATCTTCAGGAGTTCAACCACAAACAGAAACAGTTTGGCGTCAAATGGAGAGATACTCTGTTCCACGTTTAGTTTTTGTTAATAAGATGGACCGCACAGGTGCGGACTTCTTAGCTGTTGTTGAGCAACTTAATTCTCGCTTGAAAGCAAACGCAGTACCAATTCAATTAGCAATTGGCGCTGAAGATGACTTTACTGGTGTTGTCGACTTAATTAAAATGAAAGCTATTAACTGGAACGAAAGTGACCAGGGCATGACATTTACTTATGAAGATATTCCAGCAGAGATGCAAGAACAAGCCGAACACTGGCATGAAAACCTTGTCTCTGAAGCTGCAGAAGCCTCTGAAGAACTAATGGATAAATACCTTGAAGAAGGGGACTTATCCGAAGCAGAAATAAAATCTGCGCTACGTACCCGTACGCTAAACAATGAAATTGTCCTTTGTTCTTGTGGTTCAGCTTTCAAAAATAAAGGCGTACAAGCAGTACTTGATGCTGTCATAGAATTTCTACCTGCGCCAACAGATGTTGAAGCGATAAAAGGTATTAATAATGACAAAAACGAAACTGAAGGTTGTCGTGAAGCTGATGATAAAGCGCCATTTGCTGCTTTAGCATTTAAAATCGCGACTGACCCGTTTGTCGGTACGTTAACGTTCTTTCGCGTATACTCAGGTGTAGTAAAAACTGGCGACAGTATATACAATCCTGTGAAAGGCAAAAAAGAACGCTTAGGTCGTATTGTGCAAATGCACGCAAATGACCGCAAGGAAATTAAAGAAGTACGTGCAGGTGATATAGCTGCGGCTATTGGTCTTAAAGATGTCACCACAGGTGATACTTTATGTGATGCGAATCACGTGATCACACTTGAACGGATGGAATTTCCGGAGCCAGTAATTTCTGTAGCAGTTGAGCCAAAAACTGTCGCTGCCCAAGAAAAAATGGGCATTGCGTTAGGTAAGTTGGCCGCAGAAGATCCGTCATTTAGAGTAGTTTCTGATGAAGATACGGGTCAAACCATCATTTCAGGTATGGGGGAATTACACCTCGATATTTTGGTTGAACGTATGAAACGTGAATTTGGCGTTGAATGTAATGTCGGTAATCCACAGGTGGCTTATCGCGAGACCATTCGTTCAACAGTTGAAGTGGAAGGTAAATTTGTTCGTCAATCAGGTGGTCGTGGTCAATTTGGTCATGTTTGGTTGAAATTGGAGCCATTGCCAGAAGGTAAAGGTTTCGAGTTTGTTAACGAGATTGTTGGTGGTACTATTCCAAAAGAATTTATCCCTTCAATTGAAAAGGGTTGTCGAGAGCAAATGGACAGTGGTGTGTTAGCGGGTTACCCGTTATTAGACATCAAAGTCACGCTTTATGACGGATCTTTTCATGACGTTGACTCTAACGAAATGGCGTTTAAAGTCGCTGCATCAATAGGTTTTAGACAGGGGGTGCTAAAAGCATCACCGGTGATCCTTGAACCTATGATGAAAGTTGAAGTTATTACGCCAGAAGCAAACATGGGTGATGTTGTAGGCGATTTAAATCGTCGCCGTGGCATGATCGATGGCATGGACGAAGGTCCAGCTGGTTCTAAGGTAGTGAATGCACTTGTGCCACTATCGGAAATGTTTGGTTACGCTACGGCATTACGTAGTGCAACTCAAGGTCGCGCATCATATGCCATGGAGTTTCAGCAATATAGCGAAGCGCCAAAGGCTGTTGCCGACAAAATAATTGAATCTTAGTAAGGCTTTTTGAAAGTCTGGCTCGGTCTTTTGGCCGGGCTTTTAATAAACTTTAAGGTAATTGAAAAATGGCTAAAGCAAAATTTGAACGTAATAAACCTCATGTTAACGTTGGTACTATTGGACACGTTGATCATGGTAAAACAACATTAACAGCTGCTATCTCTGCAGTGTTAACAAAAACTTACGGTGGTGAAGTTAAAGACTTCGCACAAATCGATAATGCTCCTGAAGAGCGTGAGCGTGGTATTACTATTAATACTTCTCACATCGAATACGATACAGAAGTACGTCACTACGCTCACGTAGATTGTCCTGGCCATGCTGATTATATCAAAAACATGATCACCGGTGCTGCTCAAATGGATGGTGCTATCTTAGTAGTTGCTGCTACAGATGGTCCTATGCCACAAACACGTGAGCATATCTTACTATCACGTCAAGTTGGTGTTCCATACATCATCGTATTCATGAACAAATGTGATGTTGTTGATGATGACGAATTATTAGAATTAGTAGAAATGGAAGTTCGTGAACTTCTTTCTGAATATGAATTCCCAGGTGATGATTTACCGGTAATTCAAGGTTCAGCACTTGGCGCTTTACAAGGCGACGAGAAATGGGAAGCTAAAGTTTTAGAACTTGCTCACCATTTAGATACTTACATTCCAGAGCCAGAGCGTGCAATTGATGGAGCATTCATCATGCCTATCGAAGATGTATTCTCAATTTCAGGTCGTGGTACTGTAGTAACTGGTCGTGTTGAACGTGGTATCGTTAAAGTTGGCGATGCAGTAGAAGTTGTTGGTATCCGTGATACACAAACATCGACTTGTACAGGTGTTGAAATGTTCCGCAAGCTGCTTGACGAAGGTCGTGCTGGTGAGAACTGTGGTGTTCTTTTACGTGGTCTTAAGCGTGAAGATGTAGAACGTGGTCAAGTACTATGTCAACCTGGTTCAATTTTACCTCACACTAAATTCGAATCAGAAGTATACGTGTTATCGAAAGATGAAGGTGGTCGTCATACGCCATTCTTTAAAGGCTACCGTCCACAGTTTTACTTCCGTACAACGGACATCACAGGTGCTGTAGAGCTTCCTGAAGGTGTTGAAATGGTAATGCCAGGCGACAACTTGAAGTTTGTTGTAGAGCTTATCAACCCAGTAGCGATGGACGAAGGTTTACGCTTCGCAATCCGTGAAGGTGGTCGTACAGTTGGTGCTGGTGTTGTATCTAAAATTATCGCTTAATTTTAGTTCACACTAGCACTTAAAAAAGACGCTTCGGCGTCTTTTTTGTTTTAGTGAATAAAGTGAGTGAGTTGCGCGAGTTGAGTAGTGAGGTGTGAGTCGCAAAATAGGTGCAGGTGTTGTATCTGCTCTTACCTTAACGAATTATCGATTAATTTTAGCTCACACTAGCACTTAAAAAAGACGCTTCGGCGTCTGTTTTGTTTTGATGAACAAGGTGAATAAGAGATGTGAGTAATAAGTCGTAAGATAGGTGCAGGTGTTGTATCTGCTCTTACCTTAACGAATTATCGCTTAATTTTAGTTCACACGAGCACTTAAAAAAGACGTTTCGGCGTCTTTTTTGTTTTGATGAGTGGACTTGCCATATTTCACTAGACAGTTTTTATGAAAGAACTAGTGTGGTTAGGGCGGCTTTAGGAGGCAGGATGAATAGAGTGACTTACTTCTTAAAAATTTCGCTCAACGTGGCAGAATTATCTACCTCGCTGAGCTCTATTATTTTGGCTATACGTTAAATTGATTAACGACCTTAGACAATGAATTAGATTGATTCGATAAATTAGCTAAACTAGCTTGCATCGTTGCAGAAGCATCGACAGTATCGTCAGTTAATGCTCTAACATTCTCAATATTTTTAGATACTTCTTCGGCAACATTGGCTTGTTGTTCCACAGCATTGGCAATTTCAAAAGTTTGACTCTGAAACTGGCCAATAACATCAGCAATCTCAGCAAGTACCTGTTGTACTTGTTGTGTTAGTTGAACACTGTTTTCAGCTTCTAAGCAGCTAGACTCCATTACTTTTACTGCATTAACTGCCGTTGCTTGAAGCTCATCAATTATGCGTTCAATATTAGCTGTCGAATCTTGTGTTCGAGAGGCTAAGGTACGAACTTCATCTGCAACAACGGCAAAGCCACGACCTTGTTCACCTGCTCTTGCCGCTTCAATAGCCGCATTTAGCGCTAATAAATTTGTTTGTTCGGCAATACTGCGGATCACCGTGACAAAGTCACCTATGGTTTGAGTCCCTGATTTTAATTGTTGAACAACTTGAGAGGCATCATCAACATTATTCGACAGTTGTTGCATACCAGCAGTAGCTTGATTAACCACATCTGAGCCTAGCGCAACTTTTTCTTCAGCACTTGTAACTAATTTTTTTGAATAACTAGTGTTGTTAGATATATCACTGCTTGATTGGGCCAATTCAGTTGCAGCGGCGGCAACAAGATCTATTTCTCGTTTTTGTGCCTCAACAATATCAGTAGTTTCTTTGCCAATATTTTCTGCCGCCTCACTTGATGCTGAAACATCTCCAGTAATAGTGACAGTTTGCCTTACTAACTCTTGAATTGAATCAATAAAGACATTAAATTCATCAACCAACTGACCTATTTCATCATTTTTTAACGGTGCAATTCTTTGGGTTAAATCACCATCACCATCCGCAATATCTTTCATGGCATTTTTAAGTCTTGTTATGCGTTTAACGAAAGGTAATACAGTTAACCATACTACGATAGCAATCATAATAATAATCGCGATAACAATAGCAATAGAAGACCTGAATGCCTCCTCGACAGGTTGCGATATTAGTTGCTCAGGCACTAGAAAACCTAGTTTCCAATTCATTAATGGATAATCGCTTTTAACTTGATTGAAAATTACTTGATAGTTTGTGCCGCGCCAAGACACTTGAGCAATACCATTAGTATTTTGCGCAAGTGTCGCTTGCAATTTTTCAAAGCCAGAGGTGTTTGAAAAGTGGCTGTCTACAGTGGCCATGTTATCACCAGGTTTAAAGTCATCATTAAAACCTGGAAAGAATACTAGCTTACCAGTATCAGTAATTAAGAAAGCTTCACCTTCATTCTTATATTTAATTGGTGCAAGTAAGTCCTGACCAATTGTAGTGATCAATATGTCCATACCACCAATACCCAATAATTTACCATTGGGTAGATAATAAGGCGAGGTAATGGTTGCTGAAACTGAACCGTCGTTATTGTCTACTGCTGGATCCGTTACATGCATTTTTCCTTTAGTAAGGCCGTCCGACCACCATGGACGTTTATTTGTGAAGTACATTGCATCATCATATCGGCCATTTAAATCGAAATATTCATGGGTATTCTCACTACCAAAAAATACACTTTTGATCGCAGGATCTTTTTCTGAGAAGTATTTAAAATAACGAGTCACATCTTGGTATTGTTTATTATTATTAATATCGGCTAGGCGCTTATCGTAGGTACTGAACCAATCAATCACCAGCGGGTTGGAAAATACGCTATGGTTTATTTGTCCCTTCGCAATGAAGAAGTTCTTCACTTTGGTAGATTGTAATGTAACGAGGTGCTCAATATCTGATATAAGTTGCTTTCTGGTGTTGTCGCTGACATTGGATAAAACAAAAAATGATGTAATGATCAGTAATACTGCTACGGCACTTGAAATAGTAATAACTAATTGGCGCATTATTGAACGGGTTATAAATTTAAACATATAAATTAATACCTACTAAATTATTCTTATAATTATGGGTTAAAGCGTACTAACACCAGTAATAGAAAATGAACTGCTTATCACTAACTATTAGCATTAATGAAAACAATATCATGAGCTTTACCTAATGGCTATATGTTGCACCGTTGATAACAGGTATATTTTAGGCAATAAAAAAGGATGCCGAAGCATCCTTTTATAAAAATACTAAAAGTAAGAGAATTAATTTTTAGATTTAGCAGCCTGCATTTCTTTTACTTCAGCTATAACCGCTTCTGATACGTTGTTTGGACATGGAGAGTAGTGAGAAAATTCCATAGAGAATTGACCACGACCTGATGTCATTGTACGTAAAGTTCCGATGTAACCGAACATTTCTGAAAGAGGTACATCAGCTTTAATACGGACACCAGAAACACCAGCATCTTGTCCTGCGATCATGCCACGGCGACGGTTTAAATCACCAATAACATCACCAACGTGATCATCAGGCGTAAACACATCTACTTTCATGATAGGTTCGATTAACTGGGCACCAGCTTTTGGAATTGACTGACGGAAAGCACCACGAGCAGCGAGTTCAAATGCAACCGCAGATGAATCGACAGCATGGAAACCACCATCGTATAATTCAATTTCAACGTCAAGTACAGGGAAACCAGCAAGAACACCAGTATCCATCATGCCTTTGAAGCCTTTTTCAATAGCTGGGAAGAATTCTTTTGGTACATTACCACCAACAACTTTTGATGAGAATGTAAAACCAGAATTTGGTTCACCTGGACGGATAATATAATCAATTTTACCAAATTGACCAGAACCACCCGATTGTTTCTTATGTGTATAGCTATCATCAATTTCTTGAGTAATAGTTTCACGGTAAGCAACTTGTGGTTTACCAACAGCTAATTCAACACCGTAGGTACGTTTTAGAATATCTACTTTGATATCTAGGTGAAGTTCACCCATACCAGATAAGATTGTTTCACCTGAATCTATATCAGTTTCAACTTGGAATGTTGGATCTTCAGCAACCATTTTACCGATAGCAATACCCATTTTTTCCGTTGAACCTTTATCTTTTGGTGTTACAGAAATTGAGATTACAGGCTTAGGGAATACCATAGCTTCTAGGATGATTGGGTGTTTCGGATCACATAATGTGTGACCTGTCTGAACGTTACTTTTCATACCAACAATCGCGATGATATCACCAGCTTGTGCTGAAGTAAGTTCGTTACGGTCATCGGCTTGCATTTCACACATACGGCCAACACGTTCAGTTTTACCTGTTGCAGCGTTAAGTATGGTATCGCCTTTCTTTAAGGTACCTGAATAGATACGTACGAAAGTTAATGTACCAAAACGGTCATCAGTGATTTTGAATGCTAACGCTTTGAATGTTTCATCTGCAGAAACGATTGCGTACTCACCATTAGGCTCACCTTCTTCATCAGTAAGTGGTTGTGGCTTAACATCAGTAGGAGAAGGTAAGTAATCTATAACAGCATCAAGTATTAACTGCATACCTTTGTTTTTGAATGCTGAACCACAATAAGTTGGGAAGAACATTAATTCGTTAGTACCTTTACGGATACAGGCTTTAATTTGCTCTTCAGTCGGCGTAAGTTCACCTTCTAAGTAATCCATTAATAAATCTTCATCTGCTTCTAGTGCAGTTTCGATCATTTGCTCACGGTAGATAGCTGCGTCATCAACCATGTGGGCTGGAATATCTGTAATTTCGTAGTTTTCTGGAAGACCTGAATCATCCCAAATGTAAGCTTTTTGTGAAAGTACATCGACAACACCAACAAAATCATCTTCTTCACCAATAGGTAAAGTCATAATAAGTGGGTGAGCACCTAATACGTTTTTAACTTGGTCAGTTACACGGTAAAAGTTAGCACCTAAACGGTCTAATTTGTTAACGAAGATTAAACGAGCTACTTTAGAGTCGTTAGCATAACGCCAGTTTGTTTCTGATTGTGGTTCAACACCACCAGAACCACAGAATACACCAATACCACCATCAAGTACTTTAAGTGAACGATAAACTTCAACGGTGAAATCAACGTGACCAGGAGTATCGATTACGTTAAAGCGGTGATCTTTCCAAAAACAGCTTACCGCAGCAGACTGGATGGTAATACCGCGCTCAGCTTCTTGTTCCATGAAGTCAGTTGTAGATTCACCGTCATGTACTTCACCAATTTTATGGATCATACCGGTTAATTTAAGGATACGTTCAGTTGTCGTTGTTTTACCAGCATCAACGTGAGCGAAGATACCAATATTTCTGTATTTAGCTAAATCTGCCATTACTTTACTCTATTTATGAAAATGAATTGTTGAAATTTTGCGCGCGAGTATACCATTACTCAAGACGAATCGACATAAAAAATTATTTAAGTTTACTAATTTTTGCCAAGTAGCCTAAAAAAGTAGCAAATTTAAAGAAAAAGACTTTTATTGTGTTCAAAATTATAAATAAACATGAGCATAGTCTTGCTTATATATAGGTATAAATTTAGGTGAGGATATAAGTGGAGAAAAAAGCATAATAAATATAAATTTGAAGATCGTTTACGTACTTCCTTATAGTGTCCGCATGGTTATTTTAATCATATATTACAGTGCCGTCAGGCGATATTAATCAGGTTAAATAAACTAGTTGAAATTATCCTCAGTCTCTGTATAATTCGCCTCCACGTTGAGCTCGTCTCTTCGTGTATATCTGTTAGCGTATTAGTTTTTATTAATTAATAGTTAACGCACAGCAGCTCCGATATGGAGTTGAATGGTAAATATAGCGATACTCCCCCCTTTTATATAAAAAGGTGATGGGCAGTATTTTGTTGTTCTTTAAAATGGGGATTTGTCTTAATGTCAAATCAAAGAATTCGCATTCGTTTGAAAGCGTTCGATCATCGTTTGATTGATCAATCAACAGCTGAAATCGTTGATACTGCTAAACGTACTGGCGCTCAGGTTCGTGGTCCAATTCCACTTCCTACACGCAAAGAACGTTTCACTATCTTGACTTCACCACACGTTAACAAAGATGCACGTGATCAGTACGAAATTCGTACTCACAAACGCATGATTGATATCGTAGAACCAACTGAGAAGACTGTAGACGCATTAATGCGTTTAGATCTTGCAGCTGGTGTTGACGTTCAAATCAGCTTGGGTTAATAGGAGTTTTAACATGACTATAGGTCTAGTTGGACGTAAAGTGGGTATGACTCGCATCTTCTCTGAAGATGGCGTATCTACTCCTGTAACCGTCCTAGAAGTTGAAGCGAACCGTGTTGCTCAGGTTAAAACTGTTGACAACGATGGTTATTCAGCGCTTCAAGTTACTACGGGAAGCAAAAAAGCTAACCGTGTTAACAAGCCAACAGCCGGTCACTTTGCGAAAGCTGGTATCGAAGCAGGTCGTGGCCTGTGGGAATTCCGCTTAGATGCAAATGAAGGCGAAGGTCTTGTAACTGGCAGTGAAATCACTGTTGAGTTATTTAACGACACGAAATTAGTAGATGTTACTGGCACCTCAAAAGGTAAAGGTTTCCAAGGTGGTATTAAGCGTTGGAATTTTTCAATGCAAGATGCAACTCATGGTAACTCACTATCTCACCGTTCAAACGGTTCGATAGGTATGTGTCAAACACCAGGTCGTGTTTTCAAAGGCAAAAAAATGTCTGGTCACATGGGTGCTGCGAAAGTTACAACGCAAAACCTTGAATTGGTTCGTGTTGATGCTGAACGTAACTTGCTCCTTATTAAAGGTGCGGTTCCGGGTGCAATCAACGGTAGCGTAATCATCAAACCAGCTGTTAAAGCCTAGTCCAGGAGATTTGTGATGGAATTAGCATTAAAAGACGCTTCAGGCGCTCTTGAAGTTTCTGAAACAACTTTTGGACTTGAGTTTAATGAAGCTCTTGTACATCAAGTAGTAGTTGCTTATGCAGCTGGTGCTCGTGCAGGTACTCGTGCTCAAAAAACTCGTTCAGAAGTTAGCGGTGGTGGTGCAAAACCATGGCGTCAAAAAGGTACTGGCCGTGCGCGTGCTGGTACAAGTCGTGGTCCAATCTGGCGTTCAGGTGGTGTAACATTTGCTGCTAAGCCACAAGACCACAGCCAAAAAGTTAACCGTAAAATGTACCGTGGTGCGATTAAAAGCATCCTTTCTGAGTTAGTTCGTCAAGAACGCTTAGTTGTGGTAGAAAATTTTGCAGTTGAAACACCAAAAACTAAAGAGTTAGTAGCTAAACTTAACGCTTTGGAGTTAAAAGACGTATTAATCGTTACTCCAGAGATTGATGAGAACTTGTTCTTATCAGCACGTAACTTGTACAAAGTTGACGTTCGTGACGTAGATGGTATTGACCCAGTTAGTTTAGTTGGTTTCGAAAAAGTTTTGATGACTGCATCTGCAGTTAAGCAACTTGAGGAGATGTTAGGATGATAAACGAAGAACGTTTACTGAAAGTGCTTTTAGCACCAAACATTTCTGAGAAAAGCACTATGGCTGCTGAAGTTAACAACACTGTTGTTTTCAAAGTTGCTACTACTGCTACTAAAGCTGAAATTAAAGCTGCTGTTGAGAAACTTTTCGAAGTTTCAGTTGATGGTGTTCGCACATTAAACGTCAAAGGTAAAGTGAAACGTACTGGTGCTCGTTTTGGTCGCAGAAGCGATTGGAAAAAAGCATACGTTACACTTGCTGAAGGCAGCGACATCAACTTCGTTGGCGCGGAATCATAGGAGTTTACGAAAATGGCTATAGTTAAATGTAAACCTACTTCTCCGGGTCGTCGCCACGTTGTTAAAGTGGTAAACACGGAGTTGCATAAAGGTAAGCCTTACGCACCATTATTAGACACTAAGTCTAAGTCTGGTGGTCGTAACAATAATGGTCGTATTACTGTTCGTCACATTGGTGGTGGACATAAGCAACATTACCGTATTGTCGACTTTAAGCGTAATAAAGATGGTATCCCTGCCAAAGTAGAACGTTTGGAATATGATCCAAACCGTAGTGCAAACATTGCACTAGTACTTTACGCAGATGGTGAACGTCGTTACATCCTAGCCCCTAAAGGCTTAAAAGCTGGAGATTCAATCCAGTCTGGTGTCGATGCTCCTATTAAAGCGGGTAACACTTTACCACTTCGCAACACACCATTAGGTAGTGTTGTACACGCAATTGAACTTAAACCAGGTAAAGGTGCACAAATTGCACGTGCTGCTGGTACTTACGCTCAGTTAGTTGCGAAAGACGGTGCATATGTCACTTTACGTCTTCGTTCTGGCGAAATGCGTAAAATTGAGTCAGATTGTCGTGCTACTTTAGGTGAAATCGGCAACTCTGAACACATGCTTCGCTCTTTGGGTAAAGCAGGAGCTTCACGCTGGCGTGGTGTTCGCCCAACTGTTCGTGGTGTTGCCATGAACCCAGTTGATCACCCACACGGTGGTGGTGAAGGTAAAACATCAGGCGGTCGTCATCCGGTATCACCTTGGGGTGTACCAACTAAGGGTTACAAGACTCGTTCTAACAAGCGTACCGATAAATTTATCGTACGTCGTCGTGCTAAATAATAGTACTTACAATTAAAGAGGAATCACCATGCCACGTTCTCTCAAGAAAGGTCCATTTATAGACCTACACTTGTTGACGAAGGTAGAGACAGCGGTGGAAAGCGGGAATAAAAAGCCAATTAAGACTTGGTCCCGTCGTTCAATGATCATCCCTACGATGATCGGATTGACCATTGCCGTCCATAATGGCCGTCAACACGTACCTGTATTTGTAACTGATGAAATGATCGGTCACAAATTAGGTGAATTTGCACCAACTCGTACTTACCGTGGCCATGTCGCGGATAAGAAAGCGAAGAGATAGGGGAAATTAGATGGAAGCTATTGCTACACATAAATTTGCCCGTGGCTCTGCACAAAAAGCACGCTTAGTTGTGGATCAAATCCGCGGCTTGCATGTTGAAAAAGCACTTGAAATCTTAACATTCAGCAACAAATCTGCTGCTGTTTTGGTTAAAAAAGTACTTGATTCAGCAATTGCTAACGCAGAGCACAATGAAGGTGCAGACATTGACGAACTTATCGTAAAAACTATTATGGTTGACGATGGTCCAACAATGAAACGTATTAAGCCTCGTGCGAAAGGTCGCGCGGATCGAATCCTTAAGCGTACAAGTCACATTACTGTGATTGTATCTGATAGCTAGGAGATATTAGAATGGGTCAAAAAGTCCATCCAAATGGTATTCGCTTAGGTATCACGAAACCTTTCGCGTCTACTTGGTTTGCAAGTACTAAAGATTTCGCAGCTAATTTACACGGTGACCATTTGGTTCGTGAATATTTAACTGAAAAGCTTAAGCGTGCTTCATTATCAAAAATTGTAATTGAACGTCCGGCTAAATCTATCCGCGTTACAATTCACACGGCTCGTCCGGGTGTTGTAATCGGTAAGAAAGGCGAAGATGTTGAGAAACTACGTTTAGCGGTTTCTAAAATTGCTGGTGTTCCTGCTCAAATCAACATTGCTGAAGTGCGTAAACCAGAAATGGATTCGCAGCTTGTTGCTGACAGTATTGCTAGTCAATTAGAACGTCGTGTAATGTTCCGTCGTGCGATGAAACGTGCTGTACAAAATGCTATGCGTCTAGGCGCAAAAGGCATCAAAGTACAAGTAAGTGGTCGTTTAGGCGGTGCAGATATTGCACGTGCTGAATGGTATCGTGAAGGTCGTGTTCCATTACACACTTTACGTGCTGACATTGATTACTCAATTGCGCGTGCTGATACCACTTACGGTGTTATCGGTATCAAAGTATGGATCTTTAAAGGCGAAGTAATTGGCAACATGCCATTACAAGTAGAGCAACCAGCTGCTAAGCCTAAAAGAAAACCTAACCGCAAGACCAGTAAGTAGGGGAATAAGTAATGTTACAACCAAAACGTACTAAGTTCCGCAAGCAATTTAAAATGCGTAACCGCGGTCTTGCACAGGTAGGTAGTTCAGTAAGCTTCGGTACTTTCGGGTTAAAATCAATGGAACGTGGTCGTATGACTGCGCGTCAAATTGAAGCTGCTCGTCGAGCAATGACTCGTCACGTGAAGCGTCAAGGTAAAATCTGGATCCGTGTATTCCCTGATAAGCCAATTACTAAAAAACCTCTTGAGGTTCGTATGGGTAAAGGTAAAGGTTCAGTGGAATATTGGGTATGCCAAATTCTTCCTGGTCGTGTTCTTTATGAAATGGAAGGTGTTTCGGAAGAGATTGCACGCGAAGCTTTTGCTTTAGCTGCAGCTAAACTTCCGTTCAAAACAACTTTCGTAACTAGAACGGTGATGTAATGAAAGCTAGTGAATTGAAAGAAAAAAGCATTGAAGAGCTAAATGCTGAATTGCTTGAGTTGTTACGCGAACAGTTTAACTATCGCATGCAAGCAAGCACAGGTCAGTTAACGCAAACTCATTTGCAAAGAAATGTACGCCGTAATATCGCGCGTGTTAAGACTATCATAACTGAAAAGGCAGGTAAGTAATGAGCGAAGCAAAAATTCGTACACTACAAGGTCGTGTCGTCAGTGACAAAATGGAAAAGTCTATCACTGTCCTGATCGAACGACGTGTTAAACACCCAATGTACGGTAAGTACATGACGCGTTCAACTAAGTTGAAAGCGCATGATGAAACTAACCAATGTGCAGCTGGTGATTTAGTATCTATTCGTGAATGTGCTCCTATTTCTAAGACTAAGTCTTGGACATTAGTAAGCGTATTAGAAAAAGCTTAATCGCTTAATCTAATTCACAATAAGAACTTTCAAAAGGCTCTGCTTCGGCAGGGCCTTTTTTATTGTTCGAAACAAAAATAATGTGAACACTAACCCTGTTATTTATAGAGGCTAGTTAGTACACATTTCATTAATCTAATTGCTTCAAAGCATGCACGAGTTATAGTTTGCATGTTTATTGAGCAGTACCTTCCTAGGTAAGTGGTTACTTTTTAGCTAAATTAAGTATCACTTTTAAAACACTGGTGTTATAATCTCGCGCCCGCTCGTTGTGAGGGGGATTTAGAAGGCAGTGACGGGTCAAATTTCTGGCCTTGAATTTAATCTTTTATAAGATAATTTAGCGGAGACATATTAAATGATCCAAATGCAATCACAATTGAACGTAGCTGATAACAGCGGCGCTCGACGTGTACAATGTATAAAGGTTCTTGGTGGTTCGCACCGTCGCTACGCACGCATTGGTGACATCATTAAAATTGCAGTGAAGGAATCAAATCCTCGCGGCAAAGTTAAAAAAGGTGATGTCCTTACTGCAGTAGTGGTGCGCACTAAGAAAGGTGTTCGTCGTTCAGATGGTTCTACTATCCGTTTCGATGAAAATGCGGCTGTAATGTTAAATGCTAACTTACAACCAATTGGTACTCGTATTTTCGGTCCTGTGACTCGTGAACTTCGTAATGAAAAATTCATGAAAATTGTTTCACTTGCACCAGAAGTACTATAAGGAGTCACGATAATGGCATCTAAGATTCGTCGTGATGATGAAGTAATCGTACTTGCAGGTAAAGACAAGGGCAAAACTGGTAAAGTGACCAAAGTTCTTGTTGAAGACAGCAAAGTATTTGTTGAAGGTATTAACTTAATCAAGAAGCACACTAAGCCTGTACCTCAGTTACAGCAGCCTGGTGGGATTGTTGAAAAAGAAGCACCTTTAAATGTATCCAACATTGCGATTGTTAATCCAGCTACTGGAAAAGCAGATCGTGTTGGTTTTAGAGATGAAGACGGCAAAAAAGTTCGTTTCTTTAAATCTAATAACGAATTAATTTAATTGGAGTAAACGATGGCGAAACTGCATGATTTTTACAAAGATACAATTGTAGCCGAACTTCAGAAGAAGTTTGAGTACAAAAGTGTCATGCAAGTCCCTCGGATTGAAAAGATCACCCTTAACATGGGTGTTGGTGAAGCTATTGCTGATAAAAAAGTACTAGAGCACGCCACAAATGATCTTACTGCAATCTCAGGTCAAAAACCTGTCACGACAGTAGCACGCAAATCAGTTGCGGGCTTTAAAATTCGTGAAGGCTACCCTATTGGCACGAAGGTAACTCTACGTGGCGAACGTATGTGGGAATTTTTAGAGCGTTTAATCTCTATTTCTATTCCTCGTATCCGTGATTTCCGTGGCTTGAATCCTAAGTCATTCGATGGTCGTGGTAACTACAGCATGGGCGTACGTGAGCAAATCATTTTCCCTGAAATCGAGTACGATAAAATCGATAAAATTCGCGGAATGGATATCACTATCACTACAAGTGCGAAGGACAACGAAGAAGGCCATGCATTATTGGCTGCCTTTAACTTCCCATTTAAGAAGAAGGTGTAGAGTTATGGCTAAAACGTCAATGAAAGCTCGTGAAGCTAAAAGAACCAAGTTAGTTGCACAATATGCTGAAAAGCGTAGTGCACTAAAAGCTATCATCTCTGGTGTTGATTCTTCTGAAGAAGAACGCTGGGATGCAGTATTGAAACTTCAAAGTTTACCTCGTGATTCGAGCAGTAGTCGTCAACGTAACCGTTGTAACATTACTGGCCGTCCGCATGGTTTCTTACGTAAATTCGGTTTAAGCCGTATTAAATTACGTGAAACTATGATGCGCGGTGAAGTTCCAGGTCTTAAGAAAGCTAGTTGGTAATTCACGGGAGTAAATGGTTATGATGACTGATCCTATCGCGGACATGTTTACACGCATCCGCAACGGTCAATCTGCAGCTAAGACTGCAGTAAAAATGCCATCTTCAAAGGTAAAAGTTGCACTTGCCAACTTGCTTAAAGAAGAAGGTTACATTTCAGAGTTTTCAGTTTCAGGTGATGCAAAGCCTGAGTTAACTGTTGAATTGAAATATTTTGAAGGTAAAGAAGTAATTGAAGTGATCAAACGTGTTTCACGTCCAGGTCTTCGCGTATACAAAGGAGCTCAAGAGCTTCCTAAAGTATTAGCAGGAATGGGTATCGCAATTATTTCTACTTCTAAAGGTCTAATGACTGATCGCGCCGCTCGCAATGCGGGTCTTGGCGGTGAAGTTCTTGGTTTCGTAGAGTAAAGGAGCAGAATATGTCTCGTGTCGCAAAAGCACATGTCGCAATACCTGCAGGCGTTACTATTACGTTATCAGGTCAAGACATTAAAGTTAAAGGTCCAATGGGTGAATTATCTCACACGATCCATGGTGCTGTTGTTGTTTCTCAAGAAGAGAACAACATTATCACTAATATCGTTGCTGATGTTAAAGGCGCTTGGGCTCAAGCCGGTACAGTACGCTCTTTAATCAATAATATGGTTGAAGGTGTAAGTAAAGGTTTTGAGAAGAAATTATTGTTAAACGGTGTTGGTTACCGTGCTAAAGCTGCAGGTAAGAACTTAAACTTATCTTTAGGCTTTTCGCATCCGGTTGACCACGCAATTCCTGAAGGAATTACCGTTGAAACTCCTAGCCAAACTGAAATCATACTGAAAGGTGCTGATAAACAGTTGGTCGGTCAAACTGCAGCGAACATTCGCGCATACCGTAAACCTGAGCCTTATAAAGGTAAAGGAATTCGTTATAGCGATGAGAATGTACGTCGTAAAGAAGCTAAGAAGAAGTAGGGTAATACTATGGATAAGAAAACATCTCGTTTGCGCAGAGCTAAACGCTCTCGTGCAAAAATTAGCGAGTTGGGTGCGAATCGTTTAGTTGTATTCCGTACTCCTCGTCATATTTACGCGCAATTGATCGCTCCAACAGGTTCTGAAGTAATCGCAGCAGCGTCTACTTTAGACAAAGAAGTTAGTGCTCAGTTAGAAAAAACAGGTAACGTTGAAGCAGCTACGGCTGTAGGTAAGGCTATTGCAGAACGTGCAGTGGCTAAAGGCATCACTAGTGTTGCTTTTGACCGTTCAGGTTTCCGTTACCATGGTCGCGTGAAAGCGTTAGCAGATGCAGCTCGCGAAGCTGGTCTTCAGTTTTAGGGGTTGATAATGGCTAATCATAATCAAGAAAACTCACAACAAAGTGATATGGCTGAAAAGCTAATCGCAGTTAACCGCGTTTCAAAAGTGGTTAAAGGTGGTCGTATATTCAGTTTCACAGCACTAACCGTAGTTGGTGATGGCGCTGGTCGCGTTGGTTTTGGTTACGGTAAAGCACGTGAAGTGCCTGCTGCAATCCAAAAAGCAATGGAAAAAGCACGTCGTAACTTAGTAACCGTTGATTTGAAGGGTACTACTCTTCAGCATGTCATTATTGGCAAGCACTCTGGTTCAAAAGTTTACATGCAACCAGCTTCTGAAGGTACAGGCATAATCGCCGGTGGCGCTATGCGTGCAGTACTTGAAGTTGCAGGCGTACAGAACGTATTGTCAAAAGCATACGGTTCTACTAACCCAATAAACGTAGTTCGCGCTACTGTTTCTGCTCTTGCGAATATGCATTCGCCTGAAGCTGTTGCAGCAAAGCGTGGCAAAAGCGTTTCAGATATTCTGGGGTAATTGAGCATGGCTAAAACAGTTAGAATAACTCAGTTAAAAAGTTCTATCGGTCGTTTACCGAAGCATAGAGCTACATTAAAAGGTCTTGGTTTACGTCGTATTCGTCATACAGTAGAGTTAGAAGATACTCCATCTGTACGCGGTATGATTAATCAAGTATCTTATATGATTAAGGTGGAGGATTAATAATGCATTTAAATACTTTATCTCCTGCACCAGGTGCTAAGAAAGCCAAGAAACGCTGTGGGCGTGGTATTGGTTCTGGCATAGGTAAAACAGGCGGTCGTGGTCACAAAGGTCAGAAATCTCGTTCTGGCGGTAGTGTACGTCCTGGTTTCGAAGGTGGTCAAATGCCATTGAAACAACGTTTACCTAAGTTTGGTTTCACGTCACGTAAATCTTTAGTTCGCGCTGAAGTACGTTTACATGAACTAAACAACATCACAGGTGATGTTGTCGATATCTTTGCCCTTAAAGATGCTAACTTAATCACACGTAATATTGTGGCCGTGAAAATCATGCTTTCTGGTGATATCACTCGTCCAATTACCGTACGTGGTTTAGGTGTTACTAAAGGCGCACGTGCAGCTATTGAAGCTGCTGGCGGAAAAATCGAGGAATAGTACAGGTTATGGCTACACCAGGAATTGATAATAAAGCAAAGGGCGGATTGTCTGAGCTTAAACAAAGATTGTGGTTTGTATTCGGTGCACTTATTGTGCTTCGTTTGGGAACATTTGTGCCAATCCCTGGTATTGACGCCGCTGTATTAGCTCAGTTGTTCGAACAACAAAAGGGCACCATTGTAGAGATGTTTAACATGTTCTCTGGTGGTGCACTTGAGCGAGCCTCTGTATTGGCACTTGGTATTATGCCGTACATCTCAGCTTCAATCATTATGCAATTGCTTACGGTTATGCACCCGGCAATGGCAGAGTTGAAAAAAGAAGGTGAAGCTGGACGACGTAAGATCAGTCAATACACCCGCTACGGCACTTTAGTTCTAGCGACTGTACAATCAATTGCAATAGCAAGAAGTTTACCGGGGATGATGCCAGGTCTAGTAATGGACGCAGGTTTCGGATTCTACTTTGCTGCGGTAGTTAGTTTGGTTACTGGTACCATGTTTTTAATGTGGTTAGGTGAACAAATTACTGAACGTGGTATTGGTAACGGTATATCTATCTTGATATTCGCAGGTATAGTTGCTGGTATGCCGTCAGCTGTTGGTCAAACAGCAGAGGCGGCGCGTCAAGGTGAATTGCACTTATTGGTATTATTGCTAATTGGCGTAATTATATTTGCTACGACTTTCTTTGTAGTATTTGTGGAACGTGGTCAACGACGTATTGTTGTTAACTATGCTAAACGTCAGCAAGGCCGTAAGGTTTTCGCTGCCCAAAGCACGCATTTACCGCTAAAAGTCAATATGGCAGGTGTTATTCCACCAATTTTCGCCTCAAGTATTATCTTGTTTCCAGGCACGCTTGCGAGCTGGTTTGGTCAAGGTGAAGGTATGGTTGCTGATTTCCTACAAGAAGTATCAATTGCTATTTCTCCAGGACAGCCGCTATATGTAATGTTACTTGCAGCAGCGATAATATTTTTCTGTTTCTTTTACACGGCTCTTGTTTTCAATCCGCGTGAAACAGCAGATAACCTGAAAAAATCCGGTGCGTTTATTCCTGGGATCCGTCCTGGTGAACAAACGTCAAAATATATAGATAAAGTTATGACTCGCTTAACCTTAGCTGGTGCGATGTATATTACCTTTATCTGTTTGGTACCTCAGTTTATTATCATGGCATGGGACGTCAATTTTTACTTTGGCGGCACATCACTACTTATTATTGTAGTTGTGATAATGGACTTTATGGCACAAGTACAGACCCATTTGATGTCTCATCAATATGACAATGTACTTAAGAAAGCAAACCTTAAGGGCTATGGTCGTTAGACTGAGTCATTAGGTAACGGAGTATATAAAATGAAAGTACGTGCATCCGTAAAAAAGATTTGTCGTAACTGTAAAGTTGTTAAACGTGCTGGTGTTGTTCGTGTAATTTGCGAAGAGCCAAAGCATAAGCAACGTCAAGGCTAAATCTTTAAGCAGTAGCATTATACAGATAAGTCTGTATAATGCCGCTTCGATTTGCAAAGAAATGCGGCTGGTTGAGTATCCTAACGGGCTTTTCAACCGGTAAATTTTAATTTAAAAATAGGAGATGTGTTTAGTGGCCCGTATCGCTGGCATTAACATCCCTGATCGTAAGCATGCAGTAATCGCCATTACTGCGATCTTCGGTATCGGAGCAACACGTGCGAAAGCAATTTGTGTTGCAACTGGTATTGCAGAGTCAACTAAGATCAGTGAATTGGACGAAGCTCAAATTGATTTGCTTCGTGCAGAAGTGGATAAATACACCGTAGAAGGTGATTTACGCCGTGAAGTTTCAATGAACATTAAACGTCTTATGGACTTAGGTTGTTACCGTGGCATACGCCACCGTCGCAGTCTTCCATTACGTGGTCAACGCACTAAAACTAATGCGCGCACCCGTAAAGGTCCTCGTAAGCCAATTAAGAAGTAAGAGGAACTAAACAATGGCTAAAACACCTGTACGTACGCGTAAACGCGTAAAAAAACAAGTTGCTGACGGCATGGCTCATATCCATGCATCTTTCAACAACACAATCGTAACTCTTACAGATCGTCAAGGTAACGCCTTATCATGGGCGACTGCTGGTGGTTCAGGTTTCCGTGGTTCACGTAAATCTACTCCATTTGCTGCGCAAGTAGCTGCAGATCGTGCTGGTAAAGCTGCACAAGAGTTTGGCTTGAAGAATATTGAAGTGTTCGTTAAAGGTCCGGGTCCAGGTCGTGAATCTGCTATCCGTGCTTTAAATGCTGCTGGTTTTAAAATCACCAACATTACTGACGTTACACCAATTCCTCATAATGGTTGTCGTCCTCCTAAGAAACGTCGCGTTTAATCGTACTTTTTTTAGGATAGTTGGAGAAAGAAAATGGCTAGATATTTAGGTCCTAAGTTAAAGCTTAGTCGCCGCGAAGGTACAGATTTGTTCCTTAAAAGCGGTGTTAGAGCAATTGACACTAAATGTAAAATCGAAACAATACCAGGTCAACATGGCGCCCGTCGCGGTCGTTTATCAGACTACGGTATTCAACTTCGTGAAAAACAAAAAGTTCGTCGTATATATGGCGTACTAGAAAAACAATTCCGCAACTACTATAAAGAAGCGGCTCGTCTAAAAGGCAATACAGGTGAAAACTTGTTGCAACTTTTAGAGAAACGTCTTGATAACGTAGTATACCGTATGGGCTATGCAAGCACTCGTGCTGAAGCTCGTCAACTAGTTAGCCATAAAGCTATCGTAGTAAACGGTGTTGTTGTTAATATTCCATCTTTCACTGTTAAAGCCGAAGATGCAGTTTCTGTACGTGAAAAGTCTAAAACTCAAGCGCGTATTATCGCTGCTTTAGAATTAGCTGAGCAACGTGAGAAGCCAGTTTGGGTTGAAGTTGATAACAAGAAACTTGAAGGCGTTTTCAAACGTGTTCCTGATCGTTCTGACTTGTCTGCCGAAATTAATGAACAGTTGATTGTTGAACTTTACTCTAAGTAAAGTTGCACTTTAAGAGAGGACATAATGCAGGGTTCTGTAACCGAATTCCTTAGACCACGATTGGTTGGTATCGAAACTATTAGTGCTACTCGCGCTAAAGTAACTTTAGAGCCATTAGAGCGTGGTTTTGGTCACACTTTAGGTAATGCGTTACGCCGCATTCTTTTATCTTCAATGCCAGGTTGTGCTGTAACTGAAGTGGAAATTGACGGTGTACTTCATGAGTACAGCAGTAAAGAAGGTGTGCAAGAAGACATCATCGAAATACTGTTAAACCTTAAAGGATTAGCTATAAGTTTAGAAGGCAAAAATGAAGCCGTTCTTACTTTAACTAAGTCCGGTGAAGGCCCTGTAACGGCTGCCGATATCCAACATGATGGTGATGTAGAAATTGCAAATCCAGATCATGTAATCTGTCATTTGACAGGTGATGGCTCTATCAGTATGCGTATAAAGGTTGAAATGGGACGTGGTTATGTTCCTGCTTCAGCTCGACGTGATGCCGAGGAAGAAGATCGTGCAATTGGACGTTTGTTAGTTGATGCTTCATTCAGTCCAGTTGTAAGAATTGCCTATGATGTTGATTCTGCACGTGTTGAACAGCGTACAGATTTGGACAAACTGGTCTTAGACATGGAAACTAACGGAACGTTAGATCCTGAAGAAGCAATTCGTCGCGCTTCAACAATTTTAGCCGAACAGCTAGATGCGTTTGTAGAGCTTCGTGATGTGACTGAAGTTGAACCAAAAGAGGAAAAACCACTGTTTGATCCTATTTTGCTTCGTCCTGTTGATGACCTTGAACTTACTGTTCGTTCAGCAAATTGCCTAAAAGCAGAAGCAATTCAATATATTGGCGATTTAGTACAGCGTGCTGAAGTTGAGCTTCTTAAAACACCTAATTTAGGTAAGAAGTCTTTAACTGAAATCAAAGACGTTTTGGCGTCTCGTGGTTTGTCTCTAGGTATGCGCCTAGAAAACTGGCCACCTGAAAGCATAGCTGATAACGACTAAGTCGATCATCGTTTTTTTAATAGTTGAGAGAAGGATTAACTTATGCGCCATCGTAAAAGCGGTCGCCAGTTAAACCGTAATAGCAGTCATCGTAAAGCGATGTTCCGCAATATGGCAAGCTCTTTAGTGAAGCACGGTTTGATTAAAACGACTGTAGCTAAAGCTAAAGAACTACGTATGGTCGTAGAGCCATTGATTACATTGGCTAAGACCGACAGTGTTGCAAATCGCCGTTTAGCGTTTGCTCGTACACAAGATAAAGAAGTAGTAGGTATTTTATTCAACGAACTTGGTGCTCGTTACCAAGAACGTCCAGGTGGATACACTCGCATTTTAAAATGTGGTTTCCGTACTGGTGATAAAGCGCCTATGGCTTACGTTGAACTTGTAGACCGCCCAGCAGTTGAAGAAGCCGCTGAAGTAGTTGAAGAAGTTAACGCAGAAGCATAATTTAGTACTTGTACTAAATTTATTCTGAATATATTGAAAGCGGAGCTTAGGCTCCGCTTTTTTTTGCTCTAAAATTACGATTTGTGAAATAAGAAGATTAGCGAAAAGCTTGACCCTTCTGGTAATACCTCGTATAACAATTGTCCATCTAAAATAAGGCTTAACTATCATGTCGTCACGTAATCCTATTATTGCAGTTACTGGCTCTTCGGGAGCAGGCACTTCTACGACAACAGAATCGTTCGAGCATATATTTCGTTCATTGGGTGTAACATCAGCAACGGTTGAGGGCGACAGTTTCCATCGCTATTCGCGACAAGAAATGGATATGGAAAAGCGAAAAGCTAAAGAACAGCAACTTAAAATAAGTTACTTTGGTGATGCGGCAAATGATTTCGATGCCTTAGAGAAGTTATTTAAAGATTATTCTGCAACAGGTAAAGGCAAAATGCGCCGTTACTTGCACACGTTCGATGAAGCTGTGCCTTATAACCAAATGCCGGGCACTTTCACGCCTTGGGAGGAATTGGGTGACGGTACTGACCTATTGTTCTATGAAGGACTGCATGGTGGCGTTGTTACCGAAAAGAACGATGTTGCTAAGCATGTTGATCTACTTATTGGTATGGTGCCGATTGTAAACCTAGAGTGGATACAAAAAATAATACGCGATACTGATAAACGTGGTCATAGCCGAGAGGCTGTAACACAAAGCATTGTGCGGAGTATGGAAGATTATATATCCTTTATAACGCCCCAGTTTTCACGTACGCATATCAATTTTCAGCGCGTTCCCACCGTTGATACCTCAAATCCTTTCAGCGCTAAAGCGATACCTACTTTAGATGAGAGTTTTGTTGTGATTCGTTGTCGCGAATCTAGTCAACTAGATTTTCCCTATTATTTAAGTATGATCGATGGTTCATTTATGTCTCGAATAAATACTCTGGTTGTTCCTGGCGGAAAGATGGGTCTTGCGATGGAGTTACTACTGACACCCATGATTAAAGATTTAATGCTCAGAAAAAATGAAGCAAACAAGCAACTTGATTGGATGAGTGATCTATAGCTGCAGAACAAGGTTATTTATTGATTTAACCTTTACTCTTCCTGCCTTTCTTCTTGTGAATTTTTTTACTAGCAGGAAACCATGGGAAAACTGAGTAGAGATTTAAAAAGTTTTACGGGCAAGCTTTACTTATAAAAAGTCGATTAATTCAGGCCTGTATGCAAATGTCGTTATTTTGATATTACCTGCTCAATACAAAAGCAGGATTAGTTTCAGCATCACAATACAAAACGTTTAAAGCCCGGTAAGGACAAACAGAAAGTTACACCCAGTCGCCTGAATGACAACAAAATAGTTATATTTCTATAATCTCAAAGTCATGACTAATTTTTACAGACTTATTAAGCATTAAAGCCACAGAGCAATATTTATCAGCAGATAAACTCACAGCTCGTTCAACATGTTTAGCACTAATATCAGTGCCTTCTATAACAAAATGTAAGTGTATATCTGAAAATAATTTTGGCACAGAATCAACGCGTTTAGCTTCAATCTCTACATTACAGCCTTTAATATTTTGGCGAGCTTTTTCTAGTATGCTAACCACATCAACTGAAGAACAGCCACCTAAAGATATTAATACACTTTCTAATGGACTTGGAGCCAAGGCACCAGCGTTTGCATCTAGTACAATCGTGTGGCCACTTTCAGACGTACCCAAAAACATTTCTTCGCCGATCCATTTTACTTGTGCTTTCATTAACATATTCCCTAAGTTTCTAATTGAATAGGATATTAGCTATTTATAACAGCTTTAGCTAGTGGCCCCGTTGAAGTTTGTTGTATTTATAGCAGGTTATTTTTGATGAGTTTAAACTTTAAAGAGTATGAAAACTGATAATAATTGCGATTAAAGATCAAAATTTTAATGTAAGCTTATTAAAGAAAAGGTGGCCCACCCGACAGGAATTGAACCTGTGACCGCACGCTTCGGAGGCGTGTACTCTATCCAGCTGAGCTACGGGTGGTTATTGATTTTAATACAAATTGTAGCGTTAATTAACTGTCATTAACAAACAACGGTAATTTATATAAGTGCAAACTTAATTAATATAAGAATATAACTTAGATTTTACTAAGCAATGTTCCATCCATAAAGTATCGCGCTTTCTAGCAGAACTATACATATATTGAAAAGGTTTAAGCGCGGCAAATACTATAGATTATCAATGTTTATGTCTACAAAATTACAGGATTTATTACTGAGAAGAGCAGTAGGTTATAAATTTTATATAATTATCTGTAAATGTGTCTTAATTCCTTTGTTTAACAATAAGTTTAAGCTGTTCATTCAGGCTAACCACCTGCGAGTTATATTAATTTATTGTCAGTGTAATTAGGGAAAAAGATGTACTTTCGTCATGAAGATGCCTAAAGTAAAGGCTATAATATCTTTTATCTCAACACCCTATAAGTAAGCGCTTGGCTATGAAACTATTCTCGATTATATTTACCTTATTACTTATCTTATTGACTGCACCATCTCAGGGTCAGTCATACGATACAGAACTTATTAGCGCTGAACTTTACAGTGAGACTATACAGCGCACTGGGAAACTAGATTTTAAGCGCACCTTGAGTCTTGCTTTTAAAAGTAGTGGCTACTTAACATTACTGAGTGTCGAAGAGGGCGAGCTGTTTAATAAAGGACAATTGCTCGCATCACTTGATATAACTGAATTAAAAGAGCAAAAAAATTCCAATTTCGCACAATTGACACAAGCAAAGCGTGAAGTGGAGCGTATAAGTCAATTAATGGAAAGTAAACTTGCGTCAGAGCGCCAGATGGATACCGCAATAACACAAGTAGAAACCACACGTGCAGCCTACCAAGTTTCGTATTACAATTTACAAAAAGCTCAAATATATGCACCTTTTTCAGGGGTTGTTCTAGCCCGTGATACTGAGCTTGGCGAATTACAAAGTCCTGGACAGCAAGTACTCAAAGTCGCAAAGCTTGACTGGATCATTAAAGTTGCATTAACAGGGCAAGAAGTAAGTCAAGTCCGCTTAGATCAAAAGGTTAGAGTGTCTTTAAGTCATATAGGTATTGTTGAAGGCATTATTAGCAAAATTCCCGCCATTGCTAGTGCAGATAGTAACTTATTTACAATTGAGGTATCGCTACCGAAAAGTAAAATAACTGCAGGTATGATAGCGGGTCAATTGGCAGGTGTTAACATTGCATTTGACAGTGACAAATTTGTTTATCGTCTTCCAATAGCAGCATTGGTTGCTGTTGATGATGATGGCAAGGCCATTGTAATTGCGCAATCATTTGATAATTCAGATTTTACACAACACAGTTTCGAAGTATTTCAGTTAGACAACGATTATATTTACTTAAAGGCTAATCGTAATGACGAACCTTTAAACATAATCACTAAAGGTTGGCAAAATTACTCAGTGGGTGGGAATTAGTCATTATGCATCTCCCTCGCATTGCAATAAAAAATGCTCAGTTTACGTTTACTATTGTTGTTCTCTTAGTGCTTGTTGGCATTGTTTCATATTTTCAAATGCCTCGTTCTGAAGACCCTCAATTTGATATTCCCATTACCTTACTTGAAATTATTTATCCAGGTGCGTCACCTACCGATATTGAAACATTAGTCGTTGATCCACTCGAAGAAGAATTTGCAGATATTGAAGGGATTAAAAAAGTTGAATCGCAAATTAAAAATGGTGGGGCTCGCATCGAAGTCACATTCTTATATGGTAGTGATCCCAATGCCGCTTACAACGAAGTTAAACAAGCCGTATCAACCGTAAAACCTACATTGCCTGAAGGCGTTCAAGATGTATTAGTTTTAAAAGCGACACCGACTAGTGTGGCTATTATTCAGTTAGCACTTTGGAGTGAAACAACTGACTATAAAAATATGGAGTTTCATGCCAAGCAGCTTGAAAAACGTTTAGAAGCTATTGAAGCCGTAAAAAAAGCTGATATTTGGGGTTATCCAACGCAAGTTGTAGCCGTAGATTTAAACCTTGCGATGCTAGAACACTATGGTATTAGCATTCAAACCATTAATAGCTTGCTACAAAAACGAGCGATTAACATCACACCAGGATTTGTTGACGCTAATACCCGTCGATTTAATGTTAAAACAAGTGGTAACTTTCAACACATTGACGAACTTAACAATACCGTAGTTTTCTCCAATGAAAGTGCTGTAATTCGTTTAAAAGATGTTGCACATGTCGCTTTTTCTAACAGAGAGCCTAGCTACCTAGCTTACTACGATGGTAAGGCGGTTATATTTTTAACGGTCGAACAAAGAATGAATACCAATATATTTGGCCTTACCCAAGCGATTGATGCTGAAATTCTAGCTTTTAAACAGACGCTGCCTGACAATATTAAAATTGCCACCCTTTTTAAACAATCTGACGGTGTTGAAAATCGAGTAAACGGCTTTTTTGATAACTTATGGCAAGGCTTAGTACTTGTGGGATTAATGTCGCTAATATTTCTAGGCTTACGCGAAGCTATTGTCGTTATTATTGCCATCCCGTTATCTTTTTTAATTGCCATTGGTTGGCTAGACTTTGCTGGCTTTGGCTTACAGCAAATGTCTATTGTTGGGTTAATTATTGCGTTAGGTTTATTAGTTGATAATGCCATTGTGGTAACAGAGAGCATTCATCGAGAAAAGAAAAATTCAGTCACTTTAGCAGAGGCCTCGGCATCTGGCACCAGTAAAGTCGGTTGGGCCATTACTAGTGGTACAGTAACCACCATGTTGGCATTTTTACCTATGCTTATGTTAGCTAGCGATACAGGTGATTTTGTGCGCTCTATGCCTGTAACTGTTGTGCTAGTACTGTTGGCATCTTTGTTAATAGCACTAACACTCACGCCATTGCTTGCCAGTAAATTTTTCAGCCAAAAGCCGAGTAAAGTTAAAGCGCTGCAACACTATGCCAATATATTTGCTGAGCGTTATTATGTTCGATGGCTTGGCCGTTTAATGAGTGCAAAACTTGTCATGTTAGTACTCGCCTTTATCGCCTTGTTTGTAATGGCATCTCTCTTTGGGCAGGTAGGCGTAAGTTTATTCCCTAAAGCTGAGAAATCAATGTTGTTAATTGACGTTGAAACACCGGCTAATTCTTCATTAGATTATACCAATAAGGTCATGCACTCGATGACAGACTTTATTGAAGCTCAGTCCTATGTTGATAAAATAGCGCTCAATGTTGGTAACTCTAATCCCCGTATTTATTACAACGAAATACCTAAACGTGGTGTGTCAAGTTATGGTCAGCTGCTGTTGGTATTGAAAGCATACGACGAAAAAGAAGTTAATGCGTTAGTTGCCGCGTTACGAGACGAGTTCTCAGCTTGGCATCAAGCAAAAATTACCGTTAAAGAATTTACTCAAGGACCAGTGACTGACCAACCTATTACCGTTAGATTGATCAGCGAGTCGTTATCTGACCTTGAGCGTGTTGCCGCAGATTTACAAACCAAAATAGCATCAATACCTGGGGCGATAAATCTCGACAATCCTATTGGTATTGCTAATACCGAACTCGCATTAGCGATAGATTACGATAAAGCTGCCCTGTCAGGAATAGACATAAATCAGTTAGACAACAGCATACAAACCGCACTTTCAGGCACATTTATTGGTCAATTTAATGATGTTAATGGTGAAAACTATCCTATATTAGTGCGTCGCCCCAAAAGTGGCTTAACTGGATTATCCGATATAACGATTGTTAATCAACAAGGCGAAAATATTCCTATAGGGCAGTTTGTAGAGATAAAGCTGCAGAAAGGGCGGACAGACTTTTTCCATTATCAAAAACTACGAATGGCACGGGTATCAGCAGACGCTGGCCAAGGCTATTCTGTGCAAAAAATAACAAGTGAGGTGGTTAATTACCTTGATAACACCTCATTGCCAACAGGCATGTATTACATTTTAGGTGGAGAAGAAGAATCTCGACAAGAGTCGTTCGCAGGGCTGTCGCAAATAATGCTGATAACGGCGATTGGTATTTTTGCAATTTTAGTTCTGCAATTTAAATCATTCTTACAGCCGTTAATCATTTTTACTTCAATACCTTTCGCTATGGCTGGCGCAATATTTGGCTTATATTTAACGGGCCTATCATTTTCTATGATGGCTTTTATTGGTTTAATTAGTCTGTTTGGTATTGTGGTCAATAATGCCATTATTCTGATCGACACAACTAATCGAAATTTAGAGGCGGGACTAGATAAAAAACAAGCTATTTTATCCGCCAGCTCCACACGCTTTACCCCAATATTGTTAACAACAATTACAACTATCGGTGGCTTACTGCCATTAACGCTTTTTGGTGGTAGCTTATGGCAACCGTTAGGTGTGGTTATTATTTCTGGCTTATGTATCTCGGCTCTCGCGAGTTTTATTATTGTGCCAATTCTCACTGAATTATTTACAAAAGTTAATCCAGATAGAAGCATAAAAGAATAAATTATGGATTTTATTGGCTTAATAGGTTTCTCTTTAGCAGTTGTAGTATATGTATTATTTACACTACTTATAATTGCTGCCCGAAATCGTAGCTTAGTCGCACGAGCGGTATTATTTTGTACCTTAGTAACTTTAACTAGTAATTTAATCGCTGCCCTGCAAATTAAATTAGGTTACAGCCTGCAATGGGCGATGTTAGCTGATGGCTTTAAAATTGGCTGTTGGTCGCTATTAATTATTCTTTTTAATACTGAACATCGTAACTTTAAAGCATTGGTCAGTAATTACTATGTTCGCCAGTATGTTGGTGTTTGGTCATTGCTGATGCTAGGTTGTTGGTTAGCCAGTTACTGGTTAGATTACGCCTACGAATACATATTCCTGCTCTTTATTGTACTTAATTTATGGATGTTGGTGTTGCTTGAGCAACTTTACCGTAATGCAAATCTACAAGCGCGCTGGGCTATTTGGCCGTTAGTTATTGCACTTGCGAGTGTCGCAATTTTTGATTTTGTCATGTATGCACAAGCAACTATGGTTGATGGTATCGATTTTGACTTTTGGTTTAGTCGGGGTTACTTAGCGCTATTCGTTGCGCCACTTATATTGGTTAGTATCCGCCGGATTAAAAATGGCGAAGTACGTATTTTTGTCTCACGCAACGTTGTTTTCTATAGCTCAATGCTGATGATAGCAGGTGCTTACTTACTGTTAATGTCCTTTGCAGGTTACGTTATAAATTACATAGGTGGCGAGTGGGGCGATTTAGTCAGCATTGGATTTTTAATGCTCAGTGGCATTGTACTTGTTGCTTTACTTATTACAGAGTCTTTACGCCGTCGTGTGAAAGTTTTTATTGCGAAAAACTTTTTTGCCAATAAATACGAATATCGTGATGAGTGGTTAAACCTAATTGAAAAAATTGAAACCACTAGCGGTGAAAGCCATTATCAAATGGCAACACAAATTATGATGTCTAAAGTTGAAGCCTCTCGTGGTGCGATAATTAAAAAGTTTTCCAACCAACATTATCAGCTTCAATACAGCAATGGGCTTGAAATCAACGAAGAGATTGAAGAGCAGTTATTAGAAGTAGGGCTATTCTGTCAAAAAAAAGGTTGGATCGTAGATGTTAATGAGTACGAAGCATCTCCTTTGCTTTATCCAGAACTAACACTAGATATAGCGCTTTGTCGTACCAAAAACATTCAAATTATAGTGCCTATATTTATCGGCAAAGCATTTTATGGGTTATTTTTGCTTGCAGATGAAAAAGAACTCAAACGCCTAAATTGGGAAGACCGAGATTTACTCTTTGCTATATCTAAACAGCTGGGTAATTTTGTTTCACTCTATGAAGCGACAGATAAGTTAAGCGAATCAAAGCAGTTTGACGCCTTTAATCGTATGTCAGCATTTTTGGTACACGACTTAAAAAATGTCCAAGCACAATTAGCATTAATTACCGCAAATGCCGAAAAACATCGTAACAATCCTGAATTTGTTGATGATGTGTTTGAAACCGTTGAGTCAGCCACTCAAAGACTAGAAAAAGTATTGTCTCAACTTAGAAAAAAACAAGGCGAACAGTCTTCATTTAGCCAATCAAACTTGGGCGAAATAATTAAAAAAGTGATCTTGCAGTGCAATTTACGTGCACCACAGGTTGAATTTGAACAGCAAGGCAACTGTATTACCTTTATCGATAGCGATTCTTTTCAATCGGTTATCCACCATTTAATACAAAATGCTCAAGAAGCAACAGCCAGTGATGGCTGGATAAAAGTATCCCTTATCGAGAAAAAACGCATCATTAGATTAATTATTTCAGACAATGGCTGTGGCATGAGTGAAGAATTTATCAAAAACCGATTATTTCGACCTTTTGACACTACCAAAGGCAATGCAGGTATGGGTATTGGTGTATTCGAAGCCAAACAATTCTTTGAAAACATGGCAGGCATAATTAAAGTTACAAGCACGCCTAAACAAGGTACAGTTTTTACTATTGATCTGCCATTAAGAGCAGCAGGCGCAAACAGCGGTCAAGATTTACTATAAGGGTTAAATCATTATGGAAAAGTTGTTAATCGTAGATGACGATAAAGGTATCCAAAAACAATTAAAATGGAGCTTATCTGATTACGATGTTGTACTCGCTGGTGATCGTGAAAGTGCGGTTGCTGCGGTTCGTCGTTATGAACCTAAAGTTGTTACCTTAGACTTAGGTCTTCCACCAGATGAGGCAAATGCCTCAGAAGGATTAGCTGCATTGCAGGAGATTTTGACTATTGCGCCACATACTAAAGTAATAGTAATAACAGGCAATGACGACAGAACCAATGCCTTGGCGGCGATTGCTGCGGGCGCGTACGACTTTTACCAAAAACCTATAGAAACTGACGTTATTAATGTCATAGTTGCTCGTGCATTTAGTGTCGCTGAAATTGAAGAAGAAAATCGCAAAATGCGTGCTGTTGGCGGCAGTGACATTGGCATTATCGGCAACAGCGAAAGTATTGAGCGCCTGCGCATGATGGTAAAGCGCATTGCCCCAACGTCAATTACAGCTTTACTGTTGGGAGAAAGTGGCACAGGTAAAGAAGTAACGGCTAATGCCGTACATTTAGCTAGCGATCGTAAAAACAAACCATTTATTGCGATAAATTGTGCTTCTATTCCTGAAACCTTATTAGAAAGCGAACTGTTTGGATTCGAAAAAGGCGCTTTTACTGGCGCTCACCGTACTACGAAAGGAAAAATTGAATGTGCAGAAGGTGGAACACTATTTCTCGATGAAATTGGTGATATGCCTTATAGCTTGCAAGCAAAATTGCTAAGGTTCTTGCAGGAAAAAAGTATTGAGCGCCTTGGCGGGCGACAAGAAATTGTAGTCGATGTAAGAGTCGTCTGCGCAACCAATCAAAATCTTGAACAGATGGTTGCTGATAAAACCTTTCGTGAAGATTTATTTTACCGTGTTAGTGAAATCACCTTAAATATTCCGCCATTACGAGATCGAGATGAAGACGTTATAATCCTTTCACAGTACTTTTTGCAACATTATGCCATTGAGTATAAGCGAAACGTTAAAAGCTTCTCTGAGGACGCATTAAGTGCAATTAAAGGGCATAAGTGGCCCGGTAATATACGAGAGCTACAAAACAAGGTGAAAAGTTCGGTTATTATGACCACAGGCACACAAGTAACAGCAATAGATTTAGGCTTCTTTGATCATCAAGATAAAAGTTTTGAACTTTCATTAAATTTACGCGTAGTGCGTGAGCAAGCTGAATCAATCGCCATTCAAAAGGCCTATGCGTTATCTGATGGCAATATGTCTAAAGCAGCCGATTTGCTAGGGGTAACTAGACCTACTTTATACTCATTAATAGAAAAGTATGAATTAAATATTAATGAGTAAACATTAAGTGTGCGCTCGATAAAAAATAAAACCGCCCAAAAGGCGGTTTTTAATTTAAGCAATATAGGATTAAGTTAGGTTTATTCCTGGTGAAGTTTTCACTTGTAGGTTGGGCTTGAATCCGTCATTTGTTTAGCGGGAAATTACCTGAAGGCTATCACCATAAAGCCCGTTATTTTTCAGTACTCTCGTCTGTATCTGTGTAAACACGGCTTTTATGTTTTAGCATTTTATCAACATAACGGGCCATTTTAATTTTCTGTTTTATATTACCTTCCAGTATTTCTTCTACTTCGCGTAATATTTCTCTAATGCTTTCAACTTTTTCTGACGAATTTACTACAACTTGGTTTGGCTCAGTACTAGCAAGCTCTACCGTATTTAAAGAGCCGGTAAGTTCAACTTCCATTTCTTCTGCAACTTCATTAATTGCGTCAGAGTCGATACTTTTAAGTTCTTCTAAAAAGCCAAACAAGAGTAATCTATCGACAAATATATTTATCTTTCGCGGAACTCCCAGCGTTTTCTCATGGATGAGGTCAAAGGCAGCATTTGAAAATAAATCGTCTTTAATACAACCGGCCTGATGTAACCTATGATTTATGTACTCTTTTACTTCTTCTTTTGACAACGGTTTTAAATGTGCTGAAGCGATAATACGTTGGCGAAATTGCTCCATATTAGGTGCTTGTATAATACCTTTGAGTTCTTCTTGACCAAGTAAAAAACTCTGAATTAAAGGCTTATTATCAAGCTGGAAATTAGACAGCATACGCAACTCTTCCACAGTTTCACTAGGTAGGTTTTGCGCTTCATCAACAATTAATAAAGCTCTTTTTCCTTGTTGATGTAATTGAATAAGAAACTTTTCAATACCTTGAAGTAAATCAGCTTTGCTATTGCCAACAACAGTGATATTAAATTCTGAAACAACTAATTCGAGTAACTCTTGAGGATTAAGTTTAGTCGTAACAAGCTGTGCAGCTACAATGCTTTTGTCGCCTAAGTTATTTAATAAATTACGCGCGATAGTGGTTTTTCCAGTACCTATTGGTCCCGTTACAACTATAAAACCTTCACCTTGATCTAAGCCATACTGGAGATACGACAAAGCGCGTTGGTGATGGCTAGAGGCGAAAAAAAATCTGGGATCTGGGCTTAATTGAAACGGTCTTTCTTTAAAGCCATAATAACTTTCATACATACTACTAGAAACCTTTGGTAATTTTGGCGCTTACGCGACCTTCTTCGTAATTTAACAGAGTGTTTTCCGAACTTCGGTTCAAATAACTCAATGCTAAATCAAAAGACAATGCACTATTTAATGATTTTTCGTAGCTTAGTTTGTAACTACGGTATCTATCGGTACGCTCTAACTCAGTATCAATCTGCAAGTTTGTTTCAGTATACGATAAATTGAAACTGACACTAGAGCGGCCACTAACTTTACGCTTTACGTTTAAACTTGTTTCACTCTGTTCGTCTTCAATAAAGCTGTCAAGGTTTTCTCGATTTTGCTTATTAGCAGTAAAATTAATCGTAGTTCGTGGCAGCTCTAATACTGAACTCCAGCTTAAAGTTTTATTAAGCGAAAAAACGTTATCTTCAACTAAAGTAAAGTCTTGAATCGGAAATATTTGAAAACCCGGATTGCCTGGTTCATTAGGATTATCAGGAAAAATGGTTGCACCATCATTAAGAATACACTCATCGATTGACGTAACGGTATTGCTTGGGCAAAAATAAAAGCCAACAATGTTTGCGACAAAATTATTACGGGTAAAAGTCTGAACATCTTCAACATAGCTAATACTGTTTTTTAAACGCCTATTTCTATGGGTAAAGTCAAATCCATAGCTATTACCATAAAAACGCTCAGAAAGGTTTGCTGAAAGCTTGGTGCGAGGTGAAGGTTGCCATTGAATCACAGCGTTAACATATTCTTTTTGCTCATCGCCATCAATATCCAATTTATTGCCAATCGGCTTGTTATATGAAACATCTAAGCGCAGTCGCGGTGAAATTAGCCAGCGAAGACCTAAGCCGTAAGAACTTGACTCTATTGAACGACTACTATTATTAATATCACCACTATTGTCTTCATCATAGTAACGAAGAAACGGATTAAGATTAAAGTCAGATATTAAGCCTATTTTAACTTCACTTTGACTTTGTGTACCTTGTTGTTCTTTATTTTTTAATTCTTGATAATTATGCTCTATTTCCCAAAATGCATGTCGAGCGCCAGTACCATTCGTACTCATGAGTTGGACAAGCACACCCTCTCGGTTGCCGATGTTATCTTCTGAGTTAGTTTGTCGATAACCAATCGAAGAATTTAAAACGAAAGCACTATTTTTTATATTATATTCAATGCCACCGTTATAGGTTTCAACTTGAATTGTATCGGCTGATACAATATCAGCTAAGGCATTTCTACTGCTATTACGAGACTGATTGGATATGTTGAGACCGCCGAACAGTGTAATACCGTTTGGCCAAAGCTGCAGCCGTAAATCACTGGACACCGTATGGTAGTCATTATCAAGATCATGGTCATGGCTATATAAAGCATAAGAACTTTGCGACGAAAAATTAAATTCAGCCTGCTGTGCTTTATAAGTAGCATCAATGTTTAGCCCAGTTTGAGTTACCAAACTGGATTGTTCATTGCTCGCTGTTAAACCAACATTGTCAGAGTAGGTTTCATCAATGTTAATGCTGGGATGAAACTGCCAATCGCCAGCAAAAGCGAAATTAGTAGAGCAAAGCAATGCAAAATAAACAGCACTTAGTTTAGTTTTTTGTGCCATACCCATAGCCGTAATAGCCATACAAATCCTTATGAGATCTTATTGCTTTATTAAGTACTAGCCCCAAAGCTAAATCTTCGTTGAGGTGACGAGTTGCGGCCTGAACATCTGCAATAGAAGTCTTTGATTCCTCAACTACAATGATTGCTTGCCCCATTAAACTTGCTAATACCATTGTCTCCGTCACGCCAATCAATGGTGGGCAATCAAAAATAACAATTCGATCGGGATAACGATTAGCTAACTCATTGGCCAATGTTGTCATTTTCTCACTGGCTAATAATTCGTTAGATAAATGATGAGGCTTCCCAGCGGGTATTAATTTTAGTTTATCAATATCTGTGTTGTAAATTATATCGCTTACTTGTTCAGATTTACCTAATAAATAGTCGATAATGCCTGGATTTTCTCCAACCCCTAACTCACGAGCAACACTAGGTCGCAGAACGTCGGCATCAATAAGCAGTACCGTTTTATCTTGCTCAAGCGCGATACTTAAGGCTAAGTTAATCGCGACAAAAGTTTTGCCCTCATTTGGCTTCGCGCTACTCACCATAATTAAATTGCTATGGTGAAGTGTTTTTGAAGCATTACCAAAAGCGTTATTCAGTAATTTACGCTTAATTTGACGGAACTCGTCTTTAATACTCTTTCGGGTACCGTTATCTATTAAATAACCACGCTCTGCTAAGCTTATTTTATCAAGTGCCAATAAATCTTTTGTAATTACGTCAGCGGTATTGTCGGTACTTTCTTCTGGCAGAGAATGTTGTTGAACCTCAACTGAGGTTTTAGTCTGTTTTTGTTGCTGTTTTGCTAGCGCTTTCTCGATGATACTCATAAATTATAAAATCCCTCGGAACGGCGCTAATATAGCATTGGGCGCTATGGCATAAAGTATAAAAAATGTCAGTAAAATTAATAACACGCTATTAGAAATAATAAAAATCAGGGTTTTTCGCTTGTGCCAGCGCTGCAAACCAAGGTTATCTGTGGCAGAAACAATGCCAAAAACAGGAATGCCGGTAAGTTTTGATACCTGGCTACTCGAAGTAACCACCGGGTTAATTTGACTAAATAACAGTGACAAACCAACACCTACACCAAAAGCAAATATAGTTGAGCCAATTAAAAATAGAATACGCTTTGGTCCAACTGGCTCTGTTGAAGCTCTTGGTGGATCGATAACCCTAAATTGAATTGGATTGGTTGATTCATCTGCTTGTTGTGCTAGTTGAGCTGTTTCCTGACGATTTAGTAACTCTTCATATTTACTTTTAGTAATTTCATAACCACGATTCAATGAGGTTAACTCAGCTTCAATCTCTGGCAAAATATGAATTTTACTTTCAAGTTCTTTAACTTGCTGACGGTAATCGATAGCCCGTACATTTGTCGAAGCAACTAGATTTTCTAATTGATTTACTTGAATTTGTAATTGTTGAATAACAGGGTTTTGGCTAGTAGAAAGTTTATTGCTATCACCACTGTTAGTAGCATTCAAATATTCATCAATTTCTTTACTACGTTGGTTATTTAAATGCTCAAGTCTGCGATTAACTTCTTTTACATCCGGGTGCATTTCAGTGTAACGTAATTGTAGTGAATCTAAGGTGGCTTCTAACTCAGATATACGGTCATCGTATGTGGTTTGAATACTATTAGAATTCATAATGTTGTTTTGGGCATTTTCATTACTAGAAGGTGAAGAGCTCAATTGGGCTTTTGCTGACTTTAATTGAGTTTGTTGTTCTAGTAAATTTAACTCTGTAATTTTTAATTGCTCTTTTACAATATTTAATTTTTGATAAAAACCACCATATTGGTCAGGTAATACACCGCTATATTTTTGTTTAAAATCAGTTAATCTAGCCTCATCAGATAATAAACGATTTTCATAATCTTTTATCTGAGTGCCTAAAAATTTCTGTGCAGTGTTTGAATCGCTGCGATTCTCACCTAAGGTGTTTTCAATAAATACTGTTAGTGCAGAATTGACCACATTTTTCGCCATTTCTGGATCTTTATGTTGATATGTAATAGTAAAAATATTTTCATTTCGACCACCAGTTTTTTTAATATCAATAGTAGTTTTTAGATTCTCGATTAATTCTTCATAAGCTGCAGGTGTATTGGCTTGCACATCTAGATCTGTCATACGCGTAATTCGCTCCAAGTTAGGGCGACTTAATAGCGTTTTAATCATTAAACGAATTTGTACTTCTGGATTGGTTTCAACCGTTAGGCCTTTTAACAATGGACCAAGAATCGACTGGGTGTCGGCGTAAATACGCGCATCAGACTCATACACATTATCGAGTTGGGAAATAAAAACCCAAGCAAATGGGCATATTAGCCAAGTTGAAATAATAATAAAGCGGCGCTTAAGCCAGATGCCTTTAAGATAATCTACAATTTGTTCTATAATTTCTTGCATTCCTGACCTCTAAAACAGGTAAATAAATCTATTGCGTTTAAAACCATGTTTCAGGTATTACAATAATATCGCCAGGTAATACATCAACGTTAGCTAATATTTCCCCATTTTTTATTAAGTCTTCAATAAATATGTCGTATTGTTTTTGTTCACCGTTCTCTATTCGCACTAATATTGCGCCGTTACCATTAGCGAACTCTGTTAAACCGCCAACACGTATCATAACGTCTAATAAAGTCATGTGTTGAATATAGTTAACTGATTGGGGTTGAGCTGCTTCACCAATAATACGAATTTGTTCACTAAAGGGGCCAACAAAATTATTTACCGTTACAGTAACTACTGGTTCACGCAAATAAGTTGCCAATATTTCTTCAATTGAGCGTGCAAGTTCTGTCGGCGTTTTTCCAGATACAGGGATATCTTCCACCAATGATGTAGTAATCATACCATCGGGGCGCACTACAAACGTGCCAGAAACTTCAGGGTTGCGCCAAACAAAAATATTGACTACGTCGCCAGCACCTATTAAATATTTGTATGAATCTACATCAACAGTATTTGACTGATGAAGCTTAGCAGTAGGTAATGTAGGTGAACTACATCCAGTTACAATGTAACCCAGAGCAAGAAATAAAATCGCTTTTAATGTATTAGTCATGCGTGTTTCCATGGTATTAACCTTATTATTTACAACTGTTTTTTATATAAGCTACCAGATTGTATTTGATTTTTACATCTGATGCACATTATTTAATTTCTGTAAATAGATTGTAATTGTAGTATTTTAAATAGTCTAATGTTTACATTTAGCAGTGAATCAATTCTAATATACAGCTAAAAAATTAAAAGTATCCAATACTGGTTTATTTTTCTCACTAGAAAGGAACTTTCTAACCTTATGTCTAGCCCTAAATTTCGTGATTTATCTGCGGGTAGTAAGTCTTTAGTATTAATCGAATTTGTCTGTTTTGCTGGCGCACTTATGCTTAGCTTGTACTTTAATGGATTATTTCATTTTGTTGCTCATAAAACGCAAGACATCGCGATCAATATTTTGTTTATCCACGCGGTCGTTTTTGCGTTAATTGTACAGCTATCTTGCTTGGCAATGGGGCTTTATGACTCAAAGCTAAGAGAAAACTTGCGCGGAGTGTTCAGACGATTACTGGTGTCGGTAGCTATCGGGTTTTTTATTGTTTCTTTGCTTAACCCATTCTATGGTAAAGGCGCATTAGCAATTGAATTGCTTGCTACGGCATCTTTAATAAGTTTATTTATAGTGAGTGGTGTTCGGTATTTTACCCTGCAAATCGACTTTTTCGGTTTTAATAAGCGAAATATCCTAGTGCTAGGCGCCGGCGAGCGTGCTTCAATTATAGAAAAGCGTATGCGTCGCGATGTTGACCGCCAAGGTTTTTTTATGCATGGTTTTGTTGTTATGAATGGCGATGCTGACCATGGCATTGTTAATGAAAATAGAATCAACTTAGACAGTTCATTAGTAAATTACGCCTTAGAGCATCAAATTGATGAAATTGTTGTCGCCAATGACGAACGTCGAGAAAACCTACCTGTAGATGAGCTCTTTGCCTGTAAAATCAGGGGAGTTGAAATAACTGAAATTCTCGACTTTATAGAACGTGAAACCGGGCAAATTGCAGTTAACTTAATTTATCCAAGTTGGGTTATATATTCTAATGGCTTTGCATCTGCTAACCATCTACGTAACACCCTAGACTGGATTTTTAATGCCACTATGGGCTTTTTCTTATTTCTATTTACTTGGCCCGTAATGCTTATTACCGCGCTTTTAATTAAACTTGAAGATGGCATCAAAGCGCCTATTTTCTATTCTCAAGAACGTGTCGGTTTAGACGGTCAAGCTTTTAATATTGTTAAATTTAGAAGTATGCGAATCGACGCAGAAAAAAATGGCGCGCAAATGGCTTCGAAAGATGATGATAGAACAACTCGAATTGGCAAAGCTATTCGAAAATATCGCATTGACGAATTACCACAAATTTATAATGTAATGATGGGTGATATGGGTTTTGTTGGCCCTCGACCTGAGCGTCCAGAATTTGTTCAGCAATTAATCAAAAACATTCCTTATTATAACGAACGCCATAATGTTAAACCTGGTTTAACCGGCTGGGCTCAACTTAAGTACCCATATGGTGCCACAGAAAAAGACTCTTTAGAAAAGCTAAAATACGATTTGTATTACATTAAACATCGCAGCTTTATGTTGGATTTATTGATTTTAATCCGCACTGTTGAAATTGTGTTATTTGGCAAGGGTCGATAATGAGTATTTTGACACTGATTAAGCTCGACTTTAAAAGAAAACGTGAAATATTTTTAGACGACGGTTCAAACTTATCTGTTTTAAGAATGCTTTTTACCGATGGTACAAGTGCAAACATCTTTTATCGATTAGCCAGTAGTTGTAGTAAGCACAAAATATTGTCTCCATTAGCGTTGATTTTTCAGCACATAAATCGGATTTATAATGGTTGTACCATAGGTGTGAAGTCATCTGCAGGTGCAGGTTTTGTCCTTATGCATCCCGTAGGTGTTGTTATTAACTCAAGTGTTAAAATGGGGCGGAATATTACCATTGAAAGTGGTGTTGTTATAGGTGCCGAAAAAGGTTTGTCGCCTGAATTGGGTAATGATGTATTTATTGGTGCTGGTGCTAAGGTTATTGGTAAAGTAATTATTGGTGATAACGTAAAAATTGGTGCTAACGCTGTTGTAGTTAAAGATGTGCCAAGTAACTGTACCGCTTTAGGTGTTCCAGCTACCGCGAGGCTTAACAAATAATGAATACAATAGAGTTATTATTTGTCCTTTCAATATTTATCATTTTATATACTTATATTTTGTATCCACTGCTTTTAATTATCATCAGTGGCGTTATTCAAGTGTGCAAGGACACAGCTTTCGTTTTCAATAAAGCAGAACGTAGAACTAAATTTACTTCATTACCAGAAGTGACCATTATCATTGCGGCTTACAATGAAGAAAAATGTATTGAAGATCGTATTAATAACTTACTAGCCTTAGATTACCCGAAGGAAAAAATTACATTTTTAATTGGTTCTGATGGCAGTACCGATCAAACTAATGATGTTTTAAATACATTTGACCACCCAAACTTAAGTATTCATTGTTTTGAACAGAACCGCGGAAAAATAAATGTTTTAAATGATTTAATGACCAAAGTTGAGTCACCTTTTACTATTTTTTCTGATGCAAACACAATGTTTAATACTGATGCTATACAACATTTAGTTTCACATTTTGAAACTGAAAAAATAGGTGCTGTTTGTGGAGAGCTACATCTAATTGACCCATTTTCCGGTGATAATAAAGACAATCTATATTGGAAATATGAACAAGCTTTAAAATTTCATGAATCAAGGCTAAATGCATTGTTAGGTGCAAATGGTGCAATTTACGCGATCAGAACAGAAACCTACATACCATTACCAACTAATACCATTATTGATGACTTTTGTATTGTGATGAATATCGCACAACAAGGTTATACAGTTTTATATGCCCCAGAAGCAAAAGCTATCGAAGAAATAGCACCAGACCTTGCCGAAGAATCGTCTAGAAGAGTAAGAATTGGTGCAGGGAATTATCAAGCAATGATGAGACTTGGTTGGTTATTAAACCCGTTACAAGGCTATCGCTTTTTCTCCTATTTAAGCCATAAAGTACTAAGGTGGTTTGTGCCACATTTTATGGTGCTGGCTTTTATTTGTAATTTAATACTAGCGGTAGATCATGAACTGTATCTTTATGCATTACTTTTACAGATTACTTTTTATTTATTAGCTATTGTAGGTTTGAAAATAAAATCAGGTAATGGAATACATATTAAACTGCTACAGCTTATTGCCTTTTTTGTTTCAATGAACTTCTCTCTACTAAGAGGGTTTCTTAAATTTTTAAATAAAAACCTATCCGCTACTTGGGAGAGTACATCCAGATGATCATAGCGTTGCTTTTATCACTCTTTATTGTTGGAGCTTTTATCTTCGTTGTTCGCAAAAAAGAGATGCAAACATGGCTACCAACTTATGTAAAACAAGGTTTATTTCCAAATAAAAAGTTTGATGGGCCTAAGCACATCATGTTTTGTTTTGTCGACCATTACGAGCCTCAATGGATGAATAAAGACAATATAAACCTTGAGCGCGAAAGAGTGGACCGTTGGATGACAGACTATCCAATAATGGCGGCAAGATATACGGACGCGGATGGATACCATCCTAAACATTCATTTTTCTTCCCTGAGGAAGAGTACAGAAAAGAGCACTTAGATAAGCTTTCGGACTTATGTGCTAGAGGGTTTGGTGAAATCGAAATTCACCTTCATCATGAAAATGATACTAGTGATAATCTTAGAACAACTTTAACTAATTTTGCGGAACTGTTGTACAAAGACCACGGAGCATTAAGTTTAGATCCAGAAACAGGCAAGCCTACTTATGCTTTTATTCACGGCAATTGGGCGCTAGATAATTCGCATGCACATGGGCATTGGTGTGGGGTTAATGACGAACTTATTATATTAAAAGAAACGGGATGTTACGCCGACTATACTTTCCCTTCGCCAGATACCACGCAACCTGCGATGGTAAATTGTATTTATTACGCGAAAGATGATCCATTAAAGCCAAAATCATACAATACAGGCCGAAAAGTTAAAAAAGGTGGCAGTACATGGGGAGATTTAATGATCGTCCAAGGTGTGCTCAAATTAAATTGGAAAAATAGAAAGTTTGGTGTAATTCCAAAAATAGAACAATCAGATGTTAGAAATACCCTTCCTCCGAGTAAAGAAAGAGTTGATATGTGGGTTGATCAAGCAATCCATATTGATAACAGACCCGATTGGATTTTTATAAAAGTGCATACGCATGGCACTCAAGAAGCTTCTATGGAAACATTATTAGGGCAGCCTATTAATGAAATGCATCAGCATTTGAATGAAAAATATAATGACGGAAAAAACTACTTTTTACATTATGTAAGTTCACGCGAAATGTACAATATCATTAAAGCTGCAGAAGATTGTAAAAAAGGTAACCCTAATGACTATCGTGATTTTATAATACCTAAGCCAGACTTTAAAAGGAGTCAGCTTTAATGCTTACAAAGGTATTGAGAAGGCTTGAACGCTATATTGGAGTCGATGCTATTAGATGGGCAAATATTTCTGATGGTATATATAGCTTTAATTTTCACAGAATTGGTGATTGGAAGGAAACACGTTTTGACCCTTGTGTTTTTTCATGTAATCCAAAGCAATTAGATGAGTTTATAGTTTTCTTTAAACAAGAATTTGACATAATTTCTATTGCAGAAGCGGTTGAACTTGTAAAAAAACATCCTGAAAAAATTCATGGCAAATATTTAATCATTACTTTTGATGATGGCTACAAAGATAATTACACCGAAGCCTTTCCAATTTTAAAGCGTCATAATGTACCCGCATGTTTTTTTATCGCGACAAGCTTAATTGGTGATAAAAAATTACCTTGGTGGGATCGAATTGCCTACAACTATAAGAAAAATAAATTTAAAACACTTAAATTATCTAGTTGGAATGAAGCCGTCACATATAATGGTGATGAACGTGAATTTGTCCGCAGCATGTTAGCGGCTGCAAAAGTTAGTCAAGTACCTATTGAAGAGCAATTAAATGAATTGGAGACTTTGTTCCCAATAGATGGTGAGATACCAACACAAGAATTTATGGCTTGGGAAGATTTAGCTGAAATGATCGAACACGGAATGGATGTTGGCGCGCATTCACATAATCATGAAATATTAGCAAACCTCACTCAAGAAGACATAATATTTGAGTTAACGCATTCTAAAATGCTCATAGAAAAACACTTAGCCTATAAAGTTAACTCTTTTTCCTATCCTGTTGGTAGTCAGGGGACTTACAATGAACAAGTTACTACCGCTTTAGCAAACTGTGGCTATGATATAGCGTTTAATTTTCAGCCTGGCATAAATGTAAACATTGAAGCAAATAAATATGATTTAAGGCGCTTTTCTATCGAACCTTCAACGTCCATTAGTACACTAAAAAACACCTTAGGTTACGCTAAAATATACTGATCCTTGAAAAGAAGTGACAGCAATAAAAATGAAAATACTTCATTGTGTCAGCAGCTTAAAAGTTGGCGGAGCAGAAAAACTAGTAAAAAACTTATCGCTTTCACAGCAAGCGAATGGGCAAAATGTATCTATTTTATCATTTGGTGATGAAACAGATGATTTTCAGCAAGCGTTAAAATGCTCAAAGATAAAAATTTATAATATTGTTGTTGGTTTTCTTAAAAAACAATATCAATTATCAAAGCTGATAAGGCAATTTGATGTAATACATATTCATTCCCCAGCGGTTATTAGAGCCTTCTTATTTATTTCCCCCTTGTTGATGCACAAGCAAGTTATTTATACCATTCATGGTGAAGTTGCGCCAAATTTAAAAGGTATCAAAGTATCTCATATCATCGCTCGTTGCTATGTCAATTATACCTTTGCGGTATCCGAACAAACAAAACTAAAAGCCAAGGCACTTTTTAACTGGCCGGTAGAAAAAATTATTGTCATTAAAAATGGTGTGGCTATTTCAAACGTAAAAATTCAAACCAATAATCAAGAGAAGCTAGTTATTGGCACGGTGTCACGTTTAATCCCATTGAAGAAAATTGAAGATGTAATTCAATGCATCAGTGATTATGGACTTAGCGAAAAACTAACGTTAAAAATATATGGTGACGGACCACAAAGGCAGATGTTAGAAGCTCTAGTTCAAACAACAGGCTTAACGAATCATGTCATGTTTATGAATAATGTTATTGATGAAAGTAAGATTTATCCTGAACTTGATTGCTTAATTATTAGTTCTGAAACTGAAGGTTTACCCATGGTGCTCTTAGAAGCTATGGCTAGCGGTGTGCCTTGCATTAGTTCACGTGTAGGGGCAATACCAGACATTGTTACAGCAAGCGAAGGTGGCTTTTTATATGACACAGGCAATATATCGCAGCTAGGCCAGCATCTTGAATTTATTTACGCCAATAAAAATATTTTATCTGAAAAAGGAAGGTTGGGGCAAAAATACGTGGCGAGTCACTTTTCAATTGATGATATTGCCAAGACCTATCAACAATATTATGGGTATAAAGCATGAAAAAGCAGATCCTATTTTTCTCAAATTTATATCCATTGCCTTGGGAAAAAACAAGAGGGCAGTTTAACCTACAACAAACATCACATATGGAAGCACAAGCAAGCTTGTCATATTTAATCCCTGTTTCTTTTGTAACCTGGTTTAAAAAAGTACTCATTGGCCGCGAATATTACTCGCAGAAAAATATTTGTTTATTTCCATTTTTCTACATTCCAGGCATTGGCCGTTCGCTGAATCCCTTGTTTATGCTGATTTCAATCATTATCAGCATAAAGCCATTACTTTGGTTTGCTAAACATAAATATGTTTTAGCTAGCTGGGCTTATCCTGAAGGTGTGACTGCAGCAATTTTAAAAAAAATATTTGGTTTTAAATTAACCATTGATTGCTTAGGCAGTGACGTTAATGTACACAGCCTTTGCCCCAGAAGAAAAAAACAACTCGCCTTTGCCTTTAAACATGCCACAACAGTAGCCACTAAAAGTAACGCCCTTGCCGCCAAAGTGCTTGAAATAGCGCCTAGTGCTAAAGTAAAAACAATTTATAATGGCGTTAATTTTGAGCGTTTTAGCATTGAGAAAAAGCCTGATAGTTCAAAGCTTAAATTCTTGTTTATTGGCAATCTAATTTCTACCAAGGGTGTGTTTGAATTATTAGCCGCAGCCAAATTATTAAAAGATAAAAACGTAGATTTTGAATTATCGTTAATTGGCAAAGGGCCAGAAAAAGCTAAGTTAGCGGCTTATATAGAACAAAACGAACTGCAAAATACAGTCAAAATAATAGGTGCTATTCCGCACGAACAACTCAATCAGTGGTTTGCAAAGTCTCACGCACTCATATTACCGAGTTATAGAGAAGGAGTGCCTAATGTTATTATGGAAGCACTTGCTACAGGTACACCCGTGGTAGCAACTAGCGTGGGGGGGATACCAGAAGTTATTAAAAATGATATTAACGGTATACTGCTTGAAGATTATCAGCCTGATACAATCTATCAGGGAATAAGGAGCCTGATGAACGAAGCTTGGTCTAGTGGAGGTATTCTTAAGTCTGTAGAAAGTTACACTTGGGAAAATACAAGCGAACAGTTTTTGGATACGTTTAATTGATCAATATAATTAAACTTTTCAATCTTTTGCCTTTTAGCTGCAATAAATATGAAAGATAAATTATTAAAGAGTTCATTTTTCAGGGTTATAGAGGTTTTATCGTTGACGATGATATCGTTGGCGATGACCCCCTATCTAATAAAGCATCTGGGTAATGAAAGCTATGGTCTATGGCTTTTAATCATTTCGACCTTAGGCTGGTTTAACTTTATTGAACTAGGGTTTTCCTCAGCGGTAAAGCGTGAAATCGCGATAGCATTAGAAAATGCAGATAACCATCGTATCAATGTAGTCTTTTCAGTCTCGGTGGTTTTGTTTGGGGCTTTGGGTCTTATTGCTGCAGGTTGTGTGTTTATTTTAGCGTTTGTACCTGAGATATTAGGTATAAATGATATTAACCAATCAAGTGCTGCTATAGCATTGTCAATATTGGCACTTAAAGTGTTATTAGACTTTATCATGAATAGTTATCACGGTTTTTTTTGTGCTTACCTAAGAATGGATATAGACGCTAATATAAGTTTGCTTAATACGTTAATAAAGTCAGTATTAGTTTTTTTTCTGATTGTTGATTTAAATATTTATGGCGCAGCGATCGCCACAATTACCGCCGACATAATTGCACATAGCTTAAAAATATATTACGCGAAAAAGCTTAATAAACGATTTGAATTCTCATTTAATTTTGTATCATTTCTAGAAATAAAATATCTATTTTCATATTCTAAACACCTTGTAGCGGCGGGTATCGCTGATACTGTCTTAAGGCGTTCAGACCCAATAGTGATCAGTCATATATTAGGCCTGAAATATGTCGCATTATATGGAGTAATAAACAATTTAGTGAATCAAATAGAGAGTTTGATTGTTGCTATTGTAGATGTGTTTGCTCCAATGCTAAATCGATTAGTCGCAAGAAATAGTTTGATAGACGATATATTTAAACAAGTACTAGACATAAATTTTTTTGTTGTGATATTACTTTATACTCCATTAGCAATATTGGCCGAAGACTTTATCTATTTATGGATTGGGGCTGAATATGCTCAATACGGTTATTTGGCTGGTATCCTTGGCTTTGCATACATATGTAAGTCCGTATCACGCCCAGTGAGTTCCTTACTACTTGCCCAAGCGAACCATCAACTCATCTCTGTCGTTAGTTTATTTGGTGCACTGTTGAATATTGTATTATCGATAACTTTTGCCCAAAACTGGGGGTTAACAGGAATTGCTATTGCCACAGCGATAAGCTTTTTTATTAGTGAAGTAATTTTGCATGCCATACTGTTGAAACGATATAATGATTTTTCAATTACTATACCCGTAATTAAGTTTTTAACATTGTCCATAATATATATAGCGCTAGTATTAATTGGCCAAGAAATTTTAAAAAATGTTGAACCATTGACATGGTTCGAACTTATTCTTTATGCGGGTGTTATCTCTGTAACACTGTTTGTGTTTTCTTGGTTTTTAATTATAACTGTAAGCATGCGCAAACATTTAATATGTCTGTTGTTAAAGAAATAGTCATCTGATTGATTAGGAAAGTTTATGTCTCAAACGTTAATTTCTATTGTTGTTCCTTTTTATAAAGGAGAAAAATACATAGAAAAAACCATTGATAGTCTTTTGCATCAAAGTTTTCAGAACTTTGAATTATTGATAATTAATGATGGAAGTCCAGATGCTACAACCGACTTTTTTGATAAAATAGCGCAAAAAGACAGCCGTATTGTAATACTGCATAAAGACAATGGTGGCGTGGCGTGTGCTAGGCAATTTGGTATAGCAAACGCAAAAGGTGAATTTATTGCTTTTTGTGATCAAGATGATTTTTGGCTCCCAGAAAAACTTACTAAGCAAGTTGTTTTATTTGATAACCCAAAGGTTGGCTTGGTTTATTGTGGTGCTATTGAAGATCATATATCAGAAGACCGGCAGGTAGAGCTTCCATTCTTTGATACATATCGTGGGAATATTTACGCATCGTTGACAAAGAAAAATGAGATAGTGAGTTGTACCGCTATAGCCCGTAGAACATTGCTGCTAGAAATAGAAGCGTTTGACAAAGACATTGAGCTTATGGGGGTAGATGACTGGTTAGCTTGGCTTAAAATGTCGTTAGTTTGTGAAGTCGACTTTGTCGAAGAGTATCTAGCCATACATATATTTCATGAAAATAATTATTCATCTAATGAAGCTAAAATGTATAAAGCAGAACTAGTTTGTTTAGCTAAGATTAGGCCATTTGCAAAATCTTATTCGCAAAGTAAAGAAGTGGACTATCAGCAAGTAGAAAAAAATATTCACTTACGCTATGCCGAGGCCTTTATTTTTAATGGCGACTTCAGGTTAGGAGGAGATGCACTATTACTTGCTGCTGAATTAGATAATGATTCAAAGCTAAAGTCGCAAGGCCTGTTTTTTAAGTGGTGCCCATCTTTTATGCTTACGTTACTACAAAAAACTAAACGAATTACTTCAATTTAAGTAAAGGAAGCTTATTACAACACAGATTTATCAATAAATAGAATAGGCTTGGAAGGGGTTTTAGGAAACAATATAGTATGTTATACCGTTTTATTTTTAGTGATTGATAATGCTAAAGCAGTTTATAAGCTGAATTATAAATAATGTCTATTAATAAATAGCCTTCAATTAGAATGGGTAGAGAGTAATTAATAATGATAGGCAACACCATGGTTATAAAAACTATGGCCAATGCTCTTTAGGTTTAGTAAATAATAAAATACAGTTAAAATAAGGTGTTAGTTTTGAAGTTATCTATAGTTATTCCCGTTTATAAAAGTGAACATTTTGTTGAAAAAACTGTTGAAGAAATAATCACTCATGTTAGTAAAATAACAGATGACTACGAGTTAATACTTGTAAATGATGGTAGCCCTGATGACAGCTGGAAAGTTATTTCAGAACTGGCCAAAAATATTAATGAAGTAAAAGCAATCAACTTAGTTAAAAACTACGGCCAACACACTGCTGTAATTTGTGGCATTGAAAAGTCATCTGGTGATTACATTATTACCATGGATGATGATTTACAAAACCCGCCTAGTGAAATTATAAAGTTAGTGACTAAAATTGAAGAAGGGTATGATTTGGTTTTTGCTAAATTCGAAGAGAAAAAACATGCGTCATATAGAAAAATTGGCACTAAGATCATAGACTTGCTAAACAAGAAAGTATTTGATAAGCCCGATAATATTACACTAACAAATTTTCGAATTTTTACTCAAGCGCTAGCTAAAAGAATAACTAAGTATCGGGTTAATGAACCCTATATTCCAGGATTGTTATTAATGCATGCTAGTAAGATTGGAAATACATTAACTAAGCATGCGAAACGGGATAACGGTGAGTCAAATTATTCTCTCGGTAAAATTTTACTCTTAGTGAGTCGTTTGTTATTTAATTATTCTTCTTATCCGCTAAAGTTACTTTCAACCATCGGCGCTTTTATTGCTATTTTAAGTTTTGGCTGGGGTATGTTTATGATCATAAAACAATTTTTTTATGGTTCCAACGTGCAAGGCTGGACAACTTTAATAGCACTACTATCATTTTTGAATGGATTTGTTATTTTACTGTTAGGTGTTTTAGGTGAATATGTCATCCGTATTTCGCGAACCTTATCTCATGATCGTGCCTATCATATTTCTGAGGAAATTGAATGAATCAGTTTTTCATTGTTGGGGCTCAAAGGAGTAGTACAACTTGGTTATATCAGATGTTACAACAACATCCTCAAATTACAATGGCACAACCAATAAAACCGGAACCAAAATATTTTTTAACACAAACATTTGATTCTAAAAAAGAACATTATGAACAAAAATACTTTGGTAATATTAACTCTAACATTAGCGCTTGCGGTGAAAAAAGTACGACATATATTGAATCAGAACTAGCTGCACAGCGAATTGTAGCAATGTATCCAAATGCAAAAATCATTATGTTACTGAGAAATCCTGCGGAACGTGCAATATCTAATTACCATTTTTCAGTTAATAATGGCTTGGAGTGTCGTACTATGAAAGAGGCTATTCTAAACACTTTACCAGCTCCAAAATTAGATATTGAACTTTCTACCGATCCATTTAACTATCTTGGCCGGGGCTTATACGACAATTATATTAAGCTTTATCAGCAATATTTTTCTAATGATAATATTCTAATTCTATGCAAAGAACTTATTACCACTGATTTAAATCAACTTCAAATGACATATGAATTTTTAGATGTCGACAAATGTTTTGTACCTGAATCATTTGAAAAATTAGAAAATGCGAGTACTCAGAAAATAGAAATTCCGAGTGTAGTCAGTGAGTATTTAAACGATTATTACTTTAAAACAGTCAATACTGTAGGTAACTATTGTGACGTTAGTTGTTGGTCAGATTAAATATGCGAATATTAAGCGTCTTATTCACTGTATTTCTCACATTGTTAACTTCTATTATTTTAAAGCAATCATCTGGCGAATATGAACTATTTAGCCTTTTAGGCATAAGCATAATTATACTTGTTTTCCTTATTAACTTAGTGAAGTTTGTAACTTGGGGATGGTTAAATAAACATTATGATTTATCGAAAACTTACCCCCTTACGGCGATTTTTTTTCCGTTAATATTTATTTATGCTGTCATTATCGGAGATACGTCGTTAACTATTCAAAAGATCAGTGGTTTAATTATAATACTCGCAGGTCTATATTTGATGGAAACGGCGAAGGAAGTTAAGTGATGGGCTATTTTTTAACTTTATGTGCCGTATTAGCTACTTCTTTCGGTGTGGTACTGTATAAACAATATGCTATTAAAAAGAGGCTATTATTGTTGGTAACTGCGATTATTAGCTTTATCCTTGCACCTGTTTTTAGCTTTTTAGCATTAAAATATCTAAGTGTGGATACAGTTTATATGATGACTAGTTTAAATGGCCTAATTGTCTTAATCTTATCCTACTATGTCTTAAAAGAAAAAGTCGTACGTATGCAGATACTAGGTGCATTCTTAGTGTTTTGTGGCGTATCTATTTATATGGTGTAAACCTAATGAAAAAAAATTTTTTGCGTTTCGCTTTTCTACATTATTCCTATGTGATCAATATTATTCATATTATTATTTTTATATTGCCACCAATATTAAGGGTTCCATTCTGGAATATAATTCTGGGTAATTATGGTAAACGTGTTTTTATTGATTCAAATGTTTATTTTCGTTACCCATCCACTATACATATTGGGAATGACGTTTCAATTAATAGAGGTTGTGAATTTTTTTCTTCATGGCATGATAAACAACAAACAAAAATTTCAATCGGCAACAATGTTCGATTAGGACCAGCAATACGTTTTTTCGCTGCTGGTCATGAAATGAATGATATAAACTTAGCAGACAATTCAGCTTCGATTTATGTTAAAGATAATGTTTGGATTGGTGGTGATTCTACCATTTTACAGGGTGTTACTATAGGCGAAGGAGCAATAATCGCCGCAGGGAGTGTCGTTGCTAAAAGCGTAGAGCCTTACACAGTTGTTGGCGGTGTACCCGCTAAAAAAATTAAAGATAGAATAATTAAAAAATACAATAACCCAAATTTATGATGGATTAAAAATTGAATATAACAGTAGCAAATTGTGCCTGCTGTCTTGGAGTAGCATTCATTTGATTTTTAATGAATGTAACAGAATATCACGTTGTTTGGCGTAATTTATGCAAACAACTTAGAATCATTAGATTCGATAGCCGATTCTGCTCATCATCTTTCCATACATCTAGATATATGCGATCAGCTAGGCATGATAGATGTTATATACATACACAAGGGACAACCATGATTAAGGATAATTCAGGTGGTAAATTATGATTCCTTTTAATAACTCGCCTGTTGTTGGTAATGAATTAGATTATATTAGCGAAGCAATAGCATCTCGAGCTTTGAGTGGTGACGGACCATTTTCAAAGAAATGTGAGGTCTTACTAGAACAACTTACGGGATGTAAAAAAGCTTTATTAACGCCGTCATGTACAGCCGCACTGGAAATGGCAGCGATATTAATTGATTTAAAAGTAGGCGATGAGGTAATTATGCCTAGCTACACTTTTGTTTCAACGGCCAATGCCTTTGCTTTGCGAGGAGCAAAAATAATATTTGTCGATGTGGATGCAGCGACGATGAATATTGACCCTGAATGTATTAAGGCAGCAATAAATAGCAAAACAAAAGCGATTGTACCTGTTCATTATGCTGGTGTTGCTTGTGATATGGACAGCATAATGGCACTAGCTGAAGAACATAATTTATATGTTGTTGAAGATGCCGCTCAAGCGATTGACAGCTTTTATAACGGTAAACCTTTAGGCACTATTGGTCATTTTGGTACATTTAGTTTTCATGAAACAAAAAACATCACCAGTGGTGGTGAAGGTGGCGCATTACTGATTAATGATTCAAAAATGCTAAGCCGAGCTGAAATCATAAGAGAAAAAGGCACTAATCGAAGTCAGTTTTTCCGTGGTAGTGTTGATAAATACAGTTGGGTGGATATTGGTTCTAGCTATTTACCTTCTGAAATACAAGCCGCCTATTTATATGGTCAATTACTTAAATTGTCTGAAATTAACAATGACCGGCGTAATAGTTGGAATGTTTACGCATCAAAGTTAGATGATTTGGCGGTTAAAGGATTGATTACATTACCGAATATCTCTGATTTCGCGACTAACAATGGACATATGTTTTATCTTAAATGTGAGTCGCTAGCAGTGCGGACAGCACTGATTTCACATTTAAGGGCTGATGGTATTATGGCCGTATTTCATTATGTGCCTTTACATAGCGCTCCAGCTGGGCTTGAATTTGGTGAGTTTTATGGGGCTGATGTTATTACTACCGCTCATAGTGAAAGATTGGTTAGGTTGCCTTTGTTTTACGGTATAACCCCTGACCAACTTTCAAAAATCATCAACAGTGTTAGGGGTTATTATAAGCAGGAACATATTAGTGAACTTTACTAATCAATGAAACTTTCATCGTTATAGTTTTTGCGCGCCCAATTTGGGCGCTTTTTATTATCAGTAGCTTTATAATGCTTTTTCACTGAATAAAATATTGCCATCAGCAAATGAACTTTGATTTATCGTATTATGCAGGTATAGTTTTTTAAATATTATAAATAGCGATATTTTAAGATAACAAGCAGCTACACCTACAACTTTTTAATCCAAAGGTTCCAATAAAGTGAACTGGTAATGCTTCGGTAATTTGAATGTAGGTAGTTTTCATATTCAGCTTTATAACTAACAGATAAGCTAGATTTGAAAGGTAACCTTGGCTCCATAATATAAGTTGCATCGTCCAAAATAGTATCAACAGTTTCAGAAGGCCAGCTAAATAGAAATGGATAACCTGGATTTTGGAGGGGTAGCCCTAGCGTAAATATAAACGGGTTGGCCATATCTAATACAAATACCTTCCCTCTTTGAGTCATGTGTTCATTAAGAAGCTTATGGCCGTCATTAATGGTAATTAAGTACTCATAACTTGATAGTATTTGATCGCTTGCAGATGCTCTTATATCGCTCAGTAAATCAGAAGACAAATCATTTTCAGCTACAAGGTTGGTAAACAGATACTTCCTGGGTGGCGTAGGTACTAAAAAGTTAGTGATTTTTTCAGGGTTGCTTGTTAATGACGTTACTGATGTAGTCTTTATATTGTATGCGTACAGTGAATATAATCTATTTACCGTGGGCTTTATTAATAGAATAGTCATGATGATTACTATGCAGATAGGCTCCGCACCGCTGAAACCTTTCATGGCTTTATTATTCTCGGTAGATGAGAGGTTATTACGGCGAATTAATTCAGCGAGTACAAGGAAAACAGCTATTATAGAGGGAATGCCCTTTATATCGCCGTTTTGGTCTAATAAAATAATGCAAACTATAGTACTACCAATAACAAAAAGCCAATTAAGTAGTTTATTGCACCCTAGAAAAGCACTGTAAACCATTGCTAAAAGCACTGCGCTTATAATATGAGAGTGCTCAATAATTGTGTTGATAACATTATAGATATTGCCTCTGTATGCACCTCTTGAATTTATTGCTCTTAAAATACTATCTAAGTATCCATTATGTATATCAATAGCGTAGTGAATAATTAGTACAGATAAGGCTATTATCAGCAGTGATATTATTGAAACAGAACGGTTATATTTAGACACTAGCATGTTGGCAAAAATGAACCCCAAACCTATTAAGCCGTATGTTATCTTGCAATAAAGTTCAAACAGCACAAGGATCGCTAACATTGAGCTATCTATCCATTTCGATGCTTTTGTTATTTCTCTAGGTTCAATGTAAAACAAGAGAATGAAAAATAGCCCAGCCCAACCGTGTCTATTATAAAACATTCCCCAGCTGAAGTTATTAGCGTCTTGTCCTGAGCCTAAAGGTACGGTAATAAGTAACCAAATAAATATACTGGGTAGCAGTATCATCAGTAATGAGAATCTAGAGTACATTACTAACAAGCCTGCGGAGAAAATGATCAATAGTACTAAAATACCTTCGATGGCAAATATAACGCTAGGATCAAACCCAAGCTTTAAACCTACCGCTGATAAGTAAAAGTTTAATGGACCAATAGAGCTGTAAAAATCTGTTCCGGGAATTTGACCTAGTGTTACGCGGTAAGTGGCATCAAGCAAGGCCATGGTGTCATTAAACCATATTACTGTATAGGACTTTCCAGAACTAACTAGAAAGTAATATGAAATTAATATGGTCGCAACATAGAAACCAAATAATATTTTTTTTGATTGAAAATTAGCAATGGTATTACAAATATTGGTTCGAGTTAAAAGTTGCATTGCTTATAACATCCTTTGTTATTTTTTAAGAGGAATAGCATTATGAAAATGCTTTGCATGTAGCTCAGCAGCTGATAACCAGCTATATGCTTGTATTACTTTATCTACATCTAATAATGGTTGTGGTTCTTCCATACAGGCTTTCATTGTAGCTGTAATGTCTTTAACTGAGAAAGGGTCAACTAAGGATATAGCATTTTTCCCCACTTCCTCACAGGCGGTATTTCGTGAGGTAATTACTGGGCAGTTACATGCTAAGGCCTCTACGATAGGTAAGCCAAAGCCTTCATAAATAGACGGAAAAACTAAAGCGCCGGCTGAACGGTAATAATTAGCTACTTCTGCGTCAGATAGTCTGTTGCTGATGACTTTAATCCCTTCAACATCTATTGCTCTTTTGCTACTTAGCTTTAATATTAATGGCCATTTATTTTTAGCCGGAATATTTTCATAGGCAGAGATTATTCGGTCAACATTTTTTCTAGGTTCGTCATTAGAAATATGAAAGAAAAAAGGCTGGCCTTTATTTATGATTACATCATTGTCGGCATTTTTATTGAAGATAGCTTTATCGAAGCCATTATAAACAACTTCTATTAGGTCTTTAGGAATACTGATATTTTTACAGATAACATTTTTAGAGTATTCTGACACAGTAAGCACCTTAGAGCATTTACTATGTAAACGCTTCCAATCTCGTTTCTTCTGTCTATTTGCTTTTATTATATTGTATCGATGGCGGATGCCTACAGAATATAAAGCAGGGTACAACATTGGACCAATGCCATGTAATGTAACGATTAAAGGACGGTTAAGCTCTGTTAAAGGCTCATGGGGGCCATGCCCACCGCCAGCTCTTGGATCCCATAAAACATCACATTCTTTTAATAAAGAAAGATCATCGGTAATGACAGGTAAGCAATCGTAATGTTGTAAATTGGAACAAATATTAGTAATACATACTCTGAAGCTTTCTGGTAACCCATCAGGGTTGTATACGCCAACTTTAATCATAAAGCGAATAACCTTATTAATGTAAATGTGTTGTGTTCAAGCTAAAACCTATTATTTAGGTAAGTTCTAATTGGGTTCTCTATAAAATAAAATGAAAACATACCTGTAGCAATAGCTAAGGGGAGAAAAAATACAATACCTGCAAACGGGAATAGTTCACCAAATTTTACGCCATAATAATGGAAAGGTTGTTGCCATAAATAAATTGAATATGACCAAACACCAAGTAAACTCAACGGCTTGAATCTAAGAGTATTTTTGAAAAATTCAGGGATATTATTTAAATGATTCACTGTAAAAGCTAGTAGCAGCGGAGAAAACAACCAGGTTGAATACCATGGTGCCCCTTCAAAATAGCAAAGTACAGCTAATACAAACGTTAACAGTGGCAACCAAGGGGGTACAAATTTTGTAAATCTATCCCTGATCAAATAGTATCCAGCAGAAATAAATAAATGGCTGGCAACAATTTCTGTTTTAATATCATAATTGGCGGAAGCGGTCTCCGGATATATTTCATAGATATATTTAAGTGAAATTGTTGTAAAGCCAACGATGAGTAAAGGAATGTATTCACGGCCTTTAAAAACTTTAAATAAAGTGATAATGCTCAGTAATATGTAACAGTGCTCTTCTACATTAAGTGACCACAAATGCTCTACTGGTATGCCTGTGTGCATAATAGAAGGATCACTGGGAAAGTAAGTTCGTAAAAAGAATAAAGTATAAAAAAAGTTTTCATGCTCATTTGAAAGTGAGAATACATAACTTGCAAAATAAAAAACGCTGATGAAAATAACAAAAACAGGAAGTATACGGCTAAATCTTCTTTTATAAAATGTTGTCAGTGGTACTCGTTTTTCAAATAAAATTTTAGACATAAACATGCCAGATAATACAAAAAATATATCGACACCTAGTCGCCCATAATTGGCACTGTAAAAACTGTTTGGAATAAAATGTGCAAAAAGTACAAAAGATATTGCCAAGCCTCTCCACCCGTCTAAATAATCTATTCTGGATAATTCAGATTGCCCATGTTGAGCAGAGTTATTAAATAAACCTTTCAAGGTTAAAGTCATGTTATGAAATCCATTTGCTATATTTTGCGGGCATCATGTTAAGTGCTTCTTGTAATACTGTTTTATCAAGCAGTATAAGCGATATAAGGTAGGCAATTGCACCAACAATAATTTGACATGCTAACAATAGAAGCAGATTGATATGGTTTTCGAGCAGTTCTGTTGTAAAAAGCACACTCACAAGCATTACAATACCCGATGTCATTATAAAGGCTAAAGAGCGATAAAATAATGCTGTGGAAATATTTAAACGAGTACATATTCGATTAGATACAATAATAAAAACCAATGAAAACCCAACTAACCAACTTAATGCCAGTCCTACAGGCCCCCAAAAGCTGCCTATTAAAAATGAAGGTAACATGATTACTATATTAATAAATGTGTTTGTAATTAAGGTGCTTACATCTCCAATCGCTTTAAATACAGGGCCTACTAATTCCAATATCAGTTTTAGTGGAATAGATAAACAATAGACACTTAGTACTAAACAAGCATCAGACCATTTCTCTCCAAAAATAATAGGGATTATAGTATATGAGCAAGCAGAAATACCCCAAAATAAGGGGATCATTACAAGCATCATCATTCTCTGGCTTTTTATGAAATACTGACGAAGCTTTGCTGGCTCGTCTTGTAACTTTGCATAGGCTGGTAATGCAACTTGTCGAATCATTGGCATTATTTTTGACATTGGCATCATTGCAAATACAACAGCAAACTGAAATATACCAAGTTCATGATCTGATAGAATTAAACCCGCAATTGCGATATCTGCATTGGTGGCAATATGTGCTAATGTTCCTAAAAATGCAGCTTTAGATGCAAATTTTACAAGTGGACTACTTTCTTTATTTATTAAATTAGGAAAGAAAAAAACAGGTCTAAAAAATATAAGTAACATGTTCTCAATAATTACTTTTATCAAACTCCCCCAGACAATAGCCCAAAATCCTAAACCAATATAGGCCAAGTAAAGGGTGGTAAGTGAGCAAATAATATCCCCTGTTGCCTCACTAATTGAAATCGATCGAAAGTCTAATTCACGTGACAAAAGCGCTTTTGAATTTAGCCCTATGCAAGAGATTAAAAAACTTAACGATGATAGTTGTATTACTTTTTCTAAACTTGCATTGCCATAAATGTTAGCAATAAACTCAGCCATAAAAAATAGAATTAAAAATAGGGCTGTATGCGCTAAATATGAGAAGGTGGTAAATTGTTTCAATACTTGCGTAGATAGGTCTTTTTGTCTAACAAGTGCGGTTAATATTCCGCCTGTACTGAACATCCATAAGAACTCTATGAAAAATGAACTAATCGCTATGATGGCGTAATCTTCAGGAAAAAGAATACGCATAGTGAAAATGGTCGCTCCCCATCGAAAGGCCTGTGATAAAACTTTTCCGATAGCTAGCCACTTAAGTGACTCAATTACTTGTTGTTTCAAAGCAGTTCTAATTATTCGTTATCAATCTTTCTAACTTACGAAATGGCGTTGCTAGTTTCCACCAAATGGATTTGTAGGCAGTATAAAATAATTGCCGATATTTTGTTTCACTTAATTTTAATGAATGTATATGCTCAATGAATACAGAGCTATCTTTTAGTTTTAGCTCATTAAATGTTTTTGTGAGCTTTTCAATAGTGGCTTCATCTGGCTGTTCAGATGTTAATTCTAGGTAGACTGAATTTGCAAGTTGGTGGAGTTCACTTTTACCACTATCGAGCTGCTTTTGGTTTTGCATCTTAGGATCTATGAAATCTTGTTTTTCTGGATGTTCGATAACCAAGCCAAATTCTGTTTTTAATTGTTGAATTATTTCTGTAGGCGCACCAATTAAGTGATCAAATGAGACGATAACAAATTTTTCGTTCTTAACTTGCCAATAACTAGATAATGTATAATTTATCCATAGCAGTAACGACTTGGAATCTGAAAATTCATCTCTTTTTTTCAAAGAGCCAACCACCTCGTTTGGTTTTCTTATCATGAGAATAAAACAAGGTTCTATATTAGACTTTGCTAGAACTTTAATCCAGAAGGGAAGTAGTAGAGATGTTCTAGGATCTTTCATTCCCCATATTGGTTGTTCTTGATATTCTGTTTTTATAAGTGCTAATGCCTGTTTTTCTAGCGAAGATACTACTGTTTCGTCAAATTTTTCAAAACAATTAGCTAATGGGTCATCCCATGTCCAGTTAAGTAGATCAAAAGCTTTTTCATTTAAATCAACAATCGCAGCGTTTTCATAAAACCCTTTCTCGTTAACACCTTTTTGGGCTGAAAAAAGCTTTTTCCCCATAAAAACGCCTAAAGTTGATAGCATGCCTGATATAGCCGAAGTGCCACTTCGATGCATGCCGACTACAATTACCGCTTTTTTCATTTTAAATCCATTATTTTATGAGGTTTTAAGTTGATTTTATATCAGTGTATTATCAGATATCTGAAACTATAAATAAATACTATAAGCCAATTTTTAATGTTATATATACCGCGATAATAACTACCCAACTATACATCATTGAGCGTAAAGCTGTTTTTGTGTTAAAAAACTGTTCAAGAGCAGGCTCTAGTTTTACTAATCGTATGTGAGAGGCGAGTGTCATACCTACAAAGATAAATAACAGTAAGGTGTATGAGCGACTAAGAAAAAAACCAGTAACCATAAAACCAACCATTGAAAAAAGTAGAGTTTTATTGAGCATAAATTCATTTTTTAGTGCTGTATTCCTATCATTATCTTGCTCTGTCTGTATTTTGTTTTTATTGTATTTAAGAAATTTAAAAGCACTAAAAACAGTAAAAATAATAGCCCCCCCCCAGAGAGAATATCCTACAAAACCTAGTTCGCCTAGTATCAATATATATGAATTGTGTGCTGTTCTACCATGTACTTCTACAAATTGTGCCTTACCTACACCAAATATGGGGTTAGATATTGCCATTTGAATGCCGTGATACCATGCCTCTAAACGTTGGTTAGCTGATTCATCTATATTTTTTTGAAGTGATGTGGCTACAACCGCAAAAATTGGTGCAACAACAATTGAAGCTACGAATAACTTAGGGCCAGCGTACGTGATCAAAAAATATGTGCCAACTAATGCGATTGAACCTACCATGGTTCCTCTTGAGCCTGTTAAAAATACGCCGTACACAAGAGAAGCTAAAACTAAGAACATTAGTAACTTAGTAAGGAACTTACCCTTTGAAAAAAAATATATTGTAAAAGGAATGCACATAACTAAAAACATACCTAAATCATTTGGGTCATTAAAAAATCCTAAATAAGTTATTCGTCGTTCTCCAAGATCAATATATCCAACAGAATGGGTATACAATGCCCAGCCGTTACCCATAAATGCAGTTTGTTGAGTATGGCCATTATGTACCATTAACATCGCAGCAATTAAACAGACAAACATTAGCCAATGTTGTCGTTTTATGGTGCTTATACTGAAAGTGTATAGAAACAGGGGGATAATGGCACTTATAAAGAGTTTTTGAGCCTCTTCAATACCTATCATCCCCGAGGCATTTAAAAAGCCTGACATAATAATTAAAGGCACTAAAGAGAGTAACATCCAATGTTGTGGGTATATTTTTAATGGTCTATGTCCTACTAATACGGCTAAGAAGCATAGAATGGCAAAAACTTTAATAATGATCCATTGCCGTGTGCCAACAAACATTTCATGTGGACGAATTAAAACTGCGGCGGTATATAAAAATAAGAGTACAAAAGCAAAAGTAGAATCTTTGTGTTCTTGCTTAGGGAGCGGTCTTACCATGCTTAAATTAATTCCATTTGGGCGTGAGTGAGAATGGTTTACTTTTTAAGTTGTTCAATTGCTATTATTTTAACTTTTACCAGAAAATAACCAGTAAAAATATTAACCAATACTACTACAGTTAATCGGTTATTTATTAACTATTTCTATCTTAAATCAGTTTTTTTACTGAAATTTGCTAGCTTTTCAAATATGCATTATTACCATCAAGCTTTCGTATAGGCCTTTGCATAATTCAGGTATAGATTTTCTCTCATTCATGTTGCCAGAAGTGATTTTTGTAGATAATGCTAATGATGCTTTGTTTCTATTCGACAAAAAATATTTTCCATAGTAATTCTGTATTCGAGCTTGTCATACATTCTATCTTTGAGCATTATAGTGCTTAGTTTTGACCAGTGCTTAGTTTTGACCAGTGCTTAGTTTTGACCAGTGCTCATTTGTGAGCACTGGTCGGGATATGGTGATGTTATATTTCTATTTTGGGCGAAATAATTATACGAGATTACTTTTTTAGTTCAAAATTTAATCACGAAAGATCAACAGATCCTAAAAACTATAATATGAAGTTTTCAATGAGCAATTCAACTGTATCAATAATTATTCCTGTATATAATGCTTCAAAGTATATAGCTAGGGCTTTAGACTCTATTCAGAAACAAACTTTTAATAGTTATGAGGTGATTGTTGTTGATGATGGTTCAACAGATGACTCTGTATTAATAGTTCAAGAACATTCATTGAGTATACGTTTGCTTCATAAAATTAATGGTGGCGCTTCTTCAGCTCGAAATGTTGGAATAAAGGCTGCTAAAGGTAAATATCTTGCCTTTTTAGATGCTGATGATGAGTGGCTTCCTTCAAAGCTATCAGTTCAGATGATGCATATGGAAGAGAACAAATCTTTGATAGCTATATATTGTAAAGATTATAATTTAAGATCTCAGCCTAAGGCTTACACTCACAATTTACCAGAGCTAATAGAGAAAAACTGTGAAGACATATTTATGCATCCTTATAATTTAACTACCTCGAGTTTTTTAATTGAATCAACTGTTATTAGAGAGGTAGGGGGGGTTGATGAAGACTTAAAAACAGCAGAAGATATTGATTTATACCTTAAAGTTTCCTTACTTGGTAAAATAGGTGAGTTATCAGAAAATTTATGTATTAAGTATGATATTGAATACAGTTTAGGAACTACTTTAAGCTCATATGAAGATAATTTAAATGTGATTACAAGATTTTTTAATAAAAATGTTGATTGTTTACCTGTAAGCTTTGAAAAGAAATTTAGAGCAATGAACGTTTATGTTTTGAATTCATGGTGTGAAGATTTACTTTGGAAAAACAAGTACATTCATGCGTTGAATATTTGTTTTCGTTCACTGAATGTTAAAATGAGCTATAGAGGCATTCATTTACTATTCAAAATTATTATTAAGTATTGTATCTGTTTTGTAAGGTCAAAATATTAGGGGCCAATCTTAGTCGCCAATTTCATATTGAGCCTTTAATTTTTTAGTCTTTTGGATAGAAGACTTACAAATGAGTTTTTATAAACAATAATATCGTACATATTTTCTATCGCATTACATTTGAACGACTCTTTATAGTTATCTGAAGCATCGCCCATCATAAAGTCATAGCGCTTTAATGGATTATTAATAATACTCCATATATGCAATGAAAAGCCCGGTGATAAATTAGCGTATTCGCTTTCGTTCCAACCGCACTGATAAAAATATAAAGTGTCATGATCATTTAAGTAATAGTTTATTACTATGGGAATGCCATTGATCAAAATAGCGCTCATTCTAGTTTTTTTCTCTTCTTGTAATCGGGTATGAAAGTTTGTAAAGTCCTGGTGAAAGAAAGCGCCTAGTTTTCCCTTTGCATTCCACCTTTGTTGGTGAAATAAAACTAATTTTGACCAAAATTCGTGATGATTTTTTTCAGGCACCCAAATAAATTGAGCATTGAGGTTCTCTAATTTTTTGCGACATCTATGCCATTTTACTCTGTTATTTTTACTAAGTGTTTGTTCGTAGTTGGTGTTTTCAGCGAGTAAATATCTTTTTCCAACAGCTTTAGGCGTAAAATTGTTTAGATGCAATAATATTTTAAACCAATTTGAGCTGGGTAGCAGGGAATGGCACTTTATTTGGTCATATTTTATCGCTAGTATTTGATTTGCAATTTCAGTATAAATGCTTTCATTTTTATATTCATTTCTTATAATTACATCTTGAAATTCTGAGAGAACTTCACTATTTTCAGGTTCACCTTGACCTAATGGGAGTAACTTTGAGAATGAGAATAGCTGTGTTTTTTTCTGTAAGTAAAGTGGCGAGATAGCTACCATTTTATTGTTCTTTAAACCAATGATTGTTTTAATTTGCCAATTAGATTGCCAATATATTTCTATCCAAGTTAATATCCACTCTGGCGAACAAAAAAGGTTAGACTGGGTTTCAATAGACAGTTTTTTCCATTGTGCAAGATATTCTTTTAAGCATGCCAGGTCTTCAATCAATAACCATTTTATAGCCGTTTTTGAAGCGTTATTGACCATGAATAGTATTATATTCGTTATGTTTAATGCCAAAAAAACCTGCGATTGTACCTACTGCGGAACATAATCTAAATAAACCATCAACAAACGTTGTTTTGTTTAGTGTTACAGCACCCATAACACAGTAGCCAATACCACGAATGAACCTGATTCCTGACATTAAAGTACAATGAAAGATTGCTTTAATAAGTGAATCTTCAAATAAGTGACTACGTGTAAAACCGATACCTGAACGAAAGCCTCGTTTAAGAAACCACTTAACAGTCGCTCTTGATTTGGGGAATTCTTCCATAACGGGGGCATTTGTATAGAAGGCGTTAAATCCAGCTTTTTGACATTTTAAAGCAAAATGATAATCACTTGCACCGGTCATCGCAAAACGTTTATCAAACGGAGGATTTATTTGCTGTAGTACTTCACGAGAAATTAATAAGTTGTTGGTGTAGAAAACATTAACCAAGTCACCTTCAACCAACTTGTTTTTGCCATAAATTAATTCAATAGCCCAGGTTGGTGTGCCTTCACTACCAACCGAAATAACGTGGCTAGTAACAATATCTACTTTTTTCTCTGATTGTTTGTTGAGTAACAGTTGCGCCCAATTATTGGATTCTGGCCATTCGTCATCATCAATGAAAAAAAGGTTTTGAGAGTTTGTTTTTAAAAATTCTAATACGCATCGGTTGCGAGCAAACACGATGCCTGCATTCGCTTCGTGGAAATAATGAACAGTGTAAGGGCTAACATCAGCGATAGCTTTTACCACGTTTGCTGTACTTTCTTCGCCTGCATTGTCGACAACGATAATATCTAACTCAACATTGTCATCAACTTTTTGTTGTATAAGTGATTCAAGTAAGCGCTTTAGCCATTGTGGCCTACGACAAGTAATGATAGCTATAGTCGCTTTTGTGGTATTAGTCGGCATGTTGTATTACTTTCCGTTTTCGTAAATTAAATTTTAAATCAGTGATTTATTGCGCCAATATCGGCAGGGGCTTTACGTAATTGTTGGTTAAAATCGTAATTAAACTCATCCAGAAAAGTTCCATTATTAATAAGTGGGCTGTTGATGCTAGGCTTAAAGTTTTTAAATTGGTAATTAAATAAGGTATCAATATCTTTAACTGTTACACTATTTTGATCGTTCTTTGTGATGCTGCGCCATTTTTCAAAAGATATCGTACTTTCGCCACCATCAAAAGTAAATTTTGGTGTGTAGGCGTTGTAGTCGCTAGTAAAACTAATAACTGAACTGTCGTCAATACTTATTGCACCGCGATGATGATGCTTGCTTACACAAACATTATTTATAAAACTATTGTGGCTACTGTTATTTTTAAACATGGCACACCATCGTCCATCTCTCGGCATAATAACCGTATTATGCATGATTTGGTTGTGCTTAGAACCATCGGCACTATCGCCTTTAAATAAAGCAATGCCGGTACCATAATTGTTGTATAAAATATTGTTATAAACTTTAGAGTATTGAACACCGTCCATATTAATAGCAGCACCGCCTGCTCTACCATTGTTGTAAATTAAGTTATTATAAATTTCTGCATTAGTTATTAGCCCTATACCGCCCATGTTTTTGTCGCCGTTAAGGTGAATGCCAGCGGCATGATTAGAGTGTGATGTATTGTTGTGCACTAGAATATTTTTTGAAGTGTTTGAAACGTATATGCCATGTTGTTTTTTTGATGAAGTAGCAATGTTATGCCTAATTGTTAAGTCATCACAAAAACCGGTGAATATACCCCATGTTTGATTTTTATTAAGCTTATTCCACTCTAAGGTGATATTTGAACATGTTACGGCACTGATACCTGCTCTGTTGGCGTGGTGTACCTCGAAGCCTCGAATAGTAATGTAGTGAGCTTTTTTAATTTCAATGCCATCTCTAGTGCCACCTTTAAAAGCGTCAATTACCGCATTGTCGGCGCTAAAGGTAATTGGTAAGCCAGGTTTACCACTTTTAGATATTTTAAATGGCGCGTAATTGCCTTTTTCAACATTAATTGTGTCGCCTGGCTCAGCAAGGTTTGCAGCATGTTGTAATGTTTTCCAAGGCCTTTCGTTGGTGCCGTCGTATGAGTCATGGCCGTAGGGTGAAACATAAAAATCAGTGTAGTATTTTGCTTTATTTTTATAGTTTACTTTTTTGGTTTTTTTTAGCTGGTCTTTTATCTCATTTTTTTTGCTGATTATTTTGCTTAATTCACTTTTATCGGTGCTCGCTGAATCTGGGTGTACTTGGAGGAAATCAGTATCAATAACTTCAAAGTTATTGCTAACCAGTTTTTTTAAGTCTTTTAAGCCCCAATTATTCCAGTTTTCATTTGGCTCTCCTGAAATGAACATTGAGCCGCCGTTGTCAGCTAAGATCATGCCGTAAGTTTTTAACGCTTTAGCGATAACTTTAGCTTGCGGAGAGAAACTCGAAATATCTACCTCCTGCTTTAGACGCAGGCGCATACCCATTGGAGGTAGGTTGGTATTGTTATGCCGAGATGCATAATGCCTGGCCGGCCATAAATATTGTCTATTAGTGGTTGGTACTGTAAAACGTAAGGCGTGGTTTATTTCGCCGGTTTTAACTTCGTCATACCGAACTAAGCCAGGGTATATTGGTAAACCTGCAGCATCAGCTGAAGTCCATCTGTCTGGCCGCAAGTCGTTACTTTTTAGATCGAATATAGCGCCAGAGCCGCCTGTCCATTGACCTGAGTCTCTCCTGCTGACGTGGAATAATTCATATAGCACACAGTTGTCAGTGTCTAATGAAATGATATGACGATCACCTTTACCGTGTATGCCGCCTTCAACATTTACATGCTTGGGTATTGGATATTCAGCAACATCACTTTCACTTTGATATTTGAATAAAACCGTATGTTTCGGTGTACTGTTATTAGTGTAGTTTACTGGAATGCCAGCAGCGGGTTTGTTAAATCTTTTAGAGCCGAAGTCAGGGTGTAATTTAACGCCTTTGCCTATTGCATTTAGCCAGGTTAACGAGTGTTCATGTACAGGCGCATTGGTTATTTTTGTATTCCAGATGTTGGAAGGAGGGAAAATCTCACAACTAGTCGCATATGACTCAAATGCTGAAGCGCAGAGTAAAAATATCCACATTAATGTACTTATATTTTTATTCATTGCTTTATGCTCTGCTTATCTTTTAAATTATTGTGTGTGGTGATTTTTGATACTGTAATTTATAAGGTATATAAATTTTTTAACTCATAAATATGATTAATTACTTTCTTGAGAGTTAAAAAAGTCTTCTATTGTGCTTTCACAGTTACTATCACAAGTTAAGTATACCCAGTGCAGTTTAGTGTTCTTTATATTAAATAGTGCTTTTTTAAGTCGCGCTAGCTTAAAATTTCTTATATCTGTATAGGTTATATTATCAATTTCATATTTGTGTAAAATGACTGCTTTGTTTTTATTTAAACGCGCATAAGTTAGATTCCAACCATTTTTTGTTTCAGTCTTAATGGTTTTATATCCTTCAGGAAGTATGTCATTTCCAAAGTAACTGGGCTTCTCGTCTAAATCTTGAGCGCTGAAAGAAAATATTTGATAAATAGTTTTATTACTATTTAACGGTACACTTTTTACGCTTGAATACATGTAAATAGTTGGGGAAGTTTTATCAAGCTGTATTTGAGTGGATATTTCATTTATGGGCTTATGCAAAAGTGACTGCAAGCTAGTTGATGATAAAGTTAACGCTGACAGCAAAAACATAACAATGTATAGATTGGGTATAGCCTTCGTTTTCTCAATTTTGCAAGGAGTTAACACGTCAACATCTGCTAATTTGTTACCCCACCAAAATAATATAATCATGAAAGGAATAAATAAATACCAACCGAAGGTATTATGATCATCCATTAAACTACTTTGCATATCGGTATATTCACCAATAAGTATTAATGCCGTAATTCTTATCCAGTTAGTTACTAGTGCGCCCACAATTGCGATGCTAAAAAACATTAATGCTTTTTTAGTGCTTTTAATATGAAGAAAAGTAAATATTGAGCTGATTGCTAATGAAACAATAAAATACCTAAGGCCACTGCAGCCACCTGCGATTTGAAAAACGCCCGCAGGAATAGTAACAAAGTTACCTTCTACATATGTAGGAATGCCGGTATAACTCATCAAAAACTTTACTGCATTCACAGATATGGCTTGAAGAGTGGAATTGAGGATGCCCCAAACGGGTAAGATAAATATAAAAAATAAACTAGGAAATACAATATATTTGTTGAATTTATATAGCATGTTAATGCTTGTTACTAGCACTGCTAACACTGAACACCAGTAACCTAAGCTTATTTGTGCGTTACTCGTTATATATAAAGCTAGGCAAGACAAAATGAAAATTGCAGTAGCGGGAATAGATAGCTGTGTTCTGAAAGTTATTTTGCCGGCACTTTGTAGTATATAAAATAAATATAATGAAATAATTGGAATTAAATAAGCGTGTGAATAGGTTCCATCGTCAAAGCTATGACGCCATAGAGTTTCTAAAACTGGAATGTTTAAAAGTGAGACAGTGAATATAATAAGCAAAACACCTAGAAGTGGTGTTTTAAAAAAAGTGCGAGCTATTTCAATGAGTGTGTTCAATTTTATCATACTACTTTATTTGTATTATAATCAGGTTCATAAATGAAAACTTTATCTAAGTGTTCTTAAAGACACATTGTAAAGTTAAAAGCTATTTCTATTGAATTTGAGTGTTCATCTAATTAAGTTAACAAGCTTTTAATGATTTGTCTTTATTTAAAGATTGTTAAGTTGTTATATTTAGTTGAGTGAACGAATAATAATTTAAGAAAATGAATTGTGTTACTACTTTATTTCGATGAAAAGTGCATACTAAGCGGCAACAAAATATAAATAATATAATAAAAGGAGTTGATAGTTTGAAAATCAACCAGCTAATAACATGTTTATCCCTTGTGCTCGCAATATCTGCTTGTGGTGACAAAGAAAACGTTCAAACTTAGCTTACTCAGGCAAACACCTTTTTAAAAGAAAACCAATTTAAAGAATCAATTATAGCGTTAAAAAATGCGGTTAAGTTAGCACCTGAAAATGGTGGAATAAGGTTTTTTAGTGAGGGCATGCTTAGCTGTTGGTAGAGTTTTAGACACCGTTAAAGAACTTGATATTATTGCTGATAATAGTGAGCTTGTAGAATTATCTATAGTGGCTAAAAATGAGACTTTAACAGTTGTTGGTTTGAGCTAAATGGGGTTATTTATTTCAAGCCTACTAGCACAAGCTGGTTATTCTGTTCCGGGTGTTGATTTAAACCAAGATAAGGTTGACTTAATTAATCGAGGCGAGCGTCCTTTTGATGAAGAAGGTATGCCTGAGTTAGTTCAAAAAGTAGTGTCACAAGGTTATTTAACCGCCTCGACAAAAATCCCTTCAAGTGAAACTTATTTGGTCGCCGTGTCTACACCACATAACGGGCTTGCTAAAGGTAATAGCTGTGAACGCACTTATGTGATTTCTGCCATAGATGCGATTACAGAAGTGGCTAAAGATGGACAAACCGTTATTGTTTAGTCTACTATTTCTCCGCAAACAAGTTTGGAAGTGGAAAAACGTCTTAAAGGCAAAAGGCCTTAATGTAGTGCACTGTCCTGAATGTGCTATTCTTGGGCAAACATTATATGAATTAGTTCATAATGATAGAATTATTGGCACCTCAAGCGCTAAAGCTCAACAAAAGGTTAAAGCGATATATCAAAGTTTTGTAGAAGGTGGGTGTTTTTAGCTGATTTAACTTCAGCCGAATGCGTGAAAATACTTCTCGTGATGTTGGGATTGCTTTTGCTAATGAACTCGCCCAAGTGTGTAAAGAGTTGCATGTAGATGTGAATGACGTGATCAAACTAGCTAATCGACACCCTAGAGTGAATGTATTAAATCCGGGACCTGGTGTCGGTGGACATTGTATACCTATTGATCCATGGTTTTTAGTGGAAAGCACTAAAACGGGTGAGTTTATACGTTTGGCAAGAAAGCTTAATAACGACAGGCCTCTTATTATTGCAGAGAAACCCCTGCAGAGCCAATATTGAAATATATTAAGTCGCAAGGATTTAATGTTAAGTATCATGATGAACATGTACCTAAATGGCAATGTGATCGCATTGAGAGTATTGATGATATGCTTAAGTGGGCAGATGTTATTGTGATTGTTACAGGGCATGATAGTTATAAAACCTTGGTGGCGAGTGCAAATATTATTGATGCGTGTGGTGTTTTACAATAAAAATATTATAGCGAATTTACCTAATAATCAGGGATAGAGTACTAATGAGATTTAAAACCCAAAAGATAACCTTAGCAACTTGTATATTGATAGCTTTAAGTGCTTGCTCGCCCAATAAATCGACTGAAGAATATATTAGCAGTGCGAAAAGCCATATTCAGCAAAATAAAAATGCTGAAGCAGTAATTGATTTAAAAAATGCTGTTAGTAATGATTTAAATAATGGTGAAGCTCGTGTTTTATTAGGCAATGTATATTTAGAATTAGGCCAAGCTGCTGCGGCAGAAAAAGAATTTGAAAAAGCTATCAGTTTAAATGTTGATATAAACATTGTGCTCCCTAAGTTGTTGTCTGCCATTTATTTACTTGATGATAATCAAAAAATCATTGAAACCATCGATACTATGAATGTATATAGAGATGTGAATCCAAAGGTTTTACCTGAAGTATTGCTGTACCAAGTACTCGCCTATATTAACTTAGATAAAAAAGCAGAAGCTAAAAATGCTATTGCTAAAGCTAATGAAATTTCTGCAGAATCTGTATTTAGTCAACTAGGTAGTGCTTATATACAAGCGGATGATAAAGACATTGCTGGTGCATTGAAGTTGGTTAATAAAGTTGTTGAGCAGTCACCAGATTTATTGGAGGCCCTGCTGCTTCAAGGTCAGCTGTATTTTGTAGAAAAAGATTACCCCCAAGCGATATCCTCTTTTTTAAATTATCAGTCATTAGTGACAAAAAATATAAAAATACGATTATATTTGGCAAACACTTATATCAAGAATGGTGAATTCGATGAAGCAAATCAACAACTAGCACCTTTGCTGATTCAATTACCGGAACAACCATTTGTTAATCAACTAAAAAGCATTATTGATTTTGAAAATAAAGAATTTGCACTTGCGTTAGCTTATTCCGAAAAGGCAATTCAAAACGGACTAAACACTTCTTCTAATAAAGTAATTGCCGGGTTAAGTGCTTTTCAATTGGAAAAGTATGAACTAGCCCATCAGTATTTGGTTTCAACTGTTAATGATTTACCTGCGAATCATCCTATTCAACGAGTGTTGACTATGGTTCAAATGAAGCTGGGTTATACTGGTGATGCAATTGATAAACTTGTCAACATGACAGAATTTACCGTTGATGATACTGAAATGTTGACTACAGCAAGTTTTAAATTATTAACAGATGGTAAATTTGAGCAAGCTAAATCACTAATTGAAAAATCTTATGATTTGCAATCAGATAAGCCAGAAGAAATTACTCGACTAGGTATTCTAAAATTATCAATTAACGATTTGGACGGAATTACTGATTTAGAAAAAGCGATACAAATTGATCCAAATCTACCCATGGCAAAATTGGCTCTAGCACAAGCATATATTTCAACTAAAGATTATGATAAAGCATTAACACTCGCCAAGTCATGGCAAAAGAGTGAATCAAGCCAAATTCAAGGACATAATTTAGCGGCAAAAATTTATTTATTGCAAAATGAAAAGTCATTAGCAGAACTAGCGTTTAAAAGAGTGTTGACGCTTGAACCTGATAATGATTTCGCGCTGCAATATTTTATTGAACAAGATATTCAAGCCAAAAACTTCAGTCAAGCGCTAGTAAAAATTAAACTACTATTAGATAAATCACCTGACAATTTATTGGTGTTAATTCAAAACTATCGCATAGCTACATTAATAGGCAAACCAGATGATGCGATAGCTAAGGTAAAAGCATTATTTGAAAAAAATCAAGAAAGTTTAAATGTGCGGTTGATATACGGTAAAGTTTTATTTTCGGAAAAAAGTTATGCAAAAGTTGTAAATTTGTTAACTGATGTGGTGTCTATTAATGAAGATACACCCCAACTATATTGGGCACTGTTAAGTAAAAGCCATTTATTTTTATCGGAGTTTGATCAGGCTGCCGCTGTCTTTGATATGTGGATAAAAGCTGACTCAACTCAAGAGAATGCATGGCTTGGAAAAATAGTAAGCTTAGAAAGTAGTGGTGAGCATAGTTTGGCATTAGTTACTACGGAATCATGGCTACGTAAACAACCAGATAACCCAAAAGCCACATTGGTGTACCCTTATTATTTAATGCTAAATGATAAGCTGGATTTAGCGAAATTCAATATTGATCAATTATCTGATGAACTCAAAGCAACTGATTATGTTAAAGGCTTACTAGCACAAATAACCTATAAAGAAGGTGACTTCAAAAGGGCATTACCTGGTTTAATCGAATTATATAAAATGCAACCATCTTCTCAAAATGTAAACTTTATTTATACTGCATTTATTGAACAAAATAGAAGTATGGACGCTTTAGATTTTTTGAAAAAGCACGTAACTGAATATTCAGACGATTATTTTTCTAAAGCGTTGCTAGCACAACTTGCTATCAATTCAGAAAGTAAACTTGCTCAAGCTACTTATAGAGAATTATTGGTTAAATATCCCAATAATATTCAGTATCTAAATAATTTGGCTTGGATACACCTTAAAAGCAATCAAAATGAAGATGCTTATGTTGTTATATCTAAGGCGCTGAAATTACAACCAGAAAACCCATCAGTTTTAGATACCGCTGCTTTGATACAACAGCAAAGGGGTAATATAGATATAGCTCAACAATTAATTAAAAAGGCTTATTTATTAGCACCTCATAATAACGAAATAAAGCAGCATTATTTGTCAATTATCAAATAGTAGAATTAATCGTTATTGTTTTGCTTTAAAGAAACCTGATGTTGCCGTTCTAGTATGGTTGACACATAAAAATAAAACGCCTGATGTACTTCATCAGGCGTTTTGTATTTTAGCTTCTCATGTGACCTTCGTTCATTATATGCATCACAGCATCCCCTAGCCATTTTCTTTGTATCCTTCAAGCCTTTGGGTTTTACCATTAAAGTAAGTATTTATTCTTCAGTATGCCTTTGATAGGCTCAGTTAGGGCACTTTGATAACAATAGTTGTCAACGGCATTAATCATTAATCATTAATCATTAATCAATTGATATGGTATTACTTGTAGAGCTGTGGTATTGGTTTGAGCGATATTGAGCACCTTTTTCTGAATGGCGCACTAATACGTTATTTCTCTGTTTCTTTAACTTAGCACTTTACAAAATGACGCTTAATTTAAAAGCGAGGGAGTAATTTTTTGAGTACGTTTAGTGGTTCATTCCATAGCACTCTCCAATTAATTGCTGGGAAAGTGTCAATCTTATTTTAGACTAGTCAATATTTAGACAAAAAAAAGCCTTCATTAAGAAGGCTTTTCATTGGTCACTTAAATATAATTAAGATTTACGACGACGAGCTGCGCCAGCTAAACCTAGTAAACCAAGACCAAGAATAGCAATTGAAGAAGGCTCTGGAACATTAAAAACTATTTGACCGTTTAAGTCAGTTGAACGAGTTGCGCTTGTAGTATCACCATTGTATGGAGCGTTTGGCGTTGCAACTGAAAAGTCAAAGTCCCAAGCAACATCTGCAGTAGTTGTATCAGCCCAAATGTCATAAAACTTAGTGAAACCATTTGAAGCACTAGTATGTTCAAAGAAAGTCTTAGCATCTGCAGCTGTGTTACCAGTATCTGTAGCAGACATTAACCAGCTATAGTCTACTATGCCCGAAAGATTAACGTTAGCTGGTTCAACTTGCCCACCACCAACTAAAAGACGAGCCATTTGTTCTGTGTTGCCAGTACTTTGTTCTACATAGAAAAGATCAACATAACCAGTAGCGTTAAAGTTAGGGAAGCCAAAGGCATAACCACCAGACAAATCTTGATATACTGCATTTAAGAACCAGGTAGAATTAAAACCAGAGTTAAAAACTCCAAATTGACCACCAGGTAGCAAACTAGTAACTACACCAGTACCTGCTTCTGTAAATGTAGAGGTAGGTAGTGGTGAACACTCAGTACCAGTACAAGTACCACCAGCAAGAGTCGAAGTAGCTTGAAGGTTAACTTGTAGTTCAGTTGCAGCACCTGTAGTACCCGTAGAACCAGAATTAATAATTACGTCTGCGTTTGCAAAAGTACCAACAGACGCCACCGCTGCTGCACATAATAGTTTAGTAAATGTTTTCATTTTAAATCCTTTAAAGTTGTAGCAACTTTTTGTTAGTTAGTAATTTCTAAATCTAATAATGCAACTTGAGTGCCATCTTTGTAAGTCATTGTTTTTGAGGTTTATATGTTTGGGCTGTTAAGGGAGGAATATTATAGTGTAAAGAAAACTGACACTGTTTTTAACTATTTATAACACTTAACACTTAACACTTAACACTTAACACGCCGAGTAAGTGAAGCTTCTTTCTTTTATTGAACTAGGCTAAATAAAGTTCTACCGTTATTGTTTTAAGGGTTAAGTAAATTATGCTCGATAATAAATTGCCTCATGCCCGTTAGAATTAATTCTGACAAAACTTGTTAGGTATAGTTATTAAGAATACAAGTGATACATTATTTCTCAACAATTTTTTTGGCTATATGAAACATTATTCTCGGTATTAGGCCTGCGTTACCGAATGGTCGCCATGTTTTTTTATATTTGTTTCGGTAAGCATCAAAGTGAAGCCCGTATGGCGCGGCTATTATTTCACCACGACCCAATAATATTTTAAGCGCGTAAGTTTCTGCTATTCCTGCGCAAAGGTTAACAGCCATAGGTGTTGAAGGACCTCGCTTTTCTTTAAAGCTTACTCGGCTGCTATCTACTAAGTAAGGTCGTTGTAACATTGCAGGAGATAGGCCTATTAGAAATTGAATAAGTTGATCATCTTCAGATTTTTTGTTTTCAAAACGAAAATACTCTTCGTAGGTCATTTTACCTGGCATAAAACATAAAAAAGCGGCCCCCATGCCAAGTGGTGCTGCAGTAATCACTGGGATGTTTTTTTCATAGCATTTTTTAAAAATTGTTTTCCTAGCTTGTAAAGCAAAAAAGTCTAAGGCATCAACATATAAGTCAACACCTTCAAGAAATTCATCAACGTTGTGATCAAAAATACCTTCAGGAAAAGATTTTATGTTTGCTTCAGGGTTTATATCAAGCGCCATTCGCTCCATAACATCAACTTTTTGCTCGCCTAATGTCGACATAAACGCGCCGGATTGACGGTTGAAGTTATGTACTTCAAAGTCATCAAAATCTGAGATGTGAAAGTTTTCGACACCTAATCTAGCTAATGTCAGTAAATGCACGCCGCCTACCCCTCCAGCTCCAGCTATCGCAACTTTTTTTCCTCGCAGAACTTGTTGTTCTTCTTCTGTAACCCAGCCAATATTCCTTGAGAAGGCTTTTTCATAGTTAAACATTTTACACTCCTTTTTAAGCTTGTAATTATGCGAGCCACTGAAAGAATAAACTATACTCTGTAAACGATGTAATAAATATACACAGTGATAAGTGCATTGTATAAACGTTGATTATTTTAATATCATATTAAAAGAGAAATTAATGCTTTATTATCATACTTTAATGAAACTCCTATTAAACTCAAAACAGGAAGTTTAAATGAATTTTTCAAAATCATTAGTATGTGCAAGTGTTGTTTTTGTGTTGTCAGCATGTATCGACAATGAATCAGCTAATACTTATATAGCTAAAGCAGAGAATTCAATTCTTGAAAAGCAAAGTAACGCCGCTATTATTTCCCTAAAAAATGCAATAAAAATTGATGAAGAAAATGCTTATGCAAGGTTTTTGTTGGGTCGCTTATATTTAAGTACAGGCAATGCAGAAAGCGCCGTAAAAGAATTGGAGCGCGCCAATAAATTGAATTATTCTGCTGATCAGCTTATACCTTTGCTAGCTCGAGCCTATATATTAACTGAATCAGACTCAGATGTTTTAGCACTTGAAGTACAAGTGCAATCTTTATCACAGCTAAACACTCAATACCTCGCATATAAAACACTGGCATTATTACGTACAGGAGATAATGAACTAGCTCAAACTACGGTTGATGTTGCTCTTTCTTTTTCTCAGGCTGATGGCTACAGCATGCTGGCGAGTGCCTATTTAGAGTTCTCGAAACAAAACACTCTACATGCAAGTACATTAGTTGAGCGTATTTTAACTTCGAATCCAAACAATGCTGATGCACTTATGTTGCAAGGCCAAATAGCATCAGTTGAAAAAAATTATGCTTTGGCTGTTAATAGCTTTCAGCAATATCAAAAAATGCAACCTAATTCCGGTAAAGTACAGCTATTTATTGCAGACGCGCTATTGAAAAATGGTCAATACAAAGAAGCTGAAGCAATTGCAGATTCCATACTCGCTAACGTGCCTTCGCAGCCTTTTTTACAATATATTAAGGCAAGAGCACGTTTTGAAGATAAAGACTATGAAGCCGCCAGCCGTTTTGCCATTCAAGCGTTAAACGCTGGGGTTAACTCCTTTAGTTTAAAGTTGGTTGCGGGTGCAAGTGCATTTTATTTAAAAAATCACCAACAAAGTATCGATTACTTAACAGAGTTAATGCCTTACCTTACTATTGATCATCCTGTTAAAAAAATGCTTGCGGTGAGCCAATTACAATTAGGTTTGATAGATGATATTAGCGAAACATTAAGTGGTTATGATTCAACAAACAAAGATAATGCTCAGTTTTTAGCAACAATAAGTTATGAATTAATAGGAGTAGGAGCATTCGAACAAGCAAAAGAAATGGCTAATTATGTTTCAGACTCAACTAATATAACTGCTGAAGAAGCAGCAAGAGTTGGTGTGTTAAAGTTGATGATGAACGATCCCTCTGGTATTGATAATTTAGAATTAGCATTACAAAAGAATCCTGAATTAATTTCTGCGGAGCTTGCATTAGCTTTTGCATCCATTAAATCAGGAGACTTATCTCGGGCAACAGCAATAGCCGATAAGTGGTTGAAGCTATATCCTAAAAATGCAGGTGGGTATAACCTAAAATCTGCAATTTATTTTAAAAAAGAAGATTTAATAGAAGGTGAAGCTGCGTTAGAAAAAAGTTTACAGCTAGAGCCTGATAATGTTTATGCGTTAACTGAAATGGTTAAACTAGCTACTTACCAAAAAGATACTGAGAAGGCGATATTATTAACTGAGCAAGCAATAAAAGCTTACCCTAATAATATTCAAATATTGAGTCAATATTTTGATTTTCATAAAAATGATATCGGAATAAAAGTCTTGGCGCAGGCTCGAGAAAATAATGTCGATGATATTAAATACGGAATTTTATTAGCTGAAGCGCTAATATCTTTGAAAGAATTTAAGCAAGCCAACTCTGTATTAGATGATTATTCAGTAGATGTTAAAACCCCTAAGCGATACTGGCAATTAATGCTTGCTATTAATGCACAAAATCCTGATGGCAAAGATACTTATTCTATTTTAGAACAATGGCAGAAGACTAACCCTTATCATATTGAGTCTACTTTTTTACTAGCCAATTATTGGATGGGTAAAAAATCACCGGATAGAGCGTTAAGAGTTTTACAAAAAGCAAATGAAAAACATCCAAATAATTTGATGCTGTATTTGGTTGAAATGCAGATATTATTGGATAACAATCGAAACTCTGATGCTAAAGTTTTATTTAAAGAGTTAGATAAATTCAATGTTAATGAAAGCTTACTTGCTGGGATATCAGGACGTATCTTATTGCTAGATAGAAAGTTTGCCGAAGCTGTCCCAATGTTAAGGCAACAATACGAAGCAAAACCTAACAGTATTAGCGCAACATTTCTTGCTTTTGCTTTAGAAGGGAATAATCAAAAATCTGAAGCTATTGAACTGCTGGAGCAGTTTTCTAATAAGGAAGCAGTAGGTAATGCTGTTGATCCCAGAATTAGCCTGAGCTTAGCGAATATGTATTTAGCTGAGCATCAAGATAAAGCCGTTATAGAATATGAAAAACTTATTAAAGCGCAGCCTAACAATATTGTGGCATTAAATAACTTATCTTGGCTTTATATGGAACAAGGTGTTTTAGTTCAGGCATTGAAGCATTCAAAACAAGCTTATGATCTGAATTCAAAAATACCCAATGTAGTTGATACCTACGCTCAAGCTTTGTTGAAGTCTGATAAAAAATCAGAGGCATTAGTAAAAGCTAAAGAGGCTTATGCGCTGTCTAAGGGTGATAATATTGATATTGCATTGAACTTAGTTGAAACACTATTAGAAAATAATAATACGAAAGAAGCTCACAAATTATTAAGTGGAATAACTGGCGTTACCACTGCGCAAAAAGAGAAAAAACAACGATTATCTGAATAAAACCGGCCCCTCTTGCTTTAGTGCGAGGCTAAAGAGGGGGGTATGATATTTACTATAAATACATAAAATTGGCTAACTTTTTCATAGAGCTCAAAGTTGGCTGCCAATTTCTTTTTGTATCTCAAGATATAAGGATTTGAATCCGGGAGATAAATCCTCCATAAACATGTTCGCGTTAATATAGTAAGGTGCCCGTAAACCATGATAATCAATAGCTTGGCCAAGTTGAATAAAGTTAATGCCAACAAAGCGCATGCTACGCGCTAGCCTAGGTTCCATCATTACGTAAACGTGTTTAACACCTGTTTCCATGCTCATTGTTGCGGCTGCCATATATAGCCCAATGGCTATAAATGGGAAACAACGAAGTTCAGTTTCTGAGTAGGTTGGTACATTAATCGCACCAACCGCTGAGCCTTTAAATTTATCCATTTTACGTCGTCTAAAATCAGCTTTTACAGCGAGGCGAGATATTTCAGCTATTTCATGGCGTGGAAAGTTGCTGGGGTGTAGCTCTTTATTTTGTATGGAAGCTAGGCAATATTTTTCAATTGGTAATAATTCCGACTCGTTTGCCGACTTAACTACGCGTACACAGCTAGTATAGGTATTTGAAGGTTTATGTTTGATCATGGAGAAAATGGATTGCGCGTCAAACTCATCTTGCTCTTTACCTTCAGCTTTAACTTTTTCAAAGGCCAGTTCTTCGCAATAAACATTATGACGAATACGGAAAACTTCGTCGCGTAACTCGTCGCTAACCGCCACTTCAGGTTTTAAGAACTGGGTGAAATGCACGGCAATATTCATTGCATCATGGTTAACTTTCATTGATGCAAGGCGTTTGGTGATATTTCCAATTACCGGGGCGTTTAGTAACTTCTTGCTCCAATTCATTATTTCTTCTGTTCCTAGCGCTTTATTAGGTGAGGCGTAATTACTATTATTACTTGTTTTCATTATAGCTTAATAATTAATTTAGCATTTTATCTAATGATTATGGAATATATTTGTTAAAAATTTATTAATAACTTTTATATTTTAGGTGTTTAACTACCATGTTTAGTTTTAATTGGCACAATTTCCATTGCGGTTTTATAACCGATATCAAATAACTCAAACTTTTTTTCTTCACTCATACCAAAGTCAACTGCAGAGCTTAGGCCTGTATTGATAATGATGGTATTGTGCCAGAATGCTTCATTAATATACTCGCGTGATATTGTCGTCATAAAAGTGCGAATAAGTAGGGTTACATAGTTAATAATAGGGAATAATCCATCGGTTTTAAGTTCGTCGTATTCATGTTCACCGCGCAACCTAAAGCACAGAATGGGCGTGCCGTCTTTAGCCCAATCCCGGTGTACAGCATCTTCAGATAAAATACTGCCATCAACCATTAAATGTTTACCAAACTTTTTAAAACTGAATACCAATGGAATTGACATAGAAAAGCGTACTGCCAGAGATACCTTCATGCCAGGGGTTCTTTCTCGGTTAAATATAACTGGACGACCCGTTTTTACATCGGTTGCGACTATATGTAAGTTATAGTCTAACTCGATGAAGGTTTTGCCATGCAAATGACGGTCAACCCATTGCTCAAAAACGTCACCAGAACTTAAACCACCATTGCGAATTAAGCTCACTAATGAGAAGCCTTTGAATTGATTGTAATTAGTGGATATCGCAATATGTTTAATTTCAGCTATCGACAGCCCTGAGGCGTATAAACTGGCAATAATACTGCCCCCCTATACACCAACAAGATGAGTAAAGTCGATATGTAAATCGTTCAATGCTTGCAGCACGCCGATATGAGCAGGTAAGCGGGTTCCTCCGCCAGCTAAAATAGGCACTATATTCGCCACTTATCTTCCTCCTTGTATTATTATTATTTAATTATGGGCAATAATTTAGAAATCGCTAGAAAAAAATGTGCTAAGTTCAGGTAAAGTTTAGAATTTTTAAAAGAGTGAAATATGAATCGTTTATTACAATCATTACTTGTTTTTGGGCTGATATATAGCTCTTTTAGCCATGCTAATTTGATAGATACGGTTAGTTTGGTCAAACCATCGGTGGTTGGTATTGGTATTTATACGCCAACAGGTCGGCAGAAGAACCAACTTTATGGTACTGGCTTTGTTGTTGGCGATGGTACTTATATTGTTACCAATAACCATGTTATTGATAAAGAATTAGATGAGAACTTATTACAAAAGTTAGTTGTTTTTATCGGTAAGGGGCAGGCGGCGAAAGTAAGGTTGGCTAAGTTGATTGCCATCGATGAAGAGCATGATTTAGCGATTCTTAAAATTGAAGGACAGGCTTTACCCGCTTTGGCATTAGCGAAGAGTGACTTCATAAAGGATGGTAGTAGTATCGCGTTTACCGGCTTCCCTATTGGTGCAGTATTAGGGCTTTATCCCGTAACACACCAAGGTATTATTGCGGCTGTTACTCCAACTATTATTCCGGTGGATGACTCGAGACAAATTAGTATTGCTATGCTTAAACGTTTACGAGATCCGTACTTAGTTTATCAATTAGACGCTACGGCTTATCCTGGCAATAGTGGTAGCGCGATGTATGACGTTAAAACAGGTGAAGTTGTCGGTATTATTAATAAAGTGTTTGTTCAGCAGAGTAAAGAAACGGTAATTAGTGCGCCGAGCGGTATTACTTATGCGATACCTGTGAAATATCTACATAAGCTACTTAAAAAACATAATATAAAGAGTTAGTTACAATGCTTTGTCAGAAAGTTTTACACTTTGTGTAGGCTAAGTTGGCTTAATCTTCAGCCGATATTTGCTGGTTAATTGTTGCCATTTTATTGTTAAGTAATTGAGATATTGGCACTAGCTCGACATTGTTTTTCTTGAGTAATGGCAAAAGTTTGAGTAATGAACGGATTGTTTCAGGATGCGGGTGTGCGATAGCGACAACAGTTTTATAGCGTTTAGCATCGCGTATTAACTGTTTAAATTGTCGACGAATATAATTGTGCTCTAATTTATTATCTAGAAAAATATGGCGATGTAAGCTTGGCACACCAAAACTTATCGCAACTTGTTCCGCTTGGCTAGCGTTGGTGGTTACGCTGTCAACAAACATTAAATTTCGTTCACGCAAAAATTGCATGGTCCAAGCCATGGGTTGATATAACTCGGTAAGTTTACTGCCCATATGGTTGTTTATACCTAAGGCAAAGGGAATTTCAGCAAAGGCATTGCTTAAACTTTCTCGAATGCCGTTTTCGTTCATTGCACTGGTTAGTGCGCCAGGTCCTAGCTTTTTGCCATTTTTTGCTTCCATAGGAATATGCAAAATAACATCTTTATTTTTCGCTTTTGCTTGCAACGCTAGTCTTTTACCATATGGCGTGTGAGGAAGAATGGCATAGCTGATACTTCCAGGTAAATAGAGTGCATGAACATCGCTTTTTCGATAGCCAATATCGTCTATAATAATAGCTACTTGCGCGGGTAGAGCATAAACTAAAACAGGGAAAAGTAAGCTTAATGTAAGCAGGAGTTTTGGCAGTAATCGAAGCACGTTAATTTTTTCTTATTATAAGTCGTTATGTAGAATAGCAGTTCAGATGGTCAAAATCGACTAGTTCAATGCATAATATTAATTGTAATAATAAGCAATACTACTTACACCAGAGTTTAGGGTTGACAGCGATGCCCGTATGCCTAATTTCAAAGTACAGTCCTGAATTAGCTTGACCACCACTTTGGCCTACTAAGGCAATTGGTTCACCTGCTTCAACACGATCACCAACTGATTTAAGTAATGCTTGATTATGGCCATATAAACTCATGTAACCATCACCATGATCAACAACAGTGACTAGCCCATAACCTTTAAGCCAATCTGAGAATAAAATGGTGCCATTGTGAATAGTTTTAACTTCTCGGCCAATCGGTGCTGAAAGAAATACCCCTTTCCATTTTAAGTATCCTTGCTTACTTGAACCAAAACTGTGATTAATTCGCCCTTTAACAGGCCAACTGAGTTTACGTTTTAATTTACTCAAACCGACTAAGTTTTCAACTTCTTTTGCCGCAGCCGCCATTCTTTTCAATAAAGCAACTAATGCTGATTCTTCACGTTCTAACTTAGCTAGTTTTTGTTGTCCGGTAAGTGCCTTTTTATTCAAGGCTATTAATGTTTGTTTTTGTTTGGTTTTTGATAATTCGAGAATTTGCTTTTGCTGGTTTTGGGTTTGCGTTAATTGTGTTAATTGCTCGGCTTGTTGTTGGTATTGTTTGGTTACGTCATTTAATTGAGTAATCGTAGTTTTAAATGCTTCAATTTCTTTAATACGAGCAGCATTGAGGTATTGATAATGTGTAATAGTACGCTGCACGCTACTGGGTTTTTCTTGATTCAGAATTAACTTTATATAGTCGTGATGACCGGTAGAATATGCGGCTCTAAGTTGTTTGGCTAATATGTGTTCTTGTTGTTTTTTGGCAAGTTCAAGTTGCTTTTTTTCAGAGCTTAACTGGGCTAGTTTTTCGCGAGTTGTGACTAAGTCATTAGTCGTGTTTGCTAAATTTTTAGCAATTTTACCGATAGCAAGATCATCAGCTTTTAATTGTTGTTCTAAATCACTAATTTTTACATTAGTGCTTGATAGGTTAAGTTTTTGTTGATTAATGGCTTGTTGAATATCAGTAAGTTGCTGATTTGTTTTTTCATTGTTCTTGGCGTCTGCTTGCGCAACAACATGTAACGAGCAAAACAACAGTATTAGCCCAATAAAAAAAGCATAGCCAGGGGTAAGCCGGCTAAGTTTCAATATTGGGTACCTGATATTCACGTTAAAAATCACGTTATTGTTAATTTAACTTTAATAAGTTACACCCTGTCATTTCTTCGGGTTGAGGCAGGTTCATTAATGATAAAATAGTTGGAGCGATATCGCTGAGCGCGCCGGTTTTTGCCATTTTTGCGTTTCGTCCAAAATAAATTAATGGTACAGGTTCACAAGTATGTGCGGTATGCGCTTGTCCTGATACTGGATCCGTCATTTGTTCTGCGTTACCGTGATCAGCGGTAATTAAACCCTCGCTGCCCGTTTTTTCTAATGCGGTAACTATTCTACCGATACAAGCGTCTACTGCCTCACAGGCTTTTACGGCGGCATCAAAATCACCAGTATGGCCCACCATATCACCATTGGGATAATTACAAACAATAAAATCGTGATCGCCACTTTCAATCGCCGCAACTAACTTATCGGTTAATAGGGTTGAGTTCATTTCTGGCTGCAAGTCATAAGTGGCTACTTGTGGTGAAGGCACTAATATTCGCTCTTCACCTTTAAATGTATCTTCCTTACCACCGCTGAAGAAAAAGGTTACGTGGGCATATTTTTCGGTTTCTGAAATTCGCAGTTGTGTTTTGTCATGCTTTTCTAACCATTCGCCTAATACATTGTTAAGTTTGACCTTGGGAAATGCACATGGCGCATCAATATCAGCGGCATATTCGGTCAGCATGACAAAATCACCGAGTTTAGGTTGTTGCTGGCGTTTAAAGCCTGAAAACTTTGCGTCGGTAAAACAGCGGGTAAATTGGCGTGCACGGTCGGCACGAAAATTCATAAATATCATCGCATCGCCATCATGTACCTGAATAACTTCACCATTGATGTTGGTAATTGCAGAGGCTTTGACAAATTCGTCATTTTCATCACGCTCGTAAGCAGCATGTAAAGCGTCAGTCGCTTTGCTGAATTGGTATTCTGCTTTGCCTGAAACCATTAAATTATAAGCGGATTCAACGCGATCCCAACGCTGGTCTCTATCCATGGCATAATAACGGCCAATAACTGAGGCTACTTGGCCACACCCAAGTTCGGCAAATTTTGCTTGTGCTTTGATTAGTGACGCTTCAGCGCTGCGTGGTGGTGTATCGCGACCGTCTAAAAACGCATGTAAATAAATCGCTTTTGCGCCTTTTTTTGCCGCCATTTCTAACATGGCAAATATATGATCTTCATGGCTATGCACGCCACCAGGAGATAATAGACCAAAAACGTGTATGGCTTTATTGTTGCTTACGGCGTTGTCTACCGCATTAACTAAAGTAGGGTTACTTTGAAACTCTTTATCTTTAATCGCTTTGGTAATGCGAGTGAAGTCTTGATAAACAATACGGCCTGCACCTAAGTTGACATGGCCAACTTCAGAATTACCCATTTGCCCGTCAGGTAAACCCACTGCCATGCCCGATGTTTCAATCAACATATTGGGCTTATTGGCCATTAAGTTATCTAACACTGGGGTATTGGCATGAAAAATAGCATTAGATTCTGTGTTTTCTCTATATCCCCAACCATCTAGAATAATAAGAACGGTAGACTTCTTGTTTGGCATCACGGCTTCCTTTATACGAGCAAAGATAGATAAAAATAATACAAGCAAAGATAAATGAAAATAATTTTCAGCAGCAGTATATCAAGTCACGAAGTGAATATCTTGTGTCTGTTTAGACAAAATGTTTCAGATTTAAGATCAGATTTAAAATCAAAAAGCAGTCATCAGTGCCAAGTTATTTCATTATTGTGTTTTTCTATGAAAAGTTCAGTTTGGGTTTAGTTTATTAGCCTGTATACTGTGGAAAATTTTTAGTTAATTAGAATGTAAAACTTATGGATCAACTTATTACTTTCGCAATGAGCCAGCCTTTGCTTAGCGCTGCTTGGCTAGTTATTGTTTTAATGATTATTGTTATTACGATTAAAATTCAAATGTCGCCTATTAAGCAATTAAGCACACAGCAAATGACTTTTTTAATTAATAGAGAGTCTGGTGTTGTGGTTGATAGCCGCAGCGAGAAAGACTTTAAAGCCGGACATATTGTCGATGCTATACATCTTGGCAATGAAAAAGTCAGTAAAAATGACTTCACTAGTCTTGAAAAACATAAAGATAATCCCATTATTGTAGTATGTAGTGCGGGTATGAGTGCCAGTAAAGTGGCTAGCCAGTTAGCAAAATCGGGCTTTACTCGCGTAAACTTACTAAAAGGTGGAATGAATGCTTGGTCAAGTGCAGGTTTACCTGTAACTAAGTAACATAAACCCCAACAACGGATTATCATGATGGCAGTTGACATATATACTAAAGCGACTTGTTTTTATTGCGTGAGAGCGAAAGCCTTATTTGATGATATGAAGGTTGCTTACAATGAAATAAAAATTGACGGTGATGCACCACTGCGTGAGAAAATGATCATACGTAGCGAGGGCGCTTCAACAGTGCCACAAATATTTATTAACAATGCGCATATTGGCGGTTGTGACGATTTATTTGCATTACATGCTCAAGGAAAATTAGCTTCACTTTTAACCTCTCAGTAAGAGTGAAAAAAACGTACAATTAAATGCCTTAAAAAATGGCATAAATATATAGGAATTAACAACATGGCTGACGAAACTCAAAACGGCGCAGAAGCAACTGCCGAACAACAAGCTCCACAATTTGCTATTCAACGCGTTTACACAAAAGACATCTCATTTGAAACGCCAAATTCACCGGCAATTTTTCAAAAAGATTGGAAGCCAGAAGTTCAGTTAGATATAGATACAAAATCAACTAAACTTGCTGACGATACTTTTGAAGTGATTTTATCACTCACTGTTACCGCTAAAGTTGAAGATCAAACTGCATTTCTAGCTGAAGTTCAGCAAGCGGGTATTTTTACTATTGGTAATCTACCTGAAGCACAATTAGCTCATACTATTGGCGCATTTTGTCCAACCACATTATTCCCATATGCGCGTGAAGCAGTTGCCAACTTGGTTAGCCGTGGTTCATTCCCACAAATTAACTTAGCACCGGTGAACTTTGAAGCCTTATTCGCAAATTATGTGCAACAACGTGCAGCACAAGCGAATGCCGAACAAGCACCAGCAAGCACAGAAACTCACTAGTTTATGAACCCTGACTCTGCCGCCATTTCCGTAGTTGGCGCTGGCTCTTATGGCACAGCGCTGGCGATATGCTTAGCGCGTAATGGCCATAAAACATTGCTTTGGGGGCGTGATAATAATCACGTTGCTGAAATGGAGAGCTCACGGGCTAATGAAAAATATTTACCGGGTAGTAAGTTTCCTGAAGCTTTGGTAGTTAGTGATGATTTAGCAAGCGTAGTTGCCGCCAGTAAAAATATTTTATTAGTTGTGCCTAGCCATGTTTTTGGTGAAATGCTGACGAAAATAAAGCCTTTTCTGAGAGAAGATGCCCGTTTAGTTTGGGCAACTAAAGGTTTAGAACACGATACGGGGCGTTTATTGCAAGATGTAGCACGAGAGATTTTAGGTGATGATATATCGTTAGCTGTACTTTCTGGACCTACTTTTGCAAAAGAAATGGCGGCAGGATTACCAACAGCGATATCTTTATCGTCAACAGATGATGCTTTCGTTGAAGATATATCGAAATTATTGCACTGTGAGCGCACTTTTCGTGTTTACAGTAATAAAGATTTTATTGGTGTGCAATTAGGCGGCGCGGTTAAAAACGTTATTGCGATTGGTGCAGGTATGGCCGATGGTATTGGCTTTGGCGCCAATGCACGAACCGCTTTAATCACTCGTGGCTTAGCGGAAATGACTCGTTTAGGCTGTGCGCTGCATGCAGAACCGTCAACATTTATGGGTATGGCAGGGTTAGGCGATTTAGTCTTAACTTGTACTGATAATCAGTCGCGCAATCGTCGCTTTGGTTTAGCACTAGGTGGTGGCGCTGGTGTTGAGCAAGCCATTGCCGATATTGGTCAAGTGGTAGAGGGTTATCGCAACACCAAAGAAGTTTATATGCTAGCACAGCGAATGGGCGTTGAAATGCCTATTGTTGAGCAGGTTTATCAAGTGCTGTACTGCGGTAAAGACGCCAGATTGGCCGCCGCAGATTTATTGTCGCGTGATCGTAAATTTGAATAGTTTCAGTTAAACAAACTTTGTAAGAAAAGGCATATAAACGTTAAGTTGTATGCCTTTTTTATGTACAGGATGTACGGTATGTCACGTTCACATGGATGTGAATGAGTGAAGATGTACAGGATGTACGGTCAGTTTTTTTGTTCCAGACAAAAACTAAGTACCAACATCCATGTCGGCAATGTCACGATCACATGGCCGTTCCTAGCCATCCATGGCGCCACTGCATTAGTAAATCCGTGTACGTCGATGTGAATGAGTGAAGATGTACAGGATGTACGGTCAGCTGGTTAAACTGAATTTTCAAAACCTAATTGTCGCCATGCTTCATAAACAATAACGGCAGTAGCGTTCGATAAGTTCATACTTCTACTGTCTTTTAGCATCGGGATCCTGATTTTGTCTTGATCGGGAATTTGTTGTCTTACATCTTCGGGTAAGCCGCCCGTTTCAGAGCCAAATAAAAGATAATCACCCGACTGAAAGTTTACATCACCATAATAACCGGTAGATTTTGTAGTTACCGCTAATACACGCTTAGGTTGTTCAGTCTCAATAAAGCTTTGATAGTTTGCATGTCGTTTAAGCGCTGCAAATTCATGGTAATCTAATCCCGCTCTGCGCAATTTTTTATCTTCTAAATCAAAACCAAGTGGTTCAATTAGGTGCAATCTAAAGCCAGTATTAGCACATAGGCGAATAATATTGCCAGTGTTGGGAGGAATTTGCGGTTGAAATAAAACGACATCTAACATATCAAGTGCTTAATAAATTGTATAATAAGATGGTATTATACCGTGCTTGTAGCGAATGCTTAAGCTAATATTTTTCATTAGGAGGGCCGTGTGCAGGCTAACAAGATAGATTCAAACCAATATGCTGACTTAGTTAGGCTAGCGTCATTTGCAGCAACAGCAACCGCATTTACTTTAGTCGTGTTGAAGCTCTACGCTTTTTTTGTTACTGATGCTAGTTCTATGCTGGCTTCTGCCACTGACTCGATTTTAGATTTATTTGCCTCAATTATGAATGTGGTGATTTTACGCTTCGCCTTAGCCCCTGCCGATAAAGAGCATAAGTTTGGCCACGGTAAAGCGGAAAGTTTAGCTGGATTAGTGCAAGCCGCATTTGTTTTGGGTTCGGCATTGTTGTTAGTGTTTAATGGTGTTGACCGCATTATTAATCCGCAGCAAGTCGTGCGAACCGAAGTCGGTATTGGGGTGTCAATTATCGCTATTGTTATGACCTTGATGTTAGTAATGTTACAAAAATATGTTATTAACCGCACAAAGTCTGTCGCGATTAGTGCTGATGCGTTGCATTATCAATCTGATTTAATTCTCAATTTAGGCGTGCTTGCTGCGCTATTTTTAAGTCAAGGTTATTGGTTGCAAGCAGATGGATTTTTTACTGTTGCTGTAGGTATATTTTTGTTAATTGGTGCAGGTAAAATAATCTGGACCAGTGTCCATCAATTAATGGATCATGAACTTACCCCAGAAGAGCTTACTATTATAAAGAAAATTGTCTTGGCACATGAAGGTACGCATGGTTTACATGAGTTAAGAACACGACAAGCAGGGCCTGATCGTTTTATTCAATTTCACTTAGAATTAGATGGTGATTTGTCTTTGTTAGAGGCTCACACTATTGGCGAGGCTATTGAAGTTGAAATTATTGCAGCGTTAGCACCGTGTGAGGTTTTTATTCATCATGACCCTTTGTCAGCGGCCAATCATCAAGAGTCAACGGATGAAATAAAACCAGTTTAATTACTAAGCTAAGCGCAATTTAAATATAGCTATCGATGTTGCTCAAACCAGGCGATGGTATTATCTATCGCGATATCTCGGTATTGATCTAATTCGAAAAAAAGCTCGTGGTAGGCGCCAGATATGATAACCGGTTTCCCATCAGGGCAAGCTCTGCTATTAACATTATTTAGCTGCTGGCAAAAAACTTGCTGAGCATTATTGTCAACAATGTGCTCACTTCCTGCTTGTAACATTTGTATAGGCAGCGACAATTTTTCTATATCAAGTAATAGGTTGTCTGAATTTAAAATAGCCTGCTCAAGCCAGTTAAATGTTACACCGCCAAGTTTTAGCTCTGGTTGTGCGTGATATAAAGATTGAAAATGTTTAAAACGTGGCTCTGAATGCATTAACCGGTTTTCAGCAAATGAACTTACATTTACATCACTTTGCCCAAAAAAATACCATGGTGTTTTAGACAGCCAGCGGTTTATTGTCGAGCCCGTTTTTATTAATGCTTTTGCTAGCCAATTTGGCGCGCCACCACTTGATATGGCTATCATGGGCGAACTTAAGGTGAGTGCTTTGATATTATTTGGATAAAGTTGCAAATATCGTAAGGCAATTGCGCCGCCCATAGAATGTGCAAGCATGAAAGCGCCTTGCTTATGTTGCGGATATTGCGCGGGTAACACCAGGTTGAGTAATTGATGTAAATCTTGAGCGTAATGGTCAAATTTAACCACATGCCCTTGTAAGCGGTTAGGCGTGAAACGCGCAGAAAGTCCTTGCCCACGATGATCTATAATAACGCTATCATACCCTTGACTGTCTAGATCAAAAGCTAACTCTTGATATTTGAGGTAACTTTCTGAGCGGCCAGGCACAATAACAATGTAAGGCGTTTCTGGGCGTTTAAAATTAGTCGCATAGGCGATACTGATATTGTCATCTGTGGTGAATGAAGTTTGAACTACAGTTTGCCAAAAGGTTGCAATAGCAGCGATTTTTTCTGATGTAAGCGCTCGCTTACTCTCTAATTTTTTTGCGTTAGCCATTGCTGATATTCCTAATAATACCCAAATAAAGAAAACTAGCTGATAAAATTTTTTATGATTCATTAACACTATTTTTACTGATCTCTAACGGTAACTCAATGGTAACCGTGAGGCCATTCTCACTATTATTTTGAGCACTAATGTTGCCATTATGCGCAACAATAGCTTGTTTGGCTATGGCCATACCTAATCCCGTACCACCTGTCGTGCGTTCACGCGACTGTGCCACTCGATAAAAGGCTTCAAATAACTTAGGTAAGTCATTCGCTGGAACACCACTACCCGTATCCATAATATTGATCACGAAATGGCTATTGGTTTTGATTAAATACACTTTTACTTGCTGGTTTTTATGACTATATTTTATCGCGTTAATCAAAATATTATTGATGGCACTGGATAATAAGTTTGCATCAGCCTGCAGTAGTGCTGTTTCTGGATATTCAAAGGCAATGGTAATGGACTTTTCATTGGCGATATATTGTGCGTCTTCAATACAAAGGGTTAATAGTTGTTTAAGATCGACCGTCATCAATTCCATTTGGCTAATGGTGTTTTCCATTCGAGATAACGATAATACATTTGAGATCATCTCATCGAGCCTAGCGACCTCAAGTTCACATCGTTGTAAATGCTTGTGTAATAAGTCTTCACTTATATTGTTTTGTTGTGCAAGTCCTAGGGCGATTTGTAACCGGGTCATCGGTGATCGCAATTCATGAGAAACGTCTGCCATGAGTCGTTGATGCGAACCAATATTTTGTTCTAGCTTTTCAGCCATTAAGTTAAAGCTTACCGCACATGCACCAATTTCATCATTGCGTTGTGCTATTAAGGGGATGCGCGCGGTAAATTCACCATCACCAAAACGTGCTGCAGCTTTTTGCATAGCGATTAATGGCTTGGTTAATGAGCGAGTGAGTAACCAGAGTAAAATAGAACTGATAATGACCGGAATAGCCAAACGTAGCCACGTGGGAATACGATGTATAATACTGCCAAAAGGAGGTTTTCGGTCACGGCTTGCAAGAAATAACTGGTAAGGAGTACCTGCAACATTAATCGCTAGCGGCCCTGTCATTCTGTAGAATTCAAACTTAACCGTCGTCAGGCTTTCTAGGTTATTTTCGGTTAAAAATTTTTGTAAACTGACTATTTGCCATTTTTCTGAAGCAAGTACTTCATTAGTTGTCACATTTTTTAAGAGTAATTCTCGGCCTTCTCTTTTCGGCAACATTGACAGCACTTTTTGCACACTAGTTGCAGGGTTACGTTTGATTTGGCGGCTAATTCGCTCTATTTTAGCCATATCAGCATGATGAGTAGGAGCAATAAAACTTTTTGTTCTAAATTGCTCCGACACCAACCTAGTGGCGCCAATGGTTAAAATAACAATTAACCAAAAACAGATAAATAGCTTAGCGCCAATTGAAGAAAATTTACCGGTAACTCTCAACATTAACTTAATTCACCAGCCAAGAAAATATAACCAGCACCACGAATAGTTTTAAGTTTGTCGCTTGGGCTAAAAGGTAATAGTTTACGCCTTATATTACTGACATGCATATCGATACTACGGTCAAAAGCACTTAACTTACGTTTTAATACCCGTTCAGATATTTCACTTTTACTGACAATTCCCCCTGGTTTTGACATCAAGTGTTCAATAATTTGATATTCAGTACCGGTAAGTTCGATGTGTTGGTTGTGACAACTCACTTGGCGGGTAGCATGGTTAAGTTTTACGCCGTTAACTTGTAACGCAGACGTTTGCTCTTTACTGTTTTTTACAATGTCTATGCGGCGAAGAATGGCGTTAATACGGGCCAGCAATTCACGATGTTGAAAGGGCTTTGGTAAATAGTCATCAGCCCCAAGTTCTAGGCCTAATATTCGCGAGGCGTTATCACCTTTAGCGGTCAGCATTAATATGGGCGTTTTGTGATTGCCTCCTAATGCCTTTAGTACTTCGAAGCCGGTTAAGCCTGGCATCATCACATCTAATAAAATCAGTGAGATTTTGTCATCATAGGCTTTCTCTAATCCTATGATACCGTCATAGCAGCATACTAATTCAAAACCTTCTGTAGCAAGATAATCAGACAATAACTCAGCAAGTTCTTTGTCATCGTCTATCAATAGAAGTTTATGTTTTTTCATTGTTGCTCTCGCTAATAACTAGAGTTGAGTAATGAGTACTAATAACCATGAGATCATTTAACTGGTTTGATTAGCATTATAATAACGCATAAATTAATGACTAATGGCTATCTTTACAAAACATTTACGTTGGTTTGCGTTTCCTTTCGTTGCACAAATTATACTGATGGTGAATTAATTGAGGAACAAAACTATGAAAATACAAAAACTTTATTCAACTATAAAGCCATATGCTGCAATAAGTTTATTTGTGCTTGGTATCAGTAGTCTTAGTGCTAATGTAAATGCTATGGCCGATAAAAGTGAAAACCATCACTCATACATCAGTCATGAAAATGGTGGTGGTGTTGATAAACAAGATAAAAAGATGAAAAAGCATTTGCATCGCTTAGCGAAAAAATTAGATTTAACGTCAGAGCAGCGCAGTGAAATTAAGGAGATTTTTACTCATATGAAAGAAGATAGACAGGCGCATAAAGCCGCTCTTTCTGGCTTTAAAGAAGAAGTTAAATCATTACTGCAAGCAAGCCAATTTGATGAAAATAAGTTTAATGCACTTTACATACAATATCAGCCAAACTTTCAACAAGCGATTATGGAAAAGGCAAAAGCTCGCCATGGCGTTATGCAAGTATTAACACCAGAACAGCAAGAAAAATATTTATCGATGCGAAAAAATCGCTGAGTTTATTTTAAAAGACTAAAGGAGAATATTTTAGACATTTTGCTTTCTACCGCTCGACCATTTTTCTTGGCAGGTAGAAAGCGCCACTTTTCCATTGCGTTACGAATGGTATTTCGGAAGTAGCTAGCTTTACTTACAGATTCAAATTGAATGTCTTTTACTAAGCCATTTCTATCGATATTAAACTCCACCATGATCTCTAACTCTATCCCTTTTCTTTTTGCCGAAGCAGGATATTTAGGTTCAATTGAGTCTAATAGCCTCGCAGCAACAGTATTAGCTTGTAAACTCTTATGTTCAACTACACTATTGCTGAGCTTTTTTGGACTAAAAAGTGTGTTTCTTAACTGTGCATTGTTATCAGCCTGTTCTTGGTAGCTAAGACCATATTGCGTCCTGTTTAAAACAGCTATTGGCGTGTTTTTGGCGATGATAGGTTCATTTGATAATGCGTTAATTTGTTGCTTATATGGGTTTGCTGTTGCTGACTTACTTTTTGAGTCAGTGCGTTCAAATGCTAATTGAGAAATCGATTTGGTTTTAGCTATTGTAGGGTATTGGTTAGTTTGTATAGCCTCTTTTAATGCTACGTTTTGTTGTGCAATATTATTTTTATTGCTTGAGTTTGTGCTAACAAATGGCAACTCGTTGTAATAAGGCGTTGCTGGATTTTTGTTAATACTATTAGACTTATCTACCGATTTTTTTGCAATAACTTTACGACTTTCGATAATCGCTTGAGGCGAGTTTATTGTTTTTTTCAGTGCCGATACTTCGCTAGCACTTGAGTTGTCTATGGCTAATAAACGGCTAGCAATTGAGGTGTTAGTCTTTGCTTGTTCAAATGCTAAAGGTATATGTGTTATTGCACTTTTACTGAGTACGGTGGCAGAGTTATGTAATGAAATACTCCCTGACTGCAGATCAATAACCGGCAAGGTGAGTGAGTATTTCGAGAACAGGAAAATAATGGTCAGCAAAATGGTAAAAGAAGCGAGCCATTTTCCTGAGTCAGTAGTTTTGGTGCAGTGTTGTTGATTGTCTAACAGACGAACCACGCGTTGCTTTAAATCGCCACCGGAAGCGGCCATTGCCATACTTGGAATGGTGTGATGGCGATGTTTTTCGCACAAAGATGCGGTATCTGCCAAGGTGTGCGCATAAGCAAGCGAACTGCCACAATGTTGCACAGCAATATCATCGCTACAATATTCTCTTTCGTTACGCATTTGTTTTGAAACCCAACTGACTGCCGGATGAAAAAACAGTAATATTTCGACAAGAGTTTGTAAAAAGTTGACTAAGTAATCATGACGTCGAATATGTGCTAACTCATGCAGCAATAACATATCTAATTGTTGAGGGGTTAATCCCGACAACATACTAAAGGGTACAAGTACCACAGGTTTTAACCAACCAATAGCCATAGGAACATCGGTTTTGCTAGAAAGTAACAATACTACTTTTCTCGACAAGCCGACCTTAGATATCAGCGCATCAAAACGCTTTTGTAGTGCAATATCAACGGCAGTGCAGCCTTGCAACGGCAGTTTGTTAACATTGTACAACTCTATGATTAACTTAAGCGCGAGCACGCTAACAATAGCAAGCCAAGCCATAGTCACTAGCGGTAAAAATTCTAACCATTCCATATACCAAGCATTTGCTTGTATTTGCTCTAAATAAAAGTTTTGGTCGAGTAAAGGTAAGGCTTGAGCAAAGTTCGTCGCTTGACGATAACCGCTATCGTAAACAAGAAAGAAAGTAATAGTAGGTAAAATTAGATTGGCAAGCATTGCCATAGCGCTTAATGCGTAGCGTAGTTGAGATTTTTGATGGGAAATTAGCGATAGTAAAGCTTTTAATACCACTGCAATTAGAACTCCTTGCCATAGAAAATGGATAAGAGTTATGGCTAAAGCAGCTAATAACGGACTATTTATTAAGCTTTCCTGAGACATGCCTATGTAAATTCCCTCTAAAGTCTAAGTTAATTAAGATTGCTGCTCTAATTGATTGAGTAACTGTCTAATATCTTCAATTTCTTCTTTGCTGGTTGAATTATCTAACGCTCGCATAACTAATTTAGATGTTGAACCACCAAAGGCTTTTAAAACTAAATCTTTCAATAAAGACGATTGCGTAACCATTTCACTATTTGCAGGAGCATAAACATGTGCTCGGTTGCTTTCATCGCGAATAACAAGCGTTTTTTCGTGCATTATTTGTAATATTTTCAGTACAGTAGTATAGCCAGTTGTTTGAGTTTGGCTAACTGTTTCATGGATTTGACGAACCGTAGCAGGTCCCATTCTCCAAAGAATATTAAGCAAGGTCAGTTCTGCCTCTGTAGGCTTAATAGTTGATTTATCTCGTGACATTGAGATTCCTTAAGGTAAATTTATCTAAAATTAATATACCAAGCGGATTATGTATTTTTCACTCAATGAGAATTAATCAGTTTGGTATTTTATACGAAAATACTCGTATCTTATTTCTCTATCCTATCTTGAGAGGAATAAATGAGCAATAGCAATTACTCAATTGTTCGATTTAATTGCTAACTAAAGAGCTAGGTTGTTGCTGTTTATTGTCTAGTCAGTGTTAAGTAAGGGCCAATATAATTTGACGAGTACGTTGTGGAAAGTTGGTGAATATACCGTCAACTTGGTATTCAAGACATTGCTTAATTTGATCCGAATTATCAACAGTATAAACCCAAACCTTTAAGCCTCGGCGATGCGCGTCATTAATAATTTCAGGATTCATACATTCAACTGAAAGGTTTAGCATTTTAACCTTTAATTTTTGGCAAAATGCAGCGTAATCAAGAGGACAACAAGCTATCAGTGCTGCTGTGGTTACGGCAGGAAAGTACGTTGATACATGCATAAGTGCATGATGATTAAATGAAGAAATAATAAGTTGTTGATAAGAAATTAATTCACGCTGTTGTGCTTGTTGAATTATGTGTTCGAGCTTTTGCATTTCATCGGCAAGTTCAGCGCCTTGTGCCGCAGATTTTAATTCAATATTGATCAGGCACTGAGTGTTAATACATTGCAAAGCTTGATTTAGGGTACAAATATTGAATTTGGCGTTAGATGAATTATTAACCAGTTCATCGAGCGGTAGTTGATTAAAATGGACTTTTTTTCCGCTAGTATTTTCGCCGCTATTTTTGTCAATCCAAAGGTAACTGTCATGTAGGAGAATAAACTCCCCACTGGCTTGATGAAATTGCACATCAAATTCAATAGCATCACAGCCTTGTAATATGGCTTGCTCAAATGCCAGAAGTGAGTTTTCAGCAAACTCACCACTAGCACCTCGATGGGCAATTATTTGCATCTTTTGTAATGCCCAAGGCTGAAATGTAAAACCATAAGAGAAGCCTTAAGCACTTTCATCAGATTTCACTAAATCAGCATAATGTTCACCAAGTCGAGTGACGGTTTCAGGTCCGGCTGCTTGGTTAAATTTCACCATGTTCGGCGCGAAGGTAGTTACGACTGTAGAGCCTAATTTAAATCGACCCATTTCAGCGCCTTTCTCCAGCGTTATAGCACCAGTGCCATCAGCGGGATATTGCCAGCGAAATACATCTTTACCAGCAGGTGGTGTAATAGTGCCGGCCCAAACTGTTTCAATACTGGCAACTATGGTTGCACCGACAAGTACCATTGCCATCGCGCCATGCGCCGTATCAAAAATAGCGACAACACGCTCATTACGGGCAAATAAGTTAGGCACATTGTTCGCTGTTAACGGGTTTACTGAAAATAAATCACCAGGCACATAAATCATTTCTCGTAAAGTACCAGCAATGGGCATATGAATACGGTGATAATCTTTCGGAGCAAGGTAAATACATGAAAACTCACCGTCTTGGAAAGGCGCTGCCGTTGCTTTATCGCCACCAAGTAGAGTTTCTAAGCTGTAATTAAAGCCTTTTGCTTGTATAAGTTGCCCTTGTTCAATTGGGCCTTGTTGACTAATGGCGCCATCAACAGGGTAACAAACAGTATCGGGATCTTCGAGAATAGTACGTGCGCCGTCTTCAAGTTCACGAGTGAAAAAGTCATTAAAGGTTTTAAAATCTGTAGCATTTTTTAACTTAGCTTCTGCCATGTTAATATCGTAAGCTTTAATGAAGTTACTGATGGCCTTGGTGGTAAGCCAGCCCGCTTCTGCAGCAGCAAATTTACCCACAAGTCGTGAAATGGCGTGTTTTGGCATCATATATTGCAAAGCGATTTTTATTTTATTAACTAACACTATTTTTCCTTAATTTATATTTTAACTGTTTAATCATTAAAGCGTGAGGTCAGGGTATTATCACCTAAACTGGCTAATATTTTTTGGAAACTGGCTAAGCGTTCAGGGAAAATTTTACCTTCATCTTTGGCGGCAATTAATGCACATCCAGGATCTTTTTGGTGCTTACAGTCACGAAATTTACAGGTGCCTAAGTACTCGTCAAACTCGATAAAACCATTGCTGACTTGCTCGGGTGATAAATGCCATAAGCCAAACTCTCGTATGCCTGGTGAGTCAATTAAATCACCACCTTGTTCAAAATGATACAGCCGGGCAACGGTAGTGGTGTGCTGTCCAAGCCCTGAATTTTCTGAAACAATTTTAGTTACCACACCTAATTCAGGCATCAAGGTGTTAGTAAGTGTTGACTTACCTACGCCTGATTGTCCAACAAATACGCTGGTGTGTTGGCTAAGCTGCAACTTTAACTCGGCAATACCTTCACCGGTTTCGTTACTCATATAAGTAACTTGATAGCCAATTTTACGGTAAATATTTAATTGATTTTCAATAGCTTCACGATTGCTATCATCGAGTAAATCTACTTTGTTCAATAAAATGACCGGGGTAATGCCGGTTTGCTCTGCCGCCACTAAGTATCGATCGATAATGTCAGCATTAAAAGCTGGTAATACCGATGAAACGATCAGTATTTGGCTAATATTGGCGGCAATATGTTTAACACCATCATATACGTCAGGGCGACTTAGCACAGAGTCTCGTTCGTGAACGGCTTCAATAACACCAGAAATACTGTGCTGAGTTTCCTTGCCTTTACGCCAAAGTACTTTGTCGCCACACACTAAAGAAGAAATACTGCGACGTAAATTGCAACGAAAAATTTCGCCATCGCTGCTTTCTACATCAGCATGTTGACCAAAACGACTGATAATTGTACCGGTTTCGACTGCAGCTAGTTCGTCATCTTGCCATTGCACCTTTTCAGTAGATTTGCGTAACTTCTTACTTTGGTTAGCTTTGATCTGCCGCGCTTGACCTTTGGTTAGTTTTTTGGCTTTAGCCACAAGTTAGTCTCATTTTATGTTAAGTCAGCATGTATATCTGTTGTACTTCAGTATGCAGTTTCAGCGCTAAGCTAGGGAATCAGTATCTTGAAGTAGATCGGGTATAAAGGCTAATCTGTTCAGGCAACCGACAAATAAATTTAATCATGCTACATTCTGACGTATTATATACTCAAGCATTATATAAATGCATGTGTAATCGCGCCTTTTACCGACTCAACGCCATGTAGCGGGTTTGTTAAAAGAGACTAACTTGATGAAAAGTAATTAACCTAGGAATAACAATGAGTGTTAACGATAGTAATTTAATTTGGTTAGATTTAGAGATGACAGGCCTTGAACCCAGCACTGACGTTATCTTAGAAATTGCGACAATAATTACCGATAGCCAACTTAATATTTTAGCTGAAGGTCCTGTGTTTGCTATTCATCAAAGCGATGAAGTATTAAATAATATGAATCCATGGTGCATCGAACATCATGGTCAATCAGGTCTTACCCAAAGGTGTCGTGAAAGTTCAACGAGTTTAGCGCATGCAAGTACACAAACTTTGGAATTTATTAAGCCTTACGTGACTAAAGGTAAATCACCTATGTGTGGTAACAGTATTGGCCAAGATAGGCGTTTTATTAATAAGTACATGCTGGAATTTGAAGATTACTTTCACTATCGTAATTTAGATGTGAGTACGGTAAAAGAGCTAGCGCGTCGTTGGAAGCCAGAGGTATTAGATAAAGTGGTTAAAACGGGTGCACATTTAGCGATGGATGATATTCGTGAATCTATTGCAGAATTAAAAGTGTACCAAGAACATTTCTTTAAGCTTTAAGCTTAATTACTTTGCTGCAACCTTAATAACTTTAAACAAGTTACCAAAAGTATCACTCTAATCTTTGGTAACTTTTTTTGTTCACCGTTCCATTATTCGCGCATCTTCATGTTCATTTTGTTCTAACCTGCATCAAGTCATAGCGCTACTTTATCGGCTTTTCAGATAGCCATAATCTGATTTCACCATCAACAACAACAGTGCCATTAGTATCTAATGCCCGCACAGACACTGAAACATCTCCAGTCTGCCATTGTTCAGGATTTATTTTAGCCTCTGCAATAATATCTGTTGTCGATTTAGCAAGATAATTTACGTTCATACCTTTTGGTAGCCATCGTAAATGTTTTGGGATAGAGGATTCTGTCATTGCACCCATCGCCATTTCTAGTGCGTTGCATATTGCAATAGCATGGACAGTACCAATATGATTTTGTACCGGCTTACGCTTTGGTAGTAATACCTGACAAAAGTTTTCCTCTAACTTCAAAATACGAGGTTTTATTGATTTAAAGTATGGCGCTTGGGATGCAAACATTTTACTAAATAAAGTGCGCCCAAATGGATATTTAAGAAATTTTTCTTGGAGTTTTAGCAGGTAGTTCGTTTGGCTCATACTGGTCCAACCTTTGTTCATATTTCGGTATGTTGGCATCTTACCGCATTTTTTCAGTTATGTTGATCTAGTTTTATTGTAATATTGAGATTGCTGTAATAGCGCAATAAAAACAGCAACAGTAACAATGAGGGTTGAGTCGTTGACCATTATGTTGGCGGCGCTAAATGACTTAAAAATTGCTTTAATATATTAAAGCTTAAAACCTGAGTGGTACATTAATCGTTGCTTATTAAAGTTAAACCCATACACTGTTATATAGTCAAACCAATTGAAAACTTGCTGAACTGGTTTGCCTATATAAACGACCCATTATGTATTTGACTTGTTAGGATGTTACCTCGTTCATGGATTCAACACTGCCGCTATATCGTCAGCTTAACAGCCGATTTTATTTATTAGCCTTAAGCTTTTCCTTGCTTTTTTTTGTGGGCTTCTCGTTTTACTTTCAATATGAACAAGATTTAGCACACCTTAAATATCAGCAATTGCCGGCTATTGAAAAGCACAATCAACAACAATTACTCTTGATTAAAAATGATCGATTGCTCAATGATTTATTGCACAGTAAATATGCTGCAAATTTTGGTGCTAATTATCGAACCTTAAATGAAAACTTAAATAATATTTCCGTGTTAAGTCGACACAATCGACAATTATTAGAACAGCTTATTCAGCGTTTACAATTGCAGGCAGAAAATGTCTCGCGCTTGACTCAAAGCGAGCGACGAAACTTGCAACTCAAAGACAGCGTCACTATTCAATTAACCTTAGTTACAGATAGCTTGTCTAGTTTAATTGTTGAACAAGCCAATCAGCAACAAATTTTATATCGTCTAATTACCCAAAACAACTTAACCTCTCGAGCCACAGCTACACGTGCTAAAACGCTGAGTAATATTGTTAATAATTTAAATATCAACCGTGAATTATACCAAGGTTTAATTGATACTTTAGTGATGTTTAACCAACTTGACTTGCAATATGATTTAGTCGAATTTGATTATATTCAACAAAAAATTCAAAGTGATATTAGCCTTTGGTTAACAAATATGACCGAGGTGACAGACAAAACGGCTAACGAAATCGCGTTAATCGAACAAACCACAATGCTTAACGAATTACTGTTTAGCGAACAAAATACCTTTGCAAAATGGCGGGGTCAGTTACGCAGGGCTAGTGACTTTCAGGCAGAGATAACAACACAAAAGCGTGATTTAATACCTTTACTGGATAAAGCACTTGTCGTGCAGCCGCTAAAATCATCTATTATCGAGCAGCAGTTGCTGACATGGCTGGCGAAAATCAATATAAGTTTACAACCTAAACATTATATCTGGCTGATTACGTGTGTTTTTGTTCTGCTTAGTCTTATTTTTATCAGCTTACTTTTGAGCCTACGCAAACAAATTAAACACTTTGGTGTGCAAAGTACCGTTGTCGTTGATGAGTTTGTGACTAAAGGTGAGGTTGTAGCAGAAATACCTGGTCTTGAAATTAGCGCAATCATCAATTCTATTAAACAGCTTACTCAGCCATTACACAGTGAGGCTGACTTTAAACAGCAGCAGCAACAACACCAAAATCATACGGCGCATATGTCTCGCCATACCGGGAATGTTTTTTGGCAATTACCTGAACTGTCAGATAAGCAACAACAGCAATTACGTGTTTTATTAGGTGTTAAACATGCGAATAAACATTGGCGTAAGTGCTTTAGTCGGATAGATGTTCGCGCAATTTTATCTATTGCACGACAAGCTAAAAAGCATAAGGGCGTTGAAAAAATCTCCTTAATCAGCAATCAAGAAAAAGCCATTGCTTTAACTATCGAATACCTTGATGGCAATTGGTGTGGCAGTTTATCCAATGTAGAAGAGTATCGCGCACTTAAAGATGGCAATACACAATTACAGCAACAACTTCAACAGCAAAACCAAGCCGATAAACTCGCCATTATTGCTCATAGCGAAGAGGCTTCAGTTCTGATAAGTAAAGCTATGGTAGCAAGGCAAATGTTGTCATTAACTGACGGTGACGAACAGTTTGCATATCAGCAATTACGACAGTTAATAAGCCGTAATGAGCAACTAAAAACCAGCGCGCAATTACGTCGAGACGATTTTGTTTTGACTTTATCAACAGTGACACTGGCTAATGAAATGCACACAGCACTGACCAATGTTAGCTTGGTGCAAGTGCATAACGACAATCTCATTTATTTAAATATATCAGATAACTTAGCCTCTTTGGTGACGCTTGAAAGTGAATTATTTCAAGCCATGGTTCGCACAATTTGTCAAAAAATGTTGACCGAACAGCGCGGGGTTGAGCTCGAAGTCGACTTGCAAGTTATTGACGTAAATAGCGCGCAGCAAACCGTACGAATGAGTTTTCTCGTTAATAAACCATCGCATGCAGAAATGTTATCTCAAATGGTCAGTGAATTAGCCGTGGATGACGAAATAGGTGCTGATTTTGATAATACTGTTGATAATTATTTACGAGATTTACAGTTAGTTTTCAATGTCAGTAATAAAGTCAGTCAACAATTAGAGTCGGCGGGAAAGTTTACTTTTGAATTCTCATTAACCGTTGCCGAAAACCTAAACCAATTGAGCAAAAACAAGCCTGTAAAATTAGCTAAATGCACACTTTTAGTGATTGCGACTGACAAGCGCAGCCGTGAAAGAATTTGTCACCAACTCAGCTATAGCAAAGCTGTAGTGGAAAAAATGCAAGATTTGTCGCTATTTCAACGCCAAATCAGTATTAAGCATCTAACGAAAAATCGCTTAGATGTTATTATTTTATCGCCAGAAGTATACTTTTCAGATTATGATTTAATCACTAAACATTTGGCTAGTTTACCGACTAAATTACAACCTAAAATACAGGTTATTCAACCATTTCATTGCGGTTCATTACAAAGAACTGGCTTGTTTTCGGCCAGTAATTTGCCTTGGTTCACCGGTGAGTTAATTGCCAGTGTTGCGCAATTACTCAGTGGAACTACCAAGATTAATTTATCCGTTGAGCCAGAAATTTTCTCACCTTATCGTTTTATGCCTAGCCAAGTTGAAGTTTTACTGGGTGTGGCAGAGCAACGTGAAAATGATGCTTTAATTAGAATATTGCACTGGCTTGGTTTGCAGGTTACCGTGGTTTCTCAAGTAGAGCATCTTGAGCGCTTATGGCAGTCAGGGCGTTACTTAGTGGTTATTTCCGAGTTTGTTGGTTTTAATGTCGATATTCGTGACTCAGTATCTACAGTGCGTGGCATTTTTGCTGTGCTTAAAAATAATGACAGCAAGGCAGACTTTTTCCACAAGCTCAACTTACCAAAATCTTGGTATAGTGGTTATTTAGCATCGGCACTGGATATTCAAAAACTCACCCAGCAATTATCACCGTGGTTAAAATCACAAACGAGTATGGGAGAAGATAAGCTAGCATCAGCCCCACAAAAACAGCAGCGTAAACAAGGTAATAAGCAGCAAGTCGTGCCAAAAAATACATCTAACGAAATTGATGCTACTTTTGAACAAGCATTAAAGTTGGCTGAAATTGATCAGTCATTAGACTTTGCCCTCAACCTTGAACAAATAAATAACCCGACATATGATGCTTTTGATTTAAGCCAATTCGCGCAAAATCAAGGTTCTGCTGAGTTAGCCGCTTTTATGTTAAATGAATATTTGGCTGACATTAGTACCAACACTCAAGCGTTAAGTATTGCAATAGAGACGCAAGATTACCCGCTAGCATTAACGCTTTTAGCGTCATTAACGACCTTGGCAAAAGTTATTGCCGCCACGCCTTTATTAGCGCAATGTAGGCAGCTGAGTCAGTTGATAAGTAAAACAGGTGCGAGTGACGTGTTTTCATCGAAACAAAAAGAAGAATTGCAACGTCAGCTAAATCATCTCAAACTGTGTTTAATACAGTTAACTGAATTTGCAGAAACGATATGAGTGTTAAATACTACCAACCAATAGACAATGTTGAAGAAGTTGCTAGCCCTTGTGTGCGCAATTGTTGTTTAAATGAACAGGATGTTTGTTTAGGTTGTTTTCGAAATATTGATGAAATTATGGCATGGAGCAAGCTTAATGTGGCGGCAAAGAAAGACGTGCTTAGTCAATGCCGGCAACGTCAGCAACAGTTTGGAAAATAGTAGCCTAAGGCAATAGTCAGTAAGGTATATAATGGAAGATGTTGAAAAAAATACATTAGCGCAGCTCGATCAACTCAATGTTTTGGTTATCGACGATAATTTGCTAGTGCACAGTATTTTAAAAGAAAGTTTATTTGCATTAGGCATAAAGGAAGTTCGTTGTGTACAAAATGCCTATTACGGACTTAGGTTGTGTGATGAAATGCATTTTCACATTGTTATTTGCGCATTTAATGTAAAAAGTGACAAAGATGGCTTTCATTTATTAGAAGAGTTGAAATTTAAAGGTCATGTCACTAAAACTACCGTATTAATCTTCCTCAGCACAGAAACCAATGAGTCATTAGTGAACTCGATTATTGAGTTACAACCGGATGATTTCTGGACCAAGCCATTAGCGATAAATAAAGTTAGAACCCGTTTGATTGCAACATTAAAAGTAAAACAGGTGCTTTTTAATATCAACAGTGCGATTGACAAAAAAGCCTATGCTAAAGCGCTCTATTTTGCCGACCGACACCTTCAAAATGAAAAACTAGCACATTACCATCCTAATATTAACCGCATTAAGGGTGAATCATATCTTGCTTTGCTTGAGTTTGAAGAAGCGGAAACTTTTTATCGCAAATTGCTGAAAGTATATAAATATTCTTGGGTATATTTAGGATATGCCAAAGCCTTGTTAAAGCAAGGCCGTTTAGATGAAATTAGCGACATGCTAAAAACTTTGATTGATAAGCCAGACACGCGCTTCGGTGCTCATGATATGATGGCGCAGTACTTCATCGAACAAGAAGAATACGAGCAAGCCTATGAGGAAATTAAAAAAGCCATGGCGCTGGCACCGAGAAATATTGAACGTAATAAAAAATCATGGGATTTAGCGCGCTTAACACATGATCATAAAGGGCAATATCTTGCGACGCGAAACATAGCTCAACAAGCGAAAAACTCTATTCATGATTCGCCCGAGCTTTTACTTAATGTTATTCGAGCGGGGATTGATCTGGCTTGTGCGACACCGGATGAAAGTGCTAATGAAATATTGCGACAAACTGATCGTTATATTACCCAGTTTGAGCATGACAGCCAAGATGCGAACCTTTTTAAGCAGCAATTGTTAGTGGTTAAAGCTAGGTTACACAATGTGCGTAATGAACAAGTTAAAGCGAAAAAATTGGTTGAAAATCATATGTCACTTAAGCCAAGTACCGTGGTTGAGGATAATTTAGATAGGGTAAAAGTATTGCATGAGTTAGGGATGCGCGAAGACGCTATAGAATTGCTCGAGGCGATCAATAATCAAATCGCCGGTGACTCGTTAAATAGTCAAGTTGTTAGGCGCTATATAGCGCAAGAAAGCCAACAACGAGAAGAGATACACTTTACCGCCAAAGAGCTTAACACCATGGCAGTTGAGCATTTTCAAAAGGACCGTTTACTGCCAGCGCTTGATGCCATTAATCAGGCATTAAAACTTAACCCAACTAATGTTAAGTTACTGTTCAGTAAATTAAAAATATTGATAAAAATTAAGCAGGAAGATCAGGACATACCTGATCACCTCGTGTCGGTTGAGGGAATTCTCGCTGTACTATCCGCGCTAAATCTTGAAGGTAAAAGTTTAACAACTTTTGATGAACTCACGCTTAAATGGCAAAAATTAAACTAGCGGTAAATTGTTTTAGCTGACCTACGCGTCACGAGGCATACCTTTTTCAACTGAACGAATCAATCGAGCGGTTAACCGTAAGTTTTGATCTTTAGCTAATGCTTGTTGCTTAAGTTTTTGTTGTGATAATGCCCACTCGATATGCTCTGTCACCATAGGGGCTGAATGTGCTATTTTATCCGTTAAGGCCTCAATATTGCGGGGTGAAAAATCAGCGTTACCAAGCGCAACTGCAATATTTCGCTGCCAGCATTCAAAGCCAATACGACGAATAGGTGAACCTTCAGTTTTACTTAAAAAAGTTGCTTCGTCCCACGCAAATAAAGTCAACAAAGCGATATTGTCTAAGTTCTGTCGGGGTTTAAAATCATCTTCACTGCCCAGTTTTGCAAACTTGTTCCAAGGGCATATTAATTGGCAGTCATCACATCCATAAATTCGATTACCGATTAAGGGACGAAACTCTACCGGTATAGCCTCACGTAATTCAATAGTAAGATAAGATATACAGCGTCTTGCATCGACAACATAAGGTTCTACTATCGCTTGGGTGGGGCAAATTTTTATACAGGCTACACAAGTGCCACAGCCATTTTCTGCTTTAGTATCGCTAATTAAGGGTAAATCAACCAAGAGCTCGCCCAGAAAAAACCACGAGCCTGCTTGCTTGTTAATAAGTAAGGAATGCTTGCCTACCCAGCCCAAGCCAGCTTTCTCAGCGAGAGGTCTTTCAAGGATTGGCGCGGAATCAACAAAAGGGCGATAATTAAAGTTTTCACAATGTGCTTTAATTTTCTCGCCTAATTGCTTTAGTCGTTTACGCATTAATTTATGATAATCTCTGCCCAAAGCATACCGACTGATATAGGCGTGATCTCGGTTCTTTAAAATACGGGCAAACTTAGCATCGCTAGGCAGGTAATCCATGCGCACGCTGATAACATTAAGTGTACCTTCTACCAATTCCTTAGCCCTTGCGCGCATTAAACCATGACGGGCCATATAATCCATGTTGCCATGAAAGTTATTTTCTAACCAACGGGTTAAAGCCGCTTCATGTTCAGATAGATCAACATCGCTAATACCTACTTGTGAAAAGCCCAGTTCTTGACCCCAAAGTTTGATTTGTTTTGTTAAATCTTGATAGTTAATAGCAGTTGTAGTCATGGCAGCCGAATATTAAAACGATAAGGGTGGTATTCAAAGTGTCGACAAGTTTAACACAACACAGATATAAGGTTAATCAGACCATACTTTAGTGGTGAAAAAATAGCTGGGTATATGGTAATAAACATATGCTGAATACGAATATGGCAATCATGACATGGACGATGTGCTAAGTAGTCTTACTTGGTACATTAATTTAGTCGATACTTATTTTGCAATCTGCTAAGTGACTATATTCATAGTCGCTCAGCTGATATTATTGTTAAAAATTATGGTCAAATAGGCTTGTTAGAGAGTGAGCTATAGCGCCAAAATTGCGCTGCTTATTAATGGTAATTGTGCAGTAGATGGGATACTTTAGAAGTAATAACGATACGATGAATAATTTTGTGACAAAACAAACCTTTATATTAGCCGATGAATTGGCAACAATCGCTTTAGGTAAACAATTAGCCGATATTGTAAAAATAGAGTTGAAACAAGGGATTATTGTTTTTTTAAATGGTGATCTCGGGGCCGGAAAAACCACGTTAACACGAGGTTTTGTGCAAGGAATGGGGCATGTTGGTAATGTTAAAAGCCCAACCTACACTTTAGTTGAACCCTATGATTTAAAAGATTGGCAAGTGTACCACTTTGATTTATACCGTTTAGCTGACGCGGAAGAATTAGAATACATGGGTATTCGCGATTACTTTAACAGTAATTGTTGTAGCTTTATTGAGTGGCCTGAAAAAGGTCAGGGTATGCTACCAGCGCCAGATATGATTATAGATTTAGCCTATCATGACGAGCAACGCCAAGTTTCACTTCAGGCTAAAACAGCTTTGGGTGAAAACATGTTGTCGATTTTAGCGCAGTAGAGAGTTTTTATTCACGGGCAGTTTCAGTAAAGAGTTTGATAAGTTAAATAATATAATAAGAAAAATAATCAGTAACAAAGTTATTATAAGGTAATAAATTCAATGCGTTTAACGAGTATTGTAAAAAAATTAACGGTTGTACTTACGCTCTGGCTTGCCTTAGTTACCGTTGTTAACGCAAGTAACAGTATTGAGAGTGTGCGGATATGGCCAGCACCTGAAAACACCCGTATTGTTTTTGATCTCAGTGAAAAACCAGACTTTAAATACTTTTCATTAAAATCTCCACAACGCTTAGTTATTGACTTTAAAAACAGTAAAAATAATGCAGAATTAATGTCAGCGATAAAGGCAGATCGACGGGTACAAAAAATTCGCACCAGTAGATCAAAGCAAAAAGGTACTACACGTTTAGTTTTAGAATTAGCTGAAGATTATCGAGTTTCGGTCTTTCCATTAGCGCCAGCAGGGCAATACAGCGACCGTTTAGTTATTGATCTTTATGATAAAAACAGTCAGCCGATTGCCACCCATGATAATAGCAAAGGTAAACGCGATATTGTTATTGCTATTGTTGCCGGTCATGGTGGTGAAGACCCAGGTTCAATTGGTGCTTCAGGTACTTATGAAAAACGTATTACTTTAAAAATAGCGCAAAAGCTTGCTAATTTAATTAATAAAAAACAAGGCCTAAAAGCGGTGATGATCCGCAGCGGTGACTATTATGTTGACCACAATCGTAAAACAGAACTAGCAAGAAAATCGAAAGCGGATTTACTTATTTCCATTCATGCGGATGCGTTCACTTCATCAAAGCCCAGTGGTGCATCAGTACTAGTGCAAGCAACGCGTCGTGCAGACTCTGAATTTACCCGCTGGATTCAAAACAGAGAAAAAAATTCCGAGTTATTAGGTGGTGCAGGAGAAACTATAAGAAGCACTAAAGATAATAATTTAGCGATTGCCCTTGGCGATATGAAAAAAGAATACACCATGGCGAGTAGCTACGATTTTGCCGAACATGTGGTTAAGCAGCTAAAAAAAGTTACGAAACTACATAAGCATAAGCCTGAACGCTTAAGTTTAGCGGTGTTGAAATCTTCTGATATTCCGTCAGTATTAATTGAAACTGGCTTTATTTCTAATCATCAAGAAGAGAGACGCCTGAACAACAGCAACCATCAACAAAAGTTGGCCAAAGCGATATACATTGCCGTTGATGATTATTTTTCTCGTAATCCTCCTGATGGCACATTACTCGCGGCGACACGTATTCGTGAGCATAAAGTCAGCCGAGGTGAATCGCTTTCTGTGGTGGCCCAACGCTATAAAGTTTCCATTAGACAATTAAAATCAGCCAATAACCTCAAATCGAATGTGGTTAGAATTGGCCAAACATTAAAAATACCACAGGCAGATTAACGCTCGCATGACCATTGCAATATTACCCGCTCGCCTCGCTAACCAAATTGCCGCAGGTGAAGTGGTAGAACGCCCAGCTTCCGTCGTTAAAGAACTCGTCGAAAATAGTATAGATGCTGGCGCAACCACAATAAAAATTGATATCGAAAAAGGCGGCGCTAAGCGTATTCGTATCATAGATAACGGTAATGGTATTGCCAAAAATGAATTAGCCTTAGCCTTAAGCCGACATGCGACCAGTAAAATTAAAGACCTTGACGATCTTGAAGCTATCAGCAGTTTGGGGTTTCGCGGTGAGGCATTAGCCAGTATTAGTTCTGTCGCGCGTTTAACGCTAACGTCCAAGCCAGAAGCACAAGAATCTGCATGGCAAGCGATTGCGGAAGGGCGTGATATGGCGGTGTCGGTCAAACCTGCTGCTCACCCAAATGGTACCACCATTGATGTCAGCGATTTATTCTTTAATACTCCAGCAAGGCGTAAATTTTTACGCACAGAGAAAACAGAATTTGCTCATATTGAAGAGGTAATCAAGCGCATTGCCTTAGCAAATTTTGATATCGGTTTTGTCCTCACTCATAACCATAAAATAATTAAACAATTTAGGGTCGCTAATTCATCAATACAGCGCAGTAAACGTGTTGCGCAAGTTTGTGGGCAAAAATTTATTGATAATGCCATAGAAGTTGACTGTGAACATAATGGCTTGCATCTGCATGGTTGGATTGCCCAGCCGAGTTATTTCCGTAATCAAAACGATCTCAGCTACAGTTATGTTAATAATCGTATGATGCGCGATAAGTTAATTAATCATGCTATTCGCCAATCTTACGCAGACCTACTCCCCAGTGACAGTTTTCCTGCCTTTGTGTTGTTTTTACAGCTCGACTTTAGCGAAGTAGATGTGAATGTTCACCCGGCAAAACATGAAGTGCGCTTTCATCAAGGGCGCTATGTACATGATTTTATTTATTCTGTTTGTAATCGTGCTTTACATCATGAGTTAGACTTAAATATTGACAATAGCACTGGCGAAATTATATCGCCTGATAACGAGAAGGGTGTTGAAACTCACCAGCAAGCTGAAGTGCAAAACGCCAGTTTTATTACTCCTTTAAAGGTAAGTCTTGAAAGTAATCAACAAAGTGACGTGTCAACCAGTTATCAACCTTCTAGCCAAACGGCTGAATACAAAGGTGATAATAAAGGCCAGCGCAGCAGCGCTAATTTTTCTCGCGCCAGTTCACAGCATTATTCTGCAAAAATAAATCCGCAAGCGAGTAAAGCCTATAGTGATTTGATGACACCATTAGTGGTTGATTCACAAGTAACAGAGCCAGAATTAACCCATGTAACATCTCATTTGACTGAAACAGAAGTAACTACGCCTGCTTCAGTCAATGCAGCATCATTAATTCAGGACGACATTACAGATGCGACTAAAATTTTATTTTGGCAGGCACCACATTATTTAGTTTTTCAACAACGCCAAGAGCTACGTTTATTATCCGTTAACAAACTAGATCAATTATTAAGGTTGCAAACTATTAAGCAACGTTGGCATGAAAAATTGGTAAGCCAGCCACTATTACTACCGATAAAAATTACCGTGAGTGAAAAAGTAACAACATTTGTGCAAATAAATGAAAACCAATTTCAACATATTGGCATGGAAATTCGCCAGGTAAATCCCCGCACATTACAAATTCGGCAGTTTCCGGCTTTACTAAGAAACAAAGATATAACCCACAGTTTTGATAAGCTAATTAAGCAGTTAGATGTGGAGAATTATAACGACGTACACTCAGAAATTGACTGGCAAATGGCATTGGCCGCACTTATGCTAAGCGAGGAAACCACTCAAGCACACGCATTACAAGTTTGGCGAAATGCTGAAAGTTATTTTAATTGTCAATTTGAACAACAACTACGCTTGAATTCTGTCGTTATAGACCTCACATCTTCTATAAATAAGTCAGAGTAAATGTTCCGGTATGACTAACGTGGTAAACCAACAACACATTGATGTGAAAGAGCCGCCTGTTATTTGTTTAATGGGGCCTACAGCATCAGGTAAAACTGCCTTAGCAATGGCGTTATATGATGCACTGCCCTGCGACATTATTAGTGTTGATTCAGCGCTAGTTTTTAAAGGTATGGATATTGGTACAGCGAAACCAACAGCGAAGGAATTAGCCGTATACCCACATCAATTAATTGATATTAGAGATCCCAGCGAAAGTTACTCTGCCGCTGATTTTTGCCAAAATGCGCTAAAGGCGATAGCAAAAAGTCGAGAAAATGGCCGTATACCTTTGTTGGTTGGCGGTACTATGATGTATTTTAAGAGCTTGATTGAAGGCATTTCGCCATTGCCAGAAGCTGACCAAAGCATTCGAAATGCGATTGCGTTAGAAGCGGCTGACAAAGGTTGGCTTGCTATGCACGAAGAATTACAAAGTTTTGACCCAGTTTCAGCAGAGCGTATTCATCCAAATGATCCGCAGCGACTAGCAAGAGCTATAGAGGTTTACCGAAAAACAGGTAATACTTTGACACAATTGACCGAAATAAAAGGTAATAAAGTCAGCGGAAATGTTTTACAGTTTGCTATAGCACCTAAAGAACGCAGTGACTTACACGCGCGAATTGAACTACGTTTTCAGCAAATGATAGAACAGAACTTTGAACAAGAAGTTATCACGTTGAAAGAAAGAGGTGACTTACACCTTGATTTACCAGCTATTCGCTGTGTTGGCTACCGACAAATGTGGCAATATTTAGCAGGCGACTATGAGCACCATGAGATGGTTTTTAAAGGTATTTGTGCAACACGTCAGTTAGCGAAAAGACAATTAACTTGGTTACGAAGTTGGCAAAATTTACACTGGTTGCATATGGAAGATGAAAATAATTTAAAAGTAATTTTATCGGCAGTAAGCAAACTTTAAACATTGATGTATAATTAAAATAATAGTTGCGCATTAACCAGCTAGTTTTATTGAATAAATTTACTAAAATAATAGAAAATAACTTTAACTTTACTAAAAATAACAAAAGGGGCCAAATAATGGCAAAGGGGCAATCTTTACAAGACCCATTTTTGAATGCGTTACGTCGTGATCGTATTCCGGTAGCAATATATTTAGTCAATGGCATTAAACTACAAGGGCAAGTAGAGTCATTTGATCAATTTGTAATTTTACTTAAAAATACCGTCAGTCAAATGGTATATAAGCACGCTATTTCAACAGTAGTGCCAGCGCGAGCAGTAACTACTATGCCAGCCCCACAAGCCAACCAGGATTCAGAAGATTAATGCAAAAAGCTAGTATTGTATGGAGTCGCTCATTTGTTTGATAGGTATCAAGCAGGTGAGCAGGCGATACTTGTTCATTTAGATTTCCCAGATGATAATACCCGCGAAGACCTACAAGAGTTCGAAATGCTTGTAGACTCTGCTGGTATAACCGCGTTAAATACCATAACAGGTAAACGCAATACCCCGCATCCGAAATATTTTGTTGGTACAGGTAAAGTGCAAGAAGTTGCAGACGCTGTGCGTATGTTCGATGCGAATATTGTTTTGTTTAACCATAGTTTGTCGCCATCTCAGGAAAAAAATATTGAAGCCTTGTGTGAATGTCGTGTGGTTGATCGCACTACGTTGATTTTGGATATTTTTGCCCAACGAGCTCGAACTCATGAAGGTAAATTGCAAGTAGAGTTAGCGCAATTACGTCACATGAGTACGCGCCTTATACGCGGTTGGACTCATTTAGAACGCCAAAAAGGTGGTATTGGTTTACGCGGACCAGGTGAAACCCAGCTTGAAACAGACAGGCGCTTACTGCATGAGCGTATGGTCAATATTCGTAAACGCTTGGGTAAAGTTGAAAAGCAAAGGCAACAGGGGCGTCGTGCGAGAACTAGAGCAGAGATCCCAACTATTTCTTTGGTCGGTTATACTAACGCAGGCAAATCCACATTATTTAACAAAGTTACTCAGGCGGGTGTTTACGCAGCTGATCAATTGTTTGCAACCCTGGACCCAACTCTACGTAAAATTGAAGTGGATGATGTCGGCCGTGTTATTCTTGCTGATACAGTAGGATTTATACGCCATCTTCCCCATGATTTAGTGGCAGCATTTAAAGCCACGTTAACAGAAACAAGAGAAGCAGAGTTGTTGCTTCATATTATTGATATTTCTGATGAACGACGTAGCGAAAATATTGAACAAGTAGAAGAAGTTTTAAAAGAAATCGAAGCGGGTGATGTTCCACAATTATTGATTTGTAATAAAATAGACCGGTTAGATGATGTTGAGCCGAGAATAGATCGTGACGACCAAGGGCAACCTATTCGTGTTTGGCTGTCAGCGCAGCAAGGTGTTGGCATTGAACTTTTATTTCAAGCACTTTCGGAACGATTAGGTAAACAAATCATCAAACATTTACTCTGTTTACCCCCTAGTGCCGGTAAGCTTCGCGGTCAACTTTATCAGTTAAATTGTATTACAGACGAACATTATGATGAGCAAGGTAATTGCTTATTAGATATAAAATTACCAGTTAGAGAGTGGAATCAGTTACTAAAACAAGACGAAGCAGAAATAGAGCACTTTATTCAAACTTAACAGACTGATATATTAGCGTTGTTTATATAGCAGTTAGCGCATTAATTTTTTATAGCGGAGAATAGCATGGCTTGGAATGAACCGGGGAATAATGAGAAAGATCCCTGGAAAAATAAAGGTGGCAAGAACCAAGGCCCACCTGACTTAGATGATTTATTAAAAGATATCGGCAATAAATTTGGCGGTATTTTCGGTGGCAACAAATCAGGAGGCGGATCTGGAAAAAGTTTTTCTAGTATTGGCATCATGGTAGTGCTTGTTATAGCGATCTTGGCTTATGCCTTCGCTGGCTTTTTTACCATTAAAGAAGCTGAGAAAGGTATTGTTTTGCGCTTTGGTCAGTACGCCGGCACGGTTGAGCCAGGTTTGCGTTGGAAATGGACGTTTGCTGAACGTATTATTCCAGTTGATATGCAAACCACACGTAACCTTCCTTCTTCGGGCTTTATGCTAACGAAAGACGAGAACGTTGTTCGTGTTGAGATGGAAATTCAATACCGTGTTGTTGATGCACGTAATTACATTTTTAGTGTTACTAATGCCGATGAAAGTTTAAGTGAATCACTTGATAGTGCTTTGCGCTATGTTGTTGGTCACGCGAATATGGACGACATTTTGACCAGTGGTCGAGAAGCTGTTCGTCAAGCGGTTTGGAAAGAGCTAGAAAAAATTATCGAACCTTATAATCTAGGCTTGATCATTGTTGATGTTAACTTCAAGGACGCTCGTCCTCCAGAAGAAGTTAAAGACGCTTTTGATGATGCTATATCTGCGCAAGAAGATGAAGTTCGTTTCTTACGTGAAGCTGAAGCTTATGCTCGTGGTATTGAACCGCGTGCCCGTGGTCGTGTTAAGCGTTTAGAGCAAGAAGCTTTGGCGTATAAAGCGCAAATACTACTTGATGCTGAAGGTGACGTAGCTCGTTTCAACAAGCTATTACCTGAATATCAAGCAGCACCTGAAGTTACTCGTCAACGTATGTATTTAACGTCGATGGAAAAAGTGTATAGCAACACCAGCAAAGTTATGGTTGATGTTGACGGTGGCAATAACATGATTTACTTACCACTAGATAAAATTATGCAACAGCAATCTGGCGGTCAACGTACTATTCAACAATCAGCGCCGACGACGATAAATCAATCGTCAAATAGCAATAATACTGCACCAACATTATCCGGTCGTAATGACCGTTTCAATAATGGGAGAGACTAAGCCATGAAGAATTTTCTATTGGCAATTATTGCCTTAATACTCGTGCTAACGGTTTCGTCTGTTTTTGTTATCATTGAAGGTCAACGTGGCATTGTTTTCCAGTTCTCAAAAATTAAGCGTGACAGTGATACTGGCGACATGAAGGTTTATGAACCAGGTTTACATTTTAAATTTCCGTTTATTAACACGGTTCGTAAACTTGATGCCCGTATTCAAACCTTAGATGACGCGCCAGATCGTTTCGTTACATCTGAAAAGAAAGATTTAATGGTCGATTCATTTGTTAAATGGCGCATCGTTGATTTTTCTACTTACTATTTACGTACTTCAGGTTCAATTGAGAATGCACGTGCGTTATTGAAACAGAAAGTAAATAATGGTCTACGTACCGAAATTGGTACGCGCACTATTAAAGATATAGTCTCTGGCGAACGTGATGACATTATGGCGAAAGCACTTGAAAGTGCTGCAAGTAGCCGTGAAGACTTAGGTATTGAAGTGATTGATGTTCGTATCAAAGCGATTAACTTACCTACTGAAGTTAGTACGTCGATATACGAACGTATGCGTGCTGAACGTACCGCTGTGGCGAAAGAACATCGCTCACAAGGTCAAGAGCAAGCTGAAATCATTCGGGCAACTATTGATGCAAAAGTTACTGTAATGTTAGCTACAGCGCAGAAAAATGCACAAGAAATTCGTGGTGAAGGCGATGCCTCAGCAGCGAAAGTTTATGCTGATTCATATACCCAAGACGCGGAGTTTTATAACTTCTTTCGTAGTTTAGAAGCTTACGAGAAAAGTTTTAGTTCTAAAAGCGATATCATGGTTGTTAAACCTGATAGTGACTTCTTTAATTACCTAAAAAACGGTAAAAAAACGAAGTAATACGCTCAGTTGATTCGTGATAGAAAAGCCATGACATTGTCATGGCTTTTGTGTTTTTATCTCCTGATAAATTTAGCATGCTCGATGTTTTTTGCCTAACACCAATAACTTGGTGTTAATTACAAATGAATATATAAGGAATTTATATGTTATCTATACTGCTCATGGCACTTGCTATTGCGTTAATTATTGAAGGGCTGATACCTGCACTATTTCCGAATAAATGGCGGGCCTATGTTTTAAAATTAGCCAATGAACCGGTCAATAATATCCGTCAAATTGGATTTTTTTTGGTGTTAATAGGTGTGATTTTATTTTGGGTAGTAAATTAATTGCTTTGCTAACTCTGCACTATTACTAGCTTTTTTTTTATCGCGTTAAAAATCAACAATTATTGCTTGGACTCAATATTGATATTTGATAGAATCCCCGCCTAATTTTCTTACCAATATGTGAACATGGGTAAAAACGTCGTAGTTCTAGGCACCCAATGGGGTGACGAAGGTAAAGGTAAAGTCGTCGACTTACTTACTGATAAAGCAAAATATGTAGTGCGCTATCAAGGTGGCCACAATGCGGGTCATACACTAGTCATTAACGGTGAAAAAACCGTTTTACACCTTATTCCTTCTGGCGTATTACGTGATAACGTAAAATGTTTAATAGGTAACGGTGTTGTTCTTTGTCCAAAAGCACTTATGACAGAAATGGCAATGTTAGAAGAACGTGGCGTACCTGTACGTGAGCGTCTTTTAATTAGCGATGCATGTCCGTTAATTCTTCCATACCACAACGCATTAGATGCAGCTCGTGAAAAAGCGCGTGGTAGCAAAGCTATTGGTACTACTGGTCGTGGTATTGGTCCAGCTTATGAAGACAAAGCTGCTCGCCGTGGTTTACGTGTTGGTGATTTATTTTGCGCAGAGTCATTTGCCGTAAAATTAAAAGAAATTATGGAATACCATAACTTCGTATTAACCGAATACTACAAAGCTGAGCCAGTAAGCTACGAAGAAGTACTTAGCGATGCTATGTCGGTTGCTGAAGTTATTAAAGGCATGGTTGCTGATATCTCAGAAATGCTAGATCAAGCGCGTAAAGCGGGTGAATCTATCATGTTTGAAGGTGCACAAGGCACATTACTTGATATTGACCATGGCACATATCCATACGTAACATCGTCTAATACAACTGTCGGTGGCGTTGCTACGGGTAGTGGTTTTGGTCCTCTTTACTTAGATTATGTTCTTGGTATTACTAAAGCATACACCACGCGTGTTGGTTCAGGTCCATTCCCAACCGAATTAGATGACGAAGTTGGTCATCATTTAGGTACTGTAGGCCATGAATTTGGTGCTACAACTGGCCGTGAACGTCGTTGTGGTTGGTTTGATGCGGTTGCAATGCATCGCGCAGTGCAAGTAAATAGCATCAGCGGTTTTTGTTTAACTAAGTTAGACGTTTTAGATGGCTTGAAAACATTAAAAATATGTACAGGCTATAAAACGGCTGAAGGTGACATTATCACTGTGCCACCAACAGCAGCTGAAGGTTACGATAAAATTACCCCAGTATATGAAGAAATGCCAGGTTGGAGCGAAAATACTGTTGGTGCAACGTCTGTTGACGCTTTACCAGCAAATGCGATTGCTTACATCAAACGTATTGAAGAAATTACCGGCGTTCCTGTTGATATTATTTCTACTGGTCCAGATCGTGTTGAAACTATGATTTTAGTTAATCCGTTTGACGAATAATTAATAACAGCGTTTTAAGCACCTCTTAAAAACCACCCACAAGGTGGTTTTTTTATGCACAAAATTTAAGCTCTGTCTCGGTAACAAAAGTCAATAAGTGACAACCTAAACCTCTACATATTCATTTGCTTTAAATTGTTTAAACTATCTACATTGACGTTGTGGTGGATTGTATTTGGTATCTTCAGGTTAACCAGTTCAGTCAAGGCTAGAATTAGAGTTAACACAGAGTTATGGACAAGTACTAGTGAACTGCAGCTAAGTTCTGTTATCTGTGTTGAAATGATACAAAGGTGAATAGCTTTATAAGTAAAACAACTAACGTAAACTAAATTTTGATGATTAAACGCTTTTTGGATTAATAAGGCGTTCTAATCGTTATTTATCTATGAATAGTTAATAGATTATGCTGAATATTTAGCTAAGTTATGTGAATTATGAAACTGATAAGGCTATATTACTTATAGATAGTAGCGAATTAATATATACAAAATAGCTTGAAATTGGCCAGTGCATTGCAATAACATGTAAAGCACAATAATCACATTGCCTTAAGCTTAAACATAATACTCACGCATTAGACTCACACACCAAACTCTCACATTAGGAATAGACATGACGGATCTTCGCCAACAAGCACTTGATTATCACCAATACCCAACACCGGGTAAAATTAGTGTTGAATTAACGACTGCAGCTGAAACTAGCCTAGATCTCTCGCTCGCTTATAGCCCTGGTGTTGCTGAGCCAGTTCGCGCTATTGCTGAAAATCCTGATGATGTTTATAAATATACTGGTAAAGGTAATACCGTTGCAGTTATTACCAATGGTACCGCTATTTTAGGGTTAGGAAACTTAGGACCAATGGCGGCTAAACCGGTTATGGAAGGTAAAGCTTTATTATTTAAACGTTTTGCAGGTATTGACTCGTTTGATATTGAAGTTAAACATAAAACCGTTGAAGATTTTATTAGTACGGTAGCCAATATTGCTGACAGTTTTGGTGGTATTAACTTAGAAGATATTAAAGCCCCTGAGTGTTTTGTCATTGAAAAAGCGCTAATCGAACGTTGTAAAGTACCAGTATTTCACGATGATCAGCATGGTACTGCCATTGTAACCGCTGCCGGTATGATCAATGCGCTAGAAATTCAAGGTAAAGAACTCCGACATGCCAACATCGTTTGCATGGGTGCTGGTGCTGCAGCAATAGCCTGTATGGAACTGCTGATAAAGTGTGGCGCGCAACGAGAAAAAATTTACATGCTCGACACTAAAGGCGTTATTCACACCCGCCGTGATGATTTAAATGAATATAAAAAGCTATTTGCAAACAACACAGACAAACGTACTTTAGTAGAAGCGATTGACGGTGCTGACGTATTTGTTGGGGTATCTGGTCCTAACGTTTTATCGCCTGAGCATGTAAAACTGATGGCGGCAAAGCCCGTAATTTTTGCTTGTTCAAACCCAGATCCTGAAATTAAACCAGAACTTGCCTTAGCAACGCGTGATGATTTAATTATTGCTACGGGTCGTTCAGATTATCCGAACCAAGTAAATAACGTGCTTTGTTTCCCATTCATTTTCCGTGGCGCGTTAGATGTGCGCGCGCGTACCATTAATGACGAAATGAAAATTGCCGCTGTCCATGCCATTCGTACCTTAGCGAAAGAACCCGTGCCGGCTGAAGTATTAGCCGCTAGTGGCAGTGACAGTTTAACATTTGGTAAGGATTATATTATTCCTAAACCTATGGATTCACGTTTACGTTCAGCCGTTGCTATTGCGGTTGCACAAGCGGCGGTAGATTCAGGTGTTGCTGCGCTACCCATGCCAGAAAACTATAACGGTTAGTTATTAATTTTGCCGATAGTAACGCTATCGTCTAGTTATTGATAAATTAAATGAGGCGTCAAATTGACGCCTCATTTAATTCAGTAATATCCTTTCGTGGCGAGAGTACGAAGATATGCAAAGCCAAGATATAACCTGCACGAAACGGATAAATGCTACAAGGCGACCAGAGTTGAAGTGTCATGCATATGGGGGGCTTAGTACTATTTATCCCGTTGATCTTGTTGAATAGATCAAAATAATCAAACTTGTCGAGAAAATTTAACCGTAAAAGATAATTTTCAGGCAATAAAAAAGGCGCACTAGGCGCCTTTTGTCATTTATAAACCCAGGGGTTAATTACTCGGTTAATCTTCTGTTTCTTCTTCAATTTCAGTTTCGTACTCGCTAAAGTCAGTAACACCTTGTGCTTCTAAGGCTCTGCGAACACTTGCTGGTAATTTTTGTGTGTTGTCTTTAGCCAAGTCACTATCGTCAGGTAATGGTTGGCCAGTAAATGCGTGCAAAAACGCTTCACATAATAGTTCACTGTTCGTCGCATGGCGCAAGTTATTCACTTGGCGGCGCGTACGTTCGTCAGTTAGTACTTTTAACACACGTAAAGGGATAGACACGGTGATCTTTTTTACTTGTTCACTTTTCTTCCCGTGCTCGGCGTAAGGATTAATATACTCGCCATTCCACTCTGCCATGAATATTCCTCTATGCTTAATTAATTGCGATAAACTTATCTTTAGCTTTTCTGGTATACCAGTTAGCGATAAGTTTTATCTTACCACCTGATTTTACTGGTTGTGGGGCGCGAGTCAATAACGAATGTGTAGAAGTTTAGATGTCTAAAGTTCTTGACCGTACACTTTAAACCATTTAGATTGATAGACGTCCAAACATCTAAATAGAAAAAATCCAATCTGGAGTACATATGCGCGAGAAAAAAATTGCCACTACTGCTGTTCGAGCTGGTATTAATAGTGACCAACACCACGGTGCTGTTATTCCAGCGATTCACCTTTCAAGCACCTACGCTCTGAAAGGTTTTAACGAAAAGCGTCAGTTTGATTATTCACGTACGGGTAATCCAACTCGCGCTACATTTGCCCAAGCTATTGCTGATTTAGAGCAAGGTGCTGTCGGTATTGTTACCAGTACGGGGATGTCAGCAGTACTCCTTATTTGTCAGTTATTAAATACTGAAGATACTGTGGTTATTCCACATGACTGTTATGGCGGAAGTTTTCGGTTATTTACCCATCTTGCCAAACGCGGACAGTTTAATTTAGTAGTGGTTGATCAAAACAATCAAGTCGCGTTGAGCCAAGCATTAGCAACCAAACCAAAATTAGTCTTGGTTGAGTCACCTAGCAATCCGTTGTTGCGCTTAGTTGATATTGCCGCTGTTGCCAAACAAGCACATAAAGTTGGCGCATTAGTCGCCGTAGATAACACCTTTTTGTCACCGGCATTGCAGCAACCATTATTATTGGGGGCTGATATTGTTTTTCACTCAACCACTAAATATATTAATGGCCATAGTGATGTGGTTGGTGGTGTTTTGGTTACCAAAGAAAAAACCTTAGGTGAAGAACTCGCTTGGTGGGCCAACTGTATTGGTATTACAGGCTCAGCATTTGATAGTTATTTGGCCTTGCGTGGATTGAAAACATTACCTATTAGGATGAAACAACATCAAATTAATGCCAATGCAGTCGCCGCTTTTCTTCAAACACATAGTGCTATTGAACAAGTTTACTTTCCGGGCTTAGCTGATCACCCACAGCATGAGTTAGCTAAAAAGCAACAGTATGATTTTGGCGCCATGATGAGCTTCGAACTTAAAGGTGGAGTTGAAGCGGTTAAAGTGCTGTTTGATAAACTTGAATTTTTCACCCTAGCACAATCATTAGGTGGCGTTGAAAGCTTGATAAGCCATCCGTCAACCATGACCCATGCGGGTATGGAAATTGAAGCACAGCTTGCGGCTGGCATTACCCAATCATTAGTGCGAGTTTCTGTAGGGATTGAAGATATTGACGATATTATTGCCGACCTTTCTCAAGCTTTAGACGCAAGCCAAGCATAAAGTAATATCTTGTTGATTAGTCATAAATGTAATCTGGCTTAAGTGTCATATATAAATAAATTAAATCTGGTGTGACAAGGTTTGTTGCACCTGTGGTAATAAAATGATCGATTCAAATGCAGCGGTAACGCTCAGCTCTAAAAAAAATAAATTAGTAAAAATTGCCTGTAATGTCCATAAATTTGGCGGTAGCAGTTTAGCGACAAGTGCCTGCATAGGGCGAGTGGTTGATATTATTCGTAAGCATTGTCAGTTGAATGACATTATTGTGGTGTCTGCCAATGGCAATACTACTGATGCGTTATTTAACCTTTATCAACTGGCTGTCGAGCTTCAGGAAGTAACTTTACTTAAGCCTGTGCAAGCGAGTACCAATAAGCAATTAAATACCTTACACGCGCAGCTACTTAATACTATTGCTGAATTAAATATTGGGCAAGCCCTGTTACTTGACGAACTATTAAATGCCAGTAGCGCCGCTAGGTTAAAAAATTTACTGAGTGACAATATTGCTCAAATATCAGAAAAACTCCTCAGTGACCCCATTAGTTATCAACATAACTTATTGGCCTTTGGTGAGGTTTGGTCGGCGCGATTGTTATCAGCGGTATTAAGTGAAAGTGTTTGCCCAAGTTATATGTTGGACGCGAGAGATTTTCTTTTGTTAGAAGATGAAAAAAATTGCTCAATTGATTATAGCGAAAGCGAAGCAGGCTTTGCTAAGCTTCGACAACCAGGCCAACTGGTGATAGTTACCGGTTATATTGCACGCAATAAACAGCAGCAAGCTTGTACCTTGGGACGTAACGGTAGTGATTACTCAGCAACCATAATGGCGGCCTTGTCAGGGGCGCGCAATGTTACGTTGTGGACCGATGTTGATGGTATTTATAGTGCTGACCCTAGAGTTGTGCCGCTAGCGAGAAAATTACACCGCTTACCCAATGCCGTTGCCAATGAACTGGGTCGTCTGGGCAACCCCGTTTTACATGCAAAAACCTTACAACCGTTAAAAAATCATAATACCCATTTACATGTAGCTAGCAGTTTTTCGCCAGATATTAGCGGTAGTGAAATAGGAAAGTTCGGCCAAATAGCGAAACAAGAACTTTCAGTCACCAGCTTAAACGATTTAATATTAGCAAAATCGACCAGCTTTTTAGCTAAGTCAGGTGTATTAGCGGTAAATGAGTTTACACCCGTTTGCTACAATCTTGACGAAGGGTACATAGTTGTAACGCAGGCTCAGCAAAAATCGGTCAGCCAATGGCTCGCCAGCCATGACACGGAGGTCACTTTTAAGCCGGTAGCGATTATTGCTATTGTTGGCCATAGCGTAGCGAAACAAGGCGATATGCGCGCAAGATTTAAAAGAGCGCTCAAGCATCAACCAACCTTACATTTTTTACATTCCTTTAATGAGCATAGTTATATTGCGGTTTTGCCTGAGCCATGTTCGAGTGAAATACTCAATAATGTCCACGCGGATATGACTAAAGACGCCAAAAACATTGCTCTTGTTGTCGCCGGGTTAGGTAATATCGGTCAGCGATTTTTAACTATGTTACCAAAACAAATAGCGCGTGTTTCAGGCTTAGAAAATGTCCATTTAGTCGGCTTGGTCGGTGCAAGTAAAGCTTTGATAAATAATGATGGTATAGATGTCGCCAATGCACTTTTACATTATCAACAACAAGCTCAGCCATATGACAGAGAAGAACTGTTAGCTTGGTTAACAAATCACCCTTATGATGAGTTGATTATTGTTGATATCACACCCAGTGAAGATTTTAGTCAGTTGTATCAAGAATTTTTTGCTCGCGGTATTCACGTGATTGGCGCAAACAAATGGGCAGCGTCTTCAAGCACTGAAAATTATCAACAACTGATCACAAGCGCAGAAAAAAACAATAGTCTTTGGCTTGGCAATACCACGGTTGGTGCCGGCTTACCCATAAATTCAACGATTAAAGAATTGATTAACAGTGGTGATGAGATAACAGAAATTTCTGGTATATTTTCAGGCACATTATCGTGGTTATTTCAGTATTATGATGGCATAACACCATTTTCAGAACTTTTAGCCGATGCTTTAACGCAAGGTATTACCGAACCGGATCCCCGAGAAGATTTATCAGGCCGAGACGTACAGCGTAAACTCTTAATTCTCGCACGTATTGCTGGTTTTGAATTGTCGTTAGCTGATATTGCCTGTCAGAGTTTAGTGCCAGAGACATTACGTGATATATCGTTGAAAGAATTTTTAAGTAGAACTACCGAGCTTGATGAATTGTTTTTATCACGCTTAACGCAAGCACAGGAAAAGGCCTGTGGTATTCGCTTTGTAGCACGCTTTGCTAATGAAAACGGCCAAGTTAGCGCGAAAGTAAGTTTGGAGGAGTTGAGACATGATGATGCATTTGCACAATTAACACCATGCGATAACGTCTTTAAAATTAAAAGCGAATGGTATCAAGATAACGCGCTAATTATTCGTGGTCCAGGCGCAGGACGTGATGTTACTGCAGGTGGTATTCATGCCGATTTAGTGACTATTTGCCAGCAGCTGAATCATCGTCAGCAGCAAGTTAAAATTAAAGGGCTAAATTAAATGTGTGGCGCGATACTTTTATCTGCTGTATCGCGCCAAATTCACCACTAGATTAATCAACAACTTTGTTGCTGAAATTTCTTTAGTATCGGTAAAGTTTTAGCCTTAGAAAGATGTTCCTATGCTAAAGACTAAGTTTTCATCTCTTTCAGAGCCAGATAATTCTTTTGAGTTAGCTACAACGGCAATGCCAACATCGAAACCTGAAACTTCTGTGCTGTAACCCGCTTCTAGGTAATCACCATCAAAATCGTCACCCCAAGTGCCGTAAGTTGCATAAAAACCTTCATGCTCAACCGTCGCAGATAAGAAATCATAGTCTTGGTCTGCACCCGCTTCAACTTCCCACTCACCAACGTTATAAGAGAGTGAGAACATACCGTAGCTTAGACCTAAGTTTACTTCATTATATGAAGTATCAAAATCGCCCGTGTATTGGTAAGTAGTAAAACCAAGGCTATAACCAATTCCGCCGTCAAATTCGCCAGCGTAACCGCCATAAACGTCTACTTCTAAACCCTCTTGAACGTCAGCTGCCCAAGCACCAACATAAAAACCACTGTTTTCATAATCAACACCAGCGCTAGCCGATGCTGTGTCTGTTTGTACTATACCTCGGAAGATATATTGTGATACTACGCCAACATTGGTACTTAAGCCTTCAATGTCAGTAGCTGATGCTGAAGTTGTTGTAAGTGCTGAAGCCGCTAATATCATCGAAATTGATAGAGAGGTAATTGTTTTATTCATGTTTTAGTCCACTAAGTTTTTATAATTACTAAGGACATTGCAAAGACAGTGCCTATGTAATGAATGTTTTTATAAATACATTACTATCAGGTGCTTAGCGAATATTTTAATGTGATACTTAGTTTGGTTGATTGTTCGTTTGTACTGGGTTGGTGCAAATTTAGCTGCAAATGTGCAAAAAAAGTGCAATATTTTTAGCCAAAATATTAACGGCTAATTAGTAGGGTAATAGGTGAAATTTGAAAGGATATGGAATTATCTAATAAGTGCGATTGTGTTTATAATCGATTTTGTGGCTTTACTCAGTCGCAAAATTACTGCAATTAAGTTAAAGTAGCGCAAATTTTTTCAAGGTTATCATTATGTCTAATTTTTTAATTGCTCCATCAATTTTATCTGCAGACTTTGCTCGTTTGGGCGAAGAGGTTGCAAACGTGCTTAGCGCTGGTGCTGATGTAATTCATTTTGATGTAATGGACAATCATTTTGTGCCAAATCTTACTTTTGGTTCAATGATATGTAAGTCATTACGAGACTACGGAATTACTGCACCAATTGACGTGCATTTAATGGTAAAACCTGTTGATAGCCTTATTCCTGACTTTGCTAAAGCGGGCGCTGATATTATTACTTTTCATCCTGAAGCCAGCGACCATATTGATAGAACGTTACAGCTAATTAAAGATCATGGCTGTAAAGCTGGTTTAGTGTTAAACCCAGCAACACCATTGCATGTTTTAGATTTCGTGATGGATAAGCTCGATGTTATTTTGTTAATGTCAGTTAATCCTGGCTTTGGCGGGCAGTCATTTATTCCAACGACTTTAGATAAGCTGCGTTTAGTGCGTGAAAAAATTGATGCCAGTGGTTACGACATTCGTTTGCAAGTTGATGGGGGTGTTAAAGCCGATAATATTGCTGACATTGCTAATGCAGGTGCCGACATGTTTGTTGCAGGCTCAGCTATATTCTCAAAGCCAGATTACAAAGTCGCTATTGATGAAATGCGCGCAGAATTGTCGACAGTAAAATAATAAAACAGTTAATTAACAGATTAAATAATTCAGAGAAATTGAAGGATAACAAATGAGCAAACCTATTGTATTAAGTGGCTGTCAGCCATCAGGCGAGTTAACTATTGGTAATTACCTCGGCGCGTTAAAGCAATGGGTAAGCATGCAAGATAGTCACGAATGTTATTACATGTTGGTTGATCAACATGCCATTACTGTTCGTCCAGAGCCTGAAGCTTTGCGTAAAGCGACATTAGATGGCTTGGCTTTGTATTTAGCTTGTGGTGTTGATCCAGAAAAAAGCACCATTTTTATCCAGTCACATGTGCCAGAGCACGCACAATTGAGTTGGGTATTAAATTGCTACACTCAAATGGGTGAGCTTAATCGTATGACGCAATACAAAGATAAGTCGTCTAAATCTGAAGCTAATATGAACTCAGGTTTATTTACTTATCCGGTATTAATGGCGGCAGATATTTTATTATACGGCGCAAACAAAGTCCCGGTTGGTGATGACCAAAAACAACATTTAGAGTTAGCACGCGATATCGCAACGCGTTTTAATAATTTACACGGTGAAACTTTTAAGGTGCCAGAGCCTTTTATTCCAGAATTTGGTGCCCGTGTAATGAGCTTACTAGAGCCGACTAAAAAAATGTCAAAGTCTGATACCAATCCAGGTAACTTTATCGGTTTATTAGAAGATACCAAGAAAATAACTAAGAAAATTAAACGTGCGGTAACCGACTCTGACGAGCAAGCGAATATCTATTTTGATATTGCTGAAAAACCGGGTGTTTCTAACTTGTTATCACTTTTATCATGTACTACCGGTAAAACTGTTGCTGAGCTTGTGCCTGAATATGAAGATAAAATGTATGGTCACTTAAAAGGTGATGTTGCTGAAGCTGTCGTTGCTTTATTAGCGCCAATTCAAGAACGTTATCATCAGTTTCGTAATGACCAAGCTTATCTCGATGAAGTTATGCGTAAAGGCGCTGAGAAAGCCTCTGCGCGCGCAAGTAAATTACTTGCAGAAGTTTATCAAGCGGTTGGTTTTATCGCCAAGCCTTAATAAAACTAGTCAGCCAAAACGCTATTGATTTGACATAAAAAAGCCTGAAATTATTCAGGCTTTTTTATGCTCAGTGTCATGCCTTTCTGGGCATTACTGATTTAAAGATCAGGTAATTAATTACCATTTAGTTTAGATAAATAAATGGTGGTGTTGAATGTAGTGTTACTCTTTATTCGCTTCATCTTCTGCACTTTTGGTAACTTTTTCAAATAACTTACTAGCGTCACTTACAAATGTCTCAACATCGCTACTTGGCGCGAATAAAAAAACTGGTGACATTATTGTGGTGTCAAACCGAGGACGCGGATTAAAGTCTGGTTGTTTACTCATTTGTATTATGAAGCTACCGCCAAATAATAATAATACTAGGCTTGAAGCGACAACATTTCTGCGACGTAAGGTCATATGAAAGCCCACGTAACAGTTGAGCCAAAATAAACAAAAGGCCAGTAACAAAGGAATGATGGCAAGGAGCCATAACATTGAAGAGTTACTTGAAGTATTAAAGTGCACAATGTTTTCAAAAATATCACTGAGCCACATTAAGTTGAAGAAGATAAAGCTAATGCCCATTTGGGTCCAAAAACGCGCATCGTGTTTGGTTAAATGCGACACCAATGCAATACCTGCTGGCCATAAGGTAAAACCTAGTGTTAAGCCGATGGTTGGTACTAGCATTTGTGTCAAGGTCACTTCGTTGGCATTGTTTAAATTAATAATCCAACCGCCAATAAAAGCAAATAAAACCATGCTTAGAGCAACTACTACAGGATGACGGGCTAAGTTAATTAAACTTTCGAATGGGCTAATGGCGATGCTTTCTGAAACCGGATGATTTGGAAACACAAAGCGCACCTGACTTTTGCCAATGGTGATGATATCGCCAGAGCGTACTTGATGTTGAATAACATTGTCTTCACTGTTCTCAAGAAAACTACCATTAATAGAACCTTGGTCATCAACTAGCCAATGTTCACCATTAAAATGCACTTGTAAGTGTTCAGCACAAACGTGTGGGTCACTGATAATAATATCGTTATCGTAACCGCGCCCAATGGTAATGTTTTTAGGTGCAAATTTATGGCGGCTTAATAGTTTGTGGCCATGACTAATTTCTTCAATAATTATTTCCATGAAACCGACTCCATAAATTTAGCTAAAAAGGCTAATGAGGTTTCTTGTGCAACACCAGAAATAGTAAAATGGCTGAGCAGCGCGTATTGTTCGTGATCTACCGATATGGCGATGTAGAGTACATCGTAAAGTGCGGGAAAATCTTTATAAGCGCGAGTACAAAATACGGCTTTATTATTAATGTTACTGGTTTGAGGCATCACAAGGTCGTGGTGACATTGATAGTCAGTCACATCATCTTTGCCGGCAAGATTACCCGGTGCTACTTGGTTTAATTGGCGTTCAAAAATATGATAAAACTTAGTGCTACCGATTTTATCTGATTCCATATAACGATATTCCATTTCTAACGAGCCGGTAAAGAAGTCAGAAGAAATGTAAGTGTTTTCATCTAAGTCACAATTAGCAACAGCTGCCATAATTTGTGCGTCAGTTTTATCTGAGTTCGATTCGCCCCAACAACGCACAAAGGGTACATCGATGGTTGGAATTAAACCTCGACCAAGTTGTTTTAATTGCCATTCACTGTTCAATATTGTGGTGATCAACTTCTCTTGGTTGCGCATTAACTGCGCAGCCATTTGTTGTTCAATACTTTTTGGTGGGTTCTGCTTATATTCTAGATAAAGGGCATGTAACTTGTCATGTGGTACTAAAAAGCCAATTTGGTTACCTGATGTGGCAACATTAATACCAACAACTTCGGTATTTTTGTTAACAACTGGGCCGCCACTCATGCCTGAGTTTACCGAGCCAGTAAAATGTATACGATCGTTAAATGACTCGTTTTTCAAACCATTATAAGTGCCGGGTACCACTATCATGCCTAAATCATGTGGGTTACCTAATGAATACAGTTCTTCACCTTTGGTTGGTGCTTTTTTAGCAATCTCAAAAAAGGGCATTGGTTTACTAACATCACGTTGCACTATGGCTAGGTCATTAATTACATCAACACTTTTTAAGGTCAGCGCCGCTTTATGACCTTTGTTATCTAAATATTCGATAGTGTATTTATGAGGATGGCGCGCAAAACCAGAAATAACATGATAATTAGTAGCAATAAGCCCATCGCTACTAATTTGAAAACCCGATCCAATAGATGATTTTTCACCACTGGCTTTGTCAATTAAGCGAATTTGATAAAGAGATGGGGCCAATTGTTTAAAAATTTCTTCGGCCTGCTCAGTTGCAGAACTTAATGTACTAAAGCACATAAGTAGCAGAGCAAAAATAGCTTTCATTGAATATCCTTTTTTATTATTACCTGAAAAACTGTTTGATATTTAGGCAAAGCAGTACGCGTCTGAACACCATTGTGCCAGTGTAATCAAATTTGTCATCTTTTATCCGACAAAATGACTGTTTTGTCTGTTGCATGGCATAGTTCATTAAATCGTAATAAAAAAGATTATCGCCAATAACCACAAACATTGCGGTTTTTGCATAAGTAGCTTTTATAAATAAAAGTCATCACTTTTTGCATACGCTAGCTATTGCTCAAGTTCTGATAGTCATTTAGCTAGGGATGTATAGCATAACAAATTGATATTAATACCTTACTCTGCAGATATCTGACTAAATTTGAAAAGTATTTAAACATGCTTAATTTATATTTATGACTACTATTAAGGTAATGCCATTATTGGAACCACCGCAATATATGAAATTAAATAAAGTTGTCAGTGCCTTAAGCCATCAATATATTATTAATGATCCTCTTCACGAATTATTTGATGCAGTAAATGCTATTCCTGTACAGGGATACGATGAAGACCGCCGAGTTATCTATTGGAATGAAGCCAGCGAATTACTTTATGGTTATACCAAGGAAGAGGCTGGGGGACAAAAAATCGAAGATCTCATTATTCCTAAGTTTATGCGTGAAGTAGTGATTGAAGCACATACCAATTGGATAGAAAAAGATGTAGAAATTCCCGCAGCAGAAGTTACTTTATGTGATAAAAGTGGCAATGATATATCTGTTTTTTCAAGCCATGTGATGTTTACAAATCAATATAACAACAAGCAAATGTATTGCATTGATATTGATTTAACTGAGACTAGGGAAGCGCAAGAACAAGCCATATTTAAAGAGCATATGCTTGAAACTATATTTGAAGCTATACCAGATTTGTTTTTCTTGATGGACCTTGATGGCACTATTATTGATTATCGAGCCAGTAATAAGAGTGTTCTTTACGTGTCACCAGAGCAATTTATTGGCAAAAAAATGGTCGATGTTTTACCTGATGAAGTGGCTAAAAAATTTCAAAACCATATTACTAAAGCATTACAGCAAGAAGAAATGATAAGTTTTGAATACGAACTGACTTTACCTCATGGCCTAGCATATTTTGAGGCCAGAATTAGCCTCCTTTCGACGTATCAGCAAATCATGATTATTATTCGTGATATTACCGAGCAACATAAATCAGCCGAACTCATTCACCATCAAGCTTATTTTGATAGCTTAACCTTATTGCCTAATCGATTTTTAGCCCTAGATCGTTTAACACAAATTTTGATTGAAGCAGAAAGTAATAATGGAAAAGCCGCAGTACTTTTTCTTGATTTAGACGACTTTAAAAAAGTTAATGACTCTTTAGGTCACGAAGTAGGCGATAAATTTTTAATAGAGTCAGCTCATAGACTGCAGCAAGTATTGCGAAAAGAAGATACTGTTGGTCGCTTAGGCGGTGATGAGTTTATTATTTTACTAAGAGGGCTGGCAGATCATCATGATGTCTTAACCATTGCTGAAACTTTACTTAATACGTTTAGAGAGCCTTTCAAAATTGATGGCAGAGAACTAATACGGACATTGAGTATTGGCGTTGCTGTCTATCCTGAAAATGGTAGTGGCGCCTCTGATTTGCTTCGTAATGCTGATGCCGCAATGTATCAGGCAAAAGCTTTAGGGCGTAATACCTATTCATTTTTTACTCAAGAAATGAATATTGTAATGCAACGCCGCTATGCGATTGAAGAGCAAATGCACGGAGCACTCGAACGCCAGGAATTTGAATTATATTTCCAACCTCAATTCGATGTTAAACAAGAACATATTATTGGCGCTGAAGCTTTATTACGCTGGCATAATCCAGCGTTAGGTAACGTAACACCTGATGAGTTTATACCCATTGCTGAACATACGGGTCTTATTGTGCCTATTGGACAGTATGTTATTAAACAAGCATTAAGTTTTTTAAATGTTTGGCAAAGCCATGACCAGAAAAAATACACCATGGCGGTTAATTTATCTCCTCGCCAATTTAAGGATACCGAATTACTCAGCTTGATCAAAAAAACGCTGAATGAGATGAATGTTAGTGCTGAATGTTTTGAGCTTGAAATTACAGAGGGGGTATTAATGGGGGGGCAATCTTATATTAATGACGCCTTAGTTGAAATTAATGCACTCGGTATAAAACTTTCCATGGATGATTTTGGTACAGGGTATTCATCGTTAAGTTATTTAAGGGATTATCCTTTTGATATATTGAAAATAGATCGAAGCTTTATTAATGGCATCACGTTAAATAAGTCAGATTGTAACTTAGTTAAAGCAATTATAGCCATGTCACATAGTTTAGGTTTGGTGGTTGTGGCTGAAGGTGTTGAAACGAAAGAACAACTGACTTTATTGAATGAATTAGGTTGTGATGTCGTGCAGGGCTATTATTATAGTAAACCGATCCCCGCAAAACAGTTACTTGATTTTTCTGTGGCACTTTTATAAGTGGAAAGTACTTTTTTAGTCTCCGGCTATTAAGTATTCACTAACATTTACTCATATTCACTAATATCGTTACTATTGGAAAATGTTCAGTTAAAAAACTATTGACCAATGACATTAACAAACAGCTTCGTTGGTCATCACTGTTGTTATTTTAATGGTGTCTTTACTCTTCATAACGAGTTAAAATGGGAATAGAAAATATTGTCACCATACCTACCTTGATTTATTATCGTTAACAGCAAAAGAATTCAATTATCGATAAGTGGTCAATTTTTTAATTTGATATGCATAGCCTTTATTAGCGCTATTTATCTTGTTGAAAATTACGAAACAGCATAGTCTATAGCTCATTCACTTTAAGGTGTCGTATTGAAATTATGGATAACACTCAAGCAAAAAGTTATTTACTCAATAAAGTTGAAGCAATCGAATACTTCCCTTTTGGGTCAGATGTTAGTGTTTTTAAGGTCAAGCATAAAATGTTTGCCACATTAGCTTTAGGAAAAGGTAATGAAAAAGGGACCAATGGTAAGATGGCAGGGTACTATTGTATCAACTTAAAGTGCGAGCCTATTGAAGCCATTATGTTACGTGATATTTTTAGCGCGGTTATACCGGGTTATCATATGAATAAAGCACAATGGAACACGGTTGTTTTAGATGGTTCTATCCCACAAGGTGAAATTGAACGCATGATTGATAATTCATATAAGTTAGTCGTGAGTAAAATGGCTAAGAAAGATCAGGCTTCGTTGCTTTAGCATATAAACATTTAGCGACTATAAACTTCGCTTTGTCGTTGTTAGCTAATGAATATAAAGTGATTTAAGTGTTGTGATTTATTGAACCCTTTCATCACTTCATTATTAAATAAGCCCCTTTAACTTGGCTATAATACCCTGAACTCATCACAAGTAATAACCTTCTGTTATGACTCAAATAATTAATAAATAATAGCTCAGTTATTCCTAAGCTATTATTTAAATTACTAAGTAAATTCGGCTCTGTTAGCTGAGTAAAAAAATAAATATATAATATAAACTCCTTAGGTATCAAACATGCAAGGCTGAAAAGCTTGAATGGTTTCTGATGCAAATTGCCTTAAAATTTGCTGGCTTGCTTGATCTACACCAATGCCGTCGATAAAGGGCAATAAATCTGCCGATTCACCTGTGATAACTTCATAAAAAACAAAAGCAGTGAGTAATTTTCCTATCACAGAGGCATGGTTGCCGTCACTGCTATGTAAAGCAAGTTCAGGCTCTGTAATAATGACCTTGTCCCAAGTTAAACCCACTGGTGCGACACATGACTTTTGTATTGCCGCAATACCAGTGTGGATTTTGTGAACTCGCTTTCCTTCTTCGTTATTATCTTTTTGTGGATGTTCAGGAAAAAGTATTGGGGTTATACCTCGATTTTTAGCCTTATCTATCCAAACTCTCGCAGCGATTGTGGGGTAAATTGTTGCCCCAGACTGAGAATACTTTTGACCTTGCAAGATAACATGTGTCCATGGCCTGTTTTCGAGTAAAGTTACTCTTCTTTGTCTATTGAATTGGTCATCTAAAAAGCCACCTCCCGCATTGCTAATGTTAATTTTGGCAAAGGGATTACCAGCGCTGATAAGAGTTTTAATTAAGCTATCGAGTCCCGCCACATGGCTATTGCCAAAGATGACTACTTGGTAATTATTGGTAAAGCGATTATCAGGAATTGCTAAGTTAGCGCTAGGCGGAACTAAGTTTTCTGGATCATCATCCGGCTTATTTTTTTCAGTTGAGTCACCAGAGCAAGCAGATAAAGTTAGTAATATAATAAATAGACAGTAGATTGAGCGCATGGTGCTCCCCTTGTTAAAGTTAAGTTTACTGATGTTTTTAGATTTTAGTTAAAAATAGGGGCATAAATCTGCTGCAGCACATCAGTGTCGTAACTACTCTCATGTGGCACATTCTTCATAGTTGAAAAGCTTACAGGCTTAACACAATCTTGCCAAATTTTAGTATTAGTACCTTCACTAGCTTCTATCACTTTTGGGTGTTCTAAGGTGGTGGATATTTCACTGCAACCATTAATTAACCGCCAATGAGCTAGTGTTTCGTGAACTGACTTTATTCCCCCCGTATTTCTTCCATTGATTGGAACTTCTGAATCTTGTGGGCTATGAAAGTGATGTAAAGTGATAGGTGTAGAGGTTGAGCATTCATTAAAGTCACCGCGAAATTGTCCTGCAATAGAAACAAAAGCGGTTATCTGTTCTGGAATTTGGCAAGCTAACTTATAGCCCATAAATCCTCCCGCTGAGTAGCCAAATATATAGACTTTATCACTAGTAATATTATTTTCAGCTCTAAGTTTAGTGAACAAATTAACAATATAATCGACATCCGCATTACTTTGATTAGCTTGAGTATTTAAACTGTTCCATCCCCACATGTTATCCAAACCTTGAGGAGATACTGATACTAATTGCTGGCTGTCACTAATAGATTTAGCGTCAAAAAGTAGACTGACTTTTTTAGCTGAACCAGGCGAACCATGTAAAAATAATGCTATGCCTTTTAGGGGGCTTGCAGGTTTATAAACAATCGCATCTCGGTTCTCTAAAGTCATACAGCTTGTTCCTTCATCAAGCGACTTTCCTGCACATTGAGCTGCACCACTAATTGGCGGTTTTACCGGTGGTTTTACCGGGTCTTTGCCTCCACCCCCACATCCCATAAGTAAGCTTGGTAAAGATATAGCAAGTGTTAGCAGGGTTGTATTAACCATGGTGTTTTTCATAATATTCCTTTTAAGTATTTGAAGCTTGAGTTTGTCAGTTTCTTGATTTGATACAATAAAGAGGTAACAATGGTTTAATAATGAAATGATAATGATGACTAAAATAGTGGAGTTTTAAATGCGTTTTGTATTTGGCGATATAGTTGTTGACGCCGAACAGATAAAGTTAACTAAACACGCAAAACAAATCGAATTCGAGCCGCGAGTTTTTGAACTATTAGTGTTTTTTTGCAAACACCCACAAGAAGCTATTTCTAGAGAGGAATTAGTCGAACAAGTTTGGGGCGGTCGAATTGTCAGTGATGCCGCGATAAACCGAGCTGTTGGGGAATTACGTAAATTACTAGAAGATAACCCATCATCTCCACAATGGATAAAAACAGTGAGCAAAGTAGGGTATCGACTAGCGGTAATACCCACTTTAGAAGAAGATCACGATTTAGCGCATAAAGAGCAACCTAGGATTGCCGAACCGGAAACAACACCAGTTGAACCTTTGATAGTTGACGTAAAACAACTTCAAGTGACCAACAATAACTCTGCTCCAATATCGACACTTAATGGAAAATGGATTTTACTGATTGCGGTATTAGCCCTGTTTATTATTTTTGTCTATAAAACACTCTTTACACAAAACCCCAGCGAAACATTTGGCGTGGTCGGTAGGCAGCCAGTTACTTCTACCATGGGTAACGCGTTTAACGGGTTTTATGATGCAAAAACCAATACACTTCTTTTTCTGTATCGAGCAGACGCAGACGCCAGCGCTCAAATTCATATGAAAAAAGCCATGGGTCCAGCGCAAGTTATTTCAAATGACGATTATTATTACACTGATGTCCTATATGGAACTGATGGTTTTATCTACGCCTCAAGATTAAACAACTTACAGCAAAGACACTGCGAAATAGTTCAAATAGAGCCGGCAACAAAGCGTTTTACTCCGATAATGGATTGCGGTAAAAGGGTCGTTACCAAATTAGTATTCGACGATAAAAAAAGACGACTTATCTATAAATCTAGGCCGAGTATTTCTGAGCCATACTCAATTCATTCTTACCAACTTGATACCGGTAGAAAACAACAGATAACGCACCCTGTACAAGCGGGGAATAATGCCGGAGATTATGTTTTTGCTATATCCGAAGACAGCCAAACCTTAGCGGTTGTTGAATACAATGGTGATGAAGTCGATAAAATTAAGATAGTTGATCTCAATGATAATTCTATTATGGCTAGCGCACCATTTATTGACCATGTTTACGGTCTGGTTTGGCGTGATGACAACAAAATTTTAGCTTCAAATAGCGATGGATTGTTTGAATTTAATGTTAATAATCTCTCCTTAATCTTAAAAGAGAACAGCGATCAATTTGGCGGGATTTCTCAGGGATATGATAACCGATCGATATTAACAGAACGCAGCCAAACGACGATTAACATATTCAGCTATTCAAAGGATCAGGCTGGGATAAAACCGCTAACAAAAAATAGTGGGATTAATCTCACCCCAATGCTTGGAAACCGGTCTGACGTGCTAGCTTTTAAATCTGATCGAACGGGTGAAGAGCAAATATATATTCAAGCTGCAGATGAAACGACTGTTGTGGCAAAGTTTAATGAGTCAATTGATTATATCAGTGGTATAGCGTGGTCGCCTAAAGATGACAAGCTTGTCGCCAGTATCAATAATGCTTTATACCTATATTCTTTAGAAAGTCAGCAATGGCAAAAAATTGCGGCAACATTCACACAAGTGCACCAAGTCGCTTATGTTGAAGAAACCATCATGTTTAGTGCTGAAGTCGATGGACAGTGGAATATATGGCAGCTATCGCTAGCTAATGAACAAGTAAAGCAAATAACAACAAAAGGGGGGTATAGTGTTCAAGGAAACAATAAGAAAGTATATTTCACTAAGTTCAATCATGACGGCTTATACCAATTAGATTTAAAAACGGGTATTGAGTCAGTCATCATTAAAGGCTTTCCCATTTCTGGATGGCGACATTGGCAATTGCGTGACAATAAAATCTATTATTTGTTAGACAAAAGTTACATGGAACTAAACCTTGATAACTCGATTGAGCAAGTTGTGCATACCTTTGAAGGTCGAACGCCAAATAGTTGCCATACTTCCTATAAGCACGACTTTTTTGCCTGCGAACAAGTAGAATTTAACTCCAGTAATATATGGCAAATTCAGTTGCTACCCTAGTTGCTATTCTAATAGTCTCCTTGCTTATCAATTTCTATGATTTGATCTTAATCTAGGACTAGCCCGTAATGATATTACACAGCAGCTGATGTGTTTTTTATGAATACAAACATGGTGCCAATTACATTGCTCGCAACGGCAATTACTTAGGTATTCAGGTTGCTCTTTTATCTAAAGCTTATGGGTAAATATCAAAAAATATCTGTAATTGAATTGATAATAAATTAATGCACGATTGTGGTTAATTTCGGTTAAGAAAAATAGGAGTATGGGTAAATTGTTAGCAAATAAATTGTTGGGCGTTATATTTGATTTAGATAATACCTTAGTTTCTTCATCGTTAAACTTTGAGAAGATAAGAGCGACTTTAGGGTGCAAAAATAATATCGACATATTAGATTTTGTTGATGCGCTACCAAAAAGCCAGCAAGCTAATGCCAATAAATTGCTAGTAGAATTTGAAGTTAATGACGCCCTGAACGCGAAAAAGCTGCTCGGCACCGATCAACTCTTAGCGCTGTTATCTCAACTAGATATTCCTTGCGCTATTGTCACGCGAAACTGTCGAGAAGCGGCTTTGGTAAAGATTGAAAATAACAATATCAATATTGAAATACTGTTAACTAGAGCTGATCACAAAGCAAAGCCTGCGCCAGATGCTTTATTGTATTTAGCCCAATTTTGGCAGCTTCCCACTGAAAATTTATTATACGTGGGTGACTATTTATATGATCTACAAGCGGCACAAAATGCCAATACTATGTCTTGCCTTGTCACGCATGGCGAAACCCTTGATTATGCTAACCTAGCAAGTATTGTAGTGAACGAACTCACCGAATTAAATGACGTAATTACCCAAAGCTTTACCTGTGAAGTTGCCGATGCTTCGGTATAAAAACTCTGGGTTAAAATCCTCGAAAAGTAAGAGAGCAAATAGAATGCGAACCGCAGCTTATTCTCTATCATTATTGACACTCTTCGCTGGTTTTTCTGCTGCCAGTCCCGATATCCAAAAACTACACAAGCAAAATAAACCAATGCATGTTACTGACAAAAAAGAGTCTGCCCTGATGATTGATTTTACCGAGCAAAAAAAACTGGATAGTTGGCGCATAACTAACGATGGTGTTATGGGGGGGAAATCTGAAGGTAGTTTTTTATTACAAGAAAATAAAGCGCTATTCGAAGGTGATATTTCACTGGATAATAACGGCGGTTTCAGTTCAGTATTTCACATGATAGACCCCTTGCCTAAAGAACTTGAGACGGTAACTATTAATATCATAGGTGATGGACTGACTTATCAGTTAAGAATGGTCGTAAACCTTGACGGTTATCGTTTAGCTTATAAGCAAAGTTTTAATACGATTGCAGGTCAAGAAGCAGAGTTAACTTTTTCATTGGCTGACTTTCAAGCATCATTTCGAGGACGAAATATTCCCAATGCACCGGTTCTACAATCTGAAAATATTCGTGAAGTCGGATTTTTAGTAACGAGGAAGACAGCTGGAGCATTTTCTTTAGCTATTGTTAGTCTGTCTTTTAAATAACAATGTTTGTGCATTTGAATCAGAAAGCGACCTTTTTCATTGAAGACGTAGTTAGTTATTGATAGTAGCTACCAGTTAATCGTATCTCCCTGCCAATCGAGATAACTTGCAGTTTGATCCAATGGTGTTTCTTCGACAATGGCTAATAGCTGTTTAGCGACAAATTCTGCAGTAAAGAGTTTATTTGCGGGCACATTTTTTTGAAATGGCTTTGATAAAGGCGTGTCAGTTGTACCTGGGTGAAAAGCAATTAACTTTATATTTTTGGCTCTGCGGGCTAACTCTATTGCCGCGGTTTTAACCATCATGTTTAAAGCGGCCTTTGATGCACGATAGCTATACCAACCACCTAAACGATTATCACTGATACTGCCTACTCGAGCACTAAATAGCACAAATTTGCAAGGTGACTTCCCTGTCAATAAAGGCGTTAATTTTTGAATCCACAACATAGGCGTTAAGCTGTTTGATGTAATAACGTCGATAAACGCTTGTGCATCAAAGTCTTCTAAACGTTTTTCTGGTTTAATATTTTGACTATGCAAAATACCATTACAGACAAATACGCGTGTTATTGGTGCATGATTATATTGTACTAATTGCTCGATAGCTTTCTCAATTGACTCTGGCTGATAGTTTGCAACCGTAATGGTTGTCACCTTAGCTTTTATTGTCTCGCTAGCCACTAAATTACTGTTAGCTAGTCCTCTGCTAATCAAGATTAAGTCAGTGTTTTCTGAAGTTTGTATTTGCGCAGCAATGGCTTTGCCAATATCGCTATTTGCGCCGATGATCAGTGTTTGTTCTGTTGTCATAACAAGTTCCTGAATTACAGTTAGTGGTTTTAATGTTAAATGCTTTTGCCAGTAGCGCCGAAATTTGATGACGGTATTTAGCTAAACCTAAATATACCCAATGACTTATGGTTTTAAATACCGGCCAATTTAATGGTGCAACCCAAAAGCCTTTACCTACCAAAGTCCAAGCCCTGTGTGTTACCGCTAGCCCTAATAAAAGCTGTCCGTTGTAATGGCCATGCAATATTTTCATGGCTGCATCAAAGCTAACACTAGGGTAGATCGCAGCAAAGTCGTTTTGGTGTATATCTACCAAACTAATAACATTGTTTTGATCATGCTTTTTCAGGTGCGCCATTTCTGTTGCACATAATGGGCAGTTGCCATCATAAAAAATTGTTAACATGAATTACCCGCTAAAATTTTTGTCTGCGTAAATTACATTTATCAAAACATAATACGAACTAAGTTATTATAACCAATGGTTTATTCATTGATATTGAGCGCTACAGCGATAACTTTGAGCTTACTAAATAGATTTTATTTTTCGTTATCGAGTGAAATTTTTGTTGGTAACTTGTCTGGCTTTGCATAGCTTAACCGAGAAAGTCGTTGGCTAGTATGGTAACTGTCGAGCCCTGAAACCATCACGGTATTTAATGACTCAATATCAATGTAACCGTCAGTTTTAATCGCCGCTTGCTCACAAATAATATCTGTTATTTCACCAATAACAAGCAAGGTATTGTTCAGAGGAATAGGCACTATTTCTTTTAATTTTAGCGCGTACTTAAGCTGACTTTCTTTAACAAACGGCGCATTAACACCTTCAATAAAATCGGTCGTTAATCCGGTTTGTTGAAATTCAGACTCGTCATCAGCATAGTTTGCCGATGTTTGGTGTGCGGCTTGCCAAAAATTTTCACTCACTTGGTTTATCGTAAACTGTTTAGTTTGTTGAATATTTTTTAAAGTATGACGTTCAACACTGTCGGGCCGTGAAATAAATCCGACTAAAGCCGGTGAGGCCCCAAGGTGGAACACAGAGCTGAAAATAGCTAGGTTATTTATATTTTTCTCATTGCGAGTGCCAATAAGATTAGCACTTTTAAAACCGGATAAACTGTTAATAATTTGCGCTCTATATCGTGGTGCCATGTTCACTAAATCGTCGTGATTGATATATTTCATTAAATGCTGCCATAGTAGTTACCGGTATTTATAATACGTAACGAGTGGGGTTTACGATCAGATAATGGTCTTGATTAAACGAAAAAGAGACATATATTCTTTGATGGACATAGTTTTATAAGTACTTTTATTGTCAAAACATTACTACTTGTAGAGCAAAAACTGTGCTATATGAAAAATACTGTACCTTAACTAGAGTGCTCAAGGTTTAATTTTTGACTTTTTATGCTATAAATAAAAAAAGCATAGTATTCATTTAGCGGCTAAGATTATTGTTTAATGGCTAGTTACTGAGACTAATCAGGATAGTATCCTCAGTTAATAGGGGAATAAGCATCAAAAATCATACACATGACATACAAAAGTGTGGATAAGGCAAAATTAGTAGTTGAAAACTTTGCATGAAAAAAACTCACTCGTATATTTAATTATAATGCTCATGATTGTAGGCGTTGGAGTTTGCTATTTTTATTTACAGCAGGCTTGGAGCCAAGACAAATATCCCATCACCATCGCGGTTTCTAAAACACCACTATCTACCCCTTTCTATATCGCCAAAGCGATAGATGCTTTTGATCAAACTTGTGTCACGGTTGAATATGATGAGGTGATGGGTGGCCATGCCGCATTTGAAAAAGTGATGAGTGGCAACGTTGATTTTGGTACAAGTTCTGACTCGGTTATTGCCTTTCAAAGTTTAACTGCACAGTCGTTTGTTACCCACGCCATGTTTGTGCAATCTGATAATGACGTAAAATTAATAACGCGTGCTACTGATAATATTGAATCAACATTAGACCTTAAGGGGAAAAGGATAGGGGTTACCAAAGGTACAGCGAGTGAATATATATTAAGTACTTTGTTGGCCATTGAAGGGTTAACCATTGAGGATGTTGAGTTACACGATTACAAGCCGGAACAATTACAACAAGGTTTTAGTCATGATGAGGTTGACGCCATTCTTCCGTGGGAACCTTTTGCATTTCAAGCGCGACAATTACTGCAGAACAAAGTAAAAATTCATGACACGAAAAGTTTAAGCACGTTGAGCTTTAACTTGATTTCTCAAACTGCAGACAGCCTGCTGGTGGAAAAAGCAGAATGTGTGATCCAAGGGTTACGTATCGCCATTGATTATATTGCTTCGAACCCTGAAGAATCTAAAAAAATAGTGATAGATCAACTTAATGTAGACCCTGCCTTTATTGAATGGGTTTGGTCTGATTATATTTTTAAGCTAAGTTTGAATAATTCACTGATATTAAATATTAAATCTCAAGCTATTTGGGCAAAGGGAGCGCAAATAGGAGGACTTAAGAGCGTCCAAAACTCAGAGAGCTTTATTGATAGTAGAGCACTATCAAAGGTCGACCCTGGGTCTGTAAACCTTACATTGTAAATAAGGATATTCTATGAAGTTAAGCTTACAGCAAAGTATTTACTCTTTTACATTGAGTAGTTGTTTATTTTTTATTGTACTTGTGATCAGTATCTTATGGTCAATTCAAGTGGTGAATGTCGCATTAGAAAGAGAAAGGTATGCTAATAAAGTTGAGAATCATGCCAATATTTTACAACAGTTTATTAGTATAGAGAATATTTATGCTAGCGATTTTAATACTGATAGTTGGTTAGCTTTAGATCGTAAGTTTAATGAGTTACTGGAACTTACACCGAGTTTGACACCGCAACAACAAACGATTCAAAATAGTATTGTAAGTCAAAATAAGAATGTATTGCGTTTATTTAATGCGATAAATAAAAATAAATTAATCAATGCTGATGAGAAAATTAAAACGCATTTAAAAGTAAGGTTAATAACACAATTAGAGGCGATTAAAGCTGATTCAATACAGCTTTTCAATACGGTTCAAGTGGATATTAATAATGTTATTAGACAACAGCTTATCTTAGTTTTATCGATATTATCTCTTACGCTATTTATTTTGGTTTATGGTGCATTTAAATTAGTTAAAATATTTAGAACATCACTTAAAGAAGTTAAATTTGCCTTTGCAAAAAATCGTAGCGGAAATTTTCAAAAAATACAGCTTTCAAATAAATCAGAAGAGTTTGAAAGTATTGCAAACGCGTTTAATGACATGAATACAGAGTTAAGTGAGACAACCGTTTCTTTAGAGTCAATGACCAAAATTGTTGAGGAAAGAACAAAAGTATTAGAACAATTGTCTAATACTGATCCGTTAACAAATGTAGGTAATCGCCGTTCACTATTTGAACGAGGAAATGCAGAATTCGCTCGCGTGCAAAGAACCAAAAGCCAATTTACGATTATTTTACTAGATTGTGACTTTTTTAAAGATGTGAACGATCAGTTCGGTCATTCATGCGGTGATGAGGTTTTGAAATGCATTTGCAAAATATGTTCTGAAGAAATTCGTAACATTGATTTTTTTGCTCGCTATGGAGGCGAAGAGTTCATCATCCTTTTACCTGATAGTGAGTTAAGTGGCGCCGTTAAAACCGCTGAGCGTATTCAGGACTCATTAGCGAATAATTGTTTGCTATTTGAAGGCAAAGATATTCGTGTGACTATAAGTATTGGTATCTGCATGGTTAATAATAAACATACTAGCTTTGAAGACGTAATAAAAGATGCTGACCTCGCCATGTATAGAGCCAAAGAAAATGGCCGTAACAGAATCGAGGTCATGGATGATGATTCACCTGACGAAGAAGCTACAGATGATACTAGCTTAGATACCGCCATTAGTGACAACAATATTTCTTATTAATACCAGTATTTAACGTTCTACACATTTGATATCCACACCGTTTGGTAAGGAGATAACATAATATCTTGCGTTAATCCGGATATCTGTTCCCCGCTAATTAATTCGCCCCAAGTTTGTGTAACAACCAAATTGAGCTCACTTAACGGTAATACGACAGGCTTATCTGAGATGTTACTGACACAGAATATACTTTGTTTTCTATTTTGGCTTTGTCGCCAAAAACCAAATAACTGTAAGCCTAAATGTAAGGTGAATTGGGTGGCATTGGGGTGGAATGCGGGCTGTTTAATACGAATATTTAACAATGCCTTCAACGTTGACAGCACTTTCGCGTGATGTAAATCACTGTTGGAAAGTGCCAACTCTAGTTCTTCCTCTTGCCAACGATGGCGATTGATTGAACGATTGTTTTGCGTGTTGGCGAGTTTATTATAATCGTTTTGTGTGCCCAACATACTGTGGATATAAACCCCTGGAACTCCTTCAAGGGCAAACATAATGGCATGAGCACAAATAAAGCGTTCAAAATTCCACTGATCTTTTCCTTTCACCGTGCCTTGAAAAGCATCATAAAGCGCAATATTCATTTCATAAGCTTTTTGTTCGCCATTGTCTGACGTTCGCCATGAAATTTTACCGCCGAAGTTTTCGACAGTATGAACTAGCGTACCAAGCTCAGCGTCACTTAATAATCCTTCAGCAGGACGCAAGCCAATACCGTCGTGTGAGGCAATAAAGTTGAAATACATAGTGCCGTCTTGTGAAGGTGGCATACTCATTAGCCAGCGCTTTAAATATAAGCAATTACCTGTGAGTAATGTATTTATCAGCAGTGGCGGCAATGAAAAGTTATAAATGCCGTGTGCTTCATTGGCGTTGCCAAAGTAGGTCAGGTTTTGGGTATTAGGGATATTAGTTTCAGTAATGATGATTGTCTGGGGGTCTGCAGACTCGATTAGCGTGCGCAATAATCGTACAACTTCATGCGTTTGAGGCAAGTTGATACAATCGCGGCCAACAATTTTCCAGAGAAATGCTATGGCATCAAATCTAAATATTTTCACTCCACTATCAAGGTATTGTCGAATGATAGAAGCAAAGGCTTTTAATACTTCGGGGTTACGAAAGTCAAAATCGACTTGGTCGTGACTAAAAGTACACCAAACGAATTTCTTCCCTTGGCCGGTAATCACTTCTTTTAATAATGGCGATGTTCTTGGTCGAACAACCTTAGACAAGTCGTCGTCTAACTGTGCGGTAAAGAAAAAGTCATGCCCTTGTCCTTCGCCTTTTATAAAATTATCGAACCACGCACTGCGACTTGAACAATGATTTATGACCAAATCTGACATAAATTGATAATTTTCACTTATCTCGGTGATATCTTGCCATGTGCCCAGCGACTCATTGACAGAAGAGTAATCAATGACCGAAAAACCATCATCAGAGCTATAGGGAAAAAAGGGTAAAATGTGCACACTATTAATGGTGTTTTTCACATGATTATCTAAAAAGCGTTTTAATGTGTGCAGCGGAGGTTGGTCTGCTTTTATGATGCTATCACCATAGGTGATCAATACTATGTCAGCTTCTGACCAATGATTGGTAAAAGGCATTGGCGCAACAACATCGCTTGGTAGTCGCATAATATTAATCAATGCATCAGCAATATCATCCATTGACTGCTTAAGCGTTACATCTAGATAAATAGTCGAAAGCTGTTGAATTAATTTGCTTTTTATAGTTTCAATTTGCTCGGACATAATCGACATTTTCCTTTATGCTTGATAAAATTCTTGGTTGTCTAGCTCTACCGCTTCTTTTAATTGCGATAAAATGTCTGGAATAGCACTGACAACTCGATTCCAAGAAGGAATAAAAGGGGTTTCCATTGGGTTTTCTAAGAAGGTATTTCCTGCCGTTAAAATATTTTGCGCGAACATTTCTACCGCTTTTTCTTCACTATGAATATCGAGCTCAAGACCATTCATCATGGCGTCATTTCGATAGGTTTCAACATAATCTAAAGCAATGCGATAGTAAGTCGCTTTTAATGTTCTAAATTTTTCGGCGCTGAAAGTTTCACCTTGTGTGGCAAGTTTACGAATAAAGGCTTTGCTGATATCAATCGACATTTTTGAAAGACCACCGGCAGTATTATCCAACGACAAATCCTGATGCTTATGATCGTAAGTGGCGGCAATATCTACTTGGCACAATCGATTTGGTGAGTAGTTGCGATACATTTCAGATAATACACCAATCTCTAATCCCCAATCACTTGGGATGCGAATATCACTTAATACATCTCGACGAAAAGAGAATTCACCCGCTAAAGGATACAAAAAACTGTCCATATATTCGAGATAGTCACAATGGCCAACCGTTTTTTTCAACGCTTTGATCAACGGGGTGACTAGCAAACGAGAAACACGACCGTTTATTTTTTTGCCGGCAACACGGGCATAAAAACCTTTGGCAAATTCATAGTTAAATAACGGATTGGCCACAGGATAAAGTAACCGGTCAAGTAACTCCTTTTCATAAGTTAAAATGTCGCAGTCATGTAGTGCAATTGATTCTGCCCTACCTGACGATAAAATATAACCCATGCAATACCAAACGTTGCGCCCTTTACCGAGCTCTTTTGGTGCTAAGCCCAGTGCTTGTAATTTCGCATCTATTGCTTGTAACCTAGGACCGTCATTCCATAATACACGGTGGTGTTGGGGTAGCTGTCCAAAAAATGACAAAGCGTGTTTGTATTGCGCTAGATCAGCGCGGTCTAAGCCAATAACAATTTCAGACAAATACTTAACGTCTTTTATTTTGTTAATAATATCAGGTAAAGCTTTACCTTCTAATTCGGAAAATAGCGAAGGCAAAATAAGCCCAAGTGAACGTTTTTTAGAGAACTCGAGTAACTCAGCAGCCATATTTTCTGGCTCGCGTTGGGCTAAATTATGTAACGTAGTAACTGTGCCATTTTGATAAAAGTCAGCCATGATATACCTCTGATTAAATTGAGTGTGAAAGTAATTGCTCAGCTAGGAGATGCTGTATTGATGCTGCCCAGCCCTCGGGGCCGTATAACTGGGTTTGGCTAATGTTAAATTGTCGATACAAGGCTGGGAAACTATGAACCGGTGAGCGTATTTGTACGGCAATGTCTGCCGCGTCTAACATAGGGGTGTCATTTTCACCGTCACCTAAGGCAATGGTGTATACCGAATCTTTGTTGTAATGTTCTCGATATTGCTCAGTTAACCAGATAAGTGCTTGGCCTTTGTCACAGTAACCACCAACATGAATAAATCTGCCGCCATGAACAACGCTGGCGCCTAATTCAACTAAATGCTCTATAAAGGCTTTTTTTGTTACTTCATCCCCGAGCCATTGTATTGGTTCACTATACTGTCGTTGTTTTGCCCGTTCAGCTTGCGCTAAATCTAAACCGGTAATTTCGCTCAACTCGTTAACCGATAACGATGAAAAACCTTGGTAAAATTGACCAAATTCAACACTGAGCTCAGTGAGAACACTTAACCAATGCTGTCTTGTTAAACAGAACGATTTAACCCAATAGTTAGCAATTATTTCGGTATCTGCAGGCTGAGCATGAAAGGTATTGATTGGGATAAATATAGCGGCGCCATTTTCGATAATAAATGGCGTATCAAGCTTGAGTTCGGTACGAATAACCTCTAATTCAGCTAAGGTTTTACTGGTATTTAAAATCACTGGAATGTTAGCCTGGCGCAATTGTGCCAGTGTTTGGATTGCTGGTGTTGCTTGATAGCTATAATGATCAAGCAAGGTTCCATCTAGATCACTGAAAATAATGGTTTTCTCAGTACTCATACATCTTCCATCAATGGAGTGTTAGTAATGTTTCTCGCGTCATCTAAGTAAAAAATTGCATCAGCAGATTGGGAAATTGTAAGGCATGCCTGTACGCTAAGTCGTTGAAAATATTGTGTGAAATTTAAAATTTCAGTAGATTCCATTATTTTTGAATTTTGTAAGCCAATATTTTTGTCTTTTAATTTTTGCTCTTGCTCTAAACGCCATTTGTAAACGCAATCAAATGATGGTGCTTGCAGCGCAAGCCAGAAATCCATTTTTTTATACAAAGGCTCATAGTTATTTTTAAGTTGTTGGTTAACATAATTACGCCAGTCACCACTACTATCGAATTTGAGTTCAAGCTCATTGACCGGAGTTTTTAATTGTTCGGCTGTTTGTGGTTTTACGCCCCAACACCAGCCTTCTAATAAAATAATGTCTACTGGTTTCTTAACTTCTTGCCATTGCGCTTCGGGAAAGGGTTCGTCGGTAGCTTTATTAAACCTTGGGATTGAAAACGCTGTTTTCTTGGCTTTTAATTTTACTAATATACGATCTAACATAGCCACGTCATGAGTACCTGGAACACCTCGTGTAGCTAATAAAGGGTGAATATCATGGGCTAGCTGTTTACGCTTCTCACCAGTGAAATAGAAGTCATCTAACGACATCACGACAATATTTAATTTATGTGTTTTAGTTAGGTATTCGGCAACGAAATCAGTGAGGGTTGATTTTCCACTGCCTTGGCAGCCATTGATGCCAACAAAATAAGTACTACTTCTTTTTTTAAACTGACTGAAAATTCGTTCGGCGAGTGGTTGATAGTGCTCTGCCGCTGTTAGTCTAAAATTTGCTGGTAAATTGTGTTGTTTAATAAAAGTTGAAAGCATAATTTTTACCATAGCTAAATATTAATATCATAATACCTTCAACTCTTATGCCACTATCTCTAGACTGTAAAATATTAGAGTAGGGCATTGTAAAATAATGATTTTTATATATATTGGTTAATTTATAAAAAATTTTCAGGATGACATAATGAGCACTAAATAAACTAGTTTGCTCTATGTTGGTGCAATTAGTTGTTGTGTTCAATTAAGCTCGATATTGGGTAAACGATCTTGAACGAGCAGAATATGGTGGCTTTGAGTAATGTTACGAAAATGATGTATCTTAGCCAATGAAATCTATAATTGTCTTTTTAATAAACTTACTGCGGTTGTTTTCAAGTGAGTGGCGGTTCTGACATAAATACAGTGTTTCATTCACCGAATGCTCTAATTTATGTACCCTTATTTTTTCTGTTTTGCTAAAAGCGTTAGCAGCATGCAAAGGTAAAACGGTAAAACCAAGTCCGCGACTAACGGGTTCAAGAATTAAACTAATTTGATTAGAGAAACCTTGGTGATCAAATTGGCTTATATGTTCAAATTGGGCATAGTTTTTACTTAACAAAGCATGGGCATGATGCTCACCATCAGGATGCCCTATAAAGCCAAGTTTGTTCAGTTTTTGCCAATTTACACTGTTTATTTTACTTGAGGTTACTAGCACAAGTGGCTCAACAGCGACTTTATGGCTAACAATGTTTGACGATTTACTCAGTTCGGTGACTAAGCCAATATCAATTTTACGTTCAGCTAAGTCTTGTTCAATATTTTTATTAGGGGCAAATTTATAGTCGATGGCTAATTGCGTATGCTCCTGTTGAATATCGAGCATATAAGGATATAGCTTTAAGCCAATACTGCCCGGCGAAGCCATTTTTACCGTACCTATATGCGGATCATCTTGTTTGATTGATTTTTCTAGCTCAGCCGAACTTTGTAATAAGGTTTGCCCTTGTCGGTGCAGCTTGATACCGGCATCGGTGAGCGAAAAAGATTTACCCTCACGTATTAGTAATGGTGTGTTTAGCTGCTGTTCTAGTTTTTTTATTTGTTGACTAACCCCAGACTGCGTCATAAAAAGCATGTCGGCAGTTTTAGTGAAATGACCAACATCAACCAAAGTGCAAAATGTTTTTAACCAAACAAGATTTATCATAACAAAACGTACTCATGATTATAATTAATGATAATTTTTTATAATTTATAATAGCACCTATACTTTGTCCATCAAATTAAAGGAGATTATTAACATGAGCAAAGCATATCCAAGAACATTTTCACATATCGGTATTTCAGTACCGAGCGTAGAAAAAGCCGTTAAGTTTTATACGGAAGTTTTAGGTTGGTATTTAATTATGGAGCCAACAGAGGTTGTTGAAGACGACAGTGCTATAGGTGTTATGTGCACAGATGTATTCGGCGCTAATTGGGATAAATTTAAAATCGCCCATATATCTACTGGCGATCGTATCGGCGTGGAGTTATTTGAATTTAAAAATCAGCAAAACCCAGAAAATAACTTTGAATATTGGAAAACCGGTGTCTTTCATTTTTGTGTGCAAGATCCAAATCTAGAAGAATTGGTGGAAAAAATTGTCGCGGCTGGCGGTAAAAAACGTATGGCAGAGCCCCGTTACTATTATCCAGGTGAAAAGCCCTACCGTATGATTTATATGGAAGACCCCTTTGGCAATATTTTAGAAATTTACAGTCATAGTTATGAATTAACTTATGCTCAAGGCGCTTATCAATAACGTAAGTTGCTGGTGTTACTTCAAGCGGATTAATAAATGAGTCTGCTTGGAGATATAGGTGAATAAGATTGAACTTTATTACCTTTTAAACCGTATACATTGTAAATAAACATGATCAATTAATATAATATGTGAACAATGGAAGTTTATAATGCAATCAAGTTCAAAGCCCTTTTTAGAGGCCATAATAATCGCTGTTGCCGACACCAATCATTATCTTGTCGGTGTAGTTGATTCAAATAATAACTTTGTCGGATTAAGACAAGGCTCAGGCGAAGTTGTCGGTTCGATAGTTGAAGCAAAAGCGTATTTGCGTAACAATAATATTTTTTCTGCATTGCTTGAGATGGACAGTGCTTTCGATGAAATGTGTGGTCAATCAAAAAGTAGCCGTTACCGACAAAGGATATTATGCTAATGATGAAAAATAACAATGTCGCCTTAAGTGATTTATTACAGGTATTTAATTTGGTTATCACTCATGGTAGTAAAACTGAGGGTAACTATGAATATCAAGGTATAAAAGCTTGGCATGATTTTGATGGTTACACTTGCTTTTTAGGCTATAAAGATTTGACTTTAACCTTGTTATTTCATGGTCGATATACCTTCGGCTTTGTGCATCAAGAAACTATGGATATTTTTTTAACTAAGGTTAACAAATTATTGGTTTCAAACGCATGAACAGAGTAAACCCGAAAGTATTGCTTCATAGTAAGTGGACAAAAATGATTGTTGAAAACCGAGAAAAACATTTTGTTATTACACAGGTGGAATTCGATGAGCAGAAAAATGTTATCGAATGTCTAATCACAGCTGTGATAAATAATAATGAATATCTGATCAACTGGCGAGATTTGAAACAACCGACACTTTGGCGCTTTGGCTGGCAGTAAAATACAACACTGCCCTGAAAAACATACTGAAGGCTAAAGCGCGCTAGTAAATTTTAAAGTAAGCTATATCAATATGACCGGTTTATCTGCCATTACTATATTAATAAATTAGTTTTCATTAATTTTTAAGATGCTACTTGGTATTTAATAATATGAGCTAAATCACTACTGAATAAGAGAATATATTAAACCCTTCCATAAGTTTAGTTATACGATTTGATTTAACATAAATTTACAGTTTTAACTGAGTTAGCATTATCTTAGTACCCAAACTTACTAAGTACACCAGATTAAAAAAGCAATAATGTGCATTAATACTACTAGCGCCGTAAGGTGCATGCGCATTTGTAAATAGTCATGGTTTTCAGGGTTGCTATGATCGAAGTGATATTCACACAACAGAATGAGTAGGTAAATTTTGGTCAGGGCTACAAGTGCAATATAGTTGGGCAAAAACAAAGTAAAAAAAGCCAATAAACTAAAAATATTACTGAAAATTTGTAGCTTAATACTTAATTTATCATTGTGCTTTCGCCAAAGGGTACCAGCAATAAAACTTAGAATAATAGCACTGTAAAATATAAAAACTTTTACAGCCGGGAAATTAAATAATTCTTCACTGAATGATTCAAAAGCGAATGTCAGTACAAAGGGTAACAACCCCAAATATCCTAAGTATTGTTTCGTTTGCATAGAAAGGTCTTATCAAGGTTGATTGATTTACATAAGAAATCTATACGACACCCATCAGTACTTAGATCATATTAAACATCAGACTAATCCCATTTGTATTTTATTACGTATGAATAAGTAGGATGGTTAAAAGGTTATACGATGATAATGAAATCTGCGTTATGGAATTTAGTGGCGTTTAATGCTGCATGGTTTGGTTTGGTGGTTATAGGGAATTTATTTATTCCAATTGCTTCCATTATTTTTTGTGCTCAGCTTTGGTACTTTCAAGCCACTAAAAACGAAATACTATTAATCTGTTTGGTAGCCACTATAGGTATCTGGTTAGATTTCGCTTTAGTATATTCAGGTGTTTTTATTTTCCCTGAGACCGAAGGTATTCCTTTCTGGCTGATGACTCTGTGGCTTTTGTTTGCAGGGACCATACGCCACAGCTTAGCTTTTCTAGCAAAATCGAAAGTGCTGCAATTTTTTGTTGGTTCACTGTTCGCGCCTTTGAGTTATCTCGCGGGCGCGAAACTATCAGTGGTTTATTTAGTACCATCATTAGGCTTTAGTTATTTATTACTTGCCTGCTTGTGGGGGCCGTTAATGTTAGTTGTTTTTAGCCTGAGTCGCTGGTTGCTAGTGTTAGAGGAAGAAAATCATGCCAGCTAGTTTTAATATTCTGCCGACCTTTGCAATATTAGTTTGCTTATGGTCTTTGAATGCTGCGGGTGGTAGTGCGATTCAAAACACGGTTAAAAGTAATATTTTAAGTGATGATCAAAGTAAAATAAGTCAGATAGTATGTGGCGTTGACAAGTCAGAGCCTCTTATATTTAGCGACTTAACAAAAACAGTCACCGAACAGCATTTTACGTTATTGGGCAAAGCTAAATTTTCTGTGTTGTTTTGGGATATTTATGAAAGCTCACTTTTAACTACCGATGGCCAACGACCCTTTAGTAATACATGTCAGCATTCATTGTTTGAAATACATTATTTAAGAGCTATCAGTAAAAAAGAATTATTAGATAATACGATTTCGCAATGGCAACATTTATCAATTAATGAAAATGAATATTCAGCTTTTCTGCCTTTATTAGAAAATATATGGCTAGATATTAACGCTGGCGATCGCCTGTCAATGCTAAACCAAAAGGGCACAACCATATTTTATTTGAACCGAAAATATTTAGGTGAAATACAAAGTGTAACTTTTGCTAAAACATTTCTTGGTATTTGGTTAGATGAAAACACCAGCGAACCTAAATTAAGATTAAAACTACTAGGAGATAGTATATGAAGCAGAATATAAAATTGGCGATGATTTTTTGTTTAGCCTATACGCTTTCAAGCTGTACAAGCCAGTTAGAAGATTACCAAGCCACGTCACCTAAACTCGATATTCAGCAATACTTCTCTGGTAAATCCATTGCTTGGGGAATGGTACAAGATTACACAAATAAGGTTACACGTCGTTTTTGTGTTGAACTCGATGGTCAGTGGCAAGGTGATGAAGGCTTGTTAAAAGAAGTGTTTTACTTTGCTGATGGCGAAGTCAGCTTTCGTAACTGGCAACTTAAAAAATTAAAGCAAGGTAAATACTTGGGTAATGCAGAAGATGTTGTTGGTAATGCAAACGGCCAGCAAGTGGGCTTCGCCTTTCAGTGGCAATATGACTTACTTGTCCCTGTAGATGGCGATGAAATTCAGCTTTCACTTGATGATTGGATGTATCAAATTGATGAGTACCGTGTTTTTAATCGTACAAAAATGAAAAAATTTGGTGTTGCTGTAGCCGAAATCACCTTGTTTTTTGATAAACAGTTACCTGTTAAAACTTGTGATAAAGTTTTTTAATCATTGAATTTAATGATTTTAAAGGGGGATGTGATAATCAGCTGCCTAGTTGTTAAATCTAATTTTACCTTCATTTGAGTTTAGTTGATCTTTTTTTATTTTCTGCCGTATAACTAAGATATAGACAGACATCAATACGAACATTATTTTACTCTCTGTGTGAACCCTTGCCTCTTTTTGAGGCTTTTTTTTGATCGTTTTTTATCTTTGCAACGTATAACTAGCATTAACTCAACTACATTAATCACTTTAAGCTTATGCCAATTAATAACTTGCCTATATTTCCGCTGCCGATATTTTTGTTACCTCAAGGGGTAACTCGACTGCGTATTTTTGAAGCGCGCTATTTAAAAATGGTATCGCTGGCAATGAAAAACCGAGGCTTTGTGGTGTTTTCGCATGACAAAGATGAAAAAGTTAATCCTATGGCCGTCGGTAGCTGGGTTGAAATTATTAACTTTGACCAAGGCGAAGATGGCATATTATTGATTGATGTTCGCTGCAAGTGCTTAGTTGATATAAAAGCAATTACCCAAGATAGTGACAAACTACATCACGGCGATGTCACGAGTAAAAACCATTGGCCTGAAGTCAGCCTAGATAAAGCCACCGATAAACTCGCCAAGTCGTTAAGGAAACTCTTTAATGAAAATAATGAGTTAAGTAGCCTATATCCAAAACAATATCTTGAGCAAGGTGATTGGGTGGTTGCTCGTTGGTTAGAGCTATTACCTGTTAAGCTTGCTGAAAAAACTTTGTTTGTTAACGAAAACTCGTTTAGTCAAGCGAAGCAACTTTTACAACGCATTATTTTATCAGATGAACAAAAATAAAAATAATTTGATCTAATCTAGTTTGCGCATCGTATAGGGCACTATAACAAAATAATGGGTAAGAATTATGCAGTTAGTGCATTCAGAGTTGCCAAGTCACAGAACAGATGCTACATCTAGTATCATGACCTATGCCACCTCTAGTAACATGACTAATAAAATCGATCATCCCCAACTTTGCCAATGGCTTAAATCAATAGCTGTTGATAGAGACAAGCAAGCATTCACTGAGGTGTTTAGTTTTTTTGCACCCAAAATAAAACGCATTGCCCAAAGTAAAATCAACAGTGAAGCACTCGCAGCAGAAGTTGTACAAGACACTATGAGTAATGTGTGGCGTAAGGCGCACCTGTTTGACGACAGCAAAGGAGCTGCCACCACTTGGGTTTATACCATCATGCGTAATGTCACTTTTGATTTACTGCGTAAAATGAAAGCGAATAAAGAAGATAATCTTAGTGATGACATATGGCCACTAGCTGAATCTTTAAACACCGAAGAAGAGGTGTTTAGTGACCACATTCAAAGTCGAAATCTACAAGGTATTATTGATACCCTGCCTGAAAACCAACAACAAGTGGTTAAAGGTTTTTACTTTATGGAAATGTCACAAGAGCAGTTAGCCGTTCATCTTGATTTACCACTAGGCACAATAAAGTCGCGACTTAGGCTTGCACTCGGCAAACTGAAGTTGAAACTAGGAGACCACCATGATTAAACATCACCCTAAACTTGAGTTGTTACAAAGTTTTGTCGATGGTGACTTACCCGCTTCACTTGCTGCTGGTATAGCGATACATGCCGATATGTGTGCATTTTGCCAACAGAAAATAGGTCATCTTACTGAACAAGTTGCAGAGGCGAGTTTTGAGCAAGATTTATCACCTAAATCTGCTGTTATTGATATTTCCCCTGAAATATCAGCAATGAGCTTTGATGAAATTATTGATCAAATTACCGCGTCTAATGACGTTGAACCGGCGGCAGTTGTTCATGAAGAACGTTTAATTACTTTTAAAGGTATGGAGTACACCTTACCAAATACACTGCGCAATATGGAGTTAGGTAAAACAGCTCAAATAGGTAAATTATCGCGTGCTCGTTTAAATTTAGGTGAAGGTGAAATTCATACCAATTTATTGCACATTGGGCCTGGTGGTTCAATACCTGAACATACGCACAAAGGCTTTGAACTTACATTATTGTTAGCCGGTACTTTTGCTGATGAACAAGGTGAATATGTGGCTGGCGATTTTATTATGCTTGATAAACGCCATCAGCATCAACCAGCAACTGAACATGGCTGCCTTTGTTATACTGTTGCCAATGATGCACTACACTTTACCCAAGGTATAAATAAGTTACTAAACCCTATTGGTGCTTTCATTTACTAGTCGAGGTGGCTATGTATAAAGATTTTGGTAAAGAAGATGTTGTTATCGGTATCAGTGCCTGCTTAATCGGTGAAAAAGTTAGGTTTGATGCCAGTAACAAACCGTCAAACTTCTGCAATAAGGAGCTGGGGCAGCATGTAACTTACAAAGCTTATTGCCCTGAAGTAGCTGTTGGCATGCCAATACCTCGGCCCACTATCCGCTTGATTAAAGACGAACAAATAATAAAAGTTGCCAGGCCCGACGGTTCTGGCGACGTAACAACTGCGATAAAAGCCTACGGAAAAAAAATAGCATCTATTTCTCAAAACCTTAGCGGTTATGTATTTTGTGCTAAGAGCCCAACCTGCGGCATGGAGCGCGTGAAAGTTTATTCACCTACAGGTAACCCATTACAAGTCCAAGGCATCGGTGTATTTTCAAGAGAAATTATGAAAGCCAACCCTTTGTTACCTTGTGAAGAAAATGGCCGTTTGAATGATCCTATCCTCAGAGAAAACTTTGTTGCTCGCGTTTATGCTTATCGCCATTGGCAAACCGTAGTTGAATCAGGAATTAGTAAGCATAAACTGACCACTTTTCATGCCCAATATAAGTACACGTTAATGAGCCATGATCTTATTGCATATAAGCAGTTAGGTCGTTTGTTGGCTAGTGCAGATATTGCTGTTGAAGAAATGGCAGAGCAATATATTTCTGGTTTAATGACCGCATTAAAGCTTGTCGCAACGCGTAAGAATCATGCCAATACGTTATCTCATATTCAAGGCTATTTTTCTAAGCATTTAAATAAAGATCAACGTAAAGAATTATCACAACAAATTGATGCTTATCGTGCAGGCTTAATGCCATTAATGGTGCCATTAACCCTGATTAATCACTACTTATTAGCATATCCCAAAAACTATTTAGCCCAACAAGCTTACTTAAACCCTTACCCTGAGTCTTTAAAGCTTAGATACGGTTATTAAGCTCATTTAATTATTAAGGAATGTCCTTGTTACTTTGGTTCCGCAACGATATTAGAATTCATGATAATCCAGCATTAGATTATTTTCTACAGAAAAATAAAGGCTTAGAAACGGCTAAGGCGATTTTTTTTGTCAGTGAAAAACAATGGCTAGCCCATGACTGGTCTGCAATCAAAATTGATTTTATCAAGCGCCATGTCAACGCCCTTACTGAGCAACTGTTGTCGCTAAATATTAACTTGGAAGTGGTTCATTGTGACGATTTTTCAGCGCAAATTTCATTTTTAAAACAATATTGCCGACAGCATAATGTTAGTGAGGTGGTGGCTAATCAAGAATTAGAATTTAATGAAAAACAACGGGATAAGTCTTGTCTTGAACAAGGTGTTCCATTGCGTATGTTTGAAAGTGATGTCATTGTCGAAAAAGGTAAAGTGTTAAACAAAACTGGCGAGATGTACAAGGTATTTACCCCTTATAAACGGGCTTGGTTAACGTATGTAAAGCAACACGGTTTTGCTTACCTTGGTAAACCTAGTGCTAGGGTTTCAACAGAAAAAAATGATGAAGCCAAGCTAACATTTAAGCCGCCATTAAATTGTTCAGGTGTATCCGACGCATGGCCTTTAGCTGAAAAAGTTGAACAACAAGTTATTCCTGATTTCTACGAATATAAAGTGGCAAGTTATGGCAAAAAACGTGATTTTCCCGCGATTAAAGCCACGTCTGGTTTATCACCCTATTTAGCGATAGGCGCTATTAGCCCTAGATACTTACTTTTGTTATTTATCCAGCGTTTTCCTGATATTTTAGTCGCCTCAGACAGTGAGGAATTTACCTGGTTAAATGAACTGATTTGGCGAGAATTCTACCGTAATTTAATTTTTCATCGACAAAACTTATCTAAACATCAATGTTTTAACCCTAAATATTACGGTGTTGTTTGGCCTAATAATAATGAGCTGTTTACCCAGTGGTGTCAGGGTAAAACTGGTTATCCGCTGGTAGATGCTGCGATGAGACAACTTAATCAAACAGGGTGGATGCATAATCGACTGCGTATGGTGGTAGCGAGTTTCTTAACAAAGCATTTACTGATTGATTGGCGCTGGGGAGAAAAATACTTTATGCAGCAGCTTATTGATGGCGATCTCGCTGCTAATAACGGTGGCTGGCAATGGGCAGCAAGTACCGGTTGTGATGCTCAGCCTTACTTTCGTGTCTTTAACCCGATCAGACAAAGCGAAAGATTTGATCCAAAAGGCGAGTTTATACGTAAATTTATACCAGAGCTGGCGCAGTTACCTGATAAAGAAATTCACTTTCCTCATCAATATATTGCTAAAGAAAAATTATCACTTTATTGGCCGGCAATAGTCGAACACAAGCAAGCTAGATTAGCGGCTCTTGAGTTTTATAGGTAGCTATTTTATGACTTGAGTTTACCTGTTAAAGATTGCTGTATTTTGCAGCTTTAAATCGAACGGGTATACATATCAAATTTTAAGAGTATTTATGTTAAATCAAAATGTTACACAAGTGGATGAGCTGAAATCCCAACCCCGAGATGCACTGTGGTTAGTTAAATTCATTGATACTTACCAGAAGCTATCAACGGATAATTTACAGTTGTTAGCTGACGTTTATCATCAAGATATAATATTTATTGACCCAATGCATCAGCTTGCCGGTTTTGAACAACTAAAGAATTACTTTAATAAGCTTTACCAAAAACTTAGTTATTGTGAATTCAAAATTGAGCAGGTAATAGCTCAAGATTCAGAGGCCGCTATATATTGGCAAATGAGCTTTCAACATCCACGCTTAAATTCAGGTGAAATCGTGACTGTGCAAGGTAGTTCTCATCTTAAAGGCGATGGTGATAAAGTTATTTACCATCGTGATTACCTAGACTTAGGGGCTATGCTTTATGAGCAACTTCCTTTTTTTGGACGTGTTATTCGCTGGCTTAAAAATAGGGCGGTTACAGAATGAATAAGCAGCCTACTATTCTCATCACAGGTGCTACTTCTGGTATAGGTGAGTCTTTACTACATCGATATATATCCAAAGGCTATCAGGTTATTGCTTGTGGTCGTAATGAGGAAAAGCTAAAACAATTAGCACATGATAATGCCCATGTTATCCCGCTTGCTTTTGATGTCACTGATACCGAACAAATATGCAAAGCCGCCAATAAAATAAACGAAATAGAGCACATTGATATTTTAATGCTTAATGCTGGCGATTGTCGTTATATCGACAATGCTAAAGCATTTGATGGTGCGCTGTTTGCCAGCGTTATTGCTACAAATTTACAATCTCTGGGTCACATACTTGAATACTTTTTGCCAAAAGTTATTACCGGTGGGCAAATAGTATTTGTTAGCTCAAGTGCCACTATACTGCCTTTTCCGCGGGCAGAAGCGTATGGTGCCTCTAAAGCTGGGATAGATTATCTGGCTAATAGTTTACGTTTGGATTTAAAAGCAGAGAACATAGCCGTTACCTTAGTACATCCAGGGTTTATTAAAACGCCATTAACTGACAAAAATGATTTTCCTATGCCGTTCTTACTCAGCAGCGAACAAGCAGCCAGTCGTATTTACCAAGGTGTAAGTGAGCGTAAATCATATCTGCATTTCCCTAAAAGATTAACTTGGATAATGAGGTTTATCTCACTGCTGCCCAATTTTATTTGGCAAAGCATTGCTTTAAAAAATGAATCAAATGACAAAAATGTAAGGAATGATAAAAAATGAAGCGAATCGCCATTATAGGTGCAGGTGTATCAGGTTTAACCGCCGCTTATTTATTATCGAAAAAGCATCAAGTCAGTGTTTTTGAAAAGTCAGCCCATATTGGCGGACATACGGCGACGGTTGATGTTGAGTTATCGGGGCAGCACTATGTCCTTGATACCGGCTTTATTGTTTTTAATAATAAAACCTATCCAAATTATTTAGCCTTACTGGACGAAATTGGCGTTGGTAAGCAAGAAACACAAATGAGCTTTTCAGTACACAATTCAGATACCGGATTGGAATACAATGGCCATAATCTCGATACTTTATTCGCTCAACGCCGCAATATATTTAACCCCAAATTTTGGTGGTTGGTAAAAGAAATTTTAAGATTTAACAAGCTTTGCAAGCAAAGTTATCATGCGAGAAACTATGACGATAGCTTAACTTTAGGTCAGTTTTTGCAAGAGAATAATTTTGGATACTACTTTGCTGAGCATTATATATTACCGATGGGGGCGGCTATTTGGTCTAGTTCCTTGGTGCAAATGCAAGAGTTTCAATTTCATTTTTTTGTTAAATTTTTTCATAATCACGGCTTGTTGAATATCGCTGATCGTCCACAATGGTATGTTGTGCCAAATGGCTCAAGAAGTTATTTAGCCCCGCTGTGTAAGTCATTTGCTGATAATATTTATCTTAATGCTGATATAACCCAAGTTACTCGTGAAAATAATGAGGTGCAATTGCATTTTGCCACGGGTGAAGTTCAAAGCTTTGATGAAGTAGTTTTAGCGTGTCATTCAGATCAAGCTTTGGCACTACTTGGTGACGCTAGCCAGCAAGAGCAAGAAATACTGGGCGCAATACCTTACAGCGAGAATTCGGTTGTTTTGCATACCGATATTAATTTATTACCGAAAAGAGAAAAAGCATGGGCGAGTTGGAATTACCAATTGAGTTCAAACAGAACCAAGCCTGCCAGTGTTACTTACAATATGAATATTTTGCAAGGACTGAGTTCACAGCATGTGTTCTGCGTGACCTTGAATCAGCGTGAAGCTATTGACCCAAGCAAAATTCTACGTGAATTTACTTATCATCACCCGGTATTTTCAACTGATGCTATCAATGCTCAGCACCAACGCTTAACCATATGTGGTCAGAAAAAAACCCATTTTGCTGGCGCATATTGGTATAGCGGTTTTCATGAAGACGGTGTTAGAAGTGCCGTAGACGTTGCAAAACGCTTTGATTGTTATTTGCAAAAAACTGAATTGAAACTTAAAAATGGTTGAGCCTTCACTACATAGCCGTATTTATCGTGGTCAAATAAGACATAGACGATTTACGCCTAAATCGCACAGCTTTAGTTATCAATTATATATGCTGGCGCTAGATGTTGATGAAATGCACGCTAAGCAAAGCCCGCGTGGGATTTTTGGCTTTTCTTGGTTCAACTTGTTGAGGTTTAACGAAAAGGATTACCTTAAAGGTGAACCTGAATGCCTTAAGCAACGTATAAAGAATAAAGTAGCAATGTTATCGGGTTTTGAAGACATAAGCCGCATTACCATGTTAGTTCAGGTTAGGTGTTTGGGGTTTTACTTTAGTCCGGCAAATTTTTATTTTTGTTATGACGCCACTGAAACTTGTACGCAAGTATTGGTGGAGGTTAGTAATACGCCATGGAATGAACGGCATTATTACTTAGTACCATTAGGTAACAGTGACCATAATAACCAAGATTCACCGTCGCATATTACTGATAAAAACTTTCATGTATCACCTTTTATGGATTTGAACATGTGCTATAAATGGCTTATTAAACCGCCAACGATGACTAGTTCAAAATTATTAGTACATATAGAAAACCATCTAAAGGGTACTAACGATGATGATAGTAAAATAAAACCTGATGAAAAAATATTTGATGTAACAATGAATTTAATTAAAGCGCCGTTTACCAAAACGTCGTTATGGCAACTCTGGATAAATATACCGGTGATGACATTAAAAATAGTGTTGGGCATATATTGGCAAGCCATGAAGCTGTTCTTGAAACGTATACCATTTATTGGTTACCAAAAAAGTAAGCCAAGAACATAAGCTAAAAAGGTAAACCAACAAAACCTAAAACAGGAGTTTAGTGGTGGAACAAGTGTCAGGATTAAAAATCAAAAAACAAGCAAATTGGCTAGACAAACGTTGTCGTAGTTTAGTCTTCTCAGTTTTTGCAAAAATTAACTATGGTCAAATTGAATTAGTTGATCATACTCAGCGTTTTCTTTTTCCGGAGTTTGTTGAAAATAACTCTTTAATGGGTCGTATAAATATACATGACAGTAGTGTTTATCGTGATTTTGTAAAAGGCGGTTCTATTGGAGTTGCAGAAGCTTATATTGCTGGAAAGTGGAGTAGCCCAAATTTAACCACAGTCATTCGCATATTTGCTCGCGCTCAGCAGGAAATTGATAGTATTGAAAAGCAGAAACCTTGGTTAACAAAGCTTAAATATGCTTTGCTTCATCGCGGTAACCGTAATAGCCAGGCAGGATCAAAAAAGAATATTCTTGCACATTATGACTTAGGTAATGAACTTTACAGTCGTTTTCTTGATCCTGAAATGATGTACTCGTCGGCTATATATCCTAACGAAGAAGCGAGCCTAGAGCAGGCGCAAGTTCACAAAATGTTGACTATTTGCCAACGTTTAGAGTTAACCGCAGATGACCACTTATTAGAAATTGGCACAGGTTGGGGCGGCTTAGCTATTTATGCAGCGCAACATTATGGTTGCAGGGTTACCACGACGACAATTTCTGATGCGCAGCATGCATATGCTAAAGATCGCATTGAGCAATTAGGGTTAACAGAAAAAATAACGCTGTTAAAACAAGATTACCGAGACTTAACTGGTGAATATGACAAATTAGTATCAATAGAAATGATAGAAGCTGTTGGTTTTGAATATTTGCCGAGCTTTTTTAAGCAGTGTAATGAAAGGTTAAAGCCTGGTGGTAAATTGTTAATACAGTCAATTACCATTGCGGATCAGCGTTTTGAACATTACAAACACAATGTTGATTTTATCCAACGTTATATCTTCCCTGGAGGCTTTTTACCTTCTGTTACTGTGCTGACAGGCCATTTGACTGAATATACTGATTTAGTTACTGAGTCGATTAGTGATATAGGCCTAGATTATGCCAAAACGCTAGCACATTGGCGTGAAGCCTTTTTAAAGTCTTGGCCAGAACTGAACCCACTTGGCTATGATGAAAAATTTAAGCGACTTTGGCTTTATTATTTAGCTTACTGTGAAGGCGCTTTTCTTGAGCGTTCAACCAGTACCGTGCATTTAGTTGCGAGAAAGTAGCGAATATCGCTGCAATGACACCGGTTTAATGGCCAGAAAAGTTTAAATACCTCGAACTTAGGTTAGCTCAACTGAGTTCGAGGTTTTTTTAAGTTTGCCTCTTATTACTTTTGTTCATGCAGTAATTTGATAAAATAATCTAATTTAATTGGTCGACTAAAAATGTAGCCTTGTACCGAATTACATGAATTATCAACCAGAAAACTTAATTGCTCTTTTGTTTCTACGCCTTCCGCGGTGACACATAAATTTAAGTTATGTGCCATGGAAATAACCGCACGTACTATCGCTTTATCGTTGTCATCAGCAACAATTTCTTTAATAAATGAACGGTCAATTTTCAAAAAGTCCAAAGGCAATTTTTTCAAATACGACAACGAGCTGTAACCGGTACCAAAATCATCAACTGAGACACTCATACCAATCGTTCTTACGTTGCTCAATAACTTCTCTGCGGCTGAATAATCATCAACTAAGACACCTTCGGTGACTTCTAGCTCTAATAAGCGGGGGTTAATTTTATTATCGTTAATGCAGGTACTTAAATAAGCAAATAAATTATTATCAGTGACTTGCGAAGGAGATAGGTTCATTGATATTTTAATATCAAATCCAAGATCGCAAATTTGTTTGGCCATTTGGCAAGTTCGGCTAATTACCCATTCGCCGATTGCGATGATCAAGCCACTCTTTTCTGCGATAGGAATAAAATCATCCGGATTAATTAAACCCTTCTCAGGGTGATTCCAACGGATCAGCGCTTCAGCTTTATTGATGCGATTAGTTTTTATATCGATAATCGGTTGTAAATATAATTCAAATTCATTGTTTTTGATTGCTTGCCTTAAATTTTGCTCCACTATAATTAAATGATGTGAGGCGTCTTTCATTGACTGCGAGTAAAATTGTACCGAATTTTTTCTATTCTTTTTACCGTTATAAGCGCTTAAGTCGACAAACTTCATTAACTCTTCAACACTTTGTCCATCATGAGGGTAATTGGCAGCGCCAATGCTGATGCTAATATTAAAGCTTTCTGACTTTTTAGTATGAAATGGCTTATTTATGCTGTCAATAATGCGCTGGATAGCAATTTTACAGGCCTTTTGGTTGTCAATATTATTAAGCATTATTGCAAACTCGTCACCACCGACTCGCGCGATAAAGTCTGAAGTTTTGACCACAGCACTGATGCGTTTACTCAGCTCTATTAGTAGCTTGTCGCCTTGGTCATGGCCATAAAATTCGTTGTGTCGTCTAAAGTCATTAATGTCTATATACAGTAAATAAAATGGCTGTTTTGCCGCAATATGTTTTTCTAACATTTGCAAAAAAGAAAAGCGATTAGGTAATTCAGTTAACATATCTTGCAGCGCAAGTTGCTCATTGCGCTGTATTAAGTGTTTAATTGTACTAATGTCGTTGGCGAATATTATCCAATTCTCAACTTCGTTGAGTTTATTTTTAACTGGATAAAAAGCAACTTTAAGCCATTTAAGTGTTGATGGTGGCGATATCCAGCATAGTTCACCATCCCAACTAGAGTTAGTCGATAAAATTCGCTCGTACTCAGGTAATTGGTTTTGCATTAATCTAAGAATGATATCTATGGGGCGAGACGGTTGACTGCTTATCAAAGTACCTTGATCGAAGAGTTTTATTGCGGCTGAATTTTCAATATTAGTGCTGAAGTCACTGCTCGCGATTAACACTGCAAACTCTGCATTTTCAATAACTTTAGTGAGTGTTGTTAAGATATTACTTTGCTCAGGAGGCTGTTTTAAAATAGACAGTAAACGGGTATGTAAATATTCATTTTTTAAAAAAAGACGATCGTATGATAATAAAACTTCACGAGCTAATTGTTTGGTTTTTTGCTGAAATTCAAAATCTTCACGTTGATTGGTGATAACCAGAAGATTATGCTGGTCTTGCTTGATGGCAATCGCTTCTAGATACAGCTCTTTATTAGTGTGAGTTGTTTCGGTCCATAAGCCTGAACGTAACTTACCATTTTCAGCTGCTTGCCATATTAATGTGGCGTCAAAAAGAAAGTCCTGCAAAAATGGAGTTTCTTCATTAATAGCAAATGCCTGTTGATTACCCGCGTTTGGGAATAAGTCAATCGCCCATTCGCCGTCACCTTCAACCCATTTCACTGTGCCTGTGTTAGTGTCGATAACTTCTAAAATAATTTGTTCTAATGCATTGATGACTTTATTCAGTAGCTGTGTCATCTTCTAACTCCTTAATAATAGCTTAGCCAGGGCTGAAAACATTTCTTCCACATTGGATCCTGTTTTAGCGCTGGTGGAAAACTGTAAATCAAACAGATTTTGGTAGGATTTATTTTCACTGTCATCCATATTCCAAGTGGCAGGTAAATCACTTTTATTTATAGCTAATATGGCGGGGCAGTCCGTTACTTGGCGAACAAGGGTGTGGATATCTAAACCTTCATGTAATGATGTTGCACGGGTTTGATCAACTACTATGATATAACCGGCCGCGCCACGTAAATATCTTTCTTGGAAAACGTTATAAGTATCATTACCTTCCATATCCCAGAGCATAAGCTGAATTTCTTCATTCTCTAAAAATATGGTTTTTTTGTCAATTTTCACACCAATGGTCGTAAGATACTTTTCACTAAAAATACCTTCTACAAATTGTTTGACTAAACTTGTTTTTCCTACACTGGACGCCCCTAGAAGGCAGATTTTTTTTTGAATCAAAGCGTCATCTCCATATTCGACATCTTATTGGTTTTGCTAAGCTTTAATACTTGCTAAATGAACAATTATTAAGTTCGCCTCAGTATAATTAAAATACTACGCTTATTTTCAGCGGAGTCACTCTATTATTCCTGATTTATATGTATCACGTTAAACATAACAGTTCTTGCCTTACTACTAATCGCGGTAATTTCTATTTGTCCTAGGCCTAAAACAAACATTTTATCTTTGTTTATGCCCTTTTGTTGTAACTCATAAGAGGCATTGTTGGCTCTTTTTAGGCTAATAATATTGTTGGTGGTTTTATTGCCGGTATTATCGCTGCTGCCCAATATTAACAAGCCATAATTGATGTTAAGTGCTTTTGCTACTGGCTCAAGTTGTTGTACATATTGATAAAGCTTTTGTAGTGACACATGCATTTCAGGGGTAATAGTTTCTACAGCAACGGGAAAATTTAGTTGAAGTGCGGCGATGCGGCCAATAAGGTCATCAAATATTTGTTGCTGGATTTGCTTACTTTGTAACGTAGGGAGAGAAGATGTGAGCTGCAATTGCTCGGAGGTTAAGTTTTTATCGCTTTTAAATCCAGCTATAGCTAATGTATTAAGTAGTTGTTCAGTTTTGGTGATGTCTAATGTGCCAGCAAGTACAAGTGTATTGTTTTGCCAAGTAAAGGTAATGTTTGGGTATGCTTTAATTATGCGTTGCGCTCGTTCGCGTAATATTGGCGGATCAAAAGAATAATAGTTCCGTTCAATAAGTTTGAATTGTGCCGCATTCATTTCATTATTATTCAGCCAGTCAGTAATATTTAACGCATCAGGGTCGCGTAAAATATCTAACGTTATATCATCAAGACTATGTATTTTAAGTTGTTTGATGATAACACCTGGCTGTGTGTCTAACTGCATTATTTTATTGTGAAGTTGCGAGCTTTTTACCCAGTTAAAGCTTTTGTAGCCGGCGAATAGTAATACTAAAAGTACGATTGCCCAAGCAAACCAAGGTGTTTTTTTCTTATCGTCTGTTGCTGTTTTTTGTTCTGTTAATAAGCAGTCACGCAGCAGATTGTCGGTATTGTCAAACTGTTGATTATCGCCGTTAAAGCTATTGAGTTCTTCAAGATACAAACTATGTATATTTTCAACCGTTAGCTGTAATTGGTCACTTATGCTTTGGGGTGGATTACCACTTACGGCTGCAACAACCAAGGCGCTTGGTCCAGGCTTTATCAGTAAATTAAAGTTTTCGGTACTAACTGATTGTAATTGTTCTTTTAGTCGTTCATCGTTAGTTAAAAATGAGTCACCAACAAAATCATTAATTGCCGTTAGCATTGCCGATACGATATCAGCATCACTTTTGTTTTCATTATCCAATGCAACGGTATTCAAAAGTAAGCCAGTCTCTCTATGAATCAGAAAAACATGCTCTACGCGATAAACAAAGGTTTGAGATGCTGCATACTGTGCGTAACTAACGCCGCCTTGCCGAGCTTTAAGGCGCCATTTTAGTCCTTTTATTGTTAGGCTGTTTTCCAATAGCTGATTAGTTTTTTCCATAAAGTCACTGAGAAAAGCCGCCACTGACTTTCTTACTAAACTACCGACAATGGGGTATAAAGAAATAACCATTTGTTCACTATTGTGGGTAACAGATAGTTGAACAGAATCCTCAACAAATGGTTGCAGTACTTTATCAACAGAATGGTCTTTTTTTTGTCTATCGTGCAATGCCTCAGTAATGACTTCAGCCACGATTTTACGAGCATCTTTTTTTATACTTTCTGTTATTCTACTGTTGTCTTTTCCAAGCAGAAGAGTGCGAACTTTCTCTAGTTGTTGCGCTGATTCAGCTTCTTTTTCTGCATCGGTTGGCATTATAATTCGTCATCTTCTAAATTAGTCGCCATGGTTGCTAGTAATTTAGCCAGTGTTTTTCTATCGGTTTTCGACGAACTAAGCTCTTTTGAAACACTTTCAAGATGGGTTTTTAATTGTTCAAGCTGTTCATTAAAATTATGAGATAGCGTCTGACTGCCAATATCAAGTGACTGTTCCATAGTTTTAAAGTCTTGCTGAGTAGCAGTGGCAAACATCTCATGCTCAGAGGCTAAATTAGCAAGATCTTTTTGAATAACTAATTCATTATCATCATGGGTTTTATCTAAATGCTGTATTTGTTGCTCTATATCAGAAAATCGTTGGGTGATATTTTCCTGCATTTTATCTAGGCGATGGGTGAAGCTAATGCTTTGTGTATTTAACGCGTGTTCCAAATCACTGCGCGTTAATGCAATTTGCTTTTTTAATTGTTGCTCGGCTACGCCAAATACAATTTGTCTAAGCTGGTCAAGCTCATTAACGGGCGCTTCATTTTGTTGTGGTTCTTTTTTTGCATTTTTATTGTTAGGCATCTACTACATTCCATTTTAATTAGACTTTAATTTTAAATTTAGTGTAACGCAAAATTTGAAAACTTCCTGTTTCTCACGGTTTTAGTTATTGAAAGCAAGCTCTTATCAACATTATTACACTTGTTAATGTTTGTCTATAACCCGAATGTAAAGATCCGTAAAGTGATGAACTTAGCTTATTAAGATCGACTCTATAGTGCCATTAGAGTAATAAATTTTAATATGGAGTCACTTATGGAAGATAGTACCGTGGTCAGTACGACAAAGCCGATAAGCAATCAAGCGTATGCGGTTGCTATAATTCTATTGTTAACCGCGATTGCATTAGTCGCATAAATGCAATCTAAAATCCCTCTATAGCTATATGTATTGGCAAGTGGGCGTGATTAATTTTTGCGATAGTATTGATTTTTTAACGGGGATAATCTCAAATTCGGACATAACATAAAAGTGACTTGGCATATATAAAGTCTGCTTTATGGGTTTATTAACTGCCGCTATAAATATGTTTTTTATAAATTGGACTTTGCGCTAGGGTTTTATTTTCGGGCAACTCGACTGAACCATTCAGTAAGTAGATAACTTTTTCACCTTGTTCTGCTAAATCTAATGCATGTTGCACATTAATTAAAACACTTGAGGCTATATCTTGCGGGAATTTACTGGCATCTCGTCTAATGTATTCAATCAGATCGGTATTGACTTCTTGGTCATAAAAAACCGCATCGGCAAACTGCATTTCTCGATGGGCATTCAGTGTTAAGTGGTCGGGATTACCGTTACCTGTATGTATAAAAACAATTTCACCATCAGGCAGCGGTGTTTGTGTTTTTAAACTGGCAATTAAATGTTGTTCAGCCAAGGTTGTTCTGCCCGCTAAAATAGCTTGCCCAATACTGCCACGTAATGTGCGTTCCCAAAAAGTTCGACGCTCACGCATACTTTTTACCCGCGCTTTAACATGATCTCTAAATTTAAAAGAAAAGTCAGCTAATTTTCCATAGCCATTAGGTAATGTTTTTTCGATTTGCTCGCGTAACATACGTAGCAAAATAGGCGCGCTACCAGAACTCGACATAGCAATTATTATAGGACTTCGATCAATTATTGCTGGCGTTATATAGGTGCATAGTTCCGGTTGGTCGACCACATTAGTCAGTAGCTTTAACTGCTTGCTTTCCGCTGCTACTGCGCTATTAACTTCAATACTGTCTGTTGCCGCAATAACTATATTACTATTGCTAAGGTGGCCAGGTTGATAATTATGTTTGAGCCATTTTAATTGATGTAAATTTACTAAACGCTCAACGCTGCTATTAAGCGTTTCAGACATAATGGAAATGTGAGTTGTTGATTTTAACAACAACTCTATTTTACGGGCCGCTACTTCGCCGCCACCTATAATCATCGCGTTAATATGTTTGGCGTCTAGATATATAGGAAAATACTTCATGGTTATTACACTCTGACGTTTAGCTTTATTTATAATCTTAGTGACACTGGTTGCACTAAGGTTATGCTTATTAAAAGGATAATAGTGCTTTACTGATCGCTAAACCATTACTATCGCCATAAATATACTGACCTGGATTAAAGGTTAGGTCGGCAAAATTAATAACTTGGTTAACTTCACCTTTGCCTAACTTTTCGGTTTTTATTGGGCAGCAACCCAATGCTTTTACTGCTATGGGTAAAGTAGCAATGGTGCCAGCATCACGAATACAGCCATTAATCACAATGGCTTGCCAGCCATTTTTTACGGCTAGCTCGGCTAACATGTCACCGAGTAAGGCGTTAGTCATACTTGCTTTACCATCAACTACCATAACTTTATTGGTACCATCAGTAGCAACAAGTTCTTTAACTTTGGAATTATCGTTATAACAGCTGACGGTAACAATTTCGCCATAAAATATAATGTTACCACCGTAATCTTTAAATATAGGGGCAGCTAAAGAAAGCTTATCAGCATGGTCGTCGAATAAATCGGGGAGAAGATCTAGCATTTTAATCCTTACAATGTGAATAATTAAAGCATGCAACGGTGTTGAAATAGGTGGTGATAACATTGCTTGTCATGTTTATTAAGACATTAAGTTTATCGCAATTATTAGATTAGTATATGGCTAAAGTGGCTGTTTTGTCGCGGTAGAGAATGATAAACTAGCAAAAAAATTTTAATGAGAAGAAACATGCCCTGGATCCAGCTTAGATTAAGTGCTGATGAAGAGACTGCTGAAAAATATAGCGATTGGTTGAGTGCTTGTGGCGCACAAGCCGTTACTTTCATCGATGCTAAAGATACCCCTATATATGAGCCGCTTCCTGGTGATGAAGTCATTTATTGGAATAATACCGTGGTAATGGGCTTATACGATGCCAGTCATGATATGGATAAAGTGCTGAATTATTTAAAAAGTATTCATCCAGATAAAAACAAAATGGCTTACAAGCTTGAACAACTTGAAGATAAAGACTGGGAACGAGAATGGATGGACAATTTCCATCCGATGAAATTTGGTCAACGTTTATGGATTTGTCCAAGCTGGCTAGATGTTCCTGACCCTACTGCTGTGAATGTTATGCTTGACCCTGGTTTAGCGTTTGGTACAGGCACACACCCAACTACGGCTTTGTGCCTAACTTGGCTCGACGGTTTAGACTTAGTCGGTAAAACTGTGGTCGATTTTGGTTGCGGCTCAGGTATTTTGTCATTAGCTGCGCTTAAATTAGGTGCAAAAAAAGTGATTGGTATCGATATTGATCCGCAAGCGTTGCAAGCGAGTTTAGAAAACGCTAAACGCAATCAATGTGAAGACCGTTTAGAATTATTCTTACCTAAAGATCAACCAAAATGTAAAGCTGATGTGGTAGTGGCAAATATTTTAGCTGGACCATTACGTGAACTTGCTCCGGTGATTATTGAATATGTTTCTAGTCATGGTGTGCTTGCACTATCGGGTGTTTTAGAAGAGCAAGCCGAGCAATTACAAACTATATATGGTGAGTTTTGTCAGATGGACCCAGTTACTGTGCAAGACGAATGGGTGCGTTTATCTGGTGTTCGTTATTAGTTGCTAATAAATGTCTTAAAAAGTGAGCAGCTTTTGGTATCAATTTGTACAAAAACTGCTCGCATCAACACTTTAGAAAATGTCAATATAAAAAACGTGAAAAAAAGCGCTTTTTGTTCAATTTATATCCTTTTCAATCCTAAAAAAAACGCGTAAACTTAGCGCCCTTTTGACTAGTAGCTCAAAAAAACAACAGCGTGAAGATAGGTCCATACACTTTAGCAAGCAATACTATGCTTGCACCCATGGCGGGAATTACCGATCAACCATTCAGACAATTATGTTGTCAGATGGGGGCAGGGCTAGCGGTATCTGAAATGATGTCATCTAATCCAAAAGTGTGGAATACCGGTAAATCTCAGCGCCGTATGTTGCATAGTAAAGAAGCAGGTATACGTTCCGTGCAAATTGCCGGTTCAGATCCTGAAGAATTAGCTTTTGCTGCTAAGGTCAATGCTGATAATGGCGCTCAAATTATTGATATCAATATGGGCTGCCCAGCAAAAAAGGTAAATAAAAAATTAGCAGGTTCAGCGTTACTGAAAGAACCCGCATTAGTCGAGCAAATTGTTAAAGCTGTGGTTAATGCGGTAGATATTCCCGTAACGTTGAAAATTCGAACTGGCTGGTGTGAAAACACTCGCAACGGTATTGAAATAGCCAATATTGCCGAATATAACGGAATACAATCACTTGCTGTACATGGCCGTACTCGTAATGACTTTTATAAAGGCAATGCGGAATACGAAACCATTAAAGCAATAAAGCAAGCGGTGAATATTCCTGTTGTTGCTAATGGCGATATTACTTGTGCGGAAAAAGCGGAACAAGTGCTGAATTACACTGGGGCTGATGCAATTATGATTGGTCGTGGTGCCCAAGGGAGACCTTGGATTTTTCGAGAAATTAATCATTTTTTGAAAACGGGTAGGCATTTGTCTGCTCCTTCAACGGAAGAAGTACGTTCAATTTTAATTGGACATGTAATGGAATTACACAAATTTTACGGTGAATTTATGGGTGTACGTTTTGCCCGTAAACATGTTTCTTGGTACATGCAAACGCATGAACAAGGAAAATCGTTTCGTTCTATTTTTAATGCACTCGAGTCAGTTACTGAACAACTTGACGCATTAACTATGTATTTTGATAATTTAACTTTAGAAAGAGTCTGAACTTTATGTTTGAACAAAATATTTCCTCTCCATTTATTACCGGTGATCTACAAACTCAGACAAAGGCCTCGCCTTTACGCACACAAGCAAAAGTAGCTATTAAAAACTACTTGTCTCAGTTAAACGGTAATGACGTTGATGATATGTACGACCTTGTACTTTCAGAGATTGAAGCGCCAATGCTAGAAGAAGTCATGCAATATACGCGTGGAAATCAAACCCGCGCCGCTAACTTATTAGGCATCAACCGCGGTACTTTACGTAAGAAGTTAAAAAAATACGGCATGAACTAAGAAGTACGACAGGTTAGCCTGTCAATTAAAAGCACCCTCGGGTGCTTTTTTGTTTTTAGAGATGTAAAAGTTATCCAGTTAGTCAACTTTTACTCCGTAAAAGTAAATATGCATAATAATGATAATGGACGTGATGTAGAGTACTGCTCAACCCGACGGACATGTGTCATAGACCAGACAACCATTTTATTTTAATTTATAGGTAATTAGAAAAACCATGGATACACCACGCCCAATCAAACGTGCACTATTAAGTGTTTCAGACAAAACCGGTATTGTTGAATTTGCTCGCTCGTTATCAGAAAAAGGTGTCGACCTTTTATCAACAGGTGGTACCGCGAAATTATTGGCTGAAAACGGCATTAAAGTGACAGAAGTATCTGATTACACAGGTCACCCAGAAATTATGGATGGTCGAGTTAAAACCTTACACCCGAAAGTTCATGGTGGTATTTTAGCGCGTCGTGGTATTGACGAAACAGTGATGACTGAAAATGATATCAGCGCTATTGATCTCGTTGTGGTTAACCTTTACCCATTCGCTAATGCCGTTGCTGATGAAAATTGTTCATTAGAAAATGCCATTGAAAACATCGATATTGGCGGGCCAACGATGGTGCGCGCTGCAGCTAAAAATCATAAAGATGTGACCATTGTTGTCAATGCTCATGATTATGATCGTGTTTTAGCTGAAATGGCGGTGAACAATGGCTCTTTGGTTTATCAAACTCGTTTTGACTTAGCTATTGCTGCCTATGAACATACGGCTGCTTACGACGGTATGATTGCTAATTACTTTGGTAAAATGTTACCAGCATATAACAGTGATGAAGCTGTTAGCGTAGAAAAACAAAAGTTTCCACGTACTTTTAATAGCCAGTTTATTAAAAAGCAAGATTTACGTTACGGTGAAAACTCGCATCAAGACGCAGCATTCTATGTTGAAGCAAGTCCTGAAGAAGCTTCAGTTTCTACTTCGATTCAATTACAAGGCAAAGCCTTATCGTATAACAACATTGCTGATACGGATGCCGCTTTAGAGTGTGTTAAAGAATTTGATGAGCCAGCATGCGTTATCGTAAAACATGCAAATCCATGTGGCGTTGCTATTGGTGATGATATCTTAGCGGCTTATGAAGGCGCTTATAAAACAGATCCAACGTCTGCTTTTGGTGGCATTATCGCGTTTAACCGTGAATTAGATGCAGATACGGCACAAGCTATTGTTTCTCGTCAATTTGTTGAAGTTATAATTGCCCCAAGCATTTCTGATGCTGCAGCAAAAATTGTTGCCACTAAACCTAATCTGCGTTTATTAGAGTGTGGTCAATGGGATACTAAAACAACAGGCTTTGACTTTAAACGCGTTAACGGCGGTTTATTAGTACAAGATACTGACCAAGGTAACGTAAAGAGTGATGACTTAACGGTAGTGACTAAACGTCAACCTACAGATAAAGAAATGCGCGATTTACAATTTTGTTGGAAAGTAGCGAAATATGTTAAATCGAACGCCATTGTTTACGTTAAAAATAGCTCAACTATCGGTGTTGGCGCTGGTCAAATGAGCCGAGTATATTCTGCGAAAGTAGCTGGTATTAAAGCAGCGGATGAAAATTTAGAAGTGGCTGGTTCAGTAATGGCCTCTGATGCATTCTTTCCATTTCGCGATGGTTTAGATGCAGCGGCTGAAGCAGGCATAACTGCAGTAATTCAGCCTGGTGGTTCTATGCGTGACAATGAAGTTATTGCCGCAGCAGATGAACATAATATCGCTATGGTATTCACTGGTATGCGTCACTTCCGCCATTAATTGATACTGATGATGAAAATGCTCAGATAGAGTCGTTATCTTGAGCATTTTTGTTGTGTAAATCATAGTTGGTAGGTAAATGTGTAATAAAATTAATATTTAGATACACGCAATTAAGTTTAAATGTCGTTTTTTATCGATAAGATAAGACTAACGGCACTGAACATCTTAACGAAATCTGCTATAACTATCCTCTATAAAAATTTACTAGTTAATGGAAGATAACAATGCATACAACAACTCAAACGATTAAAAAAGTTTTTACCGCGTCAATCGTGTCTGCAACTTTATTATGTTCTGGTTTAGTTAACGCTCATCAAGATGCTCATCAGCAAAGTCAACTTGAACAAGCTATCGCTGGAAATCACCGTTCAGCAATAAACAAAGCGCGTGATGTATATCGTCATCCGAAAGAAACCTTAGAATTTTTTGGCTTTAATCCGTCAATGACAGTGGTTGAAATTACACCTGGCGGTGGTTGGTATACCGAAATTTTAGCACCCGCAGTAAAAGGTAAAGGTAAACTGTATGGAGCTCAATATCCTGATACTGGCGAAGATAACTATTACAGCAATTCACGTAAACAGTTAGTTAAAAAATTAGCCAGTGATGCTGTTTTTAGTGAAGTAGAGTTAACTAACTTTGTACCACGTCAAGCAAGTGAACTTGCCCCTGCAGGCACGGCCGATATGGTACTGACTTTTCGTAATTTACATAACTGGCGTGATGAAGGGGTAGAACAAGCCTTTAAAGACGCATACAAAGCATTGAAAAAAGGTGGCGTGTTAGGTGTAGTTGAGCATCGCTTGCCTGAAGGTGTAGACCCTAAAAATGCAGTTGGCTATGTATCGCAAAGCAAAACTATTGAACAAGCAAAAGCGGCTGGTTTTACATTCGCAGCAAGCAGTGAAGTAAATGCAAACGCAAAAGATATGGCTGTTTATCCAAAAGGTGTTTGGACTTTACCACCAGTTTTACGCTTAGGCGATGAAGATAAAGCTAAATATATGGCGATTGGCGAAAGTGATCGCATGACATTAAAATTTGTAAAATAATATTGAGCCGCTATAACCTGACTTCTACAGTTATAGCGATTTAACAAACTAGGAATTAAAGTTAATGAATGTTTTGGTAATTGGTAGTGGCGGTCGTGAGCATGCTTTAGCATGGAAAGCTGCACAATCATCTTCAGTAACAAAAGTTTTTGTTGCACCAGGTAATGCAGGTACAGCTACAGAAGCTAAACTGGAAAATATCGCGATGTCTGCTGGCGATATTCCAGCCTTAGTCGACTTTGCTAAACGCAATGACGTTGCTTTAACTATCGTCGGACCTGAACAACCGCTTGTCGATGGTGTTGTTGATGCTTTTCAAGCTGAAGGTTTAATGATTTTCGGGCCAAGTGCAAAAGCTGCACAGCTTGAAGGCTCAAAATCATTTACTAAAGACTTCTTAGCAAGAAATAATATTCCAACTGGTAGTTATCAAAATTTTACCGAAATTGAACCGGCACTTGCTTATGTTCGAGCGCAAGGCGCCCCTATTGTTGTTAAGGCCGATGGTCTTGCAGCAGGCAAAGGCGTTATTGTTGCTATGACACTTAAAGAAGCAGAAGACGCGATTCAGGATATGCTTGCTGGTAATGCTTTTGGTGATGCTGGGCATCGCGTGGTGATTGAAGAATTTTTAGAAGGTGAAGAAGCCAGCTTTATTGTCATGGTTGACGGAAAAAATGTTTTAGCATTTGCCACTAGCCAAGACCATAAGCGTGCTTACAATGGTGATAAAGGACCAAACACTGGTGGCATGGGTGCATATTCTCCCGCGCCGGTTGTTACACCTGAAATTCATCAACGCGCTATGAATGAAGTTATTATGCCTACCGTTGAAGGTATGGCGAGAGAAGGCGCACCTTATACTGGCTTTTTATACGCAGGTTTGATGATTGATACTGATGGCACGCCGAAAGTTATAGAATATAATTGTCGCTTTGGTGACCCTGAAACTCAGCCAATTATGATGCGATTAAAATCTGATCTTGTTGAGTTGTGTATGATGGCTTGTCGTGGCGAATTAGACAAAGCAACGATTGATTTTGATCCACGCCCAGCGGTAGGCGTTGTAATGGCGGCAGCTAAATACCCGGCGAGTTATCCCAAAGGCGATGTTATTTCTGGTCTAGATATAAATAAAGCATCTGATCGAAAAATATTCCATGCTGGTACAGCTGAAAAAAATGGTGCCATAGTTACCGCAGGTGGTCGTGTTTTATGTGCAACAGCACTAGGTAATAATGTTACTCAAGCGCAACAAGCAGCCTATGAGTTATTGCAGCAAATTTCGTGGCAAGGTGTTGAATATCGTACTGATATTGCTTATCGAGCTATTGAGCGAGAACAAAGCTAACATTAATTGATAAAAATTTGACAATAAAAAGCCCAGTAATTACTGGGCTTTTTTGTAGAACGTGTCCCGTCCCATAATTTTTTATAGCAATTGAATTAATAAAGTGACCAATTACTAATTATTCAATGTAACCAAAGTTTCTTTTTTGGCACCACCGGCTACAGCGGCTGCAATTGCAGAATCCCTATCAAATCCTGAATCAATGGCAGCGTTTACAATACCATTATTGTGACTATCACTACTCTGTTGAACTGCGGCTTCAACTACAGTGTCTGCTTCATTAGGAAATAAAGCTAAAATATCTTTGACAATATTAGTTGCCTGCTCAGGAAGTGCTGTAATAGCGGCTGTCAGAATATTTAACATTTTGCTTGGGTAACTAGATACAGTGTTGTTTACTATATTACTGCTATCGTATGGTTCAGTTCGTATAGCAACTCGAACAATATTTTCAATTTCAGTTGGATTGAATTGAACTGCAGTGTTAACTATTTCTTGAGCATAAGCAGGCTCTGCTGTTATGGCTATTTCAACAAGTTCACTGCTAGGAGCGACTTTAGCTTTTATGGCGTTTTCTATGACATCGCATGCTAGTACCGGTTGTGCTGATAAAGCGCCTAACATAATTTGGCGATACTCTTCCGGATAGCGTTTTAAGGCAACCGCCATAACTACATCAACTTTTTCAGGATAGCGTGAAAGTATTGCATGGACACTGCTTTGAATTGTTCTATGTTTTTTTACTTGTTGGTTTAATATCTTAGCTATTAAACGTTCCTGTTTATATTCGGCAACATCCTTCGCCACAACCGTACTACTAATGCCAGCAAGCATTAACAAGATGAGTATTTTTTTCATTTGTTATGCTCTCTGTACAAATATCGTCGAAAGATCCACTATATTTGAAGGTTATTATTCTTATGAGTAAATCAATATAGAGTATAAGTTACTTTATATCTCCTGTTTATTTGTACATATGAACAAATAAACAAGAAAACAAGAAAACGACTCACCAAAATTGGCTTACTTCATAGGGTTAGTCTGTAAATTAGCCGATTAGTTCAATTAAAAAGCAAACAAACACATATTCGCAATTAAATGCATTTTAGGTGTTGACGTGAAGCCAAAAATCTCTAAAATGCGCTCCAGTTCCAAGGGGTAACCCCAACGAGCTGTTTTAATAAGTTATCTACCGCGGTTTAGGCTGAATTAGTTAACGTAACGTTTTAAACTGGTTGGTTTTGAAAGTTTCAAACTTTTAAAATAAATTTAAATAAAACGTTGACATTAAAACTCAGGTGCGTAGAATGCGCATCTCGCTTCAGGCAAGGCCTGCAGCAACGA
>NZ_JACGWA010000008.1 GCF_014077505.1 Colwellia sp. BRX10-3 | reverse complement strand
TTGCTCTATGACTGCTAATTTAAAGCCCAACGTATAATCACGTTGTGAACGTTTGGTGCCTTTAGTAATTGAATTTTTCATTTTAAAGTCCTAAATGTGTAAACACATTTCAGGACGGGACAGAAAAACAAAAAAAGCCGTCGTATTAACGACGGCTTTTTAATGCCTAATGTTTTTAGCTCAACACTCTCTGCAAATTATACAGTCCATAAAAGTCGATTACCCGTGGCTAATAGGTAAACAAACTTTCGCTTTTAACCCCCCACCGGCTCGATTAGACAATTCAACTCGACCACTATGGGTATCAACAATACGTTTAATAATAGCTAAACCTAAACCACTGCCTTCTGTTCCTCTTGCTACATCTCCCTGTGTAAAAGGCTGGAACAAACGCTCAATATCAACTTCAGGAATGCCGGGGCCTTCATCACAAACACAAAAACAAATTTCTTGTTTACGTTTATCAAATGAAGTTGTCACTGTAACTTTACCATCGGAATAACGTAAAGCATTTTGAATTAAATTTGCCAGCGCACGCTTCATAGCAACATAACGCAACGGTACCTTAGGTAAAGGCTGTGCATTAAAAATAATTTCTCGCTCTAAAATACTCTCAGACTGCACTACTTCATCAATCAACACATTGATATCGTCCAACTCAGCTTTGTCTTTACTATCGTGGCGAATATAATCAATAAACTGATCTATAATGGTATTCATGTCTTCAATATCGCCTTCAATACCCTCTTTTAAAAACTCATCTTGTTGAGAAATCATTTCAGTGGCTAAGCGAATACGAGTTAATGGTGTACGTAAATCGTGAGATATACCGGCCATCAATAAGTTTCGGTCATCTTCAAGTTGCTTAATACCTTTGGACATATGATTGAAAGCCCGAGTTACCGCAACAATTTCAGTTGTGCCAAGCTCAGTTAATGGCTCCGGAAAATCTCCACGACCAACATCAAGAGCAGCATGTTGTAATGCGCTCAAGGGTCGATTCAGTTGTCTAACAAACAACCATCCACCCATAACACTCAATATACCTAAAATCATCAGCACGAAAATAAGCGGTGAAAAATTTTCTTCTTCCAGACCATTAATAGGAATTTTAACCCAATAGTCAGGTGCTTGAGGCGGTCGAATCCAAAATAAATATTCCCCTCCTTGAGAAATTCTCACTTCGGCTGGGCCACCTAAAAGGTTAGACATTTCTTCAGAACGAAATGCGTAATATACCGCATCTTGTAAACCCAATTTCATGGCTGCAGCCTCACGATATACACCAATACCGGTTTCTCGCTGGAATGCCTCCCCCATGGCAGGGCTTATTGCTTCATCCGCAATATCGATAAATACAACACGCACCTGCTTTGCCAATAGTTGGTTAACTTGTTGGGCATTGGGCTGAATTATATATATCGACATCGATATAAAAGACACCACTTGGTTTATTAATAGCAAAACACCTATTAAGAGTACCGTTTGTCCAAAGGCGCTGCGTGGCAATATTTTCATAAACTTCTACTACGTTAGGATTGTTTAGTATGCTATTAAGTACAACTATGCAACAGACTTTCCTTCAGGAACAAATACATACCCTAAACCCCAAACGGTTTGAATATAACGAGGCTTTGCTGGGTCTTCTTCTAACATACGACGCAAGCGAGATACTTGTACATCAATGCTACGTTCTAAAGCAGAGTAGTCTCTGCCGCGAGCTAAATTCATTAGCTTGTCACGCGACAATGGCTCGCGAGGGTGTGTGATCAGCGCTTTTAATACCGCAAATTCTCCGCTAGTTAATGGCATATTAATATCGCCTTTTGCCATTTCACGTGTGGCAAGGTTAAGCTGATATTCACCAAAAGAAATAATATTTTCCTCTTGTGAAGGGGCGCCTGGAGCTTCTTGCACTCGGCGACGTAAAACGGCTTTAATACGCGCTAATAATTCACGTGGATTAAACGGTTTAGGCATGTAATCATCCGCGCCAAGTTCCAAACCTATAATGCGATCTACTTCATCACCTTTTGCCGTTAACATAACAATAGGAATATCATTAGAGTTTTGGCGTAAGCGGCGACAAATTGATAAGCCATCTTCTCCTGGTAGCATCAAGTCGAGTACTAGCAGATGAAAGTTTTCACGCTCGAGTAATCTATCCATTTGCTCAGAATTTGCTGCACTGCGTACAACAAATCCTTGTTCAACTAGATACCGCTCGAGTAATGCTCGTAAACGCATATCATCGTCTACTACCAAAACTTTCGGTGTTTCATGTCCCATAATACTTGTTCCATTTTATATTTTTAAACTGGGTTAACTATAAGTCATATTACTTGAAATATAAAAAACTGTTCTGTGTCAGCTTGATAGCATTTGTTACAAATTATGTTACACGCTAATTAGCCAGGCTATAAATTATATAGACTTTTCATGATTTCAGCTTAATTTCTGTCGCTAATGTTACATATTAAGACAATAGCTAGAAACCACTTAAAATAGTAAAGCACACTGAAACACATGAACACAACTAAGTGCGGCATATCCTTAATTGAATTACTTACTTTGGTTAATTATTGTGGGAGAATACGCAAATGAGAGTTTGGAAGCATTTTCACAAAGTACCCCTTCGTGTTTTACGTATCAGTAAAAGGCGCAATCTCATCCGCCTTAAGCGCAGTATGGTTAAAGTGAAAATAGCCTTAGCTCAAGAAAGAGTAGAAACCAGAGCAATGCTCAGTATTTACAAACGCTACACCAAGCGCGATGCAAGTGCTGAAGAAATGCGTATTGCCAACCAACAATTTGTTGATATTTTAAAAGGCCTCGGCATTGGTATTTTCGCTATTCTACCTTTTGCTCCTATTACTATTCCGCTAATGATAAAAGTTGGCCGCTGGGTTGGGGTAGAGATTCTGCCTAGCGCATTTGTAGATGATAAAAAACCATCCAATAAACAATAACACTACTACTTAGCGTAAATAGTGAATTGCTTGATCAGTAACGCATTTTGTAAAGCTTTTTTGTCGCTCTCTTCTTGAAAGCCCAGCGATAGTTTCAGTCACTAAACGCATCTTTTGCCGCTTTTCTTCTGTAGACAAGTCGTTCAGTTGCTCATAAAAACAGCCCTTCAAACCATAATTTAAAGCAATATCCGACTTAGGCGATTCTCCAGCCAAACAATATATTAGTTTTTCAGCCAGGGTATTTTTATCCAATTGGGTAATTAGGGCTTTAATCGTTAGGTTGTCATCTATTTGCTTTTGCTGCTGGCAGCTATAAAGCATATCTGCCACTGCAACAATGGGGATAAGTACCTGATGTTGAGCGCCAAAACGTGCCTTTAACCATTGGTTCATTTCTAGTGTATTGTTCTGCGTAGCTTGTAGCGGCATACTGAAAATAATAACAAGCAGACTCGAAAAAAATAGACCTACAACTTTATATTTTTTGCTAATAGCTTTTATGACCATGCGGTATTCCTTAACTTGTCGACTGAGCTCGACTATTGAAAAATTATATTTAAGCGTTCTTATTTGAAAGTTAATAGTTGAAAGCCATATGCCAAAATTTGTAAATATGCCTGTAAATATACCATAGGTACACAAATTCAAAAATATCGATACTTTGCTAATGCTCACTAACGTGGTTAAATGTCTGCAAATAAGGTCTAAATAATGTTGACTATATCGTGATAAAAAACTTAAAAATATGCTTTTTTCTTATGACATTAATGATTTTTTCAAGCCAGCTTTCGGCTGCTGACAATGTTAACGTAAGTACTGACTCGAATACAATTGAGTTATTAGAACAACATTTAACCAATGAAATAGGCAATGTTGTTTACGTTGATTTTTGGGCTTCTTGGTGCATTCCTTGTCGTAAATCATTTCCTTGGATGAATAACTTAAAAGCACAGTATCAAGCACAAGGCTTAACCATCTTAAGTATTAACTTGGATCATAGCCGAGCATTAGCCGACGAGTTTTTAAGTGAAGTTGCGGCTAATTTTCCGGTTATTTATGATCCTAAAGGCCTAATAGCAAGAAAGTATCAGCTAAAAGGTATGCCAAGTAGCTTCATCATTAATCGACAAGGACAAATTTTCAGCGCCCACGTGGGCTTCAATCAAGAGAAACAATTAGCCTACGAAAAAGAAATTCACACACTATTAAATGCAACATATCAGCCAAACTAATAGATTGCTGACATAGTGATCAGCAATCTATTTATTTACTGTTAAAAAGCAAAAAGCGAGCTCGTGGCTCGCTTTTTTAATAGGTACCCTTTAACTTAAAAGCTATATTTATAACCTAAAGTTACACTACGAGGTTTACCAGCCATAATTGAACCATGTGCACGTGTCGCCATATATTCTTTATCAAGCAAGTTATCCACATTGAAAGTAATTTCTTGGTTTTCAGCAACATTGTAATGAGCAGCCATATCAACAACTGTGTGATTAGCAATTGACTCACCCCCAACCACTGCATTTTGGCCCGCGGTGGTACGCATTTCATCAACATAACGCACTAAAACATCACTGCGCCACTTCTCACCAACAACACCAACACTCAGTTGTAATTGGTTTTCTGGTACGTAAGGTAATTCATCACCTGCTGTTACATTACCCCAAGTGTCTAAACCTGATTGGAACGTGTTTTGAAATTCTGTTGTGGTAAAAGTATAAGTTAAATCAACCGGAATGGTTAAGGCACCGGCAGTAAATTCATAACCTGTTTTTACTTCTAAGCCCGAAACTTTTACTTCGCCAGCATTATATTGGTTGCCGATATTATTATCATCACAACCTTGGCTCGCCGTACAATTACCATGCATGTTTTCATAATCTGAGTAGAAAAATAAGGCTTCACCGTTAAATGCTTGCTTGTTGAAACGAAGGCCCAATTCATAGTTAATACTTTCTTCATTTTCTGTTTTATCGTTACCTGGTGCCGGTGGCGCAAAACCTTTTTGTATACCACCAATAATGATTAAATCATTATTAACACGGTAAGTTACGGCTAATGAAGGTAATAACACCTCAACATCGTTACTGACATCTGTCTTCAACGGGGAACTTCTATCAACAACACCTTTGGCCCAGTCTTTACGAGATATTGTCATATCTTCATAACGTAAACCGGCATTGATGATGAAATCGCCAACGGTGTATTCATCATGGACAAATAAGGCAATCGCCTTTGCTGAATCGATGCGGTTAGAATCAGCGCCATGAATACCAGCTTCAGTAAGTGTCATGTCATAATTAGTGTTATCTAAACTGTATGTATTCACCCACTGAAAACGGTCCATTTCATCTTCGTGATAACGAGCACCAAACTTGACTTGATGTGCGCCAAAGTCAGCGTTCAAAACGGTTTGAATGCCTTGAGATTCGTAATCACGGCTGTTCGCTTTTACATCAACAACGATTTCATCATCACTAAAAGTACCATTATCAAAAGCGGCAGCGATATCGATAGCACCACCACTTAAGCTTTTACCATTTACTTTACTGGTTTTAAACCAGTTACGGCTAAATTCATTGTAGTAAGCAGAGGTGCCTAAAATAAAGCGGTCAGACAATTTAATATGATGGTTAATTTGCATTTGTTTATGCTTAGTATCCATATTATCAAGCTGCGAAGCGGAATAACGAGAATAAGGGCTAGCTTCAAAATCGGCTTCGGTTAAACCCATATACGTTTCATCTGAATTTTCATCTGAATACTTTAATTTAAATTCTAATTCTTGATAGTATTTCGCATCGCTATCACTGTTGATCATCACTTTTGCCATGATATCGTTTTTAACAAAACCTGTATCACCACCAGTATGATTAACTTCTTTAAAACCATCTGCTTGATAACGAAATACTTCTACTACTGAAGATACATTTTCACCCGCGCCACCAACATAAGCATGGGCTTTGGCAAAGCCGTCTTCACCGGCACTTAAATTTATTTGCCCAGCTAGCGATTCATTTGGAATAGTGCGAGATAACATGTTAACCACGCCACCCGTAGTGCGCGGACCATACATTGCGCTTGACGTACCTTTTAATACTTCAATTTGTTGCATACGACCCGCTGTTGGGAAGTAATATGCTGAAGGAGCTGAATATGGTGCTGGTGCGGCTAAAACGCCATCTTCCATAATGGTAATTTTTTCACTACGGTTTTGGCCTGTACCACGCATGCCAATGTTGGGACGCAAACCGTAACCATCTTCTTCTAAAACATAGACACCAGGAACCGATCTTAAGGTACGCATAATATCGGTAAAATCGAATTTTTCTAATTCTGCCTGAGAAATCATATGGGCACTGCCCGGCACATCATTCACCGCTTGAGCATTACCAAAAATAGCTAAACGTTCTATGTCATCATCTGCAATCGCAGTATTTGAAATAGCACTAACAACGGATAAAGCGATCAACGCGGGTTGAAAAAAAGAAGAAATTCGCATGCCTAAACCTATAAAAGAAACAATAATTTGAATTGCCCGCATTTAATCACGAAACTAAATAAGAATCAATATCATTTGCATTATTTATTATTCCAAATAATTATGGTCAACCCAAGTTTTGTTATAAGCTAACTTTACCTCCGCTGGTATTAAAGCCCTATAATATTGCCAATAGCTTCATTAACCTGTTTTACATTGAAGTTATCTTCTACCATTTTTCGGCTTTTATTTGCCATAGGCTGCCATTGTTCTGGGTGCTCAATAAACCAAATCATACGGCTAACTAACGCATCAACATTACGTGTTGGTACTAACCAACCATTTTCGCCATTTACTACGGTATCTCTACAGCCAGCAGCATCCGTTGTTAGTATCGGGCGCCCAACACTCATAGCTTCCAGCACAGTTCTTGGTAAACCTTCATGATAAGAAGGTAGCGTATAAATATGGCAGGCATTAAGAGAAGCTTTAACGTTATCAGTTTCTCCTAAATATTCAATGTGCCCCGCTGTTTGCCATTGTGATACTTCAGCCATGCTTATTTTATCAGGCGAGCTATCATAGGGTCCCAAAAGCTGAAACTTAGCTTCAGGGTAGCGTTGCTTAACTATTTTAGCTGCGCTAGCAAATTCTCTAATACCCTTGTCGCCTAGTAAACGAGCAATCAGTAAGAAAGTCGTTGCTTGCCTTGGCAGTGGTTGTTGTTGGTATTCGTCGATATCAACTCCAGAGCCAAAAACTCGATAGCATTTCTCAGCTTCAACCAAGCCTAATTCAACGAATAACTTAAGATTATCTTGATTTTGGAAGATGACACTTTTAGTTTTGGCTAAAGCACACTTATATAAGTGCTTAACAATAAAATTAACTAAATTACGCGCGAAAGAGCCTTTTTCAAAGGCGTATCCTAACCCAGTGATCATGGCATGAAAATTCTTAAAACCTACAATACGAGCCGCAATTCCGCCCCAAATAATAGGTTTAATTGTATAGGCAAGGACCTGATCAGGCTTTAATACTTGTAAGGTTTTTTTAATCGCTAATAGTGTTCTAATATCAGCAATTGGGTTTAAGCCGTTACGCTCAACAGGATAAGGCTGAAAAGTTGCGCCTAACGCAGTTACGTCGGCAACAACATCAGCTGAAGCGTGTGCTGTCATCACAGTAACGTCGTGTCCTGCCCGAACAAATGTACTGATTAAAGGCCCGCGAAAGCCAATAATGGAGTTTGGGTAGGCCCCAATAATAACTATTTTCAAAAACACTACCTCAATAAGCGAACGCTACAGATTAAACACTAATCCGTACTTTAATTGATAAGGGAAAAATTGCTTAATTAACTTTTAAATACTAAACGATTTATTTTTTTACGCTCACTTGCTACTAAACTAACAAAATAACTACATATCGCATAAATAAACCCAGTAAGACCACAAGCCATAATTAATCCAAACCAAGTCGCTGATATATAATCTGATAAAACCAACGCTAATGCTAAAGTCACAAAGATTGCCGGCAAAGAATAGCGCGATAACTCTCGATATAAATGCCACATATTCAATTGAATAACACGGTACAAATAGATATTAACCATCAACAATTCGCCAACAAACAAGGCAAATGCAGTGCCCCATGAGGCCCCAATCATACCGATTTTTTTCACCAAAATGATTGATATTACAATATTAGCTAGCGCGGTGACGAGCAATAATAAACTTCGCACTTTATGCTTATTCAGTGCTTGTAATACTGCATTGGTAGACGTTTGAGCCAAAACAAACATAAGTGGCACCATAGAGATTAACGCCACCCAATAGGCTTGTGAAAACTCCTCACCTACAAATAAATCAATAAATAATTCACCAAAGGCGGCAAATACCACAAAAACATATCCTAAAACTATCATTTGATAGCGACCGATAATGCAAAGTTGCGCCATCAGCACAGTATTTGAAACATTTTGATTGACCATTTGTACAATTTTGGGGGTAAATATATTAGAAATAGCACTAGCAAACGCAATAAAGCTAAACAGTAATTGGCTACCAATATTAAAAATACCCAACGTTTTACTATTGGTTAAAGTACCAATAATTAAGTTGTCGACTCGCCAGTTAATTTGGTTAACTATCACATTAAGGGCAATAAACGATGAATAAACAAATATCTCTTTTAATGTAGCTCGGTCAGGTAATTTTGCCTTAAACTGAATATCAATAAATCGCCTAATATAGCCAAAACGAATTAAGCTGTGTAACAAATTAGTAAGGGTGTCTATGACTACAATAGCCAAGACACCAAAGCCAGATTGTAAACAGACAACAACAATTATACAGCGAGCTATAAATACCAATATTTCAGTGCTTTTTTGGAAACGAAAACGCTGATAAGTACTAATAATACCGGTCAGTGAATTACTCAATAAGGTAATCACAACATTAACCAATAGCACTAAAAATGCTGACTGCAGTAATTTAATTTCAACTAGGGTCATAGAATGCTGAAATATATCAGGTAAATTAAACCAAATAATCAGTCCGATACCAACAACGCAAAATGCTAAAGCGCCATATATAACAATAATGCTGCTGATAAATTCAGCTTCTTTGGCTTTATCATTATTTGCTTTATAGACAGATAAAAATCGAATGGTCGTATTCGCCAAACCAAACTCTAAAACAATTAAATACCCTGCTAAGGCAGAAACTAAACTATAAATACCATAATCACTGACCCCTAAGTGATTTATAATAAAAGGGATTAACAATAATGCGGCAATATTTCGAAGTGCTATTGAGCAGTAACTTAATAATACGCCATTACGCCGTTCACGGCTTAGGTTTGTCATTTAGGTGTCTTTTCTATAAGTGTTATAAACAATCAACATTAGAATAAAATAGCTACTATATTTACCCAAGTTTTGCAGGCTAAAGCAGTACAAGATAAATACCATAATCGGCAACCAAGCTAAACGAAAAATATGGCTACTCGCAACACGGTTTCTTTCCGCCCGAAAGCCTAAATAAATATAAGCCGCAAACAGGGTAAAACCCATTAAACCAAAACTTATCATGATTTCAAGAAAGGTGTTGTGCGGCCCTACTACTTCAGTAAATAAACCCGCCTGTATAAAGTAGTTATTGTAATATTCCAAGTAGCCATTAATACCAGCACCAAACAAAATAAAATTATACGGTAACTCGAAAAAGAGTCTGATGTACTCTTGTAATATATCACTTCGAGATCCAGTTAAATCTGATAAATTATTACCACTGAACCTTACAAATATATCTAACTCGCCTATAAAAGTGGCGCCGCTGAACCAATACACACCAAACAGAATCAGTAAACAATTGAATAAAATAAGACCGCGTACAAACATATCGCCCAACGCCGAGCGAAAATAAAAAATAAAATAAGTCAATAAGCTAAGTATTGCGACAATAAAAAAACTCCGGGATACGGTTAATGCACCAAAAGTTAGCATCATTAATATAATCATAAAGGTTGATCTCGATATTTTTTCTCTCGGAATGGTCGGCAAGTAAAAGTAAATCAGCAATAAACAAAACAAGCCAAAGTTATTTGGATCACCTGCTCCGCCTGAAAAACGAGAAATAACATTTAATGAGTACGAGTTAGAAACCTGAAAATATTGTTGTAATAAGCCATAAGCGGTAGACGTTATAACACCACATAACAGCGTAAAACGTAATTGCGAAAATGAACAATACTTATTTCGATCGAACAATAATAAAGACGTAAAAATAAAGAAAACTGACCATCGAACCGTTACAAACGAAGCCATTAATGGATTATAAAGCATGTGTATCAGCTCATAAATCAATACTAACAACATCAACAGCAAACCGGGCTGAGAGTATTCAGTTTCAGTAACGTGGGTCAATATATATCGAGCGAACATGGCCAAAAAAATACAGGTCAGTAACGAAATCGATATATAAGGTGATTGCGTAAACACCTCAGCACAAGGCAGTAAAAAAAACGCTAGCTGAATACTGCGCCCAAACGGCAATGCAAATGCACACACAACACCTATAAGCACCACAAGTAATAACAACGGGGCACTTGAAGTAACGCCATACAACACAATCAATAGTGCACATAGCATAATTTCAACATTCAGTACGCGCGCCAATTTATTAAATATCATTCAAACTCACTCGAGCGATAAATAGCTGTTAATTGCTCAAGTACACTTTCTGTTGAAAAACCTTTAGCAAAAAAGGCCTGAGAAATTCCCTCATTTCTTAAGTTAATGATTGGCAATCGATTTAGCTGTCTCAGCCAAGGACAAATAGTGTCTAGAGGATGAAATGAAATTAACTCAAGCCCCATATCTGACGCTTTCACAATAGTGTTTGAGATTAAACAGGGTAAAGCCGCGGCCTGTGCTTCTAATAAAGCTACGGATACGCCTTCAAATAATGACGGCATAATAAAAGCGTCTACAGTTTGCAACAATTTAGGAATTTCAGGCGTTGACGGCAATAGAGTAAACCGTTCTTGTAAGTTTTCCTGCAGAATTTTTTCAGCAAATTCCGCTTTCAATGGCCCTTCACCAACACAGACAAAATGAATGGCAGGATCGAGCGTCTTATCCTGTGCTATCTGTAACAAAAATTGATGGTTTTTCACTATAGAAAAACGTCCAACATGTAGGACTAATTGTTTATTGTTCGGCAACGAAAATTGCTTTTTAATTTCATTAGTGTCTTTTGGATGCTTTAAATATCGTTGCACTGAAATGGCATTGTTAATAACAGTAAAAGTCTTATTACCATATAAGAACTTCCCCGCTTGTTCGCCACAAGCTAAATGCACATTGCTGGCACGAGTAACAATAGTTTTAAACAGCCCCATAAATGGCAACAAATACTTATTTTCAACACCACTGGTATGAGAATGACAAACGCGAATCTTTATGCCCTTTTGTTTTGCCAGCATGAGTAGAACACCATTTTTAAAACTATTATGTACATGCACAACATCATAGTTTTGCTCACTTGATAAAATTTTATGCACCGCTTTCAAGTGCTGAAATGGCTTTTGCTTAATAGTGGGAATAATATGAATACTCCCCCCTAAGGCTAAAATTTCTTGTCGTAATGGGCCATCATTAAAGCTAATAAAATCAAATTGGTATTTATTGGCATCCAAATTACGATACCAATTCATCACTACCGACGATATACCGCCTAAAGTCAGCGCTGGAATAACTTGTAGTACTCTAATTTTTTTCATGGTGTAAATAGGCGTCCAAATATCGCTGACGAGTGGCAGATAAAAGGTAACCACGCTGTTCAAATTTCTGATCAATTTCTGCTTTACTCACAACGGCCGACAAGACCTGTTGTTGAATGGCATTTGCCCACTCTTCATAAGGCAAACTTAAATCAAGGTAACGACAAAGCCCTACGCCAATATCAGCTTCTTGAGGAATACCCGTTGACAGTACACAGGGTAAACCGGCGGCTTGAGCTTCTAACGATGCGACTCCAAGCCCTTCACTTTTTGAGGTCATCACCATAACATCAAACAAAGACAGTAACTGATCAACATCGGCTCTTTTACCCCAAAATCTGACGTTATTTTCTAGGCCTAAACACTTAACTTGCGCTAGTAGTATTTCATTTAGCTCACCATCGCCAATTAAGTGCAAACAAAAACCATCTCCCTCACTCGCTAATTCATTGATAACATTTAATAAAAAAACATGATTTTTCACTGCATAAAAACGCCCCACACAAACAATATTAAGTACTTTTAAATCAATGGCGTATTTTAATTTTTCGTCATCACTAACTTCTTGTTTGTGCCTAATGTTATGAAAATTAAAAGCATTAGGTACAACTTCAAAATGCCCTTGCATGGATTTTTTACCGTATAAAAAATTGCCAGCATCAGTTGAAATAGCAAAACGACTAGTAGCAAATATTGCACTTAGCACTCTACCCAGCGACAACATCATCCGAGTAGAAAAATTATCAAAACCAGTTTTGGTATTTCGAGCATGTGTTATTCGAGCTGATATTCCTGCTAAAAAGGCAATAAAAACACATAAACCAGAATAGTATGAGGTATGAGCGTGAATCGCTGTGTATTGGGGCTTTGCCCTCAAAAGCAGGTACAATTGCCAGAGGTTTTTTAAAATGCCATTGCGCGGACTATCAATAACATGAACATTACCGCCTTTAGCCAGAACTTCATCGGTAAAGTAGCAATGTTCATTAGTCATGATCACAAAATCATTCAGCAAAACTTCGGCATCTTGACTACGAAATAAATCCATAATACGACTTTCTGCGCCGCCAAGGTTTAAATTCATAAAAACATGCAAAACCCTTGTCTGCTTAGCTTTATTCAACATAGTAGAGTGATAGCCTTAATCAATTAAATTCACTGGAGACACCAAAAAATAGTGATAGCAGCAAGGACTTTTAACTCAATAGCAAAATAAACCGCTCTAATGTCTGGCGTGAACTTAGCAAAAGAAGGTAACTTTTTTATATGACAGCAACGTAATAAATAATATAAACGAACAACAGCGTGCATAAGAGACTTAGATATGAAAATCAATTTGTTATTATTGTACTGTTCAATTTACTCCTGTTATATTGGAAAATAAAGTCAAAAAACGAAAACGCAACATTGCAGCTTTCGATTTCCTGAAGGCTGACTAATTATTATGTATAAAATAATCAAACGTACGATTGATATATTGGCGGCTTTATTCGCGCTAATACTATGCTCTCCTCTTTATTTAATTATCACCCGAAAAGTTGCTAATAACCTTGGTACGCCGGTGATATTCAGCCAACCAAGACCGGGCTTAAATAATAAAATTTTTACCATGAAAAAATTTCGTTCTATGCGAGATGCACAAGATAAAAACGGTAATCCTTTACCCGACAATGAACGCTTAACTGAGTTTGGCATAAAACTAAGAAACTCCAGCTTAGATGAACTCCCAGGATTATTCTCGGTACTAAAAGGTGATATGAGTTTAGTCGGTCCCAGGCCTTTACTCGTTGAATACTTACCTTTGTATTCCAAACAACAAGCGAGAAGGCATGACGTTAAGCCTGGCATTACTGGCTGGGCACAGGTTAATGGTAGAAACGCAATCAGCTGGCAAGAAAAGTTCGACCTCGATGTTTGGTATGTCGACAATCAGTCATTGTGGTTAGATATTAAAATTATATTTCTCACCTTTAAAAAAGTCTGTTCACAAGCCGATATCAACGCGGATGGGGAAGTAACAATGAGCAAATTTACAGGTCAACAATGAAAAATAATAACACCTTAGTCATCATTGGCGCTGGCGGTCATGGCTTAGTAGTAGCAGACTGCGCAGAGAATATTGGCCACTACAGTAAAATTATTTTTCTTGATGACTGTTTAGAAAAACTTAAAAATAAAAGCCACTGGACTATTGCTGGGCCTATCGCTAGCTGGGTTAACTATTGTGATAGCGCCGACTTTATCGTTGCCATTGGCAATAACGCATTACGAGCAAGTTTATTGCAACAGATAACCGCCACAAAAAGCAGCTTAGCGACATTAATTCACCCAACAGCCTGTGTCAGCAAGCATAGTAATATCGGCCCTGGCGTAGTTGTTTTTGCTAATGCTGTGGTAAACATAGGCGCACGTATTGACGAGGGTTGTATTATTAATACCTCAGCTACTGTCGATCATGATTGTCATATTCAAGCTTATTGCCATATTTCTCCAGGAGTTAATATCGCGGGCGGCGTTATTGTTGGAAAATTTTCTTGGTTAGGCATAGGAAGCAGTGTTATTGAATATATTACTATTGCCCAAAACACTCAATCTGGAGCGGGTGCGGTGATCACTAAATCAACTCAAAGCAATAAACTTTATTTAGGCGCTCCTGCTGCCCCTGTTCGTTCACTTATTTAAATTTGATAGGATAACCTGTGCTCAATACGCAACTTTCCCCATGGCCTAACTTCAGTGAAGAAGAAATTACAGCCGTTAGCCAAGTATTACAATCCAATAAAGTCAACTACTGGACCGGGCAACAAGGGCGAGAATTCGAAAAAGAGTTTGCCGCTTATACTAACAGCCAATATGCCATTGCGGTTGCCAATGGCACATTGGCACTGGATCTAGCTTTACATGCTTTAGATATTGCTCTCGGTGATGAGGTTATTGTGACTTCAAGAACTTTTATCGCCTCGATAAGTAGCATAATCAACGCCGGTGCCACACCTATTTTTGCCGATGTTGAACTTGATAGCCAAAATATCAGTATGGCAACTATCAAAGCAGTTACTAGCGAAAAAACCAAAGCTATTATTTGTGTTCACTTGGCGGGTTGGCCTTGTGAAATGGACGAAATAATGGCGTTCGCCGAGCAAAAAAATCTTTATGTCATAGAAGATTGTGCCCAAGCCCATGGCACAAAATATAAAGGTAGGTCTGTTGGTAGCATAGGTCATATTGGCGCTTGGTCATTCTGCCAAGATAAAATAATGACCACAGGCGGTGAAGGTGGCATGTTGACCACCAACGATGAAACTCTGTGGCGCAGAGCATGGGCTTTTAAAGATCATGGAAAATCCTATGCCGCTGTTTATGAAAAACAGCATCCTCCGGGTTATCGTTGGTTACATGAAAGTTTTGGCACCAATTGGCGACTAACAGAAATGCAATCGGCTATTGGTCGCATTCAACTTAAGCGCATGGCCACTTGGACAAAACTGCGCAATGAAAATGCTGAAAAAATATTCCAAGTATGTCGACAATACCCTTGGTTAATTGTACCAAAAGTGCCTGACTATATCGTTCATGCCTATTACAAATGTTATGTATTTGTCGATTATGACAAAGTTCCCGAAGGACTCTCGCGAGATGACATTATGCAAACCATTAATGAATTCAATGTGCCTTGTTATTCAGGCAGTTGCTCAGAAGTTTATAAAGAGAAAGCTTTTGACCAAACCGACCTTCACCCTAAAGTAGCGTTAAAACATGCTCAAACTCTAGGTGAAACTAGTTTAATGTTTTTAGTGCATCCAACCCTGACTAAAAGCGAAATGAGTACTGTATGCCAAGCACTTAGCCAAGCGTTTGATATTATTAGCAACAATTCATAAAGCCATGTGTTTAAGCTAAATTTTTACACTAATTGTTAAATATAAGTAATGACAATGTAACAATATGTTGCAAGAATACAGACCAAAGATCGTTAATGCTGTTTTGCATTAAAAACGACGTGTAGTAGGGTACATTTTCATGGTTAGACCAATTGATTTAATTCCGAGTTCTATTAAGTTATTACTGGCATTAGCATACGACTTATTCTCTCTTGCTGTTGCATTCTATTTCGCTTACATTATTCGATTAGGCATTGAAAATATTGAATTTTCACGATATGAAAACATTGTTTTTATCACTGTCGCAATATCAACCTTAGCGTTATTTTACATCTTTGATGTTTATAACTCTTTTGTACGCTTTTTCAATGCAAAAGCCCTACTAAAAATCCAGCTGTTACTCATTGCTGGCTGCGTTATTTTCTACTTATGCAGTTTTATTTTAGATGCATTTATTCCACGTTCTGTGCCAATCGTTTTTTTTGTTATCGCGAGTATACAAATTGCTGGCACTCGAGCTTTAGTTAGCCTAATTTCTAGAAAACATTTGTTTGATGAGCGTGAAGGTGTCGTTATTTATGGCGCCAGTAGCGCAGGTAGACAACTTGTCCATGCTTTGTCACTAGGTAAAAAATATCAACCACTGGCCTTTTTAGATGAAAAAAAACGCTATGTCGGCCGACGAGTTTTAGGGCTAAAAATCCATTCCCACCATAATATTGCCAAACTTATTAATAAGCATGGTCAGTTCAAAGTGTTGATTGCTATTCCAAACGTTGATCCAGCTCGATTAAAACAAATTGTAGCGCATTTAGAGCCACATGCCCTTGAGTTATTGATTGTGCCCGACATGTCGGACATCGTCTCAGGCAAACGTAATATTGATGAACTAAGAGAAGTATCAGTTGACGAATTACTGGGTCGCAAGCCCGTAGAACCTATTGCAGAATTGCTGAGTGCAAATATAACCGATAAAGTTGTTATGGTTTCTGGTGCTGGCGGCTCTATCGGTAAAGAGCTCTGCCGACAGATCGTATTAAACAAACCTAAAGCATTGATATTACTCGATGTGAGTGAAGCATTACTTTATGAGATTCACCAGGAATTAAGTGAAACCTTAACGGAAGCAGACAATCCCCTGCACGTTGAACCCCTGATCGGCAATGTGCAAAATGGCATGTTGATGAGCCATATTTTTCATAAACACAAAGTGCAAACGCTCTATCACGCTGCAGCATACAAGCACGTTCCCATGGTAGAAAACAACGTTATAGCCGGTGTTACCAATAACGTTTTAGGCACTTATGAAATCGCACAAGCGGCAATATATTGCGAAGTAGAAACTTTTGTACTTATTTCTACCGATAAAGCCGTAAGACCAACCAATGTTATGGGCGCAACCAAACGCTTAGCGGAGCTTGTTCTACAAGGTTTTGCTAAAAAAGATCATAATACCCGCTTTATTATGGTGCGTTTTGGCAATGTACTGGGTTCATCAGGATCGGTTGTGCCGTTATTTAAAAAACAGATCAAACGCGGTGGCCCAATTACTATTACCCACCCAGATATTATTCGATACTTTATGACCATTCCTGAGGCCGCACAATTAGTGATACAAGCGGGGGCAATGGGTACAGGCGGAGATGTTTTTGTATTAGACATGGGTAAGCCAGTAAAAATAGTCGACTTAGCTTATAAAATGACCCATTTAATGGGCTTAACCGTTAAAGATGAAGCAAATCCTAATGGTGACATTGCAATACACTATAGTGGTCTACGCCCTGGTGAAAAACTTTTTGAAGAATTACTGATTGGTGATCACGCTAGCAAAACCCAACATCAACGTATTTTAACCGCCAATGAACGTTCATTACATTATAGTGATGTCGCGAAAATAATTGACCAACTAAAAGATGCAATGTGTGATGAAGATGAAGCTAGAATTCGACAATTACTGATAGCGGCTCCGTTAGACTATCAACCGACAAACAAAGCAATGCTCACAGAAAAAACACAACATAACGTTTGTAGCAATGTCGCGTAAAACTATTATCATTAGGCTGTTATAAAGTAAGTTAAATTTTACGTTACCGCTTCATTAACATTAGCCATGCCTTGGCGTAATCAGGTAAATGCTTATTGGCTTGGTGGTAATCCTCCCAGCCGTAATAGCTATCGGCTAATAGGTCGAGCTGAAATAAATTATCGTCAAATGCACCGCCTTGGTCAGACAGCACGCCCAAGCGTGATATTTGCCCTTCAGCCTGCGGATAGCTCACCATAAACAATTTGCCTAAGCCAAGTTCAGCCACATTACCAGCAAAAGAAACTTGTGGCGTTAGCGCTATTTTACTATCAAGCGTTTCACCATACCCCATAATGCTAGGCACTTCTGAAAAGTACCAATAACGCGCTTGTTCACGCTTACCTATCGCATAATCATAAGCAATGCCATTATTACGGTGAACATTAAAATAGCGTCGTTTACCATTCACATCAACCACACCAGTGCCTTGTAATAACACATCGTGTAAAGCTTCTTCGGTTAGCCAAATTAAAGCTTTAGCTAATTTTTTATCATCCAATACACCCGCAATAACTTCTTGACGGGTATATTTATTACGCGTAATAGTTAAGTCATTATTGGCTTCTATTAACGTTAAGCCTAATTCATCGTAAGGGAGTGCATAAAGTGCCTGATTATACACTGGAGTTTTAACTTCACTGGCGGTTAAAAGTTTAGTGTAATATTTAGTTAAGAATATTTTGTCATTGGGAATAGCATTTAGCATGCTGGTTTTTCTGGCATTGGTGCTTTTTATGGCAATTTTTTGCGCGGTTGCTATATCAGGTGTCCAGCGATAAAAGTCAAAATTTTCGGTTAAAAAATTTTCATCATGTAACCGGCTTTGTCGATTTGCCCTAACATCTTCACGATAGGTTTGGCAGATAAATTTAAGCGTTTGATCTACCCTTGCAAGTGTCACACTTTCATCAAATATTGTGCCTGAATGCACAGCAAACTTATCAGCTGAAAACTTAGTTAAATAGTGTTTCGTTTTATCTGCTACATCACACAAAGCACTGGCCTTAAAACTCGCCATTTCCCCCAACTCTGGCGTCTTATCGAGATTAAAAAATTTAGGCTGTGATTGAGCATAACCATGAAAGATTACCAGCATGAAAATTAAAGCAGACAAACATAGGCGCATAAAAAGAGGTCATTAAACGGAACGTTGCTCCATGGTATGACAATCGTAAAAACTACGCTAGGGTACTTGTTCAATAATGGTGAATAAAATTTTTATGTTGAAATTTCTACACTTATAAATGAATATTATGTTGTAGAGTTTTATTTAATGTTATGAGATAGTTATGACTTATATCAAGTTTGATTTTTATCAACCAAGTTAATATAAACTCATCAGGATGATGTTAAGTAGAAGGGACAATATGCGTTTAAAAGGGAAGTTAGTTAAATGGCAGGCTGATAAAGCTTTTGGTTTTATTGCACCAAATGGTGGTGGTAGTAATATTTTTATTCATAAATCAGCGTTTGCCAATAATAAGAAAATACCGCAAATTAATGACGTTATCACATTTTCGATAACCAAAGATAAAGAAAGCAGGTATTGCGCTTGTGATGCGACATTTTCAGGTGAAAAACTAAAGAAAAAACAACCGAAAAAAATCAGTAAATTCTCAATTTATCTATCGCTAATATTTTTAGCCGCCATCATCATCACCTCTTTTTTAGGTTATTTACCTCAAACATTAATGTATATCTATCTAGGGCTAAGTCTCATCACTTATTTAACCTATGCTTTCGATAAATCAAAAGCGCAGCGTGGTGCTTGGCGAACATCAGAGGGCACATTACATTTGTTTGCATTGGTTGGCGGTTGGCCTGGTGCTGCATTGGCACAACAATATCTAAGACACAAATCTTCCAAACGAGAATTCAGACATGTTTTTTGGCTAACTGTAGTAATTAACATGGGGATTTTAATATGGTTGAAAACATATTCAGGCGCTAAATATTTAGCATTATTTTATTGATGTCTGGCCATTAATCTTTAACCATTAAGCTGGGATTATGAATTTTATTAATGTGACGCTAATACCCACTAAATGAATGGGTATTAGCTTTTATGCTAGCTTAGCGGTGCAAGCAGTGAACTTAAAATATCATCCGTTAAGCTCAGCTTGTTATCACTCACTTCTTCAGATAATAATGCCTTTGCAAGCTCAGCTTTGTTTTGTTGTATTTTTTGAATTTTTTCTTCTATTGAGTTTTCAATAATATATTTGTAAACAAAAACTGGCTTGTTTTGCCCTATACGATGAGCTCTATCAGTGGCTTGATTCTCCACCGCTGGATTCCACCAGGGATCAAAATGAATAACCGTATCGGCTGCCGTTAAGTTTAAACCCACACCACCTGCTCGCAAACTAATTAAAAATACCGGTACTTCACCACGTTGAAATTTATCTACTACTTCTTGTCTTTTAGTGGTTGCGCCGGTTAATTTAACATATCCAATACCTGCCTCTACCAGCTCCGCCTCTATTAAAGCGAGCATACTAGTAAACTGCGAAAATATTAATATTTTACGGCCTTCATCAATTTGTTCAGGCAATGTTTCCATTAAATAATCAAGCTTAGCTGATTGATTTACTTTTTTAGCCCCTTCAAGTGATAATAACTTAGGGTGATTACATACTTGTCTCAGCTTTAATAACGCATCTAAAACTTCTATCTGGCTGCGTTTTAAACCTTTATCTGCAATGATATCTTTTAAACGACTATCCATAGCTAAACGCACTGACTCATAGAGCTCTGCTTGTTTACCTTCAATACGTAACTTTTGAATTATTTCAGTTTTCGGCGGTAATTCAGTCGCTATTTTGTCTTTGGTTCTGCGTAAAATAAACGGCTTAATACGCTGGTTTAATAACTGCTTACGCTCTAGCTCACCGTGTTTTTCTATCGGGGTTCTAAAGAGTTTGGTAAATTGCCTTTGTCCGCCTAAAAAACCGGGCAGTAAAAAATTAAATTGTGCCCAGAACTCGCCTAAATGGTTTTCCATAGGCGTACCTGTTAAACATAATTTATGCTGTGCTTTAAGTAACAAAAAGGCTTGGTATAATTTAGTTTTGGTATTTTTTATATAATGAGCTTCGTCAAGAATAAGATAATAAAACTGTTGATCACGATACAGTTCTAAATCTTTAATAATTAACGCATAACTGGTAATGATGATATCAACTTGATTTTCCAGCCCTTCACCTCGCTCAAGGCAATCGAAATGTTGCTGACGTTTACTACCGTGTAAAACTTGATAAGTCAGTTGTGGAGTAAATTTTTCTATTTCATTAGCCCAGTTAAAAATAACACTGGTGGGCGCAACAATTAATACTGGCTTAGTAAGTCGACCTTGCTGTTTTTCAATTAATAAGTGCGCCAAGGCTTGAATGGTTTTACCTAGCCCCATATCATCAGCCAAAATACCATTTAATTGGTACTCTCGTAGAAACTGTAACCAGTTTACTCCTTGGTGCTGATAAGTTCTTAACGTTGCGTTTAAACCTGTTGGTACTGGCACCGTGGTGACTTGTTGAAAATCTTTAAGTTTATCAGCCAATGCTCTTAATTTACTTGTGCCTGTTGCGATCAAGCCTTGGTCATCTAACATCGATAACGTTTGATGTCCTTGAAAGCGTGAAAGCTCGATAGTGCCATCTTTATTTAAAGCATTAGGCATAAACAATTCAATAAATTGTTTTAATATTGGCTGCACGCTTTGGTAACGCAAGGCAACAAAATCACCATTCTCTAGATCAACATAAATGGGTGAGTCAGGCGCAATAAGTTGCTCTTTTTCGCGATCAAGCAATACCGATTTAGGTAACTGTTCAATGGCGCCAAGCAATATAGGAAACGCCGGCATTTTTTTACCATCAATGGTTAAGTTTAACCCTAATGAGAAAAAGTCATGGTCATCGGTTTCAATAACTTCGGCATCAAATACGCTATCTGTGGTAAGCGCTTTGTAATAAAAATTATCAGCAAAGCTAATATTCCAATCTAAATCTTTTAGTACCTGTAATTCTTGATGTAAAAAATGGTGCCAAAAATAACGACCTTGCATCAACATTGAATATTTAGGGACTTTATCTTTGTTTAAATAGTCTTCATTGGTAAAAGTGTAGCGCTTAGGTTTGGGCTGAGCGTTAAATTTTAACGTGGTAAGTTTATCAATAACCGTTTGTTCAAAAGCTAAATCACGATAAAACTTTACCCTGCTAGCGCCATCACTGTCTGCCAAATTTGATGGCGAAACCGTAACACTGTCATTATGCGGATTAACTAAACTGCCATGATAAGAGAAATTAACCTGCACATAACCTGTTTGAGGATTAGCCTCTGCGGGAGTTGAAAAGTGTAAATATACTTCAGGTTTTGTTAGCTCTTGTGAGAACTCTGTTTTTGGTTTAGGTAAGCGCTGTACTGCATCACCTAACGACATAGAAAGTTTACTCATTACCCAAGGTAATTTATCTTCTTCAAAAATAGGGGAATTAAGTAAGTCTGCTTCAAAGTTACATTGAGTATTGGTTTTGATCATACCAAAGCAATTTTCTTGCTCATCGTAATAACAAAGCGGTTGTGCTTTGATAATAAGAATACTTGCCGAAGGCTGTTTAAAAACTAGCTGTAAGGTATGTAAATGATTACCTAATGCCAACCACTGCCACTGCGCCTCTAAAGGTTCACCTAAAGTAATCGCTTCATTCAAATTGTAGTTGGTATGCCAAAAGCAGCGATTAGTTTTTATAATGCGTTCAAATAAATCAAAATATTTAATGTTGTCGCCAAACTGATTAGTACGCATAAGCTCGGTAAGTACATCAACATCATCTTTATTAGCATAGGCACTATTAATTAACGTACTCGCCGTATGTTCGCCGCTAAGCGAATGGCTCCAGCCGCCACTATTTTTGGGTCGAGCTGATTTAATAGCTAAAGTAAAATAATCGTCGTCGTTATAACTATTTGGCTTTAAAAAGTACAATAACGATTTTTGCTGGCTATTGGACTGATATCTACTGGGCTGAGCTTGAAAGCGATTCAGCCATTTATCAATCACTTTTTCAGATGATGCTATGCTGTTTTGGTCAAAGTGCTCATGAATAAAGCACTGTGCTAAAGCTGCCCCATGCTTGCAGTCGCGACCGATATAACAATCACAATAACTGGCAATATCACCATGTTTATCATCAAAAACTAAACGCGTTAAATAACTAACCTGGCGAGAGCGCTCACTAAAAACCACACCACGAATTGTTTCACCATCAAGGGCGCAGGTTTTAACGCCCTTAGCCTGAAAAATTCTTGTGCCTTTTTTCCATTCATTTTTGGTAAAATGTTGTTCAAGTAATTCAGGTGTAAACGTGTTTTTAGCCATAAGGTTTTAATTATTAAGAACTCAAATAGATGGGTAAGTTGAAAAGTTAAGTTGTTTTATCTTCTCAATAGGAAAAAAGTATCAATAGAATGACAAATATCAATTACAGCAATATAACCTTCAAGGTTTGCTGCTGATAGCGGATTACTCATATTTCATACGAATAATACCACTGAGACTTAAAACCTTCAATGCAGCTTATGGTACCCATGCTAATAAATTTTTTGGGCTAACAAGATTAATAGCCCAGATACCACTTGTACTCGAGACAAACATCTTCAATAACACTTTCTTTAAAAGGCTTTTGTGTTCAGTAAAACCGCTGTTTAGTTACGCTTGAACAAAAATCAATTGAAGCGACGGGGGATTATTATTATAAAAAACAGGGGTTTTCCCTGATGGTCTAACCAGTATTTAGACTCTACATTGGTAACAATATATATACTTTTCTATATGTAATAGAAAAGTAAATTAAGTGCTCAGTCCTAGAGTAACTTAAAAAACTTAATGCTATGTGGAGCCAAAATGAAAAAAAAATTAATAAGCTTGATGATTTCCTCTTGTATTGCACTGCCTGCTATTGCTGCAGAAGATGCGCTATTAAGCAATATTATTGTTAGCCTTAATACTAACCAAATCGCTAGTGTCTCTGAGTTTATCAATGATTACTCTATAACAAGCAAGCACACATATAGCCATGTGTTTAAAGGTTTTTCTGCGACAGTCCCCTCGAGTATGCTAGAACAGCTAAATAACGATCAACGGGTTTTAAGCGTTTCAGCAGATGGCAATGTACACGCAACAAAAAGTAACTCTAGTGAAATAGCGGCCTGTAGCTTTTTATTTGGTTGTCAAACAGAACAGCAGCAAAGACCTTGGGGAGTTAGCCGAATTGGTGCTAATACAGCTGAAAATACTGGTGAAGGCGTTCATGTCTATGTTATTGATACCGGTATAGATTCTGACCACGATGACTTGGCTAGAAATATATCAAATGGCTATAGCGTTGAAATGTGTCTCGGCTTAGATTGTGCAAATAGTTGGGATGATGATCAGGGCCATGGAACGCACGTTGCTGGTACTATTGGTGCGTTAGATAATAATTTAGATGTTATCGGAGTTGCACCAGCAGTGACTTTGCACGCAGTTAAAGTATTGAATGCGGCAGGAAGTGGTTCTAATTCGGGTGTTATTGCAGGTATTGACTGGGTAGCACAACAGGCGGCGTCTCTAGGTGTACCTGTAGTTGCTAACATGAGTTTAGGTGGCAGCGGAACTAAAACTGGTACTTGTACCAACAATGGGTTTGTTGGTAACGATAACTTTCATCGCGCTATTTGTAATGCTAAAAATCAAGGCGTAATTTTTGCTGTAGCAGCGGGAAATGATGGTGAAAATGCTAACCAAGCTACGCCTGCAGCCTATGACGACGCAGTGATCACAGTAAGTGCAACCAATATAAATGATGATTGGGCCAGCTTTTCGAACTGGGGTAATGGAGCAGCAAATTGGACTAACCACCAATCTGCACCAGTGGTTATTGCCGCGCCTGGTGTCGATATACTATCGACCAAAAGTGGTGGTGGAACAACAACCATGAGTGGTACATCTATGGCAGCTCCGCACGTTGCTGGTGTTTTAGCGCTCTATTTAGAAACCATCTCACTAAACCCTGACGGAAGTGCTTTTACTGAGACAAGAGACTGGTTACTTAACAATAGTGAATCTAATGCTAATTTAACCAATTCAACGGGTGATGCACATCAGGAAGATTTCCTGAACGCTAAAATCCCACGATAAAAATGTAAATAAACTATCGGTAAAAATTGACTAATTTTGGAGTGCGTTTGCTTTAAATACAAAACGTATCTTCCACTGACAGTAAATCAGTTTTATTGTGCCGATGGTTTCTCTCTCTGGGCTTCTTAAAAGCGCATGTACTAATACGAGTCATTTTATCTCCCTTAACTCTATTGCCACAATGTCTAGTCAAACTCGTGCTGTGCTTACCTTAAATAAAACTCAAAAGAATTACGCCACTCTTTAGATCAATTTCACTAACTGAACAGAGCAAAAATAAGCTAAAATAGCAGGTTATTACCTTAGCTTTGAGCCCTTATATTAATGACCTCTGCCACAGCGCCAGCCAATTTTACTGAACTTGGCCTTATTCCACCTTTATTAGCTCGTTTAACTGAGTTGGAATATCAACAGCCAACACCTATTCAAGCGCAAGCTATTCCAAGTGTATTAGCCGGACGTGATTTAATTGCCGGGGCAAATACTGGCTCGGGTAAAACGGCCACCTTTGCATTGCCTTTACTGCAAAAAATACAGATAAAGCAATTATCAAGTACTGAAAAAAGCACTAAAGGCAACTATGTTACCGGTCTTATTTTAGTCCCTACCCGCGAACTCGCCAAGCAAGTGGCAGACAGCATTAAATCATATGCTGTACATTTTAACGGTGCAATTAAAACAGTGGCGGTTTTTGGTGGTGTATCAGCCAATACTCAAATGTTGGCATTACGCGGCGGCAGCGATATTTTAGTGGCAACACCGGGTCGACTACTCGACTTAATTTCAAGTAATGCCATTAAACTCGATAAGGTCAACACTTTAGTGCTTGATGAAGCCGACAGAATGTTAAGTTTAGGCTTTACTGAGGAACTATCTGCGCTGTTATCCTTGTTGCCAAAGAAAAAACAAACCTTACTGTTTTCCGCAACTTTTCCCGAGCAAGTAAAGGCGTTAACGCAAGAACTACTAAATAATCCAATTGAAATACAAGTACAAAGTGCCGATGCCAGCACCTTAGTCCAACGGGTTTTTACCGTTAACAAAGGCGAAAAAACTGCACTTTTAGCACATTTAATTCAGCAACATCAATGGCGACAAGCGCTTATTTTCGTTAATGCCAAAAACAGCTGTGAGCATTTAGCATCTAAACTCTCTAAGCGCGGTATTACGGCAGAAGTTTTTCATGGTGATAAAGGCCAAGGCGCTCGTAGTCGCGTACTTGAAGAGTTTAAAGCTGGCGAAATTGACGTATTAATAGCCACCGATATTGCTGCCCGTGGTTTAGACATCGAAAAATTACCGGTAGTGATCAACTTTGATTTACCTAGAAGCCCATCAGATTACATGCACCGTATAGGCAGAAGTGGCCGTGCTGGTGAGGTCGGTTTAGCATTATCGCTGATCGACTATGAAGATTATCATCACTTTAAAGTTATCGAAAAGAAGCATAAAATCCGCCTTGAACGTGAGCAAGTTCAGGGTTTTGAAGTTGATAAAGAGATAAATGATAAACTGTTAGCTGAACTCTTAGCTGAAAGTAAGCCTATGGCAGCGCCAGAAGGTAGCGGTAAGAAAAAACGTAAAAAGAAAACCACCATTAATGCTGATATTTGGGCCGGACATTCTGAGCCTGAATAACGCTTAAGGTTTCATGCTGGCTACTTCTTTGTGAATTGGAATGTAGCAGAGTCAATACTCCTATTTAACTGAATTTAAAGCTATTTGCTTTCGTTACTATTTAATTAAAGAGAACACATGTTTGCCAATATTGCGCTACCTGCCTCTGATGAAATTGTCGAATTAATGGCACGTTCATCTAAAGATGAACGACCGTTTAAAGTTGATTTAAGCGTAGGCATTTATAAAGATGCCAATAACAACGTACTGCTAATGAAAGCGGTGAAGGCAGCAGACCAACAACTCGCCAATGCAGGACGAAATAAAAGCTATGTCGGCTCAAAAGGTGATCTTGAATATGTGCAATTACTCCAAGAACTCACGTTTGCAAACCAAACAGTTACTGGCTACGTTAGCGGTGTTCAAACAGCGGGCGGAAGCGGCGGCTTACGCGCTATATTAGATTTAATTAAACTTGCAAATCCTGAGGCTAAAATTTGGGTAAGTGACCCGACGTATGCCAATCATATTCCCACCATTAAAGCCGCAGGTTTGGCTTATCAGGAATACCCTTTTATTGACAAAAAAACTATGACACTTGATGAAAGTGGCATGTTCAAAACACTAGAAAAATTAGGCGAGAATGACGTTGTACTACTTCATGGCTCTTGCCATAACCCTTCAGGATTGCGTTTAACCTTGCGACACTGGCAGCAAATTGCTCAGTTAGCAAAATCAAAAAATTTCTTACCATTAATCGACACCGCTTATCAAGGCTTTGCCGACGGATTACATGAAGATGCTGCCGGCTTAATTACTATCGCTAATACCGTTGAGCGTCTCGCACTTTGCGTCAGTTGCTCGAAAAACTTCGGTTTATACAGTGACAGAGTAGGCGCGGCTTATATTCTTAGCCCAACACAAGCTGAAGCAAACACGGCACAAGCTCAACTCGCTATTATGAGTAAAGCCACTTATTGGGTGCCCCCCTCTAACGGTGCTGAAATTGTAAAAACCATTTTTAAAAACCCTGAATTGAAAAAACTATGGTCAGATGAACTTGCAGAGATAAATGTCAAAATTAAAGCGATAAGAGCCAAACTTTGCGCGGCATTTCGCCAATACTCAGGTGGCAATTATTTTGATTATATTTTATCTCAAGAAGGCATGTTTGCTATGTTGCCAGCAACTGAGGCACAAATGGAAATACTGCGAGATAAATATGCCATATATGGCTTGAATAACGGACGCATCAATCTTGCCTCAATTCCTGAACAAAATATCGATTACCTAGTAGAAAGTATTTTAACTGTCACACGAGATGATAAGTAACAAAATAATATTTATTAAATTTTTCAATTAGCCTTGCTGCCCAAGTCAATATAGCGATAAACGAGCAAGGTTTTATATACTGAGTCAATAAAGTGCAATTATTAGAAATAGAATGTTTAGGCAAAAATCTACGGTTAGAAGGTTCAATGGCCGGATGGCAAGAACTGTTTTGGGATGAGCAATGTGTCTCACAAATCAATGCTAATGCTAACGGTGATACCTTTTCACATAAGTTTTCCCTGCAAAGCGAGCAAGGCGAATTACCCGTTGAGCTAAAAGGCACATTGCAATGGCAACCTTTTACACTGCAATTTCAGCTGTTAGTTAATAACGAACTGTTACACGACAATACGTTAAATGAAAAAGATATAGAACAACGTCAAATAACCCAAGGTAAAAAGCAACCAATAAAATTTAGCTTCATTGGTATGGCGGGGCTTGGCTTAAAGTTATTCAAAAGTGCTAAGGTTATTAAAGTGTTGTTTGCAGCCGGAAGTTTAGCGGCTTATAGCTGGTTATTCTCTATCGAATTTGCCATCGCCCTTATACTTTGCCTTGTTTTTCATGAGTATGGTCATATCAGGGCGATGAAGTACTTTGGCTTAAAAACTAAGGGCATATACCTCATTCCCTTTGTTGGCGGTTTAGCGTTAAGCGATGACAAAATTAATACTCGCTGGCAAGATATCGTTATTTCGATCATGGGACCCTTTTTCGGCCTAATACTGTCTATCGCCTGCCTAATTGGCTATTGGCTAACCGATCTAGAAATACTCGCCGGTTTAGCGGTATTTAATGCCCTGCTCAATCTATTTAACTTGTTACCCATATTACCCTTAGACGGCGGCCACGTACTGAAAAGCATCGCGTTTTCAATCAACTCTAAAGTAGGTTTAGTTGCTTGTATATTAGGTGCCGCACTAGGTGTTTATATTAGTTATTACTTCGGCTTAGCGCTGTTAGGCTTTTTACTCGCCCTTGGTAGTATTGAAATTTTCTTTGAATATAAGCGCCGACATTTAAGCGAGTTACTGCCACTTAATCTCTATGCTCAAATTGTATCAGCGTTATGGTATGTCATTACCGTAGGCGGTTTAAGTGCCATTATTTATCTGGTTGGTCAAACAGGCAATGACGCGCTGTCAGTACCACTGAAAATATTGGGTAGTTAAAATATTTAGTTATTAAGCTCTATGGTGACGACTAACAGCAATTAATAGAATGTGTCCAAAACGAAAAATAAAATACCATGTAAAAAGGATTAGTCTGTGATTTCAAAAAAAGTGAGAGAACTATTCGTCTCTTTAATGGAAGCAACCGATGACACGCCCGTTGCTTATGATGTTGAGACAGAGCAATACAGTGGTTTTTTCAATAGTACAGTTGTTGATAAGTATATTGAACTAGGCGCACTTGAATTGATTGAGAGCGGAGCTGGCCCTACAACCATTTTACTCAATAACAGAGATGACTTTTTAAGTTCATTCGCATCTGGCGTTAGAGAAGCAAAGAATGGCAGCGATCAATCTTATGCTGACTACAACGCCAATCCATTTGCCTTTTCAGTGGGCTTTGAGCATTTCCATCAAATATCCAAGAAAAAACGTCAGTTAATTGGATATATTTGCCACGGTTTTGAACGCGATGATACAGGTTTAATACATCTGCAATAGTGTAAAAATAACAGGCATAAAAAAGCCCCGAATAACGAGGCTTTATGTACACATCAGTACGTGGATGAATATGTCAAAACACTATTCAATATTCTGGATCTGCTCACGCATTTGTTCAATTAATACCTTTAACTCTACTGCTGAATTAGTGATATCTGCGTTAATAGATTTCGAGCCTAAGGTATTCGCTTCGCGATTAAATTCTTGCATCATAAAGTCTAATCGGCGGCCTTGTGCACCACCTTTTTTCAATATGCTGCGCGTTTCTTTAACATGACTGAATAGACGGTCAATTTCTTCATCAACATCCATTTTCTGCGCTAGTAATACCAGCTCTTGTTCTACTCGTGTTGACTCAAGTTCAATGTTAGCATCTGCAAATTTGTCGGTAATACGCTTACGTTGCCATTGAATAATTTCTGGCATGTGGCCTTTTACAATATCTGCTTGTTCGATAATGCCATCTAAGCGTTGTTCGATAAGGACTTTAAGGTTTTCACCTTCATCGGTACGAGAAGTAATAAAGTCTTTTAGGGCTTGGTCAAAACCGGCTAGTATCTCGGCTTGAATGGTGCTCATGTCAGCTTCTTCAGCTTCCATAACACCAGGCCAACGCATAATTTCAACAGGATTTACCGTCGAGTTATCCGATAAAGCGGCAATGGTATTTGCATGCTTCATTAATTCTGCGGCTAACTCAGCATTTAAAGTTACGTTACTTTTTGCCGATGGGTTAGCATTAAAACGTAAGTTACATTCTACTTTTCCGCGATTTAGTTGCTTGCGAAACCTTTCACGTAATACTGGCTCTATACTGCGAAATTGCTCGGGAAGTCGGAAGTATGTTTCAAGAAATCGTTGATTAACCGAACGAATTTCCCATACGGCATTACCCCAATCGCCTTTAATTTCATGACGTGAGAATGCTGTCATACTATGGATCATAGAATTTCCTAAATATTTAAAATGAACAATGTGGTGAATTATGCCCTAGCTGATACTTGGTATCCACTTTAATAGGGTTAAGTTAACGAGATTATGGCTCAATAATTTCGTTAACTTTAAGGTTAAGCCTCAGCTCTCTGCCACCGTGCTTTAATATGGTCAGCAACACGAAACGAATTTGCGTAAATGGTAAATGTGTAAGGTACACTGCCACCTGTTGGCATAAACGAGGCGTCAGTCACAAAAAGATTATCAACTTCATGTGCTTGGCAGTTTTTATTTAACACTGAGGTTTTAGGATCGTTGCCAAAACGACAGCCGCCAGCCATTAAGTTTGATGCTGGTGCACTGCTCACTGATGACGACACATTGCTTGCCCCCATTTCCTGCAGTAGCTTTTCCGCTTTTTCAGCCAAGTATTCACCAACATCTAGGTCGTGGTTATGTGCGCCTATGCGTATTTTAGCCACGGGATCACCCCATTTATCAGTGACTTCATCATCTAAAGCAACAAAGCAATTATCTGTTGGTAGCCAATCATTAAACACTTCGAAACGTAGAGTTTTATAACTGGTGAACTCGGTTTTCATGCTTTGTTTCAGGTCTTCGCCCCAAAGTAGCTTTTCGCTGTCTTGGCTTTCATCATATTGCCATTGCGTGCCTTGGGCACGCGCTATCGGGTTTTGATAGAATAAGAAATCTATCGTGCCGCCTTTGGCTTTACCGTTTCGATTAATGCCGTTAAAGGCTTTATCATCGATTTGATACCAATCTTGCAATGCTCGATTAATAAATGGTCCTACTTGGGTTAATTCCGCCTTTTTTTCTGCCGTTAAGTCTTTGTAAAAAAAATCTCCGCGGCCAGTGCCACCACCACTAAAAATCAAATTTTTACCTACATGCCCTGCATTATTGGCTAATCCGTTAGGGAACTTTTCACCTTTCGATGCCAGTAACAAACGAGAAGTTTCTACTGCTTGGCAAGCAACAACGTAATATTTAGCCTGAACAATTTTTTTGCGCCCTGCTTTGTCGTAGTAATGCACACCCGATATTTCGCCTTCGCTATCTGTCGCAATGTTATAAACTTTCGCATGAGGTGTAATGGTACAATTGCCCGTTGCAACTGCATGATTTAATAGCGCCGCTCGGCCACTACCTTTTGCTCCAGACGAGCAACCATAACTACTGCAATAGCCTGAATAATCACAGCTATTTCTGCCCATTGCTGGTTGCGATAATATTGCTCGTGGCACAGGTAGAGCGTGATAACCAATTTTTGTCGCGCTTTCATCTATCCACGATGATATGGCGTGTTCAGCAACCGGTGGATAGGGAAAGTCTGTCGACCTAGGCTCTTGATGCGGATGTTCAGTAACTCTGCCTGATACACCCACCACTTTTTCAACTATCGCATAATAAGGTTCTAGCTCGTCGTAAGTAATCGGCCAGTCTTCAATATTAGCGCCTTTAATGGCGCCGAACTCTGTTTTTAAACGAAAATCTACTGGCTTTAAACGATGAAAATAACCACTCATAAAGTTTGATGAACCGCCGACTACTGTGCCGTTCCAGAAGCTCCAACCTGATTCACTGGTTGGTTCACCTTGCCAGAAAGTTTCACCCGCTTCGTTTTCATATTCCTCTTCTATAACATGCTGTTCATCTTCAAGCTTGGGGTTGTAAGCATCGCGTAAACTAATGGCTAGCTCATCTTTGTAGAACTCTTTTTCGGTTAACCAAGCGCCTTTTTCTAACACTAATACTTTAGCACCTGCATTGGCTAAGGTATAAGCTACTGGTGATGCGCCCGCGCCACTGCCCACGATACAAATATCATATTTCATGCTTTTTTAGTTCCTATTTGTGAGCGAGTATATTCCTGGTGACTAACCACCTGTGTGGTTGTTTTATTTGCACGCGCAGCCTTATTACTCATCACAATAGGTTGCTTACCGGGTAATTCGTAATATCGCTTGCCCATTGGAGGTAACGGAAAACCTGCTTGGTGATCTAACCATTGCCAACCGATGCCATTAGGGTTGCCTCCGTAACTTGGCGGTGAAAGCATGGCTTCAAAGATATAACTGACTAAATTACTTAGCCAATTTTCACCAGCTCGCGAATTACTTATTGCCCGCAATATTTTTTCTTTTTCTTCAAGCGTAAGGGCAACAAAATTTTTCTGTAATTGGCTTTGACTAAAACCATTTAACCAACCAACGCCTTTATAAATAAATTCTATTTCTGCGTTATCTGTGGGTTGTTGATACACAACATTATATAAATATTGCGTTGCTTGAATTTCTTTTGCACTTGGGCCCGTTGGTGATGCAGGTAATAAATGGGCTAGCACGGCATCAAGGGTTAACCAAGGATCTGTTGTCAGTAAACTAGCAAACTGATCACTCGCTAATGCTGACCATGCCCGCACTGGCATAGCGGCAATCATAGTGGCGCCAGCAGCAGACTTTAAGGCGCTACGTCGTGATATTTTTTTTTGTAACCATGTCGGCGTACGAAAATTGTCATCAAAAAACGACGTCACTTGCGATACTGTATTGCTAACCATTTTCTTTCTAGTCACGGTTTTAGCCTTTTGCACTTGTATCATGAGCATTTTCCTTATTATTTTTTTCCTGCCATTTTCTTAAAAACGCCAGCCAGTATTCAGCAGAATACTCCAAATCATGCAGTAATTCAGCGGTATCTTTTGATAACAACATTTGTCCTGTATTCGTTGAAACATACATATGTGGGTAGCCTTGCACAGGTGGCAACGATTTCATGAAAGCTTCATTTTCATTACTATCACTCACACTAATTTTAAGCAGTACATAATTATCATGCAGGGCTTGATATATTTTAGGATTTTTTTCTAAAAAGGCATCCATTTTATGACACCAAGTACACCAGTTCCCGCCAATTTCAATTAGCACATTTCGGTTACTTTTTTGCGCTAAGGTAATGGCTGCTTGCGCGTCTTTAAAAGGATCTCGCTTGTCGTCATAAACTTTGCTGTATAGCGGTAAATCATTAGCTGACGCGATAGAAGAGTGGTGCGCAGACTCTTGCGCATTTGATTGACCAGTAATAAGTAAACTTGATAAAAACAAAACGATAAACAGCTGAAATTTCATAAACATTCTCTATTTCGATGACATTCAAAGGCAATTAACAACAAACGTATAGTAGTATGACCTTATATTAATTAACTATATTTCAAAATACTTGTAACGTCATTATGTCAAATTGGCAGTCGAACGATTATAATGCGCAGCAATTATACTACGATAGGAAATTCAACATGCGTCCAAGCGGCAGAACTTTAGGGCAAATTCGTCCTGTAACCATTACTCGTCAATTTACAGCTCACGCAGAAGGCTCAGTGCTTATTGAGTTTGGTGATACCAAAGTTATATGTACCGCAACGGTTGAAACTGGCGTGCCACGTTTTCTAAAGGGCCAAGGCAAAGGTTGGATAACAGCTGAGTATGGCATGTTACCGCGTTCAACTCATACCCGTATGCGTCGCGAGGCTGCCAATGGTAAGCAAAGTGGTCGTACATTAGAAATTTCTCGTTTAATCGCTCGCTCACTTCGTGCAGCAGTTGATTTAGTAGCATTGGGTGAAAATACCATTACGATAGATTGTGATGTTATTCAAGCTGACGGTGGCACACGTACTGCGTCAATTACCGGCGCTTGTGTGGCCTTAGTTGATGCATTAAACCATATGCGCGCTAAAGGTATTATCAACAACAACCCGCTTAAGCACATGATTGCTGCAGTTTCTGTTGGTATCTACAAAGGTGAAGCGGTTTCTGATTTAGATTATGTTGAAGATTCGGCCGCAGAAACTGATATGAACGTAGTAATGACAGAAACCGGCAAGCTAATTGAAGTACAAGGCACGGCAGAAGAAGAACCATTTAGCTTCGATGAAATGCAGCAAATGCTAGCACTTGCGAAAGACAGTATTAACGAACTGTTTGATATTCAAAAAGCCGCTTTAAATTAAACCACTGATAGGAGCTGATTATGAAAGATTATCAACGCGAATTTATCGAGTTTGCCTTATCTAAACAGGTATTGCGCTTTGGCGAATTCACCTTAAAGTCAGGCCGCACTAGCCCTTACTTTTTCAATGCAGGTTTATTTAATACTGGTCGTGATTTAGCACGTTTAGGCCGTTTTTATGCTGCGGCATTACAAGATTCAAAAATCGATTACAATTTGTTATTTGGTCCTGCATATAAAGGTATTCCAATTGCAACCACAACCGCCGTAGCATTAGCCGATAGTTACGATATTGATATGCCTTATTGCTTTAACCGTAAAGAAGCTAAGAAACACGGTGAAGGTGGCAGCTTAGTCGGTTCGGCACTTGAAGGTAAAGTGATGTTGGTTGATGACGTGATCACCGCCGGTACTGCGATTCGTGAGTCGATGGAAATCATTCAGGCCCACGGCGCTGAATTATCAGGTGTACTCATAGCTTTGGACCGACAAGAAAAAGGCCAAGCTGAACTTTCTGCCATTCAAGAAGTAGAACGTGATTTTAATACTAAGGTGATATCTATTGTTACTTTAGCAAATTTGATCAGTTACTTAGAAGAAAAACCAGACATGGCTGATAGTTTAGCTAGCATAAAAAAATATCGTGAAGATTACGGTATTTAACCAATAAATTAACGAAATTGGTACAAACAGCTAAACGTAAAAAGCCTGCAGTTGCAGGCTTTTTAATGATTGATATTTGGTAAGCTGACTAAGCTGTTAATTCAAATTGATAGCTTGCCGATTTTTCATAGGCTTGATTGATATTAGAATAAAATTGTTCGATTCGGCCTGCTCTCTGATCAACAGTGATTGGCCTACTGGGCACAACGGCTTCCTGTGCTGATAACGTTTGTTCAATTTGACGATCAAAAGCTTGGCTACTTTCATTACTTTCAAAGCTCACATCACTTTGCAGCAAATCTTTGTCTCGAAATAAATTTACTGCCTTGGGTGTTTCTTCTGTATTTTCTGCATTAGCATTAATTAACTCTGCTTGTGCCTCTAAAATAATAGCAGACGCCGAAGCAGCTACACGTATATCTTGTGAAGAGGGATTAGCTGGCGCTAAAGCTGCCGCTTGCACTTTATTCATTTTCGCTATAGTTTCTTTTGGATCGCCGGCTATAGGCGTTAGATCCACAGAAACTTCACCTTCAACGGCGTATTTTTTACCATTAGGGCCGGTTTCATAGGCATAAGTCGGAGCGCCAGTATATGCGCCACCTACTGAAGCATGTGCTCTTTCATGATTACGCACTTCTTTATCGCGACTTTCTAAACTCCGAATAATTTCTTTTTCTGCTAACGCTTCTGTACTCGATTTTTGCGAACGACTTGAAGTTTCTTGCCCTTGTTTTGACTCTACAGAGCCATCACTATTTTGTTGGTTAGCTTCTTGATCTGAATTTTTTGCTGAGTCTTGTCCTGAACGCTCATTATTCCCACCACCATTACCAATAACATCGTTTGCAAGTTCAGCTTGCTTACGTAAGCTAGCAAAATCTACTTGCTGATTATTTTGTGCTGGAGTACGGCCACGCTCTTTATCTGAGGCAACACCTTTTTCGGCGGCTGACTGACTCGATGGTTCAGGTTTTGTAATGATTTCTCTTTGCTGATTATCACGACGCAAGCTATCTGTCTGCAAGTTTACAGCAGTTGTAATGGGAAGTTGATTGCTTTGAGGCGTGATATTCATAATGACTAGACTCGAACGTCCAAGAGTGTGCCTAGGTTTTCATCGGCCGATTTCATAACGTTCGCAGACGCTTTTGCTTGAACCTCTGCCACACGCAAATCCACTACAGATTGAGTTAGGTTTAGCGCATTTTCGCTGCTCTGGTTAGTAGCAGTTGCAATAGGAAGATTACTTTCTTGACCGATACCATAGGCTTCAGGAGTTAAACCTACGCTGGTCGCTATATTTTCAGCAGCTTTATTGACATTTTCACTGGCTTTTTGAAAGCCTTGTACACCAGCATTAAAGGCGGATTGAATTTCCATAAAACTCTCCTAAATTATTACCTGCATTCACCTGTTCAATTATTAACCAAAAACACCAAAAAGTAAACCTTTACCCTTTTAGTTAAGATGTTCCTTTAGCCAACTTATCAATATAGTTAAAAATTCGGTTTGATGAGATATAAATGGCGCATGCGAAGCTTGTTCAAATATATAACGCTGGCTATTGGGTGCAAGATCATCAATCAATGCAATAACTTGTTTAGGTACTAAACCATCTAGTTTTCCGTAAAGCCTTAAAAAAGGTTGAGTAATATTTTGTAGTTGTTCAGACAAATTTGATGTTTCTAATAAGCTTAATGAGTCGTCTAACACTTGTCGAGTGGGTTGTTCATGCTGCATCACAAGATCACGAATTTTCTTAATGTCTTGGCGAATATGCGGACTCCCCATGGCCTGAATTTTCAAAAAGTTACTAATGGTTTTTGTCGTGTCTTGTGCTAGTTGCTGGTGAAACAGTGCTAAAACACTTGCTTTAATGCCCGGCCAATTATCTCGCTCAACAAATTGTGGTGAACTGGCTACAGTAACTAATCCTAGCACTTGCTTTGGATGTTTAATGGTGATTTGGCTCGCCACTAACCCGCCTAAAGACCAACCAATATAAACCGCAGGTTTACCCACTGTTTGTGCAATGGCATCGGCTATCTCAACTAACGAATATTGCCCAAGTTGAACCTTGCTATTTGTAGCAAAGCCAGGGAGATCAACGGTGATAACTTCAAAATTGGTTTGCAATTGCGCTAAGCACGGCTGCCAAACAGCAGAGTTGAGGCCCCAGCCATGAATAAATACTAGAGGAATACCTTGACCTTGACTCGCAATTTTCAATCTTTCTGCCATGCTTTTTGTCATGCTTCGTGAACTCGATAACGGATAGGCGCATAGTTTAACTAAAGGATGCTAAAAATGGAATTTGGCAACAAGTTCAACAGCGAAATAATGTTAACTTTTCAACAAACATTTCGTCAACAACTTAAAAACCTCAGACTAAAAGTAAGCTGTTGCAGCTTATGTGGTAACGCTTGCCTGCATCACCCACTGCTTTGCCAATATTGCCAAGCTGATTTACCGTATTTTAATTACCAACATCTTCCTTATGATTTATTATCTTGGCCTGCCATTACAGAACTTATTCCAATAAAACATTTTGATCACCTATTAGCCATTGCACCCTATGTTTGGCCTTTCGATACTTGGATTAGCCAACTTAAATACCAACATAAAACAGAAATGGCTGAGTTACTCAGTTACCTTCTCATTAATCACTGGCAGCAATATCTTAGGGTTGATAAAGTAAATTTAACACCCGAAAACACCTTAATAATCGCTGTACCACTACATTTGAATAAGTGGCAAGAACGAGGATTTAACCAAGCACACCTTATTGCTCGAAAATTTGCACAAGGTTTTGATTATGTTTACCAAGCGGAACTTATCACACGTGAAAAATTGACTGAAAGCCAAGTAGGAAAGTCAGGGGTTGAACGCAGAAAAAATTTAAAAAATGCCTTTAGTTTAAATCTCTGTGCAAAGGTAAAATTACCCGCAAATGTTATTTTGATTGATGACGTGGTCACCACGGGTACAACCGCTAATGAGATTTGTAAACTGTTGAAAGATAGCGGAGTGCAAAATATTACACTCCTCTGTATTTGTTTAGCTATTCCCAGCTAACGAACACTTTATTCTGCTAAGTTTGCGCTAAACGCTTTAGCAAAAAAAAGGCTGTTAGCAATTATTTTCATACTACCTAGAAAGTAGCCACGAAAAACTAAGTTGTCTGTACTGGCAATAACTCGACCTTTGCCAACATTATGAGCGACAAGTGTTGGGTTATTTGCTAAACGATTGACTAAATTTTGATCTGCATAACCACTCAGCAAAGGCGCTTTACTGTATTTCGCGACACTAATAAATGGTATGACTGTTTGCTCCATGATCACTGTACTATTTCGAAACACAGGTAATTCACTTTGTTGGTAGCCGTAGGCAAGCGGATGACTAGTGTCTAATTCTGCTTCAAATATAGCCCCTGCTATACGTTTTCTGGCCGCAAGCTGCTCTTTATCACCGTAGTTTAATTTTTCAGTATCAAACAATTGGTCAATATGATCTTTGCTAACAAAATCAATTTTTAACAATTTTTGTTCTGATAACCAAAGGGCTGCGCGTTTTTGTCCAAAGAGTACACCACCATTGGCTAACCATGATTTAAATTGACTAAGTACTTTGGCTGTTAACGTGGCATATTTGCCATCAACCATAATAATATGGCTATAATCAGCCAAATTGATCGCGGTCAATCTTTGCATTTCAACCACGGTAACTGGAATTTCTAGCAGGTTATCAAGATAGTAAAGCATTTCTCCTGCTTCATATTGAGATACGCCCTTACCACCAACTAATAATACTTTTGGCGCTGATACCGGGCGAAATGAGCTACTGCCAATATCAATACCTTTTGCGGTTAATCCTGTATCTAATGCGAGCAAAGGAATTTGGTTCTTTGTGGCAAAATCAGACAAAATACTACGCCAGTTTTCCATGTGCTGAATACCGGCCGGCACAATAATAGTTCCTTGATTAAAGGTTTTAACTACACTATTAACCTTTGCTGAAAAAGCTTTGGTTGCTACTTTTGCCTTGATTTCAGCGTTAGTGATTTCATTCAACAGTTTAGGTGCTAAAAAATCATGCCACTCAAAAACATAGGCGTAAGCTGAATCACTTATCTCAGTATTTTTTGCTGCGCTTGGCTGCCAAGGTTTTTCTTGAGTTTTCAGACCCCAAGTTCTTCCGACTTGGGCAAACCTTATATTCATCGCCAAGGGTAATGTCCAGCCTGAAACATCATAAAAGGTATTATCTTGAAAGTCTTTTTGTTGATTAAATAGTGCTTTAATCACCCGATATTGAGGCTGTGCTAACGGAATATAATAACTATGCTCAGCAAGATACGTTCGATCGTCAATTTTATAATCTTGCTTAAGTGGGTAAACCTTAATTTGATGCTGCTGTAACTTAGTTAAGAAAGCTTGTAGTCGATAATTGTCTTTGGTTTCAGTGAAAATATAACCATTAAAGTTTTCGTCACTGGCTTGTTTTTCAGCTAGTTTAAAGAAGTCTTTCCGATAGTTTTTAAATTTTGCTTGGTTCTTCCATGCACCTTCAATGGTTGATAGCGACGTTAACACATGGTTTTGTACGCCGTACTCAAAGGTTAATAAACCATTGATTGTATCTTGCTGTAAGCCTCGGCTACTTGCTTGTTCAAACAACACGCCAATACCACCATTAATATCAGGATAAGTTGAACCTTTACCGTAATAAAAATCGTCAAAGCTTTCTTCGCTGTAATATAAACGGTCTTTAGCATCAAGTGCTTTTGCATGATAGGTTGCTAATAACTGTGTTAACTCCGTATTTTTAGCCGGCGTTAATGGGTGCGTTCTCGTGGGAATACCTGGCTGAAAAAAATAGCTACCATTTGCGCCCATTTCATGGAAATCACCTAAAACATTTGGTTGATATTGATGAAAATAAGGCAGGCGATTCTGACTTTCTTTTTGCGACAAGAGTAACCAATCGCGATTTAAATCAAAACCAAAATGGTTAGTACGGCCGGTACGCCAATTTTGATGGTGTTCAATATGATTTGGATCTGGATTTTCGGTTATACCGCGATGGGTAGTCACCCAATTAACAAATCTATCCATACCATCGGGATTAATACTTGGCTCTATCACTATAATGGTATCGTTAAGCATATCGACAACCTCTTTGTCTTGCGATGCAGCTAAATGGTAAGCCACCACCATAGCAGCATTAGTACCACTAATTTCATCACCATGAACACTATAACCTAACCAAACAACAATTGGGTCTTTAGCCGATGCTGCTATGTTAGATCGTCTCGCTAAAATTTCATCAATATTATTTAAGTTTTCAGGGCTAGAAATGGTAAGCAAAGCTTGCGAACGAAATTGTGTAGTTCGACCCATTTCTTCAATGTTGACACGAGGTGACGATGCCGCCACTTGCTGTAGATAATTTAACACTTGGTCATGACGAGGATGGCGTTCACCAATGCCGAAGCCCAAAGCAGACTCTGGTGTTGGCACTTGTTTACTATAAACGCCATCGTTAGGCAAATAGGTACTGACATTCGCACCTAAAACGGTAAACGAGGCGCTTAATAAACAAAATATTACAATTCGACACAACGATAACAACATACAAGCTTTCCTTATTTGATTACCGGATAAAATAACAAAATTATGGCATTTGAACTAGTTATCTCGTCATAATTGACAATTTATCTGCTTTCTTTTTAGCATTTCGCATTGTGTATATAAATTATGACGTCTAAGACTAGCGATAAATGACATAGAAGAGTAAAATGGTTATACTTGAGTAAATTAGTAGGGTATTGAAAAATTCAATCCCAATAGAAAGTTCAATCCCAGTAGTGAGAGTAAAATAGTATGATGGTTAACATTTCAGAAACTGCACAAGAACATTTTGTAAAACTACTTTCGGGCCAGCCTGAAGGTACTAGTATCCGCGTGTTTGTTGTAAACCCGGGTACAGCAAGCGCAGAATGTGGTGTATCGTACTGTCCGGCTGACGCTGTAGAAGCTGACGACATTGAACTAAAGTTTGAAAATTTTTCAGCTTACATCGATGCTGACAGTAAAACATATTTAGAAGAAGCGGAAATTGATTTTACCACTGACCAAATGGGCTCGCAGTTAACCCTAAAAGCGCCAAACGCTAAATTACGTAAAGTCGGCGACGACGCGCCATTATTTGAGCGTGTTGATTACTTCTTAAAAGCTGAAGTAAACCCACAACTTGCTGGTCATGGCGGCGAATGTACGCTAATGGAAATCACTGAAGACGGTTATGCTGTATTACAATTTGGTGGTGGCTGTAACGGTTGTGCCCAAATTGATGTCACAGTAAAAGATGGTATTGAAAAGCAATTAATCGACATGATGGGCGACGAAATTAAAGGTGTGAAAGATATGACTGAACACGAACGTGGTGAGCATTCATATTACTAAACTCTTGTAATATAAATTAGTTATAAAGTGTCGTTATTAGAAAAACTAGGCCAAGACCCACAACGCAGCATGCAGCGTTTTCTCAGTGGACTTGGTCTTTTTGCTATAGGTGCCTGCTTTATATTCTTAGGGCTTTATCAAAGCCATATTTGGCAGATTATTGGTATTATATTTCTTGCGCTAGGCGGCTTGTTTGCCATTTATGGTTACGTCGGATTATTTGCCAATCGTTTGTATCATATTTTCAATCGCACCAAACCTTAATAATATAAACCTCAAAAGCCGATTTTTACGATAACTAACCGTAAAATCATTAAAATGTATGCTTATTTCGTTGATAATGCCAAGCTAACGTGACTCCACGCGCCAACATAAATATTGAAAATGCCGCCCACAAACCATGATTTCCATAATCTTGCAATAACCACCAAACCGGAAAGAAGCAACCAAAAGTAGCGATTAGCATGCTATTTCTCATAATATGTGCCTGCATTAAACCTATATAAACGCCATCGTATAAGTAACACCAACAGGCGAGTAATGGTAGGGCGATAATCCAAAATAAATACTGCTGTGCATAGTCAACTACTTCAGTTATATCCGAGATGGCTAGAATAAAATAGTTGCCCGCCAGATAAAAAAGTAGGCTATAAGCGAGTGCAAATATCCCAGTCCAAAATAGTGCTATATTGACACTAACAAACATACTTTTCTGATTATTCTCTCCTTTTGCTTTACCCACCATGACTTCTGCAGCATTGGCAATGCCATCTAAACCGAACGATATTAACAATAAAAAATTCATTAATATTGCATTGGCGGCAATAACATCATCGCCTAATCGCGCACCCTGAAAGGTCATAAAAACAAAGCATATTTCTAAACATAAGGTACGAATTAATATATCTCGATTAAGTTTGAAATAGCTTAATAAGGCTGCTCGCTCAACCACTGCATCAAATAGCTGCTTCGCACTAGAAAATAACCCGATAAACTTTTGCTTAAAGTTTGTATATACAAAGCCTAATCCGATCAGTAAGCCGCTGTATTCTGCTATTAGCGTCGCCATAGCAACACCTTTAACTTGCCAAGCAAAGCCAATAACAAACAGTAAATCTAGTCCTAAATTAATCAAGTTAGTGGCTATAATTAACCACATCACCACTTTTGCTTTGTGATTGCCCAATAACCAGCCCATAATCACTAAATTAGCTAATGCTGCTGGTAAGCCCCAAACTCGAATCTCACTGTATTCTCGGGCATAAAACTGCACTTGTTCAGAACCACCCGCTAAAGAAAGTGCCAGATCTAGGTAAAAATTTTGAAATAAAATAACCACTAAGCCTACGCAGAACGCAACAATCATCCCTCGCAGTAATATCAATAGACTTAGCTTATTATTACTTTGACCAAACGCCTGGGCGGAAAGTCCTGTGGTTGACATGCGTAAAAATCCACATAACCAAGTAATGACCGTAATGATCATGGCACCCACCGTGCTGCCGCCTAAATAATAAGAGTATTCTAGGTGCCCGATAACGGCGGTATCAACTAAACCTAATAAAGGTGCGGTGATGTTGGATAAAATCATCGGTAAAGCGAGCACGAATAACTGCTTATGACGCTCTATATCATTAAATTTCAAAAAAAGCTGACCTTTGTGAGTAATTGGTCTGTATAAATAGTTAAAAAAAAGCTATTTTACGCAGGTATTTAAAGTCCCATATATTGTAGGAAGATTACCATGAAATACCGTTTGTTGGCAGCGCTATGCTATTGCTTACATCTCACTAGTTTTGCCACTGTTATTTTACAATACCATCACGTTAGCGAGGAAACTCCAGCGAGTACCAGTATCTCTCCCAAGCAATTTGCAAAACATATGCAATACTTAGAGGACAACAATTTTAAAGTCATTCCCTTATCCACTTTAATCGACGCTATTAAGCAACATAAAGCCTTACCAGATAAAACGGTGGCGATTACTTTCGATGATGCCTATATCGACATTTTAACCCATGGTAAACCTATATTAGATAAACACGGTTTTGCTTTTACAATATTTATAAACCCCGGCATGGTGGGACAAAACACCTCACATTTTTTATCATGGCAGCAATTAAAAGCCATGGCAGACGACGGGGTTATTATCGCTAATCACGGCATGAACCATGATTCATTAGCACGCACACCAGCGGGCATGACCAACAAAGCGTGGTTAGCGAAAAATACTGAATCTTTATTACATGCAGAAAAAATAATTGAAGCAGAAACGGGCCAGAGTTGGCGTTATTTAGCTTACCCCTACGGTGAATTTAGTCCCGAAGTTCAGCAGTGGGTAAATGAAAATAATTTCGTCGGATTTTCACAACAATCTGGGGCGGTTGGTATAAATACAGATCTAACCAGTATTCCGCGTTTCCCTGCCTCGCAACCATATGACCAACTTTCAAGCCTGCGTGATAAGCTCGATTCATTACCCTTTAGCATTCGTCTTGACGGGGTAAATCAACAAACTATCTTTGAGCAAGGCGAGTCTACTTCATTAAGTATTAATATTGATGTTGACGATTTTAATCCAGAGCAATTAAATTGTTATATTACTGGCTTAGGCCGTCAGAAAATTCTATGGCAAGGTGAAGAAGTGTTTACCATTAATTATAGTGCGCCGCTGCCAACAGGTCGTGTACGTTGTAATTGTACCGCACCGAGCATTAGTAAACCCGGGCGCTATTACTGGTTTTCAAAGCCATTTTTTATTCAAGAAGAGAACCGCCAGTGGTATCCGCTATAGCCAGATAGTATGAATGAGGATACTGTGATTGGTCTTTAAAGGTCGACATTTATAGCTTAAAACTAGCATTGACAGGATAACTAGATCAATATGTCGGGCTCAAGACCAACCTAAAATAAAGCACAATAGATGTTAGAGGTAGGTCAAAATCGGTCGGCATTTTTTGTCGTCAAATAGGCCATTAATTTCACGGGTTTTACAGAAATGCGGGTTAATCATTTTAATATTACTTTATTTTAACTCAATACAAAGCGACAATTTTTGCAAAATCACTTACAAGCTTATCGCCTTCAATCACAGGTATTTCACCAAGTGCTTGTTTAGGTTTAAATATTGCTTCTACTTTGCCTGCGGGGTTGATTAAGACCAATGAAGCACTGTGATCAACTAAATAGTTTGTTGCACTTGCACCATGATTTTCTATAGCATCGTTATTAGATTGTTGCTCTGTTTCGGTAATAGCATACATCAGACCTAAATTGCGAGCGAATGGAAATAACGAACCATGATCGCCATATAAAGCCTTAAACTCAGGATTAAAATAACCAATATAGCTAGCAAGCTTTTCTTGTGTATCTCTTTTTGGGTCAACAGAAACTAATAATACTTGGCTATTATTGGCTATCTTCTTTAAATCATCATAGATAAAGTTCATTTCTTGTAAGGTTGTTGGGCAAACATCAGGGCACGATGTATAACCAAAAAACACCCAACTCCACTGACCTTTAACTGACTCATTGTTAAAGGCTTTACCATTATGATCAGTTAATTCAAATGCTTTAATTTCTCTTGCTTGTTGATAATGCAAAGCAAAATCAACCGGGGCTTTATTATTAAGCTGAGTAAATAACATAACGCCTGCGGCTAACGCCCCCAAGGCTACAATCAGAGCAACAATTTTATTCATTAGCCTGTTACCGGCAATAGATAATGGTCGAGTAAAAGTATAATAAATAATGCCATTAAATGCACAATAGAGAACTTAAAAGTGTCCATTGCGGTTTCTTCATCAGCATTAAATTTTAATTTCCAAGCGTAGGCAAAAAACACTAAATTCAATACCACCGCGCCAATCAAATACAACCAATTACTCATGCCGACTAAATATGGCAGTAAACCCACTACAAACAGTAATACGGTATAAAGTAATATTTGAGTTTTGGTAAAGCTTACACCATGGGTAACAGGTAACATTGGGATATTTACCTTTGCGTACTCATCTTTACGGTGTATTGCCAAAGCCCAAAAATGTGGCGGCGTCCAAGTAAATATTAATAATACTAATAATAACGCATTCGGGTGGACTTCATTCGTCATCGCGGTCCAACCTAGCAAGGGTGGAATGGCTCCGGCTAAACCACCAATAGTAATGTTTTGCGGCGTAGCACGCTTTAAATACATGGTATAAACAAAGCTGTAACCGACTAAGCCTGAAAACGTTAGCCAAGCCGTTAATGGGTTTACTAGGGTGTATAAAACTATGAAACCTGTTACTGCTAAGCTAATGGCAAAAATCGTAGCACTGCGTGCGGTAAGTCTGCCATTTGGCAATGGTCGATTATAAGTTCGCCCCATCTCCTTATCAATGCGTTCATCAACAATATGATTAATCGCTGCAGCAGCCGATGATAAAAAGCCGATACCTATCATTGATGGCACTAATACATGCCAAGGAATAACTCCTGGCACAGATAAACACATCCCCACTAGAGCGGTTAATACTAATAATGCGACTACTCGTGGTTTGGTTATTTCATAATAATCTCGCCAAATTGGCGTGCTAGGTGCGCTATGACTCGCCTCTACTGTGTTGCTCTGACTCATAATATGCCCCTAAATCTTTCGTTTTAAACTATATGTCATGGTAATTAATGACATCATTAACATAGCTGCCACCACGTTGTGACTCACCGCGACACTGAGTGGCAGTGAGAACCAAACATTACTAATACCCAAGCCAACTTGAACGCTGAGAATAAAGCCCAAGCTCAATGCTGCATTCTTAAAAAATGGCGACTGTGCCTTCCGGTAAATGCTAATAACTAACCAAAATAAGTATAGCGTGGTTACTATAGCACCTAAGCGATGCATAACATGAATTGTCACACGTGACGCATGATCAAGGTGGCCAAATTCATAACTGTCTTTCTCTGGAGGGATAAGATCAAAAGCATGTTCAAAGTTCATTTGCTCTGCCCAACCTGCTTGGCAGATGGGCAGTTCTGTACAAGTAAGTGCAGCATAGTTGGATGATGTCCAACCACCTAAAGCAATTTGTCCCGCTAAAATAAAAATACCAATAACAGCGAATTTTGCATACTTTTTCAAAGCAAAATCACCACCAGGCACTCGGAAGTCACTCAAGCGTAAATACAGTAAAAGTAATAAACACAGTGTGGTGAAGCCACCAAGTAAATGCCCCATGACCACCACAGGCATTAATTTCATGGTGACGGTCCACATACCTAGTGCTGCCTGAAATATGACCACTAGTAAAATAAAAATAGGTAAGCCAACCGGCCCCCCTTGAGAACGCCGTTTCAGTGACATTAACGCAATAATTAATATCAAGATACCTAATGAACCAGCGAAATAACGATGGATCATTTCATTCCATGCTTTATGTGGCTCAACTGGGCGTTCAGGAAACGCTCGCTCAGCAGCAATAATTTGTTCACTAGTTTGAGGTACATCAATCAAACCATAACAACCTGGCCAGTCAGGGCAACCAAGCCCTGCATGCGTTAATCGTGTGAAAGCACCTAAACTAACCACTACAATGGCGAGTAAAATACTAACAAAAACAAGCTTTCTAATGTCGGAAGAGCTTTGCGTTCTCATTTAGCCAATCCTCGAATATTTTAGTAATTTTTTAAAGTCGGCTAATATTGACTTACCAAACTGTGAAAGTTTTGCTTCGTCTTTTGGCGGTACATGGCTAAGAATAACATTCCCTAAGGGGTCAACAATCAATACTTGTGATTGCGTTATAGCTGCCTTTGCTAAAGCAGGCATAGTTTGAATATGCCACTTCTTAATTTGAATTTTTTCTGCTTGCTCTGCGCGTAAGTCTTGTTGAGTTAAAGCTACCAGCTTAACCCGAGGCATTTCTTTGCCAAGGGCAATATAAGTGTTATTCACACTGATTAAGGTTTTCTCACATTGTAGGTCGCAACTTTCTGGCAAGGTATATAACATCAGCCATTGATGGTCAAAGTCGTCAACACTTAGCCCAAGTTGAGCCAAGGTTAATTCATTTTCGATAAGCTGCCCTTGATTCGTAACACCGTAATTAAACCATTGTTGATTTAATGCTAACTTAGCCAACACAATGGGAACTATAAATACCGCTAGGAGAATTAGCATACTGCGGCGCGATTTATTTAACTCTGAAGAACTCATACAACTCAGCCTTTTTATTCTTATTATTCAGTTTCGGTATTTTCTAACTTACTTACCTGTGCTTATTTCAGATTGTCAGTGCTTATTCTGACGGATTTTTTTTACTCATTTTTATTGCTGCCCAAATCATCAAACTTATCCAAGCTAGTGCCAAACTAAACCATTGAAAGGCATATGCCCGATGTTTTTCTGGTGGCATTACGATGGGCTGCCAATTTTTTTTAAAACCAATAGGCTCTTTTTTATCTAAGTAAACAACAAAGGGCAACAGTTTCTTGTCAATTAATTGTGAAAACTTATCTAATTCTATTTGCTGCACCCTTAATGGCCATGATGGATTGGTTAAATTTTGCGCTTGTAATTGAATACCCACTTCCACTTCTCTTACGTTACCATTGATTGTATGTTGACCACTAATAGACATAACTTCAGGTAATATATTTCGATCAATTGAGCCCTGTACCCAGCCCAAATTTACGAGTATGGCGTTCTCATTACTTTCTATTATTTGATATACACGATAGCCCAAGCGCCCTTTGTCTGGCTGGTTATCTAGGAGAAAGACTTTATCACTAACAAAGTTACCCGTTAACTGAATAGGTAAATCGTTAATACCATCTTGTAAACCTTCAAGTGCTAATACTTGTGATAAAGACAAGGCTTGGCGTTGACTTAAGTCACTAATACGTTGTTGACGTTGTTCTTTTTCAAGCGCTCGGTCAATTTGCCAAAATCCAAGCTTGATTAATGACGAAAATACTAGCATGGTAAATATAACCATCGGCCAATTAAGTTGTTTTAACTTGTGCTGAAGTGATACCGAATTCATAGACTACCGCATGTTCACTAACTAAAAACAGACTAGAAAAGAGAGAATGTTGTGTTAATTAAAATTATTGTTGTCGGCTTATTAGCCTTTATGGTTTATAACCTGGTTCGAGCGTTATTCATTATGAATAAAAATGACCCTAATAAAGCATCCATGTCTAAATTTATAGGTCGACGGGTGATGACCTCTGTTGTACTGGTGTTATTACTACTACTGGGAATTCTCACCGGTGTGATCACACCTAACCCTAGTCCGTATTAAATAGTCAAAAGGTACGATATTTATCAAGAAAAATATCGTACCTTAAACTGCTTATTCAAGAAAAATAGCGTTAAATAATATAAACGAAAACGAACAGTATTACCCACACTACATCAACAAAATGCCAATACCAACTCGCGGCTTCAAAGGCAAAATGGTTTTTCGGCGTAAAGTGCCCCTTAAATACTCGAATAAGCATTACCAGCAGCATAATTGTCCCTAAGGTCACATGCATACCGTGAAAGCCTGTCAGCAAATAAAAGGTATTGCCATAAATGCCACTGTCTAAGTACAGTTTCATTTCATCAGCATAACCATGTGCGTACTCTAGGCCTTGGCAGAACAAAAACACCACACCTAACACAACGGTCAGTCCTAACCAAAACTTCAATAATCCACGTTTATTCTGCTCTAACGAAACATGAGCAAAATGGGCAGTAATTGATGAAGTTAACAATAAAATAGTGTTAATTAATGGCAATCCGTACCAACCCATAGCAGTAGTTTCAGTACCACCAGGGGTTTTAATTAATGGCCAGGTCGCCGTAAAGTCAGGCCATAAAATTGCGGCTGTAGCAGCATTATTACCTGCGCCATCAAGCCAAGGCACCGAAAAAGTACGGGCGTAAAGTAAGGCACCAAAAAAAGCGGCAAAGAACATCACTTCTGAAAAAATAAACCAACTCATACCTTGACGGAATGAATTGTCCATTTGGTGACTATATTTTCCTGACATTGATTCGGTAATAACATTGTTAAACCAACCAAAGATCATATAAATAATCAAGGCGATACCCGCCAGCAATACCCAGCCACCACCTGCATTTTCAGGGTTATTTAAATTTGCTACATAATTTGCCGCACCTACGGCAATCAAAAATAAGGCAATCGCGCCTATTATTGGCCATTTGCTTTGCGCTGGTACGTAATAACTTTCGTATTCTTTTGTTGTCATTGTTGTTCCCCTCATTTAAGTGCCAAGCACTTAAGAATCAACCGAGCTTGTAATGTCGTACAAGGTGTAAGATAGGGTGATGGTGGACACGTCATCGGGTATATCTAAATCGACATAAAATTGCAATCCCATTTCAACATCCTCACTGGCTTTTAACGGCTGGCTATTAAAACAAAAGCATTCTATCTTTTGAAAATAAACCGCCGCCCGCCCTGGTGATACTGACGGCACAGCTTGTCCAACAATATCGCTTGTAGACTCATTTTTAGCATAAAACTTAACGGTTTTGCGCTCACCTGGGTGTACTTTTACCTCATTAACCATTGGCTCAAACTTCCAAGGAATACCTTTAGCTGTCCGAGTCAAAAATTGTACGGTAATGGTACGTTCGGTATCTATGCTCTTGACGTTGTAACTGGCCGCAACATTAGATGTTTTTCCGTTTAACCCTGTGATATCACAAAACACGTCGTATAACGGCACCATCGCAAAACCAAAGCCAAACATACCAAAAACAATCAACATCAGCTTTTTTACTGTTTTTTTCACTGAAGCATTATGCGTTTTCGCTTGTGCTTGCTTTGATAACTTGTTTTGCGATTCACCGTTAGTCATTTTAGCTCCACTTAATCAATTTTTGGTGGTGTTGTGAACGTGTGGTATGGCGCAGGGCTAGGCACTGTCCATTCCAAACCTTCAGCTCCATCCCAAGGTTTCATCGGCGCTTTTTCTCCGCCTTTAATACACTTGATAACTAATACCAAGAAGATTAATTGCGAAATACCAAAGGCAAAGCCACCAATACTCACCCACTTATTAAAGTCAGCAAACTGCAAAGCATAATCAGGAATACGACGAGGCATACCCGCCAAACCTAAAAAGTGCATTGGGAAAAACAGTAAGTTTACTGAGATAAGTGAACACCAAAAATGCCATTTACTTAACGTATCGTTGTACATGTAGCCAGTCCATTTAGGCAACCAGTAATAAGCGCCAGCAAAAATAGAAAACAACGACCCAGTAACCAATACATAGTGGAAATGAGCAACAACAAAGTAAGTGTCATGATATTGAAAATCAACTGGGGTCATCGCTAGCATCAAGCCAGAAAAGCCACCAATAGTGAACAAAATCACAAAGGCAATAGAGAACAACATAGGGGTTTCAAAACTAAGAGACCCACGCCACATAGTCGCTGCCCAGTTAAACACTTTCACCCCTGTAGGTACGGCAATTAACATGGTGCAATACATGAAGAATAATTCGCCAAATAACGGCATACCCGTGGTAAACATGTGATGCGCCCAAACGATAAACGACAAGAATGCAATTGATGCAGTTGCGTAAACCATTGAAGTGTAACCAAATAGAGGCTTACGTGAAAATGCTGGAATGGTAGTAGATACAATACCAAATGCAGGCAAAATCATAATGTAAACTTCAGGGTGACCAAAGAACCAGAAAATATGCTGGAACATTACGGGGTCACCACCACCGGCGGCATCAAAGAAGCTAGTACCAAAATAGGTATCAGTTAATACCATAGTTACGGTACCCGCGAGCACCGGCATTACCGCTATTAACAAATACGCCGTAATGAAAAATGTCCATACAAACAATGGCATTTTCATGTAAGTCATACCAGGTGCACGCATATTCATTATGGTTACAACGATGTTTATTGCGCCCATAATGGAGGAAATCCCCATAATATGTACCGCAAAAACGAAGAACGCTGTACTACCGTTACTGTAGGTGGTAGATAATGGTGCGTAGAAAGTCCAACCAAAGTTAGGCGCGCCACTTTCCATAAAGAACGACGATAATAAAATAGCAAAAGCAAAGGGTAATATCCAAAAGCTCCAGTTATTCAATCGTGGTAGTGCCATATCTGGCGCACCAACCATCATAGGTATCATCCAGTTCGCCAAACCGGTAAAGGCTGGCATTATCGCACCAAATACCATAATAAGACCGTGTACTGTGGTCATTTGGTTAAAGAAATCAGGCTCAACTATCTGTAGTCCAGGCTGAAATAACTCAGCGCGGATAACCAGCGCCATAACACCGCCAGTTAAAAACATGATAAAAGAGAACCATAAATACATCGAACCGATGTCTTTATGGTTTGTGGTATATAACCAGCGTTTTAGGCCGGTCATTTTATGATCATGGTGCTCACCGTCATGTGAATCATGCTCGGATTGATCATCAATTACATCTGTAGTCATTATAACGCCTCCCTACTTCGCGCTAGCAGCAACAGCTGCTGGCTGGACTAAATCACCCGTGTTGTTACCCCAAGCATTACGCTCGTAAGTTACAACCGCGGCAATTTGCGTTTTAGTTAATTGGCCGGCAAAAGCCGCCATCGCTGGATTTTTCTTGCTGCCGTTCAGTACCATATCCAAATGCACTGCTACATCACCTGTAGCGATAGCACTACCTTTAAGTCCAGGAAATACTGGTGCCATACCTTCACCATTGGCTTGATGACAAGCAGCACAAGCTGTCATATATACATCTTCACCCATGGCCATTAGTTCATCTTGGCTATAAACTTTAGATAAATCTTCTACCGGTATGATGTCAGCAATGACTTCAGTAACTGTTTCAGAAACATTTTCTACTGCTTCTTCAACATTATCTAAAATACTTGGCTCTGCACCGCTAACAGCTTTTACATCTGAAGCTTGAACAGCTTCACCCGTATTGTTACCCCAAGCATTACGCTCGTAAGTTACAACCGCAGCAATTTCTTTTAAGCTTAATTGCTTGCCATAGCCTTGCATACCAGTGCCAGCTTTACCATTGAACACAATATCTATGTGCGCGCTAGCAGGACCCGTTGTGGCAATAGCACTACCTTTAAGCGCTGGAAATGCTGGTGGTAAACCTTGACCGCTAACTTGGTGACAAGCTGCACAATAAGCAGTGTAGGTTGTTTCACCAAGTTGCATTAGCTCTTCTAGAGGAACAGAAGCATTTAATGAAGCCGCTTCAGCAGCTGCTGCGTTTGCCTTCAATTGCTTTTGATCATCAAGCCAAATCGCATAATCAGCTTCTGATTTAACTTCAACCACAATCGGCATAAAGCCATGGTCTTTACCACACAATTCAGCACATTGGCCCCGATAAACACCAGGTTCATCTACCTTGGTCCAAGCTTCGTTTATAAAACCTGGGTTAGCATCTTGTTTTACTGCAAATGCCGGTACCCACCAAGCGTGGATAACATCATCAGAAGTAATAACAAAGCGTACTTTTTTATTGGTTGGAATAACCAAAGGACGATCAACTTCTAGCAGATAATGTTCACCTTTCTCTGCCGATGTTCCGTCTTGGTTTTCGTATTGTTCACGCGGTGTCGACAGAACTGAATAAAACTCTAGGTCTTGATCAAAGTATTTATAATGCCATTTCCACTGAGAACCGGTAACTTGAATCGTCAGATCCGCATCATCGTTATTTTCCATATCAATGAGCGTAATAGTGGCAGGAACAGCCATAGCGATTAGAATAACGACCGGGATCGCCGTCCAAAGAATTTCAACTTTTGTGCTTTCATGGAAGGTTGCTGGTTTAAAACCTTTTGATTTACGGTGAAATACCATAGACCAAAACATTGCACCAAATACCACAACACCAATAGCTGTACAGATATAGAGAACCAACATATGTAAATCATATACGTCTCTACTTACATCCGTAACACCCTTGGTTAAGTTCAGCGGCATATCTGCCCAAACCGAACTAGACAACAAGCCCCCTAGCAACAGCAAACCTAGGTTACGTCTTTTCACTCGACATCTCCTTCACCCTTTTTAAGGCAAAACAACACGACTTCACAATGAAGTACGGCTATTTCGCGCATACATTTATTATTATTTAAGTGACGCATTATTCGACAAGTGTCAATTGCGCCCTATTGTTATGTTTGTACGTTTTCTGGACTAGAATTACTTAAAACTTGATCTGGGTCAATTTAAAATTTCAAATGCATGAAAAATAAAAGCCAATAAATACAATAGAGTAAAAGCCCTAAACTGGGTGGTACGTCCATTTTTAATGGGGTATATTCAATGTTTGTTTTTTGTTCTAAGGGTGTTTTCAATGCCTAATAATAAATAATCAACCAGAAATTTACTGTATAAAAAACATGCTATTTGCGGTATTTATTAGCACAGATGAAAATTGTGCTAATCAAAAGTACGTTAAGTACAAAAATAGCAATAAAAAAGTCAGAAAAGCGCAGATCTAACTCATCGATTTTAAGTAAACCGTTAGTTAAATCTGCGTAATGTAGCGCAGGTAAATTCTAAAATATTTAAGGTAAGCGTAAAGTTTACTACATCCAGTCGGCAGCACGAATCACACCAACGGCTAAACCTTCAATGTTGAATTGTTGAGATGTTAAATCTACTTTAATGGGTGCATAGTTATTGCTTAAGAGTAAAGGCCGTAAATAAAGATAAGAGTTATTGATCTAAGCTAAAATTGGTCTGCAAATTGCTTCAAAGAATTTTGGGCAACGTTTTCATATGTGATGCTCAATAAAATTAACTAATGATGTCTAAATAATATTAATAGATTATAACTCTGTTAGAAATTCATTTTCTAGAATAACTAACCACCATTGCTAGATGCTGTCGCGCTATGTTGTTTAAAAATATAAGTAATATTTAGTTAGGTTAGCGATAGTTAAAAGTCATATCTAATAAGCGCAATATATATTTAGTGTTCTTCGGCGGCTTGTTAATCGAATACGCTAAAGGAATCATTAAGCTATAACTTGGTTTTATACCTTACTAAAATTTTAATGCTGTTTTAAAAAAGCCATTAGATAGAAGATAGCTTTACCAATAATTTTATCTTTCAAATAAATCGGTGACATCATGAATATTTCACATATAGAAAACAGTGAACAGCAAAACGATTACGAATATCATTATATCGTATTGGCAAATGCGGCTAAACACAATTCAGAGTCATCTGATCCTATACCAGAAAAGGTCTTAGCCTTGCTCGACGACAGTACGCCTAATTATGTACTAGGTTATAATTAGCGACGGGAAATTTAATTAATAATGAAATTGATTGGTCATGTAATTTTACTATCCAGCATGTAATATGTACTCAAATTTTCCGCGACCAAAATCTACATTATAGGTGTCATGCCGCCATGGCCATAATGATGTATTCAGTTAAATAAAACAGTAACCGATAATAAAACTCTTTTTAGTTTCCTGACCACAAGCCAAAAAAGAAAACCAACCACTTAATAGCGCAGGCTAATAGCTGAATTAATGTACAAACTTACCCGCAAGTTTTTCCTGAAAATAACCGTTTTTGATCACTTGCTGGCCATTTAGCCAAACTTGCTCCACGCCCGATGAATATTTATTCCAATTAGAAAAGTTAGCATTCGCGGAAAATGCTTTGGCGTCAAAAACTATAATATCGGCCATATAGCCTTTGGTCAGTTGACCTCGGTCTTTAAAGCCTAATATTTCTGCAGTTTTATTTGAACTTTGTTTAATAAATTCAGCGAGCGTTATCAGTGCTTTTTTCTGAACATATTCTTGATACTTTTGTGGAAAGCTAGCAAATTTACGTGGATGACCGTTAGTGCCATCCGATGAGGTAACCACCCAAGGTTGTACCATAAAGTTTTCAACGTCAGCGTCAGACATATTAAATGATGCGATTCTGACCTCGCCTTCTTGCACCAACTGTATTGCTGCAGTAACAGGGTCTATTGCTCTTTTTTCTGCTACTTGCGCTAACGTTAAGCCAATCAGCTCAGAGTCTTGAAAGGCAGTGATCAGTAATGACGTTGGCCCGCCACGACGGCGAATATTTTCTTTAATTTCACTGGTAAGCTTTTCTGCCAAATTAACATCATTTAGGCGTTGGTAAAATGCTTGCTTTGAATCAGCCATTACCCACTTGGGCATAACAGCACTATGTAATTTAGTGCCTGAAGCAAGCCATGGATATTGGTCGGCTGAAATACTTACACCCTCTGCTTGTGCATGTTCAATTTTTTCAATGGCCACTTTGCTTTCGCCCCACACATCAACACCTAATGCTTTAATATGAGCTAGATGTAGATGAATATTGGCTGCATCAGCAATTTCGATTGCTTCGGATAATGCGGCGAGAAAACCAATATTAAAGGTACTTTCATCACGTAAATGTGTGTCATAAATACCGTTATATTTACTGGCTACTTTCGCCAAAGTAATAACTTCTTCAGTATTAGCAAAACTACCTGGCACATAATATAAGCCAGTAGATAAGCCCAACGCACCAGCTTCCATAGCCGTAGTAAGCAGCTGTGACATCTCACCTAACTCTTCAGTAGTGGCAAAGCGCTGTGCTCGCCCCATAACTTGTTCTCGCAAGCTGCCATGACCAACCAATAAAGCCACATTAGTACCGATGCCATTGGCTTCAAGTTCGCGCGCTGCTTTAGCTATATCTACCGGACCCTCACCGTCATTGCCATTCACTACCGTAGTAACCCCCTGCGTAAGGTAATTTAAGTTATGGTTTTTATCTTTGCTGTAGAGTTCTTCTAAACTATGCGTATGAGGGTCGATAAAACCAGGGCTAACAATTTTACCAGTAACATCGTGGGTATATTTTGCCACAACGTGATGTTTTCCTGACGGATAAAGACCACAAATTTCACTGCCGCAAATCGCCACATCAAGCATTTGAGCTTGCTCATTAATCCCTGTATAAACTTGACCGTTGATAATCAAAGTATCAACCTTAGTTACTTTATCATCAAAGCAACCCGTTATTAGCAATAAACTGCACGTCAACATAACCACATAGGAATTTTTAACCTGCTTTCTCATGAATTTTTTACTCTTTATTATGATCAACATCAGCTAGCAAGGTTTGCATCAATATTGTTGAGGCGTTTTTAGCAATAATGTTAATGTTTTCACGATTCGTTTCATCACCCATTTCATAGGTTATGGCATGAACCTGATAATTATCAGCAAAATACTGTTTGGAAACACCATTATTAGGGCGATTACCCGGTTTCTGTACTACATCAAAATTTGGCATTGCTTTATCTAATGCACCAAGCCAATGTTTCACAAAGTAGCGATTGTCAACACCGTAATCAACCGGCATAGTATAAAAAACATCGTGTTGGGTAGAATGAAAATCAACAGCAAATTTTATTTTTTGCCCATCAGCGACCAAGTCTTGTAGGTAGTGATGAACTTGCTTAGTTTCAGGTTGTTTAAAGGTGATCCAATCGCGATTTAAATCAACGCCATTGGCATTATGGCGCCAATTTCCCATCGCAACGCCATCTGGATTTAAGTTAGGAATAACTAACAAGTTATAGTTTTTACGAAAATTCTCTGCTAATGGGTTACTTGCCAATAATGTTTCCACAAAAGGAAACAATGCTAACGCACCTGTTATCTCTGGTGGATGTAAACGCCCTAAAATAACAAGCCATTCATTGCTCTCACCACGACTTTCAATTTTATATATCGGCCTACCTTGTTGAGAGGTTCCTAATTTTTGATGGGAAATCTGCGTAGATTTTTGTAATTTTTTTGCCCAGTCCACGTAATATTGATTATTAATGACCTCTTGGCCAGCAATATAAACTGGCTGTGCTGAAGCTTTAACTTTAAGTATCAATTTCTTATTGCGGTATTGATGCGGATACACAGACCAGGTTTTCATATCTTGGCTAAATTTAGGTAAATAGCGATTATCTCGCTGACCACTAATTTTAATATTAACAGTAATGTCTGTTGGTGTGTCTGCTTCAATCTTAAAAGCATACCAAGGACTGGGGTTAATCGGGGTATTTTCCGGTGTAATGGTGATTAAGTAATTGTTACCCGCTAACACCTGACATTCATCCATACGGCTTGCTTCAAATTTTGCCGTTAAGCGCACTGCGCCTTTATCGCAAACTCGTGCACTATTTTCCTCATAGGATACCGAAGTTTTCGCGCATGAGACCAAAAAAGTGATAGAAAATAACCATAGGTAAGTAAAGTGGTTTTTTTTCATAATGATATCTTCAAGATTAAAATTAATATGAGAAAAATATGGCTCGACTATTAGGTACTAATCGAGCCATATGCTATTCCTTAATTCACTGATTTGTGATTAGAAATTTTTTCGTAAGCTGAGATAGAAGTAACGGCCTCGATTAGAATGTAATGCTCCAAAATATCCATGTGCTAATTCATCAGCCACTGGTGGCTCTTCATCACTAAGGTTACGTACACCAAAGCGAACTTTTGTACCTTCTAACGCACTGTCATCGGCAAAGCGATAATCAGCATAAACATTCACGGTGGTGAAGCTATCTACCGGCAACATAATGACTTCATCGTTAACCGTTGCCGTGGTGCTGGTATCAACAACCTCGCTAACATAGTTGGCATTAATTCCTGCTCCCCATTGTTGATAATCCCAATCAATTGATGCTCTAGCTCGCCATTCTGGACGACCATTTTGCTTAATTAAATCACCCGCACCCGCGACAGTTCTATCCGCAGGCACAGCAGGATTGTTAGCGGCTTGAGCGGCAATAAGCTGTGCAGAAATAGGATCTGCATCTTGTTCAAATTTACTTAACTTAGCAGCATTAACTGTGAACTCCCATTCACCAAAGCTTGTTTCAAGATCATAAATCAAACTAAAATCAATGCCTGCAATATTACGCTTATCTAAATTCAGATAGTCATTATTGATTTGTATCACTTCATTGGTGTTGGCATCACGAACAACTGCACTGTTACTAGAACCTTGACTCCTTAATAGTGAATCATAAAGTAAATGCGATGAACCGGGTAAAATACCTACTAGATCTTTTTGCTTAATCTTCCAAGTATCTAAAGTGAACGTAAAGTTCTCAAGTGGCTCAAATATCAGACCAAATGAGGTGTTTTCATCATCTTCTGGTTTTAGGTCTGTGGTACCACTTCGTATATCGACAATACCATAAGTTGAATCAAGTACCGGATCATACAAACTATTGGAACGCGGTACACCTTCTGCAGACACTTGTGGTAAACCAGGAGCACGGAAGCCGCCAGCATATGACGCTCGAAAGCTAATCCATTCTGCTGCTTGCCAAAATAACGCAACTTTAGGCTTTAGTGCACTACCCACATCCGAGAAGTTTTCATATCGGCCAGCAACTTGTAATTCAACATAATGTGATCCTGAATCGACCAAGGGCACTAAGAACTCTGCATACGCTGACGAAACATTGCGCGACGCCTTGGAATCAGGTGTTGGGCTACTACCTAAAACATCGCTGCCAGATAATTCAACGCCAGTAATTTGGTCAACAAAAGGCATACTGCCATCAAGCAACGGATCTCGGTTGTCTTCAAAGGTTTCTCTTCTAAACTCTACCCCCATAGCAAGCCCAACATCACCAGCTGGTAAGCTCCAAAGCGCGCCATTGCTGACCTTAAAATCAACTGAGGCCAAACTCGTTTTTGAGTCTCTATTAACATTAACCATAAATTGGTCAATGACATCCCGATCATTTAATGTCGAATCACCTTGATTAGGATTGTTAACATCTCCCCCCGTGAAAATATTGTATGCCAATGCAGGATTGCTACTATTAATTGCTGCTTGGAACTTACTGGCTTGAATTCGATTCGCGGAATCATTGGTTTCGGCGGCAGTGTAAAATACAGCACTCTCCCAATCCCAATCTTGATATGAACCTTTAAGCCCAGCCAAAACACGATAACTAGAATCGTCTACTTCAACATTTCGTGGTCCTGTATCAATGGCTCTATAACTACGTAATAGAACTTCTTCACCAAACGGGTTATATGCGGCATCAGCAGAAATTCGAAAACGTTGGGCGGTTAAGTTATGAGTTTGCTCGCGCGTTCGCTCTGCTTTAGCATCGTAATATGTGAATTCTGAAAATAGCGATATATCGTTGCTAATTTCGTGCGTAAAGTAGCTATAAAAATTTAGTCGCTGTACATCAGAGACAAGTGATCGCGTGGTGCCACGGTCAAACCTTAGATCTCGAGGAAAGCTGCCACTGTCGGCACAAACGCCTCCCGCTAAGGCTACAACACAGCCTGAGTCAGTATCCGGCTGTAGATGAAATCGACCTAAGGTGTCTGATTGAAAGTCTCCCCAAGGAGTAGCTGTTGAGCGATTATCTAACTGCGTATCGCCCACAAATGCTTCAGGCAAACCAGGAAATTCGCGCAGATCATGGCTTGCAGAATATGAACGTTCACTGGCCATCATACCGTTTCGGTCGTAATAGCTAAAAGAAGCCGTTAGGTGTGAGCGGCCTTCATTTAAATCAAAACCTGTTAAATAGCTAAAGGTTGTTTCATCAAGCGATGTCCCCTCTGAGCCACCGTAGGATAATTTAATTTGATTACCTTCATAATCGTCTTTTAATTGATAATTCACCACGCCAGCAACAGCATCAGAGCCATAAATTGCAGCTGCACCATCACGAAGAACTTGTAGTGAACGCAACCCTGAAACAGGTAAAGTATTTGAATTTGAGGTCGACACCGGCACGAAGTTTTCTGATTGTGTACCTGGGTGTGTTACTAATCTGCGACCATTTAGGAGTGTCAAGGTGTTACCTGAGCCAACACCCCTTAAGTTAATAGATGCAACGTCACCACGAGCGTCATTTACGCCGCCATTACCTGTAGCTGCGCCGAAGTTAACCGCGCCGATTTGCGGAATTGAACGTAACAATTCGTCGCCGGACATCGCAGCGGTATTTTCAATATCTTTTTCGGTTAATGCAGTAATAGGTAAAGCACCAATATCTGAAGCACGCTTTATATTGGAGCCAATAATACTTATACGCTCAATGGCTGCTACCTTGGCTTCAGCTTCTTCAGCATTGGCTTGTTGAATAAAAGTTGTTTGAGCTGTTAAGGCTGTTATTACACATAAGCTTAGGTGCTTTAATTTATATCTATTTTTAGCTATTTCTTTCATCACTGTCACCGTCATAAGTTGCATTAATTTATTGTTAATTGTCGATTATATATTTACCGATCCTTGTTATTAGGTTCACCATGCCGAATTTAGAAAAACATTGCTATTGACTCTTCGTTTACAACCCATAACCTAAAGTTATAGCAAAGTTACACATTCAGCCAATAGTAAGAATTGCTCGATAAAGTTCAGTGCTAAAATAGCGTCACTGATTTCTGGAGGATTTTCCTCTTATCAGGTACAGCCTTTGGTTATGACATGCGAAAGTTTTTGAACTGCTGTTCTATTGATTAGCTCTTTACAATCAAATTAGCTTCATGGGCAAATAACAACTAAATATGCCACATCAAAAAGGTAATATACTGATATGAATATTGAAATTTCGACTTCAGAAACACTATTAATTGCTTTGTTAATACTTTTTTCTGGCTATTACCTCAATAGTAAAATTGCTGTGCTGAATAATAACAACATTCCTGAGCCTGTGGTAGGTGGTATTGCTTTCTCTATTATTGCCGCCATTGCTCACGTTTATTTTGATATAAATTTTCAATTTAATATGGCATTTAAGAACCCATTAATGACGGTATTTTTCACTACGGTCGGTCTAGGTGCTAGCTTTAGTTTATTAATCAAAGGCGGTCCAAAAGTAGCACTTTTTCTTGGTATAGCAACCTTATATTTACTGGTGCAAAATGCTGTTGGTGTGTCGATTGCAGCTGCTACTGGCATGGAACCTTTAATGGGCTTAATCGGAGGTTCAGTGACACTTTCTGGTGGTCACGGCAACGGCGCAACCTACGCAGATTTATTTATAAATCAATATGGTATGCACAGTAGTGTATTTGAATTGGCGATGGCGGCGGCAACACTAGGCCTTATTCTTGGCGGCCTAGCAGGTGGACCTGTCAGTAAACGTTTAATTAAAAAATACAACTTAACAGCTGATACCTCGTATCACGAAGATCTCGACGATACGATAACCTTTGATCCCGAAGATCATGACTTAGTCACGCCTAGAAAGATGATGGAAACCTTATTTGTTATTTTATTGTGCATGTATTTAGGTCGCATCGGTTATGATGCACTAAACGCAATTGATGTGATCTTACCAGCATTTTTAATCCCATTATTGTTTGGCGTGATCATCACCAACCTCGCTGAATTTACTAAAGTGTATAAGGTCAGTCGAGCTTGTATCGATCTTTGGGGAACTATGGCTCTATCTATCTTCCTTGCGATGGCATTAATGTCGTTAAAAATATGGGAATTGGTCAGCCTAGCCGGCCCAATGATATTTATGATTTTGGCACAAGCAGTAATATTGATGCTTTTCGCCTATTTTATTACCTTTAGAGTCATGGGTAAAAATTATAATGCTGCCATCATGGCTGGCGGCCATTGCGGTTTTGGCTTAGGTGCAACACCAACAGCAGTGGCCAATATGGAGTCTTTAGTCTCACGTCACGGGCCTTCACCTCAAGCTTTCCTCGTCGTGCCTTTGGTGGGTGCCTTTTTTATTGATATTACCAATGCTTTGATTATACAGTTATATTTGAGCTTGCCATTTGTCACTGGCTAAATACTTAACTTAGCCGAATAACGTTATCGAGGACCTTGAATGCGCTTACGACACATTGAAATTTTTCACGCGATTTATACCACGGGTTCGATTACCAATGCAGCTAAAATACTGCATGTCTCACAACCCTCAGTCAGCAAAGTATTATCACATGCCGAGCTACAGCTCGGCTTTAACCTTTTCGAGCGAGTTAAAGGTCGACTCATTCCAACCGACGAAGCGGAAATGCTATTTGATGAAGTTGACAAAATTTATCAACAGATGCGCTCGATAAAAAATACCGCACAGAACATTAAAAAATCAGAATTTGGCAGCATGAGTTTGGGGGTTACGCCGGCATTGGGTTTTGACGCCCTGCCGAATGTAATTGCCAATTATCATCAAGACTACCCAAATGTCACCTTTGATATTCAAACCATACACAATGACGCGGTTATGCAATCATTACTTGAGCATAAATGTGACCTAGCTATTTTATTCTCACCACATAGTATGCCAGGCATTACCACAATTCCTTTAGCTGAATCTGAATTAGTAATTGTGTATCCAAAAGAAAAATTTCCTCATTGCCCCGATAAATTAACCCTTACCCAAGTGTGTGATTCTGAATTTATCGACATTAGCGACAGCGGCCCTTTAGCTGACATGCTTTGGGCGCGTGTGATGGAAGAAGACATCGACTTTAAATCCTCGATTAAAGTACAAACCTATTTTATTGCTGCTAGATTGGTGGCGCGTGGTTTGGGTGTTTGTGTTGTGGACCGCTATACCGCTGAGGGCAACTTATCTGACAATGTTGCTATAGCATCATTCGAACCCGCATTAACTTTTAACATCAGTGCTGTACACCTAGAAAACCGAACCAAATCTAAAGTTATCGATGAATTTATACCTTACTTAACACAAGGAATTTCAAGTAGTTAAATATCATCATAACCCTAGGCTATGATCGGTCAAAGCCTTCTCACTTTCAATGCATAGCCACTAAGATAAGCTCGACATAACAAAACACGGTTATATCAGCTTTTAATTTTAGGAACATCATTATGCACATCGTTTCTCCTTACCTGTTATTCATCGGTGATGCCACCGATCAACTTTCGATAAAAATGGCACGTGGTGCAGCAGACTGGCGCCCAGAGCTTTGCATTGGAGAATATAGCGTTGCAGGCTGCACAGTGACAACAGGCATCGAAAAAATGTCGATTGAACAAGCCGCTAAAAAAGGAGCTAAGTCATTTATTCTTGGTTTTGCTAATAGCGGTGGCGTGCTTGAACAGAAATGGCTACCTTATATTCTCTCGGCCATGGACCATGGCATGGATATAGTTTCCGGGTTGCACAACAAGCTTACTGACTTTCCTGAATTGGTTGAAAAATCTCAACAATGCCAACAACAACTGTTAGATATTCGCCATCCAAAAGCAGAGTTTGTGACCGGCACAGGAGTAAAACGCTCAGGTAAACGTTTACTTACCGTAGGTACTGACTGTTCGGTAGGTAAAATGTATAGCTCGCTCAGCCTCGAAAAGTCGATGAAAAAATTAAACTTTGATGTCGATTTTCGCGCCACAGGTCAATGTGGTATTTTAATCGCCGGCCAAGGTATTGCGATTGACTGCGTCATCTCAGATTTTTTGTCCGGCGCAACCGAGTCACTTTCACCCAACAATCATCCCGGACATTGGGACATTATCGAGGGTCAAGGTTCATTATCTCATCCAGCTTTTGCTGGCGTCAGTCTTGGCTTATTACATGGCTCACAACCCGATGCCTTGGTTATATGTCACGATTTAAACCGTACACATATGCGTGGCCTACCCAGTAGCCAATTCCCGAGTATTGCCACAACCATCAGCTTAAACCTGCAAGCCGCTAGGCTCACTAACCCTGATGTTAAAGTGGTTGGCATTACTGTGAATACCTCCAGCGTTAGCGTTGAAGAGGGAAAACGTATTTGTCAGCAATTAAGCGAAGAATTTTCATTACCTTGTGTTGACCCAATGCGTGATGGCACTGATAGCATAGTAAAAACCTTGACATAAATGGCAATATCGACATGACTATTGAAAAAAAAAATCTGAGTAATACGCTAAACAATACCCAAAAAAATAATGTGACAAAAGCAGCTAAGCCAAGTAATTTAACCATTACAGTGGCAAAAGAGCAGTTTTCATTGCAACATGTTTTTCGCATTGCCCGCGGCGCAAAAACCCAAGCAGATGTGGTTGTAGTAACCATTAGCGATAATCATAATACTGGTTGGTCAGAAGCGGTGCCTTACGCACGTTACCAAGAATCTCTTGATAGCGTAATAGAGCAAATAAACACTCTGTCACAATCAGCACTTAACACTGAAAATATTACTAGCCTTATTGCCTCATTACCTTCTGGCGCAGCGCGCAATGCCCTAGACTGCGCATGGTGGGATTTACAAGCAAAGCAAAACAAAACGACTGTGGCGGCATTATTAGAGTTGTCGCCAGCATTGCCCTGTATAACAGCACAAACCTTAAGTATAGATAGCCCAGAAGCTATGGCTAAAGCAGTTTTGGCATTAGATAACCCACCATTAGTTAAAGTGAAACTAGATAATCAAGACATCATTTTAAAAATGACCGCTATCGCTCAAGCAGCTCCCAACAGTCAGTTTATTGTCGATGCCAATGAAGCTTGGACTATTAATGATTTGCGTCATTGTTGCCTGCAATTAAAAGCCCTTAATGTGGTATTGATTGAACAGCCTTTACCTGCAGGCGAAGACCAAGACCTCATCAATTTTTCATCGCCCATACCCTTATGTGCCGATGAATCCTGCCATACCCGTGCAGAACTTGAATATTTAAAAAACCGCTATCAAGTGGTGAATATAAAACTCGATAAAACCGGAGGCCTAACAGAGGCAGTATTACTCGCTCAAGCAGCAAAAGAAGATGGTTTCGAACTTATGCTAGGTTGCATGGTGGGTAGCTCACTTGCCATGGCGCCATTGGCACTACTGGTTAACGAAGCAAAATTTGTTGATTTAGACGGGCCGCTTTTAATTAGCACTGATAGAGAAAATGGTTTTGAATTCAATCAAGGGTTGATGCAGCCACTATCAGGCAAACTTTGGGGGTGTACTAGTAACTATACTAGTACGTAGTAAGTGACTCTAGTTTCCCTTTGACATTATTAACGCAATGTCGGCCCTGATCACAGGGCTTTTTTTTAGCAATTGAGTGACTAACCGCTACATAAATTTTGCCAAAATAATGTTTCACTAAAGTAATTAAGTGAATTTTTAAAAGCCCTTGTTATTAGCGGTTTACATCCAAGTGCGCAACAATACTCGCCATAGTTACCTCGATATAATTCACATCAGTGGGAATAACCAAAATAGTACTATCACTTGCCATACAAGCGAGTACACCTGATTGTTCGCCCATACTTTCAATCATTTTAGAGATCAACGTCGCGGCCCCTATTACCGTCTTAATAATAATTTGCACCTGGTTATGCTTAATATCCAATACCACTGAATCTATCGCTTGTTGACCACACGGAATATGTTGTTTTTCAGGTAGACGGTAAACGGCATCATTATTATGATTTCTAATTTTTATCGCGCCGACTTTATGCAACAACCGAGACACGCGTGTTTGTGTAACATTTTCAAAACCTCGCAAAGATAAAGCTTGAGCAAGCTGCAGCTGAGAACCAAAGCGCTGGTCTTGCAGCAATGTTTTAAACGTGTCGAGTAACTCTGGCTCGGCAATTTTCATGCTATTTAATTTCCTATGCTTGTTAGTGGCTAAATTTAATCATAACCGGCGCCGATATCACTTTATCAACACCAATATAGGCCGTTTGATAGCTCAGCGTATTATAAAAATTAGGCTGTATATTTTTACTGAAGGCGCTCTGCCATTCAATTAAAGCAAAATCATCAATGTCAATCGCGGAACTAGTACCATCTTGTAACGTTATTTCTGCAATCACTCGATAACTTTTATAACCAATACGCGGAGAATTAAAATCTAACTCAACATGCTGCCATTTTTCATTTGCTGTCAACTCAGTTGTGCCAATTAAATGTTTAGGGCTGTTGTCAAAGGCATCTAATAGTTTCTGGCGCGTTTTACGCCCTTGCCAATAAAAGTTAATTTTCACTGCTGCTTGCACATTAAATTTAGCTTTGACTGTCATTGCGCTGCTAGCTTTATACACACGTCTAAAACTTTGCATACCAAAAGTACTTGGCTTGGCGGCCGCTAATTTAATATGTAAGCTACGCTGCCCACTGGCACCGAAGTCGTTCAGTGTGGTAGCGCTGCGTTGAAATATCCAACCCCGTTCTGGGCTATCAAATGTCGCAAAACTCTCAAAATCGCTGCCGTTAATTAAGTTAGTGCCCAGGCGGTATCCAACATTGTCATCTGGCAATTCGACATGAGTTATCGTTCTATGCCACGGCAATTGGTAGAGTGGAATGACTTTCTCACCATTGACCGGATCTATCGCTAATGTCAATTTTTCACTCGGTGTTTGATTATTTGCTCGGATAACACCATGACCACCTGATGGCATGATCAGGGTATTTCTTTGTTTAGAAAGCTCAGTTAATCGCTTCATTACGGTATAACGATGCATACCTGTGGCTGGCGTTGGTTTGTAACCTTTAACATATAGCGGCACAATTTCAGCACGGTGAAACTTACCATCGTCCAGCCAAACATAAAGAATAAAGCTATGTTGAGTTGCACTAAAGTTTTGGTCGAAAATGAAATTCCCCATCGAATAAGCAATAAGTTTATTGTTATATAACTCTAGACCTTGAGTGACATGCGGGTGATGTGCAATTGCCAGAGCAGCGCCAGCATCTAGTGATGATTTTAAACGTTGTTCAGTAACTCCGGTTGGGCTGTTAGCGTACTCTTGACTACCGTGATATTGCACTATGGTGACTTTATTTTTCTCTACCTGCTCACTAACAGATTTCAGTATATTTTTCATAGAACCATAAGCTGCACCACCATGTTGGTCATTTGCCGTTTGTGTCGGGTTCGCACTACCCTCCCAACCTACGTAACCTAACATAGCAAATTCAGTGTTTTTAATCGTTTCAGTATGTGCTTTTAGGGCTGATTCTTCATCAACACCTGCGCCTGAATAACCTAGCTCGCTTTGTTTAAGAAAAGCTAATGTTGATTGAAGGCCAGAGTCCATATAATCATACGTATGATTATTACCTAACGAAACGTAGTCAATACCTGCCCAGGTAAGTGCTGCCAGCACTTCAGGCTCTGAATAAAAAGTCACTGACTTAGGCGCACTTTCCTCAGGCTTTTCGTCCGCTATTTGGGTCTCCAAATTAACCGCCGCATAATCGGCTAAACTCATGTAAGGTTTAATATGCTGTACTATCGCTTTACTATTATCGAGCTTATTATCTAGATGAATAAGTACAGGATCATCAAAGTAAGGTCGGTAATATCTACGCCCCATCATCACATCACCGCCAAAAGCTAACATGACACGTTTAGAGGCCTTTTTCACGAGACTAATATCAGTAATTTTTGATGATTGTTGTTGCAACTCAAAGTGGCTAAAAGTTTGAATTGATTGAAAATAGCCATCTTTAGTAAATTTTAGCTGATAAACATCATTAATGGCCGCATTCACACTGAATTCGCCAATTTCATTGGTTACAGCCTTGACCTTATTTATTTCAACGACGACATCTTTTAAGGCATGATTTTCTTCATCAATGATTCTGCCACTTAAAGCAAAGTGTGTTGCAGCAAACGCACTGATGTTTAAATTTACGGCGATAATAATCAAAATAAAAAATAGAATACGAGACATAAAGCGTCCAAGGCTTAAGAGTTTGTCTTAGTATATCGTTTTAAACATGTAGATTTCATTCCTAATTAGATGTGGGCTATAACGTTAGGGCATGGTAAAAAATAATAACCGTTCAATATTTGCAGACAAAAAAAACGCCCCTCAAGTGAGGGGCGTATAACAAAAATATAAAACACAATACCGAGGGAATAATCTCTTACTAAATAAGAGCTGAATAAAGTCGCCAAGTTCAAATTGATTAAAAATATTTGCTTAATCTGTTTTTTATCGGGCTATCATTAAGGCCTGCTCGATTGAGCCATAGCTCGTTATTGGGATTGAGAGCACATATTTTTGGTTCCAAAAAAATCTAAGTAATTACATCCATGTAAAAAACGCTGTCATAGAGTATTTTAACCAGTAAAAATGTTCAATTAATCAGTGAGATTGGTATTAAACCTACGTAATAGAGAGTGGCGTAAGTCACTAATACTACTCGGTTTGATTTATTGCTTAGACAGCCTGAAATAATTACATCGTTTATTACATCCAGTCGGCAGCGCGAATCACACCTACGGCTAAACCTTCAATGTTGAATTGCTGAGATGTTAAATCTACTTTAATTGGTGAAAAGTCTTCATTTTCAGCATGTAAGTAAACCACATTACCCTCACGTTTAAAACGCTTAACCGTAACATCGTCTTCAACACGAGCAACAATCACTTGGCCGTTTTGCACATCAGTAGTTTGATGAACTGCCAGTAAATCGCCATCTAAAATGCCAATGTCTTTCATACTTTCGCCATGAACACGTAATAAGTAATCAGCCGCAGGATGGAATAAACTACCATCAATTTTATAATGCTGCTCAACATGCTCTTGCGCCAAAATAGGTTCGCCTGCCGCAACTCGGCCAATCAAGGGCAAACCATCTTCTTCAATAAACTCTTCTGCAAGACGAATACCGCGCGATGTGCCTGGCAACATTTCAATGTAACCTTTTTTAGCCAGCGCTTTTAAATGTTCTTCTGCTGCATTTGCTGACTTAAAACCAAAATTAGTAGCAATTTCGGCACGTGTTGGTGGCATGCCCGTGTCTGAAATTTTTTCTCGGATCAGATCAAAAATCTGCTGTTGTCTTGGTGTTAAAGGGCGCATATTTATTCCTTAAGCTACTTCAAAGCAAGCCTGTATTTTTAAACAGTATTGTTATTGTATACAGGCTTTGGATAAACGCAAGTTGTTATTATGGGGCGAACCTTTTTGTCTGAGTTTTTATTTTTAATGAAATTTTGCCGTAAACGTAAATATACACCATACATTTCATAGGCTTATTATCAATGCAATATAAAAAAACGCACAAGTTAAAGTAACTAATGAAGTAAAGTAAAAACTAGATATAGTTACCTTGCTTTGCCTTTTTTCTGTTCATACATGGCTTCATCAGCCTGTTGAATCATTTGCTCTATCGATAAGTCTGAGTCATGTTCAAAACGCACTAACCCTGCGCTGTACTCTATTTTGTATGGTTTATTCAACGATTGGTTTTGCTTGTCAATTGCGCTCGCAAACCTTGCTAATACTAAGTCTATTTTTTCATCATTTGAATCTGTTAACATGGCAACGAATTCATCGCCGCCGAGTCGACCGATCACATCACTGTCTCGAAATGACTCAAGCATTATTTTTGCAAACGTGGTTAACACAAAGTCACCCTCATGATGGCCATGTTCATCGTTAATCAGTTTAAATTTGTTTAGATCAAATAATACAAAAGACATCGAGGTTTTATTACGGCGACAAACTTTTAGGCTGTGATCAACCAAGGTTAAAAAACCACGACGATTAGAAATCAAGGTTAATTCATCTAATGTGGCCATTTGAATTGATTTGATTTCTTGTTCGATCATGGCACCTAAATCTTCTAGTAATTGCTGATCTTCTGCTTCCATTTCTCTAGGCTTAGGATCAATCAAACACAAAGTACCAATATTTAAGCCCTGCCTAAGTTTTAATGGATAACCTGCGTAAAAACGAATATTTGGTGCCTCGGTGACTAATGGATTATCAAAAAAACGTTTATCTTTCAAGGTGTCTGGAATAATAAATAGGCCATCTTGATTAATCGCATGACCACAAAAAGAAATATTTCTAGGAGTTTCTGAAGCATCTAACCCCTCGCTCGATTTAAACCACTGACGGTTTTCATCAACCAAGCTGACCAAAGATATAGAAACACCAAACATTCTTTTGGCCATACGTGTTACGCGGTCAAATCTTTCTTCATGTGAAGTATCGAGAATTTTTAAGGATCTCAAAGCATGTAAACGCTCTGCTTCGTTATCTGGAATTTTAGGTTCAATCATTCAAAGCTCTTTAGTAATACTTTTAGTTAATTATAGAGTAACACGTGATGTGAATACTGCCCTGTTATATTGATAATACCTATAAAGTTAACTTTTGCTGATAATAGATCTTAACGTTATACATAAAAATTAAAACTTAATATAATCAATTTGTCAGTTAATGATTTTCCACCAATTATTAGGGTACATGCGAATGATAAACAAAAATTCAGAACTGAAGGATTTATCCATGCCGTTAAAGTTTTAGCCATTATCTCTCATGAAGACGCAGCCGAAGTAATGGAACAAGCTCATTCTGAGGTGTTTGGTGAAAGTATTGCGGCTCGAAAAAATAGAAACAACTAACCACTGAAAAAATTTATGCTTCACTGCAAACGTTTGAATTTATCATCTCTATAGTTATTACCTATTACCAATAAACTATTACTGTAATGAGAGCTATTGTTCTGGTGGTTGATAGCATTATATTTTATCGATCACTCAAGCCTTAATATTACTTAGAGCGGTTTGGCGTGGAAGGTCTTTTATTAAAATACTTTATTTTTATATCACTGGGCATTGTTCGAAAAATTAAGGCAAAAAAAACGCCCCTCAATTGAGGAGCGTATACAAATAATATAAAGCACTAATATAAAACAATAATAAAAACAAAATCGAGGGGAGAATCTCTTGCTAAGTAAGAGCGTTTAAATAGTTGTTAGTTCAATTTCATTGAAAAATAAATTCAATTAATAATAACTTAGCTACTAACTACTTGTTTTTAATCTCTTAAAAATAAAAACCCAGCGTCACAATAACTTTATATATGCGTAAGCTTTTGTCGATCAGCAATCAAATTAAGTACCTTAGTCAGTTTTTTAGCAAGATAGCCTGACAACAGTTTTGGCTGTTGTTTTATCAATATTAATTCCGCAGGTGTAATCGCAACATGGCAATCAAGTAAGCTATTTTTTGAACTTAGCAACACATCATCAGCAAGCGTTTCTACATCAACACTATCAGCTTGCGTGATTGCACTGCTAAATTCACTCATGCTGATAAGATAAAAGTTAATCAGCAGAATATGCTCTTCATCGTTATACCAATTAGCTGTCATGGTATGAAAATTCAACTGCGCTTCTAGTTTATTACTCACCGAGGCAATGTTTTTTATTTCAGTAACTAAATCATCATTAACTTGAATAGAAATGGGCAAAGATTCAGTCATAATATCCATAAAGTTTGTCGCCTTTTTAATAAATAATTAGTTGGTAAATAATAAGCTATTGCCACAGCGGTCACTTTTCTGACGTTACCAAAACAACTATATCAATATCAACGCTCACTTTCTAAATTATTCACTGGGTGTTTGCGTGCATAAGTTTCAATTTGGCTAAAAAGTATTATCTCCATATACCCTACCTAACAACATTAACGTTTTGTGAAAATGCATATTTGCTCAAAGTTAATCAGTTGCTATTATTCACCTTTTATCGATATTATGTAATAAAAGCTATGTAATAAAAGCCTAGCTTGATAAATTATTAACCACACTGTCGCGCCAGCACTTAAATTGTATGGTTTGTGCCGCAGCATTAACCCTACTGACCAATGCCAGCGGAATATTTATTGTGGAGAACGACACAATTAACACTAAAAAAATCAAACCTAAAACAATAAGAAAAAAGCCTTTTAAGCTATTTAATTTCAGCCATAAACTTCATAAATGGTTGATGTTATTTATCGGTGCACAATTTGTTATTTGGTCTGTCACCGGCACTTATATGGTGTTTTTTGATATTGACTATATTCACGGTGATAGCTTGGTGGTCACTCATCAAAGTAAAATAAATCCAGAAAATTTAACCTACCCTTCACAAGCATTATTTCAACAATATCCGCGGGCAAAAAATTTAAGTGTTGGCTTGCTAATCGACCGAGAAGTGTATCGTTTTAACATAGCAAAACAGCAATATATAATCGATGCACACAGTGGTGAACTATTGTCGCCATTAACTAAAAACACCGCAACGGCGATAGCAAAGCACTTTTATACTGGCGATGGTGGCGTTATTAATGCTGAGCTAATTTCCTCCAACCCACCGTTTGGCTTAAGGGAGCGACATTTGCCGGTATGGCAGGTTAATTTTGACCATTTTTCTTCACCCACACTTTATATTTCAGCGAATAACGGCAAAGCTGTCGGTAAGCGTCACCAGTTTTGGTATATATTCGATTGGATGTTCCGCCTCCATATTATGGATTATGGCGACGAGCAAGACCCCAGTAACTGGTTATTGTTTTTCATTGCTTCGTTAGCATTTTTCGCTGCACTTAGCGGCTTAGTACTCACTTACTTTAAAGTGATCAAACCGATGATAAGCTCAGGTAAAAAAAGGGCCAATACCGCTAAAAAGACACCACAAGATAGTCAATTATCTGTTGGAGATAAGGCATGATGATTTGGGTTAGAAAAATTCATAAATGGGCCTCATTACTTATCGGCTTACAAGTGTTTATTTGGGTAGCGAGTGGTTTAACATTCAATGTTATTGATCACGATAAAGCTCGCGGTAATGTCTATCGCCAAACGTTAATAACAAAGCAATCAACAATAGCAAACAAAGACCTGTTACCGGTTGAAGTTATCCTAAAATCATATCCCGACACTATTGAGCTCAATCAAGCTAATATCCTTTCACAGCCTTATTATTTATTAACTCAACAACATGGCTTATATCGACACTTGCCCAATAGTTACCACATCGTTAATGCCATAACAGGTGAGTTAACTTTGGTTGACGAGCAACTCGCCACCGCCATTGCTAAGGCCAGTTATAATGGCCCCGGCAATATTAAGTCTGTTGTATTAATAGCGTCGACTATTTCAGACTATCCCAAACAACAAAATCCAAGTTGGCAAATTAATTTTGATGATGACTTAGAAACCAGTGTTTACGTTGAGCAAGGCTCGGGGCGATTGGTGGGGCACAGTAATAGTGATAAACGTTTTGCCGATTTTTTCTTTATGTTGCACTTTATGGATTATGGCACCGAAGGTAGCTTTAACACGGTTCAAATGATGCTATTCGCTTTTATCACTTTATGGCTAACTTTTTCAGGACTAATATGGACCATACATATGCTGCGAAAGGGCAAATACCGTGTAAAAAAATTGTAGTGTGACCAAAAGTCACTGCGGTAATTAAGCATAAAGCGCTTTTAAATTTCATATAATCCAGCGCAAAGATCTGGATAAAAGCATTTATTACCTACATATTACTTGCGATTTAACGAGCGCCACTTCGATAAATTGTTGTAAATTGACTGAAATCAGTTAAGTTAAGTTAAGTTAAGTTAATAACAATCATAAACATCACCATGAAATTAAGGTGTCATTTAATGTCTTTTTTAAAAAGTAAGATTAAGCATAAAGCGTTAATAGCCTCGCTTATTTTAGCTAGTTCTTTTTATGTTAATGCCTCTGAAGAAGCCTTTGGTTTTGATGATGAGTCCTTATTGTTTGCTGATATTGAATCGGTTTTTACCGCCTCTAAGTATTCTCAAAAAGTAACTGAAGCTCCTGCTCGCATCAGTATAGTCACCGCAAAAGAAATTCAGCAATATGGCTATCGTTCCATGGTTGATGTGCTTAATACCTTGCCGGGTTTTCAAACATCGTATGACCGCAGTTTCAGCTATGTTGGCGCACGCGGTTTTGCTATTCCTGGTGACTACAATTCTCGTATCCTTTTGCTAGTTGATGGCCACCGAGTGAATGAGAATATATACAGCGGTATGATTATTGATAACGGTTTAGCCGTTAATATCGATATTATTGACCGTATTGAAGTGGTAAGAGGCTCGGGCTCGTCACTTTATGGTAACGGTGCTTTTTTTGGCGTTATTAATATTATGACAAAACGTGGACGAGATCTTCAAGGCGTTCAAACCATAGTTTCTACTGGCAGCCAAAATACCCATACCGCAACCGTAAGTTACGGTAATCGCTTTGACAATGGTGTTGAAGTACTACTTTCAGGCTCATATTACGAAAGTGATGGCGATGACAAGCTTTATTATCCTGAGTTTGACGACCCTACCACCAATAATGGTTTTGCCACTAGTGTCGATAGTGGTAAAAATGACAACCTCTTTGCCAAGCTTGCTTATAATAACTTCACGGTAACGGCCAGCTATCAAGAGCAAGAAAAGGTTAACCCTACTGGTTCTTATGAAACTGTGTTTAATAGCCCTATCACTAGAGGATGGGAGCAAACCTTTTATGTTGACGCAAAATACCAAGAACTATTAAGTGATGGCACCGATATTAGCGCACGCATTTTTTATGATGAATATAACTATATGGGCCACTGGGCCTATGATTACTCTGATGAAGGTGACCTCTCAGACATTGTTAATTGGCAAGATGAGGCAAATGGTAAATGGTGGGGGTCTGAGCTCATGGTTACCAAAGAATTTTTTCAAAATCATCGTGTCACCTTAGGTGGTGAATATCGCAATAACTTTGATGAAAAGTCAAAAAGTTGGGATATTTATGAAGTTTTTCAGGTCATAGATACTAACAGTTATACTTGGGGTGTTTACCTGCAAGATAATATTCAATTACACGAAAATTTAGTATTGAATTTAGGTCTACGATATGACTATTTTTCAGAGCTAGACAACAGCACCAACCCTCGAATTGCCGCCATTTGGGATCCAATTGATAATACTACCGTGAAGTTAATATATGGTAGCGCCTATCGCGCGCCCAATGTATATGAGCTTTACTATGATGATATTGGTATATCCCAGAAAGCGCCAGATCAGCTTTCCCCTGAAACTATTAACAGCATTGAACTAATTTTAGAGCAGCGCTTAAACAATAGTCTTAATTTAGTTGCCTCTCTTTACCAAAACAAAATCGAAAAATTAATCGCGTTAACCACAGATCCTAGTGATGATTTACTCGTGTTTGAAAATCAAAATGATGTGACAGCTAAAGGCTTCGAGATTGAACTGCAAGGGCACTGGCAAAACGGCTGGAATGGCGCATTTAGTTATACTTATCAAAATAGCGAATTTGACATCAGCGCTATAACTTTACCCAATGTTCCACAAGACCAAGTTAAGTTGAATATTACCACGCCTGAGCTTGCTTATGGTTTTACTGCAGGTTTAAATTTGCAATATGAAAGTGCTCGAAAAACCCTGCAAAACAACCATGCAGAAAGTTATCTTCTGACTAATTTGACGGTATTAAATAAAACCTTAGTTAATAACTTAGACTTGTCATTCGGTATTTATAATTTGTTTGACGAGCATTATAGTTTTCCGGGGTCTGAAGAACACTTACAGGATCAAATAGCCCAAGACGGCCGTACTGTGCGTTTACGTCTAGCTTATACATTTGATTTATAATACAAAGAAAATCTTGTCACCGGCAATTTAGTTTTTAACGTCGATAAGTTAGTAATGGATGATGACTATTAATAAACTGCAGAAAAAATGGACATACTGCTTAATTGTTTTGACCACAACAATGGCTATGGGTGTGCCCAAAGCTATTTCACAAGAAAACTCGTTAATAAGCCTTATTTATAATGAACAATTAAAGCCCTATCAAGATGTAGTAAAAGGCTTTAAATCTGTATTAAATAACAGTAATTTCAAGGTGAGTTATGTCGATAACACCGACTATAGCCCGATTGATAATAACTCACGCCTTATCCTTGCTTTAGGCTCAAAAGCAATAAATTTAATCCCTTCAAAGCGCGATAACTTTACGGTGTCGCCAGATATTATTTCGACCCTAACCTTGAACAATAATTTGTTGATGAACACACCTCATTTGGCGGGTATAGCTATTCAAGCAAGTGCAAAAACACAATTGAACTGGCATAAACGTATTTTACCTGATGCAAGGCGTATCGGGGTGCTATATGATCCTGAAAATAGCCAAAAATTAATAAATGAACTTAGTAAAATCGCACCGACTTTAGGCTTGACAATTATTGCCGCAGCCGTTCGTTCGCCTACAGAATTAACCTCAGCATTAAAGCTTTTGGGGCGTGAAGCCGATACTATTTTCAGTATCCCTGATAAAACCGTCTACTCAGGGAAAACAGCAAAAGCAATATTGTTATTTTCTTATCGTAATCGCATACCATTTATTGGCATGTCTAAATCTTGGGTAAAAGCGGGAGCAATTTATGCCTTAGATTGGGATTACATTAGTTTAGGTCAACAGTGTGCACAAATAGCAATGGCAATTCTTGACGGTAAAAAAGCAAACTCAATCCCATTACAATACCCAATTTCAGAACAATATTTACTGAATTTAAAAACGGCAAAACAGTTAAAAGTTGAATTCAGTAATGAAATAATTAATGGTGCTATAGAGGTTTTTCAGTGATAAAAACAGGAAGCAGCATTAAGGATAGGCTTAAAAAGGTTGGCCTAACCACCAAGTTTAATTTAGTCACCAATTTATTGGTGGCATTAACAGCCATTGTACTCACCACCTCAATGGTGAGTATTGAACAAACAACTCGAAAAATAGAATTACTTAACCGCGGCTACTCAATCGCGCAAGTGCTGGCAAAATTTAGTGAGTTTGCACTGTATTCAGAAGATTCAGAGTCACTTAACTTAGTACTCAATACCCTTGATGACAAAGCAGTAAGCTACTTAGCATTAGTGCGAAAAGACAAAACAGTTTTAGCTGAACGGTGGTTTATCGAGTCAACAACGCCCCTGCTAGCTTTTGTTAACAACAGTCAACATTTAATAGATGCACCGATATACAGTGAAAATAAAAGCCAAATACTGTTTATGGTGCCCGTGTTGTCAACTCGCTCTACTTTATTTGATGGACATATGCTTGAAAGTGAAAGTAATGCACAAACACCTGAATTACTTGGTTATGTTCGTCTGGTTTTAAATACCACACAAATGGAACAACTAAAGCAAAAATCCCTCGTTACAGTATTAATGATTGTTTTGGTCATATTCGCTGGAGCGACCTTGTTAACTTTTCTACTTGCCCGAAAAATCACTCGCCCAATAGCAGAGTTTGTTGAAGCAACTAAGAAAGTTGCATTCGGACAACTAGACAAAAAATTGCAAAAAACTAATGACGGCGAACTAGGTGAGTTAACACGTAATTTCAATTATATGGTTGATCAGCTTCAGCGTTCTAACCTTGCCGTTAAAGAACATCAAGAAAATCTTGAAAATAAAGTAGAAGAAAGAACTCAGGCATTAGTAGTTGCAAAAGATTTAGCTGAAACTGCAAATAGAGCAAAAAGCGAATTTTTAGCTGCCATGAGTCACGAAATTCGCACCCCAATGAATGGTGTTTTAGGTATGGCTGAATTACTCATCAGCACAAATCTAAATGCACGCCAGCTTCATTTCGCTGAAACCATTTTAAAATCTGGTGATTCATTATTAACAATAATTAATGATATTTTAGATTTTTCTAAAATAGAAGCAGGCAAGCTTGAGATAGATAACCATCAATTTGATTTAAGGAAGCTATTTGAGGATGCTGCTGAATTATTAGCAGAACCCGTACTATCTAAAGGCCTTGAATTACACATTCAACTTCCGCTTGAACCCCTTATATTGGTTGAAGGCGATGAAGTACGCTTGCGGCAAATACTATTAAACTTAATGAGTAATGCTATTAAGTTTACCGAAACTGGCAACATCATTGTTAGCTTAATCGAATCTAAAAATGATAATGCGCGATTTACCTTTAGTGTTACCGATACAGGGATAGGAATTGATAAGTCACAGCAGGCTCATATTTTTGAAGCTTTTTCTCAAGCAGATAGATCAACAACCCGTCAATATGGTGGCACAGGGTTAGGCTTAGCGATATCAAGTCAATTAATCGCACTAATGGGAGGAGAACTCACACTTGAAAGTGAAATTGGTCAAGGATCAACGTTTAGTTTTACAGTGCAGTTTCAAAGTAGACTAGTACAAGCCGAGTCTTGGTCGATACCTGAAGAGCTTAATGGTAAACGTATATTGGTGGTAGATGACAATGAAGTAAATCGCGAAATACTGTTACTCCAGTTAACATCCTGGCAAACCATTATCGAGCTGGCCAACGATGGCTTGAGTGCGATAATGAAAATAAAGAAAGCACAGCAAAATAAAGTACCATTTGACTTAGTCATACTCGATTGGCATATGCCAAACATGGACGGTATCGAAGTGGCTGAGATTATTGTAAGTGACTCTGAGATCAAAACGCCTAAATTGGTCATGCTCAGTTCTGCTGCTTTTGATGAAGAGTCATGTCGGGCAAAAAATGCAGGTATTCAACGTTACTTAATTAAACCGGTAAAGCAAAAAGCGCTATTTGATTGTCTTACTTACGAGCTAGCTCAGCCAGACTTTACTCAGTTAGAAAGTGCTGAGTCACATGACACTGCCACAGAAATACAGTCTATACCGCACAAAATATTGAAAAATAGACTTATTACTGATAACAGTTGCGTCAAGAACAGTGGTGAATCTGGAGCAAGCGTGAGCAATAAAAATTGCCTACAAAACACATCCATTTTATTAGTAGAAGATAACCTAGTTAATCAGGAGGTTGCAAAAGGCTTGTTAGAGATATTAGGCTGCAATGTCCAGATAGCTAACAACGGTAAAGAAGCATTAATGCTTTATCATAAAGTTGATTTTGATTTAATTTTAATGGATTGCCATATGCCGATAATGGACGGTATTGAAGCAACAAAAGAGATAAGAGCTCTTGAGAAAACAAGTGATAATTACCAACATATGCCTATAATAGCGTTAACGGCTAATGTTCAGCATGGGATAGAACAATTATGCAATGACGCTGGTATGGACGATTACCTTAGTAAACCTTTCGATCGGAAGCAGTTAGAAAAAATGCTGCAGCATTGGTTAAGTACTAGCTTATTGGCTAAACGTGCAGACGAATTTGAAACTATCGCTTTAGCAAATGATGATGCGTTAAAAAGTATTGCCGTGCTAAACAATGCAGCGTTAGAAGAACCTATACTGCAAAGAAAAGCGCTTGATAATATTCTTGCATTACATCGGCCTGGAATGCCAAATATTCTCGCGCGTATTATCACTATTTATTTAGATTCTTCGCCAGCGTTGCTCTTTACTATTCAACAAGCAGTAAAAGAAACCGACAGAGATAAATTATTTAACGCAGCACATGCGTTAAAGTCAGCTAGCGCAAATTTGGGCGCCGTACAGCTTTCAAAAACATGTCAAATATTAGAAAGTAAAGAAAGCTCTTTTGAAGTCGCGACAGAATTGATAGGCACGTTAAAGCGTGAATATAGTACTGTTGAAAATGCATTAAAAATCGAATTACTGAGACTGACAGATGATTGATAATAATTTATTTGAAAGACAAATGACGGCACTAGTTGTAGATGACGACATTGCTCACAAGTTACTACTTGAATCGACATTATTAGCGGCAGGTCATCTGGTTAAATCTGTAGAGAACGGCAAACAAGCACTTGAAGCTTTTCAGCAAATGAGCATTGATATTGTGTTAATGGATGTCAATATGCCAATAATGAATGGCTTTGATGCCTGTTTTCAAATTAGATCATTAGCGCAAGGTAAAGATATACCTATTATATTAATCACAGGTATGGATGATCACGACTCAATTCAAAAAGCCTTTAACGTTGATGCGACTGATTTTATGATTAAACCAGTCAATTGGCCTATTTTAGGGCATAGAGTTAGCTATTATTTAAAAGCAGGTAACCTTTTTAAAGAACTTCGTAGCAGTGAAGAAAACTTAAAAGAGGCACAAAAAATCGCGTTAATGGGTACTTGGGAACTAGATTTAATCACCAATAACCTCATTGTTTCTGAGCAACTTCAGCAATTATCTGAAATACCATACACCCCATTTAATGTCGATAACAGTAGGTTTTTAGAAAAATTACATCCCGATGATAAGTTCGCTATTGGTGAAACAATTAAACAGTCTATTTATCATAAAAAACCCTTTGATGTTGAATACCGAATTAGATTAAAAAACCAGCAAGAAAGAGTTTTTCACGAACAAGCAAAAGTCATCTATAGTGATGATGGAACTGCTTATAAAATGCTTGGTACAGTACAAGACATAACCTCGCGAAAAGGATTTGAAGAAGAAGTACGTCAATTAGCCTACTATGACGTATTAACAGGTTTGCCCAATCGTGAGAAGTTCAAACAACTGGTTCATACTGCACTTGATAGAGCTGAGAGAAAAAACGAAAAAGCCGCATTAATGTTTATTGATTTAGATAATTTCAAAACCGTTAATGACACACTAGGCCATGATGCCGGTGATAAATTACTACAATCAGTGACCCAAAACTTAAAAGACTGCCTAAGACCATCTGATTATATCTCTAATGACGAGCAAATTAAGTTAAGTCTTTCTCGTCTTGGCGGAGATGAATTTACCCTAATTGTTAGCGGCCTTAAAGACACTGTCGGACTTGAAAACATTGCCAGTCGCATTCATAAAAAACTGAGCCAACCTACTTATATTGACGAGCAAGAGCTATTAATCACTGGCAGTATTGGTATTGCTATTTATCCTGATGACGGCAACAACTTAGAAACGCTGTTAAAGTACGCTGACATTGCCATGTATAAGGCCAAAGAGTTCGGTCGCAATGGCTTTCAGTTTTATTCTAATAGCCTCAACAATCATTCAGCAGAAAAACTCAACTTTGAAATCAGATTAAAAAAATCTATAGAAAATAATGAGCTAGAACTTCATTACCAGCCGCAAATAGAAACAAAAACGGGACGACTCGTCGGTGTTGAAGCGTTAGTAAGATGGAATGACCCAGAAAATGGACTAGTCTCACCTAATGACTTTATTTCAGTAGCAGAAAAATCAAACTTAATTTTAGCCCTAGATAATTGGGTAATTAATACGGCTTGCCAACAAGCTGCTGCATGGCAAAATCAGGGCTTAGAACCACTATTAATGAGCGTTAATATATCAGGAAAACATTTTCAAAAAAGTGCGCTTAAGCCAATGATCGAACAGGCATTAACCGATTCTGGTTTATCTCCAGAGTATTTAGAAATAGAACTGAGCGAAAGCAGTCTCATTGAAATAACTGATACGACTATCGCACTATTAAATGAAGTTCAAGAGCTTGGCATTAAGCTTGCCATTGATGATTTTGGTGTCGGTTTTTCTTCATTAAATTATATAAGAAAGTTTAGTGTTGATACTTTGAAAATTGATAAAAGTTTAATTGATAATATAACCACTGATGTTTGCGAAGCTGCGATCACTAAAGCCATTATAGATTTGGCGAAAACATTAAATTTGTCAGTTGTTGCCGAAGGTGTCGAACATAAAGATCAGCTAGCTTGGTTGCAACAGCATGAATGTCGCCTAATTCAAGGGTACATATATAGTAAACCGTTACCGTTATTAGAGATTGAGCGTTACTTTGAACAAACCAGTCAAGGCGCTATAAAGACGTAAAATTCACCTTGAATCCATCAAAAAAACAGCCCCAACCGCCCATTTTGAAGAGCTTGGTGATAGCTATCATCAGCCATACCCTTTAAAGAAAAAATATAAAACGCGGGTTAAGTTTCGCCCAACTCGTGGACAATATATTCAATTCGACATGCAAGATAATAAGCCAATAAAATTAATTTATGACGGACTTGAATTCACTAAAATATAAAGTTAATTAGGATGGCTAACTGGTTTACTTCAACTTATGTTCAGTAATCGGTTTAACAGAGTTAATAATTTATATGCTTGCTAACAAGATGAATATTAGAGGTAATTGATTTTTATTAGCCGTGATTATGCTTTTTTTAATCTTTGCTGATTTAGCCAATAATTAGTTAAATTCTACATTAGCTTTAATTATTCAAATTCAAAATTAACATAACATCTTGAATTTATAGTAATTATTTATGGCTTAGTATTTGCTATCTCTTTCGTATCTTAATCAGGAAGAGAAATATAATGTTATTGGATATTCAATCACTTAGCCATCAATACAAAAATGGAAAAATACCTAAGTTAGTCATTAAGTCATTGTCGTTGCAAATTAAACCAGGAATTTTAGGGTTACTAGGTCCTAATGGCGCAGGAAAATCTAGCCTGATGCGTATTCTTGCAACGATTACTAAGCCCAGCCAAGGAAAAATATTATGGCAAGGGCAAGATATTATTAAGTCACCACAAGTATTGCGCAACGAGCTAGGTTACTTACCGCAATACTTTGGCGTTTATGATCAGTTGTCGGGTATCGAATTTTTGCAATACATGGCTGGCTTAAAAGGATTAGAGGCGTCTATAGCTAATCGCAGAATTAACGATTTACTTAATAAACTCAACCTAACGCACGCGGCAAAAATGCCTTTAAAAGGTTATTCAGGCGGTATGAAGCAACGTATAGGTATTGCACAAGCGTTACTTAATGACCCAAAGTTACTTATTATTGATGAGCCAACCGTTGGCCTTGACCCACAAGAGCGTGCTAATTTTCGCCAGTTATTAACCGAATTAGCAGATGAGCGCTGCATTATATTCTCTACTCACATTGTGGCTGATGTTGAATCAATTGCAGACCGCATTGCTATTATGCGCTCTGGGCAATTAATTCAATTAGAATCGCCTAGTGCACTACAAGATAAAATTGCCAATAAATGCTGGCAACTTACCGCGAATTTCAATGAACTAAAACAAATCCAGCATGAATTTATTGTTAGCCACAGTGTGCGTAAAGAAAATAAGGTTTTGTTGAATATTGTCGCTGACTATTGCCCTGATGCCCGAGCGGTTTCAAGAGCGCCGTCATTGGAAGATGCATACCTTTATTTTACGCGTGATCTGCAAAGTAAAGCTGACTTTGCGAGGGCGAGTTAATGCAGCAAGTATGGCAATGCATCGTCGCTGATTTTAAACAGCGAACTCGCCAACAAAGTTTTGTTGTTACCTTGCTGGCCATGTCAGTATTAACCTTACTATTTTTTCCATCACCTGATGCCTATTATCAAACCTTAGTCATTAATGGTTATCGAGGTATCTATAACAGTGCATGGTTAGGTATGTGCTTGGCGATGCTAAACGTTTTATTTTTACCTGTCATTTGTTTTTATTTGGTTAAAAATGCGCTTGAGCTCGACCGACAATCAATGACCTGTGAACTTATCGCGGCAACGCCAATTAGCAAACTCACTTTTTTGTTCGCCAAGTGGTGCACCAATGTCGCTATTTTAATGGCGATTGTTCTGGTGATGTTATTGAGCAGTGCGTTAATTCAGCTTTATTATGGCGAAAGTTACCAACTATATTTATGGGCTTTGGTATGGCCACAATTAGTTTTTGTACTGCCATTACTATTAGCCATTTCTTCTATCGCAATCATGTTTGAGTCAAATAGGTGGCTAAAAGGCGGATTGGGTAATCTGGTGTATTTTTTCTTATGGATTGGCTCAATTGTTCAAACCATTGAAAGTATTTCGGGGATAGGTTCGATACTCGATAATTTAGATGCCGAGGTCGCAGAACGTTTCCCACTAAATCAAGGTTCAACCAATATAGGCGTCAGTGCCGTTGATAATGAAAACTTGGTAAAAACCTTTGTTTGGCAAGGAGTAGAGCCAACCATAACGCACCTTTTGGGCGCTATCCCCATACTTTTTGTTTCACTCACTTGCTTCATATTAGCGTATATGTTTTTTGATCGTTTTAGCCAGAACTCACTGCCTGAAAACCAACAACCTTCTTGGTTAAGTCGAGTTTTAACAACTAAAATAGTTGGAAAATTAGATCGATTTTTTGCACGATTAACTCAGTACTTTTCCTTTACCCGTTTATTGCGCTTAGAGCTAAAACTACTACTAAAAGGCCGATCAATTTATTGGGTTATCGGTTTATTGATATTAAATATAATCCAGCTATTTATTAGTCAGGAGTTACTTATCAGCATAGTGTTACCTATTTCATGGTTGTGGTGTGTTTTGGTTATTTCACAGCTAGGTCAAATTGAAAAACAAGCGAACACATTAGAATTAGTAGCCTACAGTAGAAAATCAATAAAATTATCAAGCTTGGCCAGTTATTTTGCAGCATGGATATTATTATTGTTGGCAAGTTTAGGCGGCCTATTACGTTTTACAGCTACCACAGAATGGATGTTAGTTATTCAATTGATTATAGCTATTTCATTTACCGTATCACTTGCCTATTTTTGTGGCACCTTTACTGGCACAAAACGCATGTATGAAGTGCTTTATCCGGCAATTTGGTACATTGGGCCAATTCAAACAGCTTTATATGTAGATTTTTTTGGCGTTAATAGCCAATTAAGTTGGCAGGCAGGAATGCCCTACTATTTTTTAGCGGTTTCAATAGCCTTACTCATGTTGACCATTGTAGCCAAAAGCAGGCGTTGATTTAGGATCTGATAAACATAACTAAAGCCTACTTATTAGTAAAACGATGAATTGAGAAAAATGGGGTTAAATTAATTAAAATAATATCGAAAAGTGAAATCCAAGTGTTGAGTTTAAAGTGAATTACTTGTTTTTAAATAACGACAATAATTTTCTGAAAACAACAATAACTAAAAAGTACCCTATATATTGGCCAACTAAAAATAGGGTCATTTTTGGCCAAAATGCGGTTTCTTCACTGAAAAAACTTAATGTAAACCGAGCAGGTGCTGTTAATAGTTCATAGCCGGGTAATGAGGCGGGAACAAGGGTGTAATTGTAACCAAAGGCTATTATGCCTAGAACTACACCCGAAAGTGCCCATAAAAAAGAATATTTAAAATCAGACAATTGAATTACTCTTCATATTAATAATGGTGCTAAAGCCCGTTAAATAAACACTTAAACTAGGCTTTTGAATCATTTAATTTTAAGTCGATAAAATAGTAGCATTATCTAAAGGTTAATTACGCATACCTTAACACTTTACTTGAATTTGGCTTGCCAGCGGTTACTATAGCTGCCCAATGTATATTTTAGAATAATGTAATGACAAAATTAATTAGCCTTATCGCGGTGGTACTGACACTTTTAAGCACAGCAACGTTTGCGGAAACCTTAAAAGTAGCATCATGGAATATTGCCTGGTTAGGTTCTCATGAATATAACCAGCGCAAAGACAGCGATTACCAAAAACTAGCGCGCTATGCTAGAGAATTAGATGCTGACGTTATTGCTTTGCAAGAAGTTGAAAATGAAAAATGGGCAGCAAAAGTTTTTGGTGATGATTATGATTATTTTTTCACCACTAAAGACTGGGTGCAACGTGTTGGCGTAGCGGTAAGAAAAAGCAGCGGCTATAAAGCCACAGCAGTCGAATATCGTGAACTTGATCAAGGTCTTGCGCGCCGAGGCATGGACGTTACCTTAACCAAAGATGGAAAAAGCGTGCGTTTATTAGCTGTACACATGAAATCAGGCTGTTTTGATAAAGCACTTGATCAAGCCAGCATTGCCAAAATGCCAAACACTAATGAAAAAGAAGCTTATGCAAAAACAGCCTGTGATGAACTGGCTAAACAAGCTATACCGTTGGAAGCTTGGATTGATGCCCGTGCTAAAGAAGGCGTTCCTTTTATATTATTAGGTGACTTTAATCGTCGGTTTGTAAAAGACATTTCATTCAATTACAGTGAAATACAAGGTTTATGGCAAACCATTAATGACGAGGGTGCAGAGGCACTTTGGGCGCCAACCATTAAAGCAGAGTCAAAATGTTGGGGCGGATATTACAAAGATTATATCGACCATATAATTTTTGATCCAAAAGCAAAAGCGCGTTATGTCGAAAACTCATTTGATCAGTTAGTTTTTGGGCCAAAATACACCCGTGAACTCAGCCAAACACTTAGTGACCATTGCCCTATTTCAATAGAATTAGCATTGTAAGCTTTTTATCAAACCCAAAATTAAGCATTAATATTGGGTTTATAACTTGATTTATTAAGCTAAAGACTAAAAATCGTCGAATTACGCAAACAAAACAGTTTAATCGTTGGAATAACAAGTGAAAGATATGAATAAGCCAACAACAGAATGTGTGATTTTATTGCACGGTTTAGCACGCTCAGCACATTCGATGGACAAAATGGCAGAACGCTTAACCGAGCAAGGTTATAAAGTGTTAAACATTGACTACCCTTCGCGTTCTTACCCTATTGAACAGCTAGCAGAAAAAACCATTTCAGATGCCTTATCAAAATGCGAAGGCATGCCAGTAAGCTTTGTAACTCATTCTATGGGCGGCATTCTCGTTCGACAATTTCTCAGTAACCATAGCATCAACAACCTTAATAAAGTGGTGATGTTAGGACCACCAAACAAAGGTACTGAAATTGTTGACAAGCTTGGCAATATGCCGGGATTTCACTTGGTAAATGGTGATGCAGGTATGCAATTAGGTACAGGAGCATTAAGCGTGCCTAATCAATTAGGTAAAGCCAATTTTGACGTGGGAATTATCGCTGGCACCCAAAGTATAAACTTGCTGCTATCTTCACTTATTCCTGACACTGATGACGGTAAAGTATCTGTCGAAAGTACTAAAATTGAGGGTATGAATGATCACATTGAAATGCCAACCACTCATGTATTTATGATGCGAAACGACGACGTTATTTCTCAAGTCATTAGCTATCTCAAGCAAGGCAAATTTAACCATTAAAAATGCTTGGCCCAATTAAATCAAGCCGTTAACAAAAGCATTCGACTTTCAAACCTGCCGCATTAAATAAAAATACTCTTACGCGCTACAGTTCCTCATAAATAGCTTATATGAAGTTATTGTGAATATTTAAAAATAACGATGCCAATGCGCTAAAAATTTAGTATGGTGTCAGTTAGTTTAAGCAGTATTTAATGAATCTAGGTAGGGAATCAAGATGAAATTATTTAAACAATTTACGCTATTAACTTTTGTTTTACTAAGTGCTTTATCAAGCTTTACGTCGGCAAACGAAATGGAAATCACTGCCAAATCTAAAACAATATCTGAAGACAGTAAACTACACACCTACAGTGGCAATGTCAGAATTGCTTTCGCCGATGGTAACTTATCGACTAAATCTAGCCATGCTTCTTTTCAAAAAGGTAAAACCGTTATGGAAGGTGATGTCGAGATTATTCTCAGTAACGCCATTGCCAATACCGAACGAGTAACCTTTATACCTTCACCTCAAGGCCTAGTAGCTAAAATGGATAAGGTAACCTTTACCTATAAATAGTCACCACACTATCGCTATAAAGTCAGATGGCTATAAAACTAGTTGAAAGAGTAAAATACATATTTTATGATAATTAAACTGCTCAATAGCGTTATATTCAGCAGTTTGCTTTGACCATCTCTCATGGCTAAATCTTGAGTGTTATTAATAACATTAAAATCGGCTAAATGACCATCAATTACCTATGGTTCTTGGCGTGGCATTAAAGTGGCGTTTAAATTCGCGGCTAAATTGTGAAGCACTAGCATAGCCCACTAACATTGCCGCTTCTGTTGCTTGTTTACCTTCCGCCACAATGAGATCTTTAGCTTTATTTAAGCGTATTTTTTTTAAATATTGTAACGGTGTTTCGCTGGTTACTTGTCGAAATGCTCGATGAAAACCCGAAACGCTCATATGTGCTTGCTCTGCTAAATGCTCAACCGATATAACATCAGCGTATTCTTTGTGTAAGGTATCCAGTACCCGCGCAATTCTTGCGTAATGGCCATCATGACGCGCTAAATCTAATAATATATGTCCTTCATCACCTACCAGCGCGCGATAGACAATTTCTTCAACAATCGCTGGCCCAAGAATTTTTGCTTCAATATCATTGTGCAGCACGTTAATTAATCGAATAATAGTGCGGTTGAAATTATCATCTAAGCTATTTGATTTAATGCCAAAATCTAACACCGCTTTATCATTATTTTTTGCCATTTTAAGTTGCTTGTACTGTTCGTCAATTTGGCTTACTAATTTATGTAATGTATGTGGGTCAACGTCAATAACTAAACCTAAAATAGGCAAGCCCGCGTCAGAAAATGCCTCACATTCCAATGGCATTGGCACACCTAACACTAAATAATCACCTGGGCCGTATTGCACACAGTTATCAGCAATATATATATTTTTACGTCCTTGCCCCATAACAATAATGCCTGACTTATAAAGTAAAGGTTCTCGATCACTACTGGCACTAGCACGATAAAATTTTACGCCTGCAGTTGCCGTTTGATATGCGCCATTTAATTCATTAAGCGACTTAACATCTGCATATGACTGCATTAATTGTGCTAGATTTTTCATAACGTACTCAAGTAAAAAGATGTGACTTCATAAAATTACACTAATAGGCAATGATTATCGACAAATACAGCTATTTACGCAAGAGTTATTACAGTAATATGCAATACATCAAAAGTCACCGTGCTTTTATTCAATAATTACTAAATAGGTATCCCATGGAATTTTCATACGTTAACCCTACTCAGATTCATTTTGGCCAAGGTAAAATTGCCAGTGTTACTGACGCTATTCCAAGTACTAGCAAAGTGCTGGTTATATATGGTGGCGGTTCAATCAAAAAAAATGGTGTTTATCAACAAGTACAAAATGCGTTGAGCAATCATACTTGGTTAGAGTTTTCAGGTGTTGAGCCAAACCCGACAATGGAAACTTTAGATAAAGCGGTTGCCATAGTTAAAGCTGAAAAAGTTGATTTTATACTCGCAGTTGGCGGTGGTTCAGTGATCGACGGTGCCAAATATGTTGCTGCTGCCGCATGCTATGACGGTGCTGGCTGGGATATTCTTTTAGGTAAGCATACCGTCACTAAAGCCGTTGCCATTGGTGCGATACTGACTTTACCTGCAACCGGTTCAGAGTCTAATGCAGCATCAGTTATTACACGGGCATCAACACAGGATAAACTGCCATTCTTCGCGCCAGCCGTGCAACCAAAGTTTGCTGTGCTTGACGCAGACGCGATGAAAACATTGCCAGAGCGCCAATTAATTAATGGCATGGTCGATGCTTGGGTTCATACTTGTGAGCAATACTTAACCATCCCTACCGGTGCTATGGTGCAAGACGGTTACGCAGAAGCGTTACTTAAAAACTTGCTTACCTTAGCTAAACAATATGACCAACATGAATCGCTACAATGGCGTGAAAATCTTATGTGGACAGCCAATCAAGCACTTAACGGTTTAATTGGCGCTGGTGTACCGCATGACTGGGCAACACATATGATTGGCCATGAGCTGACGGCACTTTATGGCGTTGATCATGCTCGCTCACTTGCGATTGTACAGCCTTCATTATTACGCAACCAACTGGCGGTAAAAAAAGATAAATTAGAACAGCTAGGTAGCAATGTTTTTGCCTTAGCTGCAGGTGAAGACTTAGCAGAACGCACAATTTTGGCTATTGAAGCGTTTTATCATAGCTTAAATGTTGCTACACAATTAACCGAACATGGCGAAGATAAAGCGGCTGCCATTGATAAAATAATTGCACAGCTTGAATCACACAAGATGACAAAACTTGGTGAACACCAAGCAATTACGTTAACGCAAAGTCGTGAAATTTTGGAGTTAGCCGTTAAATAGCAGAAGTAATACTCAAAAAAACTAAGCGAGATGGTTTTTCAATACTCGATTTTCCATACTCGCTTAGTGTTGTTCTATGTACTTTACGACTGGGCTGCCAATATACTTCTGATTTCGTTTAGTGCGTTTACCGCAAAACCTTGGTCATAAAAGTATAAAATTTCGCCTTTATTATTTAACAACACCACCCTTGTATTGGCGGCATTTTCGTTACCGGTTAAGGCTTGAATTTGCTCACCATCATCGTAAATAGTCACAACACCTTTCCACAATGGTTTTGGAATACCCGCGCGCATACCGTTATCAATAAAGGTACTGAACATTTGCGGAAATAGTCCTTGAATCGTAGGAACTTCATATACGCTTACACGAGTTTCTGTCACATCTAATGCAATTAACCAGCGATCAATATCAAACTGTGAATTTTGCACGTAACCAATCAAAAGCAAAGTAAAGTCGCCAGTTAAATCCGTTGGAATGGTTAATGGTTTTTTCTCTAATGTTTGTCCAACAACGGTTGGAAAAGTTTGTCCGGTAATATCTTTATTCGGATATTGGGTACTACATCCTGTAAGTAATAGTAATGCGAATACTAATGTAATAATTTTCATCTGTTTTTTCTCAATAAAATATCAACATATATTAACTATTACGTAGTGACTTTTCTTTTAGCTCACTCTATAAGTAAATTATTGTACCGCTTTTTATATTGCCAACATCATTATTTAAAGCAAACTATTCATAATTAAGGTAATAATTAAGGTAATAATTATTAAGGAAAATATGGCTTTGAAGTATCACCGAAAGACTCAATTGACCGTCTAGGGTTTTATTTGCTTGAAAGGCCTAAAAAGGAAGGTTTAGCCATACTTGAAGAAAGACTAAAACGCTATCCGCAAGATGCTTATAGTCATCACAATTTGGCAAAAGCACAAGCGAGTATGGCCTAACTACCCACTAGCAGTGCAACATCAACAAGCGGCAGTAATGGTCGGCTTTAGCCTAATTAATCACTATTGTTCTGCTTAAGCTCTCTTAATCGTTCACGATATTTATCACGCGCTAACGCTTGCATATCCGTTACTGCATCGCTTTCATCAACAATTTCACGACCGAGTAGAGTTTCAATGGCATCTTCTAAGGTAACAATACCTGAGGTTTGACCATATTCATCTTCAACTGAGTAGATATGGATATGGTTTTTAATGAACATATCTAATAACTGCTGAACGGGTAGTTTTTCAGATACCGCGGTTAACGGTATAACAAAGTTACTAATGGCTTCATCGCCGTGCCCGCTGCGCTCAGCTTCATACAAATCGCCTTTGATTACTTTGCCGGTAATATCATCGATAGTATTTCCGTAAACCGGTATACGAGTAAATTGACTCGTTTTTTCATGATTTAATGCAGTAGTTACGGTTATATCTTGATGTAGCATGTGCACCACGGTGCGAGGTGTAAATACATCTCCGGTATGTAATTCGCGTAAATTTAGTATGTTTGATAAATATTCATTTTCTTGCGAGAACAAACTGCCATCTTTATAGCCTAGTGACGCTAAGGCTATAATTTCTTCTCGGGTAATTTCGTTGTCTTTACCGTTTTTAAACGAACGTGTTAACCGCGTTGATAACCAAACAAGCGGGTAAACTACTCTCACCAACCAAGTAATTACAAAGGCAGAAGGTATGGCTAAATTACGCCAAAATGTTGCCCCTAAAGTTTTAGGAATGATTTCTGAAAAATACAAAATAACCAAGGTTAGCAGCACCGCAATTAGGGTTTCCCACTTTTCGCCAAATATACCAATGGCTTGCGCACCAACTCCTGCAGCGCCCATGGTATGAGCAAACGTATTGAGAATTAATATACTGGCAAGTGACTCCTCTAAACGCGCTTTAACTTTTGCTAAAACTGCGCCATGCTTTGGCTTAATGGTTTGTATTTGCTCTACATAACTTGGCGTTATCGATAATAAAACCGCCTCTAGTATCGAGCACAAAAAAGACACACCAATAGCAATTGCCAAATAAATAAAAAGTAACGTCACTTAGTCATTCCATCTCTATGAGTTTTATATTTCACTTATAAATAGCATATCACAATGCAGCCAAAGCGCTTGAGTTACGTATTTTGATTATGGCTATTTTTAAAGGATTCAGGTGATTAATTAAGCAAATAATAGATAAATTTATTGCCCTGACAGTTTATAGTTTCTAAGATGTAGTTAACTGTACTAAATTTGAACGAATCAACATGGCTCATTTTTCAGGAATAGCATTGAAAGATTTAAGAAAAGAAGCGGGCTTTACGCAAAAGTTACTTGCCAGCAAAATTGGTATTAGTAGAGAAACCGTGGTTGCCATTGAAAATGAACACCCAAAAACTCTCAATTCGCTTAATCTTGAAGTGGTAAATGCTTGGTGGAAAAACTGCCGAACGTTAGTCTCTGAAGCTAGCCAAATATCGTTTAAATTACAGGTGATAAAGTATTTTCACCTGTAATACCAAACTGACTAATTATCTCTCAGGTCTGTCATCAAGCTTAACTAAGAGCCAACTACCTTTGTTAATCTTAAATGCAGCGGCTTAAAAGCCTTCTAAAACCAATTTACCTATTGATTGACCAGACTCTAACTCTTGGTGCGCCGCTCTTAAGTTTTCCGCGTTAATTGTGCCTAAATTTTTACCGATCGTGGTTTGGATATAACCTTGTTCGATAAGCTCAGCAACACGATTTAACAAACGACTTTGTTCTTGAATATCGGAGGCATTGAACATCGAACGAGCAAACATAAATTCGATATGAAACGACAAGCTTTTAGGTTTCATTTTCATAATATCTAATGGTGTGACTGGATCGTCAATCATGGCTATTTTACCAAACGGCACTAACAATTCAGTGTAAGTATCAAAATATGTCGCTGTACTATTCAAACTAGCAACATGAGTTACCTGCCCAATAACATTGTTCGCAACTAAAGCATCGATTTGCGGCTTTAACGGTTCACTGTGATCAACAACATAATCGGCTCCCAGTTGCTTGACCCATTCTTGTGAACTTTCACGAGAAGCCGTTGCAATAACTGTTGCGCCAGTAATAGCTTTAGCCAATTGCACTAAAATTGACCCTACGCCACCTGCAGCGCCAACCACCAAAATAACCTCATTAGACTTATCGCTACTTGTAGGTGCTTGCTGTTTAATTGCTAAATGCTCAAATAGCATTTCCCATGCTGTAATAGCGGTTAGTGGCAGTGCGGCAGCTTCTGGATCAGATAAATTTTTTGGTTTTTTACCAACAATACGCTCATCAACTAGTTGATACTCTGCATTACTACCTTGGCGGGTAATATCGCCAGCATAATAAACAACATCACCTAGAGAAAAGTCAGCTACCTCTTCACCAACAGCCACTACTTCTCCAACCGCGTCCCAACCTAAAACTTTGTATTCGCCTGCGCTGGGCTCAGCTTTCAAACGCACTTTATAGTCTACTGGGTTAACCGCAATCGCTGATATTTTAACTAACAAATCTCCTCCGTTAGCTACTGGATGTGCCAATTCAATATCCTTTAACGCTTCTGGATTGGTTATAGGCAATGACTGAGTATATCCAATAGCTTTCATTTTATTTCTCTCTATTTATTTAACTTACTAATTAAAAACATTCTAACAAGGGACTTTATAGGAATCATATATAATTGATATGTACCTAGCACAACAAAGTAACTAACAGCATCTAAAGCCTTACTTATTAAGGGCTATCAATAATAATGACTTCACTATCTTCTAAAGCCTTAATTGTGATTGATTTTTTGTTGGTAATTTCTGCGCCATCGCCTTTGGCCATATTAACATTTTACTTATCATCAACTAATGTAAACACACCTTGAGAAGCAATAACGTAGGCTTGATGGTTTATCTCGTGCTGTATTTCAACACCTTTATTTATTTTACCTGCAAATATGCGCGCTTGTTGTTGAATAAATAAAGCGTGATTTCTATCTTCTTCATAACCAGAAACAACCATAGGCAAATTCGTGTTATTCGCAGCCTTGGGGTATTTCATACTATCCCAACGCGGTGCCACATTTAGTTTATTTGGCTCTATCCAAATTTGAAACATTGTCGTCGGTTTGTCGCTGCGATTATATTCAGAATGCGAAATGCCTTTTCCTGCACTCATCACTTGCACTTCACCCGCCGCAGTTACTCCTTGGTTGCCTCGACTATCTTGATGTGAAATAGCCCCCGTGCGAATAAAACTGATAATTTCCATGTTTTTATGCGAATGTTCAGGAAAGCCTGTATGGGGTGCAATCCAGTCATCATTAATAACCCGTAAACAACCAAAGCCCATTCTTCTTGGATTGTAATAGTGCGCAAAGCTGAAATGATGATGGGTTTGCAGCCAGCCATGCTTAGCTTTGCCAAGCCCTTGAAATGGATAATGTTTAATCACTAACTTTCCTACATTCTTTATTGCTTGCAGGCACCTGTAAATAGTTGTTTACTGGTGCCTCACTTGGTAAATAGTTTAAAGCTTTTGACTAATCGTTTGATCAACTGAGTATTTACCACCACCATGAATAGCTAGAGCAACACTCATTGCTAATAACGCTAAAGCAAACTCATAACCATTATTCGCCATAAATAAGCCATTAGCTATATGTACCTTAATAATGGCAACGACCATAGTTATTGCCAACACGACGCTAGTTGGCCTGGTTAGCAAACCTAAAATCAATAATATACCACCAAAAAATTCTACACTACCTACCTTTAGCGCCATTAAATAACCCGGCCCTAAACCTATTGATTCCATCCATTGACCTGTGCCGTCTAATCCGTAACCACCAAACCAAGCAAATAGTTTTTGTGCGCCATGTGCCGCAAAAATTATTCCTGCAACAAAACGCAAGGGTAAGGTTGAAACATTGTTATCTGTATTGAATATGTTCTTAATAATTGAATTGTTCATCATGGTCTCTTTTTCGCTGTATGTTTTAGATGTGATTATTCTACAAGTTGAGTTATTGTTGAATAACCCCTAAAATCTGTTCAATTCATTCAAATTTTTTGAACAATACTATAAAGATAAAGCAATGAATGGTTCACCACTCTCTTTAGAAGCACTACTCGTACTCGACGCTATTGATAATAGGGGCAGTTTTGCGTCTGCTGCTGAGCAATTAAATAAAGTGCCATCAGCACTGTCTTACATAGTACAAAAACTTGAAGAGCAATTATCAGTAACTTTATTTGTCAGGCAAGGACGACGTTCTTTACTTACCCCCGCTGGTAAGCATTTATTGCTTGAAGGGAGAAAAATTTTAGCGGCTGTTAGTAAGGTGACTGAACAAACACAAACGCTGGCACATGGCTGGGAACCAAAAATTAGAATAGCCTTCGACTCAATTATCGCTGTAGCCCCAATCATGCAATGTTTGCAAAATTTTTTGCAAGAGCATCCTAACGTTGAAGTAGATATATGCGAGCAAGTAATGAATGGCTCTTGGGAAGCGTTAATAGAAGATAATGTCGATTTACTGATTGGCGCACCACCACCTGTGCCTAATCAACTAGGTATTCGGGCGCAAAAAATATGCACATTTGATAGTGTATTAGTGGCTGCTAAACACCATGAATTGAGTCACTTTGCGCTACCGATCACCCATAGTGACATTGCCGATTATCGTACGGTGATTGTACATGACTCATCGAAAAGTGCCGTACCTTGGTCGGCTAATTTAATTGACCAAAGTCGACATTTTTATGTCGCTAGTGTTGAACATAAAATTCAAGCTATTGTTGCCGGTATTGGTGTGGGTTTCTTGCCAAAAGCAAGAGTTCAGCACTATATAGATTCAACACAACTAGTGACATTAAATACAGAAAATCAACAGCAAAGTGTCGACTTATTTCTGGCGTGGAAAACAGTTAATAAAGGCAAAGGACTGTTAAGACTACGTGCGCTTTTACTTGAATATTATGCGCTGGTTCTAACCAGTAAACCTTAGTATGTAAAGTAGCCTTAAACTTTATGGCATGGAATTTAAGACACTAAGCGGTACAAATTTACAGTGCCCAACATTCGTTTTAGCATGCACTGTAATGTCAATTGTGCTTAATGCTATGTGTTGCTTTAATAAATGGCACTAAGCATAGTTAAAAATATTATCCCAATGGGTGTCTAAAATGACTTTAGCTTCATCTAAAGCGATGGCGGTATAAACATCATGATTTAATTCAACTAACTGCATTCGCTCAAGTTTGCCTACCGCGTCGGCAATTTCAAAGTCCAATTCACATTGATATTTTTCTTTAAACCAAGATTCTATTTTTTCGTCTAACGCCTCTGCAGTTAAACCGTTTTTGCAATTAAGTAAAAAACTATATGCCAATATAGCTTCTTTAAAATCTTCTTCTTCCGCAGCGTCAATCAGAGTATGAAAAACGCCGGCATTATTATCAAGATTTTTAAAATACAGATTGTCAGACAAGGCTTTCATAAACTTAATTTTTCTATTTTTAAATTTACTCCATTCTTTAAAAATAAAGCCTGCAAAAACCCCTAGCCCAATGGCGAATGAGATAAAATGTTGTTGGGTCATTTCTACCGCTTCTTTGTGCCAACCAACCCAAAAGCCCATTAATGCCGCCAATAACAAAATTGAAGCACCTAGTTTAGTCACTAAAACCACCGCACCGCCGACAACGGCAGAAGCGCCAATAAAAGCCTTATCAATTGGCCGCATACGTACTTCGCTATTCGGAAATAGCATTTCTAAATCGGCTTTTGGTACATTTTGAAAAAGCTTAACTATGGTTGATCCGGGCTCAAAGCCAAACAAGGCTTTTTTCTTCGCGTCAAAATGAGCTCTATCTTTAAAGGTAATATATATTGCTACACGGTCATAGTTAGTAAAATTAAGGGTTTGTTTACGCAGGCCAAATAGAGAAGTAATGGTTTCAGTTAATTGCGACTCGCCTCGACGATAAAAAACCACTTGCTCAAAGTCATCAAACTCAACTTCCAGTCTAACTTTAAATAAAGACTCTTCGGTTAAAGCATCTTGTAGATCTTGTTCGGTAATTTTTTCAAAATTGGCTGCATTCAATACATTTGCAAAATTCTCTGCAAAACTAGCCTGACACTGGTTTTTTTGCTCCGCTGTATAAGGTTCAAGTTGCTTAGTATCCGCATTGGGGTCAAATGGCGCATAGTCGTTTTTGAGTGACTCTAAAGTCTGATGATATTCAACATGAAGCGAATTCGACAACAAGTCACAAAACTGTCGAAATGATAATGCTGAATCATCGAGTTTGAGTTCTCGCAAACACATTTCAACAATGTCTTGTTTTCTATAAGGTATAAACCGATCGGCAGCCATAGCACAATATCAAGTAATGTCAGATAGTTAGAGTGTAAGGTAATTTGTTATATATTGGAATCTGAATATAAAGTGCCTGATAGTCAGCTCATTAGCTAAGGTACTGCAATTTTATCGCCTAAAACTTAGCTCTTGAACTCTCGTTTTATAAGCCCAGCTATTACTTTCGCCTCGTCTCAATTGATCATTTAATACTCTTTATTTGCTTATTTTAATAGCTATATTTTATGCTGCCTGCTAATGTTTAGTCACATTGATAAATTGTTTTTACTTACTCGTCGTTCATCGACTGAAATATAAAACAATCGTAGTTATTGATTACCAATCAGTACCTATTTTCTAGAAGAAAGTCTATCATGTTGTTTATAAAGGACAAAACACTCATACCATAGTCATCTTCCTGCGTTAAATTATCAATCTAACTAAAGCTAATAATAGCTTTTTAAATGATTAATTTTCTGAGGATTTCAACATGTCAAACCGATCCATTTTATCATTAATTGCAGCAGCGATATTAACAGGTTGTGGTGGTTCATCTACAAGTGACCCCGCACCAGAAACACCGACGCCAACTCCATCGCAACCTACTTCAACTATAACGGCAACTACGGGTGTTATAACTGGATTTGGTAGTGTATTTGTCAATGGCGTTGAATATGAAACTGATGCAACCACTGTAACTACCGATGATAACGATGGTGCAAGTGAAACTAATTTACAGGTGGGCATGGTTGTTAACCTTAGTGGAGAAGTGAATGAAGATGGCACCACAGGTGATGCCAACACTATTCATTATGACGAACAATTAAAAGGTCCAATGGATAGTATTGATTTATTTGCAAACACCATAATAATACTTGGCCAAACCATTCTATTTGATGATTTAACCAGTTTAGAAAATTTCATTTTATCCGATCTTAAGCCCGGAGATATTCTTGAAATAAGCGGTTACTTCAATGCCGATGGCGAGCTATACGCTACACGTATAGAAAAAGAAAATGAACAAACCCAGTTAAAAATTCAAGCACGTATTACATCACTAGATACCGTTAATAAAACATTTGAGTTAAATGGTTTAACCATCGATTATAGCTCTGCAACATTTAAAGACTTTGTGGAGGCTGATTTAGCTGATGGACAACAAGTGCGTGTAAAAGGTGAATATTCAGCTTTAGATGCTGGTGTATTGGTGGTTAGCGAAGTAAAACTTAAAGAAAAAAATGAAAACCATGATGAAGGCGATAACCGACATGTAGAAGGTTTTATCACCGACTTTGAATCTTCAAGTAGTTTTAAAGTAGATGGCATTGCGATTATTATTGATGATAATACTGAATTTAAATATGGCGACGCAAGTGCTTTAATGGCAAATGTTCGCGTTAAAATTAAAGGTGAATTCAACGCCGATGGCGCTTTACTAGCGAAAAAAATTCGCATTGAACACAAAACAAATTTGAGTATTGAAGGCGCTATTGAAGCCATTAACTTAGAGTTAAGCACAGTTACCGTGCTAGGTGTCGAGTTTGAAATAAATAATCAAACTAAAATGAAAGATGAGTCTGATGACGACGAACGTTTCTTTGATTTGGCCGATTTAGCCATTGGCGACTATGTAGAGTTGAAAGGTTTTGTTGATAGTGAAGGTAAAAATATAGCCACTAAAATGAAACGTGAGAATGAAGATGAAAACGCTGAAACAGAGTTAAAAGGTAAAGTAAGTAACATTGAAAACTTTAGCTTTAGTCTTGTTGGTGTAACGGTTACTACCGATGCAAACACTCAATTTGAAGGGACGAATGGTGATGACGTTAGCCAAGCAGTATTTTTTGAACAACTCGAAAATGACATGTTAGTCGAAGTTAAAGGACAACTGATAGACAGTATTTTTGTCGCCCTTAAAGTTGAAATAGAAGAACATGACGACGATGATGATGACAGTAACGATAACCGCACAGAGTTTAAAGGTGTGGTTGAAGCCGTAAATGAAGACTCGCTGCTGGTCTCAGGTCATCAAGTTTTAACCAGTCAAACTGCTAAATTTAAAGTAGATGATGAAAGGGTTTCAGCTGAACAATTTTGGTCTATCGTTGCCATTGATGACCAGCTGGAAATTAAAGGCACCATAGATCAGCAAGGTGTTATTACCGCGAAATCTATTGAACTTGAGCATTAATAAAACGCGTAGTTTTGTTAATAGCTTTATCAGTAATGGGCCAATATAATCTAACATATCGTCTTGAGAAATTAGATTTACCTGTTTAATAACGGCGTTGGGCCTTTAATCAATTCAAGCAGCCGGTTGCTTCAATAACGGCAATACTTCTGTTGAAGCTTCTGGTTAATAATTGACACACCACAAATGTAAGTACTATGTTTACACATGCACAAACATCTGATAAACATATACTTTTATTAATATACTTAACTGTAATCTTGAGTGAATAAGGAACGATTTCTCATGTTTTATAGCAAGTTTATAGGGATTAACTAGGCTACAGTCATTAACGTTAAGTATGCTAATGGTATGATTAGCGACGCTCAGCCACAGCACTTATGCCGAAAAATTGTACGTATATTCTGCTTACAATACAGGCCCCTTCATCATAATCACAAATTTCCTGTTTATATTTTTGTTTTTTGACCTAAGTTGACGCCTAGAAATATTCAAAAGTGTAATCACTGAGCATAAATCTGACGCCAGTTTAGGTTGTATTTTTACCTATTGGTTAAAAACACCAGCCTTTAAGATATTAATTTATGTCGCCAAAGCAGTAATAAACTTCCACTTAGCAATAATAACGTACCAGGTTCTGGAATTGGCGTATTAGGCGACTCGAACGTTGCTGAAGCGATAAATAACTGCTCATAACCATTATTAATGTTTTTTCCAAACCCGCTTACTGCCCCTGTACATATTTCATCTCCAGCTGACCCAAAACCGGGGTCACAACCCAAACGAAGATCAATGCTCATTGTGAAGTCATCTAGACTCGAACCACTATCAAAAAGCCCCTTTAATAAAAAATTAAGCTCTGGGGCCACTATTGCATATGCTGCATCATTGGCTCCTAAATTATGGTTGATAGGCCCATCATCAGCAAGAGGACTGTTACAAGAAACTGGTGTTGGCGGGGTTGTATCTGTATCAATACATATCGGTCCTCCGGATAGGACATAGTCGGTTCCAGCATTGTCTCCTATAATTGGACCAGAGCCATCTGATAAGTAATCAGCCGGATCACCAAAAAATGTACCTCCCCCTCCTTCACTTACTAGGCCATATGCTCCATTGTTATTAGTAAAATCGAACACCCCAATCTCAGCACCAGTATTATCAGTTACCTTCACTTGTGCCCAGCCTGCTAGGCTTTGTAAATTCGCCCCGTTTAAGTTGTTATTGTTGAAAAAAAACACCATGGCTTCCCCGGCCAGATAAGCCTCAAGTGCGGTAAGAGAAGTGTCCCAAGTAGCATTATTGTCGCCAAAAAAAGAACTCACTTGTGAAGGGTCTGATGCTAAGCCCGTGGAAAAGAAATTACCATCACTCGACCCTGAAGGGGTTGAATACGCGTTGTCCATACCAGAGAAGTTGGTATTAACTGGATTACCGTTAGTCCCTGTTGCCACCACAACTAATTCAAAAATTTGGCCAGGCGCAGAAGAAACATTTATTCCAGCAATAGGCAGTGAATATGAGTTAAAATCACCATAAGTGACATAACCCTGACCAGCCAGATCAATTAATGCTGCCTGGCTGTTTAGACTTAGAGCTAAGCCTATAAACGTTAAAAGCTTTGTATATTTCATTATAAATCCTTAGATAAATGGAATTATCTAAGCAACTTATACTGCTTAATTAAATTGCCGTCTCTATTATTAACAGCTGAATATAAAATAGTTGGTTATATAAAGCATAATTGATACCAGCTCTAATAAGCAGATGAAAATTGGCTAATTTTCAAATGTACAGTTTCAGGAAAGATGCCAAGTTGTAAAAAAACCTGACAGTTTTTGAACGATATAACGTCCGTTATTGTTTAAATATATATGCTAATAGTGTTGTGTTGAGGTATACCAACAGGTGTTACTCAAAACCATATAATTACAAAATAGCTATTTGGTTTAGTTATCGGGTTTACCTAACATACAAACTAAAACCATGAATAGTAAGTTAAAATAAAACCTCTATCATTTTACAAGCTAATTTACTGCACTAATAGTGTTACTTTATTTTTAACAAAAAATAGCTATAGCAGCTTATTCATTATATTTTCAAACTCATTTAAGCGTTTCATGCTTCTTAGTTTGATTTCTATATCAGCTTTAATATCTAGAGGAAAATTTTTGGAGAAGCACAAATTTATTTCATACACAGGGATAATATTGGTTATATCATGTAGGATAATTCCCTTCTTATTTACCGCCATGTTTTTTAAATGATACTGAATTCTGTTTTCCATATCAGGATAGACATCTGCATCACCTTCCAAAACCGATAAAATAGCTAACTCTGGCGTTTTAACACGTATAACCTTTTTAAATAAATTTTTGTTAATATAAGAATCTAAACCAGGGTAATCAAACCCTTCGATTAACACTAAAGTTTGAGTAAATAAACTTTGGATACCTTCAAACTGATTTGATTTTAACGTGAAAAATACATGATTGACTTCCCAGACTACTATGTCTGACAAAAAAGTAGATTGAGCGCCAACCCATGACTTAGATCCATAAGTGATCCAATGTTCTTCACTAGTACTCATTTCCTTTATCATACGCTTAAACGATAAAGATTTTGGCTTGAATGTAACTCTTACGTTTTCTAATGAGTTGATTATATTGGTTATAAAGCCGCTTTCATGTTCATTATTATTGAACTGAAATGGTGGGTTATGAGATTTATAATAAATAACGTCAATCTGTTCTTCGCCATATAGTGGAAATACAGTAAACAAGGCAAACAGTAATAAAATTATTTTCATCTAATAGTTACCCTAATTACACCACCAATTTTGATGTTTTCTAAATATTACTCTACATTATATATCAAAAAATAACATAGTATTTTTATGTATACTTTCTACTTCATTGATAGAGTCAACTAGCGATTAGATGTCATGAAGTAATCTTCGAAGTTAACTATTGCTGTGGAAGTACAGGCGTTGAATAATCAAAAGCAAGCGTCCATTTTGGTATCTTAGTAATCAATACAAACATTAAAAACTGACCTTTGCTAACGGCAGAAATGTGCGCATTGTTGAAGTGAGTAATAATTAAGTTTTACTTCTGCAGTTGGCTCAAGAGTAGTCATTAAATAAAGTTAGTATTTCCTACAAAAATCCTATTGAATAAATATATCAAAGGACTATATATTTATTGTCGAGCAGGCGATTTATTCTGAAAGATATTTTAAATAATTTTAATTTAGCTCTTTATCCTTCCAGAATTTCGTGCCTTTTATAGTAGCCTGAAGCGCTAAACCGTTTTCTGTAAAAGTGTATACCGTGACGTCTCCATAGTAGGCCTCACCTTCTGCTGATGCACCTTTACCGCTTGCTTTGGCAGAAGCATCTGCGTTACCACCGAATGTCCAACCTGTATTAACAAAGTTGTTCATTGCATCTACAGTATGGAAGACCATTACAATACGGTAATCCTTCACTCCAAGACCTAGACCGATTCCACCTTCAACCATATTCATGTATGTATATTTACTTGAACTCATATTCTTAACTACGCCATATCCAGTTCCAGCAGCCATGAATATCAAATTGATGTTTGCATTAGAAAAAACTGCATAGCCAGGCGCTGAGTTGATTTGGCTACGGGTGTCAGGTTTTTTAGTAAAAAGTTGTGTTAGAACTGCGTCTTTCATTTTTAGAATTTCTTGTTGTTTCTCTGCTTTAGTACCACTTCCCATTGAAGCGCAAGCTACCAAAGTGAAAATAAAGATTAAACAAGATAAATTTTTAATCGAGAACATGCCGTTTTCCCTTTTACAGTTAATTGCTTACAGTTTAGTTCAGAGCTTAAACATTTGTAAACATGTTGATTCATTATCATATGAATACAATTAGCTTATTTTTATAAGGAAGGTAAAACCATTATTGCTGTATGTGAAACTACTTCTCATAAAGTTTAGTAGAGAAACCTAACAAATAGCAAAGATAAGCAATTACAACCTAATAGTTGTATTGATTATCCATAATACTGTGTATCAAATTAGCTTTATTAATGCCCGGTGTTACTTCAGAAATGTTTTTATAGAAAGGGAGTGGTAGGTACTATATTTAGGTCAGCAATGTGGCAAAAGAGGACGACGAGGTTAAATATAATCAACCACTACATATAGTGGTTGGTCGGGCTAAATGGATACCATTTATTCACATACCGATTTTCAAATCACTTAAATGCAATTGCTTTAGTTCGCTTTGACTCTGTAGGATTATTTAATGGTTTGAACTCAATTCTAATAAACGTCAGTTTTAGGTTAAAAGTAAACATTGTATGAAACTGAAGTATCTTTTTTAAATCCATACCTCAATCTCATTGAATGTCCAGTCACATTACCTCAATCTCATTTCTAATGTCCTGTCAGAAATCTCATTTTCTGTCGCAGATCTCATTATTTTCTGCGTTTTACACACTCTAAAAAACACTTTTTTTAAAGATAAATAAATTATTTTAGAGTAAAGGCTTTACTTTTGTAGAGTTGTTGCTCTATAATGATTTTGTTCTCGTTAGAACACCTGTTGTATTAATTTTGAATTCAAGCTTCCCCAAAGCTTCTATACCGATGGCCCCTTTAGTCATCGGTTTTTTTATGTCTGAAATTTGCCTTCTGTTACCGAAAAAATAGCATTAAAAAACCTCAACTCGAGATAAGCTGAGGTTTTATTTATTGCTCTATAAATTAATGTTTTTTCGATTCATCAGCGCAATGCCAAGCGACAAATTTCCACGCTTTATTGTCTTTAACTAACACATCACTACACCGGCCATGAACAGTTTTTTGTTCGCCTTTATTTGAAGTCATTCCATTAGAATAATAGTAATGAACAACGGCGGTATCACCATGAACAACAATTGCTGTTGGGCTATATTCGGCAACGTTATTCGTTGAGCCATCTTCAAAGCTGAATTTTTCCCAGCGTTTTACAGCACTTCTACTGCGAGGCATTGGGGTGCTATTCCCCCCAAACCATAGCGTCTTGGGTTACCCATTTATCCGTCCAATTGTTGTCACGTTTTTTAATATCGTCATATGAAGCTAACACTATTTCCCATACTTGTGTTTGCTGTTTGTCCCAACTTTGGGCCTGTGTGCTAAAAGCGGCAATAGTGGCTATTAATGCGATGGTAAATTTGAAGTTCATTTTATGTTCCTTGTTATTATTTCGACAAGGCCTACGAAACAACACACCTCTAAGTAAACTCAAGTTTGCGATTATCGCCTATTAAATATAGCAGGTTTACACTAGTAGGCTGATTTACCTTGTATCAGCCTTGTTATATGAAAATTGTGCTCAATATAGTTTGAATACCATGGCGAATTAATCCTTAAGTTTCCGTCTATTGTTAACTAGTAACTATCAGGATAATATTTCATGAGTTTACTGCCACAGTAAGTTATTAAATCGCCATTAAGCCACTGAGGAGATCTTATGTCACAGTATAAAAAATCAAGCGAAGCTATTGCTGCATTAACCCCTGAGCAATATCGTGTTACACAAGAAAGCGGCACTGAGCGTCCGTGGACAGGCGAACTATTAGAGAATACCGCGCCCGGTATTTATGTTGATGTTGTTTCGGGTGAGCCTTTGTTTGCCTCGGCAGATAAGTTTGACGCAGGTTGTGGTTGGCCGAGTTTCAGTAAGCCGATTGAAAGCACAAATGTCAGTGAGCTTACCGACGATACGCATGGTATGGCACGCACAGAAGTTCGCTCAGCTCATGGTGATAGCCATTTGGGGCATGTATTTACCGATGGTCCTGTCGCACAAGGCGGTTTACGTTATTGCATAAACTCTGCTTCTCTTAAATTTATTCACCGTGACAATATGATCGCCGAAGGTTATCAAGCATATTTACCACAAGTAGAAGGATAACAACATGACCATTGAACGAGCCGTATTAGCCGGTGGTTGCTTTTGGGGTATGCAAGATTTGATTCGCAAGTTACCGGGCATAACAAAAACCTGTGCTGGTTATACTGGTGGCGATGTTAAAAATGCTAGCTACCGAAACCACGGTAATCATGCAGAAGGCATTGAAGTTTACTTTGATAATACTGTGATCAGTTATCGAAAAATTTTAGAATTATTTTTTCAAATACATGATCCCACTACAGAAAACAGACAAGGTAATGACCTTGGTAGTGAGTATCGCTCGGCGATTTATTACACTAGCGCAGAGCAAAAAGTTATGGCTGAAAAAACTATTGCAGATGTTAATGCTTCGGGTTTATGGCCAGGTAAAGTAGTGACTGAAGTTGAACCGGCTGGCGACTTTTGGCAAGCCGAGGTTGAGCATCAAGATTACTTACAACGCGTACCACATGGTTACACCTGCCATTTTCCACGAGCAGATTGGGTTTTACCTGAAAAATAACGTTAAAGTGATAATAAACAAAGTGGGTTTAGGTGGCGGTTGCCATTGGTGTACCGAAGGCGTTTTTGCATCTTTAAATGGGATTGTGAAAATCAATCAAGGTTGGATAAGCTCTACTGGTTCGAATACGCAATTTTCAGAAGCTATTGAAGTGTATTTCGAGCCAGATATCATTTCACTTATCGATTTGATCAGCATTCATTTACATACACATGCATGTACTGCAGATCATTCAATGCGTAACAAATATCGCTCTGCTATTTATACTTATAGTGATGGGCAAGCAAAACAAAGCCATGAGATTTTACGCCAATTACAAAATGACTTTGAGCTAAAAATTATTACCCAAGTGTTACCATTTGCTGAGTTTAAAGCTAATAAAGTTGAGTTTACTGATTATCTCTATACCTCACCCAACCGACCTTTCTGCCAACGATATATTCACCCAAAATTACAGTTGTTAATGCAGCGCTTTAGTAAGCATGTGAATCGTGAAAAGTTGGAAGATGCAGGTATCGATTTTTCGAATGGTTAATCTGTTTACTATAGCAAAATGTTCATAAGGCTTTGTCTGGTAAGCTGAATACATAAACGCCCCGAAAAATCGAGGCGTTAAGTTATTGAATGATGTTGAAATTACTCTTCGATTAAAGGTTCTTCGCTTGATTCACTTAACGCTTGAATATTCTCATCTTGAAACCAATCGCAAATTACTTTGTCAGCTTGCTCTGAGCCTGTGCGTTTTAATGACGAAAACGCCTGCACTTTAATATCAGCATTTAGTGCCGCTAGTTCTTTTTTGACAAAATGTACTTGTGCGCTAACTTTACCTTGAGAAAGTTTATCACTTTTTGTTAGCAACGCTAAAACAGGTAAATCACCGTCTGCGGCCCATTGAATAAGGTCCATATCTAGATCTTTTAACGGATGTCTTATATCCATTAAAATAACTAAACCTTTCAAGCATTCGCGCTTTTCTAGGTATTCGCCCAAAGCTTTTTGCCACTTTTTCTTCATTTCCATCGGCACTTTGGCAAAGCCATAACCGGGTAAATCAACTAAACGTTTGTTTTCGGCTATTTCAAAAATATTAATTAGCTGAGTACGTCCTGGTGTTTTACTGGTACGCGCAAGGCTTCTTTGATTTGTTAATGTGTTTAACGCACTTGATTTACCTGCGTTAGAACGACCTGCAAATGCCACTTCAATGCCACTATCTGCGGGTAAACGACGGATATCGGGTGCGCTAAGAGTAAAGGTCGCTTTGCTAAGATGAATGGCTGTAGATGACAAGTTTAGATCCAACAATATAAATAAAAAACGCATTATATCGTTTTTTCACATTAAAGATGCAATTGTATTCAAATTTAGACAAAAAAATTAGCTAAAAATCCCTCTAAAGTGCGTTAATGGTGTATGATGTTGCCGATTTTCCGGCTTATTGAATGCATTCAATAAAAACACAAAAGCATGTTGAGAGTTTTGTTATGAAACATATTTTAACTTCATTAATTTTAACACTATTAAGCATTAATATTGCTGTAGCTGCCTCTGGCGATGCAGACGCAGGTAAAGCTAAGGCAGCTACTTGTGCTGCGTGTCATGGTTCAAATGGCATTGGCGCTAGCGATACCTTTCCTAACTTAGCAGGTCAACATGCTGATTATATTGTTAAACAACTAAAAGCATTTAAATCGGGTGACCGCAAAAACCCGTTAATGGCTCCAATGGCAGCATCTTTATCTGAACAAGATATGGCTGATCTTGGCGCTTATTACTCGGCTTTACCACGCGACGGAGCAAGCCAAGACACTTCTGCAGATAATGGTTCAACTGCAAGTACGGCGCCTGCTGCTTACACACCAAATCCTGTGGCGGGTAAAAGCTTATACGAACTAGGTGATGCATCTCGCAATATTGCCTCATGTATCGGTTGTCACGGTAGCGAAGGTAACAGCGAAGTATTAATTTACCCTAATTTGGCTAATCAACACCCTGAATACATTGCAAAACAGTTGATGAGTTTTAAAAATAAAGATCGTGTTAACTACGCTATGAATCAATTTGCTGGCAACATGACTGCAGATGACATTGCTGATATGGCAGCTTATTTTGCTGACCCTGCTGCTGTTGCTAACGTGGTTTCTCGTAGAATAATACCTGCAGCCCCTATTACTGCTGAAGTAATCGCTGGTAAAGCTAAATCGGCCACTTGTGCTGCTTGTCATGGCGCTGACGGTAACAGCACAGTTGCTATTTATCCTAAACTTGCAGGCCAAAGTGCTAATTACATCATAAAACAGTTACAAGAATTTAAAGCGGGAACACGTAAAAACAATGTTATGGGACCTATGGCGGCAGCGCTAAGTGAACAAGACATGCTAGAGATTGCCAGTTATTATGCCGCACAAAAAGTTGTTGTTGCCGATTTAGTTGGCTCCAAAATCGGGAAGAAGCTTTATTTTGGTGGTAATGTTAAACGTAAAATTACCGCTTGTGTCGCTTGTCACGGTGTTAACGGTAAAGGCATGAATAAAGCAGGCTTCCCAACTATTGCTGGCCAAAACGAAGCTTACTTAAAAGCACAGTTAATGGATTTCAAAAAAGGTGCCCGTAATAACGATTACAACACCATGATGCGAAGTGTTGCTGCGAAGCTTTCAGAAAGCGATATGGAAGAGTTAGCAAAATATATGGCGTCAATGAAGTAATATTATAGAAATAATGACGAACTTTGTCGGCTAACAGAAGGGCAGCGAATATCGCTGCCCTTCTTGCATTTTCAGCTCGAACTATTGCCATGCTAGTAAACAATTAGTTGATTTTTTTAACGTCATTATTTCACAATCAATAAATTCGTGTAGAATGCCAAAACAACATAGTTAGCAAATTTTATAAGTAAACCATTTATCGTGTTTACGACAAGCAGAGATTAAATCAATGAAAAAATTTATCATGACTGTTTTATTAGGATTAAGTGCCGTAGCGACTGCCAATGCCGTTGAAGGTAACGCAGAAGCCGGTAAAGGCAAATCAGCTATGTGTGCTGCTTGTCATGGCGCTGACGGCAATAGCCTTGTGCCTATGTACCCTAAGTTAGCAGGCCAAAGCGCTAGCTACTTAGCTAAACAACTTGCTGAATTTAAATTAGGTTTAACATCGGGTGGTAAGTCAGGTCGTGCAAACGCAATCATGGGTGGCATGTCTATGGCACTTAGCGAACAAGACATGGCTGATATATCAGCATTTTATGCTAGCCAACAATCAACTGATGGCGACGGTACAGCCAGCGCTGAAGGCAAAAAGCTTTATTTAGGTGGTAACGCAGAAATGGAAGTTACTGCTTGTGTTGCTTGTCACGGTATTAACGGTAAAGGCATGCCAAGCGCTGGTTTCCCTGCCCTTGCTGGTCAAAATGCTGATTACTTAAAAATTCAGTTAGAAGCATTCCGCAATGGTTCACGTAATAATGACCTTAATGGCATGATGCAAGGCGTGGCTGCAAATTTAACCGACGAAGAAATAACGGCACTATCGCAGTACTCGTCGTCATTAAAATAATCACTTAAGCTATTTTATTAGCTTTTCAATGTTATTATTTCAAAAGCAGCGTTAATCGCTGCTTTTTCTATTCAGGCTTCACAATTTTAGCGCGCTGGAATGATTAGCTTCATGCTAATGAGGATTAGCCGACTACAACATTACTTTTCTGCCCTTATCTTCATAAGTTTCGTTGTTACATTAAAGTTATTATTTAGCTAATACCGACAGATTATAATCTTCCTTTTTTATAGGTCATTGATGCAATGCTGAAACAATGACAAACGGTTAGGATAGAGCATGTGAACGGACATACCGTTCATCGACGTACATAGATAAACTAATGTCTTGCAGCCATAATTGGCTAGGAAGGGTTGAAAATAAAAAGAGAAGCACAATGGCTTCCCTTTAAGGTAATAAAGTTTATTTAAATACTTAAAAAGCGTATTTAAAACCAACTGTTATCACATCAGTTCCATCGTAACTTTCAAAAGATGCTTCAACGCTAGTGTTTTCGTTCAATTTTTTACCAACACCGGCACCAAAACCAAATTCCCAATCATCGTCGCTATAAGAAGCGCCATTAAAACTAGCTTTAACATCTAAGTTTGCATATGACGGCATAACATAGGCATAAAAGCCATTATCATAGTTATACTGTCCACGAACAGATAGTGCAGTAAATCTTTCAATTTCTACCTTAACGCCACCCATTTTATCATCAGAAATACCCGTACCAAGACGTAATTCAGGTACTAAAGAAAACTTACTGCCTTCTTTAGCAAATTCATAAGCAACAGCACCATAAATAACACCTAACGATAGGTCGTCATCTGATAAGTTCGCATAGCCTGCGCCTGCTGACCAGTTAGCAGAAGCAGTTAAAGGTAATGCCAATAGAGAAAGTACAATTAGTGATTTTTTAAACACAATAATATCCTTTTATTATTCAATAGAGTGTAGATAGATACAAGAAAGTTGCATGCTATCAATGCCGCTTTTGTTAGGCAATTATTTTATTATTACAAATTCATAAAATACGTAACAAGTTATGTATTTTACTTGATAATGACATAAACATAACTTAGCGCAGACATCTCATTCGGTTTCACGTTATGATCCGAATAATTAGTCAAACCTACACGCTTATTTGAGATACACCAGATGATAGAAATTATTCAACCAACACAATTTAAAACCGTGCCATGGAAAAACGGCAAAGGTGAGACTGTCGAAATGGCGATAAACCCTGACGGCACCTTAGATAATTTCGACTGGCGCTTAAGTATGGCGAGTGTGGTTGAAGACGGTATTTTTTCTAATTTTACTGGTTACACCCGCAACCTGGTTTTAATTGATGGTAACGGCATCAATCTACAACACAATGATAGTAAAATTGACCGCTTAGCAAAGCTACTTGATATTGCCACTTTTGATGGCGGTAATAAAACTGTTGGCAACTTGCATAGTAATGAAATAACCGACTTTAATGTTATTGTCCGAACTTCAGCTTTTAATACCAAGACAACCAGTGAAAAAAGCGCAGACAATCTTCTACTTGAAAAAAGCGACCTGTGCTTTATCTATAGTTTATTCAACAGCGCAGAACTCAGCGTACAAAACACCAAAGAAGTTATCACTTTACCTGCTCAACATTTAATGAAGATAACTGATTTACCCACAAACTACGCCAGCTTAACCGGTGATCACCTTATTGTTGTTTATCTAACGCATTGCACATAAAGTTGAGATGAATAATGTTTAGGAAAGTAGTTTATTTGTGAGCCATGCTTGATGAGCTGTTAAAGTTACTAATCGCTATAAATACTCGTTCTAACTTTTAAGCATGACTTTTACGTCCTGCTGTCGTAGGCTAAATATACAAATAACAAAAAAAACCTAACCCTGAGAACCTTGTTATGACATTTCGACATTTTATAACCTTATATAGCCTACTCTTGTTGTTATCGCCTCTAGCAAATGCAGAATTTGAACGCAAAATTGCTATTGATGAAAACAAAACCAGTAGCCATAGCACAAAAGTTAATGGCAAAAAATTTGATTACACCGCAACCACAGGTACGCAGCCGGTTTGGGACGAAGATGGTAATCCAACTGCCAGCCTTTTTTATACTTATTATCAACGTTCAAAAGTAAAAAATAAGGCTGCTCGACCTTTATTGATATCATTTAATGGCGGCCCCGGCTCTGCTTCAGTTTGGATGCACGTGGCTTATACTGGTCCTAAAGTGCTCAATGTTGATAGCGAAGGTTTTCCGCTGCAGCCATACGGTGTAAAAGCCAATGAATTCTCCATTTTAGACAGCGCTGACATTGTATTTGTTAACCCAGTTAATACCGGCTATTCTCGCGTTTTACCTAATAAAGAGGGTGAAATGCCATCAAAAGAAGAACAAAAGAAAATGTTCTTTGGTGTCAATGCTGACGTTAAATACTTAGCTGATTGGGTTAACACCTTTGTTACCCGAAATAACCGTTGGCAGTCGCCAAAATACCTTATCGGTGAAAGTTATGGCACCACGCGAGTTTCAGGCTTAGCGTTAGAATTACAATCTCGTCAGTGGATGTATCTAAACGGCGTTATTTTGGTCTCACCTACTGATATTGGTATCAAACGTGACGGTCCGGTAAAAGCGGCTAACCGCCTACCTTATTTCGCTGCAACGGCTTGGTATCACAAAGCACTTTCTGACGATTTACAAAACAAAGATTTATTAGAAATTTTACCTGAAATTGAACAATTCACCCTTGAGCAGTATCTGCCAGCACTCGCCAAAGGCGGCTTTATTGCTGAAGATGAAAAACAGCGTATCGCCAAACAAGTCGCTCGATATTCTGGCTTATCGGTGCAAGAGGTATTGCGTAATAACTTAGATATTGAAGCGTCTTATTTTTGGAAAGAAATACTACGTAACCGCGAACAAACAGTTGGCCGTTTAGATTCTCGTTATTTAGGTATTGATGAAAAAGTTACCGGCAGTCGCCCCGATTACAATGCCGAGCTCACGTCTTGGTTACACAGTTTTACACCAGCAATAAATTATTATTTACGTGAAGAGCTCAATTATAAAACTGACCTTAAATATAACATGTTCGGTAACGTGCATCCTTGGGATAGAACCAACAATAATACCGGTAAAAATTTACGTTTAGCTATGGCTCAAAACCCGTACTTAAACGTGATGATACAATCTGGGTATTATGATGGTGCGACTAATTATTTTGATGCTAAATATACCTTATCGCAACTTGATCCAAGCGGAAAAATGAAAGATAGACTGTCATTCAAAGGCTATAAAAGTGGCCACATGATGTATCTTCGCTACCAAGACTTAGAAGCATCTAACCAAGATATTCGTGAGTTTATCAAAGCGACTTTACCGAATAAAACCACACCGGCTAAATATCAAAGTAAGTACTAATTTAAAAAGTACTTTCGCCTTAATAAACGTTGTCAGTGCATATACACTGACAACGTTATTCACTACCCAACCTGTTAAATAGTCTTGTTTTTACTCATTCACTTCTCATGGATTCCTCCCTGTAAAAAATAAAGTAACAATTCACAGGGAGAAAAATAATGAAGACTGCAGGAAGTAAAAAGGCTGCCAGTTGGCAGCCTTCAGTTTCGTTGCTTTAAGTTAAATTTCGTAATTAATCACTTCGTAACCTAATGCTTGTAATTGTGGCTTTAAGATTTTAGCGTCCCCAACCACTACCATTAGCATTTCACTTAAATTTAAGTGTTTTTTAGCTAAGGCGTTAATTTCTGTTTTAGTGATATTAGCAACAATGTCATTGCGCTCTTTTACAAAATCAGCCGTTAAGTCATGCTCTAAAATTTGTGCTAAAAAGCCTAATTTACGACTCGGCGTTTCATATTTTAAAGCATCTTTTTGATTGATAGCGCTACGCATAAAGGCTAACTCTTCATCACTGATACCTTGCTCAGCATAGCGATTAATTTCTTCAACAAACTCAATAATAGATTTGTCGGTTACGTCTGCACGAACTTCCGCACTCGCGGTATAAGTACCCGAGAATTTATCGCCATAAAAATACGAGCGCGCACCATAGGTATAACCCTTATCTTCACGTAAATTTAAGTTGATACGGCTATTAAATGCCCCCCCTAACGGGAAGTTCATTAAGTAGGCACGATAGTATTCACCAGTAACATCTTCAGTAAGTGAACGCTTACCAATGCGAATAGCTGACTGCGCAGCATTGTCTTTATTAACTAAATAAATAACGCCTCGCTTAACATTCGATTCAGGCAAGTTTAATAACAACTCTTTGCCTTCGCCGCTCAGTGGCTTAAATATACTCAGTGACTTTAAAACACTTTTTTTGTCTAGATCAGAGACTAATATTATTTCACTGCCTTTGGCTTTAACTTGCTGTTGATACAGCGCTTTAATATCAGCTAATTGGATATTAGCTAATGAAGCTTCTGAGCCAGCACTAGAGGTTGCTGCAATATTATCTGCATGCAGTAATTGACGATAAGCATTCGACGCTAAATATCCAGCATCTTTCTTACCATTAATAGCACCTTGAATGGCGTTGCTTTTATTGCGGTCAAACTCACTAGCTAAAAATGCTGGCTCAGTGATTTTTTCATACACTAAGGCTAACGTGGCATCTACATGCTTAGTTAGTGTATTTATATTGATAGCTAAATAGTCGTTACCTGCCGAAATTCCAACAGAGGAACCTAACTTCTGCAGCGCTTTACTCATGTCTTCAGCGCTACGTTTAGTGGTTGACTCATTTAACATTGCCGCTAAAAGAGCAGCAGTACCGGCCTTTTCTTTAGTCTCAAAGTAATGACCTGCAGGAATTTTGATTAACATTGAAGTAGTTGGTGTTTCACTGCTTTTTGTTGCCAGTATTTTGATACCGTTAGCAAAATTTTCTCGCCACATTTGGGGTACTTCAACAGCTTTATTTGCTCCGGCAACCGGAATAAGGCTACGGTCGAAATTGTCTTGCGCTTTACGAACTTGTAAGTCTGTGTCTGAGGTAATAGCAAGTTCAGGGATAACGCGTGCTTCAGGTGTAAAGTTATCTTGCGCAGCAACCAGAGCTTTTTGCCCTTTCGGCACAATGCTCATGATCACGCCATGTTTATTTTTAATATACTTTTTATAAACACGCATAACATCAGCTTTGCTAACCTTGGCATAACGGGCTATGTCTTGCTCAATGTAATTTGGATTACCTTTAAAGGTTTCATTAGCCGCTAATTGGCTTACTTTACCCGCCACACTTTGCAAACCAAAAACAAAACCTGCTTCCATTTCCGCTTTTGCTTTGATTAAGTCGTCGTCTTCAACTCCACGGGTCTCAAATTCAAGTAAGCTATCACGAATAACTTTTTCCATATCTGCCAATGTTTTGCCCGAAGCTGGATGTGGTAGAGCTAACATATTGAAAGTGCAAGCAAGCTCTGCACAAGGGTGACTTACTGAAGCCTGAACAGCCAGCTGATTTTTAACTAAATTTTTATAAAGTAATGAGGTTTTACCACCACCTAAAATGCTCGACAGTAGATCAAGCGCAGCTTCGTCTTTATGCCTAACGCTAACCGTTGGATACGACATATACACTAAAGGTAAGTGTACATTGTCTTCCATCGAAATATAGCGGTCACCTTCAATAGTAAAGCTTGGTTTTATCGGCATTTTCACTTCAGGACCACGAGGAATGCTACCGAAGTATTTATTCACCATTGCCAAGGTTTCAACAACATTAAGATCGCCACCTATGGTTAATGTGGCATTGTTAGGGCCATACCAACGTAAGAAAAAGGCTTTTAAATCATTAACATTCACACGATTTAAGTCGTCAATATAACCAATTGTTTGCCACGAATATGGGTGTCCTACCGGATACATAGCTTCAGCAACGCGCTCTCGTAACAGCCCGTAAGGTCGGTTTTCGTAACTTTGACCACGTTCATTTTTTACTGTTTCACGTTGAATTTCAAATTTCTCTTGGGTCACTGCATCAACTAAAAATCCCATGCGGTCAGCTTCAAGCCACAACATTTTTTCAAGTTGATTGGCGGGCACGGTTTGAAAGTAATTTGTGCGATCACTGTTAGTCGTACCATTCATGGTACCGCCAGATTCAGTGACTATTTTAAAATGTTCGTCGTCTGCCACATTTTCTGAGCCTTGAAACATCATATGCTCGAAAAAATGAGCAAAACCTGATTTACCAATTTCTTCTCGGCCTGAACCCACATGGTAGGTCATATCTACGTGTACAAGGGGATCAGACTTATCTTGATGAAGTACCAAGGTTAAACCATTATCAAGCACATATTTTTGATATGGAATGACTGTTTTACCTGCTTTGGTATCAACTCGCTCAACAAACTTAACCCCTACTACTTTTACAGTAGATAGCGTGTCGTTTGATTTTTTGGTGTTTTCACATGCCGTTAAACAGGTTAATAACACCGGTAGTATCCATTTATTCAAAACCTTCCCCTCGTATTCAAAACGATTATATTCACCCAACTCAATACTAACGAAATAGACAATTAGTACAATAGATTAGCACTGATATTGTACTAAAATTCATACTGTTTCTAATAACTAAATATATTGTCTTAAATATTTCCGATGCTAAAGCATATCAATTTATCTATTTGACGCTCAGTAACTCAGTACCTAAAATTATTAAAATATGTAGGTCACCCTGACATAATAAAATGCTAATGGTTTTACCGAACATCAATGACACTAATAAAATTACTAATTAGTTAACAACTACTTTATAAAAATATGTGTTACGCTCGATAAAATGGCTAAAAATAAAATATAATTTATTCACTCGGAGCAAAGAGATGAAAGACGCACCGCAGATCTCAATTCAACATTGGGTTGATATCATCGCAAAAAGTGAATTACCCGCCATCACTTCAACAGCCAGGATGTTGGATAAATTTAATAATGATGATAAATCGTCTTTACCTAAATTAAGTAAGGCCATTTTACACGATCAGGCACTTGCATCTTGCTTACTCAAAGTTGCTAATAGTGTGCAACATTTAAGTATTAATAAGGTAAACACCGTTTCTCGCGCGTCAGTAGTGTTAGGTATTAGAGCGGTTAAAAATATTTGTCTTACCTCCAAGTTAGTTGAAGGTTTATTAGATAATAAAGAACTCAATCCCGATGTTCACCATCAATTAACACAATCAATGGCCAGTTCATTTTATGCCGGATTGTTAGCTAAAATGATGGCCCCGCAATATGCTGATGACACACAGGAAGAGCTTTATTTAGCCGCAATGCTTTATCGTATTGGGGAAACTGCTTTTTGGTGTGTAGGTGGTGAGTCAGCAGATAATTTAATTGCACATGGTGATATGACAAGTGAAAGTTTTCGACAAAAATGTTTCAGCGAAATAGGCGGTGACTTTGCACAACTCAGTACTGAACTGGTCAAAACTTGGAGCTTAAGTGACTTACTGTTAAAGGCACTCGATAAACCGAAAAGTAGAACCATTGAAATTCAAATAATTTATTTTGCCGACAAGTTAAGTAATACCATAGCAAACCCTACGGGTAGTGTAGAAGAGTTTCATCAACTGTTAGCTGATATCGCAAAATTAACCGGTTTAAACGAGCGGCAATTAACGCTAAAAATTGAGTCTCTTCGAGAAAATGCCAATAAGTTGTTAACCTCCTATGGCGCATCAGCATTAATTAAACATATAAAACCGCTACCAAATGCCAGCGACTTCAAAGGTAACAAGTATCAAGTTTTAAAACCTAATCCGCACAAATATAGCGACATTATCAGTACTTATATGCAACTCAACAAGTTACTTAAATCATCAACAGACTTAACATCGTTCATCCAGTTAACGCTTAAGTCTATGGCAAAAATTTTCGCTTTTGAACACTGCAGTTTCTTTTTAATGATTGAAGATAAAGCCGCTATTAAGTCACGTTTTACTTTCGACATAGCCAGTGAGATTGTTGAAAAACAGATTAAATTTTCTCTTTCACATAGTAATAACGTCTTCAGTTACGCCATGGATAATGAGCAAGCGATATTGATAAAAGATCGTCAGGAAAAACAATGGTATCAATATATTACCGGTGAAATAGCTGAGTTTATCGCGGAGGGTTCGGTATTAATTTGCCCTGTAAAAGTTGGGCAAACACCGATTGGAGCGATTACCGCGCAAGTTTTTCTCTCCAATAAAGAAATTTCTCTTAGCGATTTTGATCACTGCGCTGCATTAGTCGAACAGTTAAATTTATGCTTAACAATGCTTTCACATAAAAATAAGTAAGTAATACCATTGCTAACTTGCTAAAACGTCAAAATTCATTTTTCGAGTAATTTAATTACAAATATGTATTTTAAATATCCAAGCATAGTTGAGTGTGGAATTTCCAAACATTATATTTAAGGCAAAAAAAAGAGCCAACAACTTGGTTGTTAGCTCAAAAGCTAGAGAGGAAGCTTAAAATACAAATATCACAACAGGTGTTCAATTTGGGGATAAAGCAATTATAGAGTAATAACTCTAAGCATGTAAAGCGTATTATGTAGCTTTTTTACATATTTTGGTTTTTTATCACAAATAATCATTTGCATTTATGCTATGGCACTTAACAATTATCAGCGTTGGTGAAAGTTAGTCATTTACCAGCTGCCAAAAAAATGGCCTCTGTATAGAGGCCAAATAAACAACACACCATGAAGGGATCATTCGGCGTTATTTAATAAGAACGTAAAGCGGTTGAATTAATTTCAAACAAACTTAGTCAACAGTAATATAGAATGTTCAAGTTTGTTATCAATATTTAGTGAGCTTGCTCCCAGTTATCACCCATACCTGCTTCGGCAATTAACGGCACGCTCATGGTAATAGCATTATTCATTATCTCTACCAAGGTTGCCGTTGTTGCTTCAACAATATCTTGGTGAATTTCAAAAATTAATTCATCGTGCACTTGCATGGTCATTTTGATTCTAGGATCATTCTGCGCTTGTATCCAATTGTCCACAGCCAGCATGGCCTTTTTAATAATATCAGCAGCAGTCCCCTGCATTGGCGCATTAATAGCAGCACGTTCAGCAGCTTTTTTACGCATACCATTTTTTGCGTTAATATCAGGTAAATAAAGTCGACGGCCAAATAAGGTTTCTACATAACCTTTCTCTGTTGCTTGCTGACGTGTATCTTCCATGTATTGAGAAACATTAGGATAACGCTCAAAGTATTTATCCATGTAAGCTTGTGCCGTATGGCGAGGAACGTTGAGCTGTTTTGCTAAACCAAATGCTGACATGCCATAAATTAAACCAAAGTTAACCGCTTTCGCGCTTCGGCGTTGGTCGCTAGTTACTTCGTCTAGCGGTACAGCAAATATCTCAGCTGCTGTCGCTTTATGCACATCTTTACCTTCAGAAAAGGCTTTAACTAAGCCTGGGTCATCAGATAAATGCGCCATAATGCGTAATTCAATTTGAGAATAATCTATCGCGACAATTTTATGTTCAGGCGGAGCAATAAAAGCTAGACGTATTTTACGTCCTTCTTCACTACGAATTGGAATATTTTGTAGGTTTGGATCGGTCGAAGATAATCGTCCTGTAGCAGTCACCGCTTGGTGATAAGAAGTATGAACTCGATTAGTTTTTGGGCCAACCAATAACGGTAACTTATCAGTATAAGTAGACTTTAATTTACTTAAACCTCTGTTTTCTAGTATAACTTTCGGTAATGGATAATCTAAGGCTAATTCTTGCAGTACTTCTTCAGCAGTTGAAGGCGCACCTTTAGGTGTTTTCTTAATAACAGGAATTTTTAACTCTTCAAACAAAATGACTTGTAACTGCTTAGGTGAGCTCAAGTTAAAGCTTTTACCTGCTAAATTATGTGCTTCAATTTCTAACTCAGCCAAACGAGTACCAATTGACTGACTTTGTTCAGCCAGCAAATCGCAATCAATTAACACGCCATGCTGCTCCATACGAGCCAGTACGGGTAATAAAGGCATTTCAATATCAGTAAAAACCGAGAGCTGCGAACTTATTTTTGCTAATTGTGGATAAATGGCTTCATGCAAGCGCATGGTAACATCAGCATCTTCAGCGGCATAATGGCCGGCTTTTTCAATCTCAATTTGATTAAAAGTTAGCTGTTTAGCGCCCTTGCCTGCTATATCTTCAAAATGTACTGTTTGATAGCCTAAATACTTATCTGCGAGCGCATCCATATTATGGCGAGTAGCAACACTATTTAAACAGTAAGACTCAAGCATGGTATCAAAAGCAATGCCCTGCATAGCAATGTCATAATGCGATAACACATTGGCATCGTATTTTAAATTTTGCCCAACTTTAAACAAAGTCTCACTTTCTAATAAGGGTTTAAGTTGCTCAAGCACCCAATCAAGTTCTAATTGCTCTGGAGCATCAATATAATCATGTGTTAATGGTACATACGCTGCTTTACCTACTTCAACACAGAATGACAATCCTACTAGCTTAGCTTTCATATAATCAACACTGGTGGTTTCAGTATCAAAAGCAAAAAGTTCAGCAGTTTTTAATTTTTCAAGCCAAACATTGAAGCTGGCTTTATCCAGAATAATGTCATATTCACTCTCAACAGCAGCCGGCAAGTCTGCAACTTCATCATTGCTCGGGGTAACGGAAGTCTCAGCTTTACTGTCACCTGCATCTAAATCAGCTAATAAACGCTTAAGTTCGTATTTTTGATACAAGGTTCTTAATGTTGCTGTATCAGGTGCGCTTGGTTTTAATTCGGCAGCGTTTTGCTCAAGTGCAACATCAAGCTTTATAGTCGCTAGTTCATAAGAAAGTGGTAAGTGGGCTAAAGCAGTACGTAGGTTCTCACCGACTTTGCCTTTAACTTCATCAGCGTGCTCCATCACTTCTTTCAAGGTTGGATATGCGGTTAACCATTTTACGGCGGTTTTAGGGCCACATTTATCAACACCTGGAATGTTGTCAACTTTATCGCCCATTAAGGCTAGATAATCGATGATCTGATCAGGGCGAACACCAAATTTTTCAATAACGCCTGCTTCATCCATTTCAACATTAGTCATGGTATTGATTAAACGCACATGCGAGTTAACTAACTGCGCCATATCTTTATCACCGGTAGAGATCACAGTCTCAATACCCAACGCCGTTGCTTGATGCGATAACGTGCCAATAACATCGTCCGCCTCAACACCATCAATAACTAAAAGCGGTAAGCCCATGGCTGTAATAATGTCATGTATTGGCGCTATTTGCGTGCGTAAATCATCCGGCATTGGCGGTCGATTAGCTTTATATTCAGCATACATGTCATTACGGAAGGTTTTTCCTTTGGCATCAAATATCGCGATAATATTGCCGTTGGGATAGTCTTTTTTCAAGCTTCTGATCATGTTCAAGACGCCAGTAATAGCCCCTGTAGGTTGACCATCAGAAGTTGATAAAGCTTGTAAATATGGCACGTGATATGCGCGGAATAAATAAGATGAACCATCGACTAAAATAAGCGGTGATTGGTCAGAAGTTGGCATGATAATTTTATAACTGGGAGAAAGATGGGCTAAGCATGCCATAATCGGCAAATTCTCTCTAGCTATTCATTATATTTAGTCACAAAAATAGCCAAAATTGTGGATAAGTATGTTGAAAAGCACAGGAAAAGACCCTAAAGATCTGGTGAACTTTACGGCAACTATATTTTAACTACTTGTATTATAAGGAAAAAGGTAAGGCAGAAATCCTTTTCACATATTTATTTTTATTTTTATTTTATGTGGATAAATAAATGTCCAAGCTTAAATTTAGGTGTTCAATTAACGAACAATAGAAATAAGCGAGCTAAGAGATTACCAGAAAACCACACCATTACCAGACAATTGTTAAACTATTTTTACCGTTTTATGACACCTAGAAATAACAAAAAAACATAAGCTATATTTGGCAAGGGCTAGCTGAATTCTTAGAATTTATTTTTCTTAAAAATATAATTTTTATTTGCGAATAAATGAAATTTAACATTCAATAAATTGGCTAAATAATTTGCCTGCTAAAAGATAATTTTTATTTTAAATTTGACTAAATTTTTTCATCACATCTACAAATACGTTAAAAAATAGTCAAGGTAATTAATTTGGTTGCTAATATAAAGTTGGTGTTAGTTAAAACCGAAAAAATCAATATTGCTTGGGGGTGAGTTTTTATATATTTATCCAGTTAACCTTAAATTGATGGCCCGACAAATGTGGTAAATATACTCGTTATAAATAGCACGACCAAAGCGATAAATATCTCTATTGAAATGGAGCGTTTTAGGGTGATGATATGAAGTTCCTCAGTGATTTGAGGCACTAAAGTTAGTTTATGCCACGCTCCTAGTAACAGCATTGCACTCACTAGTAACAGTTTTAATAATATTAATTGCCCGTAGTTTGAAGTAAATAATTCAGCAACACTGTTTAAATATTGCAACAATAAGGTAACGCCTGAAACTAGCAGCACTAATATGATAATAATGGCGAGCTGACCAAATTGATGCATTAGCCGTTTAACTTCAGCGTTTGGCAAAAAATGACAACTTTTATAGAGTGGCCATAATGAACCTACCCAACAACTAATGGCAAAAATATGAAACATGAATATACTTTTTATTAGCAGGTTTTTTTCTGCGCTATGCCCTGTCAATGTGAAGCTATAAATAATAGTAATTAGGGTGAATAATGTCAGAAAAAAATTGAGGTTTATTACTGAAGCACTATTTTTGTCCCAAGCAACGACAACGACTATCGCTAGAATAAAAGCGGGTATTCTCACTACGGCTTGATCACCAATTACCGATTGCCAAATAATTTCCAGCATAAACGCATCTGTCATGCCAGCAAACCCTGACTCTGCCATTGAGGCAGCCTCTACTGGTATCTGTAATATAGCGGCAATTAACGCAGCACTAAGGCAAATTAATAACCAGCGCTTTAAATATGAATTAAAAACAGCAACAGTTTCGTTGTTTCGATTAAGTAAGCGTAAAACTAAGCAACCGGCCATTGCCGAAGTAGCCACATAAATGACTAACTTTACGAGTAATAAAAATACTGACCAGTCACTTATTTGCATTAGTTCGCCTTCTAATGATTATGTTGGCTGTGCGAAGTCGACATTTCTTTTTTCATGTCTCCATCTGCACCAATCATAAAATTAAAAGTTCCTGTCATTTTATGACCATCGCCCCCTAATGCTATCCACTTAGTGGTGTATTTTCCTTTGCTTAACCTTGGTAATGACCAACTGAACTCGATGCTCGGTTTAGCACTCGGCTTAAAACTAAAATCTACTGGCTGATTATCTGAATCCGTGAGTAACACTTTAGCCAATCTAACTTCACCACTAAAAGTCAAAGCAAGTAGCTCTGGGCTTTGCATTAGCATAGCTTCATTCGCTGGTGCTGACTGCGTGAGTGAAGTATGTGCTGATGCAGAAAACGCTAGCGTTAGGCTCAAAAAAGCAGCCACTGTATTAAAAAATTTCATTATTACCTCTTATCTTAAAAAATTAAAACCAAAATTTAACGCCAGCAACAAATTCTGTTTCGCTGCTACTTTGTCCATCTAATTTTGCATAGTCTGCTGTAGTACCATATTTATTAGTCCACTCAACTCCTACATAAGGTGCAAACTGACGGGTAAACTCATAACGCACTCGAAAACCAATGGCAGTACTTGATAAACCACTACCTAAACCATTCACCGTATCTTTTTTTCCATAAAGTGTCAGCTCAGCGCGCGGTTGTACAATCAGTTTTTGTGTCAGTAACAGTTCGTATTCCGCCTCGAAAGTTAACGCTGTATTGCCTTGCTCTCCAATGTAAGCTGTCATATCGAGTTCGAACCAATAAGGAGCTAAGCCTTGCACACCAAATGCTAACCATTGGCGATTTTTACCTTCTTGGTAGTAATCAACGCGAATACCCAGTTGTGTATCCCAATATGCCGAAAGTGCATGTCCCCATAAAATATCCGTCGAATTCTCTTCCAGTTTTCCCTCTGAAATATCACCTTCAGTTTTAATCACTAATCGGTCAAATGTTGTTCCATACCAGGCTTGAAAGTCGAATACGCCAGCATTGGCTTGCTCATTATATTCAAGCCTATTACCTAACAGTGCATAAAAAACATGCTCGTCGGCAAGGATTAACCTATGCTCTTTACCCATAGAATAAGGACCTTCAGTTAAGGTTGTACCCCCAGAATAAGCGTGTGGATCTCGGGCATCTTTTGGAGCGTCACCACTTTGCGGCTGTGGTTTTTCGCTATCCATTTCAGGCATATCTGACATTTCATTTTGCGCGAATGTATGCACGCTTACTAAAGGTAAGCAAAACAGCAGCGCGCTGATGAATGGCTTAAACGCTATTAAATTTTTCATGATACGACCACCTCTCTAAACATACCTGCATCCATGTGAAATAATAAATGACAATGCCACGCCCAACGGCCCACATCATGTGGTGTGGTTAAAAAGCTGATCCGTTGCGCGGGTTGGACTGGAATGGTATGACGGCGAACTTGCACATCACCCTGAACATTTTCTAAATCGCTCCACATGCCATGTAAATGCATAGGATGCGTCATCATGGTGTCGTTTTGTAAAATAACCCTTACACGTTTATCGTGTTGCATATGTACTGGTGTACTTTTACCAAATTCTAAACCGTCAAAAGACCAGCTATATCGCTCCATATTACCGGTTAAATGCAGCTCGATTTCAGCTTCAGGCTCTTGATGATTTGCGATCCCATCCAAGGAGTGTAAGTCTGCCAGTGTTAATACGCGGCGACCGTTTTTACGCAGGCCAATTCCTGGATCATCCAAATTTGTTCTTGGCATATCAACACGCATATCAACTGATGCACCATATTCTGTTTTTGCATGACGCACTTTAGTACTAGCAACACTTAGAGGACTCTCAGACATGCCATGTTTACTGTGGTCCATTGCCATAGCACCATGTTGGCTATGATCCATTTTCATTGCGCCGTGGTCCATAGCTGGCTGCTTCATGTTTGCCATTGCACCATGGTCGCCTCCATGGTTCATATTACCCATCATGTCAGTCATCGTTAGCCATTCTACCGGGTCTAACGCTGGAGTCGGTGCATCTATACCCTGCGCCACAGACAACGTGCCTTTTGCATAACCTGAACGGTCCATACTTTGAGCGAAAATGGTATAAGCATCGTTTTTAGGCTCAACAATTACATCGTAAGTTTCACCTGGACCAAAACGAAATTCGTCAACGGTTATCGGTTCAACATTTTGACCATCAGCTTGCACAACCGTTAATTTTAGCTCTGGTATTCTGACATCAAAAAAGCTATTACTAGAACCGTTAATAAATCTTAATCTAAGCTTCTCACCAGATTTAAACAGCCCCCGCCAATTCGCCATAGGCGTGCTACCGTTCATAAGAAAGGTCATCGCAGATGCGGATAAATCGGCCAAATCTGTTGGGTTCATGCGCATTTGATGCCACATTTTTCGACGTTGTAAGGCATTAGCAATACTGGTATTTGACACATCAGCAAAAAATTCAGGTACCGTAGGTTGGTTGAAATTAAAAACATCACTCTGTACTTTTAATTTACGGAACAGCGCCATGGGGTCATCATCAGTCCAATCAGACAATTGAATAACATGCTCATTATCAGAACTAATAATGTCAATTTCTCTTGGTTCAATTATTAACGCACCGTACATGCCGGTCATTTCTTGAAAACCACTGTGTGAGTGATACCAATAAGTACCACTTTGCTGTAGCTTAAATTTATAGACGAAGGTTTCGCCGGGCATAATACCTTTAAAACTAATACCAGGTACGCCATCCATTTGATAAGGTAAAATAATGCCGTGCCAGTGAATAGAGCTAGGCACTGATAATTTATTCGTTACCCTAATCGTAACGTCATCACCCTCTCTTAGTCGTAACGTTGGCCCCGGTATTGAACCATTAATAGTGGTTGCCATACGCACGACACCGGTGAAATTTACTGGTGATTCATCAATGACAAGCTCGATCTCTTTTCCGCTTAGCTCGGGTACATTACCGGTAATGGTGTTCGCAACTAAAGATGAGGCTGCATGAATAATACTTGGGAACGCCGCTAGCACACCACCTGCAATAAGCCCTTGCACAAAGCGGCGACGGGGAAAGTGAGATACTTGCTGTTTATTAATGTCGCTCATTTACGAACTCCTCTATACCAGAATATAAGTAGAGTATAGAGATGCTACCTGTCAATGCCATGACTATAAAATAACAAAGGTGTCATCTTGCTGTTTTAACAATCAGACATAATGTATAAATGTTTATGATTTAGGAAAACTTAATGCGATTACTGGTTGTAGAATACGAGAAAAAACAGGTGATTATTTGAAACAAGTCTAACTGAAGCCGGTTTTCAGGTGTCGTTAGCACGCAATAACCCTAATCTAATACAATTTATCTCGCCTATAAAAAAACGCTGCATTAAATTATTAATACAACGTTTCTAATAACTAACAATTGAAATAACCAAAAAATAAGTGTGGTTACATAGTGACAAATTCTTCCGCTGAAGTCGGATGAATAGCAACAGTGTTATCAAAATCAGCCTTTGTTGCACCCATTTTCATGGCGACAGCAAAGCCTTGTAGTAATTCGTCGCTACCAAAACCTATGCTATGAATGCCGACTATTTTTTCTTCTTTACCCACACAAACTAATTTCATTCTTGTTGGGTCACGATAATCTTCAGTGATCGCTTGATATAAGGCGGTAAACTGTGAGCTATAAACCTTAACTTGATCAACGCCGTGTTCTTCAATGGCTTCTTTTTCTGACAAACCAACCGTACCAATAACTGGATGACTAAACACCACTGTCGCAATGTTGGAATAATCTAAATGCTCGTTTGGCTTATTATTAAACAAGCGTTCACATAAACGACGACCTGCAGCTACAGCGACTGGTGTTAACTGCGCTCGGCCGGTATTATCGCCAACAGCATAAATACCATCAATATTGGTATTTTGATACTTATCGGTGGTAATAAAACCACGTTTATCGAGTTCAATACCGGTAGATTCTATATTAATATTATCGGTTGCGGGCTCGCGGCCGATTGCCCAGATTAAAGAATCGACTGGGCCAATGGATTTGCCATTCTCTAAATGGATAGTTAATTTGCCATCGTTATGTTTTTCAACACGCGTTGGGACGCTCATGGTGTGTAATGTTGGGCCATGTTTAGCCATTTGCTCTACTAATGTGTCGCTGAGCATGTCATCAAAACCACGTAGCGGCTTTTCTTTACGTACTAATAAATGTGATTCGCTGCCAAGGGCATGCAAAACGCCAGCAAGTTCAACGGCAATATAACCTGCACCAACAACCGCAACTTTTTCAGGCTGTTCAGTCAGCGCAAAAAATCCATCTGAGTCAATACCATGCTCTGCACCTTCAATGCTTGGGCGGCTTGGGCGTCCACCGGTGGCAATCGTAATATGGTCAGCGCTATATAACACGCCATCTACTTCTACGGTATTTTTATTAACAAACTTCGCAAAACCCTTGATCACAGTAACGTCGTTACTGGCAAAACCACGCGCATAGGCCGCATGAATACGTTCAATATAAGCTTCTCTGTTTTCAACTAACTTTGACCAGTTAAAGCTTTGCAATGGCGCTTTAAAACCATAGTCATTCGCATAATGTAATGCATCGGCAATTTGTCCGGCATACCACATGGCTTTTTTAGGTACACAACCAACATTCACACAGGTACCACCAATATGCTTAGCCTCAATAACAGCCGCTTTTTTTCCTAAACGTGCCGCTCGATTTGCTGAGGCAATACCGCCACTACCGGCGCCAATTGAAATGTAGTCAAAATGTTGTGTCATATTATTATTCCTATGTGATTATCTTTCATTATATTGGACTTAAAAAACAAAAATTCAAGCGCATCTGCCAACATAGTTGATTTATAAAACTGAGTTATAAAAACAAATGACATGATATTTAGCATTTAAATTTCAATTTTGTACATCTTCAGCCAAATAGTGACAGCTAAACCTTGATTATCGACTGATCTGCCATTACATCTACACCATCATCTAGCAAACATGCGAATTTTATGACCAATCCATTATTACAAACGACATCACTACCGCAATTTTCTAAAATCAAGCCAGAACATATTAAACCTGCGGTTGAGCAAGCCATCAACGATTGTAAAGCAACAATTGCTGAGGTATTAGCGAACAATACACAATTTACTTGGGCTAATTTAGTGGCACCAATTGATGAAGTAGATGATGTTTTAGGTAAATTATGGTCACCCATTTCGCATATGAATTCAGTGGTTAATAGCGATGAACTGCGTGATGCATATGAGTCATGCTTACCGCTTTTATCTGAATACGGTACATTTGTTGGTCAACACGCTGGGTTATTCGCGGCTTACCAGCAATTAAATGAGAGTGATGCGTTTAAGCATCTCAATACTGCTCAACAGAAAGTGATTAACAACGCCTTAAGAGATTTCAAACTTTCAGGTATTGCACTAAACGAAGCAGACAAAAAACGTTACGGTGAAATTTCTACGCGTTTATCAGAGCTCAGTTCAACTTTTGGTAATAATATTCTCGACGCCACCCAAGCCTTTAGCGTAAATATTACTGACGAAACTGAACTTGCCGGTTTACCCGAAAGCGCGAAAGAAGCGGCAAAAGCTTTAGCACAAGCGCAAGAAAAAACCGGTTGGTTATTTACCTTAGACATTCCAAGCTACTTACCTGTGATGATATATTGTGATAATAAAGCACTACGCGAAAAAATGTATCGCGCCTATGTTACTCGCGCCTCTGAAATAGGGCCAAACGGCGGTGAATATGACAACAGCCCAATTATGGCGGAATTGCTTTCCTTACGTCATGAGTTGTCCAACTTATTAGGCTTTAAGAGCTTTGCCGATAAATCATTGGCAACCAAAATGGCCAATAACACCGGTGAAGTCTTAGGCTTTTTAGAAGACTTAGCGGTTAAGTCAAAAGCCCAAGGCGAACAAGACTTAGTAGAAGTTACTGCTTTTGCGAAACAAAACTTTGGCCAAAGTAATTTACAAGCGTGGGATTTACCTTATTACAGTGAAAAACTGAAACAGGATCGTTACGCTATTTCTGACGAAGAACTTCGCCCATACTTTCCTGAAAGCAAAGTGGTTGCTGGCTTATTTGAAGTCGTACATCGTTTATTTGGTTTAAATATCAGTGAACGTACAGACATTGATACTTGGCATAAAGATGTGAAGTTTTTTGATGTTTTAGACAGCAAGCAACAACTTCGTGGTAGCTTTTATTTAGATTTATATGCGCGTTCGAAAAAACGTGGCGGTGCATGGATGGACGATTGTGTTGGCCGTCGTGAACTCGCTAATGGCGATATTCAATACCCAGTGGCTTACCTAACCTGTAATTTTAATGGCCCAGTTGGTGATAAACCGGCCTTGTTTACTCATGACGAAGTAGTCACTTTATTCCATGAGTTTGGCCATGGTATTCACCACATGCTGACACAAATTAACGCGGCTGGTGTTTCTGGTATTGACGGTGTGCCTTGGGATGCCGTAGAGCTTCCAAGTCAATTTTTAGAAAACTGGTGCTGGCAGCCAGAGGCACTAGCCTTTATCTCTGGTCACTACCAAACCAATGAACCATTACCACAAGACATGCTCGACAAAATGTTAGCGGCGAAAAATTTTCAATCTGCCATGCAAATGATCCGTCAACTGGAGTTCAGCTTGTTCGATTTTAAAATGCATGCCGAATATTCCCCCGAAAAAGGCGATGAAATTCAACATGTGCTTAACCAAGTACGTGATGACTACGCGGTAATTAAAGCGCCAGAGTTCAACCGTTTTCAACATAGCTTTGGCCATATTTTTGGTGGTGGTTATGCCGCCGGTTATTACAGTTATAAATGGGCTGAAGTTTTATCAAGTGACGCTTTCTCTCGCTTTGAAGACGAAGGCATTTTCAACCAAAGTGTTGGCCATGACTTTTTAACCAATGTGCTAGAAATGGGCGGTTCAAAAGAGCCAAGCGAATTATTTAAAGCCTTCCGTGGCCGTGAGCCTAAAATTGACGCATTATTACGTCATAGCGGCATCACAGGTTAATAACAATGGCATTAGAAAAACTTGACGATATTTATCAACGCGCCGCTTCCCGAAAAGGGGGCGCAGCTAAACTCAATATATTGCTAGGCCCCGGTAAACAAGAACATTTATTGGCGGCTATACCTGATGACCGATTTTTATCTGAGTTCAGTAAAAAAGTCTTTCAATCGGGATTTGTTTGGCGCGTTGTTCAGAACAAATGGCCTAACTTTGAAGAAAGCTTTTTCAATTTTAATATCGAAAAAGTCTTGATGATGCCAGAAGAAATGATGGAGCGAAAAGCCAGCGATCCAAAAATTATTCGTAACTTTAATAAGGTTAAAACCATTAAAGCCAACGCCGAAATGATTTTTGAACAGCAACAACAAGGTCAAAGCTTTGCTGAGTTTATAGCCAAATGGCCGAGCGACGATATTATCGGTTTATGGGCTTATTTAAAAAAGCATGGCCAACGTCTTGGCGGCAACACTGGGCCTTATGCTTTGCGCGCATTAGGTAAAGATACTTTTCTACTTAGCCGAGATGTGGAAGCTTATTTTCGCGCACATGACATTATTACTGGCGGCATTCAAACAAAATCTAGCTTAAACGCTATTCAAACAAGCTTTAATAGCTGGCAGCAGCAATGTGACTTGTCCTTAGGTCAGCTGAGTCGTTTAATTGCTTATGCTACTGGCGATAATCATATTCATTTAGAAGATATTGCCGATGCTGAATAAAGTTGCCGTTGCTTATGTCGATGCGGTTGACGTCGACAAAGCAAAAAAAATTGCCAAGAAATGGCAACTGGATTATATCGGTGATATCGCCGCGGCAAAAAACTATCCAAAACTACTATTTGCCTTACAAGTTAACTTGCAACGCCTAGAGCTAAGTAAACTAGATGAGCCAAAACTCGGTGCTATTTGTGTTGATTTTGTTGATGGTGCCACCGCTCATCGCCGTAAGTTTGGTGGTGGTCGTGGCCAAGACATTGCCAAAGCGGTTGGCTTAAAACATGGTTTTACCCCTAATGTGCTTGATGCAACCGCCGGCTTAGGTCGTGATGCGTTTGTATTGGCAACCTTAGGCTGTAACGTTACCATGATGGAACGTATGCCGATTGTTGCGGCCTTACTTGAAGACGGTTTAGAGCGCGCCAAGCTAAGTACTGAAATTAATGATATTACCGATCGCATGAGTCTAATTAGCTCCTCATTGATTGAAAATGTCAACTTAGCTCAGCAACCAGATGTTATTTATCTTGATCCTATGTACCCGCATCGAGAAAAATCTGCAGCCGTTAAAAAAGAAATGCGCGTGTTTCAGTCGTTAGTGGGTGAAGACCTTGATGCTGATAACTTGCTAGCGCCCGCAATTGCCTTAGCAAAATATCGCGTGGTGGTTAAACGCCCAAGCTATGCACCACCACTTGCTGGTAAAGCACCATCAACCAGCATTAATATGAAAAAAAATCGCTTCGATGTTTATGTTAATCAAGCGATTCCAAAAAATAACTGATCACGCTATGCCAATAATTGCCGAGCAAGATTTGCTCAACAATTTAAGGCTTTATTCAGCATAAACGTGCGCTAAGACTGAGTTTATTCTAAACTAATAATCAGCACTATTTAGCTGATGCACATACGATAAGCATTATCCGAAAGCCGGTAATTTCCGGTATCCCATTAACCACAACGACAATGGAAATATTATGATCGCATTAAACGCAACTATGCCTGATGGGCAGCTACAAGAATTAAAAGACGGTGAGATGGTCACCCATAACACGTCAGAATTGTTCGCTAACAAAAAAATTGTCATGTTTGCCGTGCCTGGCGCATTTACGCCAACGTGTTCGGTAGCGCATTTACCTGGCTATGTGGTTTCAGCTGATGAGTTAAAAGTAAAAGGCGTTGACGCTATTATTTGTGTCGCGATTAATGACGCTTTTGTTATGTCAGCTTGGGGTAAAGCACAAAATGCTGAAAACCTTATGATGCTTGCTGATGGCGATGGCAGTTATACCAAAGCGTTGGGTCTTGAAATGGACACTGCAGCATTTGGTGGTTTACGCTCTCAACGTTACTCAATGATCATCGATAATGGTGTGGTAACAAGCTTAAACGTTGAGAAGCCACAAGAGTTTGAAATCAGTAATGTAGAAACTATTCTTAACCAGCTTTAACATTCAGTTAATAGCCAATTGAAAAACAAGGGAGCTGTGCTCCCTTGTTTCACAGCTACATTTTGATTGAACCGTTAAATTAAGAAAAATCAGAATTATTATTGCTTAGTTACCGCCCATCTTTACATTACTTCAAAATTAAAGGGCTACCAATAAAACAGCGTTTAAGATAACCATTATTTTACTCTTTCAATTTTATCTGTTGTGCTTACCTAACCAAGATTCAGTTACATTTTGTTAAAATATCAAGCACATTTTATCTTATCGCGCTAATGCGCTATCTCACGTATAATGCCGCCATTAAAAGCATAAACTAGGTTATTTAGTTGATATTTTCTGATGTAGTTATTATTGGTGCCGGCGCAGCAGGCTTAATGGCAGCAGCAACTGCTGGTTATCGCGGTCGCAGTGTTACTGTTGTTGATATGGGTAAAAAACCCGGCAGAAAAATATTAATTTCTGGTGGTGGTCGTTGTAACTTCACTAATGAAAACACCGCGCCTGAAAATTACTTATGCCAAAACCCTCATTTTGCAAAATCGGCGCTTAGTCGTTATAGCGCTCAAGACTTTATCGAGCTAGTAGACCGTCATGGCCTTAATTATCATCATAAAACTTTAGGGCAATTGTTTTGTGACAACAGCGCGCAAGACATAGTTGATATATTGATGACCGAATGTGAATGGGCCGGTGTCGATGTAGCAATGCGCAGCGAAGTAATTTCAGTCAACAAAAACGCGACCGGTTATGAAGTGGTTACCGCAGGTGAAAGTTACCAATGCGAGTCATTAATTATTGCCTCTGGTGGCTTAACCATGCCGAAATTAGGCGCCAGCCCAATCGGCTATAAAGTTGCTGAACAATTTGGTTTAAAGGTATTACCGACAATGGCCGCATTAGTGCCATTTACCTTACATGATCACGACAAACAAAAATTTGATGGTTTATCGGGAATCAGTATAGCCACGGAAGTAACCAGCGAAGACGGCACTAAATTTAAAGAAAACATATTATTTACTCACCGTGGTTTATCTGGCCCCGCTATATTGCAAATTTCATCATTCTGGCGCTCTGGACAAACAGTAACTATTAACTTACTGCCAGAAACACCTATCGATGAATTGTTCAGCGAATGGCGTGAAACCAGCGGACAAAAATCATTAAAAAATATGTTGGCCACGGTCTTACCGAAACGCTTTATAGAAGCTTTAGTGAAACAAAAAGATATTTCTGATAAAGCTATTAACCAAATCAGTAACGACGAAATTACCTACCTAGGCCAATACCTACATAACTGGCAAATAAAACCTAATGGCACCGAAGGCTATAGAACTGCCGAAGTGACCCTAGGAGGCGTTGACACCGACGAAATTTCATCAAAAACTTTTGAAGCGAAAAAAGCCAAAGGCTTATATTTTATTGGCGAAGCGATTGACGTAACCGGTTGGTTAGGCGGCTATAATTTCCAGTTCGCTTGGAGCAGTGGCGTGGCTTGTGGGCAAGCGGCATAGCTTTTTTTTACGATTATAAATGAAGACGACTTGAATAAGCTGGAGACAAGCCGTGTTAAATAAGGACAAACACATTGATCTCACGATTCAGTAATTTTCGAGCATGTAAAAAATAAATTGAGAACCAGACAAAGACATTTTAAATGCTGTCTGGTTCTATCCTTCCCTGATAAAACTTCAAAAACTTAGCTTTAATGAATATTAGAATAAGTATCCCAAGCTTAAATTCACTGAACTAAATAGCTATGCCCTAAATCCAGTGATTGCAACAATATTTAAAGCTACTATTCGTTAATCCAAAATGAATCAAGCAATAGCTAAACATTTAATCAGTTTCAGTTTTTTCAATAAGTTTGCCCGAAACCAGGTGTAAATCACGCTGTGGAAACGGAATAGCAATTTCATTTTCAGCCAATGCTTTGTTAATGGCTATGTTGATTAAATGTGTCAGCGGCAAACGATTTGTTGGTTGGCTTACAAAAGCTCGAATTTCGAAATCTAACGAGCTATCACCATGCTCCAAAAAGAATACCTGTGGGGATGGTAGTTCCAGTACGTCTTTCTCGGCTTTTACTGCCTGCATGAGGATATCGGTTACCTTTTCAATGTCAGAGCCATAAGCCACGCCAACTTTAACCACGATACGTGTTACTGCGTCTTTTAATGTCCAGTTAATGACATTCTCGGTAATAATAGATTTATTCGGCAGTAGCACTTCGCGGTTATCAAAGTCTGTTACTGTTGTGGCGCGAATTTTAATATTACTGACGGTACCACTTAAATTCCCTATGGTAACGAAGTCTCCCACACGGATGGGCCGTTCAAATAATATGATTAAACCAGAAACAAAGTTGGCAACAATCTCTTGCAAGCCAAAACCTAGGCCAACACCAAGCGCGGCTATAATCCACTGTAACTTTGACCAATCGATTCCAAGCTGCGAGAAGCCTATAACTATACCGCTGCCTACAATGACATAGCCCAATATAGACATAATGGCATAGCGAGCACCATCGTCCATTTCAAATCGCTCAAAGAAACCAATTTCCATGACACCGCGTATATTTTTTGCTGCTAAAATGCCACCAACAACAAACGCTAATGACAAAATAATATTCCACAAGGTAACGCCACTTGAAAGCTCTACACCGTCTACTATTTTTACCTGTTGCCACACGATAATGTCATCAACAATTCCAAGTGCTGGTAGCAGTGGCATCCAGATAAACCAAAGCCCAGCTAACAATAAAAGGCCTGTGAACCAGCGCATAATAGATTGACTTTGGCGCTTCACTTCTTCTTCATCAATGCTTTTACTTTCTTCAGGTGTAGCGATTGCATCACCACTTGATTCCACCTTTGGCTCGGCATTTTTTATCGCTAAATCTTCAGCTTCTTTTTGCTCCTTACGGACCATGTAACGGCGAAATGTCACTAGAAAAACCCGTAACATAATGCCATATATAACCGCCGACATTACCAGTAAGGTACCTGACATAAAGACCTTAGATTGCAGCTCAACCGCAGTATCAAAATAGCCAATCAGTGGCATTAAGCCGATGGCAAAAGGTGCTAACACTGCAATGGGAAAGGCAATAATTGTTAGTATGTTTGCCGGAGTGTCGCCTGCGATGCTGGTGGCCACGCCACTCTTAGGCTGAAAAAATTGATAACTAAATACCGCAATACCGACAGAGCTAATAATAAACGCTAAAATTGCGATGCCGTATCTCAGCTCAGTTTCGCCACTGGCAATTGCGGTAGCAAATACAAAGCCAGTAACTGACTCTAACCAGACAAACCATGAAAGCATAGCGCGTAATTTGAGTCGTGCATTGGCGCTCCAACCAAAGTGTTTTTCAAACATGCCATTTTCACGACACATAGAGCGAAAAAACAAGAGTATTAGGCTTAACGATGAAACAGCCGCTAGCCCTGTCGCTATAGCGATAGAAAAGCTCATTGGCTGAGCACCTTCTGAGATCATGCCGGCGACAGCGAATAAGCAAACGGGTAAGGGTAAAGCTAGCGCGAAAGTTAAAAGTAACGCTAAAGGCGTACTAAAATAAGTGTCATGTTCAACGTCACCCACCTTTTCAAATAAGGTCCACAAAGTGCGTTTAATCGCGCGTCGGCTAGCCAAAATCAGTAACGGTATAGTGATAAACAATAACAATAGAAAAGGCGAAGATATAGCACCGTTATAGAGGTCGTTAACTAAGCTCCACCACGCAGTGGGTGAAAAGAACCACTCAACGCTGATTAACAAATTTAAGCCAAAGTTGCCGGCAATACCTGAGCTGGAAGACGGTAGCCAAATTAATCGTCTTTCCAGTAGCGCGCTTAGCGCAGAGCTTGCCATAAGAAGCTCGCTGAGCGCCAGTTTTTCATCCGTAGTACGATCAGCTTGCATATTAGATGCGTCAATTAAGTTACGTATTAGATCTCGACGAGACCTTGTCAGTTCTTCTGCCTTTTTAAGCTCAAGCGCGGTGAATAAATTTGTCTTGGCATTTTCACTAAGTTCAGGGCTTTTACTCTGTTTGGTTTTTTTACTCAACGCAGGGCTGTTCTCAATCAGTAAACGTTCGGCTGCATCAGGAATATGGGCTAAGCTGCGTAGCCGATCTTGCCACAAAATAACATCAAGCTGTTGTCTAATAGTCGACTCTTCAAGCTTTTCATTGCGTTGTTCAAGCACCGACTCTACTGGCAAACTGGCTCGAAGTCTGCGCAATAGCTCACCGAGTTCATCGGTTACACGACCCGTTGCTAACACTCTATCAACCGTTTCTGACGATTGTTGAACCTCAACGAGTTGCTTTTGCAACGTTGCCACGTTTGTTTCACTCTCTGGCGCGAGGGTTTGCAAATCTTGCAGCTGATTAGCCAGTAATAAATTCTCACTTGCCATTGCCTCAAGAGCTGGTTGTTGCTTTAACTTGGCTAGCACTGCGCTACTACGTTCAACTGTCTTTTTTACTTCGCTTTTTCGATTATCAGCTAAGTAAGATTGCAGTAAAGCGATTTGTTTTTCATAAAATGAGCTTTGAGTGCGCAGTTGGCTTAATTCTGCCTCAACCAGCGACTTGCGAGCTGGAATAGTCGCTATCTCGCTTTCAAGTGCTTCAATTGTGGCGGCAAGTTTATGCGCGTTGGCCAGTTTTTCAAGATGGTCAGCTCTTGCCTCAAGGTTAATATTGTCAGGATTTTGCTTGGCTATTGCTTGATTAATCGCAGTTTCGTCAGCCCGGGTTGCACTTAATTGCTCAGCAATTTTATTAGCTCGTAAACTCAGTACAGTTTGTTCGCTTTGTTTTTCTGAAAGCACCGAAAGGCGATTTTTTTGTTCAGCTCTTTGCAAAAGCAGTTGATTTTTGAGCTTATCAGCCGATTGGCTTTTATCTATTTGCACTACCTGCTCTCGCAGCGCTTGGTTACTTTGTCGAATAGCAATAACGTTTTGGGATGCACTCGCCGCTCGGTCTTCATAATCAATAGTCAGACGTTGCTGCTCTTTCGCAGTCGCCAGCATATCTTGCGCATCTTCGAGCTTGATCAGCGTATCTTTTCGTTGCTTTTCATCTAAATCAGTTGTTTGCTGTACACGTTCAATGGTGGTTTCAATGTCATTGGCAAGATTTGATTCTTGGGCTGCAACCTTGGGTATTAACCCACCTTGCGTAATGCCAATTAATAAAATAAAAACTAAACTTAAAAAGGCACAAACTGATTGTTTTAGCATTCATAAACCTACTGCAAATATTATGATGAGAAAAGAAGAATAAACCACCTACATAATCTATTCAACAGACACTGATTTTATAGGTGTTTGGTTTACCAACTGACGGCTTGAAAAGGTAAAGTGATACTTTTTGAAATAAAAGTAGTTTAACAAAAAATGTTAGATAATGTCGGTTTGAAGATGCCATTATATTTACCGGCATCTTAGTTTGCTTTCAGCTTTTTTTCGCTTGATATTAAGGTTAATAAATTTGCTCTGGTTCTGCTAATGAAAATGAACTTTATCCAATGTAATACCTACGACTAAGCAAGCATATAAACGCCAGCTTATTTACTACGCCTTACTTAGCCAAAAGTGAAACCTACGGTTTATAAGGTTTTCGAATTACTTAATGTCATACCATAAAAAGTATACTTAACTGATGTAGTTATATTTGAGCAATGATCAAGCTACTTTATGATCGTGACTCTATTTTTACCGTTTTTCTTCGACTGATAAAGGGCAACATCAGCCTGTTTCATCTCTTGCTCAAAATCAACACCAAAGCTTGGGTGGCACAGTTTAAAGCCAGCGCTTGCCGTTACAGATAAATAATGTTCATTAACTGATATTTTAAGGTTACAAATGCCTTTAATTAATCTATCCGTTATGATGTCTAAATCAGACGCTTTTTCAATTATCACAGCAAAAGCAAACTCTTCTCCGCCGTATCTGCAATAAGCTTCATCAGCCCTGAAAAAACCGCTGAAGTAGGCTGCTAATTCTTTCAAAATTAAATCGCCTGCATCATGACCATGTGTATCATTCACGACTTTAAAATCATCTATATCTAATAAGCCAAAGGCAATCGAAAGCTGTCGTCGGTCGCAAGACTTGATTAGTCTATGGGTTTGATCAATAAAAAATCGGCGATTAGGAATGTTGGTTAATGGGTCTAAGAATGCAATTTTTTCTAACTTTTCTTTGGCTTTTTGTAGCTCGATTGTTCTTTCTTGCACAAGCTGTTCAAGTTCACTTTTTAGCGATTTTAATTCTTGGTTTCTATATTGTAACTGCTCTAAATGAAACTTCCGCTCTGAAACATCTCGCTCAATTGCACCAAAATGAGTAACTTCCCCATACTTATTTTTTAACGGGATTATATTCATTTCAATCCAATAGGGGCGACCATTAATATCATAGTTTAATAACGTTTCCGTTACCGCTTGATGATTTTTCAATGCTTCTTTAATTCGAGACATTGCTGCTTTATCGGTTAAGTCTCCTTGTAAAATACGCGGAGTTTCACCTATTACTTCTTCTTTTTTATAACCAGTTAATGTCTCAAACGCTTTGTTCACATATATTATTTTCGGCCCCGTCGGGTACTTAATATTATCGGCTTCGCACACAATAACAATGTCTTGAGTATTCTCGACTATGTCTGAGAAAAAATAGAGTTGTTTGAAATCTGATATGTCATTAAAAGAGACAATGATAGAGCGATTATCACTGTTAAGGTCGCCTTCTGTGTAGGCATTTATCATCAGCCACCGCGGAGCTTCTAGCTTACTATGGACAACACCTATAATCTCGTTTTTCAGGGGTTTTTGGGTTCGCTTTACTTTGTTAACCGGATAATTTTCAATCAGTAATTTTTTACCTGTATCATCGACAAAGCTCCATTTAGGGTCGAAAGTATCTTTACCAACTATTTGATCAAAAGTGAGGTCAAATAAACGCAAGGCGGTTGGATTTGCGTAAACAATACAAGTATCCCAACGATGGATAATGACCCCAACAGGTGCTTTTTCCAATAAATTTTTTAGATTAAGACCATAAAAATCTTTCATATAAAATGCTCTTTGCGAGTTTAAAGTGCTCTTTACGAGTTCTAAGATAAAGTTTAGGTCAGTTTGATATTTTTTTACAAATTAATCATATCTTGAACAATATTAAATGATTACATTTTGATTAAATGCTGAATTACTTGATGGGAAGTGAAGTGGCTAACGGCCATTGATAAGACTAACTGTACTTATTACAAAATCAATAGGCATAGGCATAGGCATAGGCATAGG
>NZ_JACGWA010000016.1 GCF_014077505.1 Colwellia sp. BRX10-3 | reverse complement strand
ACAACAACATCCAATCATCTGATATTTAACGCTATTAGCTCCTATTATTATACTTTCAAGGTAATAAAATACAATTTCGAAATAAAAAGCAACTAAATATAGTTGCCTATCTACAGGCAATCAAATATAGTTTCTTATGTAGAATAAAATAGGGAAAATAAATATGATTGCTGTATTAACCGGCGATATTGTAAATTCAACCAAAATGACTAATGAAACATATTCAGAGGTTATCAAAAGTATTAAAGGCTTTCTTCGCGAGGTTAATGAAAAATACCAAGCGACTGGTGAAGTATATAGAGGTGACGAATTTCAAATTCAGTATCCAAACGCTGTTTATGCGCTAAAAAGTACCTTATTAATTAAACTCGCCCTGCATTTATCTAAATTTTCAGCAAAGCCTATTCAATGCACACTATCTTTAGCCTATGGCGCGTATGAAATTTATGATAAAAAGCCAAATACTTCCTCTGGCCCTGTCTTCATTGAATCAGGTAGAGGATTAGAAAAAGCGCAAAGAGGTGAGTTATTAGTGAGTTTTGAGCAACAAGCCAATAACAGCGATATGAAACTGCTAAACCAGTTTTTAAATCACTTGCTCAATAGATTAACGAAAACACAAGCCGAATTATTGTATCAATACATAGAAAGCGACTTTGCCGAACATAAAAAAATTGCCGACCTTACAGGAACTACCCGACAAAATATCAGTAATAGGTTAGGTAATATTGGCGCTTTTCTGGTTAGAGATTATATGGCGATGATAAATAAAACAGTTTCGCAGCTTGGTACTCGAGGTAACAACTAATGGAATTACTACTATTAATGCTAACGGCACATTTTGTAGCAGATTTCTATTTCCAACCTGCTAATGGTTTAGAACGCTACGAGTCAAAAAAAATAAAGCCTAAAAAGCTATGGCTGCATTTATTAATGCATACCCTGCTTTATATCATGGTATTTATAATCGCAGAGCTACCATTACTTTCAGCAATCATCGCAATTTTGGTTATATCTCTAACGCAATTTTTGAGAGTGTATTACCGTGATTATCGAGCAAATAATTTACGATATTTTTTGATAGACCAAAGCATTCAACTTTTTGTTATCTCTATTGTTTGGGCCTATCTTGCTCATTTCACAGTAGCTCAGGCTTTACTGTTTTTCGGGCAACTTTTAACCGCTAAAAACATGATCATTGCCCTATCGTACCTACTGGTTTGTAAACCGGCTTCAGTGATTATTTCATTAGCGTTAAAAAAGCATACCGACGACTTAGCAAAGGCTGCTACAGAAGCTCAGGAGCATGCCAGTGACGGCAAAAATGTAAATATGGGGTTGTTATCAGCAGGTGCTTGGATAGGTTATATTGAGCGCTGTTTAGCTATTTCTTTTATCTTCATGGGGCAATTTGCTGGTATTGGCTTCTTAGTCGCAACTAAAACCATCTTTAGATTTGGTGATTTAACCAAAAACAAAGACATGAAGCTTACTGAATATATGATGCTAGGCACTTTATTAAGCTACGCTATTGCCTTGTTTGTTGGCTGGAATGCCATGCAAATGTACCATGCTATATAAATTTCTGGTGCAAAATGCTTGACCATTTAATCAATGATTGAACTAATATAAGGTGAGTTAAGAGTGCAGCGATAGTTATTCTTAACTAGAAAGATTAACTGTAGGGTATTGACGCAAGGTGAAGCGCTCACTCTGATCTACTGAAGTAAACGCTGAAATCAAAGTAAGTATTAACTATCGAGAAATAATTATGCAAAGTAGTCGCTTGCTTCAGGGTGTTTTGCTAGATAGTTAACAATATATGAACACTTGGCAACGGCTTTTTTATTATCCTTTTTGATCTGCTCAAGCACAGCTTCTAAAAGTATTCTAGCAAGTCCTTTCCCCGCTAGTTTTTCAGGCACAGTAGTGTGGGTTAAATGCATATTGCCATTTTGATCATCGTAAGTAATGTACGCAATATGCCCATCGATATGATATTCATATTGGTATGCTGATTCGTTATGTATCAGTGTGTACGACATATTATTTCCTTTATTAATAATTTAATTATATTTATTCATTCATTCATTCTGAAAAATAGCACGAAATATCTATGTGTACATGCCATAATTTACCAGAAGTGTCACATTACTGACATTGGTTATTTTCCTTTACATTTATACTCATACTATCAAATAGGAATAGCTAAAATTAATCGTCGGTGATTTCAACCTTGAGTTATTAATCACCCACTTTATCTTCTAAAATTATTTATAAAAGCTAGTTACAGAAGCTAGTTAAAAAGTTATCTGCAAGATATATATGCAGGAGGTCAGTGTGAATTATAAAGATTATTATAAAATTATGGATGTTGATAAAAGCGCATCCCAAGATGAAATTAAAACGTCATATCGTAAATTAGCGCGAAAATTTCATCCCGATGTAAGTAAAGAAAAAAATGCTGAAACTCGCTTTAAAGATATTAACGAAGCTTATGAAGTGTTGCGCGATAAAGATAAACGCGCAGCGTATGACCAATTAGGCAGTAATTGGAAAGCAGGCCAATCTGGTTTTACACCTCCCCCCAGTTGGCAAGATCAATATCAGCAAGGCAATGGTAATTTCAATGCGGGTGGTCAAGGTGATTATAGCGACTTTTTTGAATCATTATTTGGTGGCGGTTTTGGCGGGGGGCAACACGCATCACGTGGTCGTCGGTCTATGCAAGGGCAAGATAGCAACGCAAAAATATTGATTGATTTACAAGATGCTTACACAGGTGCAAGCCGCAATTTTACGCTACAAGACCAAGTGGTTGATCAACAAGGCAGAATGCAAAACAAAGAACGCACTTTAAAAGTTAGTATTCCAAAAGGCATTAAACCGGGTCAAAAAATTCGTTTGCAAAAGCAAGGTCAACCTGGTGTTGGTGGTGCAAACAATGGCGATTTGTATCTTGAAGTGGGATTTAATCCTGATCCTTTATACGTTATAGAAGGTGCTGATATTACCACTGAGCTTACCATTAGCCCATGGCAAGCCGCTTTAGGTGAAAAAGTAAAAGTACCCACACCTAAAGGCTATATTGATTTAAGTTTACCTAAACTGATCAGTAGTGGCAGTAAAATGCGCTTAAAAGGTCGCGGACTTCCAAGCAAGGTTGCTGGAGACTTTTTTGTTAAGCTAAAAATTGTTTTCCCAAAAAGTTTGTCTGCAGAAGAAGAAGCACTGTATCAATCGTTAAAAAAGCTAGCGACTAATGATAATGAAAACGGCAATGAAAGTGTAAAGCAAAAAGTTGATGCTTAACTTAGCTTAACTAGTATTGACTTACCTAAAAACAAGTGCGCCATACTGAGATATCAGTATGGCGCTATTCTACCTAGCACGTCATAACACCTAAGGCTTTAATAATAGTTAATCTATGCAGCCAGAAATAGTCAGGTTTGGTCGTTCGCCCTTGTTAGCTCGGGTATATACAAGCTTGCAAACGCCAGCACTGTCGATTTCACTTGTTGTCAAATCCTGGGTATCTTTGGTAAATGTAAAAGTGATTGCGGGATTTGATCCCGTAAGTTTAAAGTCGTCTTCGGTAAAATTAAGTACCGCCTTTAAATTTTCTTGCGTTGCAAAAGGATAGCCGTATCTAATTCTGATACCCGATGATAGTGTTTCATCGAAAGAATCTCCCACCCCTTCAATAATGGCTTTAGTGTATGTAAATGTCGACGCTGTTTCTAAAGATGCCTTAAGGCCATTCATTACGGCCTGTCGCGCATCACCTTGTAAATTTATAAATTTTGGTAATGCGGTTGCTGATAGAATTCCTAAGATAATAATAACAATAACTAATTCTATTAATGTAAAACCTGACTGCTTCTTCATTTTGAAAATTGTCTCCAAAAATTATTTTGCCTAATTTACCATTCTTATATTTTCCATAAAAGTGAGACGTATGTTTAAGTGATCAACGACTATGTTGAGCCTGTATAAAAACTGTTACAGACACAACACTTTGAGAATGCGTATTTGACTAGTTCTTAACTAAAGGCGCGTTCGCTAACGTTTGGGTGTATTTCGCTGCTTTTTCTAATGCTTCTAGGTCTTTTACAATAAGTTGATTACGTGTTTTATCTATGGTGCCTTCTTTCTTCCAGTGCTGTAATTGTTTATTAATAACTTGTCTGACTGAGCCGGTCATCCGTGCTAACGTTTCATCGTTTAAACCATTTACCAAATGATGCTGATGTTCTTCTGCTTTGGTACCGGTATAAAACTTAATTTTATTTATATGTTCTAAAATAATACGGCTTAAACGTGTGGTTACATCATGCAAAACTAGGCTACTTGCCTGTTGCTCTTTTTCACGCATTTTTTTTGCTAAATAAGGCATAAATTGTTGGTTAAATTCTGGATAGGTCCACAACCAATTTCGCATCGTTGTTAATTTTACTGATAGTAGTTTTACCGTGGTTAATGGTGAAACTATCACGTCATGGGGTTGATCATCTAATAACACCATTAAATCAAAACAATCACCGGCATAAAGCATATCTAACGTCGCTTCTCTGCCCGTTTCAGGGTTACTTTGTTTAATTTCCAAACTGCCATCTATCACAACAAAAAAACGCTGGGTTAATAAGTTCGAATTAAAGTAGTCACCTTTGCGCCATTCATCAAGCTGGAATTCTTGTTGAAAGTCTTCAATTAATTTTGCAGGTAAATCTGCAAAAATATTAGCTTGTTTAACTAATACTGGGCTGGCTTTTTGTGGTAAATGCGTAACATCGTTATTCATAGGTACAATGATTTAAACCGTGGTTTAAGTGTGTGATTTTATTCTAACCTCTTGTAGTGATATAGCAAAAGATAATCATGACTTTTATTTACTTAGCTTTAGCCGAAAACCCCGATTAATCTATTGATTTTTATATTTAAAAAATATAAAAACAGAAAATCATCATAACTGTCATATTTGTGACAGAAGCATTCTCTTACCTTCCGTATTATAGCTCCACTAACCAAACAGCTTGTGTTAAACCATTTATACAAGTTTGTTTATACGGTCAAATTGCTTACTGGGAAATAGCCATAAAGCATCAGACCTTTTTATGAAGTTCTAAAAGAATAGGTGATTATTATGTCTAAGACTATTGGTATTGATTTAGGTACAACAAACTCATGTGTCGCAGTGATGGAAGGCGGTGTTGCAAAAATCATTGAAAATGCAGAAGGTAGCCGCACTACACCATCAATTGTTGCTTATGCCAACAATGAAACTTTAGCGGGTCAACCGGCTAAAAGACAAGCGGTGACAAACTCGAAAAACACCTTGTTTGCAATTAAACGTTTAATTGGTCGTAAATTTGATGATAAAGAAGTGCAAAAAGATATTAAGCTCGCGCCTTATAAAATAGTTAAAGCAAGTAACGGTGATGCTTGGGTTGAAGTGAACGGTAAAGCTTTATCGCCGCAAGAAGTGTCAGCACAAATTTTACGTAAATTAAAAAAAGATGCTGAAGCTTATTTAGGTGAAACAGTAACAGACGCGGTTATTACCGTACCGGCTTACTTTAACGATTCACAGCGCCAAGCAACGAAAGACGCAGGTAAAATTGCAGGGCTTAATGTGAAGCGCATAATTAACGAACCTACAGCAGCAGCATTAGCCTATGGTGTTGACAAAAACAGTAAAGCTGATCAAAAAGTGGCCGTCTATGATTTAGGTGGCGGTACTTTCGATGTCTCTATAATCGAAATAGCAAATGTGGACGGTGAAAAACAATTTGAAGTGTTAGCAACCAATGGTGATACCTTTTTAGGTGGTGAAGATTTTGATTTACGCTTAATAAATTACCTAGCTGATGAATTCAAAAAAGAAAGTGGTATTGATATCAAACAAGACCCTTTAGCCCTACAGCGCATTAAAGAAGCGGCTGAAAAAGCGAAAATCGAGTTGTCATCAGCACTACAAACTGACGTGAATTTACCTTACGTTACCGCCGACGCTAGTGGCCCTAAACATTTAAAGGTACAAGTTACTCGCGCTAAATTAGAGTCATTAGTGGATGACTTGGTAAAAAGCACCATAGCACCATGTGAACAAGCATTAAAAGATGCTGGTTTAAGCAAAGGTGATATAAGTGAAGTTATTTTGGTAGGTGGTCAATCACGTATGCCAAAAGTACAAGCAGCGGTTAAAGCCTTTTTTGGCAAAGAGCCACGTAAAGATGTAAACCCAGATGAAGCAGTTGCCATGGGCGCAGCGATTCAAGCGGGTGTACTGTCAGGAACAGTCGGTGATGTGCTATTACTTGATGTAACGCCATTATCCTTAGGTATTGAAACCTTAGGCGGTGTAATGACTAAGCTTATTGACAAAAATACCACTATACCAACACGTGCTTCTGAAACCTTCTCTACGGCTGAAGATAATCAAGCTGCGGTTAATGTGCATGTACTGCAAGGTCAGCGTGAAATGGCAACAGATAATAAATCGTTAGGTCAATTTAGCTTAACGGATATTAACCCTGGCCCACGTGGTTCGGTACAAGTGGAAGTTACCTTTGATATTGACGCTGATGGCATTTTAAATGTTACCGCGAAAGACAAAGCCACCGGTAAGGAGCAAAGCATTAAAATTACCGCATCAAGTGGTTTAACGGAAGATGAAGTTAATCGCATGGTGAACGATGCACAAATGCACGCTACTGAAGATAAACAAAAGCGTGAGTTAGTTGAGCAACGTAACCAAGCTGATCAATTAATTCATACAGTACAAAGCTCGATGAACACCTTAAGCGATGATCAACAAGGCGAGCTTAAAACCTTAATTGAGCAACTTAAAATGGCGGTTAATGGTGATGACAAAGGCGCAATTGAAATGCGACAAAAAGCATTACAAGAAGCTTACACTAACATGATGCAAGCCCAACAAGCGCAGTCTCAGCAAGCAGAGCAACCTCAAGGAAATGCTGCTAATGATGAAGCTAGTACCGAAGATGTTATCGATGCTGAGTTTGAAGATGTTAGTAATGGTTAACTCTTAATGGCTAATCAATAGTCGCTAAATGCTAGAAACAAAACCCTAATATTTATTATTAGGGTTTTTTATTATATTTTTTCCAATAAAAACAAACCATTTAGTCAACTAACACATATGTGCCATTTTTATTAAGTAAACAATCACTTTTAATGGCTTAAATTATGAGGCACTATGCCTTTGCATAAAGTGTAACAGTTTGTAAAAAAACTTTAATGCATTGTAAATTTAAACATTAAAATATAAATACAAAACTTAACTAAATGGTTAAAGGTTACTTGTGAATTAACGGTTGTCATGTTTACCGTATGCAACAAACCGATTAAAAAGAAGGAACATTCTTTGAAAAATAATAAAAAATTACTACTCACTTTACTCAGCGGGCTTAGCTTAATGGCTAATGCTGATGTACTCAATGGTAACTTCGAAGCTTGGTCAAATACCAGTGCCGACAATTGGACTACGGTTGACTCTGGTATCAGTGTTAGCCAAAACACCACTACCATTAAAACAGGCGCTAGTTCAGCCGCCATAACGGTTAATACCGCAACGCAAAGCTCAACTGATTTTCTGCAAAATATTGCCGTAACCGCAGGGCAAAGCTATGATTTTTCAGTTTGGGTATATCACACCGAAGGCGGCTTAAAAGCCAGACTTTTTGCTGATGGTTATCAAGGTTACTCAAACCCTAATCTAGTCAATCAATGGCAACAAGTTAGCTATACCTATTCGGCTGCCAGCACCAAAGAAATAGCCGTTGGCTTACGCTTTTACGACACCACAGGATTTGACGGTTCTGAAACTGTTTTCATCGATGATTTTGAACCAACAGCAAGTGCAGGAACAGGTGGTTCAGCCTGTTTAGCTAATGATGTCACGTTTAGTTTAACCACAGATCAATACGGTTATGAAACTAGCTGGTCAATAACAGACAGCAACAACGTAGAACAAGCCAGTGGCAGTAACTTAAGCAATTCAACTAGCTACAATGAAAATATTTGTCTAACTGATGGTGCCTATACTTTCACTATTAACGACAGCTACGGCGATGGTATATGTTGTACCTATGGCAATGGCTCATACGACATTTCACTTGCAGGTACATCACTCGTTTCAGGTGGTACGTTCACCCAAACAGAAAGTAAAATCTTTACCCTTGGCAGTACTGGCGGTGGTTCAGGTGGTGATCCTGGCACATATTACCAGAGCATTACCACGCAAACCGGTTATAGTCTTAAAACTGCATTACACGATCTAATAAAAAACCATACCGCTCAAGGTTATGGTGCAATTTGGACGTTTTATGCTAATCACTCACTGGATACCTATTTCGAAAACGATGGTTCAATTTTAGATATTTACTCTGAAAAACCTTTCGGAAGTGATAGCTACACTTATACTAAAGTGACTAATCAATGTGGTTCTTACAGTGGTGAAGGTGGATGTTATAACCGAGAACATTCTTTCCCTAAAAGCTGGTTTGGCGGAAAAATTGAGCCGATGAATTCAGATATTCATCATATATTTGCTACCGATGGTTTTGTTAACTCAAAACGCGGCGGTTTCCCATTCGGCGAAGTGGCTAGTGCAACTTTCACCTCTACTAACAACAGTAAATTAGGTACAGCTACCTCGGCTTTAGGCTATAACGGCACTGTATTTGAACCTATTGATGAGTTTAAAGGTGATTTAGCTAGAGCGCAGCTTTACATGGCGACTCGCTATCAAAATGTTATTGCTAATTGGCAAACAAATAGCACCTATGGCGATGCCATATTAGACGGCAGTAGTAATAAAGTATTCGAAACTTGGCAGTTAAATATGTTGTTACGCTGGCACGCAAATGATCCTGTAAGCCAAAAAGAAATTGATAGAAATGAAGCGGCCTATGCTCATCAAGGTAACCGTAATCCATTTGTTGATCATCCAGAATATGTCAGTAAAATTTGGACAGCTAACTAGAAGTTAATCCGCACTTTAGAGATACCCATAATTGAGGCCGATTAATTATACAGTATCTTATTTCGGAAGAAGTTAATTAAAATTAACTTCTAAATAGCACGATAGCTAACGCAACAAAAACCCCTAATATATTTTATTAGGGGTTTTTTTATTGCTTAGAGAAAATAACAACCCATACATCAATTTACCTCATGACTTATCATTAGACCCCTAACCTTTAACGATACATGTGTAATGTTTTTCATAACCTCTATAACTTGTCTACAGCCTATACAAAGCATACAAAACCTTATTTTACAGTACCTGCCGCTAAGGTCAGTTTATAAAGCTGAGTTGATAATTTTACAAAAAACCATTAGAATAGAAACTAATTGAACGTTCAATTAATAAAAAAGATATGAAAATATGCCTAAAGTTGGAATGAAACCTCTGCGTAAACAACAGCTAATTGATGCCACATTAGAATCGATTGGCAAACATGGCTTACAAAATACAACCATAATAACTATCAGTAAAATTGCGGGCTTATCTTCTGGAATTATTAGTCATTACTTTGGTGGGAAACAAGGCCTAATAGAAGCAACCATTAGGCATCTTTTAGAACAATTAAAGTTAGCATTACTTGAACGTATTTCGCCGCAAAAACTTAATGCAACCGAACGACTTAATATGATTATAGAGGCTAATTTCACTTCATTTCAGCGCTCTACCCCCACCATTAAAACATGGCTTAGTTTTTGGGCAGAATCAATGCATGATCCAAAACTGAAAAGATTACAAAATATCAATAGCAAGCGTTTGTATAGCAACCTGCTTTTTTCATATCGTCAATTACTAGCAGAAGATGTCGCAATAGTAGCGGCTAAAAAAACCGCGGCGATGATTGATGGTTTATGGCTACGCTGTGCCTTAAGTTCATCGCCAGCAGAAGAGTTCATACAAGCTGAGCAATTATGTAAAAGTTTTATAGACGAACAGATTAACCAATATGGAGATGTTACTTGTCATTAATACGTTATAAAAATTATGTCGATGGTACTTATATAGATAATGCCAGTGGTGAAACATTTGATGTAATTAACCCCGCTACGGGAAAAGTTATCTATCAAGTTGAAGTTGCCGATGAACAAGTCCAAGAAAAAGCTATAGCTAGCGCAAAGCTTGGTTTTGCTACTTGGTCAGCAATGAGCGCTATGGAACGTAGCCGAATTTTACTTAAGGCTGTTGCGTTATTGCATGAACGTAATGACGAATTAGCCAAAATTGAAGTGCTTGATACCGGAAAGCCATGGCAAGAAGCATCAGTCGTTGATGTATTGTCAGGCGCTGATTCAATCGAATTTTTTGCCGGACTAGCTCCTGGCGTTGAAGGCAATCAACAAGCCGTCAATGGCGACTTTTACTATACGCGCCGCGAGCCCTTGGGGATTTGTGCAGGTATAGGTGCTTGGAACTACCCATTACAAATTGCTTGTTGGAAAGCAGCGCCTGCATTAGCTTGCGGTAATGTGATGATTTTCAAACCTTCTGAAGAAACGCCACTTGGCGCATTAAAATTAGCAGAAATTTTTACCGAAGCAGGAATACCTAACGGCGTATTTAACGTTGTTCAAGGTGCGGGTGAAGTTGGTGCTTGGTTAACGCATCATCCAGACATTGCTAAAGTTTCTTTTACTGGTGAAGTGGGTACAGGTAAAAAAGTCATGGCCGCTGCTGCAAGTTCACTTAAAGATGTCACCATGGAACTCGGCGGTAAATCACCACTGATTATTTTTGATGATGCTGATATCGACAACGCCGTTTCTGCCGCTATGTTAGGTAATTTTTATACCCAAGGTGAAGTTTGTACAAACGGTACTCGCGTATTCGTTCATCAAGCAATTTACCCAGCCTTTATCGAGAAACTACTCGAGCGCACTAAAAACAATATTGTCGTGGGCGACCCTATGGACCCTAACACTAACTTTGGTGCACTAATTTCTGCTAAACATATGGATTTAGTACAAAGTTACATCGATATTGGCGTTAAAGAAGGAGCAACGCTTCTTTATGGCGGCAAAGCGTTACAACCAGACAGTGCACCAAACGGTTATTTTGTTGCGCCTACTATTTTTGGTGACTGTACTGACCAAATGACCATTTGCCGTGAAGAAATTTTCGGCCCAGTAATGAGCGTATTAACATTTACGGATGAAGACGAAGTGATCAGCCGAGCTAATGCTACAGAGTTTGGTCTAGCCGCCGGTGTATTTACCCAAGATATTACCCGTGCACACCGTGTAGTTCATCAAATACAAGCCGGTATTTGTTGGATCAATAGTTATGGTGCATCGCCAGCCCATATGCCGGTTGGTGGTTACAAACAGTCGGGTGTTGGTAGAGAAAACGGTCTTGCTACCCTTAATTATTTTACCCAAATTAAAGCCGTGTATGTGGGATTACAGCCACTCGACAGTCCTTTTTAACTAACAGAGCTACTCGAATACTGTTCTATAGTTAGACCGTAAGAAAGGTCTTAATGCACAAAATTATTTAAAAGGTTTTAAATGAAAAGCGAAAAATTTGATTACATTATTGTCGGTGCTGGTTCTGCGGGCTGTGTCTTAGCCAATCGTCTTAGTGAAGACAGTAATAACAATGTATTACTGATTGAAACGGGTGGTAGCGATAAAAGTATTTTTATCCAAATGCCAACGGCATTGTCTATTCCGATGAACTCAAAAAAATATGCTTGGCAATTTGAAAGCCAACCAGAGCCGTTTCTTGATAATCGCCGTATGCATTGCCCTCGGGGTAAAGTTTTAGGGGGTTCGTCTTCAATTAACGGTATGGTTTACGTACGTGGACATGCAAAAGATTTTGATGAGTGGCAGGAACATGGCGCCCAAGAATGGGATTACGACCATTGTTTACCTTACTTCAAAAAGTCAGAAGACTGGGCATTTAGTGCCAATGAATATCGTGCAAAAGATGGCCCTCTTGGCGTAAACAACGGCAATGAAATGAAAAACCCGCTTTACAAGGCATTTATCAATGCGGGAGTTGAAGCCGGTTACTTTGAAACTCAAGATTATAATGCAGCTCAACAAGAGGGGTTTGGCCCAATGCACATGACCGTTAAAAACGGTGTGCGCGCTTCAACAGCAAATGCTTATTTACGCCCAGCAATGTCGCGTAATAACTTAACGGTTATTACCCATGCGTTGGTACATAAAGTGCTACTTGATGGTAAAAAAGCCGTTGGTGTTAGGTACGAACGTAAAGGCAAACTAATTGATGTTGCAGCAAATAAAGAAGTCATTTTATCGGCAGGCTCTATTGGCTCGCCACACATTTTACAATTGTCAGGTATCGGCCCTAAAGCCGTACTTGAAGCCGCAAATATCGAAGTAAAACATGATTTACCCGGTGTTGGCGAAAATTTGCAAGATCATCTTGAATTTTACTTTCAATTTAAGTGCAAGCAGCCCATTACCCTTAATGGCAAGTTAGATTGGTGGAGTAAACTGCTGATAGGTACACGCTGGATATTAAGTAAAAAAGGCTTAGGTTCAACCAACCATTTTGAGTCTTGTGGTTTTATTCGCTCTAAAGCCAGTGTTGAATGGCCAGACCTGCAATATCACTTTTTACCGGCAGCAATGCGTTACGACGGTAAAGAAGCATTTGCAGGCCACGGATTTCAAGTACATGTAGGCCATAACAAACCTAAAAGTCGTGGGCAAATTAAAGCTGTATCAAACGATCCAAAAGCGCATCCAGAAATTCGTTTCAATTACCTTGAACACGAAGCAGACCGTGAAGGGTTTCGTGCCTGCGTGCGACTAACTCGTGAAATTATTAACCAGCAAGCGCTTGATGCATATCGTGGCGAAGAAATTCAGCCCGGCATCAAGGTGCAAACAGATGAAGAAATTGACAGCTTTGTCCGCCAATCAGTTGAAAGTGCCTACCACCCTTCTTGCTCATGTAAAATGGGTACAGATGCAATGGCAGTGGTTGATCCACAAACGCGAGTACATGGCATAGAAGGACTAAGAGTTGTTGATTCGTCAATATTCCCAACAATTCCCAATGGTAACCTTAATTCACCAACCATTATGGTTGCTGAACGTGCCGCCGATATTATTCGTGGGCGAACGCTATTAGCGCCAGCTAACGCTGATGTAACGCTAGCGACTAACTGGCGAGAGCAACAACGTTCAAATTTACCAAAACGTACAACAAACTAATGTTAAATCGTCAGTGTTCTTGCAAACAGTAATTATCATCATAATGGTTTATATCTCGGTATTTTCCTTGGCATAAACCATGACGACAATTAATGTTTCAAGCCGAAAAAGCTTGTTATGAGCACTATAATTATAAGAAAAAAGAGGAGTAAATTATCTTTAAATTGATTAAAAACTTTACAGAGGAATTATCATGACCGCATGGCTATCAGCAGGAATGTTGTTTACTTTTTCCGCTATCGCATTCATTTTATATCGATGGGGAAATATTCGCTGTGTGGGTGTAACACCAGTTAAAACCTTCACATTTATTGCTATTTTATTTACTTCCGGACTTGATGTGGGCCTTATTATGTTCCCATTAACTGAGTTTGCGGGGTACGCCGATTTAGCCACCAGTCCTGAATACGGATTTACCAACCCTTTAGCTATTGAGTTTGGTTTTTGGGCCTTTCTTATCTGGAGTTTTTACTTCCTAACCTGTTTTTACTTTTGTGTTATTGAACCACGCGTACGTTTTTTTGAGATTCCGCTGGTTAAATTCATAAATAACATTGTTATTATAGGTACTTGTGCATTTACAGCTTATTTACTGCTGTCGAACTTACCTTGGTATTTGCCAGAACTGGGTGATGGTGAGTCTGTTATTGGTAGTTTCTACTTAATTGTATTATTAGTGATTGCCTTTGCGGTTTATTCAAGCACCAACATACGTTATGTACGCATTTTAAGCCTAGCTACCACTTGGCTTTTTCTCGCGTTAATTGCGGTCATGTGGGGCGGCGCATTATTTGGAGAAAATTCAAGTATTGGCCAATTTGCCAATATATTTTCTATGCTTGGTGGTTACTTTGGTAACATTCACGAATTCGTGCTACCGATGAATGATTATCATGAATTCTACCTTTACTGGTGGTTTGCATGGAGCATTATGATCGGCCAATTTACCGCCCGTTTTGTCAGTGGTTTACGCACTTATCAAGTACTGTTGGCGATGTTGTTATTTCCGTCTATCCCGATTGCAATCTGGTTTAGCGTTTTGTATTACTACAGCATGAATGGCATAGAAACTACGGGCTTTTATAATATTGCCATGGCGATTGTTGGTATAACCTTCGTGATTAACTCGCTCGATTCATTGATTCGTTTGTACACCGACAATTTGAATATAGGCGTAGCACGCATAGGCAGAGTGAAATACTTCTTAGGTAATATTATTGCCTTGAGTTTACTCACCTTATTATTCAAATTAGAATTTTTAGAAATCCAATGGGTTGGCGCAGTAGTGATTGGACTATTCTTTACTTGCTTTGGTTATATTTTGTTTAGCAAGTTTAAAGAAGTAGCAGCAATAGAAAGCTCACCAAAAGAAAATAAAATCGACTTTACAAAAATAGAACAAGTGACCTAAAAAATGAGTATACAAGTAATGAAAAAAAGTATTATCGCCGTAGCAACAAGTTGTTTACTAGCAACCTCTTCAGCTGTGTTAGCAGACGTATCTGCAACCGTAAATGTTACGTCTGACTATACCTTCAATGGTGTCAGCCAAACGGTTAACGATCCAGCGTTACAAGCAAGTTTAGATTACGCAGGCACTGACGGTTTTTATGCTGGTGCTTGGGCGTCTACAGTTGATTTTGGTAGCGGTGAAGACACTAATATAGAATTGGACGCATACGCAGGAAAGTACTTTCAACTAGACGAAAAAATTGGTCTTGATGCCGGTATTGCCTATTACACTTACCACGGCGATTCAGCTTCAGATACTTACAATTATCCAGAGGCTTACGCCAAGTTTAGTTATAACTCATCTGTTGGTGATACCGAATTAAACTTCTGGTACAGCTGGGACTATTTTGGTCTTGATGCTGGGCACTATATTACAATGGTTGCTCATACGTTTGAAGTAGCGCCAGGTCATAATGTTAGAGCAAGTTTTGACCGTTCAACGTCAAACGATGCAAACAAATGGTCATGGAATGGCAAAGAGTCATACAATCATGTTCGTCTTGAGTATATGACTAGCTATGAAGGTTTTGATTTTAACCTTGCTGTTGAAGACACAAATATGGATATTGATATTGCAGATTCACGCATTATTTTATCCGTATCTCGTACCTTCGGTTTATAACATGAGTAGGTGGTATTAATTTTTTAATATCTCAATACTAATTTAAGCGCCCTAACAGTTACTATGTAAGGGCGCTTTTTTTTTGCCATTTTACAGTTCAAAATTAAGCAATTACTTTATTTGCTCACGCTATCTGAGAACTTGCAAAGTGCAATGACTGCAGCTGGTAGAAAACTTCACCTAAATTTTCACTTCAAGCCTTCTCATCAAACGTCTAACTTTCACTATTAAGTATCGAAAAAGTATAACTAGCACTTCCTGACTACGCACTATCCCTGTATTATCTTCAGCATTAAATTTGCCGCCCAAATGTTGAAAACAAATCAGTTAGATTGGAACATATTATGACCAAAACACATAAACCCAACAGTGCTAAAATGCTCAAAAGAGCACACACCAATATGCCTTTAGGCGTTGCCGATAGTTATCGTTATTGGGGTGAAGAAAACACCGTATTTTTGAGTAGCATGCAAGGCTGCACTATTACTGATTGCGACGAGCAAACATTCGTTGATTTTCGTTTAGCCTATGGTCCTATTATTTTAGGTTACCGTGATGAACGTGTTGATAACGAAGTTATTAAGGCAATTACCGACGTTGGCACTATTTCTGGCTTTTCTACTGGTCTCGACTCTGACGTGGTTGAATTGGTTAAGTCACTTTGCCCTAACATCGACAAAATGCGCTTTGCTAATTCAGGCACTGAAGCGGTTATTGGTGCTGTACGTACTGCTAGAGGTTATACCAAACGCAATAAAATTGTTGTCGTTGAAGGTGGGTTTCATGGTTTGCATGACGAAGTTATGTGGAAATCTGACGTAGATAACTGGGATGCAGACGATAAAAACTCACCAGAAATCATTCCTTTTGGCGCGGGCATTCCGCAAAGTACACGCGAACATCAAGTCAGTGTGCCACTAAACGACATTTCAGCTATTGACGCTGTTTTTGCAGAACATGGCCATGATATAGCGGCCATTTTAATTGAGCCTATTATGGGTAATTGTGGCTCTATTGCATCGACACAAGCCTACATGCAAAAACTACGCGACATATGTAACAGCAATGGCTCTGTACTTATTATGGACGAAGTAAAAACAGGTTTTCGTGTAGCTAAAGGTGGCGCCCAAGCTTTATATAATATACACGCCGATATCACCACTTACGCTAAAGCTATGGGTAATGGTTACCCTGTTGCTGCTTTTGGTGGCCGAGCTGAAGTAATGGACACCATTTCTTTTGACAAAGATGGCGTTACTCATGGCGGAACTTATACCGCAAACATGGTGGCATTAAGCGCAGCAAAAGCAACCTTAACACTACTTAAAGAAACTGATGCGCTTGAAACCATTGACCGAGTAGGCCAAAACATTCAAGCATTGCTTTCTCGTGTATTTACCAAGTTTGGTGTTGAACATTGTTTTGCAGGCCCTAATGCTATGTTTGGGGTACATTTTGGCGCAAACGTACCCCAAAATTATCGTGACTGGAAAAGAACGAATAGCGATTTATACACGCAATTCGCCCTTAACTTAATAGACAATGGCGTAATGTTAGAACCTGATTCACGTGAACCTTGGTTTATTTGTGAAGCGCATCAAACCATGGACTTAAATTGGTTAGAGCAAGTGGCTGAAAAATCGATGGCAGCAGCAGTAAACGCTAAGTAAACGCCATTTTAAAATATGCGTTTACCTGCAAAATAAAAGGTAAGCGCATAAAATATAGCTATAGGTCACTATGAACATCATTAATTAACAGTATTTAATTTATTTTTTTACATTAAATACTGCTAATTAGAATCATTACATAGTTAGATTTAAAAGCACTTTGCTTATTCTTCAAGTGCTATAGCTGCCATTTTCATAGTACTTTCAAAAGATTGCGCACCGGCAATAAATAAACCATTATGACAAAACATAGCGTCATCAATACCGGTTACATCTTGAAGCGCTTTATCAGCTAAACCCGCCCATGATTTAGGTAGAGACTTTCTGTCTTCAAATGAACCAAGTTCAACAGGAACGGTTTGAATTCTAAATGGACCAGAGCCCGACGGATAAATCACATACAAAGCTTCTTTAGATAAAGTATGAACCGTTGTTTTCCACGGCGTGTATTTTTCTAATACGATGACTCTTGGGTCCGCTGCATTTTCAATCGCTTTAGCCACAATAGATTTAGCATTAATGCCGCCGCTAGCAGAAGCAATAAAGCGTGTTAAAATGCGCGATGCAAACTCAACGGCTTCATCAAAACAAGTATCAAAATGACTGTCTTCTTGCCACGTTGGATTAAACATTGAAATAGTTTGGCTTAGGCTAATACCTTTTGAAACACCTTCAACATGACCACAATCAATAGCGTCAATTGTAGACACTAAACCAGCATCAACCGAATTAGCCACTTCTTGAGAACCTTGGCATATTTCTACGCCATATTTTTGCCAAATCAAACCAAATGATGAGTAAGGAATACCATTTTCACGTGCGCCTGCACCACCACGTTGATGATGATCAAAACGGCCTGCGTCTGGGTTATATTCACCACCCACATCGATCACAATATCAGCTTGGGCTATAACGGCTAAATCTCGTGTACGTACAAGTTTAAAACCAGGAAATATACTTTTAAGAGCAGCGATACTGAACACATCATCTGCATGAAAATTACCGTTATGAGTTACTATTGTTTTATCATTCATTTGTTTTGTTTCATGCCGTTTTAGGAAAATAGGAAGATGCTGCGTATTAAATGTTACTTTTAAAAATAGCAAAAAAGTAAGTGCCGAATTCTATCTGAATACCACGAATAACAACAGCTAACTTTAAAGCTCTATCTACTAAATTAAGAATACTGGCTAGACAAATGACTGACTAACACAAGAGTGGCAATTGAGCTTACATCGAACTAGCGCTTAACTAGCTAAGAACTAACCCAAGACACATATTAAATATCAAACAGGTGTTTTTTCTAAAAGCTAGCCATTCAACTTCAAGTTAATGGTATTGATAAATAACCTTGGATCGTCAATTTTATCTAGCATTGAACTATCCGGTAAACAATCGTCATCAACATAATCGGCAAAGTCACCGGCTGAATCAAACACTAAAATATCTAGTGCTAATCGGTCTAATCCATATAAACCACGATGGATCATATCTGCTGAAAACACGAGTAAATCGCCAGCGGATAAACTTATTTTTTTACCCGTAGATAAGTCGTCACTACTGACTCTGCCCTTTTCTTCTTGTCGGACATTAAATTCTTCTTCATTATCCCAGCGTTTATGGGATTCTGGCACTAGTTCCATGCCAAGTTCATCAAACAAAGGTACGCGAAGATGCAAGACTTGTGTCTCTTGAATAGCAAGCTTTTGCCCTTCAACATCATGATCATATTGACAATCTCGATGCCAAAAATCTTTTTGCTTTGGATTAACTGGGTTAAAAAATAATTGGGTATTCATAAACGCGGGATTATTGGTGATAACCGACTCAACAACATTCATGACTTTTTGCGAACTGATAAAATTAAATAGCTTAATCCGATCATCAACCGCTAAATATTCACTGCCAGTAATTAGCGACGAGTTAAACGCTTCCTCTTGATAGAAAGTAGCATTGTCTTGCTGCCATAATTGATGAAACTTTAATACTACGGCGCTAAGTTCAGCTATTTCAGAGGCACTGAAATAATTTCTAATAACAAAGTAACCTTGTTCTTCATAATTTTGCTGAAGTTGACACCTATTTTCTAACATTAACTAACCTTGCCTCTACTTTATTATTAAGCTTGCTATTATACCCATTTGATAACGCGATTGCCTAGCCACTAGTAATTTTACAGCTATTGAGTGTTTACATTCTTGAGTGATTTTTATTGCAATTTTTCAATCAAATAATGATTTAAATATTGTTATCAACGTTAAATTTAGCCATGGTATTGTACTCACATTATATTTCTCCGATTCAGCTTTAGCTAAGGAATGTTTTTTCATGAACTCGCCAGACTCTCTTATTAAACAAATGATGACTTTTTTCAATTATCGAACACTAATCACCATAGGTGCATTTTTCCCTATGCTTGCAAACGCAGCGATTGCCGATGAAGACTTTACACAGTGCAAAGTTAATTTAGCTGAACGTGCAAAAAGCGCAGGATTTTCAACTTATATAACTCAAACTGTTATTGATAATATTTCCCCTATTGAGCGCGTAATTGCTTTAGATAAAAAACAACCAGAATTTACTCAAACCTTTGAGCAATATATAAAGGCAAGAGTTACTAGCTACCATTTACGGGTAGGTCAACAGAAGCTAAAAGAAAACAAAGTTTTATTTGATAAATTAGAAAATAAGTACGGTGTTCCACGACAGTATTTAGTCTCTTTTTGGGGTTTAGAAACCGTTTTTGGCAAGCATAAAGGTAAAATGTCAGTCCTTAATGCTTTAGCTACCTTAGCTTGTGATCAACGCCGTAGTGAATTTTTCACGCTAGAGCTATTAAACTTATTCACTTTAATTGAAACAGAAAAAGTTTCTGTTGAGCAACTAACAGGCTCTTGGGCGGGAGCCATGGGACATATGCAATTTATGCCAACTGCGTTTTTAAAATACGCTGTTGACGGCGACAACGATGGCAAAGTCGATATTTGGCAAAGCGAGGCTGATGCATTAACCACTGCAGCAAATTACTTAAATAAAATAGGTTGGCAAACAAAAGAGCGTTGGGGCAGAGAAGTAAAATTACCCGCAAATTTTGCTTTCGATAAAGTCGCTTTCGACCAATATTACCCACTTAATTACTTTCAGCAGCTAGGGGTAACAAAAACTAACCAACAACCGTTATCTACTTACGATATTCAGGCAGAGCTTTATCTACCCTCAGGTCATAAAGGACCAGCATTTCTCCTCTACCCTAACTTTAATGTCATTATGACGTGGAATTTTTCTAAAAGTTATGCGCTATCAGTCGGCCTATTGGCGAATAAATTAGTCGGCGCGAACGGGCTTGAATTTTTGCACACAGAACAAGCTCAGATGAACCGGTATAGTTTTACACAGATGAAAAACCTACAAAGCCAACTCAATACCTTAGGCTTTGAAACAGGTAAACCTGATGGTGTTTGGGGGCCTAAAAGCAGAGATGCTATTCGCTCATTTCAGTTAAAGCATCAACTTATTGCCGATGGATATCCAAGTAATGAACTGTTTTCAACGATTGAGTTAGTCATCAATAACCCTGAACCTTAACGCTAAACAGCAATTAAGAGAGTTAATAGCCACTTAATACCAACTTAATTCATCAACTAAGTCGTAAAGCACTTTCAGCTCGAGAGGGTTTTTTGCTTCATTATACGCGTCAGTTTCTATTACCCCTGCAGCTAACAAAGCTTCTGTTGAGTTGGATAAATCTTTTTGATAACCATTGCGCATAGGGTAATTGCACCGTCCTTATTAAACTATAATTCAGTCTAGACAAGTTCAACAAATACACAATGTGGTGATATATGTTCAGCTTTAAAGCGTTATTAATAACACACGTTTTCATAGTTCATGGTGTACATATTTTATTGAAAGTGGTACAAAATAATCAGAATTTGACTCGATATACATTGCAATCTATTATCAGTAATTATGAATCTAATGATATACTTACTTTTACTTTATGGTAGTTAGTGTATTGTAGAGATAATGACTCAACATGTGGAATATAAGGAGATATTCAAATGCTAACGAACATTTCAACAAGCTTTTATGATGTCATGTTTGGTGATATAAATTCTAATATACCAATGGGCAAGCTCGAAACTAAGATCTTACAAAAAGTAAGAGTCATATTAAATAATCCCAAAAGACTCAGTCAGCATATTCCAGCACTACCTGCGATGTTAGTTCGCCTCCTAAATGCAATTGACGATCCAGATTCAAGCGTACTTAGCTTTGTTGAAATTATTGAGCAAGACCCAGGATTCGCGATAGCCGTTTTAAAAACAGCTAACTCTGCTCTTTATCATCGAGGCGAAAAGGAAATCGTATCATTGGGTCGAGCTATTACGTTTTTAGGGTTGTCTGGCCTGTTACGCATTGCAACTACGCTTTTGATGGCTAAAATCATTCCATGCAAGCCAATATATTACAGAATGTTCGGTAAACAAATTTGGGTTCATTCTGTGCAATGTGCGACCCTCTGTGAACTATTAGCCACTAAAGATGATGAAAATGGATTTGACGCTTATTTCTTAGGTTTAATTCATGATTTAGGAAAGATCATCATATTCGATTGTCTATCGGAAGCTTTAGCGGAAGAGTTATCAAGCTTACCTGGCACTAAAGTGTTTAAAGAATTGATGACTGAAATGTCTATCGACATCAGCTACTTTATAGCTATAGAGTGGAAACTACCGAATATTTATTCCGAAGCGTTAAGGCTGCAGCAAACTGAAACCCGTTCAAGTTTGGCTGAATTGTTATTTAAAGCCAATCAATTAAGTGAAGTATATTTAATGATGATAAAAGGTATGATTTCTGAAGAAGAGTGTGAAAATATACTGACTGAAAACGCCGTCGATAAAAATATTTGGCTTGAGTTTACTCATATAGCCCCTGAAATTGAAAGCAGCATAATTTAAAAGTTTGTTGAAACTATATGAGAGTTTTATAAGACTAGAGGCAAAGCTTGAAAAAATTTGCCTACTGTTCTTATCGATAAAAATTGTACTTTACGTTATTAACAATAATGACTTGTTCTGATCACCCTCACGCCAAATCAATAAAATAAACGCCACATTATTTCATGACGTTATTTAAGCGTAACGAACTTAATAAAGCGAATTCAATTTAGAAAAGCACTTTATTTTTAAAGTGCTTCAAGCTTAAGTCGAAGTGACTCAATACGTTCTCTATTAACATTAAAGTCTGAATAACCAAGCCTAGACGCTGAACGAACATGAATAGTTGTTTGGTTAATTGAAGATTCAGGAAAGTAAAACTCTACATCATCAACAAAGCCAAAAAGGTCTGAGGTAAACTCAGCTCTAACATAACGACTTTCGGTTACGGTGACTTTCGAATTTTCCAACGTGTTAATAACATTCAAAATGTTATTTTTAACCACTTCTTTAGATCCTTTTGAAACAATCGGAGTAATGTGGTGCGCTTCATCTTCAGCAAAACTATTAACACAATTAGGTTTATCTGGGCACGGCGTTAATTGACCATTATCAACACCTAAAATCGGCGCATTTGATGAACAGCCAGTTAACGCGATTAAGCTTGAGAAAATAATACTGGCGAAAAAAACTTGTGATGATTTGTTCATGATGTTGACTCTTAAATGTATATATAAAAACTATAGTAATAGAGTATGAACTTATTATCTGTTTTTTATTTCAAGTGCTTAAGCCAGCATTGTTAGCTAATTACTTTCAAACTAAAGTTTTTATTACTTAGCGCAAGTTTGGAAAACTGAAGATGAACTATCATTTGATCTTCAACAGATAAAACCGCACAATCCTCCTCCTGCGCTAAACCACAAACGTATATGCAAATAAACTTAAGCGGCACATCTTAATTTCAATCAGCAAAGCAATTAGAGTAGAAATAATGTCTTCAAAAATACAACTGAGCAAAGAAGAGCTTAGAGAAAATAAGCTAACCCGCGACGTATACTTAACTAAACCCAAAAGTCCATTGGTTGTAGTATTAGACAATGTAACTAACAGCTACAATATTGGTGCTTTTATTCGCTTGGCTGATGCTTTTGCTATTGAGAAAGTGATTGTTTGTGGCACTGGTGCATTGAGTATTTCAGATAAAAAGATGAAAAAAGCCTCAAGAAATGAAGCCAAATGGGTTTGTGTTGAATATAGCGACAGTACTACTGCAAGCTTACAAACGTTACTAGATGACGGTTATTCAGTTTACAGTGTTGAGCTCTGTCAGGCATCTGTTGATTACACCACGGTTGCTTACCCAGCTAAGAGCGTATTAGTTTTAGGTAATGAGCGTAAAGGTGTCAGTGAAGCCGCATTAGAAATGAGCCATCAACAAATACATATTCCAATGTTTGGTATGGGTAACTCACTAAATGTTTCAACCGCTGGCGCTATTGTATTAGCTGAATGTGCGAACCAAATTAGAAAGCTAATCTAAAACAACACCAAACCGTTATGAAAAAAATAGCTAAGCAATTAATTGGCTAGCTCTTATCAGTTTAAATACACATGGATTTAATTCAAATGGTCTTAAGGTTACAAAAGCCCCTTAAGCGTCTTTGTGTAAATGCAGATCCATTTGTGGGAAAGGAATGTTTAATCCTTTATTTGCGAAGGTTTTATATACTTTCTCGTTCAATTGGAAATGTCCCCCCCAATAATCTGGCGCATTAACCCAAGCTCTAACAGCAAAATTAACTGAACTGTCTGCCAACGCTGAAACGTCAATAAAACCTCAGGGTCTTTTAAGATAAGATCATCTTCATCAGATAAACGTTTGATAACTTGACGTGTTTTGTCTAACTCATCACCGTAAGCAATACCTTTTCGGTCCAGTTAAGTAATTGATCATTGAAGACGTTGATAAACCGCCATTTCGTTTCTAGCTCACTGATTATGAAGTTTATTGTTCAGAAGTGTATAACTCTACTTACACTCATGACCCTTAACTTTGTTTATTTACAATCGCTTTCAAATAGATAATAAGTGGATCAGAAGATTTTTTGACTATATCTGGCAGCATGTTAATTAAGGGTTCTAGGGCTGATATATTGTTTGATTGCGATGCGGTTTCTATAAATGTTAGATGTTGTCCTAAAGCCTGACAGCCAATTGAACTAGCACTGCTTCGAATGGTATGCGCATGGTCAGCAACTAGCTCTATATCTCTTCGCTGATAGGCACTACAAATTTGTTGCACTCCTTCATCTATTTCGGCCAAAAATAAATTTGATATCTGTGCAAAAGCACTTATACCAATATCGTCTAATAATATACTGGCAGTATCTTGCACAAACCAATTTTTACAAGAGTCTTTTTTCGCTATATTCAGCTGTTCTTTAGGAGAAACTGGTGCTGTATAGTTATCTAATGATTGCACAGGTAACCAACGCGATAGGTGATTATCAAGTAATATACGATCAATTGGCTTGCTCAGCACTGCATCCATGCCGCTATCAATAAAACGCTTATGATAGTGATCTCCAACATGTGCTGTTAACGCTATTATTGGAAGCTGGGTATTGCTCAGTGTTTCTCGCAATATTTTAGTTGCACTCACACCATCGAGAACTGGCATAGATACATCCATGAACACCAAATCATAATGCGTTTCACTAATTTTATCGATTGCTTGCCTACCATCACCTGCGACGTCAACGGTAAGTCCTCTCCCTTCAAGTGAAATACGAGATAGAAATTGGTTAGTTTTATTGTCTTCAACAAGTAGTACATGTCCATTGAAAGATTGATCGACTGGCTGAATAAACTGAGGTTTGATGATAGGCGTTTTAGCAACTTCAACAGGAATAACAAAATAGAAAACCGCACCTTGCGCAGGCTTGGATTCAAAATTTATCGTTCCCCCCATTAACTCTACCAGTCGCCGAGAAATATTTAACCCCAAGCCTGTACCACTGTCTTTCTCACCTTGCTTAGCATCAAAAGTTAAAAAGGGTTTAAATATATTAGGCTGAATATCCAAAGGAATACCTTGACCTGTATCACATACTCTTACCTGTAAATACTGCTGTTCATTCAAACTTACAGTGACTTTTATTTGACCATTTTCAGTAAACTTAACCGCATTACTTAACAAATTAATCAAAATTTGACGAATTTTAGCAGCATCAGCTCTAAGCCAAGGTGCAATATTATCTTCGATTAATAAGCTGAGTTCACTTGCTTGTTCTCGTGCCCGAGCATCAACAACCTGTATAGCAGATTGTAAAATATGTTTAAGATCAAAATCAGTAGGTTGGTTTTCAAAACCACCTGCTTGCAGCTTTGAGTAATCAAGCACATGGTCTACAACATATTTTAAATTTTCAGCCGAATTTTTTACAATGCTTAGCATTTCATTATTGCGAGGACTCAATTCACTGTTATCTATTAATTCTAAAGCAGTAACTACCCCCGTTAGCGGTGTTCTCATTTCATGGCTCATAATAGCAAAAAAGTCAGCCTGGATTTGACTCGCTTTTTCTGCTTTATCTCGGGCTTCTCTTAGCTCACCCGTTAGCTTCTTTAGGTCAGAAATATTATTTTTTTCGGTAGACAGCAGCATAAGTTGATCAAGCTGAGGATCCCAAGGCTTGAATTCATTCATCATTAATTGAGTGTCAGGCTGGTTAGTATTCATCCATGCTAGCCAAGGTGCACCAACAAATATTACGTGCTCGCTGTCATCATCTAAGGTAACAAACTGTCCTCGCATGGCAAAATTACCACCGCATAGAACAAGCAAGGCCATACTGTCTCGTGCATTAATAATACTAGAAAATTCTTTGAGTCTATGGGGTCTGGTAACAGCAAATAAGTCAAAAAAATTTGCTTGCCAAATGTCAGGCCCGCATAAGTCGGTGTCTGGTAAATACTTGCATAAGGTAGGGCTTGGCTTACTGACTTTCATTTGTCTATTAACAGTAAAGAATACTGATGCAAGCTGCTTAATAACGTTAATACTATTATTTGTTGTTGCTGTCTTCATGGGTAAGATAACCAGCTCAGATTAATGAATGACAAAGTGAATTACACTGGTTTCACCTTGACTAACCTGAACTTTCTCTACAGGTTCAAATGTTAATGTAGAGCCAAAACGTTTCGCTAACCCTTTTATGACACCGATCACAAATGGAGTGAGTCCTTCACGTTTACTTTCGTAACGAAGCGCAACGCGGTTGTCGTTGTTACTGACTTCAAAATATGGGGGTGTATAACCTATAAAAGTAGATGTTATACGGTCATGTAAATCATTGGTATGCTGTAAAAACTCCAACAAATTACTGCCTGTACTATCAAGTAATAGTCCATATGACTCTGGTGCAACGACTGTCGCCCAATAGTAACCAAACGCATCTAAACACTCTGCAGGACTTGCATTAAGCTGTTCTGAGGCAGCGCCTACCAATGCATATGTTACTTGGTCGTCATATTGTTGCATACTAACAAAAGAATCTACCGAAACGCCCGAAGCTTCAAATATTTTATTCCAACAATCAGCCCCGTGGTTTTCAGTAATCATAGCTTTCAATGATTTATTAATCAGTCCGTACATCTACACTACTCCGGTGGAGCTAAAAAATATTATAGGTCAATTTAAGTCATCATATTAACCTTACGGGAAGATATGACCTAATCGAAGGTTATATCGTTAAGGTTTGCCACCACTCGCTTAAAAGAAGCGCCTTAATTAGCTATTCTAAAACATAAAGCAGTAAATATTTGTGCCAAACTACATTACTATCTCTGCCAAACTATAACTAAGCAACCGGTAATTATCAAATAAGCTATATCTGCAACATTCAGCACAACCTAAATTTAAAACTCATTACAGATAGCTAATCTCGTATTAATAATTGAACTCAATCGCCGTTAGCCTTAACATCTTATTTATCTGTTCATTGGCGTTTGAGTTAATGTCACTGAGCTATACCGATTAACAATAGCGTTTAACAATACCGAGTAACTTAGCTGTTAATTATTACTGACTAAATTATCACGGCTAAAACCGTAACCACTTTAACGAGTGCCTAATAAAAATTAAGTGAGTTTTTGTGTCATCTTCTTTTACCAGCAAAATGCCTAATGTAGAAACCAGTATTTTTACCGAAATGTCGATCATGGCTAATCAATATCAGGCGATTAATTTATCTCAAGGTTTCCCTGAATTTGATACCCCTAATTTTTTGAAAGATAAAATTAATCAAGCGATCAGTGAAGGGAAAAACCAATACTCACCGTCAAACGGTTTGCCTGAACTATTAACGCAAATTGCCGAAATGGTGCATAGGCAATATCAAACGCATTTACCTGATGCGCAAAAGCTTGATGGACTAAACAACGTAACAATAACCTCTGGTGCTACTGAAGCGTTATGGGTTGCTATACAAACTTTGGTGCGGCCGAATGATGAAGTTATTATTTTTGATCCCGCTTACGACTCATACGAGCCCGCCGTTGAACTTGCAGGTGGTATTTGTCGCCATATCACGCTTGATGCACCTAACTACGCAATAAACTGGCCACGAGTAGAGCAAAGTATTAATGAAAACACCCGCGCCATTATTATTAACAGTCCGCACAACCCAACGGGTTCAATACTGAGTGAGTCTGATCTTGAAACACTGCAAAGCTTAGTTGAAAAACATAACTTATATGTTATTAGTGACGAGGTTTACGAACACATGACTTTTGACGGCTTACGCCATGAAAGTGTGCTTCGTTACCCGCAACTGTTTAACCGCAGCTTTGTCGTTTCTAGTTTTGGTAAAACCTTTCATTGTACGGGTTGGAAAATGGGGTATTGCGCCGCGCCTAATGAACTTATGGCCGAATTTAGAAAAATTCATCAATACGTGACCTTTTGCTCCTTTACGCCAGCACAAATTGCTATTGCACAAATGCTAAAAGAACAGCCGGCACATATCACTGAATTAGCGAGTTTTTATCAACAAAAGCGCGATGTTCTTATTAATGCATTAAAAGACTCACGCTTTACCTTGCTGCCATCTAAAGGCACATATTTCTTATTATTAGATTACTCGGCAATTTCAACGCTAAATGACCGAGAGTTTTGTCAGTGGTTAACTAAAGAAATAGGCGTTGCTGCCATTCCGCTTAGCCCTCTGTACCCTGTTGAACAAAGACCGAGTTACCATAAGAATAATAAAGTGATCAGACTTTGTTTTGCAAAAAATGACGACACATTACGTAAAGCGGCAGAAATATTATGTCAAATTTAACCATAGTTGCCGTGTAATTCGACATACATTAGCGTGGTTAAAGCAAATAGCACAGCAGTACAAAGGTGTAAGTGAAGCCGCATTAACATTGAGCCATTAACACATTCATATCCCTATGTTTGGCATGGGTAACTCGCTTAATGTTTCAACAGCTGGTGCAATCGTCTTGGCAGAGTGTGCTAATCAAATTAGAAGTCAGCTTTAAAGATCAATAACGCTAACTCTAGCTAAGTCATAGGTATAACAATTAACTCTGCCTTATTGATCAATACATTGTCTAAAACCCACTGAATTAGCGATTAACTTATAACGACTGTAAAAAGGATAACAGTGCAGCTTCATCAGCATCAGAGAGTGCTTCGTACTTAACTTTAGCACTTTGTGACTCGCCGCCATGCCAAAGAATAGCTTCATCTATGGTTCTGGCACGTCCGTCGTGTAAGTAACTATGTTCCGGCGTACAAACTTCATTACCTTGTCCGCCAACTGTGTTTACTACGCCACCAGTAACACAAGCCGACAAGCCTATACCCCATAATGGTGTTGTGCGCCATTCAGCACCTGTAGCGTTGCCTTCACCTAAGTTATCAGCCAAGCCTTCACCCATATCGTGCAATAGTAAGTCAGTATAAGGGTGAATTGTTTGGTTTCTTAATTCACTAAAGGGATGATATATGCTGGTTTGTAGAGTCGGGGTATGACAATCAACACAGCCAATGTTTGAGAATATAGCTTTTCCTTGTTGCACTTGGGTATCGTCAAGGTTACGTTGTGCCCGCACCCCTAATAGCGCGATATATTTCACGAGGTCGTCTATATGCTGCTCGCTTAATTCTATTTGGTCGTCACCACATTCATTCCTTAATTTTTGTGCAGAGCCGCAATCTGGCATTGGCAATACAGTGGTCATTACTCCCATATCAGTATTAAATGCTGACGCAACTTGATGCTTGATACTAGACGTTGCAGCTTTCCAACCAAAACGTCCAAGACGAATTTGCTGTGTTTGTGGGTCTATCGTACTTTGTGCTTTGCCTGAAATACCAAAAGGCGCTACCTCGTCATATTCGTCTGCCATCGCTAAAATAGTTTCTTCAGGAATAGCTTCTAATAGCCCTAAGCCGACAAGTTGTGGCGCTATACGTGCCGAAAACTTTTCTGGGGTGCCGGTAGAGAATTGATAATTTGGTGAGCGTAAACCATCAACTTCGGTCCATGAAGCAATAGCAACGGTGCCTTCATTTTGTACATTACCGGTATTAGAAGGCTGTAAAACATTACCGCGCTGGGCATCAGGATTACCATCAGCATCGGCAATTTTAAATACCCATTTATCTAATGCTTCGCCTATAGGAGCCGGTGCTGCTCTGCCGTTACGCTCATGGCAACTAGCACAGCTATTATTAACAAAATGTGTACCTGACTTACCAACCATCTCAGCAAAAATACCATTTGCAGGGTCTTCATCATGCATACCATCAACAAAAGAAGTGTGATGAATACGGCGCCCCAAAACAAATGCTTGGCCATTTAGGCTAGATAAATTAGTCGCCATTTGCATAAAGTGATCGTTAGGCTCATTGGTATATTGATAAGGAAGTGTTGTGTTACCACCTAACCAGCCTTGTTTAGCTATAGGGTGAGAGTTTTCTCGCTGGGAAGATTTATCATCAAAATCACCGAGTGTTTTCCAAGGAACCATACCGCCCTTACCCACTTGATAAAGATAGGTAGTGCCATAATAGTTTGATCGCCCTTCTGGTACCCCGAGTAAAAATTGGCTGATTTCAATTTCCATATGTTGGCCAATGTTGAGGGGTTCAGTACTACCATTAAGTCCACGAAATTCATTTATAGTTAATGAATATTTATATTGATCACCTGTGGTACTGGTTTGCACAAGATCTTCATCATAAGTGCCGCGCCCTTCCGTTATAACATTAGGCTCATAATTACCATGATATTGAGCAACAGTATTCATACCGAAGTACCACGCCCTAAACTCTAATGCTTCGAGTTGCCACTCAGTAACCCACTCAATTAAAATCGATGAACCTCCTTTTTCAACAAAATCGGTAAACTTGTAACGTGCTGTTCTGTGAGTCCAATAATGAGAAAGATAATGATCGTATTGTTGAAATTGATCTTCTTTAGCGTGACGATCTCGACCTCGGTCAGCAAACATAGTGATAACCGCATCATTAGTTTCATAAATTACGGCATGCTCTTGCACTGTACTTGAGGTATAAAGCGGTACAGTATCTCCAAATAAGCCGTAGGCTTGACTATGCCACCCTGCTAATTCATTGCCTTCAGTCATACCTGCGGAATTGTCGCCAATAAAAAAATATAATGGTTTGCTCTGATATGCGGCTTGTGTTGTGCCATCATTACGGATAATTGTAGATAAATTTGGCACACCTGATGCAATACCATCAGTAACTAAAAGTGGAGGCCAGTTGGTTGCACAACTGTTATTGCAATTGCTACCTTCAGAGCCAATGTCATTATCGAATGTATACAATGTAAAGCCGGGATTTGTACTGTCTTTGCCGCCCACCAATATGTCATTCTCAAAAGCCACTTCAATTAACTGTTCTATAGCTTCACAGCCAAAAGCATCGACATTCGTATCAATCGGGGTATTTGGGCAGTTATCAAGATTATCAAACACACCGTCACTGTCAGTATCTGAACAACCAACATCATTAATTATTGCGTTGACTGGTGTATTCAAACACAGGTCATAGTCGTTACCAACGCCGTCCAAATCATCATCAATAACCAAGCTTATTTGTAACCAATTAATATTGAATGAGCCCGTATTTATAGTTAAGCGTAATGTAAAAGTACCGCCGGTTGATAAAAATGAATTTACACGTTGAGTCTGAAAGGTTTGCCATCCGCCAGTATTACCAACACTGTCGCTGCCGACATTATTACCATTTATAGCAATGGAATAGTTACCTCCTCCTGTAGCGGAAGCCACGCGGCTAATAATGTCATATGTCCCCGCGCTTAACGTTATTGAATATTCAAGCCATTCAGATGCTTGTGTATAACCAATATTGTAACCACCACCAGTATCAGATGTAACTTCTATATCTACTTGGTCGTTACGATAATTTGCACCACCTTCATTACTGGGTGAAGTGTCAAAGTAAGCAACGTAATCTTCTGCTTGAATAGTAATATCGGCTATTGGTGAAACAACTTCACAACCTAAACTATCAACCTCTGTGTTTTCTGGCGTGTTAGGACAGCTGTCTATTTCATCATTAACACCGTCATTATCACTATCAACACTTACGATAATTATGCAGCCATTAATGTCTACTTGGCTATTTGTTGGGGTATTAGGACAACTATCGACTTGGTCAAAAACGCCATCCCCGTCGTTGTCTAAGTTTACAACTTCTGGTTCAGACGCTGTGCCTCCTCCCCCGCCACAACTGATAAGGGTTAAAAGTAATAACAAGGAGATTGTTTTTTTAGCTGTAACGTTTAAAGCATGTATTAACACACTAAAATCGCTTATATTTATTAATTGTCGGTTCATTATTTATCTCAAAATTTCTTTCCAAACAAGTAAGACAGCTTATCTATAATTTTCATAAAAATTACAGGTTATTATTTATATTTATTTGATTTTTATATGATAATTAAATCACTGTCAGTATAGTTATAGTTGTAAACAGCAAAATATAAGGAGTTCGCATAAGAAATTTTAAGCGTAAAACACTTCAAATATGGCTAAAAATTACAATACAGTAATCAACCACTTTAACCATAAACATTCGACAAAGGGGTACTTATATCAAGACGAAAAGCTGAAGCGTTAGATAAACAGGTTGAGTTGTTTACATAAAATTGCTATTTGTGTTTTCTCAATCTAGACGATAAAGTCATAGACTCATTATTTGATCACGGTGCGTAATTTATATCCGTGGTATAGTCAGAAAATGTAGAGTTGCTAAGGCAAATAAACCGGCAACCCATTGAATAACAACCAAGGAATACCCCATGATAAATGGTGCTCGTTTTTATATTTTCGTTTCTATTTTACTTTTTTCAACCTTCTCTTCTTATGCTAATTCTGCGGGCAAAGTTAACCCACAAGTTTCTCAAGCAGCAGTAGCGATACCAGACAAATATGCGGCTAAAGTCGCTGAAGACATTCTTCTTGCCGGTGGTAACGCTGTTGATGCTGCCATTGCCACTGGTTTCGCATTAGCCGTTACCTACATTGATGCTGGGAATATCGGCGGCGGTGGCTTCATGCTTATTTATATCGATGGCGAAGCCTTGTTTTTAGACTACCGTGAAACAGCGCCCTTAACAGCACATCGCGATATGTACCTTAATGATGAAAAGGCTGTTATACAAAATTTGAGTTTAATTGGTGCTAAAGCGCCTGGCGTACCTGGTACTGTTGCTGGCTTTTGGGAAGCGCATCAACGCTTTGGTAAACTGTCTTGGAGTAAATTATTAGCACCCTCGATTAAGCTCGCTGAAGAAGGCTTTATTCCAGCAAATATTCTTGTTGACGACATACAAGATCATTACCAACGCTTTGATGGTCTAACTAACTTTAAAACCTATTTTGGCAGTGTTAAGCATGGCAAAAAATTTAAACAGCCAGAACTTGCAGCAACATTAAAGCGCATAGCTGTAAACGGCCGTAAAGAATTTTATCACGGTGAAACCGCAAAATTACTTGTTAAGCAAATGCAGAAAAGCGGCGGTATTATCAGTGCCCAAGATCTTGCTGAGTATAAAGCCGTTTGGCGAGAGCCCTTAAAAGCGAATTGGCGCGACTATCAAATTCTATCTTCTCCACCGCCAAGTTCTGGTGGCTTTGGCGTGATCCAATTATTGAAAATGAAAGACTATTTAAACGACGAGTTTAAAGGTGTGGCCCATAATTCCGAGCAGTATGTTCATTTGGTCGCTGAAATGGAAAAGCGCGTATTTGCTGATCGCGCTGAATATTTAGGTGACCCTGCATTTGTTGATATTGACATGACTCACTTAATTAGTGACGAATACATCAAACGACGCGCCATGGAAGTAAAACCAAATGAAATATCGCGTTTAGAGTCAGTTAACCCAGGACTTCAATCTCCTAATACCACACATTACTCAATTGTTGATGCCGACGGTAATGCTGTTTCAAATACTTATACTATTAACTGGGCATATGGCTCTGGCGTAGTAGTTGAAGGTGCAGGTTTCTTATTAAACAACGAAATGGATGACTTTAGTGTTAAACCTGGTGTAGCTAATATATTCGGTGTTGTCGGAAATACCGCCAATGAAATACAGCCAGGCAAGCGCATGTTATCTTCAATGTCTCCAACTATACTGTTGCAAGACAATAAAGCCGTTATGGTTATCGGCACACCGGGTGGTTCCACCATTTTCACTTCGGTATTTCAAGCAATCGTTAATATAATAGATTTTAATATGACCCCACACCAAGCTGCTAGCGCAAGCCGTTTTCACCACCAATTGCTGCCACCTGATTTGATCACCCAAAGCCCTTCTCTTCCATTACCTGAAAGTACGATTGAAGCCTTAACCAAACGAGGCTATCGAGTTGAACCTCACAGCTGGGAATTTGGCGATATTCAAGTTATTTGGAAGGACGGTGAACAACTCATTCCAGCATCAGACTCGCGCGATCGCGGTGTGTCTAAAGTTATTGATATAAAATAATGACTATGAAAAACGTCACTATTAATTAGGGTTAAACCTACCTGTTCAAAATATAAAAGAGCTGACCAATTAAATTGGCCAGCTCTTTTAAGTTTATAGTACACATGTTTATTTAAGAACGTATAGCCATATAACTATGTAGTACTTGGTCATCATTCAAGTAAAACTACCTTGGGTGTTCTAGTTAGTAATCTATATGAGTTATTATTGAAATGTAGTCATAGCAAATTTTTAATCTATAACGATGTTTTCTAAAAATTCCATGCTACAATATTTACTATATTCATCGTAACAACACCCCCCTATTATAATGGCCAAAAAATCACTCAGCATTCGTGATAAAACTATCTTCGACGGTATTTTCACTAAATATTTCTTAAAATTTCTTTTCACCCTTTGGTTCAAAATTACAGGTTGGAAGCTTTGTAAGAATGCCCCTGAAGGAGCCGGAGTTGCTATTGCTGCGCCTCATACCTCGAATTGGGATTTTTTCTACGCGCTTGGCGCCGCCATACAACAAGATGTTAAAATATACTTTTCCATTAAAGACAGTCTATGCCGAGTTCCCGTATTGGGCACTTGGTTAATGTATCTTGGTGCTATACCGATTGATCGTTCAGAAAAAGGTGTTGGGCAAGTTCAGCAAATAAAAGACTTTATCGATAGCCAAAAATTAAAACGAGTATTTTTCTTATTCACCCCAGAAGGTACCCGTGGCGCAGTACCTAAATGGAAAACAGGCTTTTACCATGTTGCCCAAGGCTCTGGTTTGCCGATATTTTTAGCTAAAGTGGATTACCTAAGTAAAGAGTCGGGTGTTTTTCATACCTTTACGTTAACAGAGAATAAAGAAGAAGATATTAAAGCAATACAAGCGTCTTATAAAAGTATTCGAGGTAAATTCCCGTTACATCAATTCCCTCCATACACCGGGAGTATGCCAAAACTATCTGAAACAGAAGCTAAAATAATTAAGGCTATGTATTCTTTTAAAGGGGTAGCCACTAAAATGGAAATTACCGCAAAAGCTAAACTAGATGAACTATCAACATCCATATTGGACTTTTTGATTGAGAAAGGCATGCTAGAAAAGGTTTCGCCTTCTGCTAACAATAACGAACCTAGCTATCAACTGACTTTTGAGGGTAAGGGTTGTTTTCTGCATTTATCGCCGAGTGTTTAGCGACTATTTATTTTTGCAAACTTCGATGATTGTAGTGAATAACCAGCACACCGTCATTATGGTCCACTAAACTCGTTTGGTCATGATTATATCTTAATCATATTAATGCATATCAATGGCTTCAGTAATCTAATCAATGGGGCCATAGTTAATGACCTTAATAAATTTACAGCTTTTTACTGCTAGCTTTTTACCTCAATGGTAATGACTGACGAACTTCATTTTGAATGAGGTTGCCGAGTAATATCGCTAGTTTGGTCTACCCACTGAATATCTTTATAGTTAAAACCCTTTTTTAGGGTAGGTTTTACAATTTCAAAATATGGTGATAAATCAAAATCTCTTGGAATAAAGTGGCTGTAATGCCTTTTCTCTAAACGGTTTCGAGCGAATAAACGCGGTTTGAGCCTTGATAAACCTCGCGCAGGTACTACTATCGTTTCTGCACTAATGTTCTCAGGAATTTTTAAAGGCAAAATAGGATAGCGAATAAACTGAAAAGCCTGAGCAATTAAGGTAGAGCAAATTGCTTTAGTCGGGTCACCACTACCAAATTCGAGCAGTCGACGACGAAAATTTTGAGGCACCGGTGGCGTAGGCAGCAAGTAACGCATGAGATCAATAATATTCTTGGTGTCGTATTGAAGACCAATTCGCGAAGTAACAAAGTCTAATAAGGCCTCAGTATCTTCGTCAGTAAGTCCCACAGGGCGGCAAATGCGCATATTAAATCCGGCGTATTTTTCTAACGGCACGGTAATAACACCATCAACTAAATCAGCTTCCAATAAGGGTGACAAGTTAGATTTATCACCTATATATATACAGACATGAGACCACGTAGACTGGGTTAAATACTTAATTGCTGTACTTATTCGACTATTACCCTCTATTAGCAGTAAATCGCCTGGCATAAGGCTCTCTTTTAACTGCTCGCTAGTAAGCGTGCTAAAAGTTGTGTAATAAGCGCGTGGTTTATTCAAAAATGTAGCAAGCTTATCGCCCAGTGCATTACCAATGCGAGATATAATACTCTGCTTTTGCTCTTTGTTTTTTAACGACATTACGAATATTTACCTCTTATTAAACGCTGTTGCTTTTGTAAACAGCATAAACCTAGCAACTTTTGCATGCAACTTTGCTCAAGGTTCATTTTTAGCAGAGACACCAGCCTTAAAATATTAACTTTAATGTGACCATAAAGTTATGCGCAGCAAATTAATTATGACTGTCGGTGTTAATAATACGGCAATTTATAATCACTTTTCTCTAGACTTTTAAAGCGATATATAGCTCAAATCAACGCGATACCTTTTCTTTATAATTAATTGAATTAAGCTTCAACGATAGCCTTATTTAAAATCATGAAGTAATTTTAGCTAATAACTCGCTAACACAAGAAAACTAACAACAGTCGACTGCATATATGCAATCATCTATACCTCCATGATAACGGCAAGCAATATTGGGGCGCTGATTATTGTATTCAAAAAAGTAGCTGTATTGTTATTTCGCTTTATTCAATAACGGTTATATATGCTAGAATATAACCATATTATTAATTGAAAATTATTAGGCGTATTTCATGTCTGCACACTCAACTTACGACATTTGTGTTGAACCTATAGAACTTTATAAATTACTTAAAATTGCCAATATGGTTGGCGGTGGCGGCGAAGCTAAAACCATGATCAGTGAAGGTAATATTAAAGTGAATAACGAAGTTACCGTGCAAAAGCGTAAAAAAATTCGCCACGGCGATATTATCGAACTTAACGGTAAAGCTATTAAAATAGCTTATAATCCCGCTCAAAAATCAGCAGAGTTCATTAATACCGTTGTTTCAGCGACTAAAAATGCAAAAAAGAAAAAAAGAGCTAACAGTAAAGCGCCGGTTACTTCATCAGAAACGGTTACTAAACCATCGACCGAACGACCGAAAAGAAAGTCCACTTCTGAATCCTAATAATATAGTTTGAGACAATTTTTATGGTTAAATATTGTTACTGTGTGGCAATATTTAACCATAGTTATAATAAAAATAGAGACATTCTTAAGGAAATTTATTTTTGCCGTTTCAATCCCTAAAAATATTTGATTTATTTGTAGTAGCTCTTACTTAATCTAACACTCTTTCAGTTTGGGCTTGACCTCTTCTTCAATTAATTAGGTCAGAAATGATCTTGAAGTGGATCCTAGAATTAACTAGTTGCTAGCTTCCGCTTTCTTGCCACAAAGCCGACCTAATTTAGACAAGTATTTTTCACCATAAATAGTCCGCTTAGATACGAATATAGTCCTTTCAGTCTGAATAAACCTATAATTAGGGTGTTCAGATCATGTGCTTATTTCATACGAACATTGATACGATATCATTTTGATGGTTACCGGTTTACTTTCGATGTCATAGGTACGCCTTAGCTTAAAAACGAATACTCAGGGCTTGCCCATAAACGCTATCTATATTGCTTTCGAAGAGCTTTGGCATACATGCTGACAATAACAATTGGAGGTAATTATGACTAAGTTTTCAGTTTATATTGGTATTGATTGGGCAAATGATAAACACGATGTCTGCGTTCAAGTGGCTAATTCAAGTACACGAAAGTTTGAAGTAATTAAGCACTCAGCTAAGTCGATCAATGAATGGATAACCAGTATTCATAAGCAATACAAAGGACAAATAGCGGTTGCTATTGAACTATCCAAAGGGCCTATCGTTTACGCACTTCAAAAGTTTGATTTTGTCACTATTCACCCCGTTAACACTTCAATGTTAGCTCAATACCGTAAAGCTTTTTCCCCCAGCGGTGCAAAAGACGACCCAACGGACGCAGAGCTTGCTTTAGATTTAATGCTGAGATATCCCAATAAAATTAAAGCATTAAAAATGGAAAGTGAATCGGTTAGGAAGTTGACATATCTAGTCGAACAGCGTCGTAAGTTGGTTGAAGATAAAAGGCGGTTTAGCAACCGACTAATCATTACTCTTAAAGAATATTACCCTCACTTACTTGATTGGTTTTCACATCGAGGATCGGGGATGTTTTGTGATTTCATTACACGTTGGCCCAACCTACAAAAACTTAAAAGAGCTAGGGCTGATACCTTGAAAAAGTTTTTTAGCTCATACCCTGGACGCACTGCGGCATGTAGCGTTAAGCGTATTCAATCTATTAGTGAAGCAGAGCCGCTCACACTCGATAAGGCAGTTATCGAGTCGCATCAACTGCTTGCAGTTGCATTAGCGAATCAAATGCTTGTTGCTGTGAAGGTTATTAAGGTCTTTGATAGAGAAATTAGTGAGTTGTTTAATGCTTTGCCTGATGCAGAGCTTTACAACTCATTGCCGGGTACTGGCCCGTGTTTAGCGCCTAGGCTACTCGTAGCTATTGGGGAAGACCGTAGTCGATTCAATAGCGCATCGGAAATTCAAATGTATGCTGGGGTAGCGCCCGTAACGGTGCGTAGTGGTCAAAAGAGCTGGATTCATTGGCGATACCAGTGTACTAAATTTACTCGCCAATCATTTATAGAATGGGCAGCTAAAAGCATAAGGCAATCTTATTGGGCGGAAATTTATTATCAGCAGCAAAGGGAAAAAGGTAATACCCACCAGGCAGCTGTGCGTTCACTAGCATTTAAGTGGATAAGGATAGTATATCGTTGCTGGAAAACTAAAGAGCCATACAATGAAGCCAAATATTTAAAAGCATTGAGTGATAGGAATTCCCCATTACTTTTTAAAGAAAAAGCTTGTTAAAGGTCTCAGGGCGTAGACTGGACGTTTCACGATTTCGTTTTTATGACTTCTTGGTGTGCATTTTTATGGGGCAAGATCAGCTCGCTATTAGCTGACATGAGTGGAATAATTTAAAACTCTAACAATTTGCTGGTTTTAGTGCCAGACGTAGATGCCCAGTGGTGTGAAACCGATTGAAGATGCTGATTCTACTATAAAGTAAAAGGCTGAACATTAACTTTAGTTCTCAAAGTGATTTATTTTCAGCAGGACTAAAAAGAAAATACGTATTTCGGATAAAGAGCAAATTAGAGCGAAAAGGTTCTTACTTTTAACAAATGTATTTTTTAAAGAGTCTTTTACTCAAAAAATTCGGAAGAACCACTATGTATCATCAATTCCAAATATATACCCAGTTAACAATAAACATCATTACAATTGATGTTATTCCAAATTTATTTGATATTTTTGAAAAGGTTGAATGACGGCTGAGTATATCTTCAGGCTCTGTCCCTTCAATAAGTTGATTGACTTCCATTTTATTAATTATAGGAATAGTTCTAAACCACATGACTAATGAAGTCAGTAATAAAAAGTTGGTAACACCTAATAAAACACCTGATTCCAAATTTTTTCCAACTAAGAATAGATATAAATAAAGGGCACCATAGCCAAAAGAATAATAGTATTCTTTCTCTTTTTTACTAACTAAGTTTAATATTTGGACATGTCGATATTTATCCGCTTCTGAATACCACCTTTCAGTCACTTTATTTGCTCCATACTTGAGTTAAGTGCTAACGCCTAAATAACAGGCAAAGTAATGGTTGGCTAAAATTGTGTAGCGAAGCGAAACGTAGCCAACTGTTACGTGTCCTTGTTGATTTTCTTGTTAGCTTTACGATTTAACCAATACAAATTCATTTGAGCAATTAACAAAAATATAAAAATTTGGAATAGTGAAAAATACATAGCTAATTTAGATTGCTCGGTATTAAACTTATTTAAGTTTTTAACTTTCAAATTAATTGCTTCATTCTCTTTATACGACTCAATATCAGAGGAAGACGGCTCGAAAATCGTATACCCTCCAGAATTAAGCTTAAACTGGACTGCCACACCGTAATCTATGTAAATCGCTTGAGCAACAAACTTATTATCTTCTTCTGCATTATCCACGTAAGTTTTTTCAAATAATTGAGCCTCATTAAATTGAGATTCAAATCCATTATTCAAAATGTTATCTACATATATCAAACTTTGACTTGAAAAAACATGTAGTCCAACTGACAAACAAAATAAAACTAAAAATCCATTTAGTTTTTTTGGTAATTGAATACCAACTTTAATTTCTGTTGAATGACTAACTAGCGACTTTGAATATGCTAAAGGTAAGAGAACTGACAACAAAGCAAACATGATCCAATTTATGATCCAATTACTAATTAAAATCGGGAAAATGTATTGACCTATCAATGGTATATAAAAGAGAATATTGCAAATTATAGTTAAATACTTCATATCATCCTTGTGTAAAGCTAACGCCCAAATAAGGGGCTGATTAATAGTTGGCTAAAATGTGAAGCGGAGCGAAACCTAGCCAACTGTTAGCAGTCCCGTTTGATTTTCTTGTTATGTTTTACCGTGACTCACACAAAAATTTGAATCCACGCGTTCGCCAAAACTCAGGTTCTATATAGCCACTAGACATACCACCATGAGCAAATCGCTCTAAGAAAAAGTGCTCTTTAGATTCTATTGAGTAACCGGTTAATATTTGAAACGCATCAGACAATATTTCGTAAATTTCACTATCACGATTCGGAACACTGATATCTTTGAGGTGTTCCTTCATTTCTTTCCAAAGGAAAGGGTCTCCTCTAAGCCCCCAAGAATCTGGTTCATAGGAAAACAACCTATCAAAATTCATAGCGCGACTATCCTTGTAAAACCAACGCCTCATTCAGAGGCAAATAACAGTTGGCTAAAATAGTGACTCAGGAGCAAAGCCAACTGTTATTTGTCCTACTGAAATGACTTGTTATGTTACGTTTATGTGCACTTTTTATGCAGTAACTCTACAAAGTTTTTATCCCAAACTAATTCTTGAACTGAAGCTCTAGTAGGTTTAGCCCAAATTTTTTCTATTTTTTGCATTTCAAATATGCCACCGTCGTATAAGCCTTTAATTCTTTTTACATACTCAGCTGACTCGCCTATTTTTAATATGTAAGTAATATCAACGGTTGTATCACTGTTGTTACTATTCCACCCAACAGCGTGTATTTGGCCGTTTAGTTCACATGTACCATTTGATTTACCTGCTGCTATTTCTTTAAAAGCTAATTCAGCCTCAGCTTGAATAATATCTTTAACAGGCTGTTGGAAAACAAACCCTTTCCAACTCCCATCAGATTGACAAAGGACACAGCCAAATCCTGATGTAGCATATTGACTGATATTCCGATGAGGTTCGTAAGTAAAGTTATTAATGCTAATTTCAGGGATGTTTTTATTTATGTTAATTGGGTTACCAGCATAATTACCAGCTAAATCATATTGTATTGGTTGTGCTGCACAGCCGCTAAGCAATATAGACGTAATAATCATAACTTTTTTCATAATTTGAAGTAATTCCTTTTATATTTGATGAGAGTGTAATATTTAATTTAGTAACATAACGCCGCGTTAAGAGGAAATTTATAGCTGGCTAAAATGTTGAACGCAGTGATCTTACACCACTTTCGTAGACACATTTCAAAGTCCTAATTTCTCATATTTTTCAGGCGTTGTATAACCTAAACTTGAATGTAA
>NZ_JACGWA010000035.1 GCF_014077505.1 Colwellia sp. BRX10-3 | reverse complement strand
AACAAGGTAACCCTAGGGGAACCTGGGGTTGGATCACCTCCTTATCTTGAAGTAAAACAACTTAATGGAAGCGCTTGCGTTTCATGAGTGTTCACACAAATTACATGATAACAAATTAGAAGAAGTCCAAACACGCTAGCTTCGGACGTAAATTCTTGAAAGAGAAATAGGTCTGTAGCTCAGCTGGTTAGAGCGCACCCCTGATAAGGGTGAGGTCGGCAGTTCAAGTCTGCCCAGACCTACCAATTTACGTTCTAGCTAAAAGTGTGTTTCCCATTGCGGGGCTATAGCTCAGCTGGGAGAGCGCCTGCCTTGCACGCAGGAGGTCAGCAGTTCGATCCTGCTTAGCTCCACCACTTCTTCACTAAAGAAAGAGACCAAACTTAAGTTACGCTTTTTTAAGCTACTTTAAGTTTGGTTTTTTAAACCAAGATTTATACCGAATGTGCGTATGAATTTAGTTCTTTAACAATCTGGAAAGCTGATATAAATACCGGTATTTATATGATGAACACGGTGTCGCGCTGTTGTTCATAAATTATAAATACCAAGCTGTTGTTAATGGGAATATCGCCTGTTAATAA
>NZ_JACGWA010000036.1 GCF_014077505.1 Colwellia sp. BRX10-3 | reverse complement strand
AACAAGGTAACCCTAGGGGAACCTGGGGTTGGATCACCTCCTTATCTTGAAGTAAAACAACTTAATGGAAGCGCTTGCGTTTCATGAGTGTTCACACAAATTACATGATAACAAATTAGAAGAAGAAAACGTAAACCCTAGCATAATAAGGGGCTATAGCTCAGCTGGGAGAGCGCCTGCCTTGCACGCAGGAGGTCAGCAGTTCGATCCTGCTTAGCTCCACCACTTATTATGTAGTATCTCAGTTTGATACGATGCAGGTCTGTAGCTCAGCTGGTTAGAGCGCACCCCTGATAAGGGTGAGGTCGGCAGTTCAAGTCTGCCCAGACCTACCAATCTTCTTCACTAAGAATTGAAAGACCAAACTTAAGTTATGCTTTATTTAAGCTACTTTAAGTTTGGTTTTTAACCAAGTCACCACCGAATGCGTGTGAATGACAAGTTCTTTAACAATCTGGAAAGCTGATATAAATACCGGTATTTATATGATGAACACGGTGTCGCGCTGTTGTTCATAAATTATAAATACCAAGCTGTTGTTAATGGGAATATCGCCTGTTAATAA
>NZ_JACGWA010000046.1 GCF_014077505.1 Colwellia sp. BRX10-3 | reverse complement strand
ACACCAAACCAAGGACAGTTACTGACCGCCACCGTCACGGATATCGATGGTGTTTCTGGCGTAATTACCTACCAATGGCTGCGTGGCGCCACGGTGGTTAGCACGGCACAAACTTACACCACCGTGCAAGCCGATGTCGGCCAAACCTTAACCGTCAGCGCCAGTTATACCGACGACCAAGGCAGTGCAGAAACCCCTGTCAGCAGTGCGACCAGTGCCGTCAGTAATACCAATGATCTCGGCAGTATTACCATTGATGACACCACACCAAACCAAGGACAGTTACTGACCGCCACCGTCACGGATATCGATGGTGTTTCTGGCGTAATTACCTACCAATGGCTGCGTGGCGCCACGGTGGTTAG
>NZ_JACGWA010000028.1 GCF_014077505.1 Colwellia sp. BRX10-3 | reverse complement strand
CAACTTGCCATTAATGGCACAGCAGCACAATTTACTGATGCCGACCCAAGCAAAAATTATCACCTACTCGTTACCGGCATTAATAATGGCGGTGAAAGTGGTAAATCTAATCCATACATTATCTCTCGAATTATAGGTATACCTAACCAAGCCCCCGTTGCTAATAATGATAATGTCGACGTTAACGAAGATGAAAGTATAACGGTCAATGTATTAGAAAATGATTTTGACCCTGACGGGCAATTAGTCACCGTTGATAGTATTTTATTACAACCCGCTAACGGTGCTTTAGCAATAGATGATACCGGCAATTTCATCTATACACCCAATGTAAACTTCCACGGTCTAGATAGCGCTAACTATCAGATTATCGATATTGAAGGCGCTACAGCAGAAGCAATTGTTTTTTTCAATGTTTTAGCTATCAATGATAACCCTATTGCGGTAGACGATGCTTATGGTGTTGATCCTAGTGGTAAAATCAATGCTGCTGATACCAATTTATTAAGTAATGATTCTGATATTGACGGTGATGACCTGCAAATATCCACGACGCCGGTCACCCCGCCACAACAAGGTACGGTAGTCATCAATGCAGACGGCAGCTTTTCTTATCAATCGACTGGCGTTTTAACTGAGAGTGACCAATTTGTTTATCAAATAACAGATAACGCTGGTGGCACAGCAACTGCCACTGTGACCATATTGCCAAACGGTAACATTTTACCGCCTATAGCCGTCAACGATAATTATCAAATAGATGAAGATACAACACTGGTGATAAATGCGGCTAACTTAGGTATTTTAGCGAATGATAGTGATCCTAATGATTTAGCGTTTGAATTATTGGAAACGTTACTTGTTCAGCCACAGCACGGGCAATTAAATTTATCTTTAGACGGTACCTTTACCTATATTCCTAACAGTAATTTTGTTGGTAATGATCAATTTCAATACCAAATCAAAAATTCAGCGGAATTACTATCACAAGCTTTCGTGAACATAACCGTAAAGTCAGTTGCAGATATCCCGATCGCGCTAGACGATAGTTACCAAGCACTTGAAGATACCAATTTGATTGTAGAGGCCGCATCTGGCCTGTTGATTAATGATGTTGATTTTGATAATTCAATTTTAAGGGTCAACACAACACCGGTAAATTCCCCTCAAAAAGGTGCTGTAGTTTTAGCGCAAGATGGCAGCTTTAGTTATATACCTAACGCTGATTTTAATGGTGTTGATAGTTTTACTTATCAAGTTATTAATGAAAGTGGCTTAACCAATACCGCCAATGTAAATATCGTTATTGCACCGATTAATGACGCGCCCACTGTGGTTGATGACAGCTTAACGATAAATGAAGATAGCAACGTTGTGGTTGATGTTTTAGCGAATGATAGTGATAAAGAGGGTGATGCTATCTCGCTAATCGCATTTGACATTTCCAATGCCACAGCCACAATTGTCAACAATAAACTGGATATCACCCCTGCGCTAAACTTTTTTGGTGAAATTAATGTCGGTTATACCATTGCTGACAGCGAAAATGCCACCAGTAGTGGTACTTTATTGCTGACAGTATTATCGGTAAATGATGCACCCACGGCAGTCAGTGACAGTTATAGTTTAGGCGAAGATACCGTGCTAACGATTTTAGCGACCGGCACCGATCATTTATTAATTAATGATAGCGACGTTGAAGGTGATATCTTAACGATTAATACCACACCAATATCGAATGTTAGCAATGGCAGCTTAACGCTCAATAGTGATGGTTCTTTCATTTATGCTCCTAACAGCAATTTTAATGGCAGCGATAGTTTTATTTATGAAGTTCTTGATGGTAACGGTGGCAAAGCACAAGGCAGTGTGACGTTAAACATCAATAGCATTAACGATGTTCCTGTACTGGGTAATGACAGCTA
>NZ_JACGWA010000051.1 GCF_014077505.1 Colwellia sp. BRX10-3 | reverse complement strand
CCGTTAAAGTTAAGGGTAGGAATATAGTTAAACGAGCCATCACTATTAAGCGTTAAGCTGCCATTGCTCACATTTGAGATTGGTGCAGTATTAACGGTTAATGTGTCTCCATCAGCATCACTATCATTGCTTAACAATTGATTTGCATCGCCAACCAGTATGCTCAGGGTTATATCTTCATCGATGATATAGCTGTCATTACCCAGTACAGGAACATCGTTAATGCTATTGATGTTTAACGTCACACTGCCTTGTGCTTTGCCACCGTTACCATCAAGAACTTCATAAATAAAAC
>NZ_JACGWA010000037.1 GCF_014077505.1 Colwellia sp. BRX10-3 | reverse complement strand
AGGTAATGTACACCTTGCTCTGTTTCAACATAGGTTATGTCGCTTACAAACACTTCTTCAGGCGCTGATGACTTTACTTCTTTTAATAGATTGGGATGCTTTCTCATCCAATGCTTACTGTTTGTTGTTTTGATATAACTCTTTTTGGGTTTAACTAACAGGCCTTGCTCACGAAGGTAGCTGAATAAAGCATCCCGGCCAAGCTTGATGTCTAGCTTTAAAAGCTCAGGCTGAATAAGTTGATAAAGCTTCCGTGTGCCAAGTCGAGGCATAAAATTACGCCAATACATCACGAGTTTCACCACTGGTTCGAGTTCGTTTGATCTCGCTTTTATTCGCTTAATCGCTTGATAAACAGATTGCGTTGACATATTTAATGCTCTACATACAGGAGCAAGTTTTATCTGGCCTGCTTCTTTGGTTTGCCAGAGGCATCGGATAAGTACTTTTTTCTTAGACCAGCACCATACTCCTTATCCATCACATCAACCATTTTATTGAGCACAACATTCTTCATTTGCTCTGTTTCAAGTTGACGTTCAAGCCGTTTGATTTGTTGGGCTG
>NZ_JACGWA010000047.1 GCF_014077505.1 Colwellia sp. BRX10-3 | reverse complement strand
ATGTCCTACTCTCACATGGGAACTCCCACACTACCATCGGCGCTAACACGTTTCACTTCTGAGTTCGGAATGGGATCAGGTGGGGCCATGTCGCTATTGTCGCTAGACAAAAAGGGTACAATCTTAAAAGCTGACGTGCATGGATGCACTAACGTCGATAATGTTCATGGATGAACGTTTTTATCGACGCTACAGTAAAGCCTTGGCTCTACTTTATATAAATACGCGTTTTTAATCTCTTATTCACACAATTGTCATGCGTGATTTGTGTATTCCTACACTGTGTCAAACTACATACACACTTCATAGTCCACTTTATCAGCAAAACTACTTGGGTGTTGTATGGTTAAGCCTCACGGG
>NZ_JACGWA010000056.1 GCF_014077505.1 Colwellia sp. BRX10-3 | reverse complement strand
TCTCTTATTCACACAATTGTCATGCGTGATTTGTGTATTCCTACACTGTGTCAAACTACATACACACTTCATAGTCCACTTTATCAGCAAAACTACTTGGGTGTTGTATGGTTAAGCCTCACGGGTAATTAGTATTGGTTAGCTCAATGCCTCGCAGCACTTCCACACCCAACCTATCAACGTTGTAGTCTCCAACGACCCTTTAGGGAGCTT
>NZ_JACGWA010000043.1 GCF_014077505.1 Colwellia sp. BRX10-3 | reverse complement strand
GGGTCGTTGGAGACTACAACGTTGATAGGTTGGGTGTGGAAGTGCTGCGAGGCATTGAGCTAACCAATACTAATTACCCGTGAGGCTTAACCATACAACACCCAAGTAGTTTTACTGATAAAGTGGACTATGAAGTGTGTATGTAGTTTGACAACAGTGTAGGAATACACATCACGCATGAAAATTGTGTGAATAAGAGATTAAAAACAAAATGTATTTATATAAAGTAGAGCTAAGGCTTTACGGACACAGCTTTCAAGATTGTACCCTTTTTGTCTAGCGACAATAGCGACATGGCCCCACCTGATCCCATTCCGAACTCAGAAGTGAAACGTGTTAGCGCCGATGGTAGTGTGGGAGTTCCCATGTGAGAGTAGGACAT
>NZ_JACGWA010000053.1 GCF_014077505.1 Colwellia sp. BRX10-3 | reverse complement strand
TTGAACCTACGACCTTCGGGTTATGAGCCCGACGAGCTACCAGACTGCTCCATCCCGCGTCCGAATGGTCTAATAAATTAGACAAGCCAAGTTGTTTTAATTCAAACTCAAGAATTTGTTAAAGTTTTAGAAGTTTTCATTCATTCTAAAAGAATTGGTTGCGGGAGCAGGATTTGAACCTACGACCTTCGGGTTATGAGCCCGACGAGCTACCAGACTGCTCCATCCCGCGTCCGAATGGTCTAATAAATTAGACAAGCCAAGTTGTTTTAATTCAAA
>NZ_JACGWA010000007.1 GCF_014077505.1 Colwellia sp. BRX10-3 | reverse complement strand
ACAAACAGTAAGCATTGGATGAGAAAGCATCCCAATCTATTAAAAGAAGTAAAGTCATCAGCGCCTGAAGAAGTGTTTGTAAGCGACATAACCTATGTTGAAACAGAGCAAGGTGTACATTACCTATCATTAGTCACCGATGCTTATAGCCGCAAGATAATGGGATATGAGCTTAGTAATGAAATGAAAGCAACTGATGTAGTAAAAGCATTAGATATGGCACTGAAGAATAGATGTTATCAGCATGAAGCGATCCATCACTCAGACAGAGGTTTACAATATTGCTCTCAAGTCTATCAAGAAAAATTATATGAAAACAATATCATTCCCTCGATGACCGATGGATATGACTGTTACCAAAACGCACTTGCTGAGCGTATCAATGGGATATTAAAACAAGAATTTATTTTATATAAATGCCGTAATATTGAAGAGTTAAGTCAGCTCGTTAAAGAATCAATATTTATCTATAATGAAATGAGGCCGCACTTAAGTTTGGCAATGAAAACACCAAACCAAGTGCACAAAAAAGACCCGAAGCTTAAGCCACTGGCCTTTCATTAAAACCGTCAACATATTCTAGGACGGGACACTATCTGTTAGACATTAATTTTCTATCGCTGTACTTAATTAATTGATTACTTACTCAATTAATATCACCCTTAGTCGCGCTTAAGCACTTTGAAGACGTTTAATTAAGCCATTGCTAGCATCTTCGACTAAATCTAAAACAAACTGAAAACCTTTAGCACCACCATAATAAGGATCAGGCACCTCAGTATCATCGAAATTTTCAGCATAATCTAGAAAGAGCTGTACTTTATATTGCAGACTTTCTGGAGCAACCTTCATTAAGTCTTTCACATTTTGTTGATCCATCGCTAATATCAAATCAAACTTTTCAAAGTCTTCTTCTGTGACTTTACGAGCCTTAATTTTATCAAACGAATATCCACGTGCGATACCGGCTTTTAGTGCCCGATGATCAGGCTTTTCACGGGCATGTGAACCAACGATTCCAGCTGAGTCAATTATTAATGATAGCGCTCGTGCTTTTTGTCGAAAAACCGCTTCTGCGCTTGGCGATCTACATATATTGCCCATACAAACAAACAATATAGATTTCACAGTTGTTAAATCAACTTTATTGATCACAGAGAAATTCCTATTTTTTCTTTTAAAATCCGATGAATGATTAATAATATACAACTTAACCATTATTCAATGACTATTATTACAATTCAACTATTGAAAGCTTTTTAGCTACCAGCTAAATGTCCAGTTTTAACCCAAATCAAAGTATTTTGCTCAACAAAGGGATGATGAGCACTTAAATGTGGACTTCTAATCCAACTACCTGCTGGATAACGGCCTAATTCATCAATTAACTCACCACTAATGACATATATTTCTTCACCGCTAAAATGGCTATGCAATATAAATTTCTCTCCGGCGGGCCAAAAGACTAAAGCTACAGATTCAGTTTCGAAATTATGTAGTGGTTTAACTTTTAAGTTACCATACCCTGCTTGCCATTCCTGTTTATTAGTATCAACAAAAATACGTTGATTGTCCAATGGCGACAATTGGTGTAATTTAACCAGTAGCTCACAACCATCAACGCTAAATGGGGCGTGCACAAAACCTTTAGGATTACGAAAATAGCTACCAGCAGGGAAGTCTCCAGTTTCATCAGAAAAAACACCCGAAAGAACAAGTATTTCTTCACCTAAAGGGTGATTATGAGAGCTAAAACTGGCTCCTGCTTCATATTTAACTACACTGGTTGCATGTCCACTTTCACGATTTTCGCGTGCTAATGGTTTACGCATTACACCTGGTAAAGGACTATCTTGCCAGGCTTGTTCATTAGTGTTGATAACAACTCGCTTTGTAAAATCCATATTTATCATGTCAGCCACCTTTAGGCTCTTTATTTACTTAGATTAAACTTAATTGAACAACCAAAACTATCTTCTTAATAGTCGGGTTTTAATCGCTAATCTTTGAATTTTATTCATTAAACCCATTTCAAACATTACTAAAATTATTACTTGATAGTAATATTTCTGCTACATTATTAATATAGGGAGACAAAATCTGTTACATGCCTCTAATCTAACAAATTCTTTACAGTTTTTTGAGCTGATTTGTACAATATATGGACTGAGTTTTTATTATCCAAGGGAATAAATATAACTTGTAAAGCCTGAGAGTTAAACTATTCCTTGTTAAACAAATAATGTATGCCGGCACTTAAGAATACCGTAAACCTAAAAGTTAGCTGTAAGGGGAATATATCCCGTCATTATTATTCACTTATATGAGTATTTATTTTTGATATTTTCCCAATTAAGCAAAAGATTTTTCACGGCTTTCATTACGGTGATTTTGTGTGCTATTACCGTCAGCTTTGCTTGTCTTATTCATGAAATTGACCAAAAAAATATAAATGAATCAAATAGCGCATTCACCATTAACAGTAGCTATTACATAGATGAAAATAACAACCTTGATATTAATAATATATTGAGTAATGCTAAATTCATTGAGAGTGATTTAAATAGTATCCCTTATGCATTAGCACAGCAAAGTTATTGGATAAAACTATCCCTACACTACCCTATTGGTAACACCAAAATTACTGCCAATTTACAAGAAAGCTTCGTTGAAGACAGTAGCAGTGAGCAGCTAATTTTAATGGCTGAGCATAGTATGCTTAATACATTTATCGTTTATGAGCTCAGTACATTAACCGCACCAAAAAAAGTTTTCCATAAGCTCCCAAATCCAAAAAAATCAAGCCAATCTGTATACCCATATGCAAGATTGCAACTCAATCAATTCGGACATAGCGAATACCTAATAAAAGTTAAAAACTCTGGGCCTCCTAATATACCTTTACAGCTATTTACGCCACAAGACTTCGAACAGAGATTACTGCTATCTCAGCTGATATATGGCGCATTTATCGGCATATTGATCATCATAGCAATCTATAACTTAGTGTTATATTTCGCTGGTAGAGATAAAGTTTATTTATTGTATATTGGTTATTTATTATCTGCTTTTGCTGTACTTTCTTCATTGACAGGTTACGGATACTTTCTTTTTTCCGAGAAGGTAATGCAATTTCTCAATAAACATCTCATTTTTACCGATTTTTTACTGATTATATTTTTGCTGTTATTTACCATTTACTTTTTACGATATGATCGTTTAAAACATTGGGCTTACAAAGTTTCATTGGCCTTTGCCGTAATGGTAAGTTTGCTAGGGTTGTATTCTCTTTTTCTTGATGAGTTAGCACAAACCAAGCTGTTCTTTTCTTTGCAGCCATTATTTTACATCGTCGCACTTTACCTGATTTTTAACCGCTTAAAACAAGATTTTTCCTGGGCACGCTTTTACTTTATATCTTGGTTGCCTTTGTTAATTGGTGCTGTTATTCAGCCTATGGTGCTGCTAAATCAGCTTGAATATAGCTTTTTAACTGGCAATGCATTCCTATTTGCTATCATGATTGAAGTAAGCTTCATGGCATTTGCCTTAGCTGACCGCATTCGCCGTAACGAGCAAGAGAAGCTTACGATGATTGCCTACCACCAAAGCAATCATTTACCGAGACAAACCAATTTAGAGCATAAAATTAGCCAAATGTTAAAAGATGAGCATCAAAACTTCACGGTTATGGTGATCAAACCAGAGCAATTTCAGCGCATAGAGCTTTACATAGATGAACAAACACGAATTCAATTTATTCAGGGCTTAAACCAAAAACTTTCATCATTATTCAGATTTAATGATGCCGTGCTCAATATCACGGATCAGTTCGAGAAACTATGCTATTTAGAAAATTGCAGTTTAGCTTTGGTTATCGATAATGCACAAAATGAACAAGACATAGAGCTCTTCATTAACTCAATTCAGCAAGCTGCCCACGATGTTTTTTATATTAAAAATCTTAAATTGCCTTTATCTGCATATGTTGGCTTAGCTGACTTCCCTGAACATGGTAGTTCAAGTGCAAGTTTGATCAGTAATGCATCAATAGCAGCAAATAATGCGGAATCTAGCCTGAGCAAGTGGGCTTACTTCGCACACAAAGACAGTGAAAATAGCCCCTCTTCAATACAATTAGCTATTGATTTGGAACAAGCAATAACGAATCAAGGTTTTGAATTATTTCATCAACCACAGATCGATTTAAAAACTAACAAAGTCTGTAGTAGCGAATGCCTAATTCGCTGGAATCACCCTGTACTTGGCGCTATATCACCTGATGTGTTTATTTCAGTAGCAGAAGATTTTGGCTTAATGCCGTCGTTAACATTATGGGTAGTAGAAACCGCACTAAGCCAGCAAGCCGCGCTATCTGAACACACAGGTCTCAACCATATGGTATCTATCAACATCAGTGGTAAAGATCTTATCCAAGCAAACTTTATTGATGATGTATCCAAAATAATTAGTCGCAGTGATATTAAAGCTGAAAAAATTATTTTCGAGTTAACAGAGTCCATCTCTTTCGCTCAAAACAATATTGCTATTCAAACGATAGACAAGCTTATTGAACTGGGTATTACCATTAGTATTGATGATTTTGGTACGGGTTATTCATCTCTGTCACAAATTAATCAGTTGCCTTTTCAAGAACTAAAAATAGACCGAGAATTTGTTGAGAATGTCTGTAGCGATAATAAACGTAAAGTTATTGCTGAAACAGCGGTAAAAATGGCCAAAGGATTAGGCTTAGAAGTAGTTGCTGAAGGCATAAACAGCACCTTAGATGAAGATACTTTACGCAGCTTCGGTTGTGATATTGGCCAAGGTTATTATTATGCTAAGCCTATGTCTTATGAAAACTATTTGAACTGGCTTAAGCATTTATCTAATGGCCAAATACCGGCAAGTTTAGAAGGTGACTATCTTCCCGTAGGAAAATAGTCTTAGATTTTTTTCGTTAAAAAAGTTGGTTTTCTAAGGTTTTGCCATTAATAAGTTGAGTATAAGACCAATTGTTTTTTGCTAAAACGGTTAACAAATCTACCTCTATATTTATATAGGCTTTTTCATTACTAATAGTCAGTAAATATTCTCTATCTTGTGTGATATCAACCTGGTTAACACCTGCTATTTGTAAAATGGCTGGCATAATTTCTGGATGATTTTGTTTCATTCTCAGTGTGATAAATCGTGCGCTGTCATTATTACCAAGCGTTTGATGTTGTTTTAAAAGGCCGTTTTCGAGATAAAGCACCTGATCACATAACCGTTCAAGCTCGCTAAGGTCATGAGAGCTTAAAATAAAATTTACTTCGCTGGCATGCTCAGCAACTATAGTCCTTATTTCTCTCGCATTAGCAGGGTCTAGCCCAGCGGTTGCTTCATCTAACATCACAATTTCAGGGTTTCCTAATAAAGCTTGCGCTATCGTTGCTCGTTTTCGCATACCATGCGATAACTCACTGGGAAGGCTATTAACCGCATCCAATAATCCCACCATCTCTAGAACTCGAATCGTATCGTCCTTGGCAAGTTTATTACTCATACCTTGTAAGCGAGCATAAAAGTTTAACTGTGTAGCGATGGTGAATCTAGGGTCTAATTGTGCGTCTTGAGGCAGAGCTGATAAACGCCCAAACAGTGCCGAGTTTCCTGGCGCATGTCCTAATATACTTATGCTACCTGATGATGGCTGAATGTAGCCACATAACAAGCTGAACAAAGTAGTTTTACCCGCACCATTAGGGCCAATTAAAGCAACTGGCGCGCCTTTTTCTAATGAGAACTCAACATTGCTTAATGCTGTTTTATCTCCATATCGTTTGGATACTTGTTGAACATCGATAATTAAACTCATAATGATGTCCTCTTCATAATTAAATGGCTTGTAATAAGCAATACAGTAGTCTGTATTAATGGCAGTAAGTATTGGCTAGCAATCACACTACTTTGAGACAAAACACTGCTTATTTGCTCACCTGGAAATAATAAATTGAGATAAAATTTTTGGCCAAATTGATATTCAATAAAAGCAACAATTAAAGGGCCTAATGCAAAGAACAAGGTTGCGGCTACAATCGCAAGTCTTGAGGAGTTAACAAACGTATTAAGCAACGACATTAACGCAATAAACGGCATAACCACGATTAATATCTCTAAAGATAATTTACTGCCGAGCAGTATACTCTCGGATAAAAGGGTTATATCTCGTACGCTGGCTAGTATTGTAGTCGCAATCGAAGTCAACAATATTAATATCGCGATAATGAGCAGTTGACCTAAATAACGCCCCAGTACTAACTCTGCTCGGGTTGCGCGTAAAGTAATAAACCTTAATGTGCCACGATGCTTATCTGAACAAAATTGATCGCTACACACCAGTATTGCAAAACTTGGATAAAAATATATCGCCACCAGCCAATAAATAGCGTATTCAGCAACAGGCCATTCTAATAACGCTGAAAGCCCTAACGCACCAAACAATTTTTGCGCCATGCTTTCAAATGAATGCGAGGTTACTATGGCTGACGCTGAGCCAACAAAATAATACAGAATAATAAACCAGATAGTTGCAAAGGCTAATAACGCTAATAAGCCACGTTTAGTTTTAAATAAACGTACTATTTCAAAAATGATTATATTAGATAATCTAGTCAGGTTGATGTTCAATCGGCACCGATAATTTTATTATTTTTAGTACCTTAAAAGGAATTTTATCAAAAAGCGAGCTTTATCCTTTTGATAAAATTTAAATATTAATCTGAGTTTGTATAATGAGTAAAATCACTACTAAAAAAGACTAAAAGCTGAAGAACTTTATAATGATATTTTTTATCTAATGGCCAATTTTAACTTTTTTTTAAGACAAAAAAATTCGGCGTAACAGCCGAATTTTTAATTAATATATAACAGTATTTTATAAAGCATGCTTATTCTGCAAGCGGATAATATTCTTAAATAACAAACTTTATCCGTGGCTTAGCCCCTTTAGAAGTATCTATTTGTGGCGTACAAAATAATAGCCGTGCTGAAGGCACTTTTAATTGCTCAACCATATGCGCTTTAAATAAATCAACACGTTGTTGTGATATTACCCTTAAACGCGCTATGTTTTCAGGTTGATGGGCTTGTGAAGCATCTGCTAATTCAATATCACTCGCGGTTGCTACAGCACAAAGCTTAACATTAATATTGCCTCTGTCGGCTAGCATCACCGACATTTGGCGACTAAACTCAAGTTGTTCTGAATTCAGCTCTATTGCCGCGGCCGGATAAATTAAGTCGTTAATTCTTAATTTGAGCGCGAACTCTCCAGCCGCCATAGCGACTTTCATTACACTGGCATAAGGTATAAATGTTGTAATTAAGTAATCTTTCGCTGCTGACATCGTCGCCTGCTTAACCAGTAGAGTTAATAAACCTGACAAGCCGAAAGATGGTGAACTAGTATCGCCTTTCAATGGTAAAGTCAGTTCTACATTACCATCTGAATCTTTTAGCATACCTAAGGCAACGTTAAACGGTACGCTGAATCCATCTGTTATTGCGCCCCTTTCATTATTATCAGCGGCAGTAAACTCTACGCCTCGTAGTAAAATATCGACATTGCCATTAATTTTATTACCGGTCAAGCCAGCAGTAATAGTAAGGTCAAGTTGCCCACTTTCAATTTCGTACTTTAAAGCCTGCTTAATATAACTAGAAATCCCGGGTAAACTAAGTTCTTTAACTACAGCGTTTAATCTGAATTTCTGCAGTTCAGCAAACGGTAAACCATGACCTTTTATATCAAAGTTAGCGTATTTGTCGCTCTTACCTTGCATATCAAATACAACTTCTTGCTCAGGTTTACCCGTGTCAATATCAGTCAAAAGTAAACGAGTAATATTTACATTACGCTCATAATGCGGGGTAACACTACTATCTTTAAAGTCTATCTGTGCATCATCGAGCAAGGTAAACTGACCCAATCTAAATACCTGCTTAGCTGGTTTACTTGCTTCTGGTACTTCGACTGCAACTTTTTGTGTTACAGGCTCATTATCAACGGCTTTACTTTCTTGCTCTGTGTTATTACTTTTTATATCGTCAGGGCTAGCTAACGCAACAAGCGTAGACAATTGCTTATCTTTATCTAATAAAACATTAGCCACAAACCCAGATAAGCTAATGTCATTAATGGCAATAAGCTCAGGTGTATATTCGATGTTATTTACCGACAAACCATTAAATGCGGCTAAAGCAGGCATATTTTGTTGAATATTTTTTGAAAACTGGCTCTTGGCAACTTCTACACTTTCAATATTTACTTTCGCTATGTTTTGCTGATATTGCAGTACAATATTATTAACTGATAATTTTGCAATTTCAGCTAATAAGGCTTCAGTTTTATTCGATTTTGCCGAAACACCATCAACAGTAAAGTTCAACATTGCATCGACACTTATCGGATTATTGGTGGGTAATAAAATAGCTAAGTTTTTAGCCTGAACACTTTGACTGTCAATATCAATAGCAATATTATTTTGCTCAACATGCAAGTCTTCAATGCTCACCAACAAGTCATTTATATTAACTAATATTTGCTCTTTACTGAGTGTTATATTGTTTATATCAGCCTTGTATATCTTATTGTCAGTATTAAAAGTTGGTGTTACAGGTAATAACGACGAGGTATCTTGAAACACAATTTTTTGTTTTGTAACTGACAGCGTTAAATCTTCCTGTTTAACCAAAAGATCTTCAACAGCCAATACCATTTTATTAATATTGATTAAGGTATCTGTTTCGTTAATGACAATATTAAATTTGCTTGCATAGCTAACTTTGCCATCAAGCGATAAAATTGATGGCGGTAAAAATGCCTTTGTCGCACTTAATTCAATATTTTTAGCATTAAGCTCAACACTAATTTCGCCTTGTTGTTTCAGTAAACTACCATCTATGGCTATTTCTATTGGTGCGCCATTTAAATGGCTGACTAAATTTAATTTAATATCTTGAACATTTTGTGACAGTAAAATATTCTGCAAAGAAAATGAGTCTAATTCAATATTATGTTTTTGTGAAAAATACAGCAATTCAATATGGGCATCGGTCAAGGAAAATTCGGGTACGATAATTTGATAAGGAAAATCAGTCCTAACTGGATCCGCTTTAGGCTCTGGTTCAGGGGCTTCAGACATTAGCTCAAAACCAGCAATATTGAGTGATGAATCATTCACCGTTACAGGGATAAATATGCCATTAAGTGTAAATTCGGCGACGTAAATTTTATCAAAAAATAATTGATACAAGTGAAGTTCTGCATTAAGACTTTGCAGTTTAAGTGCACTAGCCTGCTTATTAGTTTTTATTTCTAAATCGCTAATAGTTAAATGTGCTGTAAATGGGTTATAGCGAATACTAGATGTATCAGTAAGTAGCAAAGGTTTTGGTAAACCGTAGGTATTGATGCCGTAACGAATTATAGTCGGTGAAAGTAACCAAATGAGTGTATAAATAACAATAAAAATGATAACTAAAATTTGAATAAGGCGTTTGAAATAACGGCCCATACTAGATCCCTATACATTGACGAGATAACACGGCCAAGAACAAGTATTTAGGCTAATGCTACTGTTCTATTTTACGTGATTTAAAGATTATACTGACTATCGCAACGTAAGTGCGATAGTCCGTATAATAAAAAGCTAAACAAGCTACTCGGCTTTTAACAAGTCGATAAATTGTTGTGACTGCTCTATCGCTTTACTCATGTCAGCTACTAAAGATTCAACATCACGTTTAATGGCTTTATACTCAACTTGCAATGCGCCAATAGCTTGAGCATTCAAGTTATGCTTAAGATATAAACTATTATCTTTCAACGCTGATAAAACTGGTGCCATTCGGTCTTTGGCTCTGTACATAGACTTGATCAATGTTTGATAAGTTCGCTCAGTTTTTCTCAGCTTTTGCTGACTTTGTTGTTTCAAGCTGTTGCTAGAATATTGTTGAATTTCTTCGTTCCATTCATCGAACAATGCATCGGCAACGCTTTCAATGTCATCAATACGAGACGCTACTTCATCAGCTGAAGCCTTACTGGCTTCGTATTGGTCATTAACCAATTCATACTGTGCCGCCAAATCTCCACCATCGTAACTTATCAGTTGAGACAATTGTTCCAATGCAGATTTAAATTGTACCTGAGCATCTTCTTGTGACGTCTGCGCATCTTCGACTCTATCCAGCATTATATCACGCTTATGTACACCTACTTTTTCCATAGCAGAATAATAAGCAGACTGACACCCACCAAGCAGCACGAGCGCAATAACAGCTATAGATAATTTTGATACCACGCTATTTTGCATTGTTACAGTTTTCATAAATTATCTCCGCTGGAGAATTTTGCTGCATCAATAATTGCCCATAAATGTGTAATCGCCGCAAATACAATAGGGAAAACTAACCATGAAAGTCCCCAAAAAATGCTCGCAAAAACAAAAAACAAAATAGCAGGTATTATACGACCTTGAACCAATTGCCCTAAACCAGGAATAAAGAAACTGCATATTGCTGCTAAAACATTACCGCCAGAACCTTGCTGTGCCATAAAAATCTCCTAAATGTAAAATACTTGTCATTAATATATCGATTATTGTTAAAAGTATAGCATTAGATTAATTTGTAAGCTGCTGTTATTACATCGATATATTGTAAAAAAATAAGACATAACATTTGATTGAAAATAGCGATTTTTATGTTTATTTTCCAAGCAGACAATAACAAATTTGTTTTTACAGTTAACTATATTAGTGGGTATTAAATAAATTTATTATTTAAAATCAATCAACTGTGACTAATTACAACAGTTAGAGCAAAGTTATTTTAATTCAATAGAAATGTTCAGTTAATTCGTAAAATAGGTATAACGAAATTTAAAATTAAATGAGGTAACGAAATAAATTGGTAAAGTTTAGAAAGTAACGTCGTGAATATTAATCAACGTTTTTTATAAGGATTATTGAATTGCTTTAAAAACACATAAAACTGAATGAATCAGTGATGGTACCCGAGGCCGGACTTGAACCGGCACACTCTTACAAGCGAGGGATTTTAAATCCCTTGTGTCTACCAATTCCACCACTCGGGCAACGAGAGTATTTTTTATAGTAGAGATTGGAACCCTACTTTGATAACAAAAGTTATCAGATTTGGAGCGGCTAACGAGACTCGAACTCGTGACATTCACGTTGGCAACGTGATGCTCTACCAGCTGAGCTACAGCCGCTTCATCGTCCTAATTCATCACAAACAAATCAAGATTTTTAACACATTTAAAATTTGGAGCGGCTAACGAGACTCGAACTCGTGACATTCACGTTGGCAACGTGATGCTCTACCAGCTGAGCTACAGCCGCTTCATATTTTAAATTTACTATACATACGCCAATATGTATTAACACCCCTACTGTACTAATGAAATGGTACCCGAGGCCGGACTTGAACCGGCACACTCTTACAAGCGAGGGATTTTAAATCCCTTGTGTCTACCAATTCCACCACTCGGGCAATGTGGAGGCGGGTCCCGGAGTCGAACCGAGGTAATCGGATTTGCAATCCGGTGCATGGCCACTCTGCCAACCCGCCATTTTCATCAACTACGAGTAAGGTAGTATTCCCTAGATTTTTCTCTTAAAGAGAAATTGGAGCGGCTAACGAGACTCGAACTCGTGACATTCACGTTGGCAACGTGATGCTCTACCAGCTGAGCTACAGCCGCTTCATCTGTTGACTCCCTGTCAACTGGAAACGCATTCTACATTGAAAAACTGATGAGTCAACCCTTTAATATCAATTTTGTTTTGACTGCTCAAAAAGCGACTAATCTGGTGTTTTTTTAGCTACAAAAACACCAATTAACGCCTAATTACTTACTTAACTCTGGCCAAGCCGCTTTAAAATAAACCACCATAGACCAAAAAGTAAGCACAGTTGCGATAGCATAAAAGCTAAAAGCAGCGAAAAGTAATATTTCATGCGGAAATTCAAACAAAATTAATGGGATATCATAAGTTGGATACCAAATTAATCCCATAATACCTAACATTTGTGCAGCAGTTTTATATTTACCCATTTGTGAAACAGCGATTATGTCTCTTTTACCACGTGAAGACATAAACTCACGTAAGGCACTAATAAATATTTCACGAGCGATCATTAATATCGCAGATATTGATATCCACCAAACTTGTAAGTCTTGAATCAAAATAACCAGCGCAGCAACCACCATTAATTTATCGGCAACGGGGTCAATAAAGGCACCAAAGGCGGACGATTGATTAAGTTTTCTGGCTAAATAACCGTCAAGCGCGTCACTAACAGCGGCGAACCAAAAGACAACAAATGCGCCAAAATGATTCCACGATACAGGTAAATAAAACACCAGGATAAAAACCGGGATTAACACAATTCTAAATAATGTAATTTGGTTGGGGATTGTCCACATAATATGTCTTATATTCTTATCGTTAACTGATCAAGATTGAATTGGTATTACAGACATTTTACACAGATCGAGTGCTAATTGTCATGCAAGGTGTCATAAATATTTTCCGCTAATTTTTTACTAACACCCGGTACTTTTTCCAATGTTGCTTTATCGGCCTTTAAAACTTCTTGTAAGCCACCTAAATACTGTAAAAGTGCTTGTCTTTTTTTAGCACCTATTCCTGGAATAGTTTCTAATGTCGATTTTTTACTGGCCTTTTGTCGTTTTGCCCTATGCCCAGTTATTGCGAACCGATGAGATTCGTCGCGTATATGCTGTACTAGATGCAAAGCCGGTGATGTCGCGGGTAACGATATTAATTGATGACTACCAGCTAAAATTAAAGTTTCCAGGCCAGGTTTTCTCGACTCTCCTTTAGCAACACCGACTAATAACGGTGTTTTTACTTGATCAACACCAGCAAAAAAATCTTCTGCTTTTGCCAACTGTCCTTTTCCACCATCAATAAAAATAATGTCGGGCATTTTTTCTTCACTTGTGACTTTGCTGTAACGTTTATCTAAAGCAAAGGCCATAGCAGCATAATCATCGCCCGGTGTTATACCATGAACGTTATAACGCCTATAATCACTTTTTAATGGCCCTTCTTGGTTAAAAACCACATTCGACGCTACCGTTTGTTGCCCCATAGTATGACTAATATCAAAACATTCAATACGTGATATCCCATTGGTTAACTCAAACACTTCATTTAACGCTAAGAATCTAGCCTGCATTGATTCTTTATGGGAGTTTCGGGTCATTAAAGCGGTAGCAGCATTCGTACACGCTAATTTAAGATACTGCGCTCGTTCAGTGCGTACATTATGCGACATTTTTACATCATGCTCTGCCTGTTCAATAATCACCTGAACTATGTCTTGCTGATTTTCAATTGCCTCAGGGATAATAATTTCTTTTGGAATAGCCCCTAAATTAAGTTCATTACCGATATAGTGCTGGCTGATAAAAGCGGCAATAATTTCCGCATCGCTGGTATCAACTGGCACGGTAGGGAAATAACTTTTGCTACCTAATATTTTATGGTCGCGAACAAATAATAAATGGATACAAGCTTGAGATTTATGACGATGAAGCCCTATAACATCCATTTCAGCGGCTGAACCACTAACAAACTGCTGCTGCTGAACTTTTCGCAAGGTCGCTATTTGGTCTCTATATTTTGCCGCATGTTCAAAGTTTAGCGTTTTACTGGCGTTTTCCATGTTTTCTACCAGATGCTCAATCACTTTGTTGCTTTTACCTTTGAGGAACAACTTAGCTAACTGAACTTGCTTTTGATAATCTGCTGGCGATATTTTATCTACACAAGGGGCAGAACACCTGCCCAATTGATATTGTAAGCACGGGCGACTGCGGGCACGATAATAGCTGTCTTCGCACTGTCGTAATGGAAAAAGCTTTTGCATAAGGCGTAAGCTCTCCCAAACGGCTCCTACGGTTGGATATGGACCAAAGTAATCACCTTTAATTTTTTTACCGCCACGATGTAAGCCTAACTTTGGGTGTTTGTGATCGGTAATAAGTAAATAGGGGTAAGATTTATCGTCGCGTAGTAAAATATTATATTTAGGTTGGTACTTCTTAATATAATTGTTTTCTAGGATCAGCGCTTCGCCTTCCGTATGCGTTACGGTAACGTCAATAGCTGAGATTTGTTTAACTAGGGCGCGAGTTTTATTGCTACCAACATCTTTGCGAAAATAACTCGCTAGTCGTTTTTTTAGCTGTTTAGCTTTACCTACATAGATCACCGTTTGGGTTATATCGTACATACGATAAACCCCGGCTTGTTCGGAAACGGCGGCTAGAAATGCTTTATGATCAAATAATGTTTCATCATTTGATAAGATATTTTCAGACAATACTATAGAACTTCAGTCTTCAACATACCATGACGTATAGCCAAGTGAGTTAACTCAACATCATTACCAACATTAAGCTTTTCAAACATGCGATAACGATAGCTGTTGATGGTTTTAGTACTAAGTACTAGTTGTACTGAAATATCAGGTACTTTTTCTCCACGCGTGATCATTAGCATGATTTGTAATTCACGTTCAGACAAACTACTAAAAGGGTTTTCATCTGGGGATTTAAATTGGCTTAGCGCCATTTGCTGGGCAATCTCAGGTGTTATGTAGCGTTGACCACTATTCACAGCACGAATTGCATTGATCATTTCATCAGGACCAGCACCTTTAGTAAGGTAACCAGCTGCGCCAATCTGCATAACTTTGGTCGGAATGGGGTCCTCACTATAAACCGTTAACACAATAACTTTTACATCAGGCGCATAACGAATAATTTTTTTCGTCGCTTCTAAGCCACCAATACCTGGCATGTTCATATCCATCAGAACAACATTAGGTTCGACTTTACGACAAAACTGCACGGCTTCCTCGCCTGTTTTGGCTTCACCAATCACCTTAAGTCCTTTTACTTCGTCCAGTATTTTTCGTATTCCAGTACGAACCAACTCATGGTCATCAACTAACAAAACATTTATCAACGTAAGATTACCTTATAACACTTCATTAAAAGCAGTAGAATTAATAAAAATAATATAGCGAATTGGCCTTTAACACAATATAAATTCCTGCTTTCACATGAATTTATTTCACCTAAAAAGTGTTTAATAAGCAAGAATTACAGGTCATTTTTATTCAACCAGTTATTCAACAAACCAATTTGGCCATTTTTATATGCCGCGTAAGTCAAACGAACGGCATTACTTAAAATGATACTGTCATTCCATTTTGTTTGATCAGCAATCAATTCGTAGCATTTTTGCGCTTCTGGTGAGAGATAACCGCGCATTTCTTTTTTACCGCGGTCTTTTTGTCGTTCGCGATAACGCTTTTGTTTTTCAGCATTAGTTAATGCTTTCTTTTTTATATTCATCAATACTTTACCTTTTATAGGTTTAAAACCCTAGCGGTTACGCATAACCAATTCTTACAAATTTATTTACCTTTGTTAAGTAAAATCTTGATTTATTTAACTGTTCGGAGTTGTTTAGCGTACAAGTGTTCGCTAAAGTAACGCCTTTGAAATTATTAATAAATCTAAGTGATCACATGGAACAACAAAATTCGTTCTCGAAAGAAGACCTAGTCAAAGCAGGTACAGGTGAAATGTTTGGCCCTGGTAATAGTCAATTACCCTCTGACAATATGTTAATGATGGATAGAATTGTTAGCATTACTGATGACGGTGGTGAACATGGTAAAGGCGAAATTATTGCTGAATTAGACATAACGCCTGATCTTTGGTTTTTCGATTGTCATTTTAAAGGTGACCCGGTAATGCCTGGTTGTTTGGGGTTGGACGCTATGTGGCAATTAACAGGTTTCTTCCTAGCATGGTCAGGCGGCCCAGGTCATGGACGTGCTTTAGGTGTAGGTGAAGTTAAATTCACTGGTCAAATTTTACCAACAGCGAAAAAAGTAACTTACAAAATCACCTTAAAACGCGTGATTAAACGTAAACTATTTATGGGTATAGCTGACGGTACAGTATCTGTTGATGGTCGTGTAATTTACACAGCGAAAGATTTAAAAGTCGGTTTATTTACTGACACTACAAAATTCTAAACATTAGTTTAAACAATTTTTTCCTGAACATAAAAAGCCAGCATTTACGCTGGCTTTTGTTTATTTAACTTTAAATACATTTTAAATCTTAGGTGTTAGCTATTTGCAATTCGTGCATCAACAACAGCAATAGCTTGGTTAATTCTGTCTAAAACTTTCTGTTGGTCTAATAACGCTAGAGTAATATCCAATGACGGTGAATTACCACCACCAGTAGCCGCAACACGCAATGGCATACCAACTTTACCCATACCTACTTCAAGTTCAGTCGCAGTATCGTTAATCGCGGCATGAATAGCTGCAGGTGACCAATCAGTTAACGCGGCTAACTTCTCTTTTACTAACAACAATGGCGCTTTAACTACTGGACGTAAATGTTTTTTAACAGCGCCGGCATCAAGTTCAGTAAAATCTTCATAAAAGTAGCGGCTAATTTGCGCCATTTCTTTGAGTGTTTTAACGCGATCCGCTTGTATTTTAACTATGTCTTCAAGTGCGGGGCCATTTTCAATATTAATGCCCTGTTCATTCATGTGCCATGCAAGATGAGTGGCAACATAAGCAGGTTCTAGCGTTTTCATGTAATGCTGATTCACCCAAATAAGTTTATCAGTATTAAAGCCTGAAGCTGCACGGTTACAATCTTTAAGATCAAATAACTCAATCATCTCTTCACGAGAGAAAATTTCTTTATCGCCATGTGACCAACCTAAACGCACTAAATAATTAAGTAATGCTTCAGGTAAGTAACCGTCATCACGATATTGCATCACACCAACCGCACCATGACGTTTTGATAAACGTTTACCGTCATCACCCAATATCATAGGAATATGAGCATACTCAGGAACTGTTGCACCTAAGGCAATTAAGATATTAATTTGTTTTGGTGTATTACTAATATGATCATCGCCACGCACAACATGAGAGACTTTCATATCCCAATCATCAACAACAACGGTTAGGTTATAAGTTGGTGTACCGTCTGAACGCGCAATGATTAAATCATCAAGTTGCTCATTACTAATCGTAATATCACCTTTAACCATATCTTTAATAACAACATCGCCGGCTAACGGATTCTTAAAACGAATAGCATATGGCTTATCTTCTGGGTAATCAGTACGTTCACGCCATAAACCATTATATTTCTCAATTTCACCTTTTGCTTTAGCTTCCTCACGCATCGCGTCAACTTCTTCAGCGGTGCTGTAACAACGATAAGCGTTGCCTGAAGCTAATAATTGCTCGATAACTTCTTTATAGCGGTCAAAACGTTGAGTTTGAAAGTAAGGTCCATGTGTCCATGGTAAGTCTAACCAATTCATGCCGTCCATAATGGCGTCAACAGAAGCTTGTGTTGAACGTTCTATATCGGTGTCTTCAATTCTAAGAATAAAGTCGCCACCATTTTTTTGAGCATAGAGCCAACTATATAAAGCAGTACGAGCACCACCAACATGTAAATATCCCGTAGGGCTAGGGGCAAATCGAGTTGTTAAAGTCATAAAAGTCTCAATGAAATATATCTATTTGTTTAAGTAAATAAATTAAACAAAGGTTATTAATAAAGTTGCCAGTATTTTATCAGGCAAGCACAGGAAATACACCTTTTAGCGCGTTAAATTTATTGGCTATGATAGATGACAAATAAAAACAAAGTTCACAAAACCATCAGTCTGTCTAAATTTAGAGCGCTCAAGCTAAATAGTTAAAAAAAATATAAAAAATTACTGAGTTTTGGTTGACAGCTTTTTCGATCTCCCTATAATACGCCCCAATAGAGCAGGACGATTAGCTCAGTTGGGAGAGCACCGCCCTTACAAGGCGGGGGTCACTGGTTCAAGCCCAGTATCGTCCACCATTTCTATGCCATATAGAAGTAAAACTAAAATGGACGATTAGCTCAGTTGGGAGAGCACCGCCCTTACAAGGCGGGGGTCACTGGTTCAAGCCCAGTATCGTCCACCATTCTTTATTTATCAAAAACCAATAAAACCTAATTAAAAAAAGTCAGAGCACATTCTACCCTTTGCCATCCGCGCCGATTCACGAGTTCAAGCCCAGTATCGTCCACCACTTCTATTTTCCTGATAAAAAGTAATAGCAAATAAATTATGAGCTAAGTTGTGAAGCACCTTCTTCTCTCTACACCCGCACCTAGTTATTAAAGCTTAAGGTATTAGGGAGAATAATTGGCCTATGAAAAATAGTAAAAGTAGGTTTGATGGAATTGAATACTATAAATTGAGAAGTTAATTTTTTAATATAACTTAGCACCTATAACTAAGCATTTATAATTAAGACCAAATGGTAAATCGGCCTTAATTACTGGCGGTGTAAATTATTAAATAAGTATTTATAACAAATATAAAAATCTATTTAATCTATGGAGTTAATTCTAATCTAAACCAAAAAATGCGCTCATTTTTGTCAATAGGTGAACAGATATTTCATCGATCTTCTGATTTTTCGCATCTTTATTTAAACGTTCTTTTATTGTTTGAGTTTCAACTTCACGTTTAGCTAAAACTGTTGATATTTGCTCTATCATACTTGGCCGTTTAGTAATAATTTCTTGAAAATCATTTCGATGTAAACGATAACAGTACACATCTGTACTTGCTACTATAGTTGCACTCCTTGGTGCGCCGGTCATAAGCCCCATTTCGCCAATAAACGTCGGGGCTGTAATATCGGCTACTTTACTTTGTTTTTTAGCTGAACCTACCCAAACTTCAGCACTACCTTCAGTTAAAATATACAGCCAATCTGCTTGATCATTTTGGATCATTATATTCTCACCCTGAGTATATAGAACAGGTTGTAATGATTTAGCCAACTGCATATATTCTTGTTCAGTTAATACTTTCAAGAAACCAATCTCTTTTAATGCTTCAACTCTTTTTTCTATATTTTTCTGATCTTTACGTTTCCGCCGCTCATTATTGTCATTATCGATAAATAATTGTGAAGCAGGTATAGCTAACGGAATATTTGCGCGTTGTAAGGCTGCATATAAACGACGCCTAATTAAAGAACTAGTTGGATCATCATCGTTAATTTCTGTTAGCCAATAGCGCACAGCATAATGGGCATAGCTGTCACGATTATCTCCTGAAAAGTCTAGACATATACAATTGGGTGGTGGGGTTTTAGCGACATTTAAAATCTCAGGAGGTGCTTGTAGAGCTTTCTGAACTATTTCAATAACATGTGAAGGATTAGTGCGAAAATCCACATTAAAATATACCCACATTCTGTGCTGTAATGGCTCACCTACCCTTTTGCCTAAAATAATAATATTGGCTGATAACAATGACGAGTTAGGTACAATAATCGTATCCCAATCTCGGGTTTGTATCACAGTGTGCCGCCACCTGATTTCTTGTACTTTGCCTTGTTTACCATTTTCAAGCTGTATCCAATCACCGATTTTAATTGAACGATCAAGTTGCAAAGCTACACCACCAATAATATTACCTAGAGTAGCTTGTAATCCAATGGCTAAGATACCCGTTACCACTGCTGATGTAGTTACAATACTTGCCGTATCAACACCAAAGTTACGCAAAGTTAATGCGATTAAAATGATAATGGATATGCCTAAGAATAAATCAGCAATAATTGATGGTGGATGCTGTCCAAGTTTCGGTAGTGCTAACTTAAACAAAAGTATTAAAGACAGCTCAATTATGGTTATCCAGCCGGTTAAAAATGCAATATTATCAACAGTATTCGAAGCTTCACTCCACGCATAAATCTCAGAAAACTGCAGGAACACAACCGTTAATAAATAAATTAAGCAAAAATAAGCGACACGCTTTATTTGCGTATTATTGCCCGGCGAAAAGGCTCGCAACAGCGCTGCGGTAATGAGAAAAGCTACCGAGATAATACTGGCGGTAAACATAGTGGTTAGGATCATTAAAACTCCAACATTATTATCATTGGTGTATCAGTATGTCGCCATATATTCCATAAAATATATTTGGCAACTGTTTATTTATCGGTATGAGTAAACACGCCATTCCAGTCTTCAATATACGGCAAATCTACTAGCGTACTAATCCGGTCTATATATATTTGATAAATTTTCCGGTCTTTATAAGTAGATGATATTTCTATAAATGCTTGCTTTGCCAAAGCCCAATCTTGCGATAAATAATATTGATAAGCTTGCTCATAAGCTGCAATTTCTTCATCAAACGTCACTTCAGCCAATTGTGTTTCATTCAAGGGTTCAAAAATAGTAACCGGCTCACTTTTACCTTTCACCTTTACACAATCCATAAATCTGAAACTATAATCAGGGCATTGCACTTTAGTATTCTCACTAACTAAGCACTCAACGCCGTAGTACTTTGTTAAGCTCTCTAATCTAGCTCCAAGGTTCACCGCATCGCCTAGAACTGTATAGGCTCTGCGATATTCTGATCCCATATCACCAACACTCATATCACCTGTATTCAGACCAATACCAACATAAATCTCAGGCAGACCCGCTTGTTTAAATTCCACTCTTAAGCGCGTGGTAATATCAAGCATATCCAACGCGGCTTTTAAGGCATTTTGCGCATGTTCAGGATCATTTAAAGGTGCTCCCCAAAAAGCCATCACCATGTCACCAACATATTTATCAATCGTTCCTTTATGATCAAAGATACTTTTGGTAATAGGGTTAAAATATTTATTTAATAAATTCTTCAGATCAGATGCACTTAAAGACTCTGAAATTGACGTGAAACTACGAATATCAGAAAAAAGTACCGTCATTTCTTTTCTTTCACCATCTAAATTCACTGAACTGGGATCTGCTAACATTTTATCAATATGGGCAGGAGGGACGTATTGGTCAAAAATACTTTTAATGATTTTCTTTTGACTATTTTCTTTAAAAAACCCGAGAGCTAAATTATAAAACCCAACCAAGAAAATCAGCAATAAACTGGTAGTTAACATCAAACTAATATGATGCTGTTGCCAAAGCCAAAAGTTTGCATAGGTAGTGATTACCATAACTAAAGTACCAGTTATCATTAACGGTAACGGTCCAATTGCTGGAAATAAGAATACACAAAATACCGCTAAAACAAATAAAATTATAGCGATTGCAGCCTCCCACCAATCTGGCTGGTGTGGCAAAATTTCAGGATGTAATAGTCCTTCAAGAACATTGGCATGAACTTCAACACCTGGATAGGCTAACTCAACGGGTGTTGCCCTTAAGTCAGATAATCCGACAGCACTTGTACCAACAAAGACTACTGAACCTTCTAATTTATTCAGTGCAACTTTACCACTCAATACATCCGTTGCCGATATATAGGGGAAGCTTTTACGCTTGCCCCTAAAGGGTATTAACACTCTACCTGCGGCATCTGTTGGTATAACATCGTTACCCCATTTAACCCCCGCAATTTGTTTTACGCCTTTACCAATATCGACAATCTCTAGATCTATTTTATCGGTAAAAGTCAGTAACCTAGCGGCTTCTAGTGCTAATGATGGATAAAATTCACCTTTATATTCAGCAATTAACGCAGCCCGTCTAATAAAGCCGTCTTCATCTGGAGTTGAATTAATAAAACCACTACCAAAAGTTTGAGATTGCAAAATGTCGATATTGCTTTCGTAATTGGGAAAAGATACGCGTATTAGTTTATTTAAATCAATATCAACTGGCTTATTGATAACACTTAAAGGCAATTGTCCTTTACTTAATTTATCTTCATCTTGGAACAAAAGTCCAAGCACAGTATCAGTATTAGACAAACTATCGGAAAATAATCGATCAGCATCTAAGGCTAATTTTGCTTCGCTAAGAAATCTGGGAATGTCCATATTCACAGCGCGTAAATGCTTTGTTATAACATCAGCGGGATTTCTTTCTGGCTCTGAAAATAACACATCAAATGCGACAACAGCGACGCCTGCTTCTGCTAATTTATTCACTAGATCAGCTAACTTTCTGCGTGACCAAGGCCAACGACCTTCAGCTGCTAAGCTTTTCTCATCAATATCAATGATAAAAATAGCTTGATCAGTTAAGCCTCTATCTTCTAGCGTAGATCTCAGTCTAAGATCGTAAAATATACCGTCGAACCTAGCCAGTAATTGCTTTACGTCCGGCTGGGAAGTGAATTGTAAAAAAATAACACATGAGCTAATAAGCAGACCAGCAAGAATGGCATTTTTCTTATTTTTAATATAACTAAACACCTAGATAATTATTCCTTGCATCGTGAAGATTATAATAATGATAACGGCCTACAATTGTACTACTTGCCCTTCCATACTTAAAAAAGCATTTACGTTCTGATTCATATTATTAATTTCTGCTTGTAACTGATCAAGTTCATCGTCAGTTCGTTCTGGATCATGACTATAAATGGCTAAATTTTTCACTTTTGCTTGCACAGCTAAATCTAGGCTTTCTGAAATCAAGGAATGACCCCAACCAAATTTCAGGGGCATATCTGACGCGACATATTGACCATCATGGATCAGTAAATCGACATCGCTAACAATACTTATCCATTGAGAAATAGTAACTACAGGATTTGGAAAATTCAACTCATTGTCAGTAACGTAAGCAACGGTTTTATTGTCACAAGAAATTAAATACGCCATACCACCATTGGGATGATTAATCGGTTGTCTGGAAACACTAAAGCCATTAATTATTATTGGCTGTAGTTGCCAATCAGGAAATTGAAATTGAATATTAGCCTGCAGCATAGTACTGGCAATGGGCGAATAACTTCCGTGCATTTGTTCAACGATAGCTTTAGGTTCATTGGGTTGAGTTATTGCCGGATAGATATAAATATTTCTTTGTGCTTGAAAGGCTGGTTTGAAAAATGGAAAGCCTTGAATATGATCGAAATGATTATGAGTTACCAACAAGTAGATATCTTCCTGTTGTTTGACAAGTTCATCACCTAGTCTACGAATACCGGTGCCAGCATCTAAAATAAGCTTTTTACCATTGTTTGCTTCAATTAAAGTACAAGCGGTATTTCCACCATACTTAAGGGTGTCTTTACCCGGCGATGGACATGAACCTCTGGTACCATAAAAGCTTACTTTCATATTAACTCTACTTAATAAATGGCTAAAATATTGAATTTATCTTACATCGTTGGTTACTTATACTCTGAGTACCACATAATTAACCAACGATTCGTATCTACGTATTCATACTATTTATTAATTATCATCTTGTATAAGGTTAAAAGCTCGCACTCTAATGTCAACAAGCCCTAATGGACCAGAAGTAGTATCACCTAAAATGATTCGACTTTTTAATGGGTCAAATAATACTTTATTTAGCTTATCGCTGCTGCCTTCATCAAAAACCCAGTAACCAGGAGAACTGAACGCATTAAACAAAGGATCTAAACTGCCATCAACAGAAGATATTTTTACCACTAAGCTATCATCATCAACATTAGTGACATGACCTACAGCATAAAGACTCCCACTATCATCTAGGGTGATATCGGTCACTTTAGTCACCGAAGTACCTAGGTCTAATTCAAGTAACCCCGAATTAGCAAAAGCACCATCAAGAACGCCTGCGGTATCAGTTTTAACAACAAAACTGGTACCTGATGTACTGTTGTTGGCGTTAAAAATGAGAGAGCTATCGGCCAATTGAACAAAGTCTTCCTCTGTAATATTTTCTCCAATCGTACCTAAATCATAACTTTTAAAGCCAACACCGTTAAAACTGCTATCAAGAGCTCCACCCGCATCTATTTTTAATAAATATGGATTAGAGAAGCCAGCAACGCTTAAAGAGCCTAACCCAATTAAACTCCCATCGCCTTGAGGGATTATACGGTTTAAAGTTTCTGAGTTATTACCTGGCACATTGATAACAACTAAGCCATCGACATAACTACCACCAGAGAATAATGTGCCATCCGTTGCATTAACTTTTACGACAAAGACATCAGTTCCCTCGCTAACAACAGTACCAACAATAATGATATGGTCGCTGAAGGCATCATAGGCAATAGCATTGACTTCTGAACCAAATGGAAGATTCACTTGCGCATAACCAAAACCAGGAACAAAGTTTTCATCAACCGTAAAGTTTTTATCTGTGATCTTATGAATTAAAAAAGGAATCCAATCGAATTTCTTATAGTTTGTATAGATCAAACTGCCGTCTGCTAATTCTAGTGAAGGGCCATATGGAAAATCACCACCTATTACGGTAGTTTTGCCATTATTTAAACGATGATCTATTTTCCCATCACTATCCAATAAAGCTATAGTTCCACTGGTTTCTGCTACTCCAACAAGCTTATCTGTGTTAACCCATAAAGCACTGCTATTAGGTGATACCGTCAATAAATCGATATCCACAAGTGTTTCGTCACTGCCGGTAAAGTTAAATGTTTGTGCACTCGCCACAACCTCAGTACCGTCATTTAACAACTTCTTAAAGTTAATATCTGCATTAACGTTTATTTCGACAGTACTTGCTAAAAGTAACTCATCCGTACTCGGATCTACAATCAATTGTGCTTTGGGTTTCATAGTATAGTTTGACCGAAATACAACTGAGGAAAAACCTACATTAAAGTCACCACTACTGGTTAATTGTTCAACAAAATAACTTTCGCCATCTTCACCAATATTAGCAATTGAGACAAAAGTAATATTGCCAGCACTATCAAGGCTTGAAGTCACTATTTCTGAGAATTCAAAATTATTTCCATCGACGTCATCGATCAAGGCACCTGATGTAGCAAAACTCGTATTTGCAACAATGGTTGAATTGGTCACATCTATTTTTAATAAGGCAGATTCAGGTTGTCCTCCTAAATAATCTGAAGCGCCGACCAGTAAAAAGCTATCATTATTAAAACTTGAATAACTGTTTATTTTATCAATAGAGGCACCACTGCCATCTATAAGTTGGGCTAGATCAAATTTAGCAGTAACTAAACCGTTCTGAGCAAAATCGTTTTGATTTAACACAGCAGTCGCGAAATCTACTTGGAAAGTATTATCACTTGTGCCCATTACCACTAATTCTCCAGTTGATAATTCAGCTATGCCAACCGGATAAAACTTGAACGATGCAAATAAATCAAACTCACCAAAACCACTATCTGAGTTTAAATTAACTAGATTACCAGCAATATCAATACGCAGCATTTTCAGCGTGTGAGTAGAATGAGTAGAACTGAAACCATCACTGGCGATATAAATAAAGCCATTACTATGGAGAAGGATATCTTGACCGTAACTTGACTCAGCAAAGCTGAACTCAAACTTGCCATCACTATTAAAGCTGGTATCTAAACTCCCCGTATTGTCTACTTTCAATACAAAAGGATAATCATTAGAATTATTTTCAGTACCAACAATATATAAGTTTTCTGATGAGTCCAAAATAGCTTTACTGGCAAATTGACTATTAACAAAATTAAAGGTTTTTCTTCCTTGAATACCGTAGCTAACATCAAGGGAGCCATCAATATTTAATCTGATAACGCCCACATTGTCATTACCTTGAAAAGATATATTGGCAACCAAGAGTAATTTCCCATCAACTTGGCGTAAAACACTCACTAAATTGTCATCACTATTATAAGAGTAGGTATTAAATGTTGTTATACCATTTACACCAAACAAAGCATCTAGTGCTAATACCTGATTTTCAATAACATCAGAAACATCAACAGTAATATCAATGGTTTCAAAAATAGCAGGAGTGCTCGAATCTGCCGCTTTAATGGTTAATATATATTGTGTTGTGGTTTCATAATTTAATTCAGTGGTATCAATTACTGTAATGTTTCCAGCGCTATCAATATCAAAAATACCGTTTTCATTGCCCGCAATCATAGACCACGTTTGTGGATCATTTTCTGGGTCTGTGGCAGAAATACTCGAGATCGCGTCGTTAACTTGAGCTTTCTCACTAATTACTTGTGATGTCGGCGTAGCTGTTAATGTTGGCTTCTCATTGACATCGGTTAAAATCACCGTGATTAATATATTATCCGATTGTGCTGGTACACCATCATCTGTCGCGCTCAGTTGTAAATCATAAGTAGTGAATGTTTCAAAATCTAAGGAGCTATTATCGTTGATGGTTATTACGCCGGTTAACGAATCAATAATAAAGGCACTATTGGCATCCATGAGGCCCCAAGTAATATTTCCGAGTTCAGCATCAGTAGCCGTTGCGTTATAAACAGCAGTATTATTAGCAGTATTTTCGGCCATACTTACATTATCAGCTGAGGTAATAACGGGGGCATCATTGACCGCAGTAACCGTTATTGAAACCGTTGCGGGTGCTGAATCGAGGCTGCCATCATTAATGGTGTAGGTAAAACTGTCGGTTAAGGTTTCACTGCCATTATGTGTGTAGGTAGCTGTGCCATCGTTATTGTTAACAATGGTGCCATTAGTCGCTGTACTGATATTAGTGACCGTTAACGTATTAGCTGCTGTTTCAGCATCACTATCATTACTGCGCAAATCAATAATCGTACTCGCGCCTTCATTCACTGCGCCCATATCATTATTGGCGATCGGTGCATCATTGACCGCTGTAACCATAATTGAAACCGTTGCAGGTGCTGAATCGACACTGCCATCATTAATAGTGTAGGTAAAACTATCGGTTAAGGTTTCACTGCCATTATGGGTATAGGTAACCGTGCCATCGTTATTATTAACAACGGTGCCGTTACTAGCAGAGCTAAGATTAGTCACGGTTAACGCATTATTTGCTGTTTCTGCGTCGCTATCATTACCGCGCAAATCAATAATCGTACTCGCGCCTTCATTAACTGCGCCCGTATCATTATTGGCGATCGGTGTATCATTGACCGCTGTAACCGTAATGGAAACTGTTGCGGGTGCTGAATCGACGCTGCCATCATTAATAGTGTAGGTAAAACTATCGGTTAAGGTTTCACTGCCATTATGTGTATAGGTAACTGTGCCATCGTTATTATTAACAACGGTGCCGTTACTGGCAGAGCTAAGATTAGTCACGATTAACGCATTAGTCGCTGTTTCTGCGTCGCTATCATTACTGCGTAAATCAATGATAGTACTCACACCTTCATTAACCGTGCCGGTATCATTATTTGCAATGGGCGCATCGTTTATCGGATTAACACTAATAGAAACCGTTGCCGGTGCTGAATCAGCACTGCCATCGTTAATGGTATAAGAAAAACTGTCCGTTAAGGTTTCGCTGCCATTATGAATATACGTTACGCTGCCATCGTTGTTGTTGACAATTGTACCATTACTAGCCGCACTGATATTGGTCACAATTAACGCATTAGTGGCTGTTTCTTCGTCCGTATCATTACTGCGTAAATCAATGATAGTACTCGCGCTTTCATTAACTGTCCCGGTATCATTATTTGCTACAGGTGCATCATTGACCGCAATAACAGTAATAGAAACGCTTGCGGGTGCAGAATCAACACTGCCATCGTTAATGGTATAAGTAAAACTGTCAGATAAGGTTTCACTGCCATTATGAATATACGTTACGCTGCCATCGTTGTTGTTGACAATTGTACCATTAGTAGCCGCACTGATATTGGTCACAATTAAAGCATTAGTCGCTGTTTCGGCGTCTATATCATTACTGCGTAAATCAATAACAACGCTCGTTCCTTCATTTAAAGTTGCTACATCATTGTTAGCTACTGGCGCGTCATTCACTGCGCTAACATTAATAGAAACGGTCGCTGGTAGTGAATCTAAACTGCCATCACTTATGGTGTAGGTAAAACTATCAGTCAACGTTTCACTACCATTATGTCTATAGCTGACCGTACCATCGTTATTATTAACGACAGTTCCGTAATTAGCTATGCTGATATCGGTAATGGTCAATTCTGTAGTAAGAGTTTCCTCATCACTATCATTAATACGTAGATCAATAGTAACTTCACCACCCTCATTTACATTGGCGATATCATCTATGGCTTTAGGCGCATCGTTAACTAAATTAATCACCAAAGTCACGGTGGCTGTAGCAGAAGTAAATTCACCATTAGTAACTTTATAAGTGAATTGGTCTGAAGTCGTTTCAGAGCCATCATGACTATATGTTACGGTGCCATCGCCATTATCAATTACAAGTCCATTTGTACCGTTATTTAATTCTATAAAAGATAATGATGAATCATCGCTGTCGTTTGCTAATACATTAAGGATAATACTTGAATTTTCATCAAGCTCAGCAAAATCATCCTGTACTACAGGTGCACCGCGAGTAAGGTCAATCACACTTTTCTGTAAACTAAATGCACTTTCACCGCCATCATTAACCCCACTAACCGTGAAAAAATATTCTTTAGTGGCATCAAGTCCTGCAATAATTACATTATTTTCTACTAGCGATAATCTTGCTTGTCCATCAGTAAGCTCAGTCACATTATCACTGTTAACTCCTGATTCTGTTGCAATAAATACGTTATAAAATTGATAGTCAGCAACTTCAGACCAACTGATAGATAAATCACCAACAAAAACACCTGTGGTGTCATTGCCAGTAACATTGGTAAATTCGGCTTGGGTTTGGGCAATAACGACAGCTTGCCAGTTTAAATTAAAGGTAGTGGCAACACTTCGCTCACCAGCACTGTTATCAACCCATACTTTGATGGTATTAGGGCCACTTTGCCAATTGTAATCATGGGGATTAATACCATTGATGAATAATCGATAATTGCTGTTGTCGCCAGAGACTTCGTTAAAGTCATCACTTAAACAACTACCCGAGTTAAAGCCACATATTTCTAAGGCAGGGATCTCTGGATTTCCATTAGAAAAATCTAATGATATTTGTTCTATACCTGCAAGATCAATGACATCTAGCGCAAGTAAAATGTTACCCATAATCGTCTTGCTTTGATCAGGTAAATCTAAAACCGCAGTGGCAGGTTGACTTTCACTGACTGTTTCGGATGCGATGTAATTAAATGAAACTTGCGCTAAGGAGCTTGCTTTAACTGTTGATAATGAGGATTCGGTCGGCGCAATTACTTCAGCTATTGGTAGTGATGGTGCTGATTCCTTTTCACTTTTACTGCCGCCACAACTACTCAAACTAAAAATCAACACACCTAGTATTAAGCATTTTTTTGGTAGTGATTCCATTATATTTTCCATTATCGTTTTCTAATCAAATAAGCGCCATCGACTGCTATACCTGTGGTTCTATCAAATAATTCAAAACCTCCAGAAACAGCATCTAAGCCCATAAAGTTGATGAAGCTAGTAGAAATATTTCCGTAAGCTATATTATTGCCATGACTGGCAAAAGTAATCCCAACTTCCATAAATACATTGTCATTTCTAATATACATATTTCCGTTAAATACCGCATTCCAAAGATCGGTACTACGATCATCATTGAATGACAAATGACCGTTTGATATTTCACCAGAATCAAAATCAATTGCCATGCCCGCAGAAAAATTAGACAAGTTATAACTCGATGTAAACGCTGCGTCTGAATATTCTAAAACACCTTTTCGAGCAGCAACTAGATCGGCAATATTTTGCGGTTCAAGTACGTTAAATTGATCGTATACAATAAATTCAGTATTATCTTTTTCTAAAGACGTAATAATAGTTTCCGTTTCTATATTCAATGATTTTTTTTCTTCAATCGATGCGATGTATGATGTATTTTCATCATAAGATAACTCATTGCTCTCTTGCGTTTTAGAGCTCAGTCCTTGTTTAAAAATTTTAGGTGGCTCAATAAAATGTGTAACTGTGCCATTTTGACCAACACTGGCATAAGAATAATTTTCGCCAAATCCAAGTGATAATGTCGAGCCTGCATTAATGCCTATCGCTAATTCAACATCTATCGCCCCATCCCAAACAGCGAACCAAACAGTATCATTTACTATTTGAACTTCGTAATGTGTACCTCGAATACCAATACTTCCGATTGGGGTTTTTAACTTGTAATCGCCTTGGTCTGCTTTAATTGCGCCAGTTATTGAACGTAATCCTCCTTGTACTAAGTCTAAAACCACTGAATCTTTGTCATTATCAATACCAAATTTATACTCTGCTATTATCAGTTGAGAGTTTTCTTTCATGGCGATCATACTACCATCAGTCATTCTCAATTGAGTCTTGCTCGATGGTCCAGTAGTAACAACATCATTGACAAAAACAGCTGAACGACGCTTTAACGGCCGAATTTCTTCTTGCTCATTGGAAATAGCATTCACCGTGCCTTTGGTGATCATGGTTTTACCCGCCGTTTCTACGGCATATGAATGCGAAGTTAATAAACAACAAAACAGCGTAGCTAAAATACTTTTACTATGATTTAATTTAGTCATTAGAATGCATATTTCCATGTAAGGTTTGCTTCAAAGCGATCATATTCATATATTTTCATCGCCGAAATTTCACTATCTAACCGTTTATCTTGATAGCTTAATTGTAACTGTATTATTTGATTTTCGAAGCCAGTGTAGGCAAGCTCAGTTGAAACTACCGATAGCACCGAGTCACTATAAACGCCAAACAAAGGATTTGGTTCATCATAGTTTTGCTTTTCTAATTTAATCAATGTGTTACCAGTGAAATTTTGATAAATGGGGTAACTGACAATATATGAAATCCCCACTGCCATCCTACTATTATGATCAAAACCTTTTTGGTTTTTGTCTTGATACCAATTCAACAGAAACATATGTTGATACTTTGCTTGCATACGATAAAAAGCATTCATTTGATAACGTTCGAAATCTAAATCACTGTAAATATTATGCTTAACATCTGCAACAAGACCATTAACACCATAATTACTGGCTGTATTGATAGCTTGCTGCCAACCAAAATTCAATGCATTTTGTGTGCGATATTTTTCACTTGAAAACCAAAGTGGTGCGGTACTCGCGCCTAAATACCATGTTGAATTTTCTTGTAACTGTTGTTCATACTTGATTGAGACACTTAACATTTGGCGATTATATTCATGATGAGAAACGTAATGTTTATTCTGCACAGCAAAGTCAAATAGAAGTTTTTGATTCTGGCTTAAAGGTTGCTGATACTTCAACGCATATCTCGCTTGATAGGTGCCATCAGAAGTTGCTTTTGAAGAGTCAAATAGAGGGATTAACGTGCCGTCAGGTAAGGCAATTTCGTCTTCAGAACTACCACTATTTATATTGTTATCTGAACCAACACCAAACAAAATTTCATGTGACCACCTGCGTTTACGCTCAGATAAAATTCTGTTAACCGATTTTAATTGGTTAACTACATTCGCTTTTTGTTCATCGGTTAATGAACTTCCAGTTGATCGTGTAGTTAATAAAGTTTCAAATTCAACGATAGCACCATGGAGATTATCAACGGCTTTATAGCTTAGCGCTAGATAATAACGGCCGGTGTATGACATAGGGTCATGGATAACGACACGTTCAAAGGCAAACACCGCGGCTTGATATTTTTCAGCACCAAAAGCCGCTATACCTGCCATGAAATCAAAAGCAAATTCACCAGCTAAATCATCAGCTAAAGTCTCCGAATAATCATAAGCTTGAATATATTGCTTATCTGATAAATAACTTTTTAACTGCTTCAACTCTGCTTCATAACTTGCTAATGCTAGCGAGCTAAAGAAAAAGGCTAACCAAATAAATGTTATTTTTGTTAAACTTTTAATCATTAATTTTTTCATCCATTAACATAATTGATCACTGACAATTACTCAGTAAATTTATTTATTCTTTTAAATATAGTATTAATAACGCTTAAAATTTAGTTATTGTTTCACCCACCGATCATTAATTTTCTTCAGTTGCTTGGAAAATAAAGCGTCATCAAATTTTTCATCATCGGCAACAATATCAAATAAAAGCGATATATCAGCTGCAAACGTTGCTTTTTCATCAATAAACTCAAACAATAAATCTATAGCCATCACCACTTGCTCTGCAGCTATGTAGTCAGAAAACGCCCCTTTAGCCCCTTCCTGCAATATATTATTTAACGTTGATGTGGCAGAAACTTTTTTCTGAACTAAATTTTGTTGCACTAAGCTCGTTTCAATAAAGTCTATATCTTCTAAAATACCAGTAATTGTAATCTTGAGCTTAGACTTATCATTCAAGGCTTTTCTAATATCAGCTAAATGCTGGTGTAATTTATCACTATCAACAGTACTTGCAGCAATAATCATCAGCATTTTAAAATTACCGTCATTTAAACGTACAGTGCCCGGTTTAAAACCTTGTCCTTTATTTTCATTCCACTTTAAGTCTGACATATTATGATGGCATGAGTGACAATCAAACAATGATAACTCTGGAAATATTGACGAGTTATCAATCAACTTCTCTTCTAACAAGGTTAACGTCGCTCTACTCGCTTCAAGTTGACCATAAACCCATGTTACGTAATTATCACCTGACCACTTTTGCTTTAAATAGTCCTCATCAACGACATAATGCAAAGGCTGTAAAATACCAAAGGTGTCTAATTCAAATGCTAACCTTGGATGGCCTGCACCCATAATGTCATGTGTGGCTTGTTTATTCTTATTACCTAAATGACAAGACAAACAAAGCTTAGCACGCGCTTTAGGCTTATCTGTTGGAAACAGCCCATTAGATATGTTTTCATCTCGACTAATCGCGGCATGGGTATGGCTCCTGATATATTCCTCAGCACCACCATGACATGATTCACAACCAACACCATCACTTAACTGAAACTTTTCGCCTTGTTGCTCGGTTTTAACATTATCGCTATGACAATCTAAACAGACGCCAGCGCTAGCTGCATTTTCCAAACCTAATTTATTGGCTATTTCTGCTGACTCTGGCGATAACAACGTTTGAAAAGCTTGAGAGTGTGCATCTGCTCGGCTCCAAATAATGTACTCGTTTTGTAAAACGTCACTACCATCACGTGGAATAACAGAGCCATGACACATGCTGGCCGCACAACTTGCTACGCCTAGATGAACCTTTTCATCTTGCTGTGGTAATTCAGTAGCATTTAAAGTCAATAAGACAGCAAAATTTGCGACGATAATGCATAAAATTCTCATAATTTATCCTCATGCACTGAAGGTAATGGCATGTTTTCAACTTTATCTGTTTTCGGCTTTGACTGTTCAGGAACAACTAAAGCAGGCGTTGCGACACCAAAGTGTATTTGCTCGGCCATGGACTTTAATTTGTCTTTAACGAACCATGGTTTGCCATTTTTATCTAAATATAACCCTTTCATATCTTTTTCAGTTAAAGGGCCTGAGCCTAAGCGACTAAATACCGCAATTTGACCACCGGTTTCATCTACTGCACGATCTCTTTCTAAACCGCGTGATAACGATAATGCTTTTGATGTTGTTGAATACCAAGAGACAAATTCTGGCTTAGGGTCGGGACTAAAACCATAAAAGCGCGGTTGTGAATCTGGCGAGGTTAATTGCACCACTTTTAAGCCTGAGTCTCCATCAGCTATATAAGCAAATAGCGAGGCATTGGTGGTAGCAACAACGACGTCTTGGGCATCCTTAATCTGCCCTTCTGCATTATAAATCTGGTACGTTTTCATACTTTTAGGCTTATTGATATCAACAATCACTATGCCTTTTTTGCCGGCAGCAACATAAGCAAAAGTACGAGAGACAAATACACGATTAGCATCTTTAATCGCAATGGTGTTGTTTTTGACAATAAATGCTTGCTCTGGCGCGGTAATATCTATTGTTTTTAAGCCATCATCATCGGTGACAAACAAATATCTAAATTGTTGTGTAACTGAGTGGCCGTTATTTAAAGGCACGGTGAGTAAGTGTTTAGGTGTTAGCGGTTGATCTAAATCTAAAATGACCAAACCCGCATCAGCAACGACATAAACATATCGGCCACCGATAGTGATATGACGCGCACCTTTTAATACACCGTTTTCATTCCATGTTAACGCACGAGTTAAAAAGTTGTTTCTCGGCTCTCCGTCCATCAAAGTATCAATATTAGTCAATATTAAGCCTTCATTAGCATCAGTGATTAAAGCGTAATTATAAATAGGGTGGAACGGTTTCTCTTGGTTGGTGATGCGCATTAAATCACCTTGGTTACGCTCAGGCGCAACCGGTTGAGTAGTAACCAAAGAGACACAGGTAGCATTAGCACTTTTAATATTCGTGTCTTGGCCTAATAACGTCGTTGGCGCGGTAATAATACGCTGACTCACGCCTTTATTGGCAATAGAAGCAACGTCATAAACTACTAAACCTTCCCTGCCCGCTGCGGCAAATAAATACTCGCCCCGTAATTGCAAACAATTAATCGCGCCAGCATCATGATCATAGCCAATTTTTAGTTCTTTATTATTGTCTAAATGTTGCTGATAAAAATCAGGGTAGACGTATTTATGTAAAAAGCTTCCCTTCATCGCTTGTGGCTCTTCCCACTCAGTGACTTGTACTGCTTCAACTGATTCTTCACCACCGACATAGGCATGAAAGCCAATGAAGTCGATAAAGTCAGTTCCTAAACCGAGTGTTTGAGCAAATATAGCGTTATTGTCAGCATCTTCAGCTAAGTGACAATCACTACATTCACGGGTTTCTTCTTTTCTCACCGTATGGGCAAAATGAGGGTTCATCGCTTGCGAGCTATAACCACTGGCGGAAATCGGTGGCTGTTGCACATAGATTTTTTCACGATTTGAATTAGTTGAAGACAACACTAAGGCCGACGTTGATCGCAATGGCGCAATTTTTCCACCATTAATCCCCCCTCTGCGACCTAACATAAATATCTGGTCACGCACCACCTGAGGATTGTAACTGGCGTAGTTTCTAGACTCACCACCCTCATAATGTTTATTTTCTGTTTTCCAGTTTGCCTCAATCGGCAAGTGACAACCACCACAACTTGTCGTCCAAGACTGATGACAGGTGTAACATTCCATTTCATCATTATTATGCGCTAGCATATCTGGGGTAACGTCTAAACCAAAGTGCTGATCAATAGGGTCTTTCTTCATGGTTTTAGCACGAGCAGCTTTGGCGTTGTATTCTTTATGTTTTGGGTCGATAACGTCTTTTAAAAGACTTAATTTCCACTCAAGCTCAGGCCAAATTAAACTGCGTTGATATAAACCATCTTCTTTCCACTGAAACCTTTTTTGGCCATCAGGGTTACGAATTAGTGATAAATCTGTGCCTCCAGGAGGCGCGGCAGGACCAGAGGTTTTTAAATTTGGATAATCAGACACCGTACCATGACAATCTACACAATCAATTTCAACCGCACCGGCAACTTCACCGTAAACATGGCCGTTACCATGATTATCTTGAGAATAATGACAATCTACACAGTGCATACCGACATCTAAGTGCACTGATGACATATGTACCGCTTTATCGAATTTTTTCGGATCGTCAGGCTCGACTATTTTATTTTCTTTATCGAGTAAATTACCTTTACGATCTTTCTTGAATACGGCTCTGAAATTCCAGCCGTGACCGTGGTAATCAGCAAATTGCGTGTTTTCCATTTCATCATTTTTAGTCCAAACATCTCGCAAGAACTCTTGATCTGACCATAACCCTCTGACCGCAGCGCCTTCAGGGTTACTTGTCATAGTATTAAATTTTTCTTCATGACTTGGGTAACGTTGCTCTTTCGGGAACATTTTGGGTGCATCAGCTTCATAATCCCACATGGTGTAGCCTAAAAAGGTGTTCACAAACATATTGGGTTGATGCATATGACACGACATACACTGCGCAGTTGGGATAGCACGAGTGAAAACATGCTTTAACGGATGACCATCTTCATTTTTAGCAATAGTAGGATCAACCGTTTGCGTTTGACCGCTATTACCGAATTGGGCGTAAGGCCCAGAATGGCGTGGCTCTCTATCATTTGCATAAACCACATGACATGAACCACAACCTGAGGTTCTAAAATCGCCAGGATTATCATTGGTACCTAAAAACCACATCAGTGGATCGTTTAAGCGAGTTTTATGGGCATTAAGTAACGGCACTGAAATTCGTCCTCCGGTACCAGGGCCACGATTAGATTGTTTAAAGTCTGGTCTACCAGGTTCTTCAATACGCTGTAATTGCCCAAGGGCATTAGGCAATCCGGTTTCAGGGAAAACGTTGGAAATATTACGACCACCTCGTTCAAACACTCGAAATATATCTCCCGGTGGCACATTCTGCCATTTAGGCAAGGGATACAAAATGGGTAAAACCCCATGGTTTTTAGCCGCTTCTTCGCTATTGGCTAGAGGTGGTCCAGCAATCGCTGTTGGCTCTCCGTCACGAGTATAGGCTTCACCTAATACGTAATTTTTATAAGGTAAAATGTTGTTAGCATAAGATGCTGCACCAAATAGCATAGCACCTGTCGCCATAATGCTGCGTTTTGCTGCTTGCACTGTCGGTAAATGACACGCGCCGCAAGCCTCTTCAGCAATGCGTAAATCCGATGGATTGACAAAACGTACATACTCAGCCGCTTCTCGATTAAGCAAGGTATAACTGCCTTGTGGATTCGCACTCGAAGGAAAGTTCCAATCTTGTGGATAACTCGGAGCAACGTGCGCTTGCTTTAAACTGGCTAAATAATCTTTATCTTCTTGCTTGGCATTAAATGGCTTAGTAATTTCGGCATTACCTCCATGACAATCTGTACATCCTAATATCACACCAGGACTAGCATGCATTGATAAGCTGTCGGTATCAGTATGACAGCTTAAACAACCGGTACTTTTAACCAAGGCTTGCTCTGGTGTCTGACTTTTAGGCGCAGGTGGTGTAAAGCTGTATTCAACGTCAACTTTTTGATGTTTTTCAGACGATACCGCGCTAAACGTAGTTAAAGCCAAGCTAAGCATTAACAGCACAACTGCAGCAAAACATAGAGAGAAATTATTCAAAGTCATTTTAAAATTCATAAACATCTTAATAGGTGATAACTAGGTTAAATAGCACAGAATATGGCAGTTTATATTCACTGCCATAAAGTTGGTCAAAGCCTTTACCTGGCGCCAATACAGCAGCAGATAAACGGGCAACTATGTTTTGTGATTGATACGGTCGCCAGATTAATGACGCGGATAAGTCTTGTCCTAAGTCTTTGGCTATCGGTGCTTGTTGGCGCAAGCTCTCTAAAACTTTAGTGTCATCAAACCATAATTGATTTAGGTTCATCGACACCCGCAGCTCAGGCAAAATATCAGCATCAAAGCCAAAGCCTAACAAACGTAATCCTGGGTTGATAAAATTTGACTGCCCTTGCTCTTTACTTGATCTCAGCGATGGTAAAATCCCATTACGACCTGATAACGCGACACCACCGCCACCAATTAACGGTACCGTTTGTCGAATAAAAAAGCTGGTGTCCGCGCCGGCAAATTGCGGGTTTTCGAAAATAGCATCAAAGCCTTTGGCAACATTATCAAAAGGATCATCATCTCCTGAAGCCCATAACACCGATAACTTGGGTCTAAACCAATCAAAATCCATGGAAAATTCAGAGGCAACAAAAAAAGCCGCTATTTCATCTTTTTCATTGCGGTAACGACTACTCGTTTGCTCGCCGATAGCATAATAAGCAGACGCGGTGACATTTAAACGACCAAAATGACCGTCACCACTATAACCAAGATAAGTTACGTCATAATTTCGCGAAAATCGCTCTTCAAATAATGAAGACGGACGGGTAATAAAACCGTTTTGATCGTACTCTATTTGGCCTTTTTCTCGATTGCGGTTATAAGTTACACTGGCCTGAGAAACAAAACCTAACACAGGAAAGTCTTGCCAATATAAGTTAGCGGTATAAACATCATCATCACGTAAGCTTTGCGAAATATCATTTAAGCCACTGTTAGTGTCTTTTTCTAAACGTCTAAACCATGCAAGGTTATATTGAAAGATGTTATTATCTCTATTGCCAAATAAACGCACACCAAATTGTGAATCTTGAAATAAAAACCCTCTAAAATCCGAAGAAAACGGCTGAATACCTAGACGTAAACTGTCAAAGTCAAAACGATGTGAAACATTACGTAAGTGTTTATCAACAAATGCTGCTTGTATTCCGAGGAATTTATCTGAACGTTTTCGTCCGCCATCACTTTCTAACGTTGGATCAATATTGAGTAAGCCGCGTTCTTGAAATCGCACCTGATTAAAGTTAAATACTGTCGTTAGACGAAACTCATAATCTGGAGGTCTAAATGTGGTATCCCCCTGATAAAATACTTGCTCTAAAATTATACTTTGGCTAAAGACTGAGCCATTACCCGTCCCTATGGTATCTAATGAATCAGGTCTGTTGGTTGTCGCCACCCCAACCGGAACTGGAAAATTACGTGGTTCGACAACCGTATCTGAAATAGCGATAAGGTTATAAAACCAATCGTCACCCCACACCGGATAATCACCTTTTATTGGATTATAACCGTTATACGGGTCCCATAAATTACTCTCTATGCCTATCATTTCAACAATACGCCAACGATCTGGCATCATGGTGCCAAGTGGAATAGTTTTATACCAAGGTTTTAACTTTTTATCATCATCACACGGGCGCAGTTGATATTCATCTACCGGATGGCCCGGTCGTTGTCTTTTTGCTTCAACAGAGCCTTCACCACAAAGCAAGTAAGCAGGAATAATCGCACTCTTTTCGGTTTTATCACTTTTATGAATATTTTCAGCTTGTACAGTATGCAAAGCATTGAGCGCAAAACTAAGGATCAATACAGATGATTTAAAGGCCATTACACACTTCCGTTTCATCTGAGTTTAAAAATGGTGCTTGTGGACAATTAACATAACGTAATCTAATTGATTGATTGGGAATATCAATTTTATCGGCTCGTATTGCCTTCGGCGCGTTATTTAAGCCGGTGCCTACCGATAAACCTGTTTGATGAACGGCTAGAAATGAAATCATATCATCTTGATCAATGCCATCACCAGAAACACCAATGCCGCCAACTAAAGTATCACCTCGATAAATAGGAACACTACCCGGAAAAATCTGTATGCCATTGGCTAATGCCGAGATTTTATTAACATTAGTAAAGGCATTATTATTGGCTAAACCCGTATTGGCGGTACAATTATTATCAACATCAGGCGCAGCACCTAGCACAAAAGCAACGTGCTGTATCAATGCGTTATAAACAAGATCTGATTGTAAACCAACATTGAAGACACTCCATTGCCCTGAAGGTTTGCTTAATGGTCCAGGCGGTCCAGCAACTGGACCATCAGGGAATGTAGGTCGTGAAAGATTTCCACCTGCACGATCAGAAAAAGCAGTCAATGAACCATTACTCTCTAATGCCCCTGCCAGACCTAAAAAATTTTGTAAGTCAGTGACATAATCTGAAAAATTAATATTTGGTGAAGTTAATAGTGCGAGACCCTCAGTTAAATCAACCGGCTCCGCAACCGCATCAAGATACAATGGCGAAGGTAGAGCTCTAAGGGCGTCAGCTGGAGCATTAACTAAGTTTCCGGTATTAGAAAAAAATGCTGCTGTACGGGCTTTTTGTAGAGAAACATCTGAGCCAAATACCGGAGCATCTCGAGTTCTTGCCATGCCAAGTATCACGCCTTGGGTATCAACAACCGATACTGACACTCTTGCTTGACTGCCATTAGGCTGACGAATTTGGGCGCGACTTTTATTAGCAATGGCAATGGCCTGATTTAACAGTGCTTGTACTTCTGTTTTGGTTAATTGTTTATTAGCGTCGCCGCCAGGCTGATCGTTTGCTGTCTGTGCTGGAAAACGATTATTATCATTATCATCAGCAAATATAAACGCGTCAAGGCTATCACCTTCGGTGTCTTTAAAGATTAAAGGATCTGCAGCAATAATTCCTGAGCCACTTTGGCCAAATACAACGCCAGCTAGCACTTGTCTATTTACATCACTGGCACTAGTAATGTCTGCATCACCACCATCATAATAACCTGCTACAGCCACTAAGTTACCTAAATTATTATTAACACTGCTAAAATCTTCACTTGTCGTACTGAGTAAATCGCTAATAAAAGCATCACTAAAACGTGCCGTTTTACCAACAATGGTAATAACATCACCTCTGCGCGATAAAGGCGCTGCAAAACCTACTGAGCCAGCTAATGCAATCAATTCATCATTATCTAAATCAAAACCACTGATGTCTTTATCTAAGCCATAAATCCCATCAGAAATAACTCCTATAGCGCCAACAGGCGTACCTGCTTTATATAAAGGAAAGCCACCAGCATCGGCGGACAAACCTAAAGGTGAACGACGTGGCCCGGCGCTAGGAAGCTCAAGTGTGCTAAACCTTAAATTAAAATCACTACAGGCTAGCTGACTAAATTGAACGCCGAACAAAGGACCTGACGGGGTATTATTTTCACCCGGGTTAAAGTTCTCTTGAATGATTTGGCTGGCGGTACGCGTACTAAAAGCATTTCCTTCAGATGAAATAAAAGCAGCCGTAATTGCTTTGGAAATCGCCACCATAGTATCAGGAATAACATTTACATTTTCTAGACCGCCAGATACTTTAGGCAAGCTTGTATTCGAGGTTGAACTAATCGTAATAAACTTTTCGGCGTCTACCATTCTAAAAACAGCAAGCACATTACCAAGTCGGTCAGTAACCGCTATGGTCGCTTTAAGTTGACGAGCGATAGCCTCAGCAACTGCTTGGCTAATTATGAGTTCAACATCTGCTTGAGTTAAAAATGAATCTACTGTTGTGCAATGTCCTGTGCACCCTTGAACGTTAATATCAATTGATTGATTTTGGTCAACCGCTGACTTTTCACTGTTGTTTGAACCGCCACCACAACTGATTAACAGCGTTAGCAAAGGTAATATTATGAAGACAAGAAGCTTAATGCGCATTGGTGATTGGCTCCAAGCTTTTAATGTGTTGGTTTGCATGCGTTAATTGACGAAAAAAATGATCTTTCGCTTGATGAAAATCATGACAATCGATACAAGTATTTGGAATTAAATTCTTACTTTCAAGACCGCCATGACATTGCTGACAATTTTCTATATCTGGTATCAGGACATCTGAACTCAGATCTGATTTATCTGCTTCATGACAATCGACACAAGCCATTGTTTGATGTCCATGGTGAGTAAAGTCTGCTTTTGGTAACCATTTTTTGGTTAAAGCAACAGGTTCGACTTGCCATGGAACTTCATCGTCTTCATTTTTAGTCATTACATGGCAAACTGCACAAGCTTGACGTTCGAAGATATCGATTGCCGCTTGATTAGCTCGACTTTCTGCCCAAACAAGTGCCTCAGTTCTTACGGTTTGTTTGGTCAGTTTTTCAATAGCAGCAACCGTTTGCGAATTCAATGATTGTTCGAAATTTTTACGTAACCTTTCATCGCGCCCTGGTCGTCTAACCTTACGAACACTGTAAAGATCGCCAGCTTTAACGATAGGGTTATCAACATCATTATTTAGGTTTTGATAAATAAAACGAAAGGCATAATATTCTCTCATCATCAGTACAACGTCAGCTGGTGAGCCATGAGGTACAACCCGTTTGGGGTCATCAGGGTCAAAGGTTAATTGGTGACAACTTTGGCAGTTATCTTCCATGGTAATAAGCTTCATTTCTAAACCGTTTAATGCCGGAACATGACAATCAACACAGGCTAATTGCACCTCTCCAGTTGCCGACTTTATGCCTTTGGGATCCATGTGAAGTTGATGAGAAAACTCTAAATTTGATTGCTCTTTCAAATCAACATTGTTGAGTAAAAGGCGTTCGCTGTCCCAACCAGTCGTTACTTTATTCTCTAACACAGGTTTTAACATGCTGATGCTAAAACTCGGGTGATGCTGCTCGAAATCAGTTGCAGAACCATACTCATGTTGTTCAAGCTTATCTAAACTGGCTTCTACATGGCAGTCAACACAAACTTGTTGTGAATACTCGCTAAGGGTTTCTCGACTATTATGCTCTTTATGACAGCTTGTACATTGCTCCACTGCTACAAAATCTTCAGTGACATTAACTTCAGGAACATGTTGTTTTATTGTTTTATGGCAGGTTAAACACGCCTCATTTGTCGTTGGCTGAAATGCTTTTTGATGACATTGACTACAATCATCACCAATAAATTTATGGGGTTTTATTAATTCACCTGCCAACCATTGTTTATCGTCAGGCAGCGGACTTTCTCTGAGTGTTTCCATCCAACTAGGAGAAATCACACCAGAGATAGGAATAAGCAAACAAGCGAAGAATACTAAGAGAAAAAAGATCCAACTCCAACTACGCTTATACAGCTTCAAATCTGAAAATTTCACTTGGTATCGGTTTTGTATAGGTTCCTGCTTTGCTGTGCTCAACTTTACTTGGACAACAAAATCACAACCGTTCTCACCGGCCAATAAAGTTATTTTATGGCCAGATAGTTCGATAACATCGCCAATGCTAATGGCACAATTTTTAACCATCAAACGGTTAAATAAAACGTCTTTACCTGATGCTGTCACGATTTTACAGCCGTCTTGATAAGCAACAAGTTTGGCATGTTCTAATGCTACCCGAGGATCAGGTAGTAATATATGTTGATTGGTGCCACGGCCAATTTGTAAGGTATCGCCTGTTACAGTAACTTCTTCTGTAGCATAGCTCTGGCCCTGCTTTTTCAGGTATCTGATCAGTAATTTCATAAAATTTCCTTATATTACCAATAGATAAACACTGAGAGAATATGCGCCATTAATGCCGCTAATAACGCGAAAGAAACTGGCACATGAATATTTAACCAAAGCTTTAATAACACATTGGTTTTAATATGATAACGCAGGATTTTAAGTGATTTTTTTCTCCGGCCGAATAGATCTATTATTTGTTTTAATTGAACAGCTCTTTGTTGCTCTGTAACTTTAGATAACTCTTCAACTAAAAGGTGTATACAACCCGATTGATCGACATTGGCATAAAGCTCGTCCTTATATATCAAACAAGATTTGTCCTCAGCACTTAATTGCTCCAATAAATTGCCACCAATTTCAGTTCGTTCAATCGCACTGTTAATCATTAAACTCAAGCTTTCAGGTAAATCTTTTGCTAGTTTTATTATTTGTCTATCAACATCTTCAATCGACAAATAATACTCTTCAGCAGAAATTGTTTTCAGATTTTCTCTTTTTTTAATGGGCAGGTAGACATAAGTCCATGCGCCATAAAAACCACTAAAAATTGCAATACACATTAGTGCATAAGCTAAAGTGTGAACATTTAATCCAAATTGAAATCCAGTATGTAAGGTCGCTAAAATTAATAATGAACTACCAAGATACACATGAGCTGATAACCAGCCTTTAACAGTGCCCAAAGTTGAGAAGTAGTCTCTTTTTCTGCGTCCAAAGTACATTAACCAGATAATAAGCACAGCTGAAATAGTGCCAAGGGTATAGCCAAACCAAGTGCCACCATTTTTTGGTTGACCGGGTTCATGCATCACATAAATAATTGACAAAAACACGGATAAGAAAAGACTAACTTTTAAATAGCGCCCATTGGCGTAAGAGAGAAATTGTTCCATGGTTTAGATATTGACCACATTAATAAAGTTTTCAGGGCTAACACGATTTGCGGCGCCGGTTGGACAAGCTCGAACACACGCAGCTCCACCATCAATATCCTTACACATGTCACATTTAACGGCTTTTTTGATGTTATCGCCCTCCTTCACCTTGTTTTCACCCGGTTGTTCTCCGGCATTAAAGAACATCCAATTCCAAAAACTGCTGTTTTTTTCCTTTGGATACTCCATTTGAATAACGCCATAAGGGCAATTTCTTTCACAATTACCACAACCGATACAGCTGTCATCGATAAATACCTCACCGCCTAAGCCACCTCGATGAATAGCATCTGGCGGGCAGTCCTTCATGCAACTAGGGTCTTCGCAATGTCGACAAGATGTTGGCACGTGCACATGCGCAAAGGTTGGTCCTGCTTTTCGATTTAGCCGTGAAGTACCGCCATGTGTAGCAGCACAGGCAGTTTCACAGTTATCACAACCAACACAGGTGTCTTCATTGATAAGTAAGACATCGGTTGCTTCGCCTAAGCCTTGTTGCATTAAAAAGGATAATATATCACCGGTTTCACTTTCTGACTCAAGCTTGGTATTTTCTAAATGACGTTTTTGTACCTCAAGTTCCATGGTTGCACGTAATGTTGGAGATTTGGCTAATAAATCATTAAATGAATCACTGTCGATCGATATGGTTTCTGTTTTAACCGTCGCGGTAATCGTTGCAGATCTGACGGTATTACCCAATATGCCCATTTCTCCAACGACATTATTCGCCGCGACATAAGTCATTGGAATATCTTTGCCTGCCACTTTTTTAGACACGGTAACCGAGCCGCTTCTTATCACATGTAAGCAGTTAGCTTCATCACCTTCAGCAAATAATACTTCGTTTGCACTGTATTGATTTAGTTTTGCCTTGCTAACAATAGGTTGAAGTTCTTCAATAGTCACTTTCGGTGCAAATTTAGCTTGAATGGTTCGCGTAATGAAAGTTTCATCTAAAACTCTTTTGACCGCATCAACCGATGTGATCAATTTAATCATCGTACGACGAGGCGTTTCAATAACGATACAAGATTCACCAGACAACACAGTTGCTGAACGTCTCCGACCTGAAATCAAACTCATTTCACCAAAAAAGTTACCTTGAGTACTTTTGATCACCCGATCACCAATAACGATATTTACCTCACCTTGTAAAATAGTGTAAAAGCTATTGGTATAATCATTTTTTTTAAAAATTTCTATATTAGGTTCAAATACATGGACTTGACTATCTAGCATTAATTCTCTAAAAGTTAAGGCAGATAAAGGCGTAAAGACCGGTATTTCTGTTTGCATCAAACTGAGAATTTCATCAACACCTAAGTCAAAAGGTAAATGCTCAAGTTTATTTTCTAATAATGGATGATCCGCAGGGTTTATATTATTACCAAGAATGTATTCAACAACCTCATAACCTTGATTCATCGCCTGTTTTATTAAAGGGTAACCGCCGAGGGCACCAATAACATATATGCCGGGAACATTAGATTCATATTTAGCGGATAAAACCGGAATCGAATTTGGGTCGCTATTTGGAAACTCAATACCAAATGACTCAACTAGCGCTCTTGGGGGAATAGCACCTAGGCGGGCAATGATTCTATCAACGGGTATTTTGATTTCACCTGATGCCGTTTTTAAAACAAATATGCCTGGTTTTTCTTGCTCTGGCGTTAACTCAATGCTATGAGGATTGGTATTGTAACAACATTCGACATCCCCTTTGTCGATAGCGGCGGTAATTAGATTTAAATTCCCCTCTTTCGCTCTGGCAAATTCATCACGTCGGTTAACAATAAACACTTTATTGTTGCTTGCCAAAACGACCGCATTTTCTATCGCGGCATCGCCAGCGCCAACAATGACAATAGTTTCATTTTTATGATCATCAGGATTATCAAGGGTATATTGAACAAAGTCAGCGTCATCGCCAGTAACACCTAATTTTCTGGGGTTACCCTGCACACCAATACCTAGGATAATAAACTCAGCTTGTATTACACTGGAGTCTGCCAAGGTGATTTTATAATCACCTTTTTCACCATCAATATTTACTACTGCGGCATTATATTTAATATTAACTTTATTTTGTAAAAGACCTTGTTGCCATTCATCAAGAATTGCTTCTCTTTTTCCAGCTTCAAAGGCGATAGGGCTACGCAAAGGTAAAATGCTAGGCTCAGCCATAACATGTTTACCTTTTTGATATTTTTGAATAGTATTGGCAATTTTGGGACTAGCTTCTAACAACACGTGCGATATATTAAGCTCAGCAGCATGAGTCGCCGCACTTATTCCGCCAGGTCCAGCACCAATTACGACAATCTTATATTGTTCTGTCAAAATCCCAACCCTTGAATAATATTTTGTAATATTCTGGCTTCTAGTAACTAAAGCTATCTAATGATTACAAAATCTTTACAAACATTTACAAACTTTAACAACTTTAACAAGCTTATTCCATAAATTCAGTGTTTAAGGACACAGATTTATTTAACGCTAGTAATTTTTAAGAGTCATTAAGGCTGTACAAATAAATCTATGCATAGTTTTATCTAAAGATAATTGTTTTTATGAGTAATTCTGTAATATATTTTACTGAGTTTTCAGCTGATTTATGTGAATAATTCTTACGCTTTATCGCTATTTCACCAGACGACACAACAAGAAAACTCAGTTATAATCTTTTCTTCACTCCTGCTTATTTAAGATAGCTATGACAAATGATATTCCGCTTATTGATGTTTCAATCCAACCCATCGAACTATGCAAATTATTAAAAATTGCCAATATGGTAGGCGGTGGTGGAGAAGCGAAAATAGTGATCTGTGAAGGTTATGTATTGTTGAATAACGAGGTTGAATTTCAAAAACGCAAAAAAGTTTATCATAACGATATAGTCGAATTTAACGGTGAAATCATTCAAGTTAATTATAAAGAACCCTCAAATATAGAGCTTAGCGAAATCACAAAAACTAAAGCAAAAGTAGTACAGAATAAATCACAGAAAGCTAAACCAGCTAAACCAGCTAAACCAGCTAAAAAGAACAAATCTAGCAGCCATGTTAAACAACCAACGCCACAAACAATTGATATTAATCGATCAAAACGTAAGCCCATTTCCTTCTAAGGTTTAGTTATATATTCCACCTCTGTTTTATAAACATACTTTTTTAAACTTTACCAATAAGCACAATAACCTCAGTAAACCCAGACTAGTTGAAACTCAAAGCTAAATTTCTAACTTTTAGCCCTGATTTAACGGTAATTTTTATCAAATGAGCAATTTAAACCTTTTGTGGCTGAAACTGCCCTGCTAGAATAAGTGCCATATTTTATGCTCGTTTACTAATGGAATTTTTTCTCAATGCGTACAAGCCAATATTTACTTTCAACCCTGAAAGAAACCCCTGCTAGCGCTGAAGTTATCAGTCATCAATTAATGTTACGTGCCGGTTTAGTGCGTAATGTCGCATCAGGTTTATATACTTGGTTACCGACAGGTTTAAAAGTACTACGTAAAGTTGAAAATATTGTCCGTGAAGAAATGGAACGAGCGGGTGCATTAGAAGTTTTAATGCCGATGGTTCAACCAGCCGATTTATGGGAAGAGTCAGGTCGTTGGGAAGATTATGGTCCTGAATTGTTACGTTTAAAGGATCGTCATGACCGTGCCTTTGTTTTAGGCCCAACGCATGAAGAAGTAATCACTAAACTGGTTGCTAATGAAATTAACAGCTACAAACAGCTACCATTAAATCTTTTTCAAATTCAAACTAAATTCCGTGATGAAATTCGCCCTCGTTTCGGTGTAATGCGTGGCCGTGAATTTTTAATGAAAGATGCTTACTCTTTCCATCTAGGCGAAGAGTGTTTAAAGAAAACATACCAAGCTATGTTTGACGCTTACTGTCGTATATTCGACCGTTTAGGCTTAGATTACCGCCCTGTTATTGCTGATACTGGCTCTATTGGTGGTGAAGCTTCACATGAATTTCATGTGTTAGCTGATTCTGGTGAAGACGATATTGCTTTTAGTGATGGTTCTGACTTTGCGGCTAACGTTGAAAAAGCCGAAGCGCTAGCACCAACAGGTGAACGCCCTGCTGCAACACAAGCCTTAAGTGAAGTTGCCACACCAAAAGTACGCACAATAGAAGATTTAGCGAAATTTTTATCTGTTGATGCAGCAAGCACGGTTAAAACATTATTGGTGTTAGGCCAAGCAACAAAAGAAAACGAAGCGCCAATTGTAGCGTTAGTATTGCGCGGTGATCACCAGTTAAACGAAGTTAAAGCTGAAAACTTAGCACAAATTGCCTCACCGTTAACTTTTGCGACTGACGAGCAAATTTTAGCTGCCGTTGGTTGTAACGCTGGCTCAATTGGCCCGGTTGGTTTAAATATTGACGTAATAGTTGACCGCAGTGCGGCTCACTTAGCTGATTTTGTTTGTGGTGCTAACAAAAATGACCTGCATTTAACTGGCGTTAACTGGGATCGTGATGCTCAAAACTACAGCGTTGCAGATTTACGTAATGTGGTAGCAGGCGACCCTAGCCCTTGTGGTCAAGGTAGCATTGAAATTAAACGCGGTATTGAAGTGGGTCATATTTTCCAATTAGGTGAAAAATATGCGCAAACGATGAACTGTGGTGTGTTAACAGAAGCCGGTAAAAACCAAATCTTAACTATGGGTTGTTACGGTATCGGTGTTTCTCGTATTGTTGCCGCGGCGATTGAACAAAATCACGATAAATACGGTATTAAATGGCCTGCAGCAATAGCACCTTATCAAGTCGCCGTTGTGCCAATGAACATGGCAAAGTCTGCACGTGTTAAAGAAACCGCAGAAGCGTTATATGAACAATTACAAACCGCTGGTATCGAAGTTATTTTTGATGATCGCAAAGAACGCCCTGGCGTTATGTTTGCTGATCATGAGTTAATGGGTACGCCATTATTACTTATTATCGGTGAACGTAACTTGGACAATCAGGAAATTGAAGTAAAGAACCGTATTACGGGTGAAAAGTCTATGCTTGCGATCAATGATGTTATGTCTCTATTTGCCTAATAAAGTCATAAAGCCATTTTACATAACAGAGTAATCTTTGAATATAGAACTGGTTTAAAAATAGAAAACGGCTTTGCATAACCTGCAAAGCCTTTTTTTATATTCAATGAAATATCAGTAAGTATTTTAGCAATCGCACTTGTCCCAATAAATAACTCGGTCAAACAATTGTGCAAGATTTAACGATAATGCTTTAAATGTTGTGATCGCTTTAACGTCAGATTGAAAGCACTGCCATATAAACTGATGGCAGTTGTTGTCAAATAAATGATAGTCGATCACTTGATAAAGCTGGGCTATTGCCTTCTGGGCTGCTAACTCACTTGCTAACGGCGTACCTAAGGAGTCACAAGCGATAAAAATGCTTTTACCAGAACGAGTATGAGTAAAACGTTGTGCAGATACGGCTTTTACTAAACCATTACCATCCACTTCAATAATAGTGTTGTCTCCGATCCAAATACCGCTATGCTCCAATACTCCGCCAATGCCACAACAAACAATGGCGCCAACGATGGGTTCTATCTGCTGCTCAGTAGAAAACATATCGGTTGGATAAGTAGCAATTGGCGACTCATATTGCTCAAGATCAGCCAGCGTTTTAGCACGATAGCTTTTAACTCGGCTACTTTGTTGATATTTTCTATCATCAGCTAACCCTTTAACCGCTAATGCCGAAACAGCAGCGGCTCCTAACCATAATAAAGGCAATGGCATTTCTAATTTTCCTCGTCAGCTCTGATAGCTATTTAAGTACAATATTTCAGTACCAGTAGTCAAAGAATAAGTAAATATACTGTTCAAAATTCAATCATAATAACAAGATGATGCAATTATTAACATTTTGCTATAAAAAAAATGCAAGTAGCTGTTTCAAAGTTAGACAATATTAGCAACAATGGACTTAAGCACATTAATTACATATTAAGTGCAAAATTCGCGCACACAATGACTATAGGTTTATCTTTAGCTTACTTTTCATTTTCTGTTTTTTATTAACGAAAGCAACAACGTTAATTAATTTTTATCATTTATAAGACTGTCATTATGAAAATTATCCAAAAATCTTCAAAATTAAAAAATGTCTGCTACGAAATTCGTGGACAAGTAGCCGCCGAGGCTAAACGTTTGGAAGATGAAGGTTACAAGGTGTTGAAGCTTAATATTGGCAACCCTGCACCCTTTGGTTTTGAAGCGCCTGATGATATTCTAAAAGATGTTATTCATAATCTACCAACGGCTCAAGGCTACTGTGAGTCAAAAGGCATTTACCCTGCAAGAGTAGCGGTAATGCAGTATTTTCAACAACAAGGCATATTAGATGTCAGTGTTGACGATATATACATAGGCAATGGAGTTAGCGAACTCATTGTTATGGCTATGCAAGGCTTGTTAAATAATGGTGATGAAGTATTAATTCCAGCACCTGATTACCCATTATGGACCGCCTCGGTTGCCTTGTCTGGCGGTGAACCTGTGCACTATCATTGTGATGAAGAAAACCAATGGTTTCCAGACCTAAAGGATATGGAAAGCAAAATAACGCCTAAAACCAAAGCCATTGTTTTGATCAATCCTAATAATCCTACTGGCGCAGTTTATAGTGAAGAGGTGCTACAAGATATTATTGAACTTGCGCGTAAACATAACTTGATCATATTCAGTGATGAAATATACGACAAAATTCTTTATGACCAAGCACAACACATTCCAACCGCAAGATTAGCCAATGATGTATTAATCATCACCATGGGTGGATTGTCTAAAAATTATCGTATTGCAGGCTTTCGTGCTGGCTGGATGGTAATCACCGGTCCCAAAATTCATGCGGAAGATTATTTAGAAGGCTTAGATATTCTCGCTTCAATGCGCTTGTGTGCCAATGTACCTTGCCAACACGCTATTCAAACGGCACTGGGTGGCTATCAAAGTATTAATGAGTTAATTCAGGGCGATGGGCGTTTATTAAAACAGCGTAATCTTGCTCATGAAATGATCAATAACATTGACGGTCTTTCTTGTAACCCTGCTATGGGGGCTTTATACCTTTTTGTTAAAGTAGATCAGGAAAAATTTAATATTCATGATGATGAAAAAATGATTCTAGATTTACTCAAACAAGAAAAAATATTGTTAGTTCACGGCCGAGCTTTTAACATTAAGCAAAAAAATTATTTCCGCTTAGTGTTTCTGCCACATGTAGATGAATTAAAACCAGCACTAGAAAAACTAGCAAACTTTTTCAGTACTTATCGCCAATAAACAAAAATATAAATAAATTACTACTTAATAAGGTTTTATAATGCAAAGTACTTTTCTCGCATGGATGTTCAGAATGCCCCTCATTAAACGTTGGGCATTGATGTTTTGTGTTAAACCAGAAAATGTTGCAGAGCATTCTCACCAAGTGGCCATTGTTGCTCATTTACTGGCTGTTATTAAAAATGAAAAATTTGACGGCAACATTAATGCCGATAAAGTAGCAACAGTCGCGCTTTATCATGAGGCAAGTGAAACCCGCTTTGGCGATATTGTTAGCCCAACTAAATATGCAAATCCTGAAATTGCTCGTGAATTTAAAAAAATAGAATATATTGCTGAAAAACAATGCCTTGAATCTTTGCCTGAAGAGTTTCAAGCATTGTTTTCAGACATAATCGTGCAAGATAATGTTGACGACCAATACAAAAAAATAGTGAAAGCGGCCGATATTCTAGTGGCTTATATTAAAGCGCTTGATGAATTAAACCATCAAAACCACGAATTTGATCATGTAAAAGAACGCTTAGAATTGAAACTAGCTACTCTGAAACTACAAATGCCAGAAGTGGAATATTTTATGTCGGTGTTTCTAAAGTCATGTTCCGCAACGGTAGATAAACTCACCGAAGTACAAATTAAAAAATAGTTGTATATAGCAACAATAATGACTAGAAATAACAATTAAAAATTGCATGACCAATTTAGGAAAACGTCATAACATTATGATTAAAAAACATTTAGGTTTTTTATTTAACCTTATTGCAATTACACTATTTATTCCCGGTGTATTATTACCTATGTTTTCACTCAATATGGCGATGACAGCTAATGTTAGTGGCGCACAAATAACCAATACCTTAATTGATAAAAACCTATCATTATTGCAAACAATACAAGAGCTTTGGCAAGATGAACGACTGTTGGTTGCGCTACTAATTTTTGCCTTTTCAATCTGTATCCCGGTATTAAAATTTGTATTACTTAGCTTTGCTTACGCCAAAAAAAATTCAAGTTCAGAAGCTGTTATCTATAGCTTTATAAGCAAAATTGGTAAATGGTCAATGGCCGACGTTTTTGTTGTTGCGATTTTTCTTGCTGTGCTATCAACTAATCACGCTGAAACAGCAACAGCAGAACAATTAGGGCTATTTGGCTTTAAGTTAGACTTAATTATTAGTAGTGAAACTCTATCAGCATTGGGGCCAGGTTTTTTTTACTTTACCGGTTATTGTCTGTTATCACTGTTAGGTACCGCTATTAGCAGCAGTAGTATTAACACAGAAAATAAAATGGTATCAAAACCCGATTAGGTTAACGCTGCGATATATTGTAGGTGTATGTTCTCAATCGGGTATTACAAAATAGTGATGAGAAAACTGAGATGTTTATCGCTACATGTTGCGGTATTAAGGCAAACAAGCGCTATATCGATTGGTATGAGGTATTGAGAGCTTAATCTCCCAATTAAGAAGCTAAGCTGCTACATAAGCTGAGTTTCTATTGATAGCTTTTTACAATGTAAAACTCGTCTGCGCGTTTCTCTGTTAAGTAAGCATGATTGTACTCACTAAATATGCAAATCGGACGACGATGTAATGAGCAATATACGTTTCCATCTGCTTTTAGTTCATCACCACTAATATCTGCCCCTTGATGCGGGCACTTTGCCGATACCGTTCGATATTCTTTTTCGCCATTCGCTAACGTCTGAGAATATATCACTACAGGTTTTTCTGTACTTGCATAAGGCAGCTTTGCCATTGCAGTCAATACATCTGCCCGCTCAGTTGGCTTAATATTAATAATTTTAATCTCATGTTCCGCCCGACCACCTGCAGGGTAGTAACTACTTAATGTTAACAAAAATTTTCCTTTTAATTTAGTGAATAACCTATTTTGCCACGGTGGCTAGGTAATACAAAAGGAAAGTTTATAAATTATTGATTGAATTAACATTGATTTTTACGAGGTTATAATCTCACTTAACGAATATCAACCTAAAGTAGTCTATTTTATAAATAGTTAACTATGGGTAAATACTGAAAAACATATCGTTTTTACTGGACTAATATTGCACTAGAACTCAGTATTTATCAGTACTAAAATGAATTTTAAAAAGAGGCTAAGGTTATTTTTTAGATATTTTTATGTCATATAAAAATTGAGCATTAGTTAATACAAAGCCTTCAGTATTGAGCCATGTAATAGCGTCATTGACATTGTGAAATACACAACGTTCATATCCCTCATCCGTGTGCGGTATCATTTTCTCTAGTTGCATACTCTTTAAAATATTCGAACTATAAACATGGCAGTCTTTAACACAGCCATGTTGTTTAAACCATTCACAAAGTTCAGTTACATGATGCTCTATTTCAGGTATCCCTAACTCCCATTGTTCAAAAACAGAAATAATGGCCCACTCGTCATCAATTAAGGGTGCTGCCGCTGCTTTAAACTCGGTTATATATTTAACAACAGCTTCTTCATTCCATGAATCAGCAAACCATTGCATCAGTACTTGATCTCTAACTTCTATTTTCCAACGGCCATGAATGGGTAACATAAAAAGTCCTTAAAAAGTAAAAGGTCTTATAAATATATATCATAATATGGCACTAAGCTAACTGTGTTTCATAAGACTATAACAATCAATCATAAGTCATGTCATAAAATCAAAAGGGTACTATAATACTTAGCAGGTCAATTAGTTAACTGGGTAATTTAGTCTCTTTGAAAAAACACTTTATAAGCAATAGCATTACTACATTGATTTTTTTAGTGCTAACCATGGCTAATAACTTATCATATGCTCATGATAAAAAGCTTAGCTTCAGCGTACCACCTTTTCCGCCATTCAATAGCTTTGCTGAACACCAAAAATGTACCGGTGTAGGTGTTATTGCGATACAAGAAGTAACTAAAAATCTAAAAATAAAACTTGAATTAGCTAATTATCCTTACGCTAGAATTTTGCTCTCTTTAAAAACAGGTGAACTTGATTTAGCACTCATCTTCAAAAATAGCACTATTGCTAATGACGTTGAATATATCGGTCCTCTCTCGTTATCAAAAGTTATTGTTCTTACTCAAAATAACACTAAGATTAAAGATTATGATGAGTTATATAAACTTGAAAGTATTGCCGTCATTAGAAATGCACAATTTAATGAAAAATTTGATCAAGACAACGCACTCAATAAAGTCAGCGTCGCTAGTTATGAGCAAGCTATAGGGATGTTAAAACTCAAGTATGTAGATGGTGTTATTGGCTCAAGAGTGGGTCTTGAGTATGCCTTACGCCAACAAAATATGGATGAAAGCATAATAACTAATGCTTACAGTCTAGGAACTAAAGAATGGGGACTTCATTTAGCTAAAAAATCTTCTTTTATAGCTCTACTACCATTACTCACTACCGCCGTTAAAAACACTTATCAAAAAGATTTGATTTATCGTCTTTATCAACAACAGATCAAACATTGCTTACCTTCTACATAATCAATTTTTGTTAACCATCCTTTGCTGGACTATTCGTCTTTATCCAACCTTCATTTATTTAATGACTTAATTTTGACTATTATATTAGAAAAAACAATTGAATAAAAAAGGCCGCTAGCGGCCTTTGATGAGTCAAATTACCAAGCTAATTTTTTGCCAACGTATCAGCAATATATTGATCAATAAAGCGCGCTAAAATATCTAAAGGTACAGCACCATTTTTTAATACCACATCATGAAAGTCGCGCAAATCAAATTTATCGCCCAACGCTACTTGAGCTTTTTCTCTTAGGGCTAAAATTTTCATCATACCCACTTTATATGACGTTGCTTGTCCTGGCATAACAATATATCGTTCGATTTCCGAAACAACATCAGATTGCGCCATACCTGTGTTGGCTTTCATATAGTCGATCGCCTGTTCTCTCGTCCATCTTTTATAATGAATTCCCGTATCAACTACTAATCTTACGGCTCTAAATAACTCAGCTTGCAAGCGACCTATATTATCAAAGGGATCATCTTGAAAGCCCATTTCCCATGCTAAATATTCACTGTAAAGGGCCCAACCTTCAACATAAGCAGTAAAGGGGGAAAACATTCTAAATAAAGGTAAACCTTCTAATTCCATCGCCACTGCAATTTGAAAATGATGCCCAGGAATACCTTCATGATAAGCCAATGTTCTCATTGAGTACTTAGGCGTCGCTTTAATATCATACAAGTTTGCGAAGAATCTACCTGGGCGACTACCGTCAATTGCTGGTTGCTGATAATAAGCGCCTGGCGCCGTTTTTTCCTTGAATTCAGGTATACGTACTACTTCCATACCCGCTTTTGGGCGAATTCTAAAGGCTGAATCTAAACCGGTATCTATTTCATCAAGAATAGCTTGATAGTCTTTCAATATTTGGGCACGACCTGCATCGCTGTCCTGATAATAAAAATTTTCTTGTGCAGCTAAATACTCTATTGCTGCAGTGAAACCTTGTGAAACATCATAATTTTGAACAGCCAAAATAGTCATTATTTCGCTTTGAATGCGATCGACCTCTTTTAAACCAACATCATGAATATACTGTGGCGTATAATCTGTAGTGGTAAAAAACTGCAAAGCACTTGCGTAAGCTTTGTCACCTTGAGGTAAGCGCCAAAAGCCATCGTCATCTGTCGCTTTCGATTGTAAATTTGTAAAATAGTTAATTAACAAATTATAAGCCGGATGAACAAATGTACTGATGTTACTTTTTGCTTTAGCCAATAACTGCGTTTGTTCTTCAGTTGAGATACTCTCACTTTCAGACATTTTCTTCGCGAGTGAGCTATAAAGAATATTTTCTTCAATTGGCTTATTAACAAAGTTAGTCATTTCTTCAAGTACACGTTCAATAACAAATGCAGGAGGAATAATACCTTTCTCTTCTCTAAGTTTTATCCCTTCTAATTCTTGAGTAAATTTAAGTTTAACTTTTTCCAAACGAGATAAATAATTTTCAGCGTCAGCAACACTATTAACCTGATGTTGAGATTCCATAAAGCTTGGGTAACCGTTTTGAATACCAAACAATTGGTTTACCGGGTAACTATGGTAGCGATATGGTTCAGACGCTTTGGCAAAATCTAACAAGTACAGCGCAATTTCTTTTGAAAGTAGATCTGCATCACTCAAACTATCGTCATCATAGTCATTTAAAGTGTTATGTACTGTTTTCAATTTGACAAATAACTCATCCGCTTTAGCAAGACTAGCATCGTCTAAATCAGCGTTATGTCCTGTTATCCCGACAGATTCTAAAAACCCCAAAGAGGTTAGTGTTTCAGGGCTCTGAAAAGCCATTTTCAACACTTCGCGATCAACAAAAGATCGAAACCTCATAGGTTTATCCGCATTCCATTCGTAAGCAGCAAAACTACCGCCGAGCACAACAATGCTTAACAGTAAAATACCTAACCATTTAAAAATTTTTTTAATCATAATTCCCTCGAATTAAACTTTATATTAAGTTATTAAAATCAGAAGCTTATTAGTTATATTTTATCTTCATAACCTGACGTTAACAAACTAGTAACAACAAGTAAAAGAAATTGATAATGAAAGGGGTAAGGTACTTACTGATGGTTTTGCAAATAACGTTTTATCTAGATGGACGGTTAGCAGGCTTTAAGCTTGAATAATTAAGAAAAAAAATACTCTCACAAGTTTAGTAAAGTTAAAATTGTTTATTTTTATGAGGTTAGTGGTGTTTTACTGTCTTAAATCCAATTGAAAAAACCTCAATAACATGAGGTGTTATTTATGATTTTAGCATTTCAATATTACTGATACTTAATCATGCTTGCAAACCTATAGCACAAATATTACGCACTAATGTTAGCTTATCTAATGAATAAAGATGATATTAACTATGCTGGCAACCGTTAGTTTCAATTTGCAAAACACTGATAGTAATAGCAAATTGTTCTTTTAAAACTCGTTCAACCTGAAAACGACAAACTTCATCGTGTTTTTCTAATGTACATTGATGTTTGAGTACAATATGAGCACCAACCACTACTTGACCGTTGTCACTTTTAACAATTAAATTATGCACATTATCTATGTGTTCAAGACTCTGCAAGGCAGCTTCAATTTTCTTCAGTGCAGGTAACCTAACACCATTGAAAAACAGTCCTTTAATACACTTATAAATTAGCTTAGAGCCGGTAAAAAGTACAAATACAGAGATGAGTATACTCGACAAAGAATCGACAACAGTCCAGCCTGTAGCATGAATGATAATACTTGTAACGAAAGTGACTATGGTAGATAACAAGTCGAAGAATGTATGTAAAAACACCGCATAAACATTAACACTATCTTTACGGCCTTTATATAAAACATAAGCTGACGCGCCATGAAATAAGAAACCTAGAGAAGCAACTGCTGACATCACAAAGGTATTTATTTCATGTTCATCATGATGTTCGTGTCCAAATAACCTTTCAGCACCTTGCAGTAGTATCCAACAACTGATCAGTAAATATAAAGTACCATTGATCAAACCACCAGAAAGCTCTAAACGACGATACCCATCACTAAAAGTTTGACCAAACTTTATCGCTAACGTAGAGGCAATTAAGGCAATAAATAGCGAACTATTATGCACAAACAAGTGCCCTGCATCAGCATATACAGCTAATGAATTTGCGTAAAAGGCTCCAAAAAGCTGCAGCAACATAAACACACTGGTAATGGCAAGTGCAATAAGTAAGCGGCGTTGTGATGATTTATGGGTCGTTAGAGTAGTCATGCAAAAGGTTAATATTCTCAGTAAAAAATTAGTTGAAAAAACGGTATATTTTTATCATCGAAAAAAGCGCAGCCATTGTAGTCTTAATTCAACTAATTAAATAGTCATCACAATAACTGCCGATAAACTCAGCTAACTTTTATAAAAGCTAGCAAATGAACTACTGTGCCCAATAAGCTTGGTCTAAACTGTCTTCGCGTTCGGGTAAACCACGAGACAAACGCGGAGAATGCTGAACTAGCACCTCATAACTTGCCCTATTAGCATATTTACTCATTTGCGATAACGACGAATACGTTAAGGCTGGTTGCTGATGTTTACTAGAATTAGCCACGGTATTTTTATGATAAACATTAGCACTTAAATCATGCAATATTGCGGCAAGCGCAGCGTCGCCAGCACCATTGGTATTCTTAATACTTTCAGGCCCACCCATATATGGCGCAGAATGGGTATAAATTCGCATTGGCTTATAGCAATCTTTTAAGAACATAGGGCGAGAATACTCATAACGATTAAACTCGTGAATTTCGCCAGATAATAACGGATATTCACTTTCTCGCTTAAACGCTTCATCCACATAACCGGCCATGTATAAGCCATCTTTACCTGCGGTACATATCACCATATCAACCCAATCAAGGCATTTGTTCGCAGCAAGAAGCGGGTCTTCGATATCGGTAATAGCTAACGCCTCTTCTTCGTTCATGGTCAGTATGTTGACATACTTTTGCACGAAATCACGCCAAAACTCAGGCTCTTCTTCTATCAAGAACTTAGTGCCTAAGGTTAATACAACCGGAACACCCGCAGCATTCGCGCATTTAACCGCTTTAACTGCAGCTTCGGTCATTGTGTCGCCGGGTTGGGTACGCATTAAATAAGAGCTAATCACCAGTGCTGATGCACCAGCGATTAATGACTCATCAATAGAATCTGGATGCAGACGATTAATTAACCCCGCATTAATACCAAAGGTGCGCTCGCCAGTATCGTCAATTAATGTAAAACAACGACCAATGGGGCCATCAACGGGTTGTAAATAGTTAAGATCAACACGTGATGAAGTATTACTAATGAATCGATACGCGTAGTCGCCAACATGAATGTCTTTAGACATAACACCAAGCAGCACTGAACGGTCATCCGCTAATACCGAGTAATTATGCATAGTATTGCCAATAGTGCCACCGGCAAATTCATAGTTAATGAGAGATTCATTTTTCAGGCGCTGATAAAGGCGCTGTGTTACTTCATCTGAGATAACTTGCGACATACCACGATGTAGATTAAATTCATCTAAAAACGCTTGATCAACTTTAGCTTCAATATCGACCAAAACCTGATCTATACCAACAATATAATTTTGCGTGGCATTGGAGCTAGGGTTTACTTGGTTTGTTAACGGGTGTTTATTATCTACAGGGAAATAATGTCTATGTTGACGGCGTCCAGGAAACTTCATGAAGCGATACACGGTTAATAGCAAAAAACGAATTATAGCGTAATGCTATTTGGTTTGACCAGAGCACATCACCTGAAATCACCAAGAAATGAAGATAAGTTTGGCTTAATCACTGTTTGGATATCAGTATTTGTATAAATTAAGTTTTAGAGCGCAAGTAACAACTACAAAGCGTCAATGATTAGCGCTCTACTTAATACGGTTTGGTATTAATGCATTTCAATATTATGGCATTGCATAGCTGTCATAAGACGCTATTTCCCGTTGCATTCTTTTTTGTTCTTTCAGCGCTTCTATTTCTCGCCATTTACGCTTTGCCTGTTGTTTGTTTTTAATCTGCTGATAATCAAAATAATCATCGATATCATTAAGGTCTTTTTCTTGCCATTCTTTAGTTTGCATTACAAATACTCCTATTGTTAATTACCTTTAAATTAATCAATTTATATGACAGTTATTTGAAAGAAAGATGACAATTTGAATAACCAGACCAGATTAGTATGATGAATGTTTTATGTCCTGTTCTATCGCTTGCAAGTCAAGTTACTACAAGGCTAGTAGTGAAGTAACACTTAAAGAATGAAATGAATTGTTATATTTAGAATATAGCTTGTACGTAAATCTATTTCGCATAACCTTAATACCCAAAATTTCAGAATGGGACAAAACTAAAAACACATTATTTAAACTTAAATTCTTTATGCCCTAATTATTCTATTGTAAATATGCTTAAATAAACCATGTGATGTTAAATAATAAAAAATTAAAGCTAATGGAGATAGTAAATGTCAGATAGTAAACAGTACCGTTTGGTTACTCGTAGTGATTTTGATGGCTTAGTTTGCGCCATTTTACTCAAACATATTAATTTGGTTCACGATATTCTCTTTGTTCACCCCAAAGATATGCAGGACGGAATTATTGCCGTTGGGCCAGATGACATTTCGACTAACTTACCTTTTGTTGACGGCGTTCATCTCGCTTTTGATCACCATCACAGTGAAACGCTACGAAATGAAAAGTGTGACAATCATGTAATCGACCCTGATGCGCCTTCAGCGGCGCGTGTTGTTTATGATTACTACGGCGGTGCTGAAACTTTTCCTGCAAGCTGGGCAGATATGATGGCAGCGGTAGATAAAGGTGACTCTGCACAATTTAATATGGAAGAAGTTCTACATGCTAAGCGCTGGGAGTTACTTAATTTCATTATGGACTCGCGTACGGGTTTAGGGCGTTTTAGAGATTTTAGGATATCTAACTATGAGCTAATGATGGATCTAATCGAGTTTGGTAAAGATCACAACATTGATGAATTATTAGCGCTACCTGATGTAAAAGAAAGAACCGATCTTTACTTTGAACACGAAGAAAAATTTAAAGCGCAAATAAAGCGTTGTGCCACCGTTCAAGGTAACCTAGTTGTGCTGGATTTAAGAGAAGAAGACGTTATTTATTCAGGCAACCGTTTTGTTATTTATGCTTTATTTCCACAGTGTAATATATCAATTCATATTATGTGGGGACTTAAAAAACAGAACACAGTTTTTGCGACCGGCAAATCTATTTTTGATCGCAGTTCAAAAACAAATGTAGGCGAATTAATGTTGAAATACAACGGTGGTGGCCATAGTGCGGCAGGAACTTGTCAAGTACCCCATGAGCAAAATGAAGCTTGCCTTGCAGAACTTATTGCCACGATTAATGCTGACGGTTAATCATTTGTAATTACATTTGTCACCTTAAAAATGCTCCTATAAGAAAAGCTGTCTGGCTTTACCTTCTTGGGGCATTTTTTATTATTTGCTTATCCAAAAGCAAAATACACTTTTATTATCTTAATCAGCACTTTTGTTAGCAACACCAATGAATGTAAAAAGCATCGCTGCGTCAATAATAAAGAAGTGTGAATTAAGCACCAAGCCCTACTTACTATCTCTCGCAGCGTTCCACACGACAAAATATAAAAACATTTTAATTTATGATATACATAACCATATAAAAACACTTTTGCACTAAACAAGGAACTTTATGCCAGAGTCTCAATGTTCATCTTGTCAACATATCGTAAAATCAATTGTCCGCCATTGTCCTATGTGTAATGGCGGTATGAATACGGTAGAAAAATCTCAATCAAAAGAGTGCCCTCGCTGTTTAGTTCCGTTAGATGAATACTTGTATCGAAATCATGAACTAGATAAATGCAATCAGTGCGAAGGTATATGGCTACAACCTGATGAGTTTTCAGTGTTAACGTCTGAGTTTGATGTATATCGTGACGATGAAAGTAACCCACTGTATTTAAGACCAGGACTTCCCTCAGCTGAAAACTACCTGCCTTGCGCAAACTGTCAGAAAATGATGTCTCGTCGAAATTTTAAATCAATTTCAGGCGTTTTAATTGACTCATGCCTGCATTGTGGAATTTGGCTCGACAAAGGCGAATTAGCATTTATCAGAAGCTTTATCGCCAGTGGTGGATTAGATAAATCACAAGACCACACGTTAGTACAACATGAGCTACAAATAGCAGCACTCGATGACCGTATTTCAGATGTTGAGTTGATGGAGAAGATGTTAAATAAATATAGCTTGAAAAGAATATTCTTTCGGGGTTTTTAATATAATCGTTCAACTATAAATAACTTAGTGGCGTCGCGCTCTATTGCATAGATACCGGAATTAGAGCAACGCCATTTATCTTAAAGTAAAGACACAGATTTCGCCCTTTCAGCTGGCACTGTGCCCTACTCAGCTACAACATTAAAAATTTAAGCTTCAATTCCCCAACCGTCAGTATGACCTTTAAACTGAGTTACTATTTTTTCAAAACGAGCTTCTAGCACAATAATGGCATCATAAAGCGGGAGTACTGTTATTGAACAATCTAATGCCCACACTTTTGGATTTTCATCAATATGAACATCACAAATAATATCAGGTGATACTTCAGCAAGATGATCTGCCATAGCCTGCGCTTGCTCTTGTGTTTCAAATAAGTGGAAAAAAACAACAGTATGCTTCACGGTTAAATCGACACCTGCTTTTTGCATTTCAAACAGTACTTTACCTGTTTCATTTTTTGGGAAGTTCATATTACTCTTCAAAGCTATAAAATTAATGACGGCATTATAAACGGCAATGTTTTAAATGAATAGAAAACAAAATATATTTAATAGTTGTAGTCGGCATCCCCACGCCAAACCAGTAAACAAACTCCAAACCTGTCAATTTAGAGTGAGTGACCGTCTAATATTGAAAACTTAACGGATTGGAGTTTTAATTTTCTGCATGGCGTCGCGGTGGCGACTACACGCAAGGGGGAAATAGACACAGATCTCCCCCCTTGCATCCCCCACTGTGCCCTGCACAGTAAAACACACCAACTTAATTTAGGTGAGAAGTTTATTCCTGCCGAAAATCGTCCCTTCACACGGCAGTCTACGCCATCGACGTGCATGGACGCACTAATGCCGTGAAGGCATGGATGCCTAGGAACAGCCATGGCTTCGATAAACATCGCACTTATCTAAATTAAGTTTCCATTGCTGTGATGGGATTTAGAGATCGCTGTAACAGCTGTTAAAGCTAAATCACTGAGAATAATTACTAACGCAGAAACAAACACTAAGTCTGCTTCATTAAACGCCGTAATGATGACCAATATTCACGTATTACTGGCATGAATGCCAGTGATAGCGATGTAGTACATGGATGCACGTTCAGCGCTGGTATGTCGAAGAATATTGGACAGCATAGAGGAAACACGTTTAATACAGTAGCGACGGGTGAGTCCATAGAGGGTTCAGCGTTTAACCCTCTTTGGGTGTCGTCGCCACCGCTATAAGTAGTTTGTGAAATTTCTGTTTTACTTTTAGATCTGACAGCTTATGATTATATCAATCAAATAAATAAGGATATACTTTGCCTCAAAGAACAAATGACTTCCAAAAGTTAATTTTAAGAATTCATGAAATTCTTCTCCCTAACGGAGCATCACTAACTGAATCAAAGATGATACTTGATGAAGACTCTGGTTCTGTGAGGGAAGTAGATATTTGTATTGAAACAACAATTATCAATCAGAAATTGATGTTTATGATTGAATGTAGAAATCACTCTCGAAAGCAATCAACGGAATGGATTGAGCAACTAATTACAAAAGCTAAATCACTTAAAGCTAACAAAGTTATTGCCATTTCTCATAAAGGTTTTTATAAACCTGCTATAAAATTAGCTAACAAACATGGAATAGAAACTTTAGATTTAGTTGAGGCTCAAAATAAAGACTGGGATAGATACAAAATCCAACCTGGAATTGCATTAATCAGCCATGAATCATACCAACTGCATGGAATATCAATATATATAGCTGACTCTGCTACCCCATTCAACCAAATTGATAACACCACCCCAGTTTTTTATCAAGGTAAAGAATTAGGAAGTATTATTGAGTTTATTGAATATTATTTCAAAGAACATTTGACTCCTGAGCTAGATGATAAAATGGGGGAAGAGTTCAAAAAGTTGGTAAATAACTTAGATGATGCTAGAAAACTAATTCAAATAGAAGTAACAAAACATCTAGCAGGTTTATCTTTACATACAACTAAAGACATCGTTTTAAATATATCTAAAGTACAATTCTTAATTATTGGAACTCGAGAGGTTACTGATATACAAATGGAGCATAAAGTGTTTGATAATCAGATGATTTCTTTTGGACAACACTTAAATTCAACACACGAACATGACGTGGCTATAATCCAAAAGCCTGATAGCGAAAATTTTATCGGTAATATAAAAATATCAAGAAAATAATTCTTTAGTTACTTAAACAAAAAACCCGCTAGAAGCGGGTTTTTATTAAGAATTACAAGCTGTAAGCAAATCGCTTACCAACCTGTTTTCTCTTTAAGTGCTTTACCGATATCCGCTAAAGAACGAACTGTTTTAACACCAGCCGCTTCTAATGCTGCGAATTTCTCATCAGCTGTACCTTTACCACCAGCGATAATCGCGCCAGCGTGACCCATACGCTTACCTTCTGGTGCAGTAACACCAGCAATGTAAGATACTACAGGTTTAGTAACGTGTGCTTTGATGTATTCAGCAGCTTCTTCTTCAGCCGTTCCACCAATTTCACCAATCATTACGATTGCTTCAGTTTGTGGATCGTTTTGGAACATTTCCAATACGTCGATGAAGTTAGTACCAGGGATAGGGTCACCACCAATACCTACACAAGTAGATTGGCCAAAACCAGCATCTGTAGTTTGTTTAACGGCTTCGTACGTAAGCGTACCAGAACGTGAAACAATACCAACTTTACCTGGTAAATGGATATGACCAGGCATGATACCAATCTTAGTTTCGCCAGGAGTAATAACACCTGGGCAGTTAGGACCGATCATACGAACGCCAGATTGATCAAGCTTAGCTTTAACGTCAACCATATCTAAAGTTGGAATACCTTCAGTAATAGTAACGATAAGCATGATGCCAGCATCAATAGCTTCTAAAATTGCATCTTTACAGAACGGAGCTGGAACGTAGATAACTGTTGCTGTTGCGCCAGTTGCTTGTACTGCTTCACGTACTGTATTAAATACTGGAAGGCCTAAATGCGTTTGACCGCCTTTACCTGGGCTTACGCCACCAACCATTTGTGTTCCGTACTCAAGTGCTTGTTCTGAATGGAATGTACCTTGACCACCAGTGAAACCTTGACAGATTACTTTAGTATCTTTATTAATTAAGACAGACATTATTTGCCCTCCGCAGCTGCTACAACTTTAGTTGCTGCATCAGATAATGACTCAGCAGCAATGATATCTAAGCCAGAGTTTTTAAGAACTTCACGACCTAATTCAGCATTAGTACCTTCTAAACGTACAACAACTGGTACTTTAACGCCTACTTCTTTAACCGCGCCAATAATACCTTCAGCGATCATGTCACAACGAACGATGCCACCAAAGATGTTAACTAAAACAGCTTTAACGTTGTCGTCAGAAAGAATGATTTTGAATGCTTCAGAAACACGTTCTTTAGTCGCCCCGCCGCCAACATCTAGGAAGTTAGCTGGCTTGCCGCCATGTAAGTTAACGATATCCATAGTACCCATTGCTAGGCCTGCACCGTTAACCATACAACCTACGTTACCGTCTAGGGCTACGTAGTTTAGTTCAAATCTTGCTGCATGAGCTTCACGTTCATCTTCTTGAGATGGATCGTGGAAAGCGCGCATTTTAGGTTGACGATATAAAGCATTACCATCGATACCAATTTTGCCATCTAAACAGTGAAGATTACCTTCGTCAGTAATAACTAACGGGTTGATTTCTAATAAGGCGAAATCGCAATCTTCAAACATTTGAGCAAGACCTAAAAAGATCTTAACAAATTGCTTCATTTGCGTTGGGTTTAAACCTAACTTGAAGCCTAATTCACGGGCTTGGTAAGGCTGAGCACCAACAAGTGGATCAATTTCAGCTTTGTGAATTAATTCTGGAGTCTCTTCAGCAACAGTTTCAATTTCAACGCCACCTTCAGTAGATGCCATGAAAACGATTTTTTGTGAAGCACGGTCAACAACAGCGCCAAGGTATAATTCGTTTGCAATATCAGTACAGCTTTCTACTAAAATTTTTGAAACTGGTTGTCCGTGCTCATCTGTTTGATAAGTAACTAGGTTTTTACCTAACCAGTTTTGGGCGAAATCTTTGATTTCTTGTTTAGTTTTAACTAGCTTAACACCGCCAGCTTTACCGCGACCACCAGCGTGTACTTGAGTTTTAACAACCCACATATTGCCGCCAATTTTATCAGCAGCTTCTGCAGCTTCTTGAGCGGTATCGCAAGCGAAACCTTCAGAAACTGGTAAACCATATTTAGCGAACAATTGTTTCGCTTGATACTCATGCAAATTCATGGTGTATTTCCATTTATCTGTAGATGAAAATGATAATAATAACTAAATTACTACCATCGAAAAAAAGTCGACTGATTATAGTACAAAAGCTCTAAAGAACATAGTCCTTAGAGCCTAATACTATAGTCTACATCGAACAAAATAATTTAACATTGCTACTTAACTGATGTTTAACTATATGTTTAATAACAAGCGAGTTGGATCTTCCAACAACTCTTTAATAGTTACTAAAAAGCCAACAGACTCTTTACCATCAACTAAACGATGATCGTAAGAAAGCGCTAAGTACATCATAGGTAAAATTTCAACTTTTCCGTCAACAGCCATTGGGCGGTCTTGGATTTTGTGCATCCCTAATATTGCCGCTTGTGGCAAGTTAAGAATAGGAGTTGAAATTAATGAACCAAAAACGCCGCCGTTAGTGATAGTAAAGTTACCACCTTGCATTTCGTCCATGGTTAATTTACCGTCACGACCTTTAATCGCTAATGAACGAATACCGTTTTCGATACCTGCCATGCTTAGCTGATCTGCATCACGTAAAACCGGTGTAACTAAACCTCGTGGTGTAGATACCGCAATCGAAATGTCGAAAAAATTATGATAAACAATGTCATCACCGTCAATTGACGCGTTGATTGCAGGGTAGCGCTTAAGGGCTTCAGTTACCGCTTTAACGTAGAACGACATAAAACCTAAACGGGTATCATGAGTTTTCTCGAATACGTCTTTATATTGGTTACGAAGATCCATGATTGGCTTCATATTAACTTCGTTAAACGTCGTTAACATGGCCGTAGAATTTTTAGCTTCTAATAAACGTGTTGCGATTGTTTTACGTAAACGTGTCATAGGTACGCGTTTTTGAGTACGCTCGCCTAGTGCGGCAGATGCTTGAGCTGCTGGCGCTGGTGTCGCTGCTTTTGCAGGTGCTGCTTTGGGTTTGTTCGCTGCGGTTTCTACGTCTTCCTTAGAAATACGACCGCCTTTACCAGTACCAACAACGTCATTTGCTGTTAAGCCTTTTTCTGTCATTAGACGACGTACAGATGGGCTAGCCAAATCGTCAGAACTAATGGCTTCTTCAGCTGAAGCAGCAGGGGCTGAGCTTGCTGATGCGCCAGCGTTAAGTTCACCAATTTTTTGGTTGCCTAATACTGTGTCGCCTTCAGCGTGAATTATTTTACCAATTATACCATCAGCTTGTGCAACAACTTCTAAAACCACTTTGTCGGTTTCAATATCAACTAAGTGTTGGTCAACAGTAACTGTATCGCCTGCAGCAACATGCCATGTAGCTACAGTGGCATCAGCAACTGATTCTGGTAATACAGGTACCACAATATCAATCACTTTTACTGAGCCTTTATCAGCAGGAGCTGAATCTGCACTCTTGTCTTTTGCAGCAGTATCTTCGCTTTTACTTTCAGGTGCAGGAGCTTCTCCCTCACCTTCTGAAAGAATAGCAATAACTTGCTCGCCTAAAACCGTAGCACCTTCAGCTTGTGATATTTCAGTCATCACGCCATCAGATAATGCTTGTACTTCTAGCACTACTTTATCAGTTTCAATATCAACTAATACTTGATCACGAGATACTTTATCGCCTACTTGTACGTGCCAAGTCGCTATAGTTGCATCAGCAACTGATTCAGGTAAAACGGGAACCTTAATTTCGGTTGTCATTTATAATATTCCTTACACACTCTTAATTAATCTCTTTATAAAAAAGAGGGTCTATTCAACATTAAGCGCGTCATGAACTAGCGCTTGTTGCTCTTTAACATGAACTGACATATAACCTACAGCTGGTGCCGCAGAAGCGTTACGACCTGCATATGTCAAATAAGTATTATCAGGGATAGCCGCTCTAAAGTGATGCTGTGAACAGTACCAAGCACCCTGGTTTTGCGGTTCTTCCTGACACCAAACGAATTGCTTAACATGCTGATATTTTGCAATTTCAGCTTTGAGCTCTTCTTCTGGGAACGGGTATAATTGTTCGATACGAACGATGGCAACATTAGTTTGCTCATTCTTACGACGCTGATCGAGTAGCTCGTAGTAAACTTTACCACTACAAAACACTACGCGTTCAACGCTGTCAGCATCAAGCTCGTCAACTTCACCTATTACATTATGGAAAATACCGGTAGATAGCTCTTCTAGAGAAGAAACTGCCATCGGATGGCGCAATAATGATTTAGGTGACATAACCACCAAAGGACGACGCATTGGACGAACAACTTGACGACGCAACATATTAAATATCTGCGCAGGTGTTGTAGGTACACAAACTTGCATGTTGTGATCGGCACAAAGTTGTAAAAATCGTTCTAAACGTGCAGACGAATGCTCTGGACCTTGACCTTCATAGCCGTGAGGTAACAACATAGTTAAGCCACATAAGCGACCCCACTTTTGTTCACCTGAGCTAATAAACTGATCAAATACCACTTGTGCACAGTTAGCAAAATCACCAAATTGTGCTTCCCAAATGGTTAAACCGCTAGGCTCTGCCGTGGTATAGCCATATTCAAAAGCCAGCACTGACACTTCAGACAATACAGAGTCATGAACATCAAATGGACCTTGACCTTCGCGAATATTTTGTAACGGTAAGTAGCGACTACCATCATCTTGACCATGTAAAACAGCATGACGATGGAAAAACGTACCGCGACCAGAATCTTGGCCGGTAAGTCGAACACGCTTACCTATATCGACAATTGACGCATACGCTAAGTTTTCAGCCATACCCCAATCGAGTAGTTTTTCACCACTGGCCATTTTCGCACGGTCATCATAAATTTTCTGTACACGGTTATGTACTTTATGATCCGCAGGAATAGTTGAAATTTTACCCGCAAGTTCTTTTAACTTTTTAAGTGAAATTTCTTTCTCGTAGTCATCATCCCAGTCATGGCCAATATAAGGTGACCAATCAACAGAATGCTCTGTCATCGGACGCCATTGTTCAACTGTGCATTGGCCTTCATCAAGTAATTTACGATAATAAGCGGTTAACTCATCAGTCTTCGCTTTATCGAGCGAGCCTTCAGCATTAAGTTTATCGGCGTAAAGTTGACGAGGTGTTGGATGCTTTTTAACTTTTTTATACATAAGCGGCTGAGTAGCACTAGGCTCATCAGCTTCATTATGTCCATGACGGCGGTAACAAACTAAATCAATCACCACATCACGTTTAAATTCGTTACGGTAATCAAGCGCAATTTGCGTTGCTAAGATCACAGCTTCAGGGTCATCACCATTAACATGAAGAATAGGTGCTGAAACCATTTTTGCGACTTCAGTACAGTATTCACCACTGCGGGTATCTTCCGAACTTGATGTGGTAAAGCCCACTTGGTTATTGACCACAATACGAATAGTACCGCCAACTTTAAATGCCCTAGCTTGCGACATATTAAAAGTTTCTTGTACAACACCCTGACCAGCTATTGCTGAGTCACCGTGAATGGTGATAGGTAATACTAAATCACCCTCGTTACAATCGCGACGATCGAGTCGTGCACGTACAGAGCCGATTACCACAGGATTAACAATTTCAAGATGCGATGGATTAAAGGCTAATGCCAAATGAACGTTACCACCTGGAGTCACAAAGTCTGACGAATAACCTTGATGATATTTAACATCACCTGAAGACAATATTTCATCATGCTTGCCACCGAATTCGTCAAAAAGTTTAGATGGGTTCTTACCCATCACATTAACGAGAACGTTCAAACGACCACGGTGAGCCATACCCATAACCACTTCTTTAGCACCTTGCGTACCGGCACGAGTGATTAGCTGTTTCAACATAGGGACTAGCGCGTCGCCACCTTCAAGAGAGAAACGTTTAGCACCTGGAAACTTTGCTCCTAAGTACTTTTCAAGTCCATCAGCTGCAACTAAGTCCTTAAATATTTCTTCTTTTTCTTCAACGCTTAGTACGGCTTTTGACTGTACTGATTCCAGACGTTGTTGTAACCAACGTTTCTCATCAGTAGAGTTGATATGCATATATTCAGCACCAATAGAACCACAGTATGTAGTTGTAAGGGCTTTATATAACTCACCAAGTTTCATCGTTTCTTCGCCTATAGCCAAAGAACCGATTTTAAACTCACGGTCGAAATCATTTTCTGATAGATCATGGTGAGATAATTGTAGGTCACGTACTTTATCGCGTTGCCATAACCCTAAAGGATCAAGGTTAGCATTTTGATGTCCGCGAAAACGAAAAGCATTAATTAATTGTAAAACTTTAACTTGCTTGGCGTCAGAACCACCTTCAACAACCACTGTTTTTTGTGTTTGTTGGGCTAGCTCTTTAAATTCATTGCGGATTTCAGAATGCCGATATTCAACGTCAGCACCTTCAATTTTAGGAAGTTGTTGGAAAATACCTCGCCACTCTGCAGTAACAGATTGTGAGTTATTAAGATAAGATTCGTATAATTCTTCAATATAAGCAGCGTTTGCACCACTTAAATGGGAAGACTCTATCCAAGTCTTCATAGCACCTTCGGGCATTGCCTGTTCCTTTATGGGATAAAAGCAATCAAAAGATATGTCTAAAATAAAATATCCGAACACTATTTATAAACAGTGTTCGGATGAATAAATTAAACCGCTCTGGTTAGCAACATTGACTTAATATGGCCAATGGCTTTGGTTGGGTTTAATCCTTTAGGACAAACATCAACACAGTTCATGATACCGTGACAACGGAATACGCTGTAAGCATCTTGTAAATCATCTAAACGTTCTTCTGTTGCGGTATCACGGCTATCGATAAGAAAACGATAAGCATGTAATAAACCAGCAGGACCGATAAATTTATCAGGATTCCACCAAAAAGAAGGACAAGATGTAGAGCAACAAGCACATAAAATACATTCGTAAAGCCCATCTAATTTTTCACGTTCTTCGATAGATTGCAAATGTTCTCGTGCAGGTTGTTCTTTACCATCATTAATTAGGTAAGGTCTGATTTTTTCATATTGATTATAAAATTGCGTCATATCAATAATTAAATCACGTACTACAGGTAAACCTGGTAATGGGCGTAACACAATTTTATTTGCTGGAACAGCAGATAAAGGCGTGATACAAGCCAAACCGTTTTTACCATTCATATTCAAACCGTCAGAGCCACAAACACCTTCACGACATGAACGACGGAATGAGAGGCTAGAATCTTGCTCTTTCAGCAAAATTAGCGCGTCTAATACCATCATGTCTGAGCCTTCTGGAATTTCCAGCTCATAATCTTTCATGTAAGGTTTGTTATCAACATCAGGGTTGTAACGGTAAATTGAAAAAATTTGTTTCATCACAACGCTCCTAGTAAGTTCTTGCTTTCGGTGGAAAAGCTTCACGGTGAACCGGGCTCATATTAACAGAGCGTTTGCTCATGTCTTCAGAACCTGGTGTGTAAATAGAGTGACATAACCAATTTTCGTCATCACGTACTTGGAAATCTTCGCGAGCATGTGCGCCGCGAGATTCAGTACGGAAATTAGCTGCTTTGGCAGTACAATAAGCTGTTTCCATCAAGTTGTCTAATTCTAAACACTCGATTCGATGAGTATTAAATTCAGAAGACTTGTCATCTAAATGGGCATTTTGCAGACGTTCACGAATTTCCGTAAGCTCTTTCATGCCTTGTGCCATTGCTTCACCTTCACGAAATACCGAGAAGTTAAATTGCATACATTTTTGTAAGTCTTTACGGATTTGAACAGGATCTTCACCGCTCGTTGATGATTCCCAACGATTAGTTCGAGCTAACGAAGCTTCTAAATCAGATTCTGTAGCATCTTTTCCTGTTTGAGTTTCACTTAAGTAAGTACCTAGGAAATTACCCGCTGCACGTCCAAAAACCACTAAATCAAGTAATGAGTTACCGCCTAAACGGTTAGCGCCATGTACAGATACGTTTGCAATTTCACCAACAGCAAATAACCCTTCGATGATTTTTTCTTCACCGGTTTCTGGGTTAAAGTTAATGGCTTGACCGTTAACATTACAAGGAACACCACCCATTTGATAATGACAGGTTGGTATAACAGGAATAGGTTCTACAGCTGGGTCAACGTGAGCAAAAGTTTTAGATAAATCACAAACTCCAGGTAAACGTTTTTCTAGCGTTTCACGGCCTAAATGATCAAGCTTAAGTTTAAGATGTGGACCTAAAGGACCGTCAAACCCGCGACCTTCACGAATTTCCGTCATCATAGAACGAGCAACAACATCACGACCGGCTAAATCTTTAGCATTCGGCGCATAACGCTCCATGAAACGTTCACCGTCTTTGTTGAGCAGATAACCACCTTCACCACGACAACCTTCAGTCACTAAAGTACCCGCACCAGCTATACCTGTTGGGTGAAACTGCCACATTTCCATATCTTGCATTTGTACGCCAGCACGAAGCGACATACCAACACCGTCACCGGTATTAATGTGAGCATTAGTCGTTGAAGCAAATATACGACCTGCACCACCGGTTGCCAATACTGTTGCGCGCGCTTTGAAGTAAACAATCTCGCCAGTTTCAATGCAAATTGCGGTAGTACCAACAACTGCGCCGTCGCTATTTTTAACTAAATCTAGGGCATACCATTCAGAATAAACGTTAGTTTTGTTTTTAACGTTCTGTTGATATAAACAGTGAAGCAATGCATGACCTGTACGGTCAGCTGCAGCTGCGGTGCGCGCAGCTTGTTCGCCACCAAAGTTTTTAGATTGGCCACCAAATGGACGTTGGTAAATTTTACCTTCTTCCGTACGAGAGAAAGGTAAACCCATTTTCTCTAGTTCGATGATAGATTCTGGACCAGTTTTACACATATATTCGATAGCGTCTTGGTCACCGATATAATCAGAGCCTTTCACGGTATCGTACATGTGTTGTTCCCAATGGTCTTCATGAGCATTACCCAAGGCTACGGTAATACCGCCTTGTGCTGATACTGTATGAGAACGAGTAGGAAATACTTTTGAAATCAAAGCACAAGATTTGCCTGATTCCGATATTGCTAGGGCAGCGCGCATACCTGCACCACCTGCGCCAATGACAATGGCGTCGAATTCACGAATTGGAACGCTCACTTACACACCCCACACAGTTAATAGGCCTGCTGCGAGGTATACAAGCAACAAAACAGAAAAGAAAAATTGTAAACCACCACGTAAAAGCGCAGGTTTAATATAGTCAGACAGTACCTGCCATACACCAATCCAAGCATGAACTAATAACGCAATGAGTGCTAAAATTGTAAATATTTTAGTGCAAATACCACCAAAAAATGTATGCCAGACTTCGAAAGTTACATCCGCAGTTGTAACGAAAAAGCCAACAAGATATAAAGTGTAAAGTGCTAAAATTATTGCACTAGCACGAATAAGAATAAAGTCATGTATGCCACTACGGCCTACTGTTGCTGCGTTATTTACCATAATCGAACTCCTACTACTACAGTAAGCACCAACCAAAGTGCGATAATAAGTTTTGCCGTAGCATTACCCGACGCGAGCTCTTCAAAATAACCTAAATCCATAATTAAGTGACGAATACCGCCAAGTAAATGATAGATAAGGGCAGAAAGCGTACCAAGGATAATTATTTTGAAGAATACACCACTGAGTAGTGACTCTATTTGGCTGAAACCTTCAGCAGAAGATAGAGATAAAGAAAGCGTCCACAATAAAATACCAATAGCAAACACCATGATCACACCAGATACTCGGTGCAATATAGAAGCATTAGCTGCTGCATGCATTTTAATTGTTGACAAATCTAGGTTTACAGGACGTTGTTTTTTCACGATTGTTGCCTAAGGAGCTCTTAGAGCCTTCAACTTATTTTTTTTACGTTATCTAACCAAATAATTGATCTAGATAACCCCCACTTCGATTTAAATTAATTTTACAAGTTTACATACGTATATGGATATAATTCAGATCACGTTGATTATATAGGTGAAAATCATTAATTACAATTCTCTTCACAGACAAGTTAACGCCTGTTAATAAGGCTTAAGCCTTATTAACAGGCGTTATTTACAAAAATAACATCTCTCGATTAACTTTAGTCTAGATCATTAACAAACAAATTGACTTTAAGGGGGTGATCTGAAGTAGAATAGCCCTAGTTTAATATTCACAAAAATTGACTAAACATTTAGTTTTTCCAATTTTCAAGATAAACAAATTTAAATGGGGACGAAACATATGGCTGACTCAAAAGCCTCTCTTAGTATCGACGGTAATGTAGTTGCAGAATTGCCAATTCTTAAAGGTAGTGTCGGTAACGATGTCATCGACATCCGTACACTAGGCGCAGCAGGTTACTTCACCTATGATCCAGGTTTTATGGCTACAGCGTCTTGTGAATCTGCAATTACCTTCATTGACGGTGATAAAGGTGTATTACAACATCGCGGTTACCCGATTGACAGCCTTGCTAAGCAAGCTGATTACCTAGAAGTTTGTTATATTTTATTACATGGTGATGCACCGAACAGAACGCAATACGATGAATTTAAAGGCATTATCACCAATCACACTATGGTACATGAAAAATTAGTACACTTTTTTCATGGTTTCCTGCCTGATGCACATCCTATGGCGATGCTATGTGGAGTTGTTGGCGCGCTATCATCGTTTTATCATAGCGACTTAGATATTCACGCACCTGACCAACGTATGCGCAGCGCACATCGCTTAATCGCGAAAATGCCAACCATTGCAGCAATGGCGTACAAATATAGCATTGGACAACCATTCGTTTACCCACGTAACGATTTAAACTATGCAGAAAATTTCTTGCATATGTTGTTTTCTGTTCCTGCGGAAGAATATGTTGTTAGCCCAACAGTTGCTCGTGCAATGGATCGTATTTTTACTTTGCATGCAGACCATGAGCAAAACGCATCAACATCTACTGTTCGTTTAGCCGGCTCTTCTGGTGCTAACCCATATGCATGTATTGCAGCGGGTGTAGCTTCTCTTTGGGGTCCTGCTCACGGCGGCGCAAACGAAGCATGTTTAACAATGCTTGAAGAAATAGGCTCGTTAGATCGTGTTGACGAATTTGTTGCTAAAGCGAAAGATAAGTCTGACCCATTCCGTTTGATGGGCTTTGGTCATCGCGTTTACAAAAACTTCGATCCACGTGCCACAGTAATGCGTGATACTTGTCATGAAGTATTAAGTGAATTAGGTATTAAAGATCCATTGCTTGACGTAGCAATGGCACTTGAAAAAGTTGCCCTAGAAGACAATTACTTCATTGAGAAAAAATTGTACCCTAACGTAGATTTTTACTCAGGCATCATTCTAAAAGCGATAGGTATTCCAACGAATATGTTCACGGTAATTTTTGCCATGTCACGTACCGTAGGTTGGATTGCTCATTGGGATGAGATGCTAGGTCAACCTGGACAAAAAATTGGTCGTCCACGTCAAAAATATACTGGCGAAATTGACCGTAAATTTATCCCTTTAAGCGAGAGATAATTTAACTAACTATGTTTAGTTAACACCTTATTTTCACAAATAAAAAGGCAGCCACATGGTTGCCTTTTTCTATTTGTCATCTTGCAAACTAACACACTGTAAAATAAGTTATAATAAAACTCATAGCTTAATATACTTGGTCTGCAACTTTCTCTACATGGTTGTAACAAGTACTATTTTATTACAACGTATATATTTATAACGGTAATGTATCTGTGCTTGAACATATTTTAATTGTCGATGAAAGTCGTTTAGTGCGAGAGGCTATTGCTAAAATATTACTCTCATGCGGTGTTAACAAGGCTGCAATTGCTTGTATTGAAAATGCCGATGACGCAAGAGAATATGCGCAATTATCAGCCTTAAGTTTATTAATTTGTGCAGATAATATAACGACCGAAAACACTCTAAATTTTCGTGATGAATTAGCTGAAATATCGAAATCAAAACAACTGCCTTTACTGGTGATATCGCATCAAATTGACGAACAAAATTCAGCAAGCCTGACAACAGTTACCATAAAAAAATGTTCGTTAAATGATAGCATTTGCCTATTTCCTCCCTTTAAAAAGCAACATGTAGTCGATGCATTATTTGAGCTCACAAAAGAGACAATATTCGAACACTATACTCAAGCTGATAGCGATGCAATATCAAAGCCTTTAACAGATGAGACTTCAGCGTTGTTAGAGCAAAAGCCAACCATTCTTGTAGTGGACGATGAAAGTAGCAATATCGATGTTGCCGCTGGCAACTTGCGTAATATTTATCGTGTAATGGCGGCAAAGTCAGGCGAACATGCACTGAAAATAGTCGACAATAGAAAACATGATATTAGATTAATTTTACTTGATATTATGATGCCAGACATGGATGGTTATCAAGTTTGTAAAAGCTTAAAAGCAAACGATGCCAGCGCTAATATTCCGGTCATATTTCTAAGTGCAAAAGCACTCGTTGAAGATATAAAATACGGTTTTGATCTAGGTGCTGTTGACTATATAACCAAACCACTCAACGGTGATTTACTCCGCGCTCGCGTTGCCACCCACATCAGATTACAGCAACAAAAAATAGCGCTTGCTGCACAGATAGTGACCCTTGAAGAAAATGCTAAATTACGTGAAGATATTGAAAAAATAACTCAGCACGATTTAAAAGCGCCTCTCAACAATATTTTATTTGAGACTTACCGTTTAACAGATAAAAAAGCCGCTAAATCAATTAACCGCGCAGTAAACAATGTGGTTAACATGGTTAATAACTCCCTCAATCTATACAAAATTGAGCAAGGTATTTATTCACTAATGCCACAAGTAACCAGCTTAAATGTACTGATCAACGATGCCATTAATGCAGTTTCAAACTTAAGTCATGATAAAAATATCCAATTTGTATTAAGCGGCTTTGAAATTGAACATTCTATTATGGCAGAGCCTTTGCTTTGCTTATCAATTTTCAATAACTTGATTAAAAATGCAGTAGAGGCATCGCCAGAAAGTCAAAACATAACAGTCGCATTAGCACATGCCTCTGACCAAGTTAGCTTTCAATTGACTAACCACGGGATCATTCCTAAGAGCATGCGCTCAACGCTATTTGAAAAGTATACTAGCTCAAACCATAGTACTGGCATAGGATTAGGTACCTATTCAGCCCAGTTAATGACTCAAGTTCAACACGGTGAGATATCGTTTAATATTATTGATGAGCAGCAAACGCAATTTATTGTCAAACTACCTGCGGCTTAAAACATGTTAGCCGATAATATTTAAGCCTAACATCAGTTAATGCAGTTACAAATCGGCATAATTCTAATAAAACACTTGTTATCCGAGTATCGAATAATATAATCGATTAAATCAATATTCTCATATTATATCAATTGGTAACGCCTTTTAAGTAGCTTGTTACTGCTTAATTAAGTTTTGAACAAATTTAACTAAAGTGACTTAATTGCCTCTAAGCTCAGTTGTGCATAGTCAATTAATTCGTCTATACCATAGATTAGTTACCGAAGATAAGGTGAGTAAATAGTCATATCAGGCTTAAATTACCTAATGTTTTTGTCATAATCAGACCAAATATACCTCGGCTTATTTATATCAACAGATTAGAGGGTAATTAAACGATTAATATTACGAATATTTTTAACTTACTGTTGTCAAAAGTAGGATTAAATCGAAATATATAAAATATTTATGCCTATATTTGTTCTAAATTTTTAATTATTACTCCACAAAGCATTCCTGAGTGATTAAATTTCAAGCAATTTTACCTTTTTTCATCGACATATTTGTAATTTACTATCATCATTTTTAATATTCGTCATAAAACAAATAAATACTCATCATGACCAAGTACTAAATACCAATACTAAAAATTGACTATAAAAAATAATAATTCCAATGTACCGAGTAGTTTACTATCTACATTCGTAGCTTTACTTTTAGGTACTGCTATAATGCGCAGCAAATTTTCAAGCTTGTGGAAAAATAATGTCAGATTATCAATTAAGGTTCGGCGGTATTGCTCGGCTGTATGGTAACAGTCAAAGCACTGCGCTACAGCAGGCACACTTCTGCGTGATAGGCATCGGCGGTGTTGGCTCATGGGTAGCAGAAGCATTAGCCCGCAACGGCATTGGTCAAATCACCTTAATTGATCTTGATGATTTATGCGTCACTAATATTAATCGCCAAATTCATGCTTTAACCGATACGATTGGTTTAAGTAAAGTAGAGGTTATGAGCGATAGAATTAAGCAAATTAATCCTGAGTGCGTCGTTAATACGATAGAAGATTTTGTTACGTTAGAAAATATTCGAGAAATACTGTCAAATTCGTTTGATTATGTTATCGATGCTATCGACTCTGTTAATGTTAAAAGTGCGGTTATTGCACATTGTAAACGCAATAAGCTACCGATTATTACTATTGGCGGTGCCGGTGGTCAAATTGACCCAAGTAAAATTGCTATTGCCGATTTGAGCCAGACTTTTCAAGATCCCCTATTAGCGAAAGTGCGCAACCAACTGCGTCGAGAATATAATTTCTCTCGTAATGTGAAGCGAAAATTTTCAATTGACGCCATATTCTCCAGTGAACAGTTACGCTACCCTGACACTGAAGGAAATGTCTGTCATGCAAAGCAATCGAATGAAGGTTCTATGCGTTTAGATTGCAGTGGTGGCTTTGGCGCAGCAACGCATGTTACTGCTTGTTTTGCATTTTTTGCTGTTGGTAAAGCAATGGACAAATATTTGAAAAAAGCATTAAGCTAGGTTACTCCTAATGAGCTCAGCCCAAATTAGTTATAATTCAATTGCGCGATATATTTTTTGCACAATAGCTCTTAGCCCGTTACCACGCGACGGACTTAAGTGCTGCAACAACCCTAACTCAATAAAATAGTTGTCCATATCAAACGCTCTAATTTGCGAAGCCGTTTTGTTATCAACAGCGGACAATATAATGGCAAATAAGCCTCGGATAACTTTAGCGTCGCTATCACCTTTAAATCGAAATAAGTTACCAGCTTCTTGATAACAGACTAACCACGCCTTACTTTCACAGCCCGAAATTAATGACAGTTCAGTTCTATCTTCTTCTGGTAAGCGTAATTGCTTTTTACCTAACATCATAATTTCACGATGTTTACTATCCCAGCTTTTCGCTTTGGAAAAAATGGTTAATATCTCATCAACAGTCAAATTAGTAATAACATGAGAATTAAGAACTGTAATTTCATCATGTTTTAATGTAGTTAAATTTTCACTAACATTCGACATTGATCCACTGATGATTTTCAGTTGTTGCACAGTAAAATCTATTTCTTCAAAGCTATTGTATGCAGATAAAGATAAGCGTATGCAGCCTTCAATATTAAGGTATTTCATTAAAGGCATAGCACAATGGTGACCTGAGCGAACCGCAATGCCAACGCTGTCTAAAGCAGTAGCAACATCATGATTATGTTGCCCCGCAAGGGTAAATGAAAATACTGGAATATCAGGCGCTTCATTAACAATAAATTTTAGCCCTTTGACGGCGGATAACTGCTCAAAGCAATATTGCTTTAATTTAGTTTCATATTCGAGTAACGCCGCTTGATCTTGGTTTTCAATAAAAGTAATGGTCGACCCTAGTGCCACAACACCGGCGATATTGGGTGTACCTGCTTCAAACTTATGCGGCAAGTCATTAAATGTAGTCTGTTCAAAGCTAACGGTCTTGATCATTTCGCCACCCGCTTGATATGGCGGCATTTTTTCTAATAATTCTTGCTTGCCATAAAGTACGCCAACCCCTGTTGGACCATACATTTTATGAGCGGAAAACACATAAAAGTCACAACCTAAAGCCCTTACATCAAGTTTTAAATGCGCAATTGCCTGTGCACCATCCACTAAGGTTAAAGCTTGATACTTATTAGCCACACGAATAATTTCTTCAACCGGATTAATTCGGCCGATGACATTAGATATATGACCAAAGCAAACAATTTTAGTTCGCTCACCAATAACTTCCTCTAATTGGTCAACATCTATTTGACCCGTTTGAGTTAAAGCTAGCACTTTAATTTTAGCGCCCGTTTGTTGCGCAACAATCTGCCAAGGTACAATGTTAGCGTGATGTTCGCTGTAACTTAAAACAATTTCATCGTTCGGTTCTAGACTTGATCGCCCCCAAGTCTGGGCAACTAAATTAATACTTTCAGTACTGCCTTTAGTCCAAATTACTTCTTTGCTTGTTTTAGCGTTGATGAATTTTTTTACTTGTTCTCTTGCCTCTTCATAAGCAACAGTCGCTTTTGCACTTAAAGCATGTGAGGCCCTATGAACATTGGCGTTATTCATTTGATAGTAATTTTTATAGCTATCAATAACGCAAATTGGTTTTTGTGTCGTCGCTGCATTGTCGAAATAAATTAACGATTGATCATTAATTTTGCTTTTGAGAATAGGAAATTGTTGACGAAAAGCTGTAAAAGAGAATTGTTCCATAAAAATGTAATAGTGATTTCATTAAGTTGTCACAATTATATCTTAACTTACTGTTTAAAATCTTTTTAAGCGCAATAAAAATTAAAATCGACAAAAATATTAAATATCATTAAGCAAAATTAAACAATTTGCGCTATACCTTAAAGTCAGTAATAAATTTGCGCGGTACCTTAAGGTTAGTAATAGAAGGAAACATACTATGGCATTATTTTCATGGTTTATTAGAAGGACAAACGTTAGTTCCATCAAAAACACCCAAGCTTCGTTAGAGCAAGAGCTATTAACATTTAATAACAACACCATGTGGCCGATAGCTAAAGTAAGAGGAAACGTATTAATACAGCAGCAAAAATACGTAAAATCGGCTTCGCATTTAAAAAATGAAATTAAGTTCAATTCACTACAGAAAATTAAGATTAATCTACTAAAAGAACACGTTAGCTAATGTTAAGTTGATCAAATAAAATACAAAAAATCAGCCAATTAACACACACATTAAATAAAAATTTGGCTGATTTTTAATTAAACATAGTAGCTTGTAATACTTCACTCGCCTTATCAAGTTTCCCCTCAACAGCTAAATCTCTACTCATGTTAAAATGATAACTAGGCATTAAATACTGTTTAGGTGCTAACGTCATAATATTCAAGTATTTTTCTGGAAAAGCCAACTCAAAATATTCTAATTTTGTTCGATGATATAAGGGTTTAAAAGCTTGTGTCACACCGTTTATATGACAAGAAGCCGTTGTAAATAAACCTATTTCGTTTTTATATTCGATTGGCGTGGCTAACTTCCAGCCTTGTTGATGCTTCGACAATATCGGTGTTGAATCTTTAATTAAACTACGCCATGGCACCTGTGACAATATACCTGCGCGTAACATATCACGCTCACCCTGGTAAAAATCTGCAATAACAACAAGGTTATGAGCAAATGGAGTTTGCTGAAATTCTTGACACTTTTGATGTTGCTTAGGTAACGGGTATTCATCAACAAAACCAATAAAGTGGCTTAGTTCATGTACCAAAACATCAAGGTTATCTTGTTGGTCTAAATACATAATACCGTTATCAACATTGGCCTTGCCTTGCTCGACAATAACCCCCAGATAGCGTGTATTTATATCGGTACGTGACATCCAAACACTGGCATTACAGCTTATTTTCTCAGTGGCTAAATGTTGGCAATTAACTGTATTTTCGGCAATATATATTGGGGTTTGCAAACAAATATATTTTGCTAACTTATGATGTTCAAATGATGATATTAACTGTTGCCCATGTCGTAAACCCGCTAAGTTGGTCGCAAATAGTTGTACATCAACCGAGCAAGTTGAGTTCTGTGCGATGATTTGCTCAATATTTTGCTTATTCGTTGTTTGCTCTACCTTTTGATTGAACACTGAAAAAAAATCAAGTTCATTGAACAGTAAAGCATTACTGCCTTGTGCTAACTTGCTTTTATAAGCATGAATAAACCCTAAGTCACCTTGATATAAAGCTAATTCATATAATAGTGCCAGTGCTTTTTCATCGGTCAAAATGGGTAATAACAAAGGCTTAATATCAGCATATTGTTGTCGGTCAAAATAGATATTCGACAAAGCTAAACGTGCCCCATTATGCTGCTGACGTATCGCTTCTTGATACCATAACTGTGCTGCTACTACTTGCTGAAGATTGAGAAAATATTCGCCGAGTTGATAAGCAGTATTAGCGTTAGTATCAGCATGGTATTTAGCTAAATGTAACCATGCCTGGTTGTTACCATTTGCTAACAGCTCTACTAATCGTTCATCCGTATTGGTAAATACATCAAACGTTTCGAGTAAAGATAATTGTTGCCGGGTTATTTCTGCGTTGGCAATTTTTTCACGATAGTCAGCGATGAAAAAAAATAAGCTTAGTAATATAACTATTACTAAGCTTATAAGAATTTTTTTATTGACCATTATCTATAACTAAAATGATTAAGGGGTACTGCTTTGTTGTATCGTTTGGCGCATTAAGTCTAATTCAAGTTTGGCATATCGATGTTCAACAAATTCATAGACATTGGTACTAAGCGCTAATTTAAAAAAATTAATGGCGGCATTAACATCACCCTGCATTTGGCTGTACTTTCCTAAATAGAAATAAGCTTCACATAAACGTTCTGTTAGTGCTTCGTTTGAATTAACATTTACCGCCAATAGATCAATAAAATTAGCTTGATTCATTTCACCTAAGTAAAGTTTAATAACATTTTTTGCCCAAACACTTTCATCTATTAGTTGTGCATATAATGCTAAATTTTGTTTGGCTTTTTGTTGATCTATTTCTAAATCTGCCAAATATTGCCACAACACTCGATAAGGATCATTTTGTTGATATTGTCTAAATACCTCAAAGTCATCTGATGCTAAATTTGGGCGACCACCATAATAGAGCGCAATGCCACGATTTAAAAAAGCGTATTCATGATCAGGCGCTAACTCGATAGCAGAATCAAAAGCGTCGTATGCCTGATTAAATTCTTGTAACTGGGTAAAGTGAATGCCTAAAAAATTATATGCGTCTACCATATCTGGTTTGAGTGTAATTGCATGATTAAAGTCAAATCGTGCTAAGGCACGTAAACCCACTTTGTCAAATTCAACACCACGTTGATAAAATAACTCTGCACGCTGGCCATCGCTGATTTCAGCTCTTTGTAATACTTGTGTTAACCGTGCTAAGGCTATTTCATTTTTATAGCTAATGGCAATCGGCTCAGCAATGATCAGATCCCCAATAGCAGACTGCTGATGATTTATTGTTGAGCAGGCTTGAGCGAGTAATAAACTTGAAACAAGTAATACTTTGGAAAATAAGGCTTTAGAAAATTGTGTATTAGAAAGTAAGCGCACGTAAAACAGAGTCCTAGTGAATATTTATAATATTGAGTATATAAAAAAGGGAGCAATTAAGCTCCCTTTTTGTGTACAAGATATTAGGTAGTGTTAACTAACATAACTACTGCACTTGATTTTCAGCAAAAATATTACTCTGCTGAGTCAGTTTCAGGCGTTGCTGTAACTGGCTTTTCCATCGCTTCTTTCATGCTCAGACGTACACGACCTTGACGGTCAACTTCTAGTACTTTAACTGTTACATCTTGGCCTTCTGTCAATACGTCGCTAACGGCGTTAACACGTTCTTCAGAGATTTGAGAAATATGTACTAAACCGTCTTTGCCTGGTAATACGTTAACAAACGCACCAAAATCAACGATACGTACAACTTTACCTGTGTAAACAGTACCCACTTCAATTTCAGCGGTAAGTGCAGTAATACGTGCAATCGCATCTTTTGCTTGGTCGCCATCAGTCGCTGCGATTCTAACCGTACCATCATCTTCAATTTCAATCGTAGTGCCAGTTTCTTCAGTCAATTGACGAATAGTTGCGCCACCTTTACCGATAATGTCACGGATCTTATCTTGTGGAACTTTCATGGTATGAATACGTGGAGCAAATTGAGAGATATCATCACGATGTCCGCCAATAGCTTCATCCATTACAGCTAAGATGTGATTACGTGCTGCTTTTGCTTGGTTTAAAGCAAGTTGCATGATTTCTTGCGTAATGCCTTCAATTTTAATATCCATTTGAAGTGCAGTAATACCACCCGTAGTACCCGCTACTTTAAAGTCCATGTCGCCTAAGTGATCTTCATCACCTAAGATGTCTGAAAGAACAACAAAGTTGTCGCCTTCTTTAACTAGACCCATAGCAATACCAGCAACTGAAGCTTTAATTGGTACACCAGCATCCATAAGTGCTAATGAAGTACCACATACAGAAGCCATTGAAGATGAGCCGTTTGATTCAGTAATTTCAGAAACTACACGAACAGAATATGGGAATTCTTCAGCTGAAGGCATAACAGCCAACATACCGCGTTTTGCAAGACGACCATGGCCAATTTCACGACGTTTAGGAGAACCAACAAAACCTGTTTCACCAACACAGTATGGAGGGAAGTTATAATGAAGCATAAAGCTATCAGTTTTCTCACCCATAATGGTATCAAGACGTTGTGCATCACGTTGTGTACCTAACGTTGCAACAACTAATGCTTGAGTTTCACCACGAGTAAACACAGCAGAGCCATGAGTACGTGGTAATACACCAGTCATTACGTCTAGCGCACGGATCATTTCAGGATCACGACCATCAATACGAGGCATGCCTTTAGTAATACGGCCACGAACAACCGTTTTTTCTAGGTCATGGAATAAATCTTTTGCTTCTTGAACGTCAAGATCAGCATCAGCGGCCAATAATGTTTCAACAACACTGTTACGGATGTCTTTAATTTTTTCGTAACGAACCGCTTTCTCAGTAATTTGGTAAGCTTCATCAACTTGGCTTTCAGAAAGCTCAGCAATTTTAGCGATAAGATCAGCGTTTTTAATCGGTGCAACCCAATCCCATTTAGGATTGTTAACTTCTGCAGCCATTTCTTTAATTGCTGTGATAGCCGTTTGCATTTGCTCATGACCAAACATAACAGCGCCAAGCATAACTTCTTCAGAAAGTACGTCAGCTTCTGACTCAACCATTAATACAGCAGAGTCTGTACCAGAAACAACTAAGTTCAGCTGAGAAGCTTCTAATTCAGATTGTAGCGGGTTAAGAATATATTTTCCGTCAGTATAACCAACGCGCGCTGCACCAACAGGTCCACTAAAAGGCATGCCTGAAATAGCTAAAGCTGCAGACGTACCTAATAAAGCGATAATGTCTGGAGAAATTTCTGGGTTAGCAGAAACAACAGTGATAACTACTTGAACTTCGTTAGTAAACCCTTCAGGGAATAATGGACGAATTGGGCGGTCAATTAGACGACAGATTAATGTTTCTTCTTCTGAAGGACGACCTTCACGTTTGAAGAAACCACCTGGGATTTTACCAGCAGCATATGTACGCTCTTGGTAGTTAACCGTTAATGGGAAAAAGTCTTGACCTGGTTTTGCTTCTTTTTTACCAACAACAGAGACTAATACTGAGGTATCGTCCATGCTTGCCATTACGGCACAAGTGGCTTGACGAGCAATAACGCCCGTTTCTAGAGTTACGGTATGTTGACCGAACTCAAATGTTTTAGTTACTGGATTAAACATTTAGTAGTTCCTTAAATATCTTTTGATTTTAATCAATCTGTACAATTATTTATTCACTTAGTTAATCATTTAAATATAAGGCGTTACCGGTAAGTTACGCACTAAGTTGAACAAAAAATTATACAGTTTGATTGATTAGTTTTTTACAAATACAAATTTTGCACGCACATTATACTTAACAGTTATATTTTTACTAGCGTCAAAGCCGAAATGTTGAAGTTAATAGGGGGAAATATGAAGATTTTTGTAAATTAGCGCTATTTTGACAATTTGTCGCTGGTTACAAAATTTAAGATTATAAATCATTGAATGAAACCGGCTAAAATTATGCAGCTAAATTTACCACACACAATACCATAGCTAAAATACAGTATCTAGAATACACAAATGCTCAAAGCCGATACGCTTTAAATTCAACAATAAAGTTTGCATTTTTCTTTGTTGATGTTTTTTTCACATAAGCAGCAAGCCGTAAACCGTAAACCAAACTCACCACAAATGTACTAACCACCAGTCCAAGTTTTTATAATGAGCCTAGTGATTAAGTATAAATTAACCGTTTGGTTAACTAGGCTGTTTGTCAATCAAATTGAGTTGATACTATTTACGTTAATTATTCTTCAAAAAATGTATCACCGCCGATACTGTTGTTTGAGGGTTTTCTTCATGCGGTACATGGCCTAGATCATCAAATATAATCAATTGACTGTTAGGGATCTCTTGTGCGAATTTTTTCCCAAATTTAAGTGGTATTAACTTATCTTTGTTCCCCCAAATTAAAAGTGTCGGCACATTAATAGTACTAATTTCATCCGCTAAGGCTCCTGGCAATGTTTGTTCAAAACGCGCTTTTAAAGCGCTACGATTGCCTTCTCGAAGAGATAGTTCGTAGTATCGCTCAACTAACTCATCGGTTACCAAATCTGGGTTTCCATAAACATTTTTAACACTTTTCTCTACTAATGATTTTGGTAAAACATTTTTTAATAAGCGACTTGCTATCGGGTTTTGTGACAATTTAAAAGCAAGGGGTACAGATTCAGGATCATAAGGATAGCCACTTGCATCAACTAAAATCAATTTAGATACTCTATCGGGATGAAATACTGCTGTTGCCCAAGCAATATATCCTCCTAAAGAATTACCTGCTAATACACTTTTTTTGACTGCTAATTTATCTAATACTGCAATAACAACTTCAGCATAATGTTCAATAGTATAATTGTTTTGCGGATCTGGCCCTGTTAAACCAAAAGCAGGTAAATCGAACCGAATAACTCTACGTTGATCTTTTAAAACCTCAACCCACCCGTCCCATGTATGTAATGACGCACTCGTACCGTGAATCAAAACAATAGGCTCTTGATCAGATTTTGGGCCTTCGTCTCTGAAATGAATATTCATTCCAGCAAGCTTTAAAAATTGTGAAGGTTCTGGCGCCCAACGGTCGCTAAGTTCTGCAACAGGCTTGTCATACGCTATATTTGCATAAAGATAAATGCCAAGGGAAACGACCACTGTCAGTAGTAAATACAAGCTATATTTTAAAATAATCAACTTTCTAAACGCCTTATTTTATCTGTTTTACTGTTTAAATTATTTACGATATCAATATTCTAAAAGCTACTAAAATTCGTAGACAGACAGCTTGTATAATTTCTAATTTTACTGCTAATTTCATAGCAAAGAATACATTATGCTTTTCAGTTCGTTAGGTCAATTCACTAGCTTTTATGATCAGTATAACTTTCAATGATTCACAAATATCATAGTGGTAAACAGCTAGAAATTTCGCTTGAATCGATGAATATATTCAGTCCATCATACTGCAAAATTTTCAGTTTTATGCCCAACAAGTACCAAGTACCTTCATTATGATAGCAACGCTAATATATCTGCGGTGTATCCTAAATTATCTCGAACATTGTTAAGAAATAGGTAAGTAAACTTAAGCCATGAAAAAAGGAGCCCTTGGGCTCCTTTTGATATGCTTTGCTTAATTTTATTAAATAAAGCTTGTCTTAACGACGTAGACCTAATTTACCGATTAAAGCAGTATAACGTTCAACGTTTTTGCCTTTTAAGTAATCAAGTAATTTACGACGTTGGCTTACCATGCGTAATAAACCACGACGTGAATGGTGATCATGGATGTGCTCTTTGAAGTGACCTTGTAAGTGGTTGATTTGTACAGTTAACAAAGCAACTTGTACTTCTGGAGAACCAGTATCACCTTCAGCTTGTGCATATTCTGCAACGATAGCAGCTTTTTCAGCAGCATTTAAAGACATATTATTTACCTTAATTTTAGTGTTTTAAAAATCGCGTCAAGCCGAACACTAAATCAGCAAGACGTTCTAAGAGCGCGTATTCTATCAACAATTACTGTAATTGCAACTTAAACTGATAGTCTATGCATAAGTATAAACTAGCTGACAACGGTAATACGTTTAGGGTTTACTAAACCATCGTCATCAATTTGTCCCACGCCAATAAATTCACCCGTATCAACATTATCACCAATGAATACTTGGACTAAACCGTCGGCCGGCGCATTTGAGCACTGTACTGGGTTACCATGGCGTAAAAAGTTTGCTGACATATCATCAACAAAAACCACTGGAATACCATCACAGGCCGTTGTCATTGGTAATAACAAAGGGTCTAAATACACTGATGGCGGCACGTCTTCAGCCTCAGCTTGCGCTAATAGTGCTTCTAACATTGCCATCGTGACCATTCTTTCGGTTGGATAATTACCCACTGCACTTCGGCGTAAATCAGCAACATGGGCTCCACAGCCCAAAAGCTCACCTAAATCGTCAATAATGGTGCGAATATAAGTGCCTTTAGAAACATGAATATCTAGGTCGACCTCATCGCCTTCAAAGCGAATTAAATCTAACCGAAATACTGTAATATCACGTGACTCTCTTGGTACTTCAATGCCTTCACGGGCATATTTGTATAAAGGTTGCCCTTGATATTTTAACGCCGAATACATTGACGGAATTTGTTTCGTTGTACCACGAAAGGAGTCTAATGCTGCTGCTAATTGCTCAGCGTTAACATCAACAGCTTTTTCACTAACAACTTCGCCGTCAGCGTCACTGGTAGTGGTGCGAATACCTAATTTAGCCGTAACTTGATACGTTTTATCAGTATCAAGTAGAAACTGAGAAAACTTAGTTCCTTCACCTAAACATATCGGCAACATGCCGGTTGCTAATGGATCTAAAGCCCCGGTATGACCTGCTTTTTGCGCGAAATAAATGTGCTTAACTCGCTGCAGAGCATTGTTAGACGACATATCATAGGGTTTATCTAGTAGTAAAACGCCGTTAATCGCACGGCCTTTTCTTTTCTTCGCCATTGTTATTCGCTCTCTGGGGCTGGGGCTTCGTCTATTTCACCTTCGTGATTTTTAACATCTTCAGCTACAGCTTTATCAACTAAGTTGCCCATACGAACACCTTCAACCATAGAGCTATCATAAATGAATCTAAGCTCTGGCATAATACGAGCATTAATACGCTTAGCCAACAAAGTACGAATGTAGCTTGAAGCTTCATTTAATACGTCGATTGAAACATCAACGTTTTGCCCTTCTAAAGTGAAGAAAGTTACGAATATTTTTGCATAGGCTAAATCACGGGTAATTTCTACCGCATTAACTGTCACCATACCTAAACGTGGATCTTTAACTTCGCGCTGAATAATCATCGCGATTTCTTTTTGAATTTCTTGTGCAACTCGATCAGTACGAGCAAATTCTCTGGCCATAAATAATTCCTACATCGTAATAAGCTAAAATCAACTAGGATATACCCTATCCAATATTAAATATTAAACATTACGTATATTTTGTAAATGAAAATGGAGGCTAAGCCCCCATTTTAACTAACCTATGAAAACTAAGCGAAATTAAAGTGTGCGTTTAATTTCAACTGTTTCAAATACTTCAATTTGGTCACCAACGCGAACATCGTTGTAGTTCTTAACACCAATACCACATTCAGTAGCGTTACGAACTTCTTGTACATCATCTTTAAAGCGACGTAAAGATTCCAACTCACCTTCGTAAATCACTACGTTTTCACGTAATACACGAATTGGTGCTGAACGTTTGATAATACCTTCAGTAACCATACAACCAGCAATTGCGCCAATTTTAGGAGACTTAAATACATCACGTACTTGTGCTAAACCAATGATTTCTTGTTTAAACTCAGGAGCAAGCATACCGCTCATTGCTGCTTTAACTTCGTCAATCAAAGAGTAAATAACACTGTAGTAACGTAAATCAATTTTCTCAGCTTCAATTACTTTACGCGCGGTTGCATCGGCACGAACGTTAAAGCCAACCATGATAGCGTTAGACGCTGCAGCTAAGCTTGCATCAGTTTCAGTAATAGCACCAACACCACTACCAATAATGCGAACTTTAACTTCATCAGTAGAAAGCTTAGTCAATGAATCTGAAATTGCTTCAAGTGAACCTTGAACATCAGACTTAAGTACGACGTTAACTTCAGAAACTTCACCTGTAGCCATGTTCGCAAACATGTTTTCAAGTTTAGATTTCTGTTGACGCGCAAGTTTCACATCACGGAATTTACCTTGACGGAACAAAGCAACTTCACGCGCTTTCTTCTCATCTTTCACAACCGTAGCTTCATCACCTGCAATTGGTACACCACTTAAGCCAATAATTTCTACTGGAATAGATGGGCCTGCAGATTGAATAGTGTTGCCGTTTTCATCACGCATGGCACGAACACGACCGTATTCTAAACCACAAAGTACGATATCACCTTGGTTCAATGTACCTTCTTGAACAAGTACAGTAGCTACTGGGCCACGGCCTTTATCAAGTTTAGATTCAACTACAACACCATTAGCCATTTTATCAACAACAGCAGTGAGTTCTAAAACTTCAGACTGTAGTAATATTGCGTCAAGTAATTCATCAATGCCTAGACCAGTTTTAGCTGATACATGACAGAATTGAACGTCTCCGCCCCACTCTTCAGAAAGCACGTCGTGTTGTGATAATTCACTCTTAACACGATCTGGATCAGCACCTTCTTTATCCATCTTGTTAACAGCGATAATAATTGGCACTTCAGATGCTTTCGCATGCTGAATTGCTTCAATTGTTTGTGGCATTACACCATCATCTGCTGCAACAACAATAATGACGATATCTGTTGCTTTAGCACCACGTGAACGCATAGCTGTAAACGCCGCGTGACCAGGAGTATCAAGGAATGTAATCATTCCGTGTCCTGTTTCTACATGGTATGCACCGATATGCTGAGTAATACCACCAGCTTCGCCATCAGCTACTTTAGCTTCACGAATATGATCAAGTAATGACGTTTTACCGTGATCAACATGACCCATGATAGTAACAACTGGAGCACGTGTAATAGCTTCACCCGTATGGTCGCGATCTGAAAGTACCGCTTCTTCAAGGGCATTTTCTTTCACTAATACGACTTCACGACCCATTTCTTCAGCAACTAATGCCGCTGTTTCTTGGTCAATAACTTGGTTAATGGTTGCCATAGCACCCATTTTAAACATAGCTTTTACAACTTCAGCGCCTTTAACAGACATTTTGTTTGCTAGTTCAGCAACAGAGATTGTTTCGCCGATGCGTACTTCATTAAGCTTGATTTCAACAGGCTTAGTGAAACCATGCTTTAAGCTTTGAGGAGAAGATAAGCCTAACTTACCTTTGCCTCTTGCATTACGACCACGGTTATTTCTATCTTGGCCAGCAGGTTTTTTCTTCTTACGGCGACGACCACTTTCATCAGCAGAATCACTTTTATCTTCAGCTTCTTGCGCGTATTTAGAAGAGGTTAAATGTACCACTTCTTTTTCTTTCGCTTTACGTTCAGCTTCTTGCTCTTTCCAACGTGATTCGTTTTCTTCAGCAAGTTTACGTGCTACTTCTGCAGACAAGCGTGCTTCTTCTTCAGCTTTTGCTGTTAACTCTGCTTCTTGTTGTAAACGTAATTTTTTCGCTTCTTCAGTTTCAGCAACAACTGCCGCCGGTTTAGCCGACTCTTCAATATTTTTTGCTTTAGCTATAGCAGCTTGTTTAGCTTTAGCTTCTGCTTCAACTTTTGCTTCGGCTTTGGCTTCTGCTTGAACTTCTGCTTTTACTGCAGCAACAGCACGAGCATTTACTGCTTCTTTTGCATCAGCTTCGGCTTTGGCTTTTGCTTCAACTTCTGCTTCAATACGCGCTACTTCTGCTGCTTTGGCTTCAACTTCAGCTTGTTGTTGCTCTTCTAAATCACTACGTTTTACATAAGTACGTTTTTTACGAACTTCAACTTGCACTGATTTAGCTTTGCTACCATGACCTAAAACCAAAGTAGATTTTTTCTTACGGCTTAATGTCATTTTGCTTGGGTTAGCAGTTGAGTCATCACCGTGTTGCTTTTTCAAATGATCAAGCAGGTTTTCTTTTTCTTCTTGCGAAACAGAATCAGTTGCCGATTTTTTCACGCCTGAGTCAGCCAATTGGCTAACTAAGCGATCCACCGGTGTACCGATTTCTTTGGCAAGTTGTTCTACTGTTACGTTTGCCATCTATATAATTCTCCCGGTGAGTTATTCTTCGTTAAACCAACAAATATTACGTGCAGCCATAATTAGCTCGCCCGCTTTGGTTTCATCTAATTCTTCAATGTCTGATATTTCATCAACACCTTGTTCAGCAAGGTGTTCTAAAGTTGTAATACCACGACTTGCTAATACAAACGCTAAATGGCGTTCTAAACCGGCAAGATTTAATAAGTCTTCTGCAGGTTCTGCACCTTCAAGTGTTTCTTCACTTGCTAATGCTTGAGTAGTAATTGCCGCTTTTGCACGTTCGCGCAATTCTTCAACCATGTCTTCGTCCATGCCATCGATATCTAGCATTTCAGCAACAGGCACGTAGGCAATTTCTTCTAACGAGGTAAAGCCTTCTTCTACTAACATCAAAGCAAAATCTTCATCAAGATCTAACTTGTCAATAAATAGTGTTAATACTTTATCGTTTTCAGCTTGGTGTTTCTCGTTCATGTCTGCAACGGTCATTACGTTAAGTTCCCAGCCTGTTAACTGGCTTGCTAAACGTATGTTCTGACCACTACGACCAATGGCCATGGCTAAGTTGCCTTCTTCAACAGCAATATCCATGGTGTTTTTGTCTTCGTCAACAATGATAGAAGCAACTTCAGCTGGTGCCATCGCATTGATCACGTATTGTGCTGGGTTATCATCATATAAAACGATATCAACACGCTCACCGCCTAACTCACTTGAAACGGCTTGCACACGTGAACCACGCATACCAACACATGCACCGACAGGGTCAATACGTTTGTCGTTACTTTTAACAGAAATCTTTGCACGAGAACCCGGGTCGCGAGCTGCGCCTTTTATCTCAAGCATTTCTTCGCCGATTTCTGGCACTTCAACACGGAAAAGTTCAATTAACATCTCAGGTTTAGTACGGCTGACAAATAATTGCGCGCCACGTGCTTCTGGCTTAATTTCATAAAGTAAACCACGAATACGATCGCCTGGACGGAAACTTTCGCGTGGTAACATGTCATCACGGTAGATAATAGCTTCTGCATTATTACCCAGATCTAAAATGACACTATCACGGCTTGCTTTTTTCACAACACCAGTAATGATTTCGCCAATTTGTTCTTGATAGGCATCAACTATAAGGCCACGTTCTGCTTCACGAATTTTTTGTACAATAACTTGTTTTGCTGTTTGCGTTGTTACACGGTCAAACTTAACGGATTCAATTTGATCTTCAACATAATCACCAACGTTTAATTCTGGTTCATCATATTGCGCCGCTGCCAAACTAATTTCAGCATACGGATTTTCCATCGGGGTATCGCTTTCTTCAACGATTAACCAACGGCGAAAAGTTTCAAATTCACCAGTTGCACGGTCAATACTGACACGAACTATAATATCGCCTTCATATTTCTTTTTTGTAGCTGTTTCCAAAGCTGTTTCCATCGCTTCAAAAATGCTTTCTCGTGGTAATGCCTTTTCATTAGAAACAGCATCTACGACCAGTAATATTTCCTTACTCATGCTAGTTAGCCTTTCTCAGTATTTTAAATTTATTTACGATGGTTAAAAACAAGGTGAGCCTTGTCTATGTTACTGATAACAAGTTCATATTCCTCGTTATCAACCATTACAATTAAACTGTCGTTATCTACGGCAACTAATTTGCCTTTGAATTTTCGACGGCCATTCAATGGCATTGAAATTTTTACTTCTACCGTTTCATCAACAACCGCCTCAAAGTGCGCTTTGTCAAAAAGTGGACGATCAAGCCCAGGTGATGAAACTTCTAAGCTATATTCACTACTAATGGGGTCTTCTACATCTAGAATGGCCCCTACTTGACGACTGACTTCAGCGCAGTCATCAACATCGATACCATTTTCATGGTCGATAAATAATCTCAAAACCGAATGGTTGCCGGCACTGATAAACTCAACGCCTAATAATTCCTTACCCGTTTCTTCAACGGCAGGACGTAACATTGCGGTTAATTTGTGTTCAAATTTAGCCAATCACTTTTCTCCAATTTGGAAGAGTCCAGAAACAAAAAAAGGGCATAAAGCCCAGCGATACACCTTGCTGCTATTGCATCTTTTCACAAAGTTAAGATACAAAAAAGCCCCAATACGCGGGGCTTATTCACTGAACCCACGATGTAAACCAAGCAATAACTCTCTTGGTTCTGTACAACAATATCTTAGATAGTTATTAAACTTCTATAAAAATCTTTTCAGTGAGATATTGCTATATTCAAGCTGCGCAAATTATATAGACTTGCTATTTTTATAGCAAGTTAATTTTCACACCTAGTGTAAGCTTTTAATTGTAAACTAATAGTGCAAAAGAGAAAAGAATAGCTGTTATTTTAACGAATATTAATATAATAATTATTGCGACATAATCAGATAGTTAGTAAATTAGTGTAGTTTATGTTAAAAATCGTTAGCGGCGATTCATTTGCTACCTTAATAACAGCACACAGGCACTTTGGAATTATATGTATACATATTCTCAATTACTATTAAAAAACTTTATTTTTGCTTTAGGTTTTAGTGTCAGCGTAGCCCTTGCTGGTGCTGTGCTATTAGCATCACAAATCTCTGAGCAACAAAGTCAACATCAACAAGTTTTACTGACTTTAGACCAACAAATAGATTTTGGAAAAAGTGAGACTCTAACTAAACAACTCCCCAAGTTTCATCACTATCATTTTATAAACATTATAGATATTAAGGGTGAAGTCATTGTTAACGAAAAGCAAAAGCTTACGTTTATAAACGAATTTATTTTAGCGCCAGTAAGCCAAGTCAAATTGCCAAATTCAAGTTTAATCATACAATTTCAATTAGATGTTAATAATGACTTAACCTTTTTGCACACTACTGTGCTAGCTGTATTTATCATTACACTATTATTCTCTATTTTTGCAGCACCATTGAGTATTGCAAAATCTCGTCGATTTGCAGGAAAAATTGATAACCAGGTTAAACGTGACCTTGCTCTGATTATTGCGGGTAAAGACAGCGCTGATGAAGTTAGCCGTGATGACATTGCTTTACCTGAAGTCAAACAAAGCTTAATAGACCTTAGAGTACTCATTGCAAATAAAATTTCTGCAACAGCCTTATTAGAAAAAGACGCCTATATTGAACCCGTCACAAAATTAGAAAACCGTAATCGCTTTGTACAATTTTTTGAAAATGCTGATAGCCGTTCTGATTTCGGTGTTTTATCCATTACTCGTTGTTCTGAATTACAAACCATTAATCAAATTCATGGTTACAATGAAGGTGATAATTATATTCGTAAAGTTGCAGATATTATGAAAAATGCTATCAGTCGTTATAAAGGTGCGCAGGTATTTCGATTAAACAGCTCTGACTTTGCAACGTTAATTCCTAATATTAGTTTAAAAAGTGCCGAAGCATTTGCTACAGAACTCACCGCAAACTTCAATAAATATCAGCAAGCGTCAGATTTAGACTCTGTTGGCTATACAGGTTTAGTTTATTTTGATAATGACAAACCATTAGGTGAATTATTAGCCTTAGCGGATACAGGTATTAGTGTCGCACAAACACAAAACGTTAACGCTTGGTATGCCCAGACTGACACCAGTATTTTAGACAATAGTAGCGCCAGTTACGGCAACCAAAATTGGCGTCAAGAAATTGATAGTGTAATTGCCAATCAAAGAGTTAACTTACTTGTACAACCGATCAAGCCAAGTACCCCTAACAACAGAGTTTACGGAGAAATTCTGACACGCTTTTTAAATAGTAATGATGATATTTTACCAACAGCCTCTTTTTTTGCGATGGCTGAAAAACTAGATAAAATCGTAGCTGTTGATCAAATGATTATAGAAGCGGCAATTAAAGAAATTACAAATAGAAACATGCAAGATAATTTTTTTGGAATTAATGTTAGCGCACGTTCGATTAACGACGGTCATTTCCTTATTTGGTTAGAAAGAAGGTTATTGCGTGACTCGATTATTGCCTCAAAGCTTGTCTTTGAAATTACTGAAAGTGGTTTACAACAAAATATAAAAACCAGCAAAAACTTTATTGATATGATCCATCGTGTAGGCGCCCGCATTACTGTTGAACGCTTTGGTATAGGCTTAACTTCTTTTAAATTTTTTAGAGATTTAAAGCCTGACTTTATAAAAATGGATAGCACCTATACGCGTGATATCGACGAAGATAAAAACAATCAATATTTTATGCGTTTAATGGTTGATTTAGCGCATAGATTAAGTATTAGCGTACTGGCAGAATGTGTTGAAAGCCAAGAAGAAAAATTTATGCTTGAAAAACTATTTGTTGATGGTTGCCAGGGTTTCTATATTGGTAAACCCAGAACCATATCTTCAGTATAATTTCTTATAAAAACCTCAACTAAAGCCACTAGAACATAGTGGCTTTTTATTTTTATGGACTTTTAAAAACGATTTAATTATCACGCTATTGATTAACTTTAATACAGTTTTATCAACACATTTAAATAACTAGACATTAAAATGAATAACCCTACGCTTCATATGTTGTTTATTGCTAGATAAACACGGATAATAGTGCGAATTTTCACGGTAATATATTGATCGAATGACTGATTATCTCTTGCTACTTGTTGGCACAGTATTAGTAAATAACTTTGTATTGGTTAAGTTTCTTGGCTTATGCCCTTTCATGGGCGTGTCGTCTAAAACTGAAACTGCCATAGGCATGTCGTTTGCGACAACATTTGTCATGACACTAGCTTCTTTATTAAGTTATATCGTGAATAGTTATGTCTTAGCACCTCTAGGGCTAGAGTATTTAACCACAATGACCTTTATTTTAGTGATTGCTGTTGTTGTGCAATTTACCGAGATGGTAGTTCATAAAACCAGTGCTAATTTATATCGATTGTTAGGTATTTTTCTACCACTGATCACCACCAACTGTGCAGTGCTTGGTGTAGCACTATTAAACCTTTATGAACAACATAATTTTTTCGAATCAATTATTTATGGTTTCGGCGCTGCAGTTGGATTTTCATTGGTATTAATCATGTTTTCAGCCATGCGTGAAAAATTGGCCAATGCCGATGTACCAACACCGTTTAAAGGTTCGGCGATTGCCATGATCACTGCTGGTTTAATGTCGTTAGCATTTATGGGCTTTACTGGATTGGTTAAGTTTTAATGAGCACACTCATCGCAATATTAGTCGTCGGTGTTATTGCCACTTTATTTGGCGCCTTATTAGGCTTTGCCTCTGTACAATTTAAAGTCATTGGTGATCCACTTGCTGAGCAATTAGACGCACTACTCCCACAAACACAATGTGGCCAATGTGGTTACCCTGGCTGCAAACCCTATGCAGAAGCAGTTGCCAACGGCGAAGCAATAAATAAGTGTGCTCCAGGTGGTGAAGACACCATCAAAAAAATAGCAGATTTAATGGGGGTAGAAGTTCAGCCCCTTGATGGAAATCACGAAACAGATAATTCACCTAAAGTTGCTTTTATCATTGAAGAAGACTGCATTGGGTGTACTAAGTGTATTCAGGCCTGCCCCGTTGATGCCATTATAGGCACAACCAAGCAAATGCACACAATAATTGCTGACGAGTGTACTGGTTGCGATTTATGTGTTGCTCCTTGCCCAGTAGATTGTATAGAGATGATCCCAGTAGCCACAACTACACAAAACTGGCAATGGGATTTAAATAGTATTCCAGTAACACAGATAGATTAAGAAGAGGTTTGGGTGGAATCGGTAATTGAACGTATACAACGAGGAAATTTTTGGCAGTTTCATGGCGGCATACATCCGCCTGAGCAAAAGTTTCTCACTTGCACCAAACCCATTGCAAGTGCGCAAATTCCTGAACAGTTAATTATCCCTATTCGTCAACATATTGGCCAAGCAGGCGACTTAATTGTCAAGGTTGGCGACAAGGTGCTTAAAGGGCAAGAATTAAGTGCCAGTGATACCCCGATGTCGCTACCTATTCATGCACCGACTAGTGGAACAATTACCGCAATTAAGTCGATGGCTATTCCTCACCCTTCTGGCTTGAGTGAAACTTGCGTAATATTAACACCTGACGGTGAGGACACTTGGAAACAACGTCATATTTGTCCTGACTTTCAATTATTAAGCAAAGCGAAAATCTTAGAAAAAATAGCGAATGCTGGTATTTCAGGTATGGGAGGCGCAGGCTTTCCAACGCAAGTTAAAGTAAGCACCTTAGCTAAAATAGATTATTTAATTATCAATGCTGCTGAGTGTGAACCTTATATCACTGCTGATGATTTACTGATCCAAGAACATAGCCCTACTATTTTAGATGGTATTAAAATTGTCGACCATTTGTTGAATCCGAAAAATATTCTTATCGGCATTGAAGACAATAAAACTAAAGCCATTGATGCCTTAAAAAAAGCCACTGCGGATATTGACCATATTCAAGTTTGTGTTATTCCAACAAAATATCCCAGCGGTGGCGAAAAGCAGCTTATACAAATATTAACGGGTCAAGAAGTCCCGAGTGGTGTTTTACCAAGTTCCTTAGGTATAGTAATGCAAAACGTTGCCACTTGTTTTGCTATTGCTGATGCTGTTATTAACGATACTCCTCTAATTAAACGCGTTGTTACCGTTAGCGGGCAAGCGCTAGAAAAACCGCAAAATGTATGGGCACTTATTGGTACTCCGGTTGGTTTTTTAACCAGTCAATGTGGCTACAACAATTCTAAAAACAGGCATTTGATCATGGGCGGTCCTATGATGGGATTTAGTTTGCCTCACGATCAAATTCCGGTGATAAAAAGCACCAATTGCATTTTAGCACCCAGTGAAATTGAAATAGCGTCACCCTTTTCATCGACTAGCAGTAAAGAAGTAGAATGTATTCGCTGTGGTCAATGTGCGGATGTATGCCCTGCGCAATTACTACCACAAGAATTACAATGGAGTGCGAAAGCAAAAGATCAACCACAGCTTTCAAAGCTTAACCTTTTTGATTGTATTGAATGTGGCGCTTGTGCTTATGTTTGTCCGAGCCAAATCCCGTTAGTGCACTATTATCGCGTTGCAAAAGCCGAAATACGTCAACAAAAATTACTTGATATCAAAGCTGAAAAAGCCAAAGTAAGATTTGAAGCACGTAAGCAAAGGCTTGAACGCGAAAAAATTGCTCGTGCAGAGAAGCATAAAAAAGCTGCCGAAGCTCGAAAAGCCAGAATGAATGCCGGTACAACAGCTGCAAAATCAGAAAAATCTGCAGTAGCTGACGCACTGGCCCGCGTAAAAGCAAAAAAAGCTCAAGCAAGTATAAACGCGAATACTACTGATAGTTCTACTGAAAGTACTGCTGAAAATGCTATGGCTAAAAACACAGCAGAGAATACGGCTGAAGCAGTAACCCAAGTTGATCAAATTGATGAGAGTAAAAGCCAAGTAGCTAATGCAATCGCAAGAGCAAAGGCGAAGAAATTAGCACAAAAAAATCAAGCACAAATCGATTCTTTGGATACGCTGCAAGACAATGAATCAACAAGCTCACTAACATCATCACAAGCAGCTCCAGTTGTTATCGACAAAAAAGCTAAAATTGCAGCCGCTATTGCTAAAGCTAAGGCAAAAAAACGCCAAGCAGAACCCGTATCAAACAGTGCCAACACTCAGGCTGACCATATCCAAGCCAGCGTGATCGAAGCTAACAATGTTGAGGCAACAACTGAGATTTTAAAACCTGAAGTACACGCTAAAGAAACTGCTATCGATGAAAAAGCCCACCAAGCAAAAGATATTACTTCATCAGGTAAAATTAACAACAGCGCAGAAGCTAGCGAAAATAAACAGCAAAGCAAACCACAACCTGCGAGTCAAAACGACACATTGAACCTCGACCGAAAAGCTAAAATTGCTGCTGCGGTGGCTAAAGCAAAAGCAAAAAAATTAGCCGAAAAGTCTCAGCAAGGTTCAGACGCAACATCAAGCACAATAGAAAGTAATCAGGCTAGCGAATTGACATCACAAGCCAATATTGCTGCAAATACTGTGGCAAATAAAAAAGCGCGAGTTGCAGCTGCAATCGCTAAAGCGAAAGCAAAAAAGCTGGCTGCTTCATCCGATAAATCATCAACTTCAGAGTAATTGAGTACCATGGCATTTTGGATAGCAAGTTCCCCTCATAATCATCAACAAAGTGAAACATCTGCCCTGATGAGGCTAGTTATCTATGCCGCGATTCCTGGCATTTTTGCACAATGGTACTTCTTTGGCTGGGGTAACTTAATTCATATCCTTTTAGCAGTAATTACAGCAATTGTTGCTGAGTTTACTGTTTTGTCATTACGAAATAAGAAAATAACGACTCAGTTATTTGATGGTAGCGCCATATTAACTGCGGTTTTACTGGGCATAAGTTTACCTGCCCTAGCGCCTTGGTGGATAACCATCATCGGCAGTTTTTTTGCAATCGTTGTGGTTAAGCAACTCTATGGTGGTTTAGGACATAATCCGTTTAACCCAGCTATGGCTGCTTATGTCATGTTGTTAATTTCATTTCCACTGCAAATGACTCAATGGCAACCACCACTATCTTTACTGGCCATGGATATACAATTAACCGACACACTTGCGGTTATTTTCACTGGTTATACACCCCAAGGTTACTCAGTTGAACAAATACGCACTCACATTGATGGCTTTACCATGGCAACCCCACTTGATACCGTTAAAACTAACATCACTTTGGGATTAACAGTCGTTGAAAGTATGCAAGCGCCAACCATAGGTAAGCACTTTGGCGTCGGCTGGGAATGGATTAATGCTGGCTTTTTACTCGGAGGCATATTTTTACTATTTAAAAAAGCCATACAATGGACCACACCGTTTAGCTTCTTATTAAGCTTATTTATCTGCAGTTTTATTGGCTTTATTATTAGCCCTGACAGCAGTACTTCAACCATGTTTCACTGGTTTACAGGTGCAACTATGTTAGGCGCATTTTTTATCTTAACTGACCCAGTGTCTGGTGCAACTAGTGTTAAAGGCCGACTAATATTCGGCGCGCTGGCTGGTTTATTAGTTTATCTGATCAGAAAATTTGGTGGCTACCCTGATGCCATCGCTTTTGCAGTTTTACTTTGTAATATGGCTGCACCATTAATTGACCAATATACCCGCCCTCGCACCTATGGCCACAAGTTAGGAGTGAAAAAATAGTGTCTGAGTTAACCCCTGCAATTAGTAAAAACTCAAAAATATTGGGCTTATTCGCTGTTGCCTGTACAGCGGCAGTTGCTTTAGTGCAGTTACTCACAGAAGATCGCATTGAACTTCAAGCCCAACAACAATTAATAAAACAATTAAATCAAGTTATTAAAACAAGTAACCATGATAATGAAATGTTTCGTGACTGCATTTTATCACCTGCTAACAACAATACAGACTTATTAATCGATGTTATTTATCGTGCTCGACTTAATAAAGTTCCAACGGCTGCAGCTATTAAAACAGTTGCACCCGATGGCTATAGTGGCAATATTGAATTATTAATCGCCATCAACATTGATGGCAGTGTTAGTGGCGTTAGAACTTTATTACACAAAGAAACCCCTGGTTTGGGTGATAAAATTGAACTAAGAAAAAGTGATTGGATAGAAACATTTGCTGGGAAAAAAGTTCTTGATGACAATGATAATCGCTGGGCAGTTATTAAAGATGGCGGCATGTTTGACCAATTTACTGGCGCCACCATCACACCTAGAGCTGTGGTAAAAACAGTTAGAAAAACAATCGACTACTTTCAGGCGAATCAAGAAGTTATTTTTAATACCGCGAGTAATTGTGGAGCTGAACTATGAAAATAAATCCCGAATATAAAGAGTTAGCTTGGCAAGGTTTATGGAAAAATAATCCTGGCTTGGTGCAATTGCTTGGTCTTTGCCCGTTACTGGCGGTAACCTCAACTGTTGTTAACGCATTAGGCTTAGGCATTGCGACATTGTTTGTACTTATTTGTTCAAACGCAACAGTATCTGCGATTAGGCATTGGGTACCAAAAGAAATTCGTATTCCAATTTTTGTGCTCATTATTGCTACCTTTGTAACCTGTGTGCAGTTACTAATGAACGCCTTCACTTACGATTTATATCAGTCGTTGGGAATATTCCTTCCACTTATTGTTACCAACTGCGCCATTATTGGTCGTGCTGAAGCCTACGCTTCAAAAAAACCCATAAAACTAGCCAGTTTTGATGGGTTGATGATGGGGTTAGGTTTCTTAGCCGTTTTAATGGTATTAGGTGCTATACGTGAGATTTTAGGACAAGGTACGTTATTTGATGGCGCAAACCTACTTCTAGGGCCATGGGCAACAGAGCTAAAAGTGCAAATTTACCATCTTGATAGCCAATTTTTATTAGCCATATTACCGCCAGGTGCGTTTATTGCCATGGGGTTTTTAATCGCTGGTAAGAACGTTATTGATAGTAAAATAGCACAAGCTAAACCTAAAAAACTCGAACAAGCCATTGAGCGTGTTCGTGTAAACTTTGAAAGTTAATTCTGCGCACTTAAATTAAAATAAAGATAAATAAACCTGATGAATAAAGAAAAACGATTAGGAATGTTAATTCGGTTAAGAGACAACAATCCTACTCCGACGACAGAGCTTAATTTTTCAAGCCCATTTGAACTATTAATTGCGGTTTTATTATCGGCTCAAGCCACAGACGTTAGTGTCAACAAAGCCACTGACAAACTCTACCCTGTCGCCAATACACCTCAATCAATACTTAACCTTGGTCTCGACGGCTTGAAATCTTATATCAAAACCATTGGTTTATTTAATACCAAAGCCGTAAATACCCTTAAAACCTGCCAAATGCTAATCGACCTGCATGGCGGGCAAGTACCTGAAAACCGCGCCGCGCTTGAAGCCCTACCCGGTGTTGGCAGAAAAACCGCCAATGTGGTACTTAATACCGCCTTTGGCTGGCTAAAAGATAACGAAGGTAAATACTTTATTGCTGTTGATACTCATATTCAACGAGTCGCCAACCGAACTGGTTATGCCAAAGGTAAGACAGTCGAAGAAACAGAAAAGAACATTGTCAAACACACGCCAAGAAAAACAGAATTCTTCTTTAATTTACATCATTGGTTAATTCTTCATGGCCGCTATACCTGCGTTGCTAGAAAGCCTCGTTGCGGATCTTGTATCATCGAAGATTTATGCGACTTTAAAGATAAGACTGATTAATATTTAAACCTATAATAGATTTTGTATACTAGCCAATGATACATAATGTCTTTAAGCGGTCTTCGAATTCAATCATAAATAGATTCAAGGCCGTTTTTCAAATTCTTATTTGCATTGTCCATTTTTTTGATACCATTTCTATCGCAAAATACGTGATAAAATACCATTCCAATTTTCCCAAGGAAGAAAAACTCCAAAGTAGGAAATGATGACCTAAACCACAAAATGTGGAATAAGTTGAATTGAAACGTTTAGAATTGGCACCAAAAGAGTTTTAGTCGATGCTTACTATTAGCTATATAGTTATGATGCACATTAGTGGTTCGAAATACCCGTTGCAGATCTTGTATTATAGAAGATCTTTTTGAATTTAAAGATAAAATTGATGAGTAAATTATGAAATTTTTACATACTATGGTTCGTGTTACTGACCTCGATAAATCACTCGATTTTTATATTAAGCATTTAGGTTTAATTGAAACTCGACGTGTTGACATCCCAGAAGGAAAATTTAGTTTAATATTTTTAGCAACTGAGCCCGGCGCTGCTGAAATAGAGCTTACCCATAACTGGCACTCAGAAGAGGAGTATACTGTCGGTAGAAACTTTGGCCACTTAGCTTTTGAAGTTGATGATATCTATGCCTTATGTGAAAAACTTATGGCTGCAGGTATTACTATTAACCGACCACCACGCTGTGGCCATATGGCATTTGTTAAATCACCCGATAATATCTCAATTGAGTTATTACAAAAAGGTGAGCGTTTAACGCCGCAAGAACCTTGGTTAAGTATGGAAAACTCAGGTAGTTGGTAAAAAAGCCCTTTAAGTAGAGATTAATTAATTCACTTATTATAAGTTGCTATCACAAGCGCTTAATAAACGTTAATATACTGAATTAATTAATCAAAATATTACTCTGAATCTTCATGGCCTTAAAATCTACCATCAATAAAGCGACGATCCATTTATCTGATATGGATCGTAACTATTATGACACTATTCAATTAACCATAGCGCAGCACCCTTCTGAAAACGATCGTCGTATGATGATCAGACTCATCGCTTATGTACTAAACGCCAGTGAAAACCTGCAATTTGGCAAAGGTGTGAGTGACGAAGACGAAGCTGCGATTTGGCGCATTAATTATAGTGAAGTTATTGAACTATGGATTGAGCTTGGGCAACTCGATGAAAAACGCCTTAAAAAAGCCTGTAACCGCGCACAAGAAGTTAAACTCTATTGTTATGGCAGTAGTGTAGATACTTGGTGGCAGCTATCTAAAAGCAAACTCAATCAACTCAATAAACTATCAGTCGAGAGCTTCAGTGAAGAAACAGCACAAGCATTGGAACTATTAGCCGATCGCTCTATGGAGTTTCAAGTCAGTATACAAGATGGTCAATTCTGGCTTACCTGCGGTGAAGAATCTCTATTGATTGAACTTAATAAACTTAAACAAAATAAATTAAATTAAGCTTACTATGGGTTAATTCTAAATCCTGATTAACTGTTTGCAGTTCTCCAATAGTAAACTTTTAAATAATAACTCTACCACGGCAATACCCATAAATATGATGATGAAATTTAACAATAATCTCAGTAATTTTAAGCTAAAATCGTTACTTGCGACACTCACTATTTTTAGCTCATTTTACAGCATGGCAGAAATAATACCGTCAGAACAAGTTATTAAAGATATTACCTATTTAGCCGCTGACGATCTAAAGGGTCGGGCAAGTTTCAGTCCTGAGATTGATCAAGCTGCCAACTATATTGCTAAACGTTTTGCTGACATTGGCTTACAACCGTTACAAACTCATCTTTCGACAACTAATAACAGCAGTTTTTTACAACGTTTTACGGTAAATCAAATTCTACCGGAAGCACTTAGCGTTATGTTAAATACAAAGGAAATTAGTCAAGAACACTTAGCGATAGCAACAACAATAGAACAGTTAAGTTGGCAACTAGGTAATGCACAAAGCCATATAGTTGGTAAAGATGATGATATGCGTAAAATATTATCTGAGTTAAACCAACAAGGCGGTCAACACTTAGTCATTATTAACAACGCTCATGCTAAAACTTTTAAAGCTTATCAGGGCTATTTCAATCGTGGTTTAACTAAGCTGTCACTCGAACATCTTGGTGCTATTGTAATGGTGTTAAGTGACGAAAGTGAGATTAAAACTTATAGCGTTAACGCCAGTGCAAAAATAACAGAACAATCGCTAACCAATGTGGTTGGTGTATTACCGGGGACAAAAAACCCAAAAGACATTGTTTTATACTCATCACATTATGACCATTTGGGCATCACTAAAGATGGTAAACAGATTTATAATGGTGCTGATGACGACGCGTCTGGCACGACTGCAGTATTAAATTTAGCGCAATATTACGCAAATAAAGGTGATAACAAGCGCACGTTAATGTTTAGTGCATTTACCGCTGAAGAAATTGGTGGCTTTGGCTCTAAATATTTTTCGCAGCAACTTAATCCTGACAATGTAGTTGCCATGATCAATATTGAAATGATTGGTAAGCCATCAAAGTTTGGTTCTGGAACCGTTTGGATGACGGGTATGGAACGTTCAAACTTGGGTACATTACTTAATGAAAAGCTAGCTGCTCTTAACACCCAAATACATCAAGACCCATATCCTGAACAAGGATTATTTTATCGCTCAGACAATGCAACCTTAGCGCGACTAGGTGTTCCTGCCCACAGTTTTAGCAGTACGCAGCTCGATAAAGACCAGCATTATCATCAAGTGACTGACGACATTAGCAGTTTAGATTTATCATCAATGCACAAAGTTATTGAATCGCTAGCAACGGCAACACAATCGCTTGTTGACGGCACGGTAACACCAACCCGTATTGATAAAGCACAAGTACGTGCTAACGGTAAAATTTTCTAAAGTATTTATCTTTAAAGCTCGTATGAGCACTGCTTTAAAAATAGCTTTAACAATAGCTTTAAACTCAGTCCAAAGAAAAAACCAGTGCATTAATATTCCTACACTGGTTTTTTATAATCAGCCAAAGCACAAACTTTGTTCATTATTCCCGCCAATGCCAGTACATTTGAAACTCCAGTTCATTACTATCAATAACAACAAAGTCGTGACGTAAATATAACTGCTTCGCAGGATTTTTTAATAACACGTTTAAAGTTATGGCAAGATTTTTTTCTTCGGCTTTGCGCTTAACTAACTCAAGGACACGGCTACCTATACCTAAACTTTGATATTGCGGTAATAACTGAAATTGTCTCAAATGAATTTTATCGGAAAACAAACCTAATTTTAATAATCCAATAGCATTGTTTTGGTATGAAATAATGTGTGAATCAGAAAAAAACTCATCAATTCTCAATAGATGTGAATTGTCATCGAGATAAATTCCAGCACTGTGCAAATGCTTATCCATCGTTTCTTTTCGCAATGCTAAAAGAAACGCTCTATCAAATACCATTGCTCGACGAAAACTAATAATCGCAGATTGCTTCTGGCTAACACTATCTAGCACTTTATTTATTGGTGACATCGAGCACGGGTAGTTAATCAATTAATGATACTACTATAGCAAGTTGATTAATGAGGTAAACCCTAAATAACTCCTTTGAAATATAAAAGTATTACTGGAAGTTACCGCATAAAATCTACCATTGAGCGCGGTAAGCTTGATCGATCAGCAAAAATAGCGGCAATATAGCGTATAAACTAAAATTGGACTCCAACATGACCTTCAATAAATCACTTATTGTTATCTCTATTTCAGCGGTACTAACAGTTGCCTGCAGTAATGAGACCACTACACAAGTTGTTAAAGGCGATAATGCACTTTCAATGTCGTCTACTTCAGCACAACTAAATAGCACAGTTAGCGTTTCTCAAGCGGCAAATGAGCTATTTGACACTATTTTTATGGAAGGTGTTAATCGTAATCCTGTCAGACAAACCTATCTTGGTATTAAAACGGACTATGATAAATGGCAAGACCTTTCAGAACAAAACAGTGCTAAGGAACTCGCTTTTGCAAAACAAGCTCTGCAACGTATCCAAGTTATTGACGTAAAAAAACTTGATAAGCAAACAACGTTAAGTTACCAACTACTTTCTCAAAAATTAGAACAACAAATTGCTGATTATCCTTGGCGCCACCATAATTACCCTGTTAACCAAATGTTTGGCGTGCATTCACAAATACCGGCATTACTGATCAACCAACATAGTATTAAAGACACTAAACAAGCTCATGATTATATTGCCAGGGTAAAAAACTCAAAAGTGTTACTTGAGCAGTTAGTAGACCAACTTAAAATAAGAGCAGATAAAGGTATTATTGCGCCAAAATTTGTTTTTGCTCATGTTATCCGTGATTCGAAAAATTTAACGCTTGGCGCGCCTTTTGATGATGGCGCGGATAGTACTTTATATGCTGATTTCACAAAAAAGCTTGCGCTGTTAGAACTTTCAGAACAAGACAAACTATCGCTAACAGCTGAATTATCATCGGCTTTAACCACTGAGTTTAAAGCCGGTTATCAACAATTAGTTAGTTACTTAATTGAGCTTGAGAAAAAAGCTGACAATATTGATGGTGCGTGGAAATTCCCACAAGGTGATGAATTTTATAATAATGCCTTAAAACGTACTACCACAACTGAATTAACCGCTGATGAGATTCATAACATTGGTTTAGGCGAAGTTGCACGCATCCACGATGAAATGCGCGTTATCATGAAAAAAGTGGGTTTTAAAGGTTCATTAAATGAGTTCTTCCAATTTATGCGCCATGACCCACAGTTTTATTATGCCGCAGATGATGCAGGTCGCGAGCGTTATTTAACTGAAGCAACGACGATAATTAACACCATGAAAGGTGAATTGGATCAGCTATTTATCACCAAACCTAAAGCTGATTTAAAAGTTAAAAAAGTAGAAGCGTTTAGAGAAAAATCAGCGGGTAAAGCATTTTACCAACAACCTGCACCAGATGGTTCACGCCCAGGTATTTACTACGCTAACCTCTACGACATGGCAGCAATGCCAACTTACCAAATGGAAGCACTGGCATACCATGAAGGCATTCCTGGTCATCATATGCAAATAGCGTTAAAACAAGAGCTAGAAGGCATTCCAAAGTTTAGAAAATTTGGTGGTTATACCGCTTATAGTGAAGGCTGGGGTTTATACTCAGAAATGATCCCGAAAGAAATTGGCTTTTATCAAGACCCTTATTCTGACTTTGGCCGCTTGGCAATGGAATTATGGCGCGCTTGTCGCTTAGTGGTTGATACTGGTATTCATAATAAAAAATGGGATTTAGCGCAAGGTATCGAGTATTACGTTAGCAATACGCCAAATGCTAAGTCTGATGCGATAAAAATGGTCGAGCGCCATGTCGTTATGCCATCGCAAGCGACAGCTTATAAAATTGGTATGTTGAAGATTGTTCAGCTGCGAGCAAAAGCAAAGCAACAATTAGGTGACAAGTTCGATATTCGCCAGTTCCATGATGTTGTGTTAACAAATGGTGCCGTGCCGCTTAACGTGCTTGAAAATATGGTTAATGACTATATCGCTGATAATAGCTAAAATGATCCAACAGTAAGTATTATCATTTGTTCACCTTATCATCAGTTAACGTGATAATGTGTTTAAAATAGAAAACTTTACAAACGCCAAATGCATAAGCCTTTGGCGTTTTATTTTATCTGCTGTCAAATAAAGCATCATCGGAGCATTATACTCAGTCAAGGCTTTAAAAACCCACAAGGAATGAGAATGGAGCTAAAAGTTATCCCAATTGTACAAGTGGTCATTGCCATGTTACTAATGGCACTAGTGCAACACTTTCTACCGACGTTAAACTATAGCGATATTATTAACCCAAAAATCAACTTAACATTGATAACGCTATTAGTGTTTATTGCTATATTAATCGGATTTTTTGCCATTTATAGCTTTCGAAAACACCGAACAACTGTCAACCCGAGTAAACCTGAAACCTCATCTCAGGTGGTTGATAGTGGTATTTATCAATACTCTAGAAACCCGATGTATTTGGCGATGCTTTTAGCATTACTGGCTTATGCTTTTTATCTTGAAAACTTCTTAGCTTTTCTGATTTGCGGGCTTTTTGTTTGGTATATTGGTAAATATCAAATTACACCTGAAGAACGTATGTTAACGAAGTTGTTTGGACCAGACTACGACAACTATAAAAACAGCGTGCGTCGTTGGTTATAGCCAAAGTTAAGTTAAGTTAAGTTAAGTTAACTAAGCACTTACCATACAATATCGGGAAACGTTATTGATTCCCTTACTGAACGCCTAAATACAAAAAAGCACTAAACAGCAATATGGCTGTTTAGTGCTTTTTTAACAAATTGAGATAATTATTCGCTAAGCAGTTTTCTGGCTTAGCCGCTTATTAAAGTTATGCTTTCTTTAAATAGCCTGCAACTAACACAATACGCGTGCCATTAACTTTACCTTCAATATGCTCGGGATTATCGGTTAAGCTGATACCACGTACCATAGTGCCTTGCTTGGCGGTAAAGTTAGCGCCTTTAACTTTTAAGTCTTTAATCAGAGTAACATTATCGCCATCTTGCAATTCTGCGCCATTACTATCGCGAGTTGGCCCTTCTCGCTCAGCGGCGGCAATACCCTGCTCTGCCCAAGTTTTCACAGCGTCTTCTAAGTAGATCATATCAAGAGCATCTTGCGCCCAGCTTTCAGCTGATAATTTATGCAACATACGATACGCCACTACTTGCACTACAGGTTCTTGATTCCACATAGCGTCTGTTAAACAACGCATATGATTAATATCAAGCGCTGTATTGCCTTCAACCTGCCCTAAGCATGTATCACACAAGTAAATACTTTGCTGGGCACTTAAGTCACTCGTTGGTGGTACAGGAAATACCGATAAGTTGTCAGGTGAAATACATAGTTCACAGCTATTATTACTGCGTGCTTTTAAAGCATTTTCAGTAGGCATAAAAGGTTCTCCTTAAATTTTTGCGCTATTATGCTCCTAATTGACCGATTTAAAAAGTGCAGATTTTTAGCAAGGAAGAATTAATACCGATAAATATTTATGTAATGAAGGGATTTTAAAAGGGACATACAAGCTTTGCTACCGACAATACGCAATAGTAGCAAAGCTATTAGGCCGAACTTAATCTAAATTTTTAGTAATATGGTGCGAAGCAGCTGCAGTGAAAACAACATCTGTTGAGCTATTTAATGCTGTTTCTGCTGAGTCTTGAATTACGCCAATAATAAAACCTATCGCTACCACTTGCATTGCAATATCGGTATTGATGCCAAACAAGCCACAAGCCAATGGAATAAGTAGTAATGAACCACCGGCAACACCAGAGGCACCACAAGCAGATACCGCCGCAACTACACTCAATAAAATGGCGGTCGCAAAATCGACTTCAATATTTAAGGTGTTCGCCGCCGCAAGTGTTAATACGGTAATAGTAATAGCAGCGCCTGCCATATTGATGGTGGCACCTAATGGGATAGACACAGAGTATGTATCTTCATGCAGATCAAGTTTTTCACATAACTCCATATTTACTGGAATATTTGCTGCAGAACTACGTGTAAAGAATGCCGTAATACCTGATTCTTTTAAACACGTTAGCACTAACGGATAAGGATTTTTACGCATAATAAAAAAAACGATTAACGGGTTAACTATCAGGGCAATAATAAGCATTGAGCCTAAAAGCACTAACACTAAATGACTAAACTCACCTAAGGTGTCAAAGCCTGTTGTAGCAACAGTATTAGCGACTAAGCCCATAATACCTAATGGCGCAAAACGAATAACTAATTTAACAACACTGGAAATAGCTTCGGCAAAATCATGCACCATGACTTTAGTTGATTCGCTGCCCTTTTTCAACGCGAAACCTAAACCTAAGCCCCAAGCTAAAATACCAATAAAATTCCCGGTAATAACAGCATTGAAAGGATTATCAACAATTTTAAATGCCAGTGTTGTTAATACTTCACCTAAACCTTGTGGCGGGTTAGCGCTAGCACCAACAATATCTAAGGTTAATTGCACAGGAAACATAAAGCTTAACGCGACCGCGACTAATGCAGCACTTATTGTGCCTATTAAATACAATCCAACAATAGGCTTTAAGTTAGCTTCGCTATTAGGTTTTTGGTTCGCAATAGACGAGGCTACTAACACTAAGACCAAAATAGGTGCAACGGCTTTTAATGCATTGACAAATAAACTGCCAAGTATCGAAAATGATTTGGCAATTTCAGGGGAAATAAGCGCTAAAACAATCCCAAATACAATAGCAATAATGATTTGGTTTACAATATTAATTGATTTTAGTTTGCTAAAAAATGAATGCTTTTCTGAAGTATTTTCTAATGTCATAGTTTTTCTTATTTAGTTATTGTTTTTATGAATATGAATACAATTTTTTGTTTACGGCCTAAGAGTGCGATTTATATTTACGACAATGTTACGTCAAAGTTTTTTACCACTTATTCACCAACACTGTCTAGTTTATTCGTTACATGGATGCTTTATGCAGACAGTTCACCATCCCATGAAATAAAATACCCTAAATTTTCATTATCCGCTAAATAGTCCTTACAAACAAAATGTCCAGCTACCGCGATAAGTTCATTATCATAAAATATAAAAGGCAATCGTTTTCTCTGCCATGGCGGTATTTCAAGCTCTTGTAATACTTTCTTTAAAGCGCGTGAATGTTCTCGGTATTGCGGTAAGCACTTTGGATTTTCGTGAGAAAAACAAACAGTGACTAATTGATTAATATTAGGTTTTTTAATGGCTGCTTGCCAATGGCTTTTAGCTTTATCATTACTTAATAAAGTTGAAAAACTCAAAGTACCCAATTCATCAGGCAGATCGACATTTAATGTTTTTTCATCCGCTAGACATTCCAAATTTACACTTTGTTGCCATAACGAAATATCCTGATAGATACGGGTTAAGTGCACCTCACCTTTGAAGCGTCTAAAACAGCAATTAGCAAGCTGTATGACTGGCGATTTATCAACATCTGCATTAAGTTGCAGGCATATTTGCTTTAATTGCTGACGTGTTGGCATTAAAAAATTATGGCGAGATAAAAAATAGCGTAAAAGATTTTTAACTCGGGGTTCACTCAGCTTATTTAAGTTAGGAATAGATAACTTATAAGATGAAAGCTGGCAATCAACTAAATCTTGCTGTGCTAATTCATCGAGTAGTTGTTGCGCTTCATAACAGTGTTCGGCACTTCGGGCTATGGTATTATTGATACTCGTCCAACGTTCATTCAATTTAGGTAAAATCTGATGACGTAAAAAGTTTCGATCATAGTGTTCATCAGTATTAGACTCATCTTCAATCCAACTTAGCTGATGTTCATTTGCGTAATCCATTATATCGGCACGTGAAATTGGTAACAGCGGACGAGCCAATTTGTGTTGTGCTAATGTCGAACTTGCTAGCATTGCCGATAAGCCTTTTAAACCTGAACCACGCTTTAATGCCAGTAAAAATGTTTCTGCTTGATCATTAAGATGATGGCCGGTAACAATAATGGCCGGCTCTGCACTTGCTTGTATTAAAACCTGATAACGCGCATCTCGTGCCATCGCTTCTAAGCTTTGCTGTGACAGTTTTTTTAAATTTAACTTGTGGGTTATGAGTGGCAGAGAAAAGCTATCGCATTGCTGTTGTGCAAAAGCTTGCCATGCATCGGCATGAGGACTTAATCCGTGATTAACATGACAAACAACAATAGTATTAGCCAGTTGTCCTTGCTGTTTTAATTTCGCTAGCGCAACCAGTAGCACTTGGGAATCAACACCGCCGCTATAGGCAATAACAATAGTTTTATCTGGTGTGTTTTTAAAAAACTGCACCAACGCTGATTCAATTATATTCACAGTTCCAAAAACATTAGGTAAAGGTCTTGTTGAGAGGGTTATATTTGTGTGGACAATAAAAAGCGACCTATAAAGGTCGCTTATTTTGAACTTAACAGTAACCGAATGACATTAACTTATCGTAACGACTTTCAATTAATTCCTCGCTTGAAAGTTTATCAAGCTCAGCAAGATCAGATTTTAATGCTTGCTTGAGAAATGCCGCCATTTGATCCATATCACGATGAGCACCACCTAAAGGTTCTTCAACGATACTATCGATAAGGCCTAACTCTTTGATGCGTTTTGCCGTAATCCCCATCGCCTCTGCTGCTGTTGGTGCTTTCTCAGCAGTTTTCCACAAGATAGAGGCACAACCTTCAGGAGATATAACAGAATAAGTTGAATATTGCAGCATATTCACTTTATCGCCAACACCAATAGCCAGTGCGCCACCAGAGCCACCCTCACCAATTACCGTACAAATAATAGGCACATTTAAGCGTGACATCACTTTTAAGTTTGTAGCAATAGCTTCACTTTGGCCACGTTCTTCTGCGCCAATACCAGGATATGCGCCGGGGGTGTCAATAAAAGTAATAATTGGCATGTTAAAACGTTCTGCCATTTTCATTAAACGTAAGGCTTTGCGGTAACCTTCAGGACGAGGCATACCGAAATTACGTTTAACTTTTTCATTAGTTGAACGGCCTTTTTGATGACCAATTATCATCACTGGTCTGCCATCTAAACGCGCAGTACCACCAACAATAGCTCTATCATCGGCATAAGCTCTATCGCCAGCGAGTTCATCGAACTCAGTAAAAATACGTGGCAAATAATCTAGAGTATATGGGCGCTGAGGATGACGTGCAACTCGTGCCGTTTGCCAAGGGTCTAAGCCAGAGAAAATCTTTCTAGTTAGCTCGTTATTTTTATCTCGCAACTGAGAAATTTGATCTTCTAAATCAAGATCAAGTTCTTGGCCATTGTTGACCAGTTGCAATTCTTCAATTTTCGCTTCAAGTTCCGCAATTGGAAGCTCAAAATCTAAAAAATTTAATGACATATGATTATTCTTACCTATGTTGTCTTTGAGTACCGTTATTAATAAACGCTACCTATTTAAATTTTAACTCGACTTGCTCTTCACCCAATAGGGTTTTCAAATCGTATAATAGCATGTCGCTTGGCGATACGCGCCACTGTACCCCTAACTCTAGCATACCTTGCGCTTCATCTCGTTGATAAAAAACGCGAATTGGGCAAATACCATCTTTATAAGGCGTTAGTACCTGTGTAAATTGTTCGATAAATTGTCCCGAAAGCTGATTTTTATCGATTTGTAAATCCAATGAAGTGACATAATTTTCACGTGCATCTGCAATAGTCATTATGTCTCTAGCGGTCATTGTAATACCTCCAGAGTAATCATCAAAGCTGACCTGTCCGCTACAAACCAAAATTGCATCAGATATGAGCAGTTCTGCGAACCTATCGTAGTCGTCTGGGAATAAACGTATGTCCATTCGAGCGCTTTTGTCATCAAGTGTTACCAATGCCCAGCGACGACCACGTTTATTGACTAACACCCTTACAGCCAGTACCAAACCTACCGCTACAGTAGTTTTATCTTTATTAGTGGGCTGTAAACTCACTAAACGCCCCGTTGCATAACGTTTAATTTCACTTAAATAACGATTTATCGGATGGCCCGTTAAATATAACCCTAATGTTTCTTTTTCGCCATCAAGCCATCGTTGCTCTGGCCATTTAGCGACCTCTTTATAGGCTTGTCTATTATCTTCTGGCTCTTCGTTGATTAAGCCAAATAAATCATTTTGACCAATTGCTTGTGCTTTAGCATGTTGTTCAGCAGCTTTTAACGCTTCAGGTAAAGACTCAAACAATGCTGCCCGATGTGGACCAGCTTTGGCATTAGGCCCAATCGAATCCATGGCACCAGACTTAATTAATTTTTCTAACACCCGCTTATTGATTTTCTTCAGATCAACCCGAGCACAAAAATCGAATAAATCGATAAACTCACCGTCACTTTCACGGGCAGCGATGATTGCTTCTATCGGGCCTTCACCAACACCTTTAACTGCGCCAATACCATAAATAATTTGATCGTCATCATTAACCGTAAATTTATATTGCCCGCGATTAACATCCGGTGGTAATAAATCAAGTCCCATATTGCCGCATTCATCAACTAAGGTGACAATTTTATCAGTGTTATCCATGTCCGCTGACATTACCGCCGCCATAAAAGGTGCAGGAAAATGGGTTTTCATCCACAGCGTTTGATAAGACACTAAGGCATAAGCAGCAGAATGCGATTTATTAAAACCATAACCAGCAAATTTTTCAACCAAATCAAAAATTTTAATGGCTAGCTCGCCATCAACACCGCGACCCACAGCGCCAGCTTCGAAGCCCTCACGCTGCTTAGCCATTTCTTCTGGCTTTTTCTTACCCATGGCACGACGTAACATATCGGCGCCACCCAGCGAATACCCCGCTAGTACCTGCGCAATTTGCATAACCTGTTCTTGATATAGAATAATACCGTATGTCGGTTCAAGGATTGGTTTTAAGTCAAGATGCTGCCAAGTTGCATCAGGGTAACTAATGGCTTCACGCCCATGTTTACGTTCAATAAAGTTATCAACCATGCCCGATTGTAGAGGCCCTGGTCTAAACAGCGCCACCAAGGCGATAATATCTTCAAAGCAATCAGGTTTAAGTTTTGCTATCAGCGATTTCATACCGCTGGACTCAAGTTGGAAAACTGCGGTTGTTTCCGATTTTAATAATACTTTAAAACTGGCTTTATCTTCGAGATCAATCGTGGCTAGATTAATCGGCTCTTCACCCTGCTTAAGCAGTTTGGCATCAGCCATTTCAATGGCCCACTGCAAAATGGTTAACGTACGAAGTCCAAGAAAATCAAACTTAACTAAACCAGCATCTTCAACGTCATTTTTATCAAATTGCGTTACCGGATTTTTACCTTCTTCATCACAATAAAGTGGTGCAAAATCGGTGATCGTGGTAGGAGAAATAACCACACCACCGGCATGTTTACCGGCATTTCGTGTTGTGCCTTCTAAAATTCGGCACATATCAATCAGATCTTTTACGTCACTGTCTTGGGCATAAATCTCAGGTAACTTTGGCTCTTCTTCGAAGGCTTTCGCTAAAGTCATACCCGGTGTTGGTGGGATCAATTTTGAAATACGGTCAACAAAACCATAAGGATGACCCAACACTCGGCCTACATCACGAATTACCGCTTTGGCTGCCATGGTACCGAAGGTAATGATTTGCGATACCGCATCTCGGCCATATAATTCAGCAACGTGATCAATAACTTCATCACGCCTGTCCATGCAAAAATCAATATCAAAATCAGGCATCGAGACACGTTCAGGGTTTAGAAAACGCTCAAAAAGTAAATCGTATTCTAGTGGATCAAGATCGGTAATCTTTTGTGCATAAGCCACCAATGAACCTGCTCCTGAACCACGTCCAGGGCCTACAGGAATATTATTGTCTTTACTCCACTGAATAAACTCCATTACGATTAGGAAATAACCCGGGAAGCCCATGTTATTAACAACTTTTAGCTCTATGGCTAAACGCTCATCGTAAGGTTTACGTTTTTCTGCATAATCAGGCGCGTTTTTATCAAATATAAACTCTAATCTTTCTTCTAAACCTTCTTCTGAAACTTTGACTAAATAGTCTTCTATCGATAAGCCTTCGGTAGGGAAATCTGGTAATACATATTCACCAAGGCGTACAGTAACATTACATCTCTTTGCTATTTCTACTGAGTTTGCGAGGGCTTCAGGAATATCAGCAAAAAGCGCTACCATCTCCTCTTCACTGCGAAGATATTGTTCTTTAGAATACTTTTTCGGGCGGCGTTTATCATCTAAAGTAAAGCCGTCATGTATGGCCACACGTATTTCATGAGCGTCAAAATCATCAGGACTTAAAAACATCACCTCATTAGTGGCAACCACAGGAAGATCATGGCGAGACGCAAGTTCTACAGCAAGATGGAGATAGTTTTCTTCATCATTACGACCGGTTCTGATGAGTTCGATGTAATAGCAGTTTGGAAAATATTGCAGATAAAACTCGAGCATTTCATCAACAAATTCACCGTTACCTTTTAACAAGGCTTTACCGACGTCGCCTTCACGGCCACCAGAAAGTAAAATTAAGCCTTCTGCTCGCTCAATTAACCAATCTCGGTCTAGTACCGCTTTACCTTGAATATGACCACGTAAATAAGCTTTGGAAATTAATTCAGTTAAATTTTTATATCCCACATTACTGGTTGCTAAAACAACTAACCGTGATAATTCATCTTCGAGCGCGTCGCTTTTAACCCAAAAGTCACATCCAATAATCGGCTTTAATCCTGCACCATGTGCAGCATGGTAGTATTTAACTAAACCACATAAATTTGTTTGGTCGGTTAATGCCATCGCAGGCATATTCAACTCAGCTGCTCTAGCAACGATTGGCTTAACTTTTTTTAGGCCGTCTGACATCGAATAATCACTGTGTATTCTTAAATGAATAAACTTAGGATCATTTCCTGTTGTAACGACACTAGAATCAGCGACGGACGTTGTGGTTATTGTGGACTCGGATTCAGACATCTAGTGCTCTAATTATTTTTATTATGCGTTGCTGCATTAGCGAGTACATTGGCGACAGGTTTGAAACTTCTACGATAGCAGTCAAGTACCCCATGCTCGATGATTCTTTCTAAATGTGCTTTTGTTGGATAGCCTTTATGTTGTGCAAAACCATAATAAGGATAAAGTTTGTCTAATGCGATCATCTCATCGTCTCTGACCACTTTAGCTAAAATAGACGCTGCACTAATTTCCGATACGCGCGCATCACCTTTCACCACACTTTGACTGGCAATATTACCGGTTTCAAAGGCAAATATTGGGCAACGGTTACCATCAACCAACACATAATCGGGTGTCACAGTTAATCCTTGTACTGCACGTTGCATAGCCAACATGGTGGCATGAAGAATATTAAGGCTATCAATTTCTTCTGGAGACGCTCGGCCAATCGACCAAGCGATAGCACGTTGCTTAATTTCTATCGACAAGTGCTGTCTTTTCTTTTCTGAAAGCTTTTTTGAGTCCATTAATCCTTCAATTGGATTATCCGGGTCTAATATAACTGCGGCAGTAACAACATCACCGACTAAAGGCCCGCGACCTACTTCGTCAACACCTGCAATACAATAGGCAACGGGATATTCAAAAGGCGGAAAAACTTTTTTAACAGCAGGCATAATTACTCTGGTTCAATATTATAATAAGTCGATAACAGCTTTAGCTGCTTGCTCACTGGCATTTTGCTTAAGCATTAAATGAATATCAGTATAGGCTTGATTTAATGCTGACTGATCTTCAAACAAGCGCTCTTCAATTAACGGAAGAATATTTTCTACACTAACCTCTGATTGCAGTAATTCAGGTACTAAGCTTTTATTTGCTAGTAAGTTCGGCAATGAAAACCACTTCAATTTCACAAAACCTTTAAACATATAATAGGTCAGCGGATTAAACTTATAACAAATCACCATAGGGCGTTTTACTAAGGCCGCTTCTAAAGTAACTGTGCCTGATGCCGTCAATAAGCAATCACTGGCAGCCATCACTTGTTGAGTTTTACCAACAATAATGCTAACAGGAAGATCTGGCGCTATTTTTTGATGTAGTTGATTAAATTGCTGTGCTCTTTTATCACTGATCATAGGCACAACAAAAATCAGCTCAATGGAATTGGCTTGCTCACTAGCTAATAATTTTTTTGCTGTTTGTAAAAAAGGCTCAACCAGTCGTGAAAGTTCTCCTCCACGGCTACCGGGCATCAGTGCAAGAATTTTTGCTGACTCAGACAAACCTAAGGCTTTTCGTGCCATAAGCTTATCGGAAACCAGTGGAATATCGTCAGCAAGCGAGTGGCCAACGAAAGTACAAGGTATTTGGTGTTTATCATAAAACGCTTTTTCAAACGGTAATAACGATAAAACCATATTAGTTGCTTTGGCAATTTTGAAAACGCGCTTTTCACGCCAAGCCCAAACCGATGGGCTAACATAATGTACGGTTTTTATTGTTTGCGCTTTTAACTTAGCTTCTAAGGCTATATTAAAGTCAGGTGCGTCAATACCGATAAAAACATTAGGCTTATTGGCAATAAAGTAATCACTTAATGACTTACGAATATGTAACAAACGACGCAGTCGGCCTAGCACTTCAAAAACGCCCATGACCGACAGTTCTTCCATGTCGAATAAATTTTCAAAGCCCAACGCAAGCATTTTAGGGCCACCAATGCCGATAAATTTGGCCTCTGGATGACTCAGTAGAAGTTGTTGCATCAAACCGGCACCTAAGGTGTCGCCGGAGTGCTCGCCAACCACTATAGCGAATGTAACTGCTGATTTATTCATAGTTTGACTAGTTGATAAATTATTGTTCAATAAAGGTTATTAATTCTCTGCCATCACCAGATAATTATCGGATAATACCGCGGCTAGAATGTTTAATAAAGTCAGTAAATAAAGTCAACTCCGCCATATAATCATCCCCTTCAGCAATCTTATTCATTGCTTCATCAACGGTTAAGCCTTGGCGATAAACTGCTTTATAAGCACGTTTAATATGCAAAATAACATTTTTATCAAAACCTCGACGTTTTAACCCTTCACTGTTTAACCCAAAAGGTTTTGCCGGTTGACCTGAAGCCATGACATAAGGCGGTACATCTTTTAATATGAGTGAATTGGCCGCAACAAAACAATGCGCGCCAATATGACAAAACTGATGCACACCTGCCATACCACCGATAATGACATGGTCACCAACATGAACATGACCTGCGATTGAGGCACCATTTGCTAAAATACAATTACTGCCCACTATACAGTCATGAGCTACATGAGTGTAAGCCATAAATAAGTTATTGCTGCCAATTTTAGTCAAGCTATTATCTTGAATTGTTCCGCGATGTACGGTGCAGTTTTCGCGGAAGATATTATTGTCACCAATCACTAACTCAGTTAATTCACCGGCATATTTCAAATCTTGACAATCTTCACCAATTGAAGCGAATTGAAAAATTCGATTGCCTTTGCCAATGATGGTTGGGCCATTTATAACAACGTGTGAGCTAATATGACAATTATCACCAATGACAACATTGGCTGCTATATGCGTCCATGGGCCAATTTTGACATTTTTGCCAATAATCGCGCCATCTTCGATAATAGCTTGAGGGTGAATCAATGCAGTTGAATTCAACATATTATAATGCTCTTCTTGCGCACATTAAGTCAGCAGAGCAAACAACTTTGCCATCAACTCTCGCTTCGCCGTAAAATTTCCACATACCACGTCGCTCTTTAATAAGTTCTAGATGCAAATGCATAGTATCGCCGGGGTGAACAGGCTTTTTAAATTTTGCTTTGTCTATAGAGGCAAACAAAAACAACTCGCCCTCGCCTTTATCTGCAACAGATTTAAAGCCAAGAATACCGCTAGCCTGCGCAAGAGCTTCGAGAATGAGTACGCCAGGGAAGATAGAATAGTTTGGAAAGTGCCCCATAAATGCGGGTTCGTTCACCGTAACGTTTTTAATCGCATGGATTGATTTCCCTGGCGTGTAATCAAGTACACGATCGACTAATAAAAATGGGTAACGGTGTGGAATAATTGTTTTAATTTCTTCAACATCGATAATATTATTTTGCGATTCCAAAATTTTTTCCTCTATTTACTTAACTATGTTCATAACCATGATGTCATAGTGCTAGCTTCTTGAAGCTAATTCTTTTTCTACAGTGCTTAATCGTTTCGTTATCGATTCAAGCTTTCTGATCCTAGCATTGCTTTTATGCCAATCTTTGTTTGGTTGGCAAGGCATACCAGATGAATATACCCCTGACTCAGATATCGATTTTGTTACCATGCTCATGCCAGTAAACACACAACCATCAGCGATGTTAATATGTCCATTTATGCCAACTAGACCTGCAATAACGCAATTTTTTCCAATTTCTGTACTGCCAGCAATAACACTACATGCCGCCATAGCTGTATTCTCACCGATTACAACATTATGAGCAATCTGTATTTGATTATCTAAAATAACACCATTATTAATAATGGTGTTACCTAAAGCGCCACGATCTATTGTGGTACTGGCGCCAATCTCGACATTATCGCCTATAACTACCGTGCCTAGTTGCGGTATTTTAACCCAATTCCCTTGGTTATTTGCATAACCAAAACCATCAGAACCAATAACAGAATTGGCGTGTACAGCGCAATTATCGCCAATAATCACGCCATGATAAACACTAACATTAGACCAAATGGTAGAATTAGTGCCTATTTGAGCAGCAATGCCAATAAAAGTACCAGCACCTATACTAACGCCGTCTGAAAGATTAACACCGGCTTCTATTACCGCATTAGCGCCTATAGTTACATTCTTGCCAATAATTGCTCCATCATCAATAACTGCACTAGCATGAATGCTATTAGCAGGTTTAGGTGTTGTATCTAGTAACTGAGCAACGAGGGCATAGCCCATGTAAGGGTTCGCCATGACTAAAGCATTAGTTGTACATTTTTCTGCTTCAGCCTCAGTTACAATAACTGCACTTGCTTTAGTCGAAGCTAATTGATCACTGTATTTACTGTTGGCTAAAAAAGCGATTTGTCCGGATGAAGCTGCAGCTAAGGTGGCAATACTTAATATTTCACATTGACCGTCTCCTTGAACAACAGCCCCTATTTTTTCAGCAATGTTTGCGAGAGTGTAACTCATAAGAATAAACTTCTTTTAAATGTGCTCTAAAGTATAATTTTAAAGTATGGGCTTAAAGAAAAACGTTAACCAGCAAAAGGCTAAACGCAATATTCCGAATCAAATGATTCGGAATATTAAATAGACGAGAAAGCACAGAATAAAAACTTAGATGAGTTTTTATTCAATCTGCCTGAAAATAAATTATTATTTCAGTTTGCTAACTTGCTTAACCACTTCTTCAGTGATCGTACTGTCTGGTTTTGAGTATACAACTGCACTTTTCTCAAGCACTAAATCATAATCGCCTTTAACTGCAATATTATCAATCGCTTGGCGAACTAAACCGATAATTTTGTTAGTTTCTTCATTTTTTCTAGCACCAGTGCTCTGTTGAAAAGCTTTTCCTTTGGTTTGGTAATCTTGAAAAAGCACACCAATTTTGGCTTCTAATTCTTCAATATCTTTAGCACTCATTAAAGAACCGTCGCGCTTACGCTTTTCTTGAAGATATTTAATATCTTGCTCAAGTTGTGCAAGCACAGCTTTTTCGTCTTTAAACTCTTCTTCTAAGCTTTTCATTACTGCCGCAGTTTGTGGAATTTTACCCATAATTTCTTGGAAATTTACCACAGCAATTTTTTGATCTGCTGCCATAGCTGAACTTGCTAAAATATACCCTGATGCCGCTGTAGCGATTGCGATAGTTCTAATCAAATTTTTCAATTTTTACTCCTAAAATATTTTCAAATATATTTATATTATTTTGTTATGCGGTAGTTATACCGTCTCAGTTAATTTGGTTCAAGCCTATTTATTTAAAGGATGCTTAATTTAAACAATTAATAACCTTTATTTAAGTAAACCTTAAAATGTTTGCCCGATATTGAAGCTAAAGAATTCAGTATCATCACCTTCAACTTCTTTCAAAGTTTTGGCAAAACTAAAAATCATAGGTCCCATTGGCGATATCCATTGTACCGATAATCCTGCAGACGCTCGGTAACGCCCAGCATCGGAATAGTCTGCAATTTTTTCACGTTCTACGCTATTCAAATCTTTATAGTCATCTAAATTAAATTCAGTATCCCAAACATTACCTGCATCGATAAATATACTTGAGCGAACACTATTGCTGAAGCCTTCATCTAAAAATGGTGTTGGTACAATAAGTTCAAGTCCCGCAATTGCTATGGCATTACCACCAACAGAACGTCTCGACGTTTGAATAAAATCATGATCTGGTCCTAAACAACAACCACCACCAGCGCCAACTGAATCAGGAGTGCCAGGAATTGAAGTGGGTCTACGATAAATGGCACGTGGACCTACAATATTAGCCTCAAAGCCTCTTAAAGTCCCTGAGCCACCCGCTCTAAAGTTTTCCCAAAATGGTAACACTTGGTCGTTACCTTCTACAGAACCATAACCGTTACCATAACCTAACTGAAATTTAGCTAAAACGGTCCAACGTTGGTCGCGTGTTAACGGGAAATACCACTTAGTATCTAAGTTAACTTTAAAGTAATTTACATCTGAATTAGGTGTAGTCATCTTGTAAGATAAACTTTGTTGCGAACCGTCAGTAGGAAATGTACCGCGATTCAGCGTTGAGCGCATTATAGCCGCATTCAGATCAAAGTTTTCAAAACTCAAACCACCATCCGGATCATTAGGATCTGAATATAATTCATAAAACTTCTGAATTTGTTCGTAAGTTTCTAGGCGAGTAATGCCATTATTTTTGTAGCCTACACCAAAACTCAAGCGTACATACTCGTTAACAGGAAAACCTAAAGTTAGGCCTGCACCATAAGTTTTATTATTATACTCAACGAGGTTGGCATTACCTGCATCAAATTCTTGATAGAAAATATTGCCACCTAACGATACTCCGTCAACGGTAAAGTATGGGTCGGTGAATGAAACATTAGCACTTTTTGAATAGCTTGAAGTATTAATGCTAAAACCTAAGCGATTACCTGTACCCAAAAAGTTATTTTGCTGTATACCGGCATTCAAACTTAACTGTGTTTGTGAGCCATAACCAATACCTGCGGTAAATGAACCCGACGGCTGTTCTTTGACTTCAAAGTCAATATTAACGAGGTCGTCTTCACCGGGTAATTGATTGGTTTCAAACTCAACAGTTTCCATGTAAGGCAAACGTTGTAACCAAGCTTTTGAGCCTTCAACTAAGCTATTAGATAACCAAGCACCTTCCATTTGACGCATTTCTCGGCGTAAAACATGCTCAGCGGTAACATTGTTACCTTTAAAGTTAATACGATTAACATAAACGCGCTTACCCGGGTCGATTGACAAGACCAATTTTACGGTTTTGTTTTCTTCATCGATTTCTGGAATAGTAACCACTTTGGGATAAGCATAACCATAACGACCTAAAAACTTGCTAACGAGTTCTTCTGAATAAGTCACAAGAGCACCATTATAAAGCTCATCAGTTCTAATTGGCGTAATGGCGCGAATAGTTTTATCAAAACCGGCCATATCACCTATAAAATCAACTTCGCTAACCGTATAAACCTCACCTTCAGTGACATTAAGCGTAATGTATACCGCTTCTTTATTTGGTGTCATTGACACTTGCGTTGAATCAACTTTATATTGCAAATAACCTCGATCGAGATAATAGCTTTTAATGGTTTCCATATCGCCTTGCAAAGTTTGCTTTTGATAGCGATCTTGCGCCATAAAATCCCACCAAGGAGAATCATAAGTTAGCTCAATTCGCTCTAGCAGCTCAGCATCTGAAAACTTTTCATTGCCGACGATATTAATTTGCTCTATCGCGGCGGCATCACCTTCTTTAAAAACAAAGTCGATGTTAACGCGGTTACGCGGCAAGTGCGTAACATTTGCTTTAACATCAGCGTTGTATTTACCAACACTGTGATAAAAGTCTTCTAAACCGACCTCAATACCTGAGATAACGGTCATATCAAGCGTTTCACCAACGCGAATATCACTGCTATCTAAGCTTTCAGTTAATTGCTCTTCTTTTAGATCTTTATTACCATCAAAGGTAATAGCACTAATCGTTGCTCTTTCTCGAACACGATAAATAACGGTGTTAGCATCTCTTGACACCACAATGTCACTAAAGTGCCCAGATTTATAAAGTGCCTTAATCGATTGTGATACCCGAAACTCGTTTAAGTTATCACCAACATTGAATGGGATATGCGTTAATGCTGCCCCTAGCGCGACACGCTGTAGACCTTTAACTTGAATATCTTCTACTTGAAAATCGTCAGCGGCATGCGCTGATGTTCCCAAACTACCTAATAATACCGCCAGGGCAAGTTTTTTAATAATCATAAAATATTAACTTTATATACTTCTTTTAGTTATAATCGCGATAAATCGTTAAATATGGCGATACTCATTAAGCTTAGTAGCGCTATAGTACCAAATTTAAAACCTATTTCTTGTATTTTTTCTGGTACGGGTTTCCCCGTTAAAAGCTCGATAAAATAATAAAATAAGTGTCCACCATCTAAAACAGGTAAAGGTAAAAGGTTAATTATGCCTAGGTTGATACTAATTAAGGCTAAGAAGCCTAAAAAGTAAACAAAGCCATAATCTGCACTATTCCCTGCACCTTGTGCAATAGATATCGGGCCACTTAAATTTTTAACCGATACGTCACCGGTAATTAACTTACCAATCATATCAAAACTTAAAATCACTAAATTCCACGTTTTTAATACACTTTGTTCAAGTGCAGTTATAGGACCATAAGCTTGATCAAATAAATATTCTTCTGGATAGGGTTCAGATATTGGCTGTACGCCCAAATATCCAATAACCTTATCCTGTAACTTTCTCGACTCAGGTTGTACATTAAGGGTAAGTTCTTTGCCATTTCGCAACACCCTTACCTGAATATTTTTTTCTGGATACCGTTTAATTTCATCAGAAAACGTCTGCCACTTGCCATTGATGTTTGCATCCTCAATCGACAGTAACTCATCGCCAACTTTAAAACCTGCTTTCTCTGCTGGACTGCCTTCTGCGACAACGGCTAACTTTGCTTGCACCTTAGCTCGATATGGCATGAAGCCTAGACTCGCCATAGAAGATTCTTTTTCCGGGGAAAAGGCCCAGTTTTGCGTGTTTAATGTAAAGTCTTGGGTGGATGTTCTACCAACTGACTTTACCGTAAAGGTAATTTTTTCGTCGCCTATTGCACTGACCAACGCTAAATTAACATCTTGCCAATCTAAGGTTTTTTGCCCAGAAATAGCCATTATTTCACTATTTTTAGGTAGTTCTGCTTCTGCAGCAATAGAGCCAACAATAACCTCGCCAATAATCGGCTTAACGCTTGGCACACCGATTAAAAACATTAAGTAAAAAGCGACGATGGCAAAAGCAAAGTTAGCAAAGGGCCCAGCCGCGATTATAGCAATACGTTGATAAACTGACTTAGCATTGAATGTACGACTTATTTGCGCTTCAGTTACATCATCGACTCGACTATCAAGCATTTTAACGTAACCACCTAGTGGTATCATAGCGATAACAAATTCGGTGCCATGGCGATCATACTTACGCCAAATGGCTTTACCAAAACCAATGGAAAAACGCTCGACTTGCACACCATTTTTGCGTGCAACCCAAAAATGACCATATTCATGAACGGTAATTAAAATACCTAATGCAACGACAAATGACCCAAGATTCCAAATAAACTCTATCATGCTACTACTCTATAATTGCTCTAATGCTTGGGTTCAGTGACTAATGATTGTGCAAAAATTCTAACATTGTTATCCAGTGCAACTACATCTTCAATTGAAGTCACCTTTTCTGAGACAAATTTATTCACAGAAGTTTCATTTATTTTCACAATATCAGTAAATTTAATTTTTTCGTTTAAAAAAGCATCAACGGCAATTTCATTCGCGGCATTAAGTGCTGTACATGCACCTTGACCACTTTTACAGGCTTCAATGGCTAACTTTAAGTTAGGGTATTTATCGAAGTCGACAGCTTCAAATTCTAACGATTTTGCGGCGAAAAAATCAAAAGGAGCTACACCAGATTCAATACGCTGAGGAAAACTTAACGCATGTGCAATGGGTGTACGCATATCAGGATTACCCATTTGAGCTATGACTGAGCCGTCTTTATATTGCACCATTGAATGAATGGTACTTTGAGGATGTAACACCACTTGAATATCATCGGGCTCAAGATTAAAGAGCCATTTAGCCTCAATAAACTCTAAGCCTTTGTTCATCATAGTGGCTGAGTCGACCGATATTTTTCGCCCCATATCCCAGTTTGGATGTGCACATGCTTGGTCTGGCGTTACCTTTTCTAATTCATCTAACTGCCAAGTTCTAAAGGGGCCTCCTGAACCTGTTAGTAATATTTTACTAACACCTTCATTAGGCAAATCACAATAGCCAGGTTGTTGCTGGGCGTTTAACGGTAAACATTGAAATATAGCATTATGTTCACTATCAATGGGTAAGAGTTGCGCGCCAGACTGTTTGACCGCATCAATAAATATAGCTCCAGAAGTAACTAAAGCTTCTTTATTGGCCAACAACACTTTTTTACCTGCCTTTACTGCCGCCAATGTGGGTAATAAACCAGATGCGCCAACAATAGCTGCCATTACAGTGTCTGTAGATGGGGCTTGGGCAATAGTTTCAAGGGCAGAAGTGCCTGAAGTAACCTCAATATCACTAAGGTTGGCAGCAACAAGCTTACTAGCAAGCGCTTTGGCATGCTTTGTTGAAACCATAACCACTTTATTTGGCCGAAACTCCAAACACTGAGCAAACATAAGTTCAACGCTTGAATGGGCTGACAAACTTACGATATCAAATTTTTCAGGGTGCAATCGCACAACGTCTAACGTGCTTTTACCAATCGATCCGGTAGAGCCTAAAATACACAAAGTTTGCATTTATTCTACCAACCCAAGTATGCGTAACATAAAGCATATATAGGTGCGGTAGCAGTTAAGCTGTCAATACGGTCAAGCACACCACCGTGACCTGGCAATATTGTCCCACTATCTTTTACACCAGCTTGGCGTTTAAACATACTTTCATTTAAATCGCCCAAAACAGAAATGGTTGTGATTAGAATAGTTACCGGTATAACAATGCGATATTGTTCAAAAGACCAGTCAATGAAATAGCCTGCAATTGAAACCATAATACAGGCAAAGATAACTCCACCTAAAAAGCCTTCTAAGGTTTTTCCAGGGCTTACATTGGGTAATAACTTATTTTTACCAATAGACTTACCAACGAAATAAGCACCTACGTCAGCACTCCACACCATTAAAAATAGAAACATCAATAATTGCGCGCCATGATAGCTGTCAACTTGATACTCACTGGTTCTAAGTACCATAAAAGCAAGCCAAGTCGGTACTAACGTTAACCAACCAAATAGCCCACGCACTGAGCGATGACTCGACCAAAACGCACTACAGCGTGGATATACAAATGTTAAACCTGCAGACAAAAGCCACCATGCAACAGCTAACCACAGCACTATGTTGGCTTGTTCAATTAAGAGTTTTGGCGCTTGCCATAATTGCTCAAGAGTTAAGAAATACCATAATGTTGCTATTAATATACTGGTAATACTGACAAAAGCGATACGATAACGTTTGCTAGCACAGCCCATGAGTGGACCCCACTCCCATGCGCCAATCGCCATAACAACCAACATTACAGCGGCAAAGTTAATTAGAGATAAATAAAAAATCGCCCAAATCGCAGCGGGTGCGAGTATTAATGCAGTTATAATGCGTTGTTTTAACAAACCATATTCCTTAAATTGTGTTAAGTATTTTTAGTTTTTATTAGTTACTTGTTCACCAGTTTTCCCAAATCGTCGTTCTCGTTGGTCAAACACAGTAATGGCTTTAGTAAATTCTATTTCATTGAAATCTGGCCATAGCACGTCGGTAAAATATAATTCTGCATAGGCTGCTTGCCAAAGCAAAAAATTACTAATGCGATAATCGCCACCTGTTCTAATTAATAAATCTAATTCAGGTAGTTCTGCCAAACTTATATGTTCATTAAGTGATGCTTCTGTAATTTCAGCAGCTGTAATTTCTTGGCGTTCAACTTTTTCAGCTAATTTTTTTGCGGCATAAGTAATATCCCAACGGCCACCATAATTAGCAGCAACCGATAATACCATACCGGTATTTTCAGCGGTTAATGCTTCTGATTCTTTAATCATTTTCTGCAGTTTGCTGGAAAACTTGCTTAAATCACCAATGACATTAAATTTAATATCATTTTTATGCAATCGCTTAACTTCTCTAGTTAAGACAAACATAAATAGATCCATCAACACGCTAACTTCGCTTTCAGGACGTTGCCAGTTTTCGCTACTAAAAGCGAATAAAGTTAAGGCTTTAACCCCTGCCTTTCCCGCAGCAGCGACAGAAGTTCTTACAGACTCGACACCAGATTTATGACCGGCTGCCCGCTTTTTACCTCTTAACTGTGCCCAACGGCCATTGCCATCCATAATAATGGCAACATGTTGAGGTACTTTCGCTTCTGAGACTAACAATTGATTTGTTAGGTTATCTGCTTTACTCACACAATCTCCATTGTAAGCTTAACGCTGAGTATTATAATATTTTATTGTTACACCCTTGCCACTTTAATATGCAACTTCAGCTCTACGCTAGAAAGTTAAATCAAGGTGTGATAAGTGGGTAATAGTTATTCTTTTATATGCAAAAACGCCGTAGTCATTATCTACGGCGTCATGGATTAAGCAATGAAAATTTTAAATTTCCATTAATTCCTTTTCTTTCGTGCTTAAAATATCGTCAACTTGTTTAATAAAGACGTCGGTAATCTTTTGCACTTCATCTTCTGCTTGGTGCATTTCATCTTCACTAATTTCTTTTTCTTTATTCAATGATTTAATGTCGGTATTTGCATCGCGACGAATATTGCGTATCGCAACTTTACCGCCTTCAGCTTCACCACGAACCACTTTAACTAAGTCTTTACGTCGCTCTTCTGTTAACGCAGGTAATGGAATACGAATTAGGGTGCCTTGAGACGAAGGATTAAGGCCTAAATCAGACTTTAAAATAGCTTTTTCAACAGCTCCAATCATGCCTTTATCAAATACGGTAATGGCTAAAGTACGAGCGTCTGGCACCGATATATTACCCACTTGGTTAAGTGGTGTATCCATGCCGTAATATTCAACAACAATATTATCAAGTAAAGAACGATGTGCTCGCCCAGTACGTACTTTGTTCAAACTAATTTTTAATGACTCGATACTTTTCGCCATTCTGTCTTGAGCGTCTTGTTTTATTTCGTTTATCACTATTTTTATTCCTGCACTAATTAATTTAAATTTTTGGCGTGATCTATCGTTGTACCTTCATCACCACCCATAATAACAGACCTTAACGCGCCTGGTTTATTCATGTTAAAAACACGTAGTGTCATACTGTGATCACGAGCTAGCGTAAAAGCAGCTAGATCCATCACTTGTAATTCTTTTTCTAAAACATCTTGATAAGTTAAATGGCTATACAAGGTTGCGTCTGGGTTGGAAACAGGATCTTCTGAGTAAATACCATCAACTTTCGTTGCTTTTAATACCACGTCAGCTTCAATTTCAATGCCGCGTAAGCAAGCTGCTGAGTCAGTGGTAAAAAATGGGTTACCTGTGCCAGCACTAAATATAACTACACGGCCAGACTTTAATAAACTAATGGCCTCAGCCCAGTTATATCGGTCACAAACACCAGCAAGATCGATTGCTGACATTAAACGCGTATTGACAAAAGCACGATGCAAAGCGTCACGCATGGCTAAACCATTCATAACCGTTGCTAGCATACCCATTTGGTCGCCTACTACTCTGTTCATGCCCGCTTCTGCTAAGCCTTTACCACGAAACAAATTGCCACCGCCAATAACCAAGCCGACCTGAATGCCCATTTCGATTAATTCTTTTATTTCTTGCGCCATACGATCCAATACTTTTGGATCTATGCCAAAACCTTCTTCGCCCATTAGGGCTTCACCACTAAGTTTTAAAAGGATCCGACGATACATTGGTTTGGGATTGATGCTCATGTAATAAACATTCCTTAAGAATTTTAAATTAAAATAGTCTAGGCCTGATCGACCGCAGCTATTTTAATACGTTTAGCCACGGTTCGAAAGTCAAATATGAAAAAAGACTAAAGTAGAAGCTATTTATCGTTTATTAAGCATAAAATAGTGCGATTTTTAAACGCTTATTCACGTTAAGAAAAAACTCTAATATAAAAAGAGTCTAATAAGCTTCAAATTTTTGCCAAAAAAAAAGCGCCTACTGGCGCTTTTTCAATTGAGCTAATATTAATTCACCGAAGTAAATTAACCTTTAGCTGCAGCGATTTGTGCTTCTACTTCAGCAGCAAAATCTTCTGATTTTTTCTCAATACCTTCACCAACTTCTAAACGTACAAATGAAGAAACAGTTAAGCCTTTCTCTTTTAATATAGCACCAACAGTTTTCTTAGGTTCCATAATAAAAGCTTGACCTGTTAAAGAAATTTCACCGGTAAATTTCTTCATACGGCCGATGATGATCTTTTCAAGTAAATCAACTGGCTTTTTCTTACTTTCTTCAAGAGCATCGTTTTCAGTTTTTAAAATATCTAATTGAATACGTTGTTCATTTTCAACTACGCTTGCAGGAACGTCTGCAGGGTTGATGTAATCAGGCTTGCTTGCAGCAACGTGCATAGCGATGTGCTTAAGAGATTCTGCATCACCTTCACCAGCAACAACAACACCAATAGTAGCGCCGTGACTGTATGAAGCTAATAAAGCGCCTTCAATGTACTCTACGCGACGAACATTGATGTTTTCACCAATTTTTGTCACTAGTGTAATACGCTTTTCTTCGAATTGAGCTTGTAGCTCTTCGATAGTTGCTTTAGAAGCAACAGCAGCATCAGCAACTTCGTTAGCAAAAGCTAGGAAGTTATTATCTTTAGCTACAAAATCAGTTTGACAGTTAATTTCTACTAAAGCAGCAACGCCAGCTTCAGTTTTAATTAAAATAGTACCTTCAGCAGCAATGTTACCTGCTTTTTTAGCCGCTTTCGCTTGGCCAGACTTACGCATGTTTTCAATCGCAAGTTCCATATCGCCATCAGCTTCTTGTAAAGCTTTCTTACAATCCATCATGCCCGCAGCTGTGCGTTGACGTAATTCTTTAACTTGTGCAGCAGTAATTGCCATGAAATTTTCCTCAATATAAAAAGTGTTCAGTAATTACCACAACAACCTTGGCTGTTGTGGTAATAACAGTATAAAACGTTACTTAAAACTGAATTTATTCAGTTTCAACAAAACCGTCTTTTTCTGCTTGTACTGCGATGTTTTGCTCGCGACCTGAAAGAACAGCATTAGCAGCTGAATCTAGGTATAAGGTCACAGCGCGAATCGCATCATCGTTACCTGGAACGATGTAGTCAACGCCATCTGGATTTGAGTTTGTATCAACAACAGAAATTACTGGAATGCCTAAGTTGTTAGCTTCTTTAATAGAAATGTGCTCGTGATCCGCATCAATGATGAATAAAACATCAGGTAAACCACCCATGTTTTTGATACCACCAAGGCTTTTCTCAAGTTTTTCCATTTCACGAGTACGCATTAAAGCTTCTTTCTTAGTAAGTGCTTCAAAAGTACCGTCTGAGCTTTGAGCTTCAAGATCTTTTAAACGTTTGATTGATTGACGAACTGTTTTCCAGTTAGTCAACATACCACCTAACCAACGGTGATTTACGTAGAATTGATCACATTTTATTGCAGCATCTTTTATAGCATCGCTTGCAGCGCGTTTAGTACCAACAAATAAAACTTTACCTTTCTTCGCAGAAACGTTGCTTAATACAGCAAGAGCTTCGTTGAACATTGGAACAGTTTGTTCAAGGTTGATGATATGAACTTTATCGCGTGAACCAAAAATGTATGATTTCATTTTTGGGTTCCAATAACGGGTTTTGTGACCGAAATGAACACCTGCTTTAAGCATATCGCGCATAGAAACGTTTGGCATGTTTTTTCCTTTGTGGGGTTAAGCGTTCATACATCCAATATACACGACCCTTATTGCGTTTTACTTATCGTAAATTCGCTGAGCACCCCGGTATATCTTTGCTAGATGTATGTGAGTTTAGTTTTAATGTATTGAATTTTTTCAATACCCTTTATGCTAAAAATATTTGAGAAATCTATTGAAGATTCAGACAAACAAATTAACGGCGCACTTTATACCATAAACTCGAACAATTAACCAGCTTTTAGCTTGAAATTAACCCTAATGATATTTTATTTTGCTTAGGACTAGGATCTTTAATACCAGCGAGTTAAAATTAACTTACTTTTTTTATCAAGCTAATTAAATCATGTCATTGAACACACCTACTGCAGAACTTTTTTATATTTACGATAGCCATTGTCCTTGGAGCTATGCCTCAACCGTATTAGTTGAAAAAGTGTTAAGCGCTTTTCCGGCTATTACCCTTAGAGCTATGCATATAGGTTATTACGATGGCGACAACAAAGTATCGCCGATCACTCTTTCAGCTGTTGGCGAATTTAGTCAAGTAGCGTTTGGTGCCAACTACATTGATACACTCAATTATACAAAAGACTCTACATTAGTGGCGAATTTAATGGCGTGGGTGCAAAACAAATCAGCAAAATCTGCTTTTGAATTATTGCAAAAGTTACAATATGCACACTTTGTTTTAGGTAACGAACTGACCGACGAAGAAAGTGTTAGTGACATTATTGATGAGCTAAAGCTCTCACCTCCAGCAAAATGTCTTCAATCTAACAAGTTAACTAAAGATGCTGAATTTGCCATTCATGACATCATAGAAGTGCAAGAGATTATTGGCACTCAAGCTATTCCAGCCATGTTATTAGCTTGCAATGAAAGTTTAGTGTTGTTGAACCACAACCTTTATTTAGAAAACCCTGAAGCGATAATAGAAGCAGTGAAGCTTGAACTAGAAAATTTATCATAAGCTGATTTACCATAGTGTTATTGATGGCAGCTTTGCGTTGTCATCAATATTGCGCCTAAAGGTAAATTTCAAATACGCCCAGTTTAAAAGATTTACTTTTAAAGCATTTTTCAATAAACATAGAAATCAACAATGACTTTATTTCTAAGTGTTTTTATATTTTTTTCATCCGTAGTATTTGGACACTATACTCAGCAAACACCAGCATATAACATTTAATTATTTACTCTGGCATTTTACGATTGGGCAAAGGTAAAAAAAGCAGGTAAAATCAGTAACAATGATTATTTATCTACAGCTATAATTTTTCATTCTCTTGAGAGAATGTTAAGCCGATAACTAATTTATCCTAATGACATTAAGTACAGATTCACATTTGAGGTTTTATGACAATCACGATTAAAGATCAGCAAGAAATAGAGAAAATGAGAATTGCGGGAAAACTTGCTGCAGAAGTATTGGAAATGATAGAACCTCATGTTCAAGAAGGCATTACAACAGATCAGCTTAATACTTTATGTGCTGAATATACTGATAAAGTGCAAAATGCGATTTCTGCACCATTAAATTATCATGGTTTTCCAAAGTCCATTTGTACCTCAGTTAACCACGTGGTTTGTCACGGCATTCCAAATGACACACCATTAGTGGATGGCGACATTATCAATATTGATATTACCGTCATTAAAGATGGTTATCACGGTGATACTAGTAAAATGTTTCTCATTGGCGAAACCTCAGCAGAAGACAATCGTCTTTGTCGCATTACTCAAGAATCTTTATATGTTGGTCTTAAAAAAGTTAAGCCTGGCAATACCTTTGGTGAAATAGGTACAGCAATTCAAAAGTTCATCAAAAAATCTGGGCGTTATTCAATAGTAAAAGAATATTGCGGTCATGGTATTGGTAAAGAATTTCACGAAGAGCCACAAATTGTTCATTATAAAAATAATGACAGTGAAAAAATGCAAGAAGGCATGTGCTTCACTATTGAACCTATGATTAATTTAGGTCGTGCTAACACCTTGCTTGATAAAGAAGATAATTGGACGGTATATACCTTAGATGCTAAAAAATCAGCGCAATGGGAGCATACGGTTGTGGTTACTAAAACTGGCTGTGAAATATTAACCTTGCGTAAAGATGATACCATCGCCCGCATACTGCATAATTAAATTGCCAATTACCCATTAACTAATTTAGGTATTTGTAAATTAAAGGCTAACGGCAATATAAATAAAAATATGAGAGCTAACTGTTGAATACACCATCATTAATCCCAGAAAAATACAGTGAAGCTCTAGCCATTAGTGCCCCTTCATTAAGTAGCTCACAAATATGTTTACTCAGTAATGAATTTCTTCAGTGGCAACAAGATCAGTTCCCCATCAGTGAAGTTACCTCGCTTGTTGCTGCAAGAGCCTTCTATGTTGATCTAATTTTAACCAAACTATGGTGCCAACACCATTTAGATGAGTTTCAAATTAGTTTGGCTGCTGTTGGCGGTTATGGCCGTCGAGAGCTTCATCCTTATTCAGATGTTGATATTTTATTAATTACCCAAGATGTAATAGCAGATGACTTAGCCGAAAAAATATCTGCTTTTATTACCCAACTTTGGGATGTAAAACTGGATATTGGTCACAGTGTTCGCAGTATAAAAGAATGCCTAAACCAAGCAATTGACGACGTTACCATAGCAACTAATTTGATGGAAATGCGTCAGATTTGTGGCAATAACGCTTTAGTATCTCAGTTACAACCCTTGTTGATTGAAGATATATTTTGGACTTCTGAGAAGTTTTTTATTGCCAAGCGCAATGAGCAATATCAGCGTCATCAACAATACCATGGCGCATCTTATACGCTTGAACCAAATTTAAAAGCAAACCCCGGTGGTTTAAGAGATATTCAAACCATTGGCTGGGTAGCCAAACGCCATTTTATGGCTGATACCCTAGAGCAATTGATTGACCATAACTACCTAACCACTAATGAGTTTTTTGAACTGCTTGAGTGTCAAGATTATCTCTGGCGTATGCGCTGTGCGTTACACTTTATTGCCGGACGTAATGAAAACCGCTTACTGTTTGATTATCAGGCCGATGTTGCTGAATTAATGGGGTTTGGTGATGGCGGCAAGCTTGCTATTGAACGTATGATGAAGCGTTTTTTCCGTATTATATCTCGCGTTTCAGAGCTCAATAGAATGCTGCTACAGCATTTTGAATACGCTATTTTAAACGAGAAAAAACACAGTAAAGAAATTGTCCTCAATGAGGACTTCGTGATTATTGACGGTCAAATCAAGGTTTGTAATAAACGGGTTTTTACTCGTTCAACCATGATCATGGAAATGTTTTTACTGATAGCACAACACAAAGAAATTACTGATTTACATCCTGAAACCTTGCGTTTAATGCGAAATGCGCGCCGACGTTTAGTTTCAGGCATGATTGACTATGAGCGATGTAGAGAAATATTTGTCGCCTTAATTAAACACCCTCGTGGTTTAGGTTTAGCGTTCACATTGATGCACCGCCATTCAATTATTGGTGCCTATTTACCTCTGTGGCGTAATATTGTTGGTCAAATGCAATTTGATTTGTTTCATGCCTATTCTGTCGATGAGCACAGTTATCGTTTATTGAAAAACTTGTACCGTTTTAGCCAAGCAGAACATAATGCTGAATACCCCTTGTGCAGTAAAATTGTTCAGCGTGTACGCAAACCTGAGCTATTATATTTTGCCGGTATATTTCACGACATTGCCAAAGGACGTGGTGGCGATCATGCAAAACTTGGCGCGATTGACGCGTTAGATTTTGCTAAAATCCATAAATTGGGTGATCACGATGGTCGCATGATAGCTTGGCTAGTTGAAAAGCATTTATTAATGTCAGTTACCGCGCAGCGCAGAGATATATCAGATCCTGAAGTTATTAAAACTTTCGCTGAAATTGTTCGTGATGAAGCTCATCTAGATTATTTATATTGTTTAACTGTCGCCGACATGCGCGCTACCAACGAAAGTTTATGGAATAGTTGGAAAGCCAATTTACTAGAAGATTTATATTTTAGTACCAAGCGAGCCTTTAGACGTGGTCTTGAAAAACCGGTCGATTTACGCGCTAAAATCAGAGAAAACCAACAACAAGCGATTGAAATTTTAAAAGCAGAAACAATCGATCAAGTACGTTTAAAGCAATTGTGGAAAGAGTTTAAAGCGGATTACTTTTTACGCTACTCACCTGAACAAATTGCTTGGCACTTTAAACATATATTGTCACACAACAAAGATAAGCCCTTGGTCATCATAAGTCCAAAACCTTATCGTGGTGGAACAGAAGTATTTGTTTATACAAAAGATAAACCCAATATATTTTTTAATATTGTTTCATTGCTTGGTGCAAAAAAGCTCTCAATTCATGATGCAAAAATCACCACCAATAAATCGGGTTACACGGCAAATACTTTTGTCGTGTTAGATAACCGCAATAAAGCTATTAATGATAGTGCTAGAGCTTTGACCATAGCCCGTTCATTAAGTGTTAAATTAGCCTCAAAGCAAATTCGTATCAAGCCAAAACCTTTGGCAAAAAGGTTTCGCCAATTTAAAGTGCCAACGCATGTTAGCTTTATAGCCGGTGCTGCTAAAAATCGTACTTTACTGGAAATAGTGGCGCTAGATCATCCAGGGCTGTTAGCGAATATTGCCACTATTTTTCAAAAGTGCAAAATTCAAATACATTCAGCTAAAATCACTACATTTGGCGAAAAAGCTGAAGATGTTTTTACGATTTCAAATAATGACAATCTCGCGCTTACTCAAGAACAAAAAGACGCATTAGAAGCTATGCTTTGCTCAGATAGTCAGCGATAAATTTTACAATATTAATATTAGGGATCTCCATGTCACAATTACAAACAATTATTGAGCAAGCGTTCGAAGAACGAATGAACATAACGCCTGCTACTGTATCTACTGAAGTAAAACAAGCCGTTTTAGATGCACTAGCGGCGTTAAATAATGGCTCTGCACGCGTTGCAGAAAAAATTGCCGGTGAATGGGTGGTTCACCAATGGCTAAAGAAAGCGGTGTTACTCTCTTTTAGAATTTGGGATAACGAAGTTATTGACGGTGCAGAAAGCAAGTTCTTCGACAAAGTACCAATGAAATATACTGATTATAGCCACGCAGACTTTGTCGCTGACGGCGTAAGAATTGTTCCGGGTGCTTCAGTGCGTACCGGTAGCTTTATTGGTAAAAATGTTGTGGTAATGCCGAGTTTCGTTAATATTGGTGCCTATGTAGATGAAGGCTGTATGGTAGACGGTTGGGCAACTGTAGGCTCTTGCGCGCAAATTGGTAAAAACGTACATTTATCTGGTGGCGTTGGTATTGGTGGCGTACTTGAACCCCTTCAAGCTGGACCAACAATTATCGAAGACAACTGTTTTATCGGAGCTCGCTCAGAAATTGTAGAAGGCGTAGTCGTCGAAGAAGGAGCGGTAATATCAATGGGCGTTTATATCGGTCAAAGTACCCGTATTTATGACAGAGAAACCGGCGAAGTACATTACGGCCGAGTACCCGCGGGCTCAGTGGTTGTTCCCGGCAACTTGCCTTCTAAATGTGGTACTTATAGCTTATATGCTGCGATTATCGTTAAAAAGGTTGACGCAAAAACGCGTGCGAAAGTGGGTATTAATGCTTTACTTCGCTCTGTATCTGATGAGTAAATAACGGCTATTACATAATAAAATCATACAATATTATTTAATAAAAATATTGTGTGATTTTATAAAATGATGTTTTTTTGACACTAAGTTAACAACAGTAATCACACAATAAATAATTTGCCAATAATCCCCTTTTCTACAATAACTTCAAATTTATTAAATACAAAAAAAATCAAACCACCCATTATAAATCAATAACTTATTAATCAAACACCGATAAAAAAACACAATTAAACATAGTCAAAATTACAATTGGCATAACCTTTGCGATAGTGATAATAAGTGCACTTAATTAGCAAAAGTATTATGAAAAAATTACCACTATTGATCGCTATTGTAATTGTTATTTTTCTATCAGCTTGCAGTACAACACCCAAAATTGTTGTTAGCAAAAAAACCTTGCTTTCAGACCACCACTTAATGATGAGTTTATTGAACCGTGAAATGACACAAGATCAACAAATGATGTTGGCCTTTGCTGAACAACGTGAAAATTATCAATCCATCTACTTTGTCAACGCGGTCGAAATTAGAGGGCCTAAAAGTGATGAGTACAATGACGACTTTAATGATAAGTACACAACAACAAGACCTACCAACAGCTACAGTAAATTAATTGCACAAGACTTTAATTCTGTGCTAATTAGCGGTCCAAATTAAGTGCAATTAAAGTAATTTCAAACATACGCGTTTGCATAGTAATTTACAGCACATTAAGCATTAACTCTTGCCATTCAAATTCATTAAAAATTTGCTGCCATTGTGTATCAAACTCTGCTTCAATCGTCACCGCTGTTCCGGTAACTGGATGAATAAAATCTACTTGCTTAGCGATTAGCATTAAACGTTTAAAACCAAAGTGCTCACCAAAAAATGGATTTTGCTTATTGTCGCCATAATTTATATCGCCAATTATAGGGTGACGTAAATGCGCTAAATGTCGTCGAATTTGATGACGTCTCCCAGTATGAGGCCGACATTTAATTAACGAATACCGAACGCTTGAATACTTCCCTAATGGCACCTGTAATGAAGCTGTAGCTACAGAATGATAGTCAGTTATCGCATTTTGCGCTTCTTTGTCACGACTAACATTTTTATCCCCTAAATCATCAAGCTTCTCTTTTAATGAGTAGTCAATTGTCCCATCATTTAACAAGTGTCCTCGCGTTAACGCGTAGTAGATTTTTTGAATCCTCCGCTCACTAAACGCCTGCCCCATTAAGCGAGCAACATCTTGAGTTAAAGCAAACATCAACACACCTGAAGTTGGCCGATCAAGTCGGTGTAATGGGTAAACATATTGACCAATTTGATCACGAATAAGTTGTAAAGCAAAATAAATTTCATCTTTATCCATAAAACTTCGATGGACAAATAGCCCTGCAGGTTTATCAACTGCAACCAAGTACTCGTCTTGATATAAAATTTTTAACACGGGTTTATCAACAATTACCGTTCCGGCATTTTTAATTGTCATGCTGATGTATTCTTCTCATATATATGATTATTTATTGGCCCCTGTAGAGTAAGCCATCAATATTTTTTGTTGCGAATTATTCACTGTATATTTTCCATTAAATACAATAAACAAGCCAGTTTAAGTCTTCAGCGATGTATTCAACAACATATGCAATGTTAATAAAAAATCATTGATGATATATAACTTACTATGGTTTTATAGCTACTTATCCTGAACAAAGTCCATCAATAAAACTGCTTAGTTTTTGTTTAATTTAGTTACTAAGAGAAAAGATTAACGGTGGAGTTAAATCACTATTATCTCTATAATATTGCGCCATAACAACTTGTACCTTCTTTTATCAATTTTTATTAACTTTAAATAGCGACAGTAATATTATATGAGTACAACTTCAGACACTATTTCTTCAATTTCAGCACTACTGAGCTTATCTGATTCTCAATATCGAATTTATGATATTGGTCGTCGAGTAGATAAAATATCGAAAGAGCAATTTGAAAAAATTGAGGCGGCTCAACTACCTTATCCTTATCCTATTCAAGGGCATGCATTGCTCGCTATTGCATTTTGGCAAAAACAATCAGCTAGCCCTTATTTATGGTTTATAAAACTACCTCTAGATGAACGTGGCTTATTAAATCAAGGAGCTAGAAACCATTTTATTGCTATTATCATTGAAGCATTAGGTGATAATCTCACGGTAAGTCCAACCGAGCAGCAAGAAGCTTTGCTTAAGAAAAACCCCTATCACTTTACGCCCGTTCAATATAAATTAGCCGCAGTAAACAGTGTTGTATCATCTTTACTTAAACAAAATGCCAGCAAGTTCTACGCACCTGCACAAAGTTACTTATCAGGCGATAACGGTTGGCAATATTGGCAAGAGATAGGTGTGCAAGGTTTATCTGACTTTGCCTTTCGATTAAATGAAGTTAACAATAACGATACTTTAGCAAACGCTTTAAGTTATTTGCCTGAACAAGTACTTGTGCCTCTATGTTCTGCACTTGAAAATATCACGTTATCTGCTGAAGTTATTATGCAAATAACGTCACGTTTCCAGCGAGAAATAAATGATAATAACAATACAGCGGCTATAGCATTACTGCGTGCACTTGCATCGAGTACTGAACATCCTTTTAGTCACGAATTTTTGACGTCTTTAATCACTAATAAAGCACTTAATGACGAAATACTGATTATTATTGCGGGTCGTTTATGGCCAATATTAAGTACTGAAAAAGTGCTTTTTGTCTATTTAGAACATTTAATAAAAGACAATGATAACGAATTATTTTCGGCAATATTTAAAGATTTAGTTGCAATACCATTGATACGCCCCGTACTATTGCAAGCAATTCGTTCACCAAAACGCAGCCCAGATTTGGCCCAAGCCATTGGCATGCTTTTTAAACAATAGGCATTCTCATGGAAAATATTTACTATTTACTTTTTATAGGGTTACTTTTTTGGTATTTCGTGTATTTACGAAAAGTCGCAGAGTATGCACGTTCACATGCTGATAAATATTGTAAACAAGAAAATTTACAATTTTTAGCGATAGCGCGTCTTTCTAGCCGATTTAAATTTTCTAAACACTTGGGGCCGCATTGGCTGAGTAATTTCGATTTTGAATTTAGTGGTGATGGTGAATCAACATACCATGGCACGATGACATTGCGAGGTTACAAGCTCGATAATATTGACACTCCTGCTTACCGTGTAAATTAATAAACCTCAAAATAAATGAGCAGGCAAATAAAAAGCGACATAATGTCGCTTTTTCATTTTGATTATTTAACTATATCCTTGGCTTGCTATCCTTTAGCACTTCTTCCCTAAAAAATCAGTTCACTCCATGAATAACCTATACATCCTGCATAACATCCTTATTTACCTAAGATTAAATAATCTAACTCCATTTTTAACAATAATTCCATTTAATCCATAAATACATCACTGTCAATGCTTTTGTACCTAATCGGTTTCCCTAACTCTGCGTCTCCTTGACAACAACAAGTTTAATTGAAGTGATTTTATAAAATAGACGGTAACAGTTTTATTTTCGTATGTGGTATTAATAAAAAACCATTTAAATAAAATAAACATTAAAAATCAGTATTATAAAAAAACAATAACAGATAAAAACCAAGTTAATTCGTACCAACTGACAAAACCTACAGATATCTCTTACATAATTTTGCTCAAATTACGATTTTCATCATTCATTTATAATAACCAGTCCTACACATATTAAATATTTACCTTACTACCTAGAACATCGAAATTTATACCGAAGAACTGCACTTTAAATCATGTTCAAATCACTTAAAATAACTAACCCAATAACTATGTATTGTACTGCCCCGTAAATACCCAAATAAATCGTCTAGATAAACTGACTTTGCAGTTGAAATTGGTTACCCTGCCCACTCTCATGGAGTTTTTATTCTAGTATTTTTCAAGTCAGCGCATACAATAAAGAGCTGACTTATTTTCGGAGGTTTTGTGCAACTTATTAAGTCACTATATTGCTGGCACGGTTTTGATAATCGACAACGTTTTATCTTTATTATGCTTTCATGCTTAATTGCTTTTATCATTTTAAATTTGAGCTTAAGTGATTATAAATTAAGCGTCAGTGTCATACTGTTAGTATGTTCATTAACTTGCTTAACGACGACTCGGCGCCGATTAAATGATGCACAACTGAATAGCAAATGGATTTTAGCTCCCGCGGGCAGCTTATTAATGACAGGTTTAATTATTATCTTTACCAGTTATGGCATTAGCTATTGGTTGTTGTTGATGCCATTATTTTTGAGTTTACTACTGTTAACTTATCCAAGTAAAAGACAAAAACGCTATATACTTGGCTATAATGGTCCGGTTAATTTATCAGACTTTCAACCAGTAAATAAAGCAAACGTACACAACAACCAACGTGTTGAACCAACAATGAATAGTATCAATGTTAATCAGCCTTCGGTATCTCAAAGTCACTATTCGCCATTTACAGACAGTATTGAAAACAGTTCTTCAACAAGCCAAATGAATCACTCTAGTGCGAATATACAAGACAAAATAGAACTTGCTGAATCAATTCGATTAGCACTCTTTAGTAAAAAAAATGCTCGGATCACTATCGCGGTAATTATTTCGTTATTTATGTTAGTGCTGGTAATATCTTTGATTTTTTCACGATCATCACCAACTCTAAGCCCTATAGAGCAAACAAGCCAAGTTCAAGAAACAACAAGCTATCAACATAAATTAACATTGCCAGATAACTTTTCTGTCATGATCGCTGCGGATGAAGCTATTGTTATCCATTGGCAAGCTGATGTGAAAAATAATCGTGAAGTTTGGGCCCTAGGCACTGCTAAAGGTGATAAAAGCTGTGAAACTATCAAGTTTAATGATGAAGAAGCAATAAGAACCTATAGTGTTAGCACAGCGGACAGCGGCTATTATGCCTACTTCTCACCATTAGATACTAAAAGGTTAATTAAAAATATCGCTTTTAAAAATAGCTTTGCGCTTTGCGGTTACAACTTTTCACTAAAGGGTAGCCAAGCAACGTTAGGGAAATCGCCCTTTTATGCCAATTTAATTGAATATTAAGCAAGAACACCAGATGGATATAAGCTGGCATACCAGATTTCAATACTTTATGGCACATTGTAATTTTTTACTTAATGTTTAAATTTGTATGACCAAAGCGAATATCTTAATACCAGATATAGCTACACAATCAGCTCAAAGCGAGGGTTGCCAAGAAATGGGTTGATTAATAGCTACTAAGAATTTGAAGCGAAGTAGGCATTGGCTATTGCGTTGTTTTGATAAGGATTAAAGAATCAGGTTGATTGAACTACAATGAATAAATTTTGGGCATAAAAAAGCGGTTCTATGAACCGCATTTCTATAACTAGCTTATATGCATCCTGCATAAATATATAATGATCCCGCTTCATCCATAAAGAGCTATCCCTAGCCTTTCCTAGCAAACCATTTGCTGTCCTCATTGTCCTTAAAAGTAACTATCCGAGTTACATCAATTGTCTGTACTCATCTTCCTGATGACTATTCCGTGACAATTTAGTCCATCTATCCTTGCGAGACATCCTATCTCTTTGCTAATCTAAGCATCCTATTGGTATATCCTTACCGTTATTTGTAATCCCTTTGTCTTCCTGACAGTTATAATAGTAGACTAAATGCGAACTATTCAAAGTGAGTAAATTAAAAAAAACAGTAAAAGTAAATGATGGCATTTAAATGCACAAATAAAAACATTAAAAAACATCAACTTAAAGCGTCACATTAAGTTACATCAGGCACCAAAAACACTATATCCTACAGCAACGTAAGATATCTCTTACATTGAATGGTCATATTAAGGCGATTGAGTAATTCTCTAGAGTGTGAGAGAAAAGCGATTTGATGTTTTAAGTGAAGTGTAATTTCATCGCCAATACTAGATAACCGTATCTATAATCAACGCTATGAAATAAAAACCTTTGAAGAGCCTATGTATTAGCTAAGTAAAGTTAAACACCTTGTGCTTAACCTTACTTAGGTAAAATTAACTAAAAATGCTAACGACTAGCTTTCGTCCGCTTCACGATAATAAACCATTAAAGAACCAGAGACATTGCCCACAGCAACCTCTTTAATAAACTGATAATTCACATCTTTAAAAAACGCTTTATATTTTTTACTCGTAGCGTAAACAGCAACACCTTCACTATCTTTATGTTCTGCAAGAATGGTATTTACTGCCGCCATTAAATAATGGCCAAAACCATGATGTTGATGTAATGGATGTATAGCAATAAATGACAACATATGAAATTTTTTCAAAGGTACTGAAGCTAAAACAATTTTTTCTTTTTCAATCATTTGTTTAGTACTAAAATACCCCGCACCGAGCAACATTTTTAAACGCCAATGCCAGAAGCGCTCAGATGACACTCCTTCTTCTGGATTATTCAAACAGGCAACACCCACCATAGTTTCACCTAAGTACAAACCAATCATAGGTTGTTTTGCTTGCCAAAAAGCATTTAACTCCTCGCGTATTGCAGCACGTAAACGTTGTTCGTAATCACTCTTTTCAGCAGAAAATATTTCAAGAAACACCGGATCATCATGATAGGCTTGATATAATAATGATGCAGCTAATTTCAAATCTTCCGCCGAAAGATAGGCGGCTTTTATATCAACATTGTTTTTGTCACTGGCTTGTGATGACATTGGGGATCCCTAAAAAATGGTACGAATTTTTATTATTCTTATCTGTTCACCATATCAGGGTTCTAGAAATCAGGTCAAATTATATTCCTAAAGGTAGGATAGAAGTCACGCTACTTTCGCTCATCAACCGTTTTATTGTTGGATGTAGCGTAACTTTATTAGGTTATGTATCTTAACGACGGCGAATAACTAATGCCATTAATGCACCAAACAACAACCAACTGCTGCCTCCTGAGTGTTCTTCGATGTATTCAACTTCTATATATTCAGGATCATAATCGCCACTTTCTAATGGTAGGCCATAAAGCGCATTACTATCGTTTGAGCTATAAGTCGCTACCACATCACTGTAACCCACTTCATATAAATCAATTAACACGTCGTAATTACTTGGCACATAACCTGAGTCTAACTGAGTAATCACCTCAAATTCATCTTCAGTATATTCCCCTGTTATAACGAAATCATCGGTAGAAAAATATAAAATCCAAGGTCCACCATCTTCACTCAAGTATAAGTCAGCATATACAACAGCTTGATCGTTAGGTATTGACGATAATACATCGGCATCAAAAGTTACGCCAAAGGTCTGGTAATATCCATCTTCATCAATATCTTCAATAAGTTGACTGTAGCCGGTGTAAATTGAGAAGCTATGATACAAAGCCGCACTATATTCAATGCTTTGGTTAAGTGAAGACGCTGGTACAAGTTGTTTTACTTTTTTGTTTCGGGCAAGTATTACCTCAGTTCTATCCATCCCCTTATAGGTTAAGGTTTTATGGTTGGCACCCACTTGATTCTTAGAGACAATATCACTTTTATCAAGCTCAACTATATTATTTTTTAGCCCACCAGTAGAGGAGCTTACCTGCTCTACTTTTGATAGTGTTTGTGCAAAAGATATTTGGCTTACCAACAACAAAGTTGCGGTTAGGTTGGTTGTTATTTTTTTATTAAACCTTTTTTTAAAAATTTTATTAAACATAGCGACAGCCTCAATATAAAGTATGGCTATCATTTAACCTGAGTTAATATGAACCCTAGCTGAACAACCTTTACTTGATTTATAACCCAGAGATTTTTTGAACATCAATAATTACAGACTAGCTAAAGAGTTAATTTATGTTCATAAAGCATTCAGCTTAGTTATATTAAAGTAAGGTTACTTGGATTACCTCAATCATTATTTTACACTGTTGAACAAGATCGCTTTGAAAAGGTACTAACATGAAAAAACAATTATTTATTTTAAGCGTAATAGCTTCATTATTAGCAGCACCTGTGTTTGCTAAGATCGAGGCAGTGCCTAATAGTATGATGATTGTAAAAGCTAAATACGGACAATCGAGTAATGCTAAATCCATTAGTGCTCAACAAGCTGCTCGTATCGTAAAAAATAAATTTGGCGGCAAAGTGTTAAAGGTTAACAACAGTGGTTCTAAAAAAAAACCAAGTTACCGAATTAAGTTACTTAAAGACAATGGCCATGTAATATCAGTCAATGTAGACGCCGAATCTGGCCGTATATCGGGACACTAATCAATGAGAATATTGCTCGTCGAAGACGATGAAAATCTACAACAACACGTAAAAAATCATTTAATCATGGCTAAATACAGTGTTGATGTAGCAAGTGATGGCGAATCAGGTCTATTTCAAGGCCAAGAGTTTCCATACGACGCGGCAATTATTGATTTAGGTCTACCTAAAATTGACGGTGTCAGTGTTGTTAAATCTTTACGTGAACAAGGTTTTACATTTCCTATCTTAATATTAACGGCGCGTGGCAGTTGGCAAGATAAAGTATCCGGATTAGACGCTGGTGCTGATGATTATTTAACTAAGCCTTTTCATATTGAAGAACTATTAGCACGATTAAATGCTTTAATTCGCCGCAGTACCGGCCAAGCGAGTCCAATAATCGAAAATGGCCCATTTGCGATAAATACTGCGAGTATGCAAGTTAGTGTGAATCAAGAAGTCATTTCGCTCAGCAGTTATGAATACAAGTTATTTGAATATTTGATGCATCATTTAGGCGAAGTAAAATCAAAAGCACAGCTTACTGAACATATTTATGATCAAGACTTTGATCTAGATTCAAACGTTATTGAAGTCTTTATTCGCCGGTTACGAAAAAAACTTGACCCTGACAATCAATACCAATTTATTGAAACGTTGCGTGGCCAAGGCTACTTATTAAAAAACTTAATCAACCTCAATTCAGGTTGATTTATTAGCGTTGTAGCCACTTAAGAATAAAAAGGTAGATTTAGTTGTTAAATTCGCTGAAAAAGTCACTAAACTCATTAAAAACAAGGGTACTGTTTAGTGCCTTATTAATGATTTTTATCTTATTACCCATCGTTGGGTTAATTATCAGTAATGCTTATGAAAAACATATGGTGGCTAGTTTAAAGAATGAGCTGTCAGCTTATTCTTATTCTATTTTAGCTATTATAGAAGTTGAAGATAACAGCCTTGTTATGCCAGAACTGCTATTAGAACCTCAATTTAATGTTAGCCAGTCAGGCCTATATGCTGTATTAACCCGTAGCCTAAGCACAATAAAAAACAACATAGCGCAAACAGGGTCAACTTCTACAGAAAAACTTTGGAGCTCTCAATCCTTACTGTCGCCATGGCAAACAAAAGGCTTACAGCAACCGGTATTAGGCGATAGTGCATTTTATCAAGTAGAAATAGATACGCAGCCACACTTTGTGTACAGCTTAAGTGTTAGCTATGGCAGTGAGCAACAACCTTTCCCCATGACTTTACATATTATAAAGCAGCAAGACGACTTAACTCAGATGATGGCAGAATTTCATCGCCAGCTCATGCTAGGGTTAGCAGGCTTAATGTTGGTGCTTTTACTGATTCAATATCTTTGGTCTTTGTGGACCTTAAAACCGTTAAAAGCCTTAACAACCGAGCTCAGTGATGTCGAGCAAGGAAAAAGTGAGCGACTTACAGGGGTTTATCCAACCGAGCTAACCCAGGTTACTGAACAATTGAACTTGTTGTTAAATGCGGAACAAAAACAACGTAAACGCTATCGTAATGCGCTATCTGATCTTGCTCATAGCCTAAAAACCCCTCTAGCTGTTATGCAAACACAACAAGAGTTATCAGCGCTCACTCAAGAGCAACTCAGTATTATCAATGTAATTATTGAACATCAACTTCGCAAAGCACAAAGCGCGGGGCAATCATCATGGTACTTGGGCACTGCGGCAGCACCAATAGCGAAAAAATTACTCAACAGTTTAGAAAAAATTTATCGAGATAAATCATTATCATTTAAGGTCAATATTGCTGCTGAATGTAACTTTAAAGGTGATGAAGCCGACCTATTAGAGATACTCGGAAACTTATTAGATAACGCCTGTAAAGCGGCAAAAAAAGAAGTTCAACTTGATATCAGCCTCAGCGCTAATAACACTAAAAATAGCATGATCATCGTTATACAAGACGATGGTGCAGGCATAGCACCAGCCCAAAGAGAAGAGATATTACAACGCGGTACTCGAGCAGACACTTATCAACATGGTCATGGCATTGGTTTGGCCATAGTACGAGATTTAGTCAATAGTTACCAAGGTAGTATGCTCATTGAATCGTCAGAGCGATTAAAAGGTGCAAAATTCACCCTAAACTTCCCTTTATAAATAATTAATACCAAATAGTATGTCTGTTCAGCTAAGGTTCAGTTTACAACGGTTAATATTGCAGCATAACTTAAAAAGTCATCTGAACAGCTTTTACTTTGAGCCGTTCATTCGAAGGCGACCTTTTAATCATCCGATATACAGGAGTGTTAACATGCAAAAAGTTAAATTAAGAAGGTCATTAAATTATTTAGTGCTATCGCTAACAAGCGCTTTGGTGTTTTCAACATCCGGCCTTGCCGCTGACAACTCTAGCTCAAGCCCTTATGGGGCAAACAGTAATGCAACCTTAACTGAGCAAGCAAATAACACCAGCAATTATACAGATGCGGAGCTAGAACAGATGCTAGCCCCTATCGCATTGTATCCAGATGCTTTACTTACTCATATTTTGATTGCCACAACTTATCCTATTGAAGTTGTTGACGCCGAACGCTGGATAAATAAAAACAGCCAGCTGAGCGCTCAAGCTCTTGCCGACGCTGCAGAACATAAAAATTGGGATGCCAGCGTCAAAGCACTATTACCTTTTCCAAATGTGCTTAAAAGATTAAGTGATGATTTACATTGGATGCGTAATTTAGGCGATGCTTTTTTACAAGATGAGGCAAAGTTACTGGCTAGTGTGCAAGTATTGCGTCAACAAGCAGATCAAGCAGGTAATCTTCAAAATATGAACAACGTAAAGGTTGTTCGTGAAACTAAAACAATCATTATTGAGTCAAGACAGCCCGATATAATTTATGTACCTTACTACGACACTAGAGTGGTTTATGGCGATTGGCGTTGGTCACATTATCCTCCAATTTTTTGGCATCACCCAGTACAATATGCTTCGCATCATGGTCCATATTACTGGCATAACCCGGTACATCTTACTGTAGGGCTGTTTTTTGGCGCTGTGCATTGGAGCAATCGTCATGTAGTTGTTCATCATCACAAGTCTAGATATTACAAACATCATAGCAAGAAAAAGGTTTCTAGCAGTCATCAGGCACAACGCTGGGAGCATAACCCTAATCACAGAAAAGGCGTAGCTTATCGTACGTCAAACATACAGAAAAAATATAGTAGTCACACGCCGAGCCAGCAACAACACAAGGCAGTGCGTGGAAAACAAAAGCATTTTGTGAATAAAAACAAACACACGACAAAACTGAAATCGAGTAAATATAACAGTAGTAAATATAACAGTAGTAAAAGTCAGGGTTTGAAAAATAAATTGCGAGTCAATCAAGCGGTCAAAATTGACAAACATCAGGTTAAAATTGATAAACATCAGGTAAGTAAGCAGTCATTGACTAAGCATGAACCCTATAAAGATAAAAATTGGCAGCACGCTAAAGACAGTAGAAAAGCTTACAATGGAAAAGTAAAAACTACTAGGTCGAGCAAATCATTACCTAATCGATCTACTAATAAGCATAATGCAGTCAAAAGTAAGGTAAGTAACGATAGTCATAGACAAAGTAAACAGGTATTTAGTAACCAAGGTGTTACTGAAAGAAATTATTCTAAACCTGTAAATACACCTAAAAGTACTTACAAGAAAAGTCAAAGTGCTAAAAGCGTAAAAAAAGTGAATAAACGCGCAGAGACTAAAGTAGCCAACCGCCGAAAAAGCAGTGGCAGCAGAACACATCAAAGCAGAGCAAAACAGCATAACTAGCTTTTTCTGTTTTAAGGTTAGCCACAAACTCATTTCTGTTAAAAGCAAAGATTGAGTTTACAAAGAAACAAAAAGGGCAATATCACTCAATGATATTGCCCTTTTTTCATTAAATTGTAGCGCTATGTCTACGCTAAAAAGTTACTCGAGTTCGTCTTTACTCTATAGCGGTTAGATTATTATTTACAAAAACTAATTTTGTACATTCATCTTTAGTGGTTAATCCATCTTTATGTAAGCGATGTGTACGGTAATAAACAACGTTCACCGTTTTTCCATCATCCAAATAAGATTCGCTAAAATCAGCTACGCCCATTTCACGAGAAACATCGGTAAATGAAGTGTTTAATTGAATGCCTGCGATTTTTTTTCTATTTTTGAATTCTCTATCTTCAAAATCACCTGAAATAGAGTGGCCATCTTCGCCACCAACGGCAATAACACAACCGGTTAAACCCAATGTTAATGGCGCGATAACGATTAATGCTAATAACGATTTTTTCATTTTATTTTTCTCTTATCAATGTAATGGTTTTGCTAAAGCTATTTGCAATTGCCAAACCACTTTTTTAACCCATTGATTAAGTTAAATATTATTAAATAAACATAAAACAAAGCAAGACAATATTAGTATTTTTCGCTAAAATATTGCCTCTTTAACACTTGAGTTATGACTAATGACTATATTTGATGAAATTTCCATCATCGCCAACAAACTTGCCAATGACGGTAAAGTTCCAAGTGTCGCACTGATTAAAAGTCAGCTGAGTCAAGCCACACCTTTGCCAAAAATTATTGCTGCTTTAAAAAATTGGCATCATGATCCAGAATTCATTCGTAGTCCGCATCAAGAAATTTCAAGCAAAGCATTAACTGAACTAAAACCTGTTCATGAAGAAATAAGCTTACAAATAGCCAATGCTTTAGTGCCATTACAGCAAGAAATAGCTGAATTAAAACAACAGGTAAAACAGCTGTTGGAAAATCAATTAATAAAAAATAATAACTAATCTAAGCTCAATCGCTGTTATTAGTTAAGATCATAATAGAGCTAAATATAGCTCACTAATCATTTTCTATAGCTTTTGGCGGAATACGTGGTGTAAGTTGCAAAATAAATTCAGCCAAGGTATCCGCTATTTTTTTATGCGGGTTGCAGCCAACTTTTTCCACCCAAACTGAGCCAGTTTCATTGTCTAATGATATTATATGGTCGTCGTCATCTGTGATGGCAAAAAATATGGTTAACTTTTGCTTTAACTTCGTTTTCATTAAAATATGACCAATTATATTTTCTTGTAAACGAGCAAAGTCTTTTTCGCTCCATGCAAATAGCAGCGACAAATCTCCTTCAACACAACTTGCATCTAAACTGTCACTATAAATAGCGGTAAAATACTGTTTAATGTCATCATGAAGCTTTACTTCTAATGCCGCTTCAACATTGTCAAACGTTAGGGCTTCATCAACTTTTATCGGATGCCATAAAGAAAAATCTTCTTCGTGATCTCCTTGTTCACAAGGCGATGCCCAATCTTCATCCTTATGAGTAATAGGTAAATGTTCAAACCTATGTTGGTAAGCTTGTAAGTAATCTTGTGAAAAATGCCACACAAGTTCATTAAGAGAATAATTTGATATTTTCATCTAACGGATAATTCCTATAAAATAAAGAAAATTCTATCTACATTGTTACAATCAGGAAGAAGTTACTCAAAAATGAGCACTTACACAAACGCAAAAGCGTTAAGCGACTTAACACTTGGAAAAGCAACAGAGTATTGTAGTCAATATAACGCAGAATTACTGCAGGCGGTACCAAGAAGCTTAAATAGAGACAGCTTAGGCATAACCGCTGATAAACTCCCCTTTATTGGTGAAGATGTTTGGTACGGTTATGAGCTTTCATGGCTAAATGATAAAGGTAAACCTGTTGTTGCGGTTGCTGAATTTAGTTTCCCATGTACAAGCCCCAACATTGTTGAGTCAAAGTCATTTAAGCTGTATTTGAATAGCTTTAATCAATCTACATTTTCCTCGTGGAAAAGTGTTGAATCTGCATTAACTAATGATTTATCGGCCACGGCAGGAGCTACTGCAGAGGTAAAGCTATTTCCTGTTAATAACTGCCCTGCACTTAATTTATCAGGTGATACAGCAATATGCATAGATGATCTAGATATTGAAGTTAACCAATACCAATTAACGCCTGAGATATTAATAAATGCCAGTCATGCTCAAGGCGATAATGTAACAGAATATTTAGTTTGCCATTTGTTGAAATCAAATTGTTTAATTACTAACCAACCTGACTGGGCAAGTGTTTATATAAAATACAAAGGTAAGAAAATTTGTCATGAAACATTATTAAAATATTTAATTTCGTTTCGCCAACATAATGAATTTCATGAACAATGTGTAGAACGCATATTTTGTGACATAAAACGTTTATGCCAAATAGATAGCCTAACGGTTTTTGCCAGATACACACGTAGAGGTGGTTTAGATATTAATCCTTTTCGCTCAACAATTGATAAAAAAGCACCGAAACTAAGAACACTCAGACAATAAGTAAAAGCAATGTACAATCTTTGAGCAATCAGGGGTTTGATATGCACTTATGCTAACTTTTTATGCACTTATGTTTATTATTAACATATACTGAAAATAGAGTTTTATCTGTAATGCTAAAGCTATATTTTTAAAAGCACACCCAGTGCTATTTTCATCATATCGTATTTTAGGGAAGATTTTTTATGAGCGAAATTTCTGTTGCCGAAAAAACAATTAAAACTTTAAAATCTCGGCTTGAGTCCGCTATTAACGCTCGAAGTGAAATAGAAAACGAATTTAGTGCACAGTCAGCCTTGTTAACCAGCTTTATTGGAAAATTATCACAAGCCTGTAAAGGCACTGACATATTGCTTGATAATAAATTAGCTAAATTAAGAACAACCCTAAAAACATCAACCAGCTTCACAGATTTAGACAAAGACATTAAAGCTATATCGACATTGTTACGACAGCACTCGCTAAAAAACGATAAAAATAGCATTGAAATACATGAACAATTAAATGCTTCCAGTACTGGTTTGCAAAAAGTCAAAAAATTTCCAAAGGAAAATCGTCATCAGCTGCAAGCACTAATCGGTAAAATAAAGCAAAGCCAATCGTCATTAATCCAGTACATACCAATAATGAGCGAATTTATTGCCTTTTATGAAAGTATTATACATCAGCAAATTAATAAACCCGCAGAGCAAGCACTAGCTCCTAACAAGTTAGTTTCACTCAGCTCAATCAATAAAGTTAGCACGAATGAGTTAACCGAAAAAACCTTAGTTACAGAACAAGTTGTTCCAAAAGAGTTAATAGGGAGATTTAGTTCAATCCTAAATACCTTAGTGCTTTCAAATAAGCATAAAGCCGATATCACCAAAATTAAATCGAGTTTACACGGCCCAGTTTCAAACCAACTATTAATGACAAAGTGCTTAAATGTTTTCGATTTTATGATTGAAGATTTAGAGCAAGAGCGCAGTAGAGCTAAAGTGTTTTTATCAACACTCAGCGAAACACTAAGCTCTGTTCAAGTTTCAGTAAGCGCAACTATTGTTAGTTCATCAAAATGCAGTGTGCAAAATGCAAAAATTAATAAAGAACTTACTGATAAAATAAACGCAGTGAGCATTGGCATTATCGACGCAGGCTCGTTAAGTGAAATGAAAGTCGATGTTAATGATAAAATTCAGCAAATTGCTAAAACATTAGAAAACAAAACTAAGTTAGAAGAAAAACAAAGTTTAGCTTTGCATGAAAAGCTAAATAATATGTCAGCACAGGTCGAGCAATTAGAAAAACAAAGTAAGGTTTTTGAAAAACGTATTCAAGAAGTTCAGGCTAAAAGTTTCCAAGATGCCTTAACTAAACTAGCTAATCGGGCAGCATTTGATGAATTTTTTGCAAAAGAAATAGTCCGATTTCACCATAAACCGTTTGATTTAGCGATAACTGTTATTGATTTAGACGACTTTAAACGTATAAATGACACTTATGGTCATACCGCTGGTGATAAAACTCTGCAGGTTATTGCCGATACCTTAACAAAATTTATGAGTAAAGATGTTTTTATTAGCCGATATGGAGGTGAAGAGTTCGTCTTAATTTTTAAAGGTGTAGACAAAATAACTGTGATGAACAAACTCAACATGTTACGTAAAAAAGTGTCAAGTTTACCTTTCACTTTCAAAGGTACCCGTGTCAGTATTACCTTCTCCATCGGCGTAACTTTGGTTCAAAGAGATGACAATGTTCACTCGGCATTTGAACGTGCTGATACCGCACTTTATCAGGCCAAAAATGATGGCAAAAATAAAGTGATATACGGGTAAAATAAAACGAGGAAGTTGAATAATGCACACCCAAGTTAATCCCGTAGGTAAAATGAACTTACTGTCACAAGCAGAAGTTGATCACTTGCAGCAATCCGCAACTAGTGAGCTCTATAATCTTTATCGTAATTGCTCTTTAGCCGTACTTAATGCCGGCAGTCATACCGACAATGCTGAAGATATTTATCAACAATTTCTAGACTTTCAAATTCAAGTATTACGACGTGAACGTGGTGTGAAGTTAGCATTAGATAACCCGCCAGAACATGCATTTGTTGACGGTGTTATTATTAAAGGTATTCAAGAACACCTTTCTGCAGTATTACGCGATATATTATTTATTGGCGACTCTTACAATGCAAAAGCAGTTGAAAGTACGACTAATGTTATCTTCGATATGTTACGCAATGCCAACGCCATAATTCCTGACAGTTCACCAAATTTAATCACTTGTTGGGGTGGACATTCCATTAACAGCACTGAGTATAAGTATACTAAAAAAGTCGGCTATCACCTTGGCTTACGTGGTTTTAATATTTGTACTGGTTGTGGTCCTGGCGCAATGAAAGGCCCAATGAAAGGAGCCACGTTTGGTCATGCCAAGCAACGTAATGCTACTGGTCGCTATTTAGGCTTAACTGAGCCAAGTATTATTGCCGCAGAACCACCAAACCCTATCGTCAATGAATTAGTTATTATGCCCGACATTGAAAAACGTTTAGAAGCGTTTGTTCGTATGTCGCATGGTATTATTATATTCCCAGGTGGTGCTGGCACAGCAGAAGAATTACTTTATATTCTGGGGATTATGCTGCACCCAAAAAATCAATCACAAAAATTACCCATTATTTTAACAGGGCCAATTGAAAGCGCAGAATACTTCGAGCAGATAGACAAATTTATTGCCGCTACCTTGGGTGAATCAGCTCAACAACTCTATACAATAATTATCGACGATCCGGAACAAGTCGCAAAAACATTGAAATCAACCACTGAAGATGTGGTCGCTCATCGTAAGCTTACCGGCGACTCTTATCATTTTAATTGGTCATTAGTTATTGAACCAGAATTTCAACAGCCATTTGAGCCAGATCATAAAAATATGGCTTCATTGAATTTACATTATGACCAAAGCATAGCGTCATTAGCGGCCAACTTACGTCGCGCATTCTCTGGTATTGTTGCAGGCAATGTAAAAGCGAGTGGTATAAAAGCAATTAGAGAAAACGGCCCCTTTGAAATAAGTGGTGATAGTAAAATGATGGCTTTAATGGATACACTATTAAATTCTTTCGTTAAACAACAAAGAATGAAACTGCCCGGCAGTAAATATGTTCCTTGTTATACAGTCATTGAAGGTTAGGTTTTATGACGGTCCACTTGGTATTAATTGATGCATTAAATTTGATCAGAAGAATTTATGCTGTGCAAGAGCGGCCTTTTTTGTTAAACAACGAATTGGCGGATAATACCAAACAACAAGTTTTATTTAATACCGCTAAAGCATGCGAACAAGCATTACAAAAGATACTAGAACAATTAGAACCTAGCCATGCATTGATGGTTTTTGATTCTCAAGCCCCCTGCTGGCGCTATGATATTTTTCCTGACTATAAAAAAGGCCGTAAAAAAATGCCTGAGCATTTGGCCGATAAACTACCTGATATTCAAGACCGCTTTATGAAACACTTTGTTGACTCTTTAGTTTCAGAAGCAGACGAGGCTGATGACTTAATTGCTACCTTGGCGATCAAAGTCGCATTACGGGGTCAAAATGTCACTATAGTGTCTACAGACAAGTGCTTTTTGTCGTTGCTAAACCCTAATATAAAGGTATATGACTATTTTAATCGACGTTATTTGGACGAAGAGTATGTGTTAAACAAATTCACTGTAAAACCAGACAAGTTAATGGATTTATGGACGTTAACCGGAGACAACACGAATAAAATACCAGGTGTAGCTGGCATTGGACAAGTAACCGCCTCACAACTACTAAATCAATATGGTTCGATTAAAAGTATACTGTGCGCCACAGACTTAAAAAGTAGTATCAGTGAAAAACTATCACAGCATGATGAACAAATAGCATTAAGTCGCAAACTACTCACATTAAAAATTGATATTCCTTTAGGTTTTAATCTTAAAGATATAAGACTACCAAGTGAAAATGGACTTGCCAGTAGTTAACAATCTGGTAACATCACAGCACGATAAAAAATCATCGTAATGTGGTTCACTATAATGGCATTGTAAATAATTAGTGGCTAAAAAATAGCCAGAGTTTAACTATTACGAGTCACAATAAGTACATAATATTAAAATCATCGGTCAGAAAGGTTCAAGGATTAAAAGTGAATAAAAAAATTATCGCTAGAATATTAGTCGCATTAATAGCATATGGTATATTTGTCGCACTAGTGATGAATTTTTACGATGACAGCCCTGCAAAAATGCAGTGGGAAGACCGAGAAGCTTATAACCGACAATTTATAGCTAAACTTGAATTGAAGAAGTTTAACTTTAATAGCGCTATCGAACAGCTTGGCAGTCCTGACATTACTGAGGCTAAGTTAGTCAATGAAAGAAGTTACCAGGTGAGTTTTTACCGTACACAACACGTAAAATCTGATGGCATCACTACACAAGATGAGTGCACAGCATTATTGTTTACCGACGGCATACTAACGGCGATTGGAAAAACAGCCTATCAGCAGTTCAAAGCGTTTTAACTCGCCTAAGTTTAACTAGCCTTAAGGCTTTATCTTTATAATCAACGACCAGATATTAGTCTGCACATACACTAGGTCGTTGGTTAATCACTAGGTCGTTGGTTAATCACTAGGTCGTTGGTTAATTTTAGGCTGTTAATCAAGCTAAATCAACCAGGACAATAAATCATGTTTTTAGCTAACATTCGATTGCTAAAGCCTTATCACTGTTAATTTCCGTACTGAAAATATCACTTTCGAAGCTCAACACTCAATATAAACCTTACATATAAAACTAAGACTAAAGTTTAACGCTAAAATTTACTAACTGCTCCGATTAGTTGCTATAATTGCAGCCATTAACTCGGTTGAATCTTTAACAGCAGTGCCACTTAAAACGTATCTGCTAGTAATTTTTTTATATGTAACCAATAGCACTCGATTCTCGCAATTCAAGAAAAGTAATACTCAAAAGGTAATAAAACAATGGCAAAACAAATCATAACAGTGATCCCAGGCGATGGTATAGGTCCAGACATTATAGACGCGACTATCAAAGTACTTGATAAAGCTGGCTGTAATTTTGAATATGAGTATGCTGACGCTGGCTTGACAGCCTTGGAGAATCATGGCGATTTAGTGCCAGAATCAACATTAGCGCTGATTGAAAAAAATAAAATCGCCCTCAAAGGTCCATTAACAACACCCGTAGGTGATGGATTTACATCAATTAACGTAACTTTACGTAAGCATTTTCAACTCTATGCAAATGTTCGTCCTGTGCTGTCGTTTAAAGGCACTAAAGCTCGTTATGAAAATATTGATATCATTACTATTCGTGAAAATACAGAAGGTATGTATTCTGGCCTAGGGCAAACAGTTTCAGAAGATGGCAATTATGCTGAAGCAATGAGCCTTGTTACCCGTGAAGGTGCTGAACGCATTGTTACCTTTGCCTACGAAACAGCAATAAAAGAAGGTCGTAAAAAAGTAACGGCTGTTCATAAAGCGAATATATTAAAATCTACATCAGGCCTATTTCTCAAGGTTGCCCGTGAAGTAGCCGCACGTTACCCACAAATTGAATCAACAGAAATGATCGTAGATAACTGTTGTATGCAGTTAGTTATGAATCCTGAGCAGTTTGATGTCATTGTTACCACCAATCTATTTGGCGATATATTGTCAGATTTATGTGCAGGTTTGGTGGGTGGTTTAGGTATGGCACCTGGCGCTAATATTGGTAATGGCTGTGCGATATTTGAAGCTGTTCACGGTAGTGCGCCTGATATTGCCGGTAAAAACTTGGCTAACCCCACCTCTGTTATTTTAGCTGCCATTCAAATGTTAGAATATTTAGGCATGGCAGATAAAGCCGATAACATTCGTCGCGCTATCACTGAAGTTATCGAAACTGGCGATCGTACAACCCGTGATCTTGGTGGCACACATGGCACCTCAGACTTCACCCAAGCTGTATTAGAACGTTTATAACATTATTTAGCGTTTAAGCGCCAAGTATATATATGAAAACCAAGCCCTATAGCTTGGTTTTTTTATATTCAAGTTATTGATTTCGTGCGCCTGTATGTCTAAAACTCAATAGCGTTAAGTCTATTTATTTGCATACAAGAACTTACCCTACCTTCACATAAAGCTAAGAGATTTATTATTTAGTTGAGGCGAATTCGCATTTATTAAAACCACCACTATACTATGTAAAGTTTTATATGCTGTTAATTGATACTAACGCTATAAAACTGTAATACTAGACTGCTCCAATGATGAAAGTAGTTATATTTAATGCGGTTAATTACTCGTTTTTTCAAATAAAGCGAAAAATTCTAGAGAACTTAAACTAAACAGATCAAAACAAAAGGACTTTGTTATGAATCAATTTCAATGCAAAATTACAGCTATGCTATTCACCTATTTACTTGCAGGTAATAGTTTTGCATCCCTAATAAACTATGATCTACTAACCCTAAATTTTTCACCACACATTAGCTAGGAAAATCCCTACACAGATGCTTTTTCAAGTAATGCAGATGGCTTTCAGATTTATCAAAGAAATATCTATTTAAATATACCCAGCGCGTTGTTAGATAACAGTGGTATAACAATCTCTGATAGTTTAGGCATTATTACTAGCACCAATACACAAGCTTTTTTTGGCATTGTGGATACCGTAAATCAAGACAACCCAAACAATAATGCTGTAGCTAGCTGGCAAGTAGATATCACCAACCTAACCGAAATAATGTTTTTAATTGATATGGCAGCCATGGGCGATTTTGAAAGTAGTGATTGGTTCGAGTGGCGCTATAGTATTGACAACAGTCCATACTCAAGACTTTTCATGGTCTCAGCGATGAAGACATCTCACAGAACTATCGCTTAGAAGATAACAGCCTGCTAACTATAAACGATCCCATGACAGTAAACTCAAAATTACTCAGCAATAAATTTACAGCATTTATTTCATCAATATTAGATACCGGAAATTTATTAACACTTGAATTAAAGGCCAAAGCAAATGGCGGTAGTGAAGTTATCGCATTTCAAAATGTAGTCATTCAAGGAGTATCTAGTACAGTAATAGTGAGTGAATCAAAATCATTAGGAATAATGCTCTTGGCATTACTATTTTTTATAGTAAGTCAGATACTTTCTAGACAAAAAAATGATGATAATCGAACCCGCATTTATGCATAAAAAGAGAAAACGATAAGTGATAGTTTTCACATAGTAAAACGCCCTGAACTTTATAAAAATTTAGGGCGTTTATTCAGATTGCTTTTACTAATATAAGACTTAAATATCTGTTGGAGGAGGAGAAAGCAATCTTGCATGAACGGTTACTTCTTCACGGTCATAATACAAATGTTTAGCAAACAATTCGTACTTAACGTTGTGAAGAGAAAATGCATCTTTCATGGCTTGTAAATCGTCATTAACTTGCTGATAACGGCCTTTCATCGGCAGTTTCAAGTTAAAAATTGCTTCTTGGCACAGCCCTTTTAATAACCACTCGCTCATAAGTTTTGCTACGCGTTGTGGTTTTTCAATCATGTCGCATACTAGCCAATAAACGTTCTTCTTTTGCGGAACATATTTAAAGCCATCCATAGTGCGATGTTTTACTTGCCCTGTTTCCATCAATGACTCAGCCATTGGACCATTATCTATTGACGTTACCATCATGCCACGACGGACCAATTGATAAGTCCATCCGCCAGGCGCAGCGCCTAGATCAACAGCATTCATACCTGATGTTAAACGTATATCCCATTCCTCTTTAGGAATAAAATATAAAAAAGCTTCGTCTAGTTTTAATGTTGAACGACTTGGCGCGGCGTTAGGGAATTTTAAACGTGGAATACCCATAACATGTGGCGAAGTGTTTCGCGCCAGTGAAAAGCCAAATATAACTTCTTTACCCGATAAAAATAACGCATGTAAAACCGCGCCGTCTTTATTACCTTTTTCAGTCAATATTTTTTCTTTTCTCAGTGCTTGTCGCAATGGTACCGCTAATTTTCGACAAAACTTAGACAGCTCTTTACCATCGTTAGTATCTGGTGTTTCCATACGCAAATCAGCGTATTGCCACTTAGTACCTAACGCTTCTACAATCGCTTCAACACGATTGTAATCAGGTAAGTCAATTTTTTCAGTTACCGTGACAAACCATTGGCGAGCAAAAATAAGACGACGTAATGGAATTTTTTCCATTAAGGCTTCGCCCTCTTCAGGTTTATTTAAATGAAAATAAACTACACCCTGATTTTTACTTAGCTCTAAATAGCCATAAACTTCATTCCATGAGGCTTTTTCTTGAATTTCTGCGCCACATTCTTTTTCAAATCCGGGGCGACAGTATAAAACTATTGCAGTCATTTCGATTAATTACCTAACTTTTGATCAAACATTTTAGTACCTGCAAATCCAACCAATAGCCATGCAAGTGCAAATGACAGGCCGCCTGAGGGCGCCAACTTTCCAATACTCAACACATCGAATAAGGTTTTGATATACAAACTGCCACTAAACAACACAATGCCAAGTGCAAACAAAATGCCTGCAATCAATAACATAGCTTTGGAATGAAGCCTATATAAGATAATGGTTAGCATTAACGCCAACGTATGAAAAAACTGATACGTTAATGCTGTTATTAGTCGCTCTTGTGACGCCAAAGGTAGTGATTGTCCACCATGGGCTAACCAAGCGCCGAATAATACAGAAAAACAACCACTGATACCAACAAATATCATCAGTAGTTTAGCAACAGTTATTAATTTCATCGATAAAGTACCTCATTTTATTCACTGCAACACTTTGGTGTTGTATTAAGGTATAACCAGATTTTACCCGTGGCTTTAGATCGTGGTCGCCATCATTAAAAAAATGTAACTGGCATTGCGAAGAAATTGTATATTCATTAATCTCTATCTCGTTACCCAGAGCATCTCTATCCCCTTGCAATATCAGTATAGGTAACTGCGTATCTTGCAGTGGCTCTAACCTTAATTTTTCTGGCTTCTTTACCGGATGAAACGGATAACCTAAGCAGATAACCCCCTGTATTTGATGAGCCGTTATCAAGATTTCATCTCCAGCTAAAGTGGCCGCCACTCGCCCACCCATAGATTTACCACCAATATATATCGGCAAATTTGTAGTGAAATTTGCTATTAATGACTGATAACAATCAATTAACGCGGGCATTCTGTCAGGCGGACGCCTTTTACCATCGAGTTTTCGCTTATCCATAAAAGGAAAGTTAAAACGTAAAACACTTAATTGTTGTGCGTTCATCAAACGCACGAGCTCTTCAAGATACTCATGTTCCATATCTGCACCCGCACCATGGGCAAATATAACTAATGCTTTTGCGTCTTTGGCTTTATTGAGTTTACTACTTACTGACAACTGTTGATTAATCAAACCTTACCCTTTATCAATAATATTTTGTTCATCAGCAACGGTTTGTAGAACCCATTCACGAAAGGCCGCTATTTTGCCTAATTCCAGTTGCTGTTCGCGACAGACAATGTAATAAGAATTTTTACTGACCAACACATCTTTAAAGGGACAAACTAATCGACCACTATCAATATCAGGTTTAGCTAATACACTATGTGCGAGCGCAACCCCTTGTCCATGAATAGCAGCCTGCAACACCATGGCAGAATGACTAAATATAGGTCCATGATTAACATTACCCCCGCTCACGTCAACATGCTTAAACCAGCGCTTCCAGTCTCTTCTCGATGTGTCATGCAACAAGGTATGATTTGCTAAATCTTCAATCTTATTCAATGGTTTTTTACCCGATAATAATAAAGGAGAGCACACGGGGATCAAATATTCGGTATGTAGCTGCTCTGCATGAATACCTTTCCAGCGCCCTCTACCATAATATATGGCTAAATCTACATCTTCGGTAAGCGAATTTTCAGGTTGATCAACCGCCTTTATACGTACATCAATATCAGGATGTAATAAGCTGAAAGTGTTTAACCTAGGCACCAGCCACTGTATTGCAAAGCTGGGTTGCAAGCTTACCGTTATAGCGCCCTTTTCACCGCGAGCTAAGAGTCTTTCAGTAGCGTCATGCAAAGCATTAAAAACATCTTTAATATCGAGATAATACGACTGCCCTTCTTCGGTCAGTAATAAATTTCTATTTTTACGCATAAATAATTTTATGCCTAAATTATCTTCCAAAGCTTTTATTTGATGACTTATCGCTGCTTGAGTGACGAATAATTCTTCAGCTGCCCGGGTGAAGCTCAACTGTCTCGCTGACGCTTCAAAAGCTCTCAAAGCATTAAGTGGTGGGAGTCTGTTCGCCAATCTGCACCTATTGAATCACGTTGATAATGAATATGCATATGCATAATTCACCAGATTTTCGACATAATCATGTCGGATTAGTTTTTCTAATACATAACATTATAATTAGTCGTTTTAAAATTTACCAGCATTACCGTACTATACCCACCATAGATGCAGGACTTCATCTTTACCGCGAATTGATCGGGTGATAATCAAACAGGCTCCCAACCCTTGTTTGTAATTGAAAAGAAAGAGTCCCTAAAGCATCTATACATACTATTGACGTTTTATTACAGGTGACTTATGAACAACATTATTAAATTATCAACTATCGCCATGCTAGCTTTAGTGGCAAATAACAGCCAAGCAACACAATTAGTAAAAGTACAAGCGTTCAACGCCGTTGAACTTTTAGAAATGACTAAACTACATTTAGCAGAATCAATTAAATTGAATACGGTAGTGATTAACCCTATCGAAAAAACGGCTCGTGCTCAAGTAGCAATGAATCGCTTATACACAAAAAAAGACGTTAATAATGTAAGTAAAGTTGAAACGCTTGCTGAATAGTCAGTTTGTCGACATAGCATTAATTTCTATAGAATTAATACGCGTAAATAAAAGGTGCTTAATGCACCTTTTTTGTTATCTAAAGCCAATCGAATCCCACTAAATATAAAAGCCATCAAACAACTAATACAGGGTTAATTAATCTATTGACGTTATCTGAGGATTATCATTTACCTTGGAGGATAAAAGTAACTGATGAATATAGTATTAATACCCCTAATTACATATAGAGAGGTCTAAGGCGGTTTGTTGTAGGTCAGCAGTTATGCCAAAAACATCAATTATATATTATTAGCCACAGGCATTAGTTGTCACATGAAATGACATAAAGCTTTTCAATCAAGTAATCAACTTCAAATTTACGCTGCGCAAATTGTTTATCTTTGATTTTATTTGTCGAAATACACTCAATTTTAAAACCTGAAAATAAGCTTTTTACATCAGTTTCAGTAACCGCAAACGGCGGACCGTTCAATTGCATTTTTGGAAACTCGACTGTCACTAAAAACAACCGCGTCTGCGCCGAGAAGAAAGTTTTTAAGTGCTCAACGTATTGTTGTTGCATGGCTGGTGGTAGTGCGATTAACGCAGCACGGTCATATATCCAATCTATGCTTTCGATTGCCTTTGCAGAAAGCTTAAAAAAGTCACCTTGTAATAATGAAAGCTGCGGGCAAGAAAAGTGTTCAAAATCACCTAAGGTCTGCTGTTGATAAGCGATATTGTGCTCAATAAAAAAGTCACGACAGGCAATTTCACTTAACTCACTACCCGTAACCTTCATAAACCGCGCTAAATACACCATATCGAGCGTTTTACCACATAAGGGCACAAAAACATGCTTATCAGTGCGTAAAGTTAGTTTGTTGAAATAAGAGGATAATAGCGGGTGCACATCACTTTGGTGAAAACCAAGCGTGTTGCGCTCCCAACATTTATGCCAAAAACTATTATCCATTTTTATTATTCAACTGCCGTTATTTATTTGAATAAAGCGATTAACCTGGGAAAATACGATTATTTTGCCAAACTTTACTGATAAAGGCATCGAACGACAAAGACGCGGCTTTTGAAAACTTTTCAGCTAAGCCTTTTTTCGTTGCATATTTAATTTGTACTATTTTATGAGATTTACAACGTGCTTGTAGGTAGTCGTCACTGGTTTGTAATTCATCAACTAGCCCTAAATCTTTTGCTTGCGTGCCAAACCAATGTTCACCCGTTGCCACTTTAGCAATATCTAAGCTTGGACGATGTTCACTAACAAAATTCTTAAATAGCACGTGGGTTTCTTCTAGTTCTTCAACAAATTTTTCACGGCCTTTATCAGTATTCTCACCAAACATGGTTACAGTACGTTTAAACTCACCGGCAGTAAACTGCTCAAAATCGACATCGTTTTTCTTTAATAGTTTGTGAAAATTTGGCACTTGAGCAATAACGCCAATTGAGCCAATGATGGCAAAGGGTGCTGACACTATTTTATTTGCAACACAAGCCATCATATAGCCACCACTTGCTGCTACTTTATCAACAGAAGCGGTAAGTGGGATGTTTTTTTGACGTATACGGTCAAGTTGTGAAGCAGCTAAGCCGTAGCCGTGTACCATGCCGCCGCCACTCTCTAAACGAACAAACACTTCATCGCTAGACTGAGCAACCGTTAATATTGCGCTAATTTCTTCACGTAAAGAACCAACTTCTTTAGCATCAATACTGCCGTTAAAATCTACAACAAATAAGCGTGGCGTTACTGCTTTTTCTTTACTTTCATCTTTGCTGGCTTTCTTAGCAATTTTTGCTTGTTCTTTTTCAGCTTTTTTATCTTTTTTATCTTTTTCTTTTAATTCTTCTTTCGATAATAAGTGATGGGTAATATCTTCTTCCACTTCAGTATATTGCTCAGACAAGTCAGTAATTTCTAACTCACCTTTCTTACCACCTTGCTTCATTGCTGAAGATGCGATGGCAATAATAATAGCAATTACTGCTATAACGAAGGTGATGGCTTTCGCTAAAAACAAGCCGTATTCATACAAAAATTCCAATATTTCTCTCCTAACTAACAAATTAACTTAAGTTAACCTTGCTGTTATGTATTAATGCTAAAAATTATTCTATCTAATAATATGGGGTGATTAGTTTATAAATAAAGGTCAACGATTAAATTATTCAAAAAAGTTAACTTTAAAAATGAGAACAAATAAAAAAGCCCTCAAAAGAGGGCTTTTAAACTTAAGCTAAGCTTAGTCTTGTTTTACAACAGCAGTATCCGTTACTGTGATTAATTGCCCCATGCTCGCAAAGAATGTCGCTACTTGCGTTTGCATCTCTTGAGTTGCTCTAGCACTTAATTCAGCGTCAGGTGATGCTGCAGCAGGACGAGGATCAAGTATTGAACTATGATGGCCATTAATAAACTTCACCACACCAGAGCCTGGCGTTGTTTCGCCAACACTTTGCAAGCCTAAGAAACGAATTATAGGATCAGTGCCGCCCATTGGAGTAAATGGTGCAGTATTCGTTACCGTTTGGTCTGATAGGTTATCGCCACCGTTACCCACGACTTCAATTAAATGCGTCGGTGTTTCAGTCGCAGCTAATGTTTGTATGTAAGCAATCGGGTCACCAGAATCAGTTACCGTTTGGGCTGCAAAAGTAAATTGCGCAAAACCACCATCTAATGTTGCTCTTTGCTCTGCCGATAAACTGTCATAAAAAGCAAAATAGAATTCACTTAATTCTGTTTGGCTATAATTAGCAGGTAAAGTTGCATCAACCGCCGCCTTAAACTCAGGCGATAATTGCAAGGTTAGATTAGATTTTGCTAAACCTTCAAATGCCGGTGAATCAATACCAAAGTTAGCTAACATTAAACCTGGCATAGCTAACGACGTACTAGCAATTTTGAATAAACCATCGATTTGCGGGTTTAAGTCGGTGTTTGCTAGACCAACCGTATTCATTCCGTATATACCACCTAACGAATGGCCTAAAAGGTGAACTTTTGAGCTATCTATTTTAATTGGATTGCCTTCAATATGCACTCCACCTAGGAAGTTCATACCTAAACGTAAACCAAGTAAGTCAGCGGTACTTTGACGCGTATTATCACGCATGGTTAACATGCTGCCTAAGTTTACATAATGTAATGTAGACACTGTACTGGTATTAATATCGTCGACATCATCACCGTTTAAGTCAAAGCCACGGCTGCCATGTAAAGGCTGATCAATAGCAATAGTTGCTATACCAAATAATGATAATATACCGGTAATCGGTAACATTTGTTCTTTAGTCGATGTTATACCATGCACCAACATTGCTACTGGCCAACCGTTTGCAGGTTCTTCTATCGCCTCTAATCCCATACTGGCACGAACAGGGTTAGCCCAAGCTAAATCTGGCGTAGTCATTTGCACATCAATTGGCAACATCGCACTTGTTGCTGGAATTGGGTTGAACTTAGTTAAATTACGTTCGGTATCAATTGCCATAACAGAGCTTAAGTCACGTAAACCAAAGTTCATACAAAAGCCATCATTTGCGTCTAATGGCCCAGTAGGTATTGCCGCTGGGTTTGCAGCTGCTAAACCAGCAAGGGTTGCACCTGAATCACAACGTGCACGCCACCAATCATTAACTGGTGCCAGTGGATTTTCCGCAGAAGGAACACCAGAGTAATATGGCAGTGTAATAGAACCCCGAATATAGTTAGCAGCAGAATATAACGGCACTAATTCTGGAGGAATCAAACCCGTTAAAACAGTAGCAACTGACATACCCGTATCTTGAACACCAATTGCAGGAATGCCCTGTTGAGCATTAGCAAGTAATTGCGGTACACCCGCTGCCATTAAAGATTTAACAGTACTTAAAACTCGTGTTGTAGATTGAGTCGTCATCGCAGCACTATAAATAATAGTGTCGCTGTCAACGCCAGCAGCAACAAGTGCGGCTTCGTAACTGTTAATTGCAGCTTGAAGGCCTAATTGTGATGCATTACCTAAAGGTGAGGTATTAATATCTTGGCGGGCTAGTTCATAAGTACTAGAGCCTGCAATAGCTTTACCATTATTATCACGAAGATTATTACTCATCATCATAATATAAGTTGTTTCAGCTTTAAGCGGTTGAATCGGTATCACAGCAACACTTTTGCCGTCGGCAGACATTTTCGTAGCAAAATCTTGCCCAAAAGTTAGTTCACCAACAATTTTACAAGCAAGACCTCGTGTTACAGGAGTACAATCACTGTCTGTTGCGTCACCACCCATAACCGCTTCAAAAATTCTTACTGACGTAGGATTAGAAACACTACTGCCATCTAAAGAAGTACCTGCTGGGAATTCAATACCAAGAGAGAAAGGTTGAGAAATAGACCAACCGTCAAGTGCACTAATGGCAACAAAAGGGTCTGAGCCATCAGTTGGATCGGCAACTGGAATTTCTAATGTTCCGTCAACGGTACCAGAAAAAATCAAATCATTTGGAATAGAAAGTCCGGCAGCACCTGCTGCTGGATCAAATTTAACGCGTGCTGTTGCTGTTACGGCAGTACCGTTATTTGCAACTTCTTGTTCAACATCTTGTATGGTTTCGTCTTCACAAGCACTTAAACCTAAGGTGCTGGCTATTGCGAGACTGAGTACTAGCTTTTTCATTTTATCTCCCCACTGTCTAGTCTTTATTTTTATAAACTTAGCTGTTTACTAAGCATATATTTATTATTTGCATTATTATTGTTGATTTTTATACCTATCCTAGCATTAACCTCAACTTGTTCGACCAGTCAAACTTAACTCAAGAATAGATCAAGTGCTAGTGATTTTTTGATTTATTCACTGTTTTGTTCCGCAAATGTAGAATACTAACGAAAAACACTCGTCAGCATAGCGGTGAAAGTAGTAGAATTATTAACAAACTTTTTCAGCAATTAATCATATGTTTGACTACGCAATAACACCACAAATTTTAGCAAATAAAACCATTTTAATTACAGGTGCAGGTGCAGGCATTGGTCGCCAATCAGCATTAACTTATGCAGAGCTTGGCGCTACGGTCATTTTATTAGGTAAAACTGTGGCAAAACTTGAAACAGTTTATGATGAAATTATCGCCAAGGGCTACCCTGAACCCGCTATTGTGCCACTTGATTTAAAAGGCGCAACAAAACAAAATTATATTGATTTAGCCGCCACCATTGATAATCAATTTGGCCAGCTAGATGGGGCATTACTAAATGCCTCTATATTAGGAGAGTTAACACCATTTCACCAAATTCATCAACAAATTTGGCAAGACGTTATGCAAGTCAACGTTAATGCACAATTTTTATTAGCTCAAGCAATAATACCTATCCTATTGAAATCTAAAAGCTCTTCATTAGTATTTACCTCTTCAGGCGTGGGTAATAAAGGTAAAGCTTATTGGGGCGCTTATAGCGTTTCTAAATTTGCTACCGAAGGCATGATGCAAGTTATCGCAGATGAATATGAAAACAGCTCGCTTAGAGCCAATGCCATTAACCCTGGTAGCACTAATACAAATATGCGTTCAGTTGCTTATCCGGCTGAGAATAAAGCTGACATTGCCTCTCCTGAAGACATTATGCCACTTTATGTATATTTAATGGCAGACGACAGTAAGGCAGTTAATGGTCAAAGGTTAAACGCACAATAGTGATTAGGCTAATGCATTAAGCTTGGGTACTTAGTTTTTGTCTGGAACAAAAAAACTGACTGTTCATCCTGAACATAAAAGGCCAACAACTGTTGGCCTTTTTTCTGTAACTTTAACTTAAAGCTATATAACTAAATTTGTTTTAGCGTAGCTCACGTCGTAAAATTTTACCGACGTTAGTTTTTGGCAACTCATCACGAAACTCAACAATTTTTGGTACTTTATAACTGGTTAAGTTTTCACGACAATGACTAATCAACTCTTTTTCGGTTAATTTAGGGTCTTTACGAACAACAAATAGTTTTACCGCTTCACCTGAAGCATCATTTGGAACACCAATCGCGGCAGCTTCTAATACACCTTCATGACTTGCTACTACCTCTTCAATCTCATTTGGAAAGACGTTAAAGCCAGAGACAATGATCATATCTTTTTTACGGTCCACTATTTTGAAAAAGCCATTCTCATCCATGCAGGCAATATCACCTGTTGCTAACCAGCCATCTTTTAAAATTTCATCGGTAGCTTCTTGACGATTATAATAACCTTTCATTACTTGTGGGCCTTTAACCCACATTTCTCCAGCTTCACCAACATTAGCATCACTACCATCTTCTAAAACAATACGAATATCTGTTGAAGGTGCTGGTAAACCAATGGTGCCACTGTAATGCGCTTGGTTGTATGGGCATATAGTTACTAAAGGTGCACATTCTGTCAAACCGTAGCCTTCAAGCAAGCGTGTTTTCGTGATACTTTCCCACTTTTCAGCAACTGGGCGTTGAACAGCCATACCACCACCTAGTGATAATTTTAAATTAGAAAAATTTAGTTCACTAAAACCTGGGGTATTTATTAAACCATTGAATAAAGTGTTTACACCGGTAATCGCCGTAAAATCATATTTTGCTAGCTCTTTAACAAAACCAGGCATATCACGCGGGTTGGTGATCAATAAATTTGTGCCACCTAAAGTAATAAAGGTTAGGCAATTCGCCGTTAAAGCAAAAATATGATAAAGCGGTAACGCAGTGACAACCAGTTCTTTACCTTCTTCTAGTTGTGGTTTAATCGCCGCTTTAGCTTGCTCTAAGTTAGCAACCATATTGCGATGGGTTAACATAGCACCTTTTGAAACACCTGTTGTACCACCGGTATATTGCAAGAAGGCTAAATCTTCACCGGTAAGCGTAATCGCTTTAAATGAAAGCTTAGCACCTTTTACTAACGCCTTATTAAAATGCTCGGTATTAGCAAGATTGAAAGCCGGTATCATTTTTTTAACGTATTTAATTACACCGTTAACAATCGTACCTTTAACTGTGCCTAAGCGGTCGCCAAGCGAAGTCAAAATAACTTTTTCAACCGGTGTGTTATCAATGACTTTTTCCAAAATACTGGCAAAATTTTCAATAATCAAAATTGCTTTGGTATTGGAGTCTTTTAATTGGTGCTGTAATTCACGTGCAGTGTAAAGCGGGTTAACATTCACCACGGTTAAGCCAGCTAACAAGGCGCCAAAGAGTGCAATAGGGTATTGCAAACAGTTCGGTACCATAATGGCAAATTTATCGCCTTTCACTAAACCTAAATCTTGCTGTAAATAGGCGGCAAAACTAGTTGCCTGTTCAGCAAGTTCACGATAGCTAATTTCCGCACCCATATTAATAAAGGCAGAACGATCGGCATAAACCTTGGTGTATTTATGGAACATATCGACAATTGAAGCGTATTTATCAGGATCAATTTCAAATGGAACGCCAGGAGGATAACTCTTCTCAAGCCAAATTTTTTCCACAGTGTATTTCCTCTTTATATTTTTATTCTTAATTTGATGATAAGTTTTATCAAATTTTCACTGGTCAATCCAGTTAATTTAAACACTTGTTTAAATTAACTGGATAATTAGTAAAATTATTTTAGTTGAACTAATTGAAATTTACGCTTAATAACCTAAAAAAAACTGAATTAATTTTGTTGATTAGCTTAGCGATAGCCTTGCTAATCAACTTACTGATGAATAAACTCATTTATTAGCATAGCAGCATGCTCAGCTTGTTCCATGTGAACATGGTGTCCACCAATCAATTTATGTACTGATAGTTTTTTAAACAACGGGCCAAAGTGTTTTAGCCCTTCAGTGACCATTTCCATGCCTTTACTGCCATAAAGCAATTGCACAGGTATGCTTATATCTGCAACAAGCTGCTTCGCTTGCGCCATGCTTAGCCGATATGGAGAAGTCGAGCGTAAACGATTGTCAGAGCGCCAAATAAACCCAGACTCTGTTTGCTCAATACCTCGCTTAACAATTAACGCGGCATTAGCTTGGCTTAAGTCAGACACCAACACCCTCGCCTGAATCGCAGAATCAAGACTAGTATGATATTTTTTAACTTTAGTATTTTGCGATAAACGGCTTAACAAGCCTTTACGTAATTGTTTGGTTGTGGTCATTTCGTCGGACGTTAACAAACCGATGGAGTCAATCAATGTTAATGATTTCACATGTTCAGGAAATGCGGCTGCGAACGCAGACGCTACCATTCCTCCCATAGAGTGACCAACAATATCAATAGCTTGCCACTGTTGTGAGCGAAATATATTGATTAAGTCAGACACCCAATCTAAAAAATGATAATGAGCATCAACACTTCGATGATCAGATAAGCCATGTCCGGGCCAATCAATGGCAATAACATGATAGTTTGACAAATGTGGCATTAAGGGTTCAAAGCTCGCAGCATTGTCGAGCCAGCCATGCAAGCATAAAAGCAATTTCCCCTGCACATTACCATTACTTAAGCCGCTAATTTTTCGTCCATTAACATCGAATACTATTGTTTTAAATATGTTAGAAGTTGGCATGAAAATCCTTTAATAAGCCGACAAAGGTATAGCTTGTTTTAAATGAAGATAATGTTGTTCTAGAAGCTAACGTGTGCTGCGTAATGATATTTTACTGAGTTTGTAGGTTGCCAACAATGCAGCTAAAAACCAAATAACAACCCAAATTATTTCAGGAATATAGGTAATATCCGCTAAGGCTGCACCGTCGCCACGAGCTTGGCCATCTAGTAAATAAAGCGGACTCATCAAACTATTAAGTAAGACTAATAAACCTGTTACTTGTAATGATTTTTGCAAGTACTTTTGTGATGAATACTTTATTTTCGCTAGCACTAAAATAAGCAAAACTGAAACAATAAATAAGGTTAATAAATCTCTTACCCACAACAATATACTACTCGCTAATAACCCGACCAGCAGAATAGAACAAACCTGTGCAATTTTTTGATGGCTCGAAGCCAAGTAGAATAATAAAGTACCCCACAATATTGCGCCACCATAACCCATCAAACTAATAAAAAACGCTGAGCCACCACGAGTTGTACATAATCCAGCACCATTAGGAAATAATTGAATTTGAACGATACTCCCACCAGTTAACAGCGCGGTTAAACCGTGGCTAATTTCATGAAAATAACTTTCTAGCCATTTAAATGGAATGGATATAATTGGCAGTTGTAGAATAATTAACGCTGTTAATAACATCAGCCAAAATTTATATTTATGGCTAAAGCTCATAGTTGATTTTTCAGAGGAGGAATTAAATTTTTTATTCGATGAATCAGGCAAATAAATCAACACCAAAAACTTGTTGAATGTTATCACGCTGAGAAATAGCGCCAACAGACTGATAAGCAGCTACTGCTAGTTTATTTTGACTCGATGGCGCATCATAACCACTATTGTAGCTATTTTGCTGATTGTTCGGCGTAAAGCTTTGTTGTGCGTTGTTGCGACTATTGGACGGCGGCAATTGCTCACGTTCGATAAGTGCAATAGCCTGTTCATCAATATCAAGGCGTTGGCGCGCGTTAACATCAGATTGTGAACTTTGTGTTTTATTATTTTCAGAGGTAAGTTCTGCAGAGTTAAAATTCTCACGCGCAAGTGCTCTAGTACGTTGCTCTTGAGCTGGTACAGAGGTGCTGTTTCCCAAGGCTATGGCAGCTTGGGATGCTAAATTGACAGAATTATTGACTTGCATAAAAGTTAATTTAACAAATTCTCGTCAGGGTGAACACTACTTTTTATCAAACTAAACTCAAAGTTAATAAACCAGCGACCTTAATTTACATTAAATATAATTGGGTAGAGTAAAATCAGCCAATGTGAGTAGCTTATAAAAGAGCAATAATTAAAACTAAAGCTCTATCAAATTTGCGTTATCTTCCAGGAAGCTTTTTCCAAGAAACCGTATCGCGAACGTATTTAGGTTGTGCGTGTTCAGCGTCAACACAATGTTGAGCAAAATCCACTTGCCCAAGTGTTAACATAGCCACAGCAGTTGGAAACAAAATTTCAGGCGAATCAGCATTTGATTTTAATGCAGATAATTCAGGGTAAGCATCCCAACCTGTGCCAACACCATAAGCCGGTAATGCTAGGTCTTGATAGTACTGAGCAACAAACTCAGGTTTTAACACCGTTTCTTCAGTTTTAGCTTGCATAATCCCTTGTTCGTCAACTTCAAAGTAGCAGGTATAAACTTCTGACATGCGGGCATCTATTGCTGCAATAACTTTGCCCTCACCTTTATTGTCGAATGCTTGCTGAGCCATCGCTTGTAAAGTAGAAACACCCCGTGCAGACAACTCTGCTGAAAATGCTAAACCTTGGGTTACACCAATACCAATTCGCACGCCGGTAAAACTACCAGGGCCTTGGCCAAAAATAATACCGTCAAGTTCAGTTAGCTTAACATTAGCCTGCTTTAACACGCTGTCGATCATCGGCAGTAAACGCAAGCTATGTGACTGGGGACACAGTTCATATTCGCTAAACTGTTTATCATTATATTTAATTGCTACTGAACAAGCTTCAGTTGAGGCATCGATGGCCAAAAAATTCACGTCAAAAACCTTTTAAGATTACTTCGTTATTTATCGGGCGAGTTTAACATTATTTTATGTTAATCCCAGAAAACTTTAACACTGGCGGGCTTGAAATCTACTAGTGTGAACTAAAGCATGCTTTAATTGTGAGCAACTTTATTCGCGCGCTACAAGTTGTGCTAAAAATGTTGCTGCTTGGTTAACATCTCGACTGCGTTTCATATCAGGTAAGCTCTTAAGAAAAACTTCGCCATAAGGGCGATTAACCAGTCTGTCATCACATATAACAAGAATACCATTGTCATTCACATCACGAATTAAACGCCCTACTCCTTGTTTTAAAGCAATTACGGCTTGCGGTAATTGAATTTCGGCAAACGGGTCTTTACCTTGTCGTTTTACATCTTCACTACGTGCTTGTAACAAAGGATCGTTCGGTGAAGCAAAAGGTAATTTGTCGATGATCACACAGGTAAGTTTGTCACCGCGCACATCGACACCTTCCCAAAAACTTGCCGTAGCTAATAATATCGCGCTGTCTTGCTCAACAAACTCTTCTAGTAATTTTCGCTTACCCATCTGCCCTTGCACTAATAATGGATTATCAATGCTCTCGGTTAATAACTCAGCTACCTGATGCATAACACGGTAACTGGTAAACAACATAAAACACGCGCCAGCACAGGCTTCAATTAAGGGAATAGCAAGCTCACTTAATGCTTTAGCTCGGTTCATATCGTTAGCGGCAGGCAAATAACGCGGTATTATTAATTGAGACTGTTTAGCATAATCGAATGGGCTATCGAGTAATAAACTCGCTGAATCTTCAAGGCCTAAATGGCTAGAGAAATGTTTGAATGCGCCATCTACAGCCAGGGTCGCTGAGGTAAATATCCAGCCAGCACCTGACTCTTTCACGTAAGTGCCAAACTTATCTGCAACCGATAACGGCGTTTTATGTAACACAACATGGCGTGGCGTGGTTTCATACCAAAAACTCATGCCCATGGCATCTACATCGGCCATTATTTCATATTGACTTAATAAATTTACGGCTCGGTCAAAACAATTATCGATAGCCTCATTGCGAGAAACACAGAGTTTGATCACTTGATAAAGAAAATCTAAGTCAATTTTTAATAGTTTAAAAGCATTAGCAAATTGCTGTTGCTGATGCTTTTCTCGCCAGTTGCCACGTTCAGGATCATAATTAAATAACAAACGAAATTCTTGACTGGTTTTTAACAGTTTTTCTGCTGCCTTTGCCAGTTGTTTTACGTCAGTTAATTCTGTTCGGTAAACTTGTAAAACATCACTACAAAGATCAAGCATCTGCCGAGTAGAAAACGCCTCGCCAAAGTATTCACTGGCAATGTCAGCTATTTGATGCGCTTCATCAAAAATCATGACGTCAGCTTTGGGAATTAATTCACCAAAACCGCTGTCCTTTAGGGCCATATCAGCAAAAAATAAATGATGATTTACCACCACTAAATCAGCATCTATGGCTTTTGTTCGCGCTTTAATTAAATAACAATCTTCAATATTGGGGCAATCTTTTGCGAGACAATTATCAACCGTACTGGTAACGAATGGGAATACTGGTGAGCCTTCTGTAACATTAACCAATTCTCCAATATCGCCACTGTGTGTGCCATTTGCCCAAGCACGTACTTTGACAAAATCGGCTAATGTTTGCGCGTCAAGTTGGCCGCGCGATTGTTGATATTGTTCTAAACGATAGATACAAAGGTAGTTAGCCCTACCTTTTAATAACGCCACTTGCGCATTGCTAACAAGTGCTTTGCGAATTAAAGGTAAGTCTTTATGAAATAATTGTTCTTGTAGGTTTTTAGTCCCGGTTGAGACAATAATTTTTATCTGCCCGGCATTATTTTCCGCATTAGCTTTGTTAGCCAATAGTGCTGGAATTAAGTAGGCAAATGTTTTGCCAGTACCTGTACCCGCTTCAACAATGAGCGAACTTTTTTGCTCAATAGCTTTAGCGACTTCCAATGCCATATCAAGCTGAGCTTGGCGTGGTGAAAAACCATTAATGGCTTTCGCTAATGCACCTTGATGTGAAAACGCATGTTCAACAACACTCATGAGGGGTCGACATTGGTAAATTTGCGCTCATTATAATCATCATAGATAAAAATAACAGAAAAAATAAAGCAGATACTCTCTAATAAGGTGTTAAATAAAAACTCAATACAATATCAGTTAAAACGCTAATAATATCTTTGCAAAAAATAATATCTTAAACAGTTACTTTTGTTATACGAAAATATCTAGGTGCGGTTTATCATCTTTTTTTTCGGGTGTGGCCTCACTATCATCAAACACATCAACATGTTGGCCGGTATTATCTGTAGGCACGCTTGATGGTTCAACAGCTACTGACTCCGAGTGCTCTGGGTTTTCTTTTTTATCTGACGATTTTTCTGCTGGCATTTTTTTAAAATATAACGCTGGCTCTTCTAAGCCCGCAATGTCATCAGAAACAGCACTAGTTGCAGCGCTTTTCGCCAAGGCTTTAACTTTTAAGTTGACAGGCTTTATAGGAACGGCAACAACGCGAGTTAATGCCGTAGTAAAAATATCCATTATTGCCCCCTTTTGAAAATATAATATCTGTATGTTTATATCGGCTATTTTAAGTTAATCTTTAACATTGTAGCCTCAAGACCTTAGAACTAAACAATACTAGCTTAGTTCAAAATATAATATCGAGTTGAAATTAATCGCTTGCCCTGTCTCAAAAATCAACGTAGTGTTGGGTTTCAATTAAAGTAAGTACTTTAATTCAAGCACAAGATAGATAATTAACTTACACCATCGCTTACTAAAGCACTCATTGAGTAAATAAAATATGACTTTAAATCTGATTGCCATCCATCATCATCACCATACGGATTAGCTGCTCAGGTTTATTCGCTGAGGGGCTTTGAACCTTTCAGCGGTGTAAGATAAAAAATTAATTTCTAAACCCCCGAAAGAGTTCTCCTCTCTCGGGGGTTTTCGCATTTTTATGGCTTTAGAATTGTATATACATGATGTTTTAAGCACATTAAAAGCGACTAAATAGTATAAAATTTAATAGGAAAATAACATGTCAACAGAACCACGTTTACGTATTGCAATGCAAAAATCAGGTCGTTTGAGCGACGACACACAAGCGCTATTAAAGCGTTGTGGCCTTAAGCTTAATGTCTCTGATCGCCGCTTACTTGCTCATGTTACTAATATGCCGATAGATATTATGCGTGTACGCAGTAGCGATATTCCAGGACTCGTGATGGATGGTGTTTGCGATTTAGGCATAGTCGGTGACAATACCCTAGAAGAAGCCGCGTTAGAACGTGCCTTAATGAATCAAAAATCAAAATATATCCGCACTTCAGGTTTAAATTTTGGCGGCTGTCGTTTGTCAATCGCTATGCCAGATGGCTTTAATTACAAAGGTATAAAAAGCCTTGACGGCCTCAGGTTTGCAACCACCTATCCACAACTACTCAATCGTTACGCCAAGAAAAATGGTATCAACGTCGAGTTTTGTTTATTAAAAGGCTCTGTTGAAGTAGCGCCTCGTGTTGGCTTGTCTGACGGCATATGTGACTTAGTTTCAACGGGTGCAACGCTAGAAGCTAACGGGCTAGTTGAAGTAGAAGAAATCTTTCAATCAAAAGCATCATTAATTCAAACAGCCAGTGCGTTAGATCCTCACAAACAAGCTATTCTTGATACTTTGTTACCTCGTATTCAAGGTGTGATGAAAGCAAAAGAAAGTAAATACATTATGCTGCACGCTCCAAAAGATAAAATAGCCGAAGTTAGTGCACTTATGCCAGGTAAAGAAACACCTACAATATTACCCTTAGCTGGGCGTGAAGATCTTGTGGCTGTACACGTTGTAGCAACAGAAACATTTTTTTGGGAAACCATGGAGCAACTTAACGCTTTAGGTTGTAACTCTATTTTAGTAATGCCAATTGAAAAAATGATGGGCTAAACATGAGCATAAAGAACCAAAACACAGCCGAACTAAAAGACTTAATTGTTTGGGAAGATTTGTCTAGTGCTCAGCGCAGCTTTGCACTTGCTCGCCCAGCAATTGCAGAAAGCGGCTTATTATCACAGCAGGTAGAAAACATTCTCGCTAATGTCAGAGAAAATGGTGATAAAGCTTTATTTGATTTAACCGAAAAATTTGATGGCGTGAAACTTGATACGTTTAAAGTTACACCTGAACAGGTTGCCGCTGCAAAAACTAGATTAACGGTTAAGCGCCTAAAAGCCATTGAAACAGCTTACGGACAAATCAAACGTTTTCACCAAGCACAAATAAGTGAAGACATTCGTGTTGAAACCACACCTGGTGTGATTTGTACTTTAAAAACTGAAGCCATTGACAGTGTCGGTTTATATATACCGGCTGGCAGCGCGCCCTTACCCTCAACGGTGTTGATGTTAGGTGTGCCTGCTCAACTGGCAAAATGTCCACGTAAAGTACTGGTTTGCCCACCGAATAAGAGCGGTCAATTAGCCGACGAAATACTCGTTGCTGCTTCATTATGTGGTATTGATGAAATATATAGCGTTGGCGGTGCACATGCCTGTGGCGCGTTAGCTTTTGGTACTGAAACCATAGCACCTGTTAACAAAATCTTTGGCCCAGGTAATAAATATGTTACCGAGGCTAAAAAACAGTTGTCACAGCAAGTTAATGGTTTCGCCATTGATATGCCTGCAGGACCATCAGAAGTGCTAGTGATAGCAGACGCCAATGCTAATGCAGGTTTTGTTGCTGCAGATTTATTATCGCAAGCCGAACACGGACCAGACAGCCAAGTTATTTTGTTATCCGATAGCAGAGTCTTAATTAACGCCGTGCAATTAGCATTAGAAGCGCAACTAACCACCTTATCTCGAGCAGAAATAGCGCGCCAAGCTCTACAGCAAAGTCGCTTAATACTGACAAAAAACTTAGTTCAAGCCATTGAAATTTCAAATGAATACGGACCAGAGCATTTAATTATTCAAACCGATAATGCTCAACAGCTATTAACAGGGCTTCGTAATGCTGGTTCAATTTTTGTCGGAGCCTATACGCCAGAATCAGCTGGTGATTATGCCAGTGGTACTAATCACGTGTTGCCAACTTACGGTTATTCAAAAGTTATTAGCAGTTTGTCATTAGCTGACTTTTCAAGACGTTTTACCGTGCAAGAAATCACTCGCGAAGGTCTAAGTAGTTTAGCGGAATGTATTTGCGAACTCACCGATGCTGAAGGATTAGACGCACACAAACGCGCTGTCACCATTCGATTAGAAACACCTGCAGATGCAGATATTAAAAGTACGGAGGCATAAATGAGCATTGCAAACAAACTTGCCCGTAAAGAACTAATAGATATGGTGCCTTATCAATCAGCACGTAGACTTTATGCCAGTAGCGGTGCCATGCAAGGGAAAATTTGGCTAAATGCCAACGAAGCATCAGGCCCTGGTGTTTACCAAGTTAACAGTAACCGTATTAATCGTTACCCTGACTTTCAGCCAGAAAACTTGATTAATGCTTACAGTGAATATAGTGCGATAGCACCAGAAAACCTGCTAGCAACGCGCGGTGCTGATGAAGGTATAGAGCTGATCATCAGAACATTTTGTCAGGCCTACCAAGACAGCATTATAATTTGCCCCCCTACTTATGGTATGTATGCGATTAGTGCTGAAAATCACGGTGCCGATATTATAAAAGTTCCTTTAACAACAGAAATGTCATTAGACTTAACGGGGTTAAAGGCACAAGTAGGTCAAGCAAAAGTAGTATTTTTATGCTCTCCTGGTAATCCAACCGGTAATTTACTCTCGCAGCAAGACATTAAAGCTACGCTTGAGCTATTTGCCGACTTAGCCATTGTAGTGGTGGATGAAGCTTATATCGAATTTAGCCCAGAGCAATCAGTAGCAAGTTGGCTTAAAACTTATCCGCATTTGGTTATTTTAAGAACACTATCAAAAGCTTTTGCATTAGCGGGTTTACGTTGCGGATTTACCTTAGCAAATAAAGATGTCATCACAATGCTCAGTAAAGTGATAGCGCCTTACCCTATTTCAGCGCCAGTTGCCGATATTGCTAGTGAAGCATTAGCACAGCCATGCCTTGAAAAAATGAGTATTCGCGTGCAAGAAACTAACATTTTACGCGCTCAATTATCAACGTGGTTAAAAGAACAAAGTTGGTGCGACGAAGTATTTAACAGTGATGCCAATTTCGTTTTATTTCGCTGTCAAAGTAACGAACTAAAAGATTTTATTTTTAATAGTTTAGTAGCCCAAGATATTTTAATACGCGACCAATCCAAACAGCAAAACTTAGCTAACTGTTTACGCATTAGCATTGGCAGTGAACGAGAACTTTCACTATTACAGCAAACTATTACCCATAGTTTTACTACGACAACAGCCCAAACGCTGGCACAAGAGAATTAATATGAGCCAAGAAAATATTTTATTTATCGACCGAGACGGTACCTTAATTGAAGAGCCAATTACTGATAAACAAGTCGATAGCTTAGAGAAGTTAGTGTTTGAACCTAACGTAATCCCAGTGTTAATAGCCTTAAAGAAAAAAGGCTTTCGTTTGGTAATGGTGTCGAACCAAGATGGTTTAGGCACGACCAGCTATCCGCAAAAAGATTTTGACTTACCCCATGATAAAATGATGGCCATGTTTGCCTCACAAGGTATTACCTTTGATGAAGTATTACTTTGCCCTCATTTTGAATCAGACAATTGTAGTTGTCGTAAACCTAAATTAGGTTTGGTTAGCGACTATTTACAGCAAGGTAAAGTTAACTTTGCCAACTCTTATGTTATTGGCGATCGCGACACCGATGTTGCCCTTGCCAAAAATATGGGTATTAAAGCGATTAAATATGACCGTCAAACCCTTAATTGGGATGACATTGCTGAACAACTACTGACCAGTTCAAGAGTTGCAAAAGTGGTTCGCACAACCAAAGAAACAAATATCAAGGTGGCTATTAACCTAGATAAAGTCGGTGATATCAAAATCAAAACCGGTTTAGGATTTTTCGATCACATGCTTGAACAAATTGCTGCACATGGCGGCTTTAGCATGCAAGTAGATGTTGATGGTGACTATCATATTGATGAACACCACAGCGTTGAAGACACCGCTTTAGCCTTAGGCCAAGCACTTAAACAAGCCTTAGGTGACAAACGTGGTATCGGCCGCTTTGGCTTTGTTTTGCCCATGGACGAATGTCGCGCCGAATGTTCGATTGATCTTTCTGGTCGTCCTTGGTTAGAGTTTGACGCGAACTTTACCGATAATAGGGTTGGGCAAATGTCGACACAAATGGTCTCGCACTTTTTCCGCTCATTAGCTGATTCCATGGCAATCACACTGCACCTTTCAACCACTGAAGGCAATTGTCATCACCAAGTTGAGAGCTTATTTAAAGTTTTCGGTCGTGCTCTTCGCCAAGCAATAACCGTTGCTGGTGACGATTTACCTAGCACCAAGGGATGCCTGTAGTATGAGCGAAAACAAGCAAGCTAACTTTGTCATTGTTGATACCGGTTGTGCAAACCTAGCCTCAGTTAAGTTTGCCGTAGAACGTTTAGGCTTTGTTATCACTATTACTGATGATATTAATATCATTAAAAGTGCCGATAAAGTTATTTTACCTGGTGTTGGCAGTGCTCGCCACGCAATGGAAAATATCAAAGCAAAAGGTTTAGTGGCGACGTTGCAGCAACTTACCCAGCCGGTATTAGGTTTTTGTCTAGGCATGCAGTTAATGGCGCGCACGTCTGTTGAAGGCGCAGGTAAAGATGAAGTGGTGCAATGTTTAGGTTTAATTTCTACCGATATTACGCCGCTGCAAGCGAACAATTTACGCCTGCCGCACATGGGTTGGAACACCTTAACGCAAGTTAGCGACCATCCCATATTCAAAGGTATTAAGGCTGAAGATTACTTCTACTTTGTACATAGCTTTGCCGCGCCCATTTCTGAATATACCCTTGCTCGCTGTCAATATGGTAGTGAGTTTTCTGCCGCCATTGCAAAAGACAACTTTATTGGTTGTCAATTTCATCCAGAACGCTCAAGCGCGCTTGGCAGTAAAATAATTAAAAATTTTTTGGAGATGTAAGTCATGATGATCCCAGCAATTGATTTAATCGACGGCGAAGTAGTCCGATTATTTCAAGGTGATTACCAACAAAAAACTAACTATCAATACACCGCAAAAGAACGACAAAACGTTTACGCAAAAGCCGGTGCGACCGTTATGCACTTTGTTGATTTAGACGGTGCAAAAGATAGTAATAAACGCCAATTAGCATTACTTGAAACATTAGTTAAGCATGACAGCATGATTATTCAAGTGGGTGGCGGTGTGCGTTGTAAAGAAGATGTTCAACAACTTCTTAGCTTAGGTGCAGACCGTGTTGTTATTGGCTCACTGGCGATAAAAGAACCTGACTTAGTGCGCACATGGATAACAGAGTTTGGTGGTGAACGTATCGTGCTAGCACTAGATGTAAAAATTGATGTGATGGGTAATAAAACCTTACCGACGCACGGTTGGATAAAAGACAGTGGCGTTAATTTAGAAGCATTATTAGATGACTACATAGCCGCCGGTTTATTACATGTACTTTGTACTGACATCAGCAAAGACGGCACGCTTACGGGCAGCAATGTGGGTATGTATCAAGAACTGTGTCAACAATACCCTAGCATAAAGTGGCAAGCTTCTGGCGGCATTGGTTCATTAGATGACATTAAAGCGCTGATCCCAACCGGTGTTGATGGTGTAATTCTCGGTCGTTCATTACTTGAAGGTAAGTTTACCTTAGAGGAGGCAATCGCATGCTGGCCAAACGCATAGTTTATTTTCTTAAATACATAGTCGCTTGTCTTGATGTTCACGACGGTAAGGCGGTTAATATAGGTATTGCTGTTCAGTTTCGTAGTGTCGAAATTAAGGAGTTAGTACAATGTTAGCCAAACGAATTATTCCCTGCCTTGATGTTCGCGATGGCAAGGTTGTCAAAGGTGTACAATTTCGTAATCATGAGATTATCGGTGACATAGTTCCCCTTGCACAAAAGTACGCTGAAGCCGGTGCCGACGAACTAGTTTTTTACGATATTACTGCCAGCTCAGACGATCGCGTGGTCGATAAAAGCTGGGTTAGCCGTATTGCTCAAGTTATTGATATTCCCTTTTGTGTCGCTGGCGGCATAAAAACCGAAGAAGATGCTAAGCAAATTTTAATGATGGGCGCCGATAAAATTTCCATCAATTCGCCTGCATTAAGAGATCCAAGTTTAATCTCACGCTTAGCTGATATTTTTGGCCAACAATGTATTGTGGTTGGTGTTGATAGCTTTTTCAATCAAGACGCGAACAATGGCGAAGGTGAATATCAAGTTTACCAATTTACTGGTGATGAAACGCGCACGCAAAAAACAAAATGGCGCACCTTAGATTGGATACAAGAAGTACAAAAATTAGGTGCGGGTGAAATTGTACTCAATTGTATGAATCAAGACGGTGTTCGCCAAGGCTATGATATTAAACAGCTTAAACAAGTGAGAGATTTGTGTAATGTACCACTTATCGCTTCTGGCGGTGCGGGTGAAATCTCCCATTTTGTTGATGTTTTTCAACAAGCAGATGTTGACGGTGCACTCGCTGCCAGTGTTTTCCATAAAGGTATTATCCCCATGGACGAATTAAAGCAAACCCTTAAAAATGAAAAAATTGAGATCCGATTATGTTAATTACACAAGATAATATAAACCAACTGGCATGGGATAAAATGTCGGGCATGATCCCAGCAATAATTCAGCATCAAGATACCGGCGCGGTTTTAATGCAAGGCTATATGAATGTTGAGGCTTTAGAAAAAACATTAAGCTCAGGCTTAGCGACATTTTACAGCCGCGCTAAACAAGCACTTTGGTGCAAAGGCGAAACTAGTGGTAACTATTTAAAGGTAAGCCAAGTAGTAACCGATTGTGATCAAGACAGTTTGCTTATCGCTTGTAGACCACAAGGCCCTACTTGTCATTTAGGCACAGAGTCTTGCTTTCCTGAACAAACCATAAGCCAACAAAACTTTCTCAGTCAACTTGAACAAGTTATTGCCAGTCGTAAAAATGATGCCCCAGAAGATAGTTATACCGCACATTTATTTTCACGAGGCACCACTAAAATTGCGCAAAAAGTTGGCGAAGAAGGCGTAGAAGTTGCGCTAGCTGCTGTGGCTGAAACCAAAGAAGATTTATTGGGTGAATGTGCTGACTTGTTTTATCACACCTTAGTACTATTACAAGACCAAAATATTGACCTAAGTGAGGTAATGGAAGTATTACAGGCACGACATCAAAAAAAATAAATGACGAGTTAAAAACGACTATGACACCGGTTTACTGGTATTTGTGCTCTTGATGATCATAAGAAATAAATCAAGGCAGGCGTTAAATTACCCAATAGTTGACTTTTGGGCTTGAGAGCAACGCTGCCTTGAGGTATTTTTACTTGTAAAAGTGGCCAATAATTTAGTCATATTGGTATTAGGATCAGTCAGTTTTAAGTAATGTGAGAAATACCGCTAAAATTTCAAGTCTGCGATATAAATATCTTCCCTATAGCAAAGCTCATATCACACTAGCATTATTTTAGCGATCGATGATTGACTCAAGTACTTATTGACTATATCAGCGTCTAAAGACTCCCCAAAAAACAGTCAGCCGCTAGCTAAAAGTGTGTCATATAATTCAAAACGACATTGTATAGGCTTTTAAAGCACCACTGAGGATTAGCAAATAATATTTAAATATTATTTGCTTAAGAAGTAGCTTAGATAATAATCACTCACACTTGAAAGATTTATTATGTGAAAACATTATAGTGCATCAGAGGTTAGAGCCACAGCTTACCAAAAGAATTTGAACCCCATATACTACCGCATGGCTATATTTTATTTATTGACCAAGCCATCTTCAAAAAGTATTAAAATACTGAATACTCAAAACTTAACATCAATCAATACAAACAAGAAATAATTGATTATTTAAATCAAAAGCGCTTGGGCGCGCTTTATGAAAACTAGTAAAATAAACATCGATTAATTGCACGACTTCAGCTTAGGCTAGTCATTTCTGCCTAACATCGTTGCTGTGTTTAATCTTCAAATTTGCTGTTGTAGACAAAGCGTAAACAATGACAAAAATCACATTAAAATAACATTCAAATAACATTCAAATAACATTCAAATAACATTCAAGTAACACT
>NZ_JACGWA010000013.1 GCF_014077505.1 Colwellia sp. BRX10-3 | reverse complement strand
CTAGCGACAATAGCGACATGGCCCCACCTGATCCCATTCCGAACTCAGAAGTGAAACGTGTTAGCGCCGATGGTAGTGTGGGAGTTCCCATGTGAGAGTAGGACATTGCTAGGCTTCTATTTAGAGAAACCCGTAGCTGATGCTACGGGTTTTTTGTCTAAAACCTTATGATTTAACTAATTTTTAAGTTAATTAACTCATAAAGTTTTTTGTCTGATGACAATAGCGACATGGCCCCACCTGATCCCATTCCGAACTCAGAAGTGAAACGTGTTAGCGCCGATGGTAGTGTGGGAGTTCCCATGTGAGAGTAGGACATTATCAGGCTCCTATTAAAGAAGCCCGATTCGAAAGAGTCGGGCTTTTTGCTGTCTTGGGTTTTTATTCCTTAAGGCTATACAGGTGTGATATGTTTGGCTGAGCTCTCTAAGTAAGAGCTTTTCTGAATATCCTAATCTAACGTATTAATTAATACATGCATGTTATTAGGGCATTATCAGATTGTTATTACATAAGCTGATTAGAAAAAATTGATCGTTTTACTGTCTGTCATTATTTCATTTACAGTAATGCTAAATTTTACTTTTATCCATATAGGTAATGAACACTGATGTCATGGAAACCTAGTATGAATTGGCAGTACGCAAAGCAGCGGGCGCAGATTTTATCTCAAATACGGGCTTTTTTCTTAGCTAGAAATGTTATTGAGGTAGACACACCTTTGCTTTCTCATGCAACGGTTACGGATCCGCATTTAGATGCGTTCGTAACACACTTCAACTATTCTCAAGCGAGTCATTGCGATGAGCCTATAGCGTTATATGCGCAAACGTCACCAGAGTTTGCTATGAAGCGACTTCTGGCAAGTGGCTACGGATGTTGCTATCAAATTTGTAAAGCGTTTCGTCATGAACAACATGGTCGTTATCATAACCCAGAATTTACTATGCTTGAGTGGTATCGAGTTGGCTTTGATCATTTCAAGTTAATGGATGAAGTTGCCGCTTTAATGAGTTTAATATTGGGTTGTCAGCAAATTGAGCGAATTAGTTATCAAGCCTTATTTATCCGAGAACTTGCTATTGACCCTTTGACTACAGATAAAGCTGAACTAATAAGGCTTATTACTTCTCGTAATAAACTCAGTGATTGGTTGGAGCAAGAAGAGTGTATTGATACCTTATTACAATTTATCATGGCCGAATTAATTGAACCTACTATTGGTACAGACATACCATGCTTTGTTTATGACTTTCCGGCAAGTCAGGCATCGCTTGCAAAAATAAGTAAGCAAGATCCGCGTGTTGCAGAACGTTTTGAATGCTATTTTAAAGGTATTGAACTAGCGAACGGTTTTCATGAGCTTATTGATGTTGAGCAACAAAAACTCCGCTTTGAGCAAGATAATGAAATTCGTGCCCAATTAGGCAAGCCTAAACATGATTTAGACAATAATTTTATCTCAGCATTAGCACATGGCTTACCAGCCTGTGCAGGTGTTGCATTGGGTATTGATAGGCTGGTTATGCTTGCTTTATCAGCGAGTGAAATAGATCAAGTTATCACTTTTCCGATAGAGAATGCTTAAGTGTTTCCATATCAGAAATACTTTAATCTGACATATTCAACTCTTTAAGCTTTCTGGTTAACGTATTTCTGCCCCAACCAAGTCGTTTTGCTGCTTCTTGTTTGTGGCCTTGTGTATGTTTTAATGCGCTATCAAGTAATACTTTTTCAAACTCGGGTAGTGCTTGCTCGATGATATTACTTCTACCTAATGATAACTCGTTGTCGACCCAAGTCTTTAAATTTTCTTGCCAGCTGTTCTGAGCATTTTTCGTAGTAGTGACCTTTTTTTCAGTAAGCTCACTGGGTAGATCCGTCATTAAAATTTCTTTACCACTGGCCATCACGGTAAGGAATCTACAAATGTTTTCTAATTGCCTAACATTGCCGGGCCATTCACATTGTTCCAGATACGATAAAGTCGTTTTGTGCAGCGTTTTACTTTCAACTCCTAATTCGTTTGCTGCGCGCTTTAAAAAATGTTGAGTTAATTGGCTGATATCCTCTTTTCTATCTCGTAAGCTAGGTACTTGAATCCTAATAACATTAAGTCGATGAAAAAGATCTTCACGAAAGTCACCATTGTTTACACGCTTCTCTAAATTTTGATGAGTAGCAGCAATTATTCGTACGTCTACTTGTATGGGAGAGTGACCACCAACACGATAAAATTGCCCGTCAGAAAGTACTCTAAGCAGCCTTGTTTGAATATCAAGCGGCATATCACCAATTTCATCTAAAAATAGAGTGCCCTGATGAGCTTGTTCAAAACGCCCATGGCGTACAGCATTAGCGCCAGTAAATGCACCTTTCTCATGACCAAACAATTCTGACTCTATTAAGTCTTTTGGAATAGCTGCCATATTAAGAGGTATAAATGGAGCTGAAGATCTTGGGCTGTGCATATGTAGTGCATGGGCGACTAATTCTTTACCTGTGCCAGACTCACCATTTATTAATACACTAATACTTGAACGAGAGAGTCGACCAATGGCTCTAAAAACTTCCTGCATAGATGGAGCCGCGCCAATAATACCAACGCTGTTTACTGCCGGAACACTCAGCTGTTTTTTCGACTTTAATTCACGGGCATGCGTTAAAGCTCGGTTAGCAAGGGTAACAGCATCATCTATATCAAATGGCTTTGGTAAATACTCAAACGCTCCACCTTGGTAGGCATTAACAGCGGAATCAAGATCTGAATGTGCAGTAATTATGATCACAGGTATATGAGAGAATTTTTCATTAATTTGTGCTAACAAGGTCATACCATCAATATTAGGCATGCGAATATCAGAAATTATAACTTCAGGCTGATTATGCTCCAACGCGATTAAAAGGTCTTGTGGATCATGAAATGTACCGACACTTATATTGGCATTTGATAAGGCTTTTTCTAGTACCCATCTAATTGAACTATCATCATCGACGATCCATACTTGTTCGGTGATCATTGGTTTTTCTCGCTATTAAAAGGTAATAAAATAGTAAATTCTGTATGTCCAGGTCGACTCTTACAGGATAATTTTCCTTGGTGCTGATGAATAATAGTTTGGCAGATTGAAAGCCCCAATCCCGTACCAGAAGCTCTGCCAGAAACCATCGGATAAAATAACGTTCGCTGAATATGATCAGGTATGCCAGGACCATTGTCGATTATGCTGATTTCTGCACACAATTTAATGCGTTTACCATTAATGGTTTTATTACTTGCTGCTCGGGTTTTTAAAGTAATTTTACTTTCGCCGTCTAGGGCTTGAATAGCGTTATGAACAATATTGATAACGGTTTGCTGTAGTTTGTCTTGATCAAAAACTATTTCAGGTATTGAAGGGTCATAGTCACGAGCCAGCGTGATATTTTTAGGATTATCAAATTGGGTCAACTGGAATACTTTTTCGATAACAACATGAATATTTTGTAACTTCATTACTGGTAGTTGATTAGGACCCAATAAACGATCAACTAGGTTTGTTAACCTGTCGGCTTGTTCTATTATCATAGCGGTGTATTCTTTTTGTTCGACGTTAAGCTCTAAATCTAATAGTTGAGCCGCTCCTCGAAGGCCACCAAGTGGGTTTTTAATTTCATGGGCGAGACCACGGATAAGGTCGCGTGCAGATTCCCATTGCTGTTGTTGAAATGCTTCAGCACTTATCTGCTTTTGTTGATCAATTTGTTTAAACTCTAATAAGATATGTGGATACTGTTCAAAAGTAACCGATGAGGCCGTAACTTCAACTGTGATTTTTCGGTGGTCAAAAAACTCAATAGTGACATCACTATCGCTAAATTCTTGGCCGGTAGTGAGCAGTTGTTGTAAGCGATCATTATTAATCGGGGTATTGTAAAATACTTGGTCAATTGGAAGCCGGTATAGTTTGCTTAAACTTTTAACCAATAATGCTTCTGCAGACGGGTTAACGTAACATATGCCAAGTTCATGATCTAATACTACTACAGCCGTTACCATTTGATTTGGTAACGCTTGTTGATAGTGCAATTTTATTTTTTTTAAATCTACGACCTGATCAGACATTACTTTCCCTTGCACTAAAATGGTGCGATAAGTAACGAGTGTAAATAATTATGGTGCAATATGCACTTAAATCCGGCTAATTAGCCTTGTTAACAGAGATTCTGTGCATATAAAACGTTACAGGAGAAGATGTTGCAATAATCTTGCCTTTATCATCAAGTAAGGCCATTTTTATTTTATGTTCACCACGATCAATATCTCTAAGTACAAACATTGAGTGTGTTTGAGGATTTTTATAGGGCTTGTCATCTAAATATAATTGAATTTTAAGACCACGTTTGAAGATGGGTTTTATTCGTCCTGAAACATAAGCAGAGCCTGTATTATCTCTAATCGTAGCGTTATTTTCAGGTTGAATTATTTCTACTTGGTAATTGTTGTCTATGACTTTGGGTTTAATATCTAATATTGAAGTGTCAATTGAGGATTTTACGGTATTAGGTTCTTTTACGTCGACTTCTTCTGCGCCAGGTTTTGGGCTATCAGAAAAAACTAGTACCCCTTGCTCGTTTCGCCATACATAAACTTTAGCAGAGCCAGCAAACACAGAAAAGGCTTGCGTAAGCAATACAAAAAATATGCAAAAACGTGCAATGTACATCAAAAATTAATATCCCTGTTCCGTAGGTTTAGGTTTTCTAAGTATAATCTATCCAAATTATCCTAAATGTACCACAAAAAAAGCTCACCGAAGCGAGCTTTTTTAATATTTATCTATTTGAATTAGCTACACACTGTAATACATATCAAATTCAACAGGGTGAGTCGTTGAGTTTAACAATTCAACTTCTGCACGTTTAATGTTGATATAGGCATCGATCATGTCTTTATCCATAACACCACCTTCAGTTAAGAAGTCCATGTCATTTTCTAACGCATCTAGTGCTTCTTCTAAAGATGAAGCTACTTGTGGAATTTCTGCAGCTTCTTCAGCAGGGAGATCATAAAGATCTTTGTCCATTGCATCGCCAGGATGAATTTTGTTTTTGATTCCGTCAAGGCCAGCCATTAGCATTGCTGAGAAACCTAAATAAGGGTTCATCGTTGGATCAGGGAAACGAACTTCGATTCGCATTGCTTTTGGTGATGGTACAATTGGAATACGAATTGACGCTGAACGATTACGTGCAGAGTACGCTAGCATTACAGGTGCTTCAAAACCAGGTACAAGACGTTTGTACGAGTTAGTTGAGGCATTGGTGAAAGCATTCAGTGCTTTAGCATGCTTGATAATTCCACCAACATAGTAAAGCGCCATTTCAGATAATCCGCCGTACTTGTCACCAGAGAATAAGTTAACACCGTCTTTAGCTAAAGATTGGTGAACATGCATACCTGTACCATTGTCACCGACTAAAGGTTTTGGCATAAATGTCGCTGTTTTACCGTAAGCGTGAGCTACGTTGTGAACAACATATTTGTATATTTGCACTTCATCTGCTTTTAACACCATGGTATTAAAACGACAGGCGATTTCGTTTTGACCCGCTGTAGCAACTTCATGATGATGCGCTTCAACCACTAAGCCCATTTCTTCCATCACTAAACACATAGCAGAACGTAAATCTTGAGATGAATCAACTGGTGAAGTAGGGAAGTAACCACCTTTAACGCCAGGACGATGTCCCATGTTACCTTCTTCGTATTCTGTACCAGAATTCCAAGCCGCTTCTTTATCATCTATTTTATAGAATGAACCACTCATGTCTGTATGGAAACGAACATCATCAAAAACGAAGAATTCTGGCTCAGGACCAATTAAAACAGTATCAGCTATGCCAGTGCTACGCATGTAATCTTCAGCGCGTTTAGCCACTGAACGAGGGTCACGGCTATAACCTTGCATTGTTGCTGGCTCAAGAATGTCACAGCGAACATTTAATGTAACTGCTTCAGTAAATGGGTCAAGTACTGCAGATTCAGCAATAGGCATCATCACCATGTCTGACTCGTTAATACCTTTCCAACCTTCAATTGACGAACCGTCAAACATTTTACCATCTTCAAAAAAGTCTTCTGTTACTTGATGATGAGGAATTGAAACGTGTTGCTCTTTACCCTTTGAATCCGTAAAACGTAAGTCAACAAATTTGACGTCATGCTCTTTAATTAAATCTAAAACTGCGTTTGACATTGAAAGTCTCCATTGTAATTAATGCTTAAATGACCAAGAAATATTTATCTATTGATGGTGCTAAAGCGAATATTGTGCCAAAGATAAAGTTATTGAATTATATCACTTTAATGTTTTTTGATAATTTGATTTGCACCATTATCGTGCAATATTTGCTGTGTTGTGGTGCGCATGCTCTAATTTGACCATAGGCAGTATAACAACTGAATAATATTTTGTTGGTTATATTTTTATATCGCGGTGTATTTGCCGAGACTTCTGCTGTATAATACGCGCCCAATTGTAGCCCTATTTCGTTAATATGCTTGAAGTAGCAATAAACGATAGTAACAGCGAGTAAACGCCTGTGTTAGATAAATTAAGAAATGTGGCAATTATTGCTCACGTTGACCACGGAAAAACCACTTTAGTTGATAAATTACTTGAGCAATCAGGTACGCTAGACGCCCGTGGCGGTCTAGAAGAACGTACGATGGACTCGAATGATATCGAAAAAGAACGTGGTATCACAATCTTAGCTAAAAACACGGCTATTAACTGGAATGGCTACCGTGTAAACATTGTAGATACTCCTGGCCATGCTGATTTCGGTGGTGAAGTTGAGCGTGTAATGTCAATGGTAGATTCAGTTTTACTTATTGTTGATGCACAAGAAGGTCCAATGCCACAAACGCGTTTCGTTACGAAAAAAGCGTTTGCTCAAGGTTTAAAGCCAATCCTTGTTATTAACAAAGTTGATAAGCCTGGTTCTCGCCCTGATTGGGTTATGGATCAAGTTTTTGAATTATTTGATAACCTAGGTGCCACTGATGAGCAGTTGGACTTTAAAGTAGTCTACGCTTCAGCAATAAATGGTTGGGCTTCGCTTGAAGAAGGCGTAACCGGCACAGATATGACACCTCTATTTGATACTATTCTTAAAGAAGTGCCAGCACCGATAGCGGATCCTGAAGGTCCATTCCAAATGCAAATTTCTCAACTTGATTACAGCTCATACATGGGTGTAATTGGTGTTGGGCGTATTTCTCGCGGTAGCGTTAAGCCAAATCAACAAGTGACTATAAAATTAGCAAACGGCGGCGTACACAATGCTAAAGTAGGCAAAGTATTTGGTTACCTTGGTTTGGAACGTCATGATATTGAAGAAGGTTTTGCTGGTGACATCATTGCAATTACTGGTTTAGGTGAATTGAAAATATCAGATACTGTTTGTTGTCCTACAGAAGTTGAAGGCCTACCTGCATTATCAGTTGATGAACCCACTATCAACATGACTTTCCAAGTAAATACCTCGCCATTTTGTGGTAAAGAAGGTAAATACGTTACTTCACGTAACATCAAAGATCGTTTAGACAAAGAATTAATTCATAACGTTGCTTTACGTGTTGAACAATTAGAAGATGCTGATAAATTTAAAGTGTCGGGCCGTGGTGAACTTCACTTAGGTATTTTAATTGAAAACATGCGTCGTGAAGGTTTTGAATTAGCAGTATCTCGTCCAGAAGTAATTATTCGTGAAATTAATGGCGAATTACAAGAACCTTACGAAACAGTAACTATTGATGTTGAAGAACAGCATCAAGGACCTGTTATGGAAAAAATGGGTGTTCGTAAAGCTGAATTAACTGATATGGCACCTGATGGCACGGGTCGTATTCGTATGGACTTCATCATGCCAAGTCGTGGTTTGATCGGTTTCCAAACTGAGTTTATGACATTAACCTCAGGTTCTGGTTTGATTTATCATACATTTTTTGAATACGGACCTCACAAGGGTGGCGAAATCGGCCAACGTAAAAATGGTGTAATGATCGGTAATGCTACGGGTAAAGCCTTAACTAACGCTATCTTCAACTTACAATCTCGTGGTCGCATGTTGATCGGACACGGTGTTGATATTTATGAAGGTCAAGTTATTGGTATTCATAGTCGTGATAACGATTTAACCGTAAACGCACTTAAAGGTAAGCAGTTAACTAACGTTCGTTCATCAGGTACTGATGAAGCACAAACGTTAACGCCACCTATCGTTATGTCACTTGAGCAAGCGCTTGAGTTTATTGATAACGATGAGTTAGTAGAAGTAACACCTGAAAGTATCCGTATACGTAAAAAATTCTTGAAAGAGAATGATCGTAAACGTGAAGGTCGTTCACCTAAATAACTTTAATAAGTTAATTGCGATTCGAGCCATCTGAAGTAATTCAGGTGGCTTTTTTGTTACTGCTAACCAGTGGAAAAAGACCATTAAAGAGGCAGTTAATGTAAGACATATCTCCAAAACATATTAGTCATATTCCCCATAGTCAATCCAAATATTGATAAATTCATTAAAATTCAGTTAGTTAATGTTTTTTATACCGTTTAGTTTTAAAAAACTTAAACTTTGTTGTCTTATTTTTTTTTCCTACCTTTTAGAAAGTTTTTTAACTGCTATATTTAACCTAGATAAGGTTAAATATTTTTTAAAGTGAGGAGGACAATACAGATGGAATCGAAAAAACTAGCAAGGTTAAATTGCCTCTTTGAGAAAGCTGTGGAAAATAATGCAAAGTTATTAGAAAAACGCGAACTAGATGAGTTATATAATGAATTTATCAATGATGGCCGTGATCATAATAAAAGTAATACGGTTGTTTTTCCTACGGGAATAAGACGCACAGCCAGTTAAAGTAACATTCTTCATTTGCTATAATTAAAGAAAAAGGAATTTTTTTAATGTCACCAGAACAACTGAAAACTTTACAAAAACTAAGCCAATTATTTGAAGACGGTTCTGCTCGCCCTCAACATATTAAACAGTTATCTGTTCTTTTAGCTGAAATTAATCAATTGGCAAATTGGCCAGAAGAAAATCTTCAGCAAATGTTTTCCGCACATTAAAGCTAAAGTCGATTTTAAAAAATTGTATAGTTTGCAGGTAAAATAGGCATAACCAAATGCGGCTTATTTATGTCGCTAATTTTTAGTCAATAAATACCGATTACTTCCGATAATTCTCAATAACTTCAAAATAACTCTAGCTAAACCATTTATTATCCTCGATATAAGCAACTGAAAGATAAATTATTGTGATAATGACTACCGTTATTTTATACATTGTCTTACTATAAAAGTAATAGCTCTAACTAGTAACTTATATGCACTCTAAATTAGAAGAATTAAAACAACATCGTTATGTCGAGCCTGCTCTTGGTTTTTTGTTATTGTTTATTAACAATTTTAAAACAGAACGCATTCATGTCACGGCAGGCTATTTATCCTATGTTACCTTAATGTCTTTAGTGCCATTGATGGTGGTGATGTTGTCAATGATGACAGCTTTTCCCATTTTTTCTGAAATACGAGAATTGATCGAAAACTTTGTATACCTCAATTTTGTGCCAGCTTCAGGCGATGTAGTACAAGAGCATATTAGTGGATTTGTCAGCAACGCCTCTAAGATGTCTGCTGTTGCGATAAGTGCATTATTTGTGCTTGCCATGATGCTTATTTCCGCGATTGATAAATGTTTAAATAAATTATGGCGCGTAAATGAAAAACGCAGAGTCATCACATCTTTTTCAATGTATTGGATGGTGTTAACGCTAGGCCCTGTATTAGTCGGCAGTAGTTTGGTGATTAGTTCTTATATTATTTCATTGGTATCGATAGGCGATTATGATTTATTAGGTGTGACAAATATTTTCGTTCGAGCGTTACCTTTGGTGGCTTCGACAACTGCATTTTTCATTTTATATATGGTAGTGCCCAATAAGGTTATTCCGGTTCGGTTTGCGCTTCCTGGTGCGACATTAGCGGCTGTTTTATTTGAAGTCGCTAAAAAAGCTTTTGCTATCTATGTTACACAAATACCTTCTTACCAAGCCATATATGGCGCATTGTCGAGTATTCCTATTCTGTTTTTATGGGTATATTTGAGCTGGCTAGTTGTGCTTATTGGTGCATTGTTTACTGTGTCACTTGAAGATTTTGATAACGAACAAAAAGCTAAGTTAGCTCAGCAAGATACTGATTAATAATAATTTAAAATGGTATTAAACCGAATAGATTTTATATAAGGAACTGTATATGTCTAGAGTGCTTTTTCCAAAAATTGCCGCTTATCAACAAGAATGGCTTGACGTCGGTGATGGCCATCAACTTTATGTTGAACAATCAGGTAAGCCAAACGGTATCGCCGTAGTATATCTTCATGGTGGTCCTGGCAGTGGTTCATGCAAAGATCATCGACGATATTTTGATCCCGAAAAGTATCGGATAATCTTATTTGACCAACGTGGCTGTGGTCGCTCTAAACCCTCGCCAAGTATAAGCGATAATACCCCATCTCATTTAGTTGCTGATCTTGAAGTAATTCGTAAACATTTAAGCATATCCCATTGGTTAGTTTCTGGAGGCTCATGGGGCACGACCTTGGCATTACTTTATGGTATTCAATATCCAGAAACTATACTTGGCTTTATTTTAAGAGGCATTTTTCTCGGCACAACTGCTGAATATAATTGGTTGTATGGGCAGGATGGAGTGGCAGGTTTTTTTCCTGAATATTATCGCGAATTTACCGAGCAACTTGATGAATCTAAAACCAATGGTGTTCTGCAAGGCTATTATGATGTGCTTACAGGGGCTAATGAAATCGCAGCTACCGCTGCCAACAAAGCGTGGTGTTTATGGGAGCTTAGGCTGTCATCATTAGAACATCATCCTATTGATATTCAACATATTGAAGATCTGCATCAAGCGCTATGTAAGGCGAAAATATCGAGTCATTATTTTATTAATAAATGCTTTATTGATGATAATTTTATTTTAGCCTCAATTGATAAAATAAAAAACATACCAGCAATTATTCTTCACGGCCGCTATGACATGGTGTGCCAGTTGCGCAGTGCAGATATGTTGGTGCAAAAATGGCCAAACGCACAATTACAAATACTACCTCAAGCAGGGCATAGCGGTTTCGAATCACAAACTATTGATGGTTTTTGTCAAGCCACAGATACTATGGCTAACTTTATTGTAGAACAGAGTATTGAGTAAATGATTGCATTGATGCAAAGAGTATCCGAAGCAAGTGTCAGCGTTGATAATAATGTTGTTGGCGAAATCGAGCAGGGATTATTAGTGTTATTAGCTATTGAACCTGAAGATACCAAAGCAAAAGCTAAACGTCTTGCCGAACGTGTGGCAGGCTATCGAATTTTTGCCGATGAAAACGGAAAAATGAATTTTAATGTTAAACAAATTGGTGGTGAAATATTAGTAGTTTCGCAGTTTACTTTAGCCGCGAATACCACAAAAGGCATGCGACCCAGTTTTACCAGTGCAGCACCAGCAGAATTAAGCCAAGCGCTTTATCAATATTTTTGCACTCAATTGCGCAGTCTCGGCTTTCGTGTCCCTACAGGTGTTTTTGGTGCTAACATGCAAGTTTCGCTATTAAATGACGGTCCGGTAACAATCAATCTACAAGGTTAATATCAGAAATATCGATTAATTAGCACTCATATGATGACTAAAGAATTTTCGCCACCTGAGATATTGGGTTGGCGGCAGGTAAGACGTTTTTGAACGCTTTTTTAAGTTATCTAACATCCAATGCTTTGGTAATAAATGAATAATCACATTCAGATATCGTGGTATATGAAAGTAGATAATATGATGCGAACTTTGCAATTGTCTTAAAATGGTCAAACAGAGGTTAATTTCTTGGTCATCTAGATCAGGTAAATTAATTGTCAAACAAGCATTGTCCTGTAAATTATCTATCAGTGCGGTTAACAGGTTAACTCTGCTTTGAAAGCTTTTAGCGTGGTGTTGATAAACATCGCAAATTAGCCAATCGACAGTCGTTCTTGTTGGGCAGTGTGTTTGCTGCAGCCAAGTTAACGCTTCACTATTTTTTATCACTATTTGATATTGTTGAGGATTAAAGTAACCTTTAAAGCAATCGATAACTGCTTGAGAAAGCTCAATACTCATAACTTGAATTTTTGGGTCTAAAGCACTTAAAAATCGACTTAAATTTCCTCCTCCTAAGCCAAGCTCTATAACCTGATTAGGTTGAAAAAATAATAAAGGCATTAAAGCCGCGTAGTGATGGGGCAAAGTTAATTTTTCAGGACAACGTAAATGCATAACACTTTGAATAACGTCGTCAAATGCTAACCACCGATAATGTTCATTTTCACTAATGGTTATTTGGTCTGTCGTGTTACTGAGGTACACTAGTCGACCTTGGTTAACATGTTGAGTAAGTTTCACGTGTTGTTAAATTCCTGAAATGAATATATTTCACTTGGTATAAGATTAATTATAGACAATGTACAAATGCAGAGCGCCGCAAAATAAAGCTGAACTAGCCCAGTATTATCAACTACGTTGGCAAATACTTCGCAAACCATGGCTACAGCCAAATGGTAGCGAAAAAGATGACTTAGAGGCGCAATCATATCATCGTGTAATCGTTGACGATATGGATAACATCGTTGGCGTTGGCAGATTACATAAGAATAGCCAAGAGCATGCGCAAATTCGTTATATGGCGATAAGTGACGAGTTACGTGGTCATGGCCTTGGAAAGATACTCATTAGCGAATTGGAGCGTTTAGCAGCACAAGCAGGGGTGAAAACTATTGAGCTAAATGCCCGTGCTGATGCTATTGGTTTTTATCAGCAGCTAGGTTATACCAATGACGGTTATTCACATATGCTTTATGGTGTGGTTAGTCATAATAAAATGACTAAAAGCATATCATCAGCTGATGAGCACCTATCTCAAACTGCCGATAATTTACAGCAGCTTTGGCATCAAACTATTCCGCTGAGTAAAGCGATGAATATTAAGATTTGCTATTTTGACCAAGAAAAATTGCTGACTAATTGCGAACCAAGCTTTAATAAAAATCTGCATAATACAATGTTTGCGGGCAGTATTTATACCCTGGCAACTCTTACCGGTTGGGCTTGGGTATATTTTGAGTTGCTTGCGCAATCAAAGCAGGCTGATATTGTGCTAGCCGAAGGGAATATTCGCTACATTGCTCCCCTTGGCGGAATTGCGCATGCTCAAACTGGGCTAAATTTAGTTACTGGCAATACTAAGCCACTAGCAGACGGTAACAATGCTCGCTTTAATATCGACGTTGAAGTGTGTTGTGGTGATAAAGTTGTGGCACTATTTACTGGTTCTTATGTGGCGATTGCAAAACGCAGATAATTCGCTGAGTACGATAATTAATTTGAGAGTACTACTCACGAATAAAGCCATTATAGAGTTATTATTGAGAGAAGTTATTCAAACTAAAAGCAGGACAATATGTATAAAATCATTTTAAGTTTTTTATTTGTCAGCCTATTTTCAAATACAGTAGTGGCAACTAAAACTATGACTAGTGAACTTGATGATGTGCTAGACAGTTTTCATCAGGCAGCAAGTGAAGCAAACTTTGATAAGTATATGAATTTACTTGCTCAAGACGCTATATACCTAGGTACCGATAGCGGTGAACGCTGGAATAAAAAAGAATTTTCTGCTTTCGTAAAACCTTATTTTAGTCAAGGGAAAGGCTGGTTATATTTACCGATTGAACGTCATATAACGCCAACTCAAGCGAGTAACATTGTCTTTTTTGATGAGTTATTAGAAAATAAAAACTATGGTCGGTGTCGAGGTAGTGGATTATTAATTAATACCCCACAAGGCTGGAAAATATTGCAATATAACTTATCTATTCCTTTACCGAACGCTATTGCCCGTGAGGTGGTAGAGTCTATTAAAGGTTATCGATCGGCTAATATCAAACAATAAAAACTAGTTAATACATCATTGTGGCACACTGTAGTTTTGTAAGGATATGTTAAATATGAGTGTTAGTATTATCGGCTGCGGTTGGTTAGGACAAGCGTTAGCACAGCGCTTACTTGCGAGTAATATCAATATTATTGCCAGTTACCAATCACCAGAAACGCTTGAAAAACTTAGTGAGCTTGATATACCCGCTACTCAACTTATTTTGCCCCTTGGTGATGACGTAATGGCTAGCAATTGCCTCGAAAATATTGCTGGCGTTGATCTACGGTTATTTCAACAAGATGTGCTAATTATTGCCATACCACCTCAGTTGAAAAAAGGTCGCTTAGATTATCAATTAAAAATACAGCAATTGGTGCATTTGGCCGAACTGGGTAGCACTCAGCATATTATTCTCCTGAATTCGACGGCTATCTATAATGGCTTAGTAGGTCGAGTAGATGAAGCAAGTCAATTAGATCTTAAGGCCGAAAAAGTTACTAGTTTACTTGCCGCAGAACAAGCAGTAAAAACTTTTACTAAACAAGTACATATTTTAAGGTTAGCAGGGCTCGTAGGTCCTAATCGCCACCCGGGTAAATTTTTACAGGCAAAACGTGTCTTTGAAAATGCTAGTGCGGCGGTAAATTTAGTACATCAAACTGATGTTGTTAATATTATCGAAAAGCTGATTAATTTCGATAGTGCTGATAGCAAAAAAAGCATTTATAATGTCGTTAGTAATACCGATAGTGATCGCCGAGGTTATTATCAGACTGCAGCGCAAGTATTAAGTTTACCTGTGCCGAAATTTGCCGAAGAACAGCAGCAAAATTCTGGAAAAAAAATTATTGGTGAAACCTTACGTCGTGAATTGGCCTACGCGTATAGGCATGACGATTTGTTGTCTTGGTTAAAGGACTCTAGTCATATGTTAAACAAAGTTTAACGTGTGATTTTTGATTAAATTAAAGGTTTAAATACTATGGCGAATAATGTCATTACCAAAATATTAAAAACAATATATCAATATAAAATGATCTTGTTATTTTTTGTTTTGTGGGCCCATGTCTCATTGTTAAATTTATTTTTTGTAAATTATAGCGGACCGGTTTTTCTTTGGGAGCAAAACAGTCAACTACATACCATTCAAACGCATTTTTTCATTGCGTTAATAACGACAATGTTCTTTTTGGCGATAACCAAATTAAGACAAATGAATAAAAATAAGAAGGTCAAAATTACTGATAAAATTTGGTTAGTGTGCTCTGTGCTTTTAATCGCTTCAATACTTTTTTTACTTACTTAATCGAACTTTTACTATGAGTAAAGTTTCTCCTATTCAGTTCGCTGAGGGTACCCGTTATAAAGCGAAGATATTTATTTACCATGTTATAGCTAATAAAAAACCCGACGTTATGATGGTCGGGTTTTGCGTATTTAGGCCTTAGTTATGTATTAACTAGGTACTTCTAGACCTTTTTAGACAGTATTAAGACTTATTATGAATGCCCGCTGTTGCAAGCCATTGCTTAAAGTCTAATAAATTTGCTGGCAGAATAACCTTAGTTGATGGCTGACTTAAGCCTTTCATTTGCTGTAAGTATTGTTCACTTAATTGCATGTCCAAAGCTTGCTGCCCACCCGGTTGTTCAATCGCTGCAGCTAATTTGCTAATAGAGTCACCGGTGGCTTGTGCAATGGCCAATATCTCCGCTGCTTTACCTTCGGCTGAGTTAATTCTGCGTTGTTTTTCACCTTCAGACAGATTAATTAATTCTGTCATTTTTCCTTCAGAGCGATTAATACGACTGGCTCTATCACCTAAACTTTTAGCTAAAATAGCACGGCGTTCACGTTCGGCATTCACTTGCATTTCCATGGCGTTACGCACAGTTACGGGCGGGGTAATGTTTTTAATTTCATAGCGGTGCACTCTAATGCCCCAACTTTCACCGGCTTTATCAAGTACCTCAACGACTTTAGCGCTAATAATGTCACGTTCTTCAAAAGTGCGATCTAGCTCTAATGTGCCAATGACCGAGCGTGTTGTGGTTTGGGCAAGTTGCATGGCGGCGAAGCGATAGTCAGTAATACCGTAGCTTGCTTTTACCGCATCAATGACTTGAATGTAAATAACGCCATCGACCTCAACATTAACTTCATCTTTTGAAAAACACTCTTGCGGCGGCACTTCTATCGTTTCTTCTTTAAGATCTTGAATAAAGGCCACGCGATCAATAAAGGGTAATAGTAAATGAAAACCTGCTTCTAATGTGCAGCGATACTTCCCTAAACGTTCAACAATATAAGCTGATTTGGTTGGTACTAAACAAATGGCTTGGAAAAATTTATACGCAAGGTATAGAAAGATAAATGCCCAAACAGCCAGTACGGCTAAATCGAGCGTATTTCCATCGATAGCTATCATGATTTTGCTCCTTGAATATTTTGCGTTACTTTTTCCATACCCTGAAAAAAACCTTCTAATTTAGCGACTTCACTTGGCACAATAGACACGTCAGCCGTTTTAAGGATATTGCCTGTTTGCGAGATAAATTGTTCTAATAAACGCATTTTTATAGCTTGGTCACCACTAGGTAAAGCCGCTGCTTTGGCAATTAAATTAATACCTTCTGCCGAAGCTTGAGTAAGAATGGCTATTTCTTGAGCTCGACCGTGAGCTTCATTGATTTGTTTTTGCTTATCACCCTCAGACAGGTTTATTGCTTCTTGGCGCTCACCTTCAGACAAGTTGATAGTCGACTCTTTTTCCGCTTCTGCTAAGGTAATTTCTGCACGCTTTTGGCGTTCAGCTTCCATTTGCTTTTCTAAGGTATGAATAACATTGTCTGACGGTGTTATGTTACGCACTTCATATCGTAAGACTTTAATACCCCACGGATCAGAGGCCTTGTCAATTTCACGCACTATGGTTTCATTTAAGGTGTCGCGTTCAGAAAAGGTTTGACCCAAGTTTAATTTACCTATTTCTGAACGCATTGTAGTTTGTGCTAAATTAACACTGGCGCGACTGTAATCTTCAATGCCGTAACTGGCTCTTTCACCGTCCATGACTTGAATATAAACCAAACCATCGACACTAATTTGAACGTTATCTCGTGAAATACAGCTCTGCGCTGGTATATCTAAAACTTGCTCCCGTGTTTCGTGACGATAAGCTACGCGGTCAACAAAGGGGATCAAAAAATGTAATCCTGGGGGTAAAACAGCGCGAAACTTACCTAGACGTTCGATCACGCAAATTTCTTTCATTTGTACTACGAGTACTAGCTTTAAAACGATAAAGAGTAATGCTAGAAATACAAAAGTAATAGTGGCTAACATAGGTATTCTCCTATTCTTATTTTTAGAATTGTTAAATTGGCATTAATTGATTTTGTGAATTTACATCGCGTTACTTGATGGGTTCTACGACTAATGATATGTTTTCTTTGCAAATTATAGCAGCTTGGCTACCAGCTTCGATAATAGAACCGTCGCTTAAGGCTGTCCAAGTTGTACCTTGATATTCAACTCTACCTGCTCGTGTTCCCGGGCCGATTTGTTCAAGCACAAGCACGCTTTTACCGTAAATATCTACTTCTTCATAAATATTTTCAATGACAGTTTCACCAGGGAAAAATCGCTGAGTAATAAAGTAAACAACAATGAGCAGAAATGTTGCGACGATAAACCAAGTTGTTAAGGTTAATACCCAAGTATCAAGAATTTGTTGTTGCACACCAATAGCGACAATTAATGAGGCTATGCCTAAATTAAGTAAGATACCACCAGGCACAAAAATCTCTAAACAGGCAAATAAAATAGCTAAGATTATCCAAGTTTCAAAAAACAGTATGTATTCCATTACCACCTCCAAGATATGAGTACTGTTAATATAACGTTAACAGCGATTGATTCAAAGTAACAAGCTTGACATATTATGTCAAGCTTGTTTGTTTGCTTAAATCTATGTTAATCAGTGAATAATTAGCTTTACTATTGGTAAAAATTGGCTGAACGTGAACTAGGTTTTAACATCTCGGCAAGCGGCCTTACTATTTTTCACGCCACTTTATGAACTTATTGGCTTAACACTCTGTTGTTGTCTCTTGCCATTCATGGCATCACTACATATTGTTATTCCGGAACATAAAAAAACCGGCTAGCGCCGGTTTTTTTTCATTCTTTGATAAGTTCGCTTAATGCAAATGAGCGGTGTTAACACTTTGAAAGTTTAAACCCACCTGCACCTTACAGCGATAAGTTATCTAAAATATCATCTTCAACTAAGTTGGCTAAGGTGACTTTTAACTTAGGTGTGCGCGCCATTTCGCGTTTTATAGCAAAATTGGCTTCTGCATTGCGTGCCCAGCTGCGACGAGCAATACCATTGTTGACATCAAATAATAACATTGATTTCAATCGGCGCTCTGCAGCTGCGCTGCCGTCAAGCAGCATACCAAAACCACCGTTAACCACTTCACCCCAACCTACGCCGCCACCATTGTGGATTGATACCCAAGTTGCACCACGGAAACTATCACCAATAACGTTGTGAATCGCCATATCGGCAGTAAATCGACTACCATCGTAAATGTTTGATGTTTCACGAAATGGTGAATCGGTACCACTAACATCGTGGTGGTCACGGCCAAGTACAACAGGGCCAATTTCACCGGTATTAATAGCATCGTTAAAGGCTTTAGCAATTTCCATACGACCTTGCGCATCTGCGTAAAGAATACGCGCTTGCGAGCCAACCACTAACTTGTTTTGCTTAGCGTCTTCAATCCAGGTGATGTTGTCTTGCATTTGCTGCTGAATTTCTGCCGGTGACTCTTGCATGATCTTTTTTAACACGCTTGCGGCAATGGCATCGGTTTTATCTAGATCTTCAGGCTTACCCGAAGCACAAACCCAACGAAATGGCCCAAAACCATAGTCAAAACACATTGGCCCCAATATATCTTGAACATATGACGGGTATTTAAAATCAATACCATTTTCTGCCATTACATCGCCGCCGGCGCGTGATGCTTCAAGTAAGAAAGCATTACCGTAATCGAAGAAATAAGTGCCACGCGCTGTGTGTTTGTTAACAGCAGCAGCATGACGCTTTAATGTTGCTTGTACTTTTTCTTTAAATACTTCCGGTTCTTCACGAATTAAACGATTAGATTCTTCGTAGCTGATATCTACAGGATAATAACCACCTGACCAAGGGTTGTGCAGTGAGGTTTGATCCGAGCCTAAATGAATATAAATGTCTTGTTCGTAAAAGCTCTCCCAAACATCAACGATATTGCCAATATAAGCAATTGAGACAACTTCTTCATTCGCTTGCGCTGTTTTAACACGGGCGACAAGTTCGTCCATGTTATCAATTAACTCGTCAACCCAACCTTGCTGATGACGTTTAGTTGCCGCTTTTGCGTTAACTTCAGCGCAAACGGTTACACAGTTTGCAATATTACCTGCTTTAGGTTGTGCGCCACTCATACCACCCAAACCCGCTGTAAGGAAAATCTTACCTTGCGTTTTTTCACCTTTGTTGAGCACTTTACGAAAAGCATTCATTACAGTAATCGTTGTGCCATGCACAATGCCCTGTGGGCCAATGTACATAAATGAACCCGCCGTCATTTGGCCATATTGAGTGACACCTAACGCGTTAAATTTTTCCCAGTCATCAGGCTGAGAGTAATTAGGGATCATCATACCGTTGGTAACAACTACACGCGGTGCATCTATCGATGATGGAAATAAGCCCATCGGGTGACCAGAGTATAAATGTAAGGTTTGATCGCTTTCCATCTCACTTAAATACTTCATCGCTAATAAGTACTGTGCCCAGTTTTGGAACACCGCACCGTTACCGCCGTAAGTAATTAACTCTTCAGGGTGTTGTGCAACAGCTGGGTCTAAGTTGTTTTCGACCATTAACATGATAGCGGCAGCTTGCTGACATTTTGCCGGATAGTCAGAAATTGAGCGTGCTTTTAAATGATAGCTTGGCTTAAAGCGATACATGTAAATACGGCCAAAGTCTATTAACTCTTGCGCGAATTCAGTGGCTAATTCTTGATGCCACTCTTTTGGAAAGTAACGTAAAGCGTTTCTTACGGCTAACTGCTTTTCTGCTACAGAAAGGATGTCTTTTCGCTTAGGAGCGCGATTAGCGTCAGCAGGGTATGGCTTAGCGGCAGGTAGTTCACTTGGAATACCCTGCTTTATTTCATCTTGAAAATTAATGGCTGTTTCCATTGTTATCGGCTCCCCTTAGTGAACGGTAAATGCTTGAGATCTAACTAATGCTATCATGGCATCAATATCAGGTTTTAATAGTCTGTCTTCTTCAAGTTTTGCCACTTTCGCTCTGATCACTTGGAAATTTTTCTCAATAATGTCTGAACATTTATTCGGGCGTCTAAACTCAATTGCTTGAGCTGCATACATGAGTTCAATCGCCAAAATTTTCTCTAAATTTCCCAATATTTGGTTAAACTGTCTGCTTGAGATACTGCCCATAGACACGTGATCTTCTTGCCCCATTGACGTAGGAACACTGTCAGCAGAAGGCGGAAAACACAGAGATTTATTTTCGGTCACTAACGCCGCTGTAGTGTATTGCGGGATCATCATGCCTGAATTTAAGCCACCTGAAGCAGTTAATAGACGTGGTAAACCATGTAAACCTTCTAACAATAAATAACAGCGACGGTCAGAAATGTTACCTAGTTCAGCGCTCGCTATAGAAGCATAATCAAGCACCATAGCTAAAGGTTGACCGTGGAAGTTACCACCCGAAATAGCTTCTTCACTGCTGATAACAATTGGGTTGTCAGTGACTGAGTTCATTTCAATTTCAGTGAGTTCATTTAAATGGTTATAGGCGTTACGAGATGCACCGTGAACTTGTGGAATACATCTTAGTGAGTATGGGTCTTGCACACGTCCACAATTGGTGTGAGATGACATGTTTTCAGAGCCTGTAAAGAACATTCTCATGCGTTCAGCAACTTCTAAATTACCAGGGAATGGACGAGTAGCGTGCAGTTCTTCTCTAAACGGAGACTGACTACCTTGCATGCCTTCTATGCTCATCGCACCGGTTAAGTCCGCTAAATTTAATAAGTAACGCATCTTAGTTAAGCCAGTAATAGCGTGAGATAAGATAAACTGTGTACCGTTAATTAACGCTAAGCCTTCTTTTGCGTGTAATTCCATTGGTGCTAAACCGTGTTCTTTTAGTGCTTGCGCAGCAGGGATGATTTTGTCACTTTTCCCCTCTTTACTTTGCCAGAACTCGCCTTCACCTAGTAACGGTAAAAATAAATGTGAAAGTGGCGCTAAATCACCTGATGCGCCTACCGAACCTTGCTCTGGTACGACAGGGATAAGGTCAAGTTCTAGAAACGCTAACATCCTTTCAACTGTTTCTAAACGAATGCCTGAAAAACCTTTGCTTAATGCATGCACTTTGGTGATCAACATTAGTTTTGAAATAGCTTTGTCAATCGGTTCACCTACACCTACTGCATGAGTAATCAGTAAATTCGTTTGCAGTAAATTGGTTTGTTCAGGTGTGATTTGTGTATCACATAATGGACCAAAGCCCGTATTAATACCGTATACTGGTACATCGGAAGCCGCCATTTTCTCAACTCTTGCACGACTTATATTTATTTTATCTAAAGCTTCTTGGCAAAGTTCTGCTTTGATACTGCCGTTGGCAATACCATTAACAATATCAAGATCTAGATGGTCGATACCGTATTTAAATGTCATCTTAACGCTCCTAAACTAAAAAACTAAATGGCTACCTAAGCGGTATTTATTACCGGGTGCCGTTAATATGGCTAAGCTGACAACACCTTGGCTAGACCAAGTACGACGCTTAACCTGTAAACAAGGGGTAGTATTGCTAATAGCCAATAATTGGCTGATTTCATCTTTAGCTAACACGGCTTCTACTTCATGTGTCGCTTCTGTTAATGGCGCTTCTGAGGATAAATACTCATGTGGTGTTACTTGCGTAAAGTCTTGCTTGAGATAATTTGCGACTAACTTTGGGTTAACAAAGCGCTGCTCTAACTGTATGGGCGCATTATTCTCAAAATGTAGTACGCTAGAATAATAGGCGGTGTCACCAGCTTTAAGGGCTAATAAAATAGCTATTTCTTCGCTGACATCGACAGCTTGTAAAATGAGTTGTTCAGCATGATATTGATGACCACGTTCGTGTATTTCATCTGCTATATTACGAATTTCTAATAACGAAGATTGAGACTTAAAAGTCGCAACAAAAGTACCAGAACCTTGAGAACGCACTAACAGGCCTTGCTCAGTTAATTCTTGTAAAGCACGGCGTGCAGTCATTCTACTGACCGAAAACTGTTCAGACAGTTCATTTTCTGAGGGGACTTTACTATGTTCAAGCCACTGACCTGACTCTATATTTTCGCAAATATATTGTTTGATAACTCGGTACTTTGCGGTTTTTACAGGTGTCATTGTTATGCCTAATACTGGATAATATAAAGAGTAAATTTTCAACTTGTATATACAGTCTCATTTTTTTTAAGTAAGGTCAATAGTTGTATATACAAGCTTGCTTGTTAATTTGCTATCAGTTAGAGTGATTACGATAATATATAACCGCTAACGCTTACCTGTGCATTGATTAAGAAAAATAAAAGTTAGCCTTTAACAAGTAATTTGAACAAGTAATTTGGAATTCTTATGACGACAAAAACACAAACTTGGCAAACGCTTTGGACAAATGTCAATTTAGCCACTATGACAAAAGGCGCAGAAGGTTACGCTAGTATCGAAAATGGTGCTATAGCGATTGCCAATGGAAAAATTGCTTGGCTAGGTACTCAATCTGAGCTACCTAGTTTTGATGAAAAAACAGTGCAAGTAATTGACGGTAAGGGCGCTTGGCTAACACCTGGGTTAGTCGATTGTCATACCCATATTGTTTATGGTGGCAACCGCGCGAATGAATTTGAAATGCGGCTCGAAGGTAAAAGTTATGAAGAAATTGCTAATGCCGGCGGAGGTATTGTTTCAACGGTTAAAGCAACCCGTGCAGCGAGCGAAGCTGAACTGTTCAACAGTGCATTAAAGCGTTTAAAGACTTTGCATCAGCAAGGCGTTACTACGATTGAAATTAAATCGGGTTATGGTTTAGACACCGACAATGAAATTAAAATGTTAAACGTCGCAAAAAAATTAGGCCAAACATTACCAGTAACCGTGCTAAAAACATTTTTAGGTGCACATGCATTACCCATTGAATACAAAGGTCGCGCAGACGAATACATCGATTTGGTATGCAAAGAAATGATACCAAAAATATCGGCAAGTAAATTAGCTGATGCAGTTGATGTATTTTGTGAAGGTATCGGCTTTAGTTTAGCACAAACCGAAAAGGTGTTTGCTGCTGCAAAAGCGCATAATTTGCCTATAAAAGTCCATGCTGAACAGTTATCAAATCTCGGAGGTACTGAATTAGCTGCGCAATACCAAGCAATGTCTTCTGATCACATTGAATTTCTAGACGAAGCAGGCATAAAGGCAATGAAAGTGGCTGATATGACCGCCGTATTGTTACCTGGTGCCTTTTATTTCTTGCGTGAAACCCAGTTGCCACCAATGGATTTATTGCGTAAACACGGGGTGAGTATGGCCATTGCCACTGATGCTAACCCAGGGTCGTCGCCAATTAACTCTCTTCAACTTATGCTCAATATGGCTTGTACACTTTTTAGATTAACACCTGCAGAAGCCCTCGCTGGTGTTACATGCCATGGCGCTAAAGCGTTAGGGTTGTCGCACAGTAAGGGGCAATTAGCTATTGGTTTTGATGCAGATATTGCTTGTTGGGAGATAGAGCAACCAGCTGAATTATGTTATCAGTTTGGTGTTAATCCTCTATCTCACTTAATGCAAGCGGGGAAAATGGTTATTTAATAAGGATAACCGAGGTAGTTTACTTAATGCGTGGTTACTGTACAAAAGCTAGAAGATTGATTAATCTTAGTAGATGTTGTCGGTTTGGATTTTGTTATGGCTAGCTACAGTGCTGCGCGCCTTGTGATGTTTTCTTTGTTTATAGTCATTATAAACTTCAGTTTTTTCTCTTTTCCTGTCAATGCGGCGAGTGAGTCATTTTCGTTTGTTGAGTTTAATATCGCCTTTGTTTTGGGGCTGAGTCTACCCGTTTTGTTAATGGTATTTATCATTAAACCTAGGCCAGCCATCAAAAAGCGTTTACCACTGTTATTGACTATTGCCTTGCTTGGCTTGCTCTTTTCACTGAATTATTCCGCTCAAAGCTATGTATACACTAGTGTTATTTTCAGCGGCTTAATTTTCCAAATAATCAGTTATTGGTCGAGCAATTATCACTTTGCGGATAAAGCTTTAAATTTTAGTCTAGTACTGAAAAATTTGCTTTTCGTTGCACTCTTTTGTTTATTCATACTTTTACTTTGGTCATCAATCGTTAGTACTTCTGTGGCTTGGCTGATATTGGCGGGTGTACAAATTATTCTTACGCTGAGTTATTTTTGGTTATCTCGTAACGCCAGTCATGAAGTCAATGTGCGCTCAATGACGTTGTTTTTTATCAATGTGGCTTTTGCCGTGGGCATTTATTTTTGGCTAGACGGCTACCTGTCGTTAAACTTACTGGTTGCGATTAGTGTGATAACGTATTTACTAGCCATAGCGAATGGTTGTTGGCACCTTGTTACCACGCTTATTGCCAGAGAAAATGCTCATGTTGGACTGTCGAATATCCCCCCGATTCAGGTATCTTATGACCCAACAACTAATTTACCTAACTATCGATATGCCTTATCCTTTTTTGAGCATAGCATAGCGACCAATGTGGCTGCTCGGTATGCGGTAATTATTTTTAAACCAACAAACTTCCAACAAGTTAATGGTGTGCTAGGGCATCATAATTCAGATATTTTATTGTTACAGTTGGCGTATTGCTTACAAAGGTCGATTGTAAGCAATACTGAATTACTCAACTTTTCAACCCAAGATGCACCAGTGAGACTTGCTCGTTTACAAGGTCTTAATTTTTTACTGGTAATGGATATGTCACAGAGCAAACACAGTGAAGACGTTATCATTGAACAACTATGTAAAGAACTTGCGCTTGCGGTGCCAGGGCCAATGAGCTTTAAAAGTTTTTCGTCATTTTTTAAATTAGCCTTTGGCGTTGCGTTTGTTGGTCAAGACAGCCATAACGTGAGTGAGGTTATCGCCTGTGCTGAAGATGCGCTATTACAAGCAGAAAAAGAGCACAAGTTGGTGAGTTTTTTTAACCAAGAACTGGCCATTTTTAATCAACAGCAATTGCATAAAATGGAACAGCTTAAACATGCCATTCAACATGATAGTTTGCAGTGGCGCCTTCAGCCTCAAGTGAAGGTACAAAACAAGCGTCTGATAGGTTTTGAAATGCAGGTAAGCTGGCAACGAAAAGATGATGAGCTTTTAAACCAAACGGAAATGATGGTGATTGCTGAGCAAAGTGGTGATGCTTTCGCCTTGAGTCGACAAATAGTAGATCAGGCATTTAAAGCACTTGTTGTACTTAAGGGCTTAGGCCTGTCGACTCAAGTGGCTATTAAACTAACGGGTAATAGTCTAGTAGAACCAGACCTTGTTGATTATATTGAACAACAATCGGTTATTAATGACCTTGACTGTGAACAGCTATTGGTTGAAGTACAAGAAGCGATATTGTTAATGGCTTCACCGCAAGCTAAAGCCAGCATTGATCAACTAAAATCACTTCGGGTAAAAATTGCTATTGATCAATTTTCAGGTAGCTACGAAGCCTTGCGCTATATTCGTCGAATGGCGATTAGTGGCATTAAAATAGATTGTAGTTCACTGGCTAAGGCAGCTGCAGGCTCGTCTGATAAAGCTATTATCAATGCTTTGATCACCTTAACACGCAAAATGGACCTACCCTTAATTGGCACCAATATTAATGTGCTCGCAATCGAAGAAATGTTTATGGCGATGGGTGGGGAGCTTGGTCAAGGGCAGCGTTATAGTGCAGGAATAAGCCAAGAAGAATTACCATCCTGGCTTACAGCATGGCAAAAGCAGTATCCTGCAATATCTAACTAATCAATATCTAACTAATCAATATCTAAGGGATCCGGCGATAAAATTACACCCGTATTATCGGCATAAATATGGTCATCGGGTAAGAAAGTTACCCCAGCAAAGTTAATAGCGAGGTCGCTTTCACCAATATCGCTGCTACTTGCGCCAACCGGTATCGACAATAAACCTTGAATGCCGATGTCAATATCTTCTAAAGCGTCAACGTCTCGAACGCTACCATAGCAAATAATGCCTTCCCAATTGTTTTTTGCCGCTTGCACAGCGATATTAATATTAATAAGTGCTCGGCGTGTTGAGCCGCCGCCATCAATAACCAATACCTTACCTGTACCCTCAGTTTCTACTAACTCGGCAATTAAACCATTATTCTCGAAGCACTTTATCGTTACAACCTTGCCGCCAAACGAGCTTCTCCCGCCGTAGTTACTAAATACTGGCTCAAGTACATCGATTAAATCAGTGTAAATATCACACAGCTCTGAAGTGTTGTATTCCATAGTAAGTATTTCCTAATCACGTTCATTCTTAACTAGTATAACTGCTGAATACATAGGCACAACCGCTAAGCTATTATAGTTACTAAATAAATGCTCAAAGCGTTGCTACTTGTAATTAGTTAAAAAACATTATTTAATAGCCGTTATTATCTTTAAATAAGAGTTATATTCATGGCTGATCGGGATTTTGCCCATAGCTTAATTTATTCTACAGAAACTCTTATTTTTAGCATACTTGCTCTACTTCTCCTTGCCTATTATCGCGGTATTGGCCGTACCTATGTCAAATTTTGGCTGTTTAGTTTTTCAGCATTAGCTGTTAATCAGCTGAGCCTCGCCCTTGATAGTGTGTTTAACCAACAAGAAGTCGGTAGTTTAATTGATATAACTATCGCGTTAACACGACAAGTCAGTAATTATTTACATTTACTGTTCTTGATGCTGGGTATTTATAGTGCGACTAAACAAAAAAAAATATCACCTAGAGTAATTTCTATAGGGGTCATCGCCGCCATTACTATTGGTACAGTAGCCACACTGCTTTATGGTTTTGACAGTAACAGTGTTTTTAATCGTTTCTATCTTAGAGAAAGTTTAGCCGCCTTCATTTTTGGCTGTGGATTTATTGCCGCAGCATGCTATTTATTCTCCTTAAAAGTCGAACATTTTTCTGGAAAAATTTTATTAGCTTTCTGTGTTTTAGTGGGCATTCGTTTTGTTGCCTTTTCATTCGCATCTATTGTTTCATTGACCAATGACTGGTTTCGCCACTTAACCGAATGGTTAATTTATGTCGATGTAGGTATCCATACAACGCTAGGTTTTATAATACTTATATGGATGCAAGGTGCAGAAAGGCATATTGCTGATACGGCTATAAATCGGGCAAAGTATTTAGATAAGCATGACGCTTTAACCGGTGTGTTAAATCGCGAACAGGTGCTTGAAAAATTAACTAACGAAATAAAAACTGCAAACGAAAACGGTCAAAAGCTATGTGTTTACTTACTCGACATTAAACGTTTTAAATTTGTTAATGACACCTATGGTCTAAAAGTTGGTGACTTGATTTTAGGTGAAACCGCTCGTCGGCTTCATCATAGTTTACTCAAACCTAAAGTGGTGGGGCGCTTGAGCGGTGACTCATTCTTGTATGTAATTGACTATGCCAATGAGCAACAAAAATTAACCGCAGTCGATCATATACACGCGTTAATTGCTCGACCTTATCAAGTTGAGCAACAAGAAGTGTACTTGCAATGTAGTGTTGGCTATTGTGATTTTCCTTCGGATGCTGATAATGCCGACGACCTAATTAAAAAGTCGAACTTAGCTATACTTCAGGCTAGAAGTCATAATATACATAGCGTTAAGTATGAATATGGCATGCAGTCACAAGGTCGTCATTTACTGGTGATGGAAAAAGAAATTCGCAGAGCCATCGCGAATGAAGAGCTTATTTTATACTTTCAACCGCAATTAAATCTGAAAAATAATCGTTTAGAAGGCGCCGAAGTATTAGTGCGTTGGCAACATCCAGATAAAGGTTTATTGGCGCCTGGTCAGTTTTTTGATGATATTGAGGCATTAAATCTTTTTAGTGAGTTAGATAACTATGTTTTAGAAAAAACCTGTCAAACAATTGCCAAGTGGTATAAAACTTATAAACGCCGGGTACCCTTAGCGATAAATATTACCGCGGTTGAGTTTCAAGCCAAAAAGTTTGTTAGTAACATTCAAAATTTGCTAATGAAGTATGAAATCCCCCCCATTTATCTTGAGTTAGAAATCACGGAAAATGTCGTTATAACCGATATAGAATTAGTGATGAAAACTATCATTGATCTTCAAAATATGGGTATTAAAGTATCGATTGATGATTTTGGTACCGGTTATTCGTCATTGGCATACTTGCGTAAATTACCGATCGATAAAATAAAAATAGATCGTAGTTTTATTCAAGAAGTTGCCTCTAATGATTCTGACTTAACCATAGTAAAAACCATGATTGAATTATCACACGGGCTTGGTAAAAGGGTTTTAGCTGAAGGCGTAGAAACTCAGCAGCAGTTGCAGCTATTACGTAATATAGGGTGTGATGCTGTTCAAGGTTATTTTATCAGTAAGCCAAAAAGCGAAGCAGAGTTTACTAAGTACTTAAAGCGCAAATAGTTTCATCTAAGAGCAAAATCTAAAATTCAAAACTTTAAATTCGAATCAGTTACGCTTTATTTTATCGATTAGTATTAAATAACTTAAGTGTTTATTGATTACTTAACCTCTTTAATTTCTATCGTTGCTTCTCGGCTATTTATCGCCGTACTTGCGCTTTGTAAATAATGCTGCCAGCGTTGTTGAAATTCTGTACCTAATAGCTGTAAATAATCGCCAGTATAAATATTGCTATGGCTATCATCAAAAATGAATCGGTAGCCATGCTTACCCACTGATTCAATTTTTAGCAGCTTTACTTGCTTCTTATGATAGACCTTAGGCGTTAGCCCTGTTGCTTGGCCTTTATCGTCAGTTGGAGCAAACACGCGTAAATATTCGAAGCTTAAATCAATGGCCATATTGCTATCTTGTTCAGCAGTTTCAAGCTCATTAGCAGCGAAAATTACCGACAAACTTGCAGTTGCATTATTGATCTCAAAGCGATTAACTTTACTCATGTTTAACTCCTAGCTCTATATTTTTACATTATAAAATAAAGCGACTTAAATCTTCATCTTTAATTAGATCAGATAAAATATTAGCGACAAAATCAGCATCAATTAAAATGCTTTCGCCTGAGCGATCATTGGCGGTAAACGAAAGCTCTTCGATTAAGCGTTCCATCATAGTATGTAAACGACGTGCACCAATATTTTCAGTACTTTCGTTCACTTGCCAGGCTGCATTAGCAATGGCTTGAATGCCATCTTTACTAAATGAAATATGTACGCCCTCAGTAGCTAACAAGGCAATATATTGCTCAGTCAATGAGGCATTAGGCTCAGTCAATATCCGCACAAAATCGTCAGTGGTTAAGGCTTTTAACTCAACACGAATCGGTAAGCGCCCTTGTAGTTCAGGGATCAAGTCAGACGGTTTTGACATTTGAAAAGCACCAGAAGCAATAAATAAGATATGGTCAGTTTTGACCATGCCGTGTTTAGTGCTAACTGTAGAGCCTTCAATTAACGGTAATAAATCTCGTTGTACACCTTCTCTTGATACGTCAGGACCTGAGCTTTCACCGCGTTTACAAATTTTATCTATTTCATCAATAAATACGATGCCGTTTTGTTCAACTTGATATATCGCTTTTTCTTTGATGTCGTCTTGGTTAACAATTTTAGCGGCTTCTTCTTCTTGCAATGCTTTTAAAGCATCTTTGATTTTCAGCTTACGTTTCTTTGTTTTGTCACTCGACATGCTTTGGAACATGTTTTGAAGTTGCGAGGTCATGTCTTCCATGCCCGGAGGTGCCATTATTTCAACACCCATTTGTGGCGCCGCTAAATCGAGTTCAATTTCTTTATCGTCAAGCTGACCTTCGCGTAATTTCTTACGAAAAACTTGGCGAGTAGAGCTATTCTCTGGCTGTTCGTCATTACCAAAGCCATCACGCGCTGATGGCAATAACACATCTAATATACGCTCTTCAGCAGCTTCTTCGGCTAAGTGCTTAACACGCGCCATTTCTTGCTCTTTGGTCATTTTAATAGCCATATCAGCAAGGTCACGAATAATCGTTTCAACTTCTTTACCGACATAGCCCACTTCAGTGAACTTAGTCGCTTCTACTTTAATAAAAGGGGCATTGGCTAACTTTGCTAAGCGTCGGGCAATTTCTGTTTTACCGACACCTGTAGGGCCAATCATCAGAATGTTTTTAGGGGTAACTTCAGCACGCAACTCTTCGTTAAGTTGCATTCTACGCCAGCGGTTTCTCAGGGCTATAGCGACGGCACGTTTGGCGTCGCTTTGACCAACAATATGGCTATCAAGTTCGTGAACTATTTCACGTGGTGTCATATTCGACATATTAATTCCTTACAAATTGGCGGTTATAGTTCATCAATCACGTGTTGCTGATTGGTAAATACACAAATATCACCGGCAATTTTTAATGATTTTTCAACAATTTCTTTCGCAGAAAGGTCGGTGTTTTCAAGTAATGCTGTGGCGGCTGATTGTGCGAAGTTGCCGCCACTGCCAATGGCAATGAGGTCATTTTCAGGTTGCACAACATCACCATTACCGGTAATGATCAGCGATGCGGTTTCATCGGCAACGGCCAATAAAGCTTCAAGTTTGCGCAGCGCACGGTCACTTCGCCAATCTTTAGCAAGTTCAACGGCCGCTTTAGTTAAATGACCTTGGTGCATTTCTAACTTACTTTCAAAACGTTCAAATAGGGTAAAGGCATCTGCTGTTCCGCCAGCAAAACCGGCAAGTACTTTGCCATTGTATAAACGGCGTACTTTACGCGCATTGCCTTTCATTACAGTGTTGCCAAGGGAGACTTGACCATCACCACCAATGGCAACTTTGCCATTACGTCTGACAGAAACAATAGTAGTCACAAATAACCTCTTACATATTGCCAACTGAGATAGTCGGCTTGTCTAATGTAGATTAGATAAGGGGTAGCTTGAGCTTTTTCAAGGGAGCAACGATGAATAATAACAAGTGGGTAATTTTAATAGCTTGTTTGCTATCAGTTTTAAGCGGTCAGTTAAATGTTAATGTAGGCAGATTTAAGTTAAGTTGCTGGTTGGTTTTATAGTGTTAGCTCGTTGGCATAAATACCGACCTACAAATGCCTGAATCTGGGTTTTAGATTCTAGGCATAAACATCTAAAACCTTTTAGCTGCTAAAGGGAGTTTTGATGTTAGTAGATCTTTAAGGTTTATTAATCCCAGCCCCATATTTTACAGCCGTGTACTGAGTTGTTTTTTAATTTGTGTTTGTCTTTTTCTGCCTCACGCTTTTTCGCATAAGGGCCTAAGTAAACTTTATACCAGACTGATGAGGTTCCTGTGGCTTTACTGACTTGTGCCTCTAAACCAGTGAAAGCGATTTTTGCTTTTAATGACTCGGCTTGTTTACGGGTTCTAAATGAACCACATTGCATTTTATATGGGCCTTTTGGGGTGACCTCATACTCGCCAACTTCAACTTCTTTACTTTTTAAGTCGTCAACGTATGTCCACTTCTCTTCAGGAAGTTCCGGTAGTTCAGTTGTTTTCTGCTTAGCCTTGATTACTTTAGGCGCAACAACGGTGTCAGGCTGTACATCTTTAATACTCCACAACATATAGCCAAAACTTGGTATAGCGACAATAAGAAAAGCGGCAATTAATTTTACTTTTAATGAGCTACCTTCGGCCGGCTGCTCATTTTTTTTATAAGGACTTTGCTTTTTATTTTTTGCTCGAGAGCGGGAAACGTAATCTTGATGTGCCATGGAAAAATTTATACCTGAAGATTTTCACCAATTCTAACCAACTGGTAAAGAAATATCACCCATTGAGTTGATTAACTTGTAAATAAACTTTTATCAGATCTAGCCAAGTCGCTTTATAAGCAACTACCAGCTTAAATCTACTGGGTCGATATCAATTGACCATCTAACTTTTGATTGCCACTCATTATTGACACTTTGATGAATGAGTTTAAATACCGCTTGATGTAGTTGCTTTCGAGATTTCGCTTGCAAAATCAAGTGAAAGCGAAATTTACCGGCTTTTTTCTCCATCGCTGCAGGTACAGGGCCAGCAAACTGACATCCTTCAAAAAGGTTTGCTGTCATGGCGCGTAAAAATTTTTCTGGGTAAGAAGGGTAATTCGCTTCGGCTCTAAATAGGGCTTGAAAACTAAATGGCGGCAATAAGGCTTGTTGACGTTCAATCAGTGCTTGTTTAGCAAAATGTTGATAACCATTATGAACCAAGTCTTGTAATAAAGGGTGATCAGGGAAGTTACTTTGTACCATCACTTTACCGGGTTTACTTGCTCGACCGGCTCTGCCTGATACTTGTACTAAAAGTTGCGCCATATGTTCAGCAGCACGAAAGTCATAGCTAAAAAGTGCGCCGTCAACATCAAGCACGGCCACTAAGGTTACATCAGGAAAATGATGGCCTTTCGCTAGCATTTGCGTACCGATCAGTAGTTGATGCTCTTTATTGTCCACTTCTGTTAATAACTTCGCTAACGCGCCTTTTTTACGTGTGCTGTCTCGGTCAATGCGCACCGTAGAGTAATCAGGAAATAGGGCACTGATTTTTTCTTCCAATTGTTCCGTACCTTGCCCTATGGGTTTAATGCGAACGCTACCGCAACTTGGGCATTGTGGTGGAATACGCTTTTGACTGCCGCAATGGTGGCAAATCAGCAGCCCTTGGCCCTGATGTAAAGTGTAAGGCTTATTGCAACGTTGGCAATCAGCTACCCAATGACATTCTTGGCAGTTAATGGCTGGCGCATAACCACGGCGATTGAGAAAAATTAAGGCTTGTTCACCACGGGCTAGGGTATTTTTAATCGCTTGTTTTAAGGTACCAGAAAGGCCATGTTCCATTTGCTGTTGCGCAACATCAATTAAGGTGATTTTTGCGGTCGAGGCATTACCGGCACGTTTACGTAGTTGGTGATAATGGTATTTTCCCGTTAAGGCATTTTGCAAAGATTCAAAACTCGGTGTTGCACTGCCCAGTATAATAGGAATATTAAGTTGTCTAGCTCTTAGAATGGCAATGTCGCGAGCATGATAGCGAAAACTGTCTTGCTGCTTAAATGAGGCATCGTGTTCTTCATCAACAATGATAAGACCTAAATCATGTAGCGGAGTGAATATAGCCGAGCGCGTACCAATAACAATAGCGGCAGTGCCACGCTGAGCTTCTAACCAGGTTTGTAGGCGCTCTTTGTCGTTCAAGCCGGAGTGATGCAAGCTTATCGGCACATTAAAGCGTTGCTCGAAACGACTTAATGTTTGTGGCGTTAGGCCAATTTCTGGCACTAATACTAAAACCTGCTGACTTTTTGCTAATACTTGCTCAATGGCCTGTAAATAAACCTCCGTTTTACCACTACCGGTTATACCGTCGACTAAATGACAAGAAAACTGCGACTGCATCTCCTTCACGGTGGCGACAATAATGGCTTGTTCGGCTGATAATGCGAGTCTATTTTCATGCTGTAATGCTTGCTCTTGCCATTTAAATTCAGCGACTTCACGGGATTTACTATAAATGAATTGTTTTTTCTCTAGCGCATTAAGCTGTGCTTTATTAAAACCAAGGGTTAATAACTCCGACCATGTCATGCCTTGGTGCTGCTTAAGCATGGTTAATAATTCAGCTTGTTTGGGGGAACGTTTGGCTGTGGTCGTTTGTTCTGCTTCACTTAAATCTTTTTTTGTTAACCAAATTTGTGGTAATTCAACATCAGGTTGTTTTATTTGACGTAATAGCACGGGTAATGCTTGCTGAAATACATCGCCAATAGGGTGATGGTAATAATCGCTACAGCGCTGAATAAAATTAAGCAGTGTTGGTGAGAAACTAAAATTATCACTGACCCGGCTAAGTACTGACTTTATTTTTGCCGGCGCATATTCTGTACTGTCATCTATCGACAAAACAATCCCTACAACTTGCCGAGAGCCAAAAGGCACAATCACGCGTTCGCCTAACTTTATAGCTTTAGCATTTAATTCGGCAGGTACTTTGTAAGTAAACAACTGGCGCATAGGAACCGGTATTGCAACTTGCACGTATATGTCTGTTGAAGTTATTGCCAAAAATACTGTCATATAGAAAACCAAATGTTGTGCACATTCTACTGTTTAATGGCGCAATGCCAAGCCAGAAAATCACCCTATTTTCGTTTTTAGGAAATAAAGCCAAAAATTGCTCAATTTTTTAGCAATTTTTATTGCTATGGGGATAATGATCCTATAACATTCGCCTCCATTATTTTTAACTCGTATGGTGCTTGGCAGCAATAATGACTGATCAAGTGGCGATACGGCCTTAACAGAGGTTTCCCATGAAAGACGGTATTCATCCAAATTATGTAGAGTTCAAGGCAACTTGTTCTTGTGGTAACGTTATAACAACTCGTTCAACTGTAGGTAAAGACTTACATTTAGACGTATGTTCAGAATGTCACCCATTCTACACTGGTAAGCAAAAAGCTGCTGAGACTGGTGGTCGTGTTGATAAATTCAACAAGCGTTTTGGTGCTCTTAGCAAGAAGTAATTCTGCTAACATACCAGATGAAAAAAGCACCTTTAGGTGCTTTTTTTTATGCTCAGAACAAGCGAGTTTTAATTTAAAAAACAACGCTGGTGGTGATATTGTTACCGGGCTAACTTCGGCAAAAGCCAAGCGTGTAAAATATGGCCCTAGTTCGACATTGTCTTTTGAAACTGGCAATGCGAGTAGCTCAGTACGTGCGAGCACAGTTAGCGGCCTCATAGAAGTAAAGTAATTTATTAAGCGTCTCATCAACTTTTGAGGCGTTTATTGAAAGATTATAATGCTTGGTTTTTTACTTCCAAAGACTCAAATATCACTCGATACATCTGTGCTTATCTTCGCTCTAACTACTACTTTTAATATCATTCCTCATCAAAAATAGTGAAATATTTCTTTTCGATTGATCGTTTTGCTTATGGGGAAATTCTGCTACATTAGCTCTCTTTATTTTCGAATAATTTTATAAAGCTTATTAGCTGAGTATACTCGCCAATAAGCAGAGATTATCGCCAAGCATTTAAGGTGTGATATGGCCGATCGCAAGCCAACCAAGTTTACTAAAAATAACCAATTTCCTCGTGATAAACAAATTGATGAGTTAAAGGTTCCACCGCATTCATTAGAGGCTGAGCAATCAGTGCTGGGTGGTTTATTATTAGATAATGAAACTTGGGACCGCGTAAGTGAACGCGTAGTCGCACAAGACTTCTACAGCCGCTCACATCGTATTACCTTTGAGACTATCGGTCGCTTAATTGAGCTAGGTGAACCGGTTGATTTGATCACTTTATCTGAAGCGCTTGAAAACGATCAAAAGCTAGATGCTGCCGGTGGCTTTGTTTATCTCGCTGAAATGATGAAAAACACCCCCAGTGCTGCCAATATTACCGCTTATGCGGATATTGTGCGTGAACGTGCAGTTACGCGTGAAATGATCAGTGTTGCTAATGAAATAGCGGAAGCAGGTTACGATCCTCAAGGGCGCAGTAGTGCTGATTTACTCGATTTTGCTGAAACTAAGGTTTTCGCGATTGCCGAGCAACGAGCTAATAAATCAGAAGGCCCAGAAAATATCAGTTCAGTATTAGAAAAAACTGTCGACCGTATTGAAAAACTTTGTGCATCACCGACTAACGGTGTTACTGGGGTTTCAAGTGGTTTTACTGATTTAGATAAAATGACCGCTGGTTTCCAAAAGTCAGATTTAATTATTGTTGCTGGTCGTCCTTCTATGGGTAAAACCACCTTTGCGATGAACTTGGCCGAAAATGCTGCCATGACCGAAGACAAACCCGCGTTAATTTTTAGTTTAGAGATGCCGTCAGAACAGTTGATGATGAGAATGCTCGCCTCGCTGGGGCGTATTGACCAAACTAAAATTCGTACGGGACAATTAGAAGATGAAGATTGGGCCCGTTTATCATCAACCATGGGCTTATTAATCGAAAAAGGTAAGATGTTTATCGATGATGCGGCGGGTTTAACACCGACAGACGTGCGCTCGCGAGCACGACGTATTGCTCGTGATCATGGTGGTATCAGTTTGATCATGATCGATTATCTACAGTTAATGCGTGCGCCACAATTTTCTGATAACAGAACCTTAGAAATTGCTGAGATATCTCGATCATTAAAAGCTTTGGCAAAAGAATTAGAAGTGCCAGTTGTTGCCCTATCTCAGCTTAACCGTGGCTTGGAACAACGCTCTGATAAACGTCCAATAAACTCGGATTTACGTGAGTCAGGTTCAATTGAGCAAGATGCCGATTTAATCATGTTTATTTATCGTGATGAGGTTTATCACGATGACTCTGAATACAAAGGCATGGCTGAAATTATCATAGGTAAACAACGTAACGGCCCAATTGGTCGAGTACCTTTGACCTTCCAAGGACAATTTTCTCGTTTTGATAACTATGCTGGCCCGCACGTACTTGGTGAAGATTAAGCACTAATGGCATTACACACAGCAACAGCGATTATCGATTTAGAGGCGTTAAGCAATAATTACCGCCTTATACGCTCATTATCACCTAATGCTAAAGTGTTAGCGGTACTGAAGGCAAATGGTTATGGTCATGGTTTAGAACTAATTGCGAAAGCATTGCCTAATGCTGATGCCTTTGGTGTGGCGCGTATTGATGAAGCACTTGCCCTTAGAGCCGCAGGCATTGTTCAGCCAATTGTTTTACTTGAAGGTTTTTTTGCCAAAGAAGATATTGATACCCTTGCCGCTAATAATTTACAAACCATAGTGCATAACGAGCAGCAACTAGCTGCTATTGTGAATGCCAACTTAGATACTCCGTTAAAAGTTTGGCTTAAAATTGATACCGGCATGCATAGATTAGGTATTAATCCTGAACAATTATTACAATTTTATGAAGCGTTAAGCCAATCAAAAAATGTACAACAGCCGATTGTGCTGATGAGCCATTTAGGTTGTGCGGATGACAAAGAAAGCCCAGCTACAAAACAACAAATTTCGCTATTTGATGAAATAACGGCTGACTTTTTACTGGAGAAAAGCCTAGCTAACTCTGCTGGCGTTTTGCTGTGGCCTCAAAGTCATCATCAATGGATCAGACCCGGCCTTTTACTATATGGTGTTTCACCATTGCAGTTTGATATTCACATTGATGGTATTGCACCCGTAATGACCCTGCAATCAAGCTTGATATCAGTGCGTGAAATCGCCGCGGGAGAAGCTGTTGGTTATGGTGGTGCTTGGATTAGTGAAAAGAATACCACGATAGGCGTCGTTGCCATTGGCTATGGTGACGGTTATCCCCGTCATGCGCCCAATGGCACACCAGTACTGATTAATGGTCGGCGTGTGCCGTTAATTGGGCGAGTATCTATGGATATGATTTCTGTAGATTTAGGCGTTCAAAGTAAAGACAAGGTTGGCGATATTGCTACACTTTGGGGTAAAGGTTTAGCGGTTGAAGAAGTCGCTGAATTCGCCACCACTATTCCTTACGAACTTTTGTGTAATATAACTCGTCGCGTACATATTCAACTAGCCAAATAGCTATTGCTCAGAATAAAGAGATAACTCACGAAAATCAAAATTAAGTAACTTTTTATACTACTTATTCGTATTGAAGTAGTTAATTTTTGTAAAACTATTACTTATTATAAGCTTGCCAGTTCTTCGGCTAAAATCTTTTTAAAAGTCTCAATGGGCTGTGCACCCGCAAGTGCAGTTTTGCGGTTAAAAACTACGGTTGGAACGGAAGATACACCAAGCTTTTGCCAATATAATTCTTGTTCAATAACCTGTTGTAGTGCGTTGCTATCTTCCAACCTAGCCATGGCTTCCTCAACACTTAAACCAACTTCGTTAATCTCTTCAGTTAAAACCTTTCGATCTGAAATATCTTTTTTCTCAGTAAAAAAAGCCGTAAATAAACGTTGTTGTAAAGCCGTTTGCTTACCTTGCGTTTTAGCGTATTCCAGTAAAATATGGGCATCACGAGTATTAACTATTTTCATGCCTTCAAAATAGTTAAAATCAAAATTAACGGCTTGACCATGTGCAGTCATTTCTTTTCTAAATTGATTACTACTTTCTGGGGTTGAACCATATTTTCTCGCTGAGTGTGCACTTAATTCTTCACCTTCCAATGGCATATTAGGATTAAGTTCAAAGGGCTGCCACTGAATTTCTACTTTGTCTTTTAAGCCTAATTCGTCAATGGCTTTCGTTAAATTGCCATAACCGATAACACACCAAGGGCATACGACATCTGAAATGATATCTATCTGAATTTTTTCACTCATAGTATTTCTCTGTAACAGCTTATAGCTAGGTTAATATTTAAAGCTATTGGCTTAATTAGCATTGATTTTTAAAAAAATGGCAATATTTTGTATCGACCATTGCACTTAAGGTTAACGTTTTACAATAAAAAAGCTACCTTATCATGGTGAAATGAAGAGGTAGCCGAGCAAGATTGTTATATTACTTCTCTACTTTTTCCCAAGCGAATTTACTGAAAGGTTTGTCAACAACAGTCCCTGCGATGTGGTTAGTGTAGTTGCTGATTACTTTTTGAGATAAGCCTAAAAGTATTTCTAATAGCTGTTGTTCACCGTAACCAGCGGCATAAAAAGATGCTAATTCTTCATCTGATATATGTCCACGATTACGTACAATTACTAATGTTGTATCAAGCAAAGCTTGTAGTTTTGCCGTAGGCATAGGCTTTTGGTCACGCAATGCGTCAATTAAGTCAGAGTCTACTTTCATCGAATGAGCGATAGCCGTGTGCGCAGGTACACAATAATTACAGCCATGTTCAACATTTATACCTTGCCATACAACGGTAAGCTCTTCTGCATTGAATGAAGTATTAAGAAAAAGCTCATGTAGTATTTGGTAGGCATCTAATACATTTGGCGCACTGGCTAACACGCCATGCAGATTAGGTAACATACCGTAAGCACTTACAGACTTCTCTAAAAGTGCTTTACTTGCTGCTGGTGCTGATTCAATTGTGTGTGTAGTTAATGTAGTCATGTCAAAGTACCTCTTTAGGAATATGGTTTACTAAATACGATGTAACAATAAATCACTGTTTCACGAATTTTTTGTAATTTAATGTAATGGTTAATAATCAAATCAACCTGCTGCTAATTTATTTTACATACCGATCGGTAAGTAAATCAAATATTGTACCGATCGGTATGTAAAAGTCAACAGCTAAACTAAAATATGAGTTTATTGTGAGTAAACATAGCTTTTAGGCAAAATTATTATCGGTAAGCTTATAGCTTTAGTGATATAACTTGGTGGACGTGTTTTAAGATAAACTGTAGTTAAAACAATTGAATGAAAACTATCGGCGGCCGATATTTAACGCATAGCGCAAGTTTGGGCTAGGTATAAAAGTCGAGCTATATTTAAGGCTAAAATCAAGTGGCTGATAAAATAGCAGGTTATTGTAAGATAGCCTTTGGGGTAGAGTAATTTTTACTGGTGTTAAATACACCGGCTAAAATTGTATCAATAACAAATTCTAATTCAGTAGATGTTACTTTAGAGCGCGCCATTGCAGCAGTGCCTTTTAATGCCGTATATAAAGTTAATGCGTTACTGGCTGCATTTTCATTTAAGCCTAAAGTAATTGCTTCATTATCAGTGTTAAATAAATCACTTAACAAGGCAATTGGCGCGGATTCTATCTCAAGAAGTAACTTTGTCGCTTGTTCTGGTATATCTCCGCCTGCTACTTCAGATTGACAAAGCACAAGGTAACAACCTTTGGGGTGATCTGTACTACATTGCATGCCGACAATCGACATCATATAATTTTTCAAACGAGTTTTTAAAGGCAATTCTGGCGCAAGTAAAACACCAAGATGGGCTTGCATATTATTGTCAATATAGTGCTGAGTCGCTTTAATAAATAATGTTTCTTTATTACCAAAAGCGCTATACATACTGGGCTTGTTAATATTCATGCTTTTCGTTAAGTCAGCTAAAGAAGCGCCGACAAAACCTTTCGCCCAGAATACTTCCATTGCAGCTTGTAATGCCGTTTGTTCATCAAATTTTCTTTTGCGTCCACTAACCACAATAACCACCATTTATATATGTTCAATATCTATATTGTACCTAATGGTACGTTTAAGTTCAAACCGATAAAAAGTGTAGAGGTATTAAGAAAAATCAGCTTCGATAGCTTGGCTATATCTCGGAGGACAATTAATGCATGGTAGTAGATTATATTAATAATTAGCTATACATATAAAATAGGTTTGAGCATAAAAATGCCCCGTTGAAACGAGGCTGTTTAATTTAATGTAATGATGTTATTTGTCGAAACTAAATTCAATATAGGCATTACCGTATTTAGAAGAAAGAGGAATAATAACAATGGGTCCGTCAGCCATGTGATGAATAGAGTGGTTAGGACCAGAAACTACCATAGGCGTCGCCATATCAAACTCTATACCTTTTTCACTCAACATACGTTTTGCGCCACCGGTAACCATATTAGTAATTTCACCGACTAAATCAGTAATTTCTTCATTGATTTCATCAGGGCCTTCACCGACCATTTTTTTCATGGTTGCAAGTGCTAACTTACCTTCAAACGTAATAGATAAAGAACCTTTAGTTTGGTCACTTACCATGCCAATTAAACCTGAAACATCACCTTTTGCAACTTCATTCTTTTTCAAACGAGGTTTTTCAGGTGTTAGATCCATTTGCGCCATGGTTGACATAACGTTAAGCATTGAAGAAAGAAAGGGGTTAATAAACTCTGCATTCATGAATGTGTCCAAAGGCTTTTATTTTAATTTAGTTGTTTGATTTGGTGCACTTATAGGCAAACTTTAATCTAACTATATTAATCATTAATTGCGATATGATTTATAGTAACTGATCTATTGAAAGTTAGGCTACCTTTTATCTTACTATCACTAAAATTAACGGTATTTACTTGCTTTTCGTACTCTTTGGTCAGCAAAGTGTTTGTTATTTTTAGTCCAAAGAGCGAATGATGAAATTTCGTTTCTTGGTAAATAAAAATATTACCTTTGTTTACCTCAAGCCCAACCCAGTTTAATGATATTGCTTGGCCTTGATAATGCAGTTGAAAATTTGCTTCAACATATTGGCGAATAATGTTTTCGTAATCTGGATGAGCAACAGAAAAGTGTATCTGCTTTGCTTGTGCAATAGCGTTGTCGATGTCGTGAGCCGTTAGTTGATGAATAACTTCAATTGACTGAGTACGATCATTTAACGATAAATCGGTAATGCTAAAAAAGTAGCGGTGGGCAACCGCATTTGCGGCTAGCCCACACAATAGCAAAACCAAAAAGCGTTTAGCTAGGCTTAACAACATTATTGCTGTTCAGCCTCGGCATTGTCTTCTGTCTTTTTCTCTTCTTTGTCATCAGCACTTTTCAATTCAACATTGTAATCGCGCATCATGTCTTTTTTCTTACGTTTGTATAAGTCAAAGCGCGACTTAATTGGACGTGCTGGCCAGTAGTTGTTACTAACATCTACATCGGCCGTTTCCCAGTTAGGGTCAATTGCGATGGCTGTTATTTCTTTTTCACGAACCAATAGTTTGGAGACTACTTTGCTGTTGCGACGCCAAATTTCAGCCGGTAATGTTACTCGTTCTACTGTATTGTCAGCATAAGTTACCGCTAAAATAATTGGCATAACTAAGCCACCTTTATTTTCAAAATCAATAATGTAGAAGTTTCTTTCGTCAACAAGTAAGTCTTTTTGCCATTGCTCTAGTTTTGCAGTGCTTTTGTTATATTTATTACGCGCTTTGTTGGTGGCTGTAAACTGGTCATGCTCGTTGTAAAAATCTAACAATTGAGGTTTGTCATCAGTTCGAACCCATTGGCCTTTATTACGAACCTTACTGATAAAATCTGGTTTTTCGTTCTCTAAAGCACGTTCCCAGGCTTCTTCAGTATCAGGGTTTTGGCTATTTGGACGGTATAAATGAATATTACCTAAGGCAATATCAACATGATCTGTAGTGTAGAACCAACCACGCCAGAACCAGTCTAAATCAATGCCTGAGGCGTCTTCCATGGTACGGAAAAAGTCAGCAGGGGTAGGGCGTTTAAACTTCCAACGTTGGGCATATTCTTTAAAAGCAAAATCAAACAATTCACGGCCCATTACGGTTTCACGCAAAATATTTAATGCCGTTGCTGGCTTACCGTAAGCGTTGTTACCAAATTGCAAAATTGACTCTGAGTTGGTCATAATTGGCACTTGGTTATCACTTTTCATGTAACTGGTAATATTAGCGGCATCGCCACGACGAGAAGGGTAACCTTCTTCCCATGCTTGTTCAGCAACAAATTGTAGAAAAGTATTTAAACCTTCATCCATCCAAGTCCACTGACGTTCGTCCGAGTTAACAATCATTGGAAAATAGTTGTGTCCCACTTCATGAATAATAACGCCAATAAGGCCATATTTAGTTCTGCGAGAATAGGTTTTTTCACCGGTTTCTTTATCTAGTGTCGGGCGCGGGCCGTTGAAAGTGATCATCGGATATTCCATACCGCCAACAGGGCCATTTACCGAGATGGAAACAGGGTAAGGATAAGCAAAGGTATACTTATTATATTGCTCCATAGTATGGATTATTGACTCAGTAGAGTATTTTTCCCATAACGGATTACCTTCATTCGGATAATACGACATCGCCATAGTGTCGGTTTTACCGCCTTTATAGCCCTGTGCATCCCAAATGAATTTACGACTTGAGGCAAAAGCAAAGTCACGTACGTTTTTCGCTTCAAATTCCCATGTTTTGGTTTTAGTGGCTCGAGATTTTTCGTTTTCTAAAGCTTCTTCAGGCGTAATAATTAATACTGGCTTATCAGCTTTCTTCGCTTTTGCTAAACGATCACGTTGAGTTTTTGTTAATACGTCTTTCGGATTTTGTAAAACACCGGTTGCTGCAACAACGTGATCAGCAGGCACAGTAATGCTAACGTCATAATCACCAAATTCTAAGGTGAATTCACCGCTACCAATAAATTGCTTATTTTGCCAACCCATTACGTCATAATAAGCTGCGGCACGAGGGAACCAGCTAGCAATTTCATAAAGGTAGTTGTCGTCTTCTTTAAAATATTCGTAGCCTGAGCGGCCACCTAATACTTTTTGTTCGTGTAATTGGTAGTTCCAATTAATATTTAGCTCTACGCTATCACCTGATTTAAGTGCTTTTGGCAAGTCAATGCGCATCATAGTGCCATTAATGACATAACTTAATGCTTTGCCGTTTGAACCGGTAACCTTGGTAATCTCATAACCACCCTGAAATTCGTCTGTTTGAATAACATTGCGTAAACCGCTATAAGTAATTTTTTTCTTTGGCGCAGTACGTGTTGTTTTGGCACCCGCGTTATCAGCTAATTTATTTTGGTCTAACTGCAGCCATAAGTAACGTAAAGTATCAGGAGAATTATTGGTGTAATCAATAGTCTCGTTGCCTGACAACGTTTGTTTTTCGTCATCTAAAGTAATATCAATTTTGTAATCAACATCTTGTTGCCAGTATTGATGACCCGGTGCACCAGACGCCGTACGGTAAGTATTTGGCGTTGGTAAGTTCTCTTCTAGCTGACGAAACTTATCGTCACTGATGCTGTTTTTTGCTAAAGCGTGGCCACTAGCAGCAACACAAACACAAAGTAAGGCTGATTTAATTGAATATTTCATGATTTTCCTGATGAATATAAACTGAGTGATTTTTTTATTAATCACGCTTTATAACATTTTTAGCCAATAGGTTTGGCTGACAAGACGAAATATGCGATAAAGAGCAGAATAAACACGTTAAGTTGTTAGCGCATTAAAGTAGCTTACATAAATTAGCACGCTTAACTGAGTTTATTTCTAATGAGTTATTTGATGTTTTCAAACGCTGAAATATTGCTGTGATCCAATGTAGAGAACAGGATATAAAATTGAGCTAGTATGTAGCTCTACACTTTACAGTAACAGCCTTTGGCCTCTTTAATGATGAGGTTGGCAGAATAGCCATTTAGAAAATTATTTAATATGGTTTGAGCGTAACCTGAGGTTTGTGAGCAGGCTAATCCTTCACCGTAGGGGCCAAAATAAACAACTTCACCCAGGTTGTTTAAAATGGCGACTGATGGCGTTACAGGAACAAGCAGATGATCTTTAATATCAATATTTTTTATACTGAAATTGTTATCGTTAGCAATATTGTTAATGTCTTGAATATGACCTTCACTATATTGCTGACACTCGCAGTCTGTTTGATAAAAATGCAAAACTGTATTATTCGCTGTTGGTTCAATATACTGCTTTAATGAACTCGCAAGTTGTTGATGCGCTAAACCACTTAATTTATTGTCGACATTAAAACTAACAAGTCTACTATCAATAAAATAAGCAAATCCCGCAACCGTTATACATAGCCAAATAAAAACGATAGAAAATTGAGTTTTGGTTATTTTATTATTTAAAACGTGCAATATTATTTTCCATATCCATAGCGCTTTGGCAAAGCTTAATAGACTCTTGGTCTAATATTTTAATCTTTTTAATATCAGATTGAACTGTACTTTTCAGTATCTCTACGCTTTTAGCTATATCGCTAGTTGTTGCTGCTTGGTGCTCAACAGCAGCGGCAACATTTATCGATACAGCACTTACTTGTGCAACTAAGTTAGAGGCTTTAACTATTTTACCTTCAGCATTGCTAGCACTATCAATAACCGATTGAACTATTTTCAAACTGCTGCCCATAGAGTCAGTGGTAGATTGCGAATAAGTTTGAAGAATACCTAAAGTCGCGCCAATTTTATCTGTACTTTCTTTGGTTCTATTTGCTAAGGCTCTTACTTCGTCGGCAACAACAGCAAACCCTCGACCCTGCTCGCCAGCTCTTGCGGCCTCAATTGCGGCATTTAATGCTAATAAGTTGGTTTGATCGGCAATACTGGTGATTTCAGATAAAACATTAGAGATTGCATCAGTGGAGTTAGCTAATTCAGTAACTTGCTCACTGGTTTTTTCTAGTGCAACTGTTAAGTTTTTATTGTGATTATTAATTTCAACAATATCTTCATTGGTGGCTTTAGTATAATTACTTGCTTCTTGCATTTGAGTATTTAATAAATTTGTTTCTTCAGAAATTGATCTCACAATTACCGACAATTTTTCTGCAGATGTTGCGATTGCATCAGTTTCTAGGTGCCTTTGTTTTGACGAATCCTCTAGATCTACTTTAGTTTCAATAAGCTTCTGCGAGTTACTTTTCAGTTCTATTACTTGCGCTTTGACACTACCAATGACACGAGATAATAGTGCCAGTAAATCGTTAAATGATAGTAATGTACTATCGTCTTGTGCATCTGTATTTATATTTAAATCAATAGCGTGTGAATCTAAAGTCAGCTTTTTGGTCACTCGTGCTAACTCTTGTCCAATTCTATTTACTTTTGCCATCATGTTTGCAATGTAGCCCGCGATAAGAGCCTCTGCTGAAGCGTATACCGCATGAATTACCACAGTTGAAGAGGCAAGCCTATCTTGGGTGAATACAAAAACACTGAAGTTGTTGGTTTGTAAAATATAAAAAGAAACATGGTGTATTACCACAACTAAAAGTGCGGTAATAAACACTCGCCAATCTTGATAGATAATTAAAAAGGCCATTAAAATGAACACTTCAAAATGCGCTTCTATCAAACCGTTTGTTTGATGAATATGCAGTGCGGCGAATATCATGAGGGCGATTGCGGATACATGTCGAGTTATTGCCAAATTAGGCGCTGTTTGATTAAAGAACAGCGGTACAAGCAATGCTGGCAAACCAATAATAAAAGTCGGTAAATACGAATCATAAAAGAAAGATAAAAATAAACTTTCGATAAACAATGCACTAAGTAAATATATAAAAATTTTGTTAGTTGTATTCATAACGACCCTAAAATTGAAGAGAATAGTGTTTATTATTAATAAACCTATGCGGCACTGCCTCGAGTGTCAGTATATTAGGTTTTATGGGGTTAATTGTAGCTTAGTAATGACAAGTACTAGGTACATTAATTATATTAAAACACTTCAATAATTTTGACAATCAGAATTATAATCCACACAAGCGACTCAACAGCTTTATAAACTTAGCGAAGACAAGCACTAACACTTAAATAATACTAGCGTATCCTAATATTTAGCGAATATAGCTTTACTGATTGTTTTTGCAGTAATAAAATAGCCGAACTTAATGTTTTATTTACAAATAGTAGACAGTAGTATTTATAAAAAAGGATTTTTATGTTTTCAAAGTTTATCAAATCAGTGCTGGTTTTTAATCGAGCACAAAATAAAGCGCCAAACTTTTTCTTGGTATATTTCTTAATATCAATCGCTTGGCACCATCAAGTTTTTATTACTTTTGCTGCCAGTAATACTGGTTTTAGCGATAGGTTAAGTACAGCATTAGCTGAACACTCTTTTCAATATGCGGTTGTTTTATTTTTAACATTTTTATTTTTTATCCTCCGTTTATCCTTACTTTATTTCCTTAATAAAACCGATCAGTTTATTGAGGCAGATGAACCCATTGAAGCTAAAATAGGCAGCGACCAAGTATTTAAAGAGAATAAAGATGTAGAGCGATTATTGGCGTTGCTGGAAGAAACCAAAGCACAATTAGCTAAAGTAAAAGCACGTGAAGCTGCTTCGCAGGCCGATAAAATATCAGCAATAAGTAAAATGTTGGCGCTTCAAGCTGAGTTAGACATAGCAATGGCTGATATTGCGATATTGGGTAAGTCTAATGAAGAATTAAGCATTAAACTAAATGAGTGCAAAGTAGCTTAAGCATTAACTTCCTGATTCCTCTCTGGTCCGAGAAATAATTTAACTTAGTTCAATGGTTAAACTTTGCTTTGTTGTGCATAATTCAAAAACATCAAGTTATTGGATTTATCATTACATTCGCTTGATATTATTTCTTTTGTTTAGCATCCCCAAAGCCTTTATAATTGGCGGATATTTCAGTTGTCCTTATCCACAACTATATTCGCTTTAAACTTAAAGGTTTTTTATAACTTTATGATCTCACACAAACTTTCTATTGCCCCAATGCTCGATTGGACTGATCGCCATTGCCGTTATTTTTATCGCGTAATGTCTAAGCAAACCGTGCTTTATACCGAAATGGTCACTACTGGCGCCATATTGCACGGTAAAGGTAATTACTTAGCCTATAACGAAGAAGAGCATCCATTGGTGTTGCAGCTTGGTGGTAGTGATGTAAATGCCATGACCGAGTGTGCAAAAATTGCTGAGCAACAAGGTTACGATGAAATCAATATTAATGTGGGTTGTCCGTCTGATCGTGTGCAAAATGGTAAGTTTGGTGCTTGCTTGATGGCTGAACCACAACTTGTTGCTGATTGTGTCGCTAGTATGCAAAACGCCACTACAATACCAACCACAGTAAAATCTCGTATTGGTATTGATGATCTAGACAGTTATGAATTTTTGCAGCAATTTTTAACAACTGTAAGCGCAGCAGGCTGCCAGCATTTTATTATTCATGCCCGTAAAGCTTGGTTAAGTGGTTTAAGCCCAAAACAAAACAGAGATATTCCACCACTTGATTACCAGCGGGTATATCAACTTAAACAAGATTTCCAACAGTTAGATATTTCAATTAATGGCGGTATAACAACGTTTGCACAAGCGAATGAACACATGCAGCATATTGATGGTGTGATGATTGGCCGCGAAATTTACCAAAATCCTTATATGCTAACCGAAGCTGACAATGAAATCTGGCAAGCTGGTGTTGAGATTAAATCACGCCAAGCCGTGCTTAATGAAATGATTGAATATGTTGACCGTCATGTCGCCAATGGCGGCCGTGCCTGGCATGTAGCAAGGCACATGTTAGGCTTATGCAATGGTTTAGCAGGCGCGAAACAATTTCGTCGTTATTTGAGTGAAAATGCTAATGGCGAAAATGTAGGGGGAGAAGTATTGCAACAAGCTTTTGCTAAAGTATTACAGCTTAACCCGGAGATAAAAGTAATCTAGCTTTAAACTCTGGTTAAGACTGAACTTAGCATTTTTATAGCGTAAGTTCAGTGCTACTCAAATTTATAACAGTCTCGGAATCGGACAATAATGTCTCGATTTCGGGACTTTTTTATCATTTTAATATTATTTTTAACTATGTTGATGGTTTTGCACAAATCTCACTATAAAGTAGTAAATTTAACCACATCACAGTTATATCGATATTCTTCGAGTCTGTTTTCTTATTTTTTAAAAGTTAAATTTGTTATTAAAACAATGACCTAAGTTTTTATTTGATCCTTGGCACAACCTTTGTAAGTGTTTATGCAACTTAATTAGTAACACTTTTAAAATATAGCGCTATAAACGGCTTAAAAGGATTGATGCAATGCCAAGTTTAACCATGTTATTTACTTTGTTTATGTTGCCCGGTGTTTGTTTACTGGCAACCTCGTTTATTGTAGCTCGTTTAGAATTAGAACAAGGTAAATAGGCTTTAGTACTTTAAGCTTAAAGTTAGCGGTTAAATGAACGCCTGAGTTACGGCGCTTTAAGCTATAAAATTCTTCATATAAAGCTCCAGCAAAAATTAAATGTGCAATTGAAATTTCAACATGGTTTTTGCTAACCAGCATCCTTTCAGTTAAATCCTGTACTTTCACGAAGATCTCGGCTAATTTTGCAATATATTTACAAGCCATTGGTATTCGGTCGAGCTTATGACGTATTTTCAGCAATTAATTTCCTGTGTAGATTTGCATGCTATCCTGGGCAGTAAAGATCTTGTGGTACTAGACGCGAGTATTCCACCTGTTGGAAGCATGGCTAAGGCTGTAAATAGTTGGCCTGAATATAGTATCCCCAACGCTCGCCGCTTTGACTTAAACCAAGATTTCTCTGATTTAGCTAGTAACTTACCTCACACCATGCCATCAGCAATACATTTCGAGAAAGCAGCAAAAGCCTTAGGTATTAATCAGCAAAGCCAAATTGTGGTTTATGATGATTTAGGTTTATTTTCTGCCGCACGAGCTTGGTATATGTTTAGGGCGATGGGGCATAAAAATATTGCCGTTTTAGATGGTGGTTTACCTTATTGGTTAAAACTTAAAAAACCCATGGCTGAATTAACAATCGCTATTAATGATACTTATCAGCAAATTATCGGAAATTTTGTCGCGAAAGAGCCAGTTGCCTTTTTTTGTGATTGGCGTGAAGTACAAGCGCAAACACGCTCGCAAGGAGAGTTAATTCTAGATGCTCGGGCTAATCGCCGCTTTAAGGGCTTAGACGCAGAACCTCGAGCTGGCGTGCGAAGTGGTCATATGCCCAATTCGAAAAACCTCCCTTACAACGACTTGTTTAATCAAGGGCTGCTTAAGCCTGCAAGCGAACTGGCAGAAATTTTTAATGATATTAACGTAAATAACCAAGCGATGATCATGAGCTGTGGTTCAGGCGTTACCGCTTGTGTGTTGGCATTGGCTGCAGATATTGTTGGACGTAACGATGTACGCGTATACGACGGCTCATGGAGTGAGTGGGGCTCTTTACCTAATACAGAAGTTGTAACCTCTAGCTAACAACAAAAAGCTAATTCATACGATCTCTCCTTCCTACTTATTATCACGGCATCATTTATGTTGCCGTAATCATACTCAATAATTCATTCGCTAGGCATTTAGCGACAAACTTCTCTTAAAACTCTCAAATAACTAATCTATTTCCATTGGTCAATTTCACTATTTTTAGTGTAGATATTGACCAAATTATAGCTCGACATATTATGTCTTATTTTAAGTGCTGAATTGATTTTATTAAAAGTATAACAATAACAATGAATTAAATAATATTTATCAGTTGGCACAGCACTTGTAATAGTAATGTCAGATACCAACACGATGAGTCAAATATTTACGATTCGTGTTACTTACATAAGGATATTAATAATGAAACTATCACAACGTAAAAATGCACTAAGCACCGTTTTATTATCTTGTACGTTGCTATTTACTATCACTGCTACTGCACAAGAAGCTTCTTTAGAGCAAAGTTTAGCAGCAACGGTACAGGCTCAAGGAGAAAAAGTTTTGCATGATTTATCAGCAGAACTGTCGCATTCAATCAAAGCCGAATTAAACCGTTTTTCAATGCGCTACAGCACTGTGGAAACTCACGAGCTAGCTGCAATTTCAGAACAAAAAAAATCAATCCAACAAAAACCAAAATCTTAATAGGAGAAATACCATGGGCATGTTTTCAAGATTCACTGACATTATTAACGCCAACATTAACGCAATGTTAGATAAAGCAGAAGAGCCAGAAAAGATGATCAAATTGATCATTAATGAAATGGAAGAAACGCTAGTTGAAGTCCGTTCGGCAGCGGCTAAACATATTGCTGAAAAGAAAACGGTTTTACGCAATATTCGCGAAATGGAAAGTCGCGTTACAAATTGGCAGCATAAAGCTGAACTTGCTTTAACAAAGGGTCGTGAAGACTTAGCGAAATCTGCACTGGTTGAAAAGCAAAATTGTACTCAAAAGTTAACTGAGTTTAATGAAGCGTTAAGTCAAATTGATGAGTACTTAACTGCTGTTCAGCAAGATAGCCAACGTTTGCAAGATAAGTTGACTGAGGCAAAGCGCAAGCAAGAAGCCTTTGCAATACGCCAACAATCTGCAGAAGTGCGTTTGAAAGTTCGCGAAAAAGCTGTCATTCATAATATCGACGAAGCGATTAATAAATTTGAGCGTTATCAACAAAAAATTGACCGCGTTGAAGCCGAAGTTGAAGCCTATGATATGACATCGTCAAAAGATTTAGATAGCCAATTTCGTGACTTAGAAAATAAAGAAAATATTGAGCAAGAGCTTGAGCAGCTAAAGCAAAAAGTAGCTAACGGCTAAGTGATTGAGCAGGTATTAACATGGCGTCTTCATCTTGGATAATCGCTGGTGTTATGTTTATAACACCCGTGGTTAGTTTCTTTATTAGCGCACTGTTAGTGTTTATTTTTAATTTAATGTTTAAAGGTTCCCAGGTTGGGCACAAGGAGTAAGTCATGAGTTATGATCGCGAGTATTCAGTAAATAAAACCTTAACTAAAGACGTAGTACATAAAAAACTATCAGGGGTTTGTGGCGGTATTGCCAAGCATTACAATTTGCCTCGTATAGCGGTTAGAGTTGGCGCTATTTTAGCCTTGTTAATGTTTCCTGTTGCAACTGGCGTCGCTTATTTGGTGGCAACCTTGTTAATACCGACTAAGGCATAAAACATTAAGTTCGTTTGAATAAGTTATGGGGAGTAAGGTATGTCATTTTTTAAATCACTATTTTTAGCAATTTTTGCCACACTGTTTTTAACTTACGTTTTAGGTGTCAGCTTTATTGAGTTTCTTGATGTTGATATTTATATGGATGAGCAAGTGGTTGAACCTTTAAAAGCTATTAGTTTCTCAGCATTAGTGGTGGTGCTACTTGTATTAGTTGCCTTAGCAATTGCCATGAGTGTATTTGGTTCATTGATTTTTGTTGCTATGTTGTTGTTAGGTGGCTTTGCTATGTTATTGGTTGGTGTATTTTGGCCGATATTGTTAGTTGCTGGTGTTATTTGGTTAGTAACCCGAGATAAAAAACCTGTTCATTGTTAATGTTTCTGCTGATATTAAAGTCATGGAGAAGAGTGTATGGGGGCTAAATTTAAATAACTTACAGCCATAAATAAGGCTTTAGTCTTTACATTTATAATGTTCAGGATAGTCATTAGAAAACAAAAATAAAGCTGAAAGTAATAGACTTTACCCTCAGTGGTTAAATTTTTTTGTACTACAACTATTTGAAAAAACTCGCTAAAATAGTTTTACACTCATCAGTATTAACTAAACGTTTAAATTGCTCCGCTTCGTTTTCCATCACTTGTGATAATACTGTTGTGGTGTGGGCTTTCATTAGTTTTCTACTGGTGAGCAAAGAGTCTAGCGGTAATTTCGCTATGTTTTGAGCTGTATTTAAAGCGGTTGCGAGTAACTCATCAGTAGGGCAAATCTCATTAATTAAACCATAGTCGAGCGCATTTTCAGCGGTGAACATTTTGCCTAAAACTAACAGCTCAAAAGCTCTGTTGTGGCCAATGCGCAAAGGTAATAATAAACTTGAACCGGCTTCAGGACATAAACCTAGTTGGGTAAACGGTAATTTAAACTTAGCGTTGTTGGCGGCATAAACCATGTCACAATGTAAAAGTAATGTGGTACCTATGCCAACAGCAGGACCTGCAACCGCGGCTACTAAGGGTTTTTCTAGCGAAGCAAGGGCTTTTATTAAATCGAATGCTGCTAAGTCGCCACTTTCGCTACACTTAATAAAGTCATGTAGGTCATTACCAGCACAAAAACATTTTTCATCACCTTGGATAAGTACGCAGCGAATATCATCACTTGCATTAGCAAGCGTAAACAAACGGCACAGTTCTATGTACATATCGTTGTTTAAGGCGTTTTTTTTATCGAGTCGATTAATACAAATGAGAAGAACACCATTGTGTTCATTTGAAATAATTAAGTTATCCATTTCGTTCAAGCTTAGTTACAATAGTAATTAAGAATCATAATATGGATAAAAAAGGATGTATAGCAGCTTATGAGGAATCTATTTTCATCGGTAATTTTACTGGTTTTATTTGTGAGTAGTGCTTTGACCAATGTAGGGTTTGCAAGTCAGAGCACCGAAGTGTTAGTGGAAAATGGCTATGCTAGGGAAAGTATTCCCGGAACATCTATTTCTTCGGCTTATATGACAATAAAAAATTTATCACAAAAAAATATTCGACTTATTGCAGCGTCTAGTGTGGTAAGTGAGCGGATTGAAATTCATCAACATACCATGGCTAATGGCTTAATGCGTATGCGTCAACGCGATTATGTAGACGTTTCAGCACAAAGTAGTACCGAATTTCAGCCCGCAGGTTTTCATTTAATGATTTTTGATTTAAAGCAGCCCTTAAAAGCCAAAGAAAACATTATCATAACGCTACATTTTGACAATAAATCTAGCATTGATGTAAATTATGCTGTTCAGGGCCTTAAGCAGAAAAAGCACCACAATCATTAGGAGTAGTTATGAAGGTTAATATTTCAACAAAAGCTGTCATTTTAGGGTTTTTAACGCTATTTTTTATGCTGTATTTACTGGGTGTTTATTGGAGTTTTGAGCCTGAAAAGTTTGATATTCGTGCCGAAGTTACCAAAGCAGCAGCGACAGAAAACGTTTCCCCTGTTGTGGGTTACACCACAACAACAGCATTAATTCGCGTAACCGAAACGCTATTGAATAAGCCAGGTGGTTATTTGGCTAATGATGCTCTTCCACCATCGGTGTTTTTAGATAACATCCCTGCATGGGAATTTGGCGTGCTTGAAATGGTCAGAGATATGTCGCTGGTAATGCGTCAAGAATTTAGTCGGTCGCAGTCTCAGTCAGCTGAAAATAAAAACTTGAAAGTTGCACAACCGCAACTCAACATTGATCACACCAGTTGGGCTATTCCTAGCGCTGAAGGTGAATATCAAAAAGCCATTAATGAGTTATATGCCTACAGAACGGCATTGACTCAGGTCAATAATCAATCCGCCCAGTTTTACGCACGTTCTGATAATTTACGCGCTTGGATCCAAGAAGCAACCAAACGTTTAGGTAGTTATTCACAACGATTAAGTGCCAGTGTTGGCCGTGAGCAAATTAATGTTGATCTTGCTGGCGATAGTGTGGCTAAACAGTCAACATCTAGCGCTTCGAGCATGCAATTGAAAACAAGTTGGTGGGCAATAGATAATGAATTTTATGAAGCGCGTGGTGCTTGTTGGGCCTTATTGCACTTCTTAAAAGCAATCGAAATAGACTTTAATGATGTACTAGAACAGAAAAATGCTAAAGTTAGCGTACAACAAATTATTCGCGAACTGGAAGCAAGCCAAGAGCCAATTTGGAGCCCTATGGTTTTAAATGGCGATGGCTTTGGTATGCTCGCAAATCATTCTTTAGTAATGGCTAATTATATATCACGTGCAAATGCAGCACTGATCGATTTAAACGACTTATTGAGTCAAGGGTAATAAAACATGAAAAAACTAGCGCTAGTAGTAACACTTGCATCGATTTTATCAACTAATGTTCAAGCTGATGCTTTAGGTATCTATTTGGGTGGTCAAATATGGGACAACCAAGCTTCTGGAACATTTGGCGATGGCAGTTCACAGATTGATTTTAATTTAGCGGATAAAAAACAAAACAGTTTTTTTATTGCTTTTGAACATCCATTGGCATTAATTCCAAATGTACGCATTAGCTCTACGTCACTCGAAACTGAAGGCAACACAACACTTAAGACTGATTTCGAATTTGATGGAAAAACTTTTAACGAAGATACTAATGTAAACGCTGACTTTAACGTTAGTTATTTAGATTACACACTCTATTATGAATTATTTGATAACGACCTAGTATCATTTGATATTGGTTTAACAGGCCGTGACTTTGATGGTGACGTAACTGTGTCAGCAAGCTCAGACTCTGTTTCACAATCAGGCACTGTTTCCGTAACTGATATTGTGCCTATGCTATACGTTAGAACTAATGTCGGTCTACCTTTAACGGGTTTGAACCTATACGCGCAAGGTAACTTTTTATCAATTGATGATCATACACTATACGACTATGAAGTAGGCGTGAGCTACGAGTTAATTGATAACCTAGCGGTTGATGTAAACATTAATGCTGGTTACCGTGCCGTTAAGTTAGAGTTAGACGACTTAAATGATTTATATACCAACATTGAATTTGACGGTGTATTTCTTGGTACCACTATTCATTTCTAACGGTTAACGTTAGTGTTTAGATAAAGCAGGCCTGAGAAATCAGCCCTGCTTTTTTATTATCTGCAATTTATAACTATTAGCTAGTTTAATGACTTTGATAGCACTGAAGGGCATTTACTTGTCCAGATAAGTATCTTCACATCCTTACAGATTATCACTATCTATTTCACTAGGCATCTAACTCAATAGTTAGTTATTTCTCAGTCAACGCCTTGTGCTTAATCCTTAGCCTTACTAAATTATTGTTAGGTTATTTTAGTGTATTGATTAGATATGGAATTCCATCGGGGTGATATTTGTAGTGACAACGCCTGAGTAGATAACACAGCAAATATTGGATCTATATAAATTAAGTACTGGGTTTTACATCAGCCAGTAGCATCAGCTGTGGCGAACCCTTTAATACTTCTAAGTCGGCTGTATATTAATTAAAGAAGAAGCAATTACCATTAATAACGCGGGAAGTTCTATATTGGTGTGCGGAGAAAGGAAAGCATTTCAACGTATATGATCAAAAAGAATGTCCCGTCCTAGAATATGTTGACGGTTTTAATGAAAGGCCAGTGGCTTAAGCTTCTGGTCTTTTTTGTGCACTTGGTTTGGTGTTTTCATTGCCAAACTTAAGTGCGGCCTTATTTCATT
>NZ_JACGWA010000014.1 GCF_014077505.1 Colwellia sp. BRX10-3 | reverse complement strand
GAAGATGAGCCACTAACCATCACTTTTGCCAGCTTGTTAGCCAATGATAATGATATTGATGGGGATACCTTAACGCTTGATACCAGCGCAATACCAACGGCGACTAAAGGGGTTTTAACCCTTAGTGGCGCATCATTTATCTATACGCCTACAGCTAACGTAAATGGTACAGACACCTTTACTTATAAAATTGACGATGGCAGTGGCACGTTAGTCGATGGCACGGTTAATTTAACCATTAATGCAGTAAATGATGCCCCTGTAGCGGGTGTCGATAGTTATACTTTTGATGAAGATGTAACCTTAGCTAAACTGGTCAGTGATGGCGATAATTTGTTGGGCAATGACACTGATGAAGAAAACGACACCTTAACAATTACACTAGATACTGATGCCATTAACGGTACTTTAACCTTGGGCTCTGATGGCTCGTTCAGCTATGTTCCTGATGCTAATTTTAACGGTGCAGACAGCTTCGTTTATCAAGTAGACGATGGTAATGGCGGCACAGATACAGCGACCGTTAATTTAACGATTCAAGCGGTAAATGACGCACCTCAAGCTTCTCCACAAACTTTCAGTGTTTTTGAAAATGGTAATGATGGTGATGTCGTAGGTACTGTCGTTGTCAGTGATATTGAAGGCGACACGCTGGCTTTTTCATTAACCGCTGGTGATACCGGACTATTTCAAATCGACGCTGCGAGCGGTGAAATAACCGTCAAAGGCAGTTATCCACTAGATTACGAAACCAATATCCAACATACGGTCACTGTGACTATTGATGATGATGGAGCCCCAATTGCAGAGTCCAAAGATGTTGTTATTACCATTGATGTTACTGACATTCCTGGAGATGCAGTTTTAGGTGAAACTGCAGGCTTTGGTCGTGCGGCATTGGGGTCATTGGAGCTAACTAGCATTAAAACCCAGCCTCAGCTAAACAAGTCAGTAACTGTTGGTAGTAAAGTTTATTTTATTGGCAGTATCGATAATGTCGATAAAGATGTTTATGTCGTGGCCTATAACGACGATAGTACCTTAGATGCAACTTTTGGCACCAATGGTAAACAAACTTTTGATTTGGGTGCTGAAGAATATGGTAAAGCTATCGTCGAAATTGAAGGGAATTTATACCTTGTTATTGACCGTGATGACGGTACTTATACTGAAATTTGCTTTTTGAAAGTTGATAGTACAGGTAATGTAGTTACTGCTTTTGCTGATAATGGTTTGCGTTGTACTACCGAGCAAAAAATTCTCACCATAAATGATGCGGTTGATATTGTAGTACCTGCCGTACAGGGAAATGCAGCCACTGAAATTGCAACCATTTTTGCCGTAGGTAAAGTGCAAGGCGTTACTGATGATGACCTATTGGTGATTAGAGTAGATAAAGGTGGCAATTTTCAAGCATCCACCACTTTTGTTAACAATGTGGAGGTTGTTTATTCGCCTCATATTATGCTCGATATTACCGGTTTAGGTTTAGATGATGAAGGTATCGCCGTATACAACCCGCATAATAATGAGGCTATGATTGCCGGTAATGTCTTAACGGCTGATGGCGATTACGATATTTTCGCATGGATATTTAACCCGAAAAATGCCGATGGCAATTATGTGAAATTTAATAGCAGTACGCCAGTGACCTATGATATAGGGGGAATCGGTGCTGATGATAAAGTGGGCGGTATTGATGGTGAAAATACTGGGGCGGGTGAGCACACCGCGCATATCGCAGGTTCAACGGTATTAGCTAGTGGCGAACAAGACGCTTTTATTTTTGAAGTGGATAGTTACGCTGCGCCAGTGGCGGCCTTTGGCTCAAGTGGAATCGCTATATTTGATGTTGATGGCGTCGCGAGTACTGGCAGTAGTGAATTTACTGGCTACGAATATGATTATAGCAGCGGTAACTTGTATTTAACCGGTAACTTATTTGATGGTAAGTCCAAACCCTTTACTACCCGTGTTTTCGCCGCTGACGGTACTGTCGACTCCACCAATTATGGTATCAATGGCTACAAAACATTCAACTATGCCAGCGGTAATGCTTATGCACTGGGGATGAGCTTAGACAGTGTTCAAACGATGTGGATACCTGGTTATGCTGAATCAGGCACTGATAAAATCATGACGATTAGCTCGGTTGATAATATCGGTGTATCCAATGATATTCAATTTGTAAACGGTCAACAGACTTTTACCCATTCAAGCACTGCGTCGGATGATATTGTTGCACAAGTGATCCAGATTCAAGATCTTGCTCAACAGGGTAAATTTTTAGTCGCTTCAACGGCGGATAATGTCAGCAATAAATCTATTATATTAACTAGGTTTACTAGCGCAGGGTTGTTAGATACAAGTTTTGATACTGATGGTCATAAGCAATTAAAAATTGGCACCAGTGCCGAGGTTAAAGGACTATTTGAACTAGCCGATGGTAAATATATTGTTTATGGCAATGTCACTGAAGCAGCAGATAATGGCTTTATAGCTCGTATTGATCAAAATGGTGTACTAGACAGCGCTTTTGCCACAGACGGTATTTATACCACTTCAGCACTTGGCGCGACTAATATTCACTTTAATCAAGCGAAAGAAGACAGTGCAGGTAATCTTGTGGCAGTGGGAAATTATGACATTGGGAGTAAGAGTGCTTTTGTATTACGTTTAACCTCTGCCGGTGTTCTCGATACGATTTTTAACACTCAAGGTTATGTTGTAGGTGCTAATACCGATGATTACTTTGCTGTAGAGATAGATGCCAGTAATAACATTTATGCTGGTGGTAATCGCATCAGTGGTGGTCAAGATATGCTGTTGATTAAGTATATTGCTACTGATGGCGCAGTGGATAGTACATTTAATAGCAATGTAGGTGAACTAGTTGTCGATGTAGCAGGTGGTGACAATAACGTTGAGTTTATCGGTTTTGACAGCAGTAATAACTTGTACTTGGTCGGTAATGATCTAGTAACTTTATCTGACGATAGAGTTGCCGTTGTTAAAATATCTAGCACAGGTGCTTTAGATAATAGCTTCTCAAGCAACGGTAAAGCGAGTTTTAGTATGGCGCCGATAACTGCGGATTCAGGAATGACCAGTGCAGCAATCGATACTAATGACAATATTGTTGTCGTCGGTTTTAGTGATGCTTTGGGGAGTAGTAGACACATGATTGGTCGTATAACATCAACAGGTACTATTGATAACTCATTTGATTTTAATGGCTATTCAAGAGTCAATACCTGTAGTAATACCGCACAGTTAGAGTCGCTGATATTACTGAATAACAGTTCGTTTATTGTTGCCGGACAATGTTATATCGATGGTACGTTTGGTAATAATATTGACTTAAGTCATTATCAATTAAATTAATTTTATATAATAATAAGTGACTATATGAAAGTTGAATTTTTCGGTGTCCGAGGCTCTAGCCCGACACCGGGTAGAAATACCGTGTTATTTGGAGGTAATACCTCATGTGTTTATATCTGTTTAGAAAATGGCGATGATGTCATTTTAGATTCAGGCACCGGTATTATTGCGTTGGGCGATCGCTTAGTAAAAAACACAAGTGATATCAATATATTATTAACGCATAATCATTGGGACCATATCCAAGGATTTCCATTTTTTAAACCTATTTATCAAGCTGAACGAAAAATAACCATCGTGCCAGGTGCGATCGAACATAATGATAAAGACGCTATTTTAAAGCAAATGTCAGGCTCCACTCATCCAGTTAAATATCAACAACTGCCCGCTGATATTAGTATTTTAAAAGATGAAGCATTAAAGCATAGCTTTGAAATTGCAGGTTTCAGCGTCCACACCCAACGTTTAAATCATCCTGATGGTGGTAGTGCTTATTGTTTAACAGCAGAAGGTAAAAAAATAGCTTTTGTTACCGATAATGAATTAAGTTCTCCCAATAAAATGAACACGACTTGGCAGCAGTGGCTCGACTTTATTGCTGATGCAGACATACTTATTCATGATGCTCAGTATCTGGAAGAAGATTTGCCACTGAAATTAGGTTGGGGGCATAGTAAATTTTCAGAAGTAGCAAAATTAGCTTTTGAAGCAAAAGTAAAAAGCTTATATATCGTTAGCCACGACCCCTCTAGAACTGACGATGAGCTCTTGCACCAAGAGCAAAAGTTACAACTAAAATACAAAAATAAACTTAATGTCTTTTGCGCTCGTGAAGGTACAGTTATAGAACTGGCGACCCATGAAATAAATGCTAACTAAGTTAACCTCTAAAAGTTTTCTCGTTGGTTTAGCTATTACGATATTCGTGATTGGGCTAAATTATATCCGCGTAGACAATGTGCAAAAGCTGCTACAACGTGTGGAAGGTATTTTATATGATACCCGTTTATTAGCGACCCTCTCTGGTAAAAAACGCCAATTTGACGAACAAGTCATTATTATCGATATCGATGAAAAAAGTATGCGCGAACAAGGACGCCACCCGTGGAGTCGAAGTAAAGTTAGCGAGTTGGTGACTAAGTTAATGGATGCAGGTGTTGTTGTCGTTGCTTTCGATATATTTTTCGCCGAGCCAGAAAGAAACCCTGTTGAAGTGGTATTAGCTAAAAATAAACATCTGCCTGTTCAATCACGTAAGCAAATACAACGCTTGGCTGATTCGGTTGATTTTGATAAAGAATTTGCTGATACCTTAAGTAATTCTGAAGTGGTATTAGGCTTTTTATTTGATGACAGCGCCCAAACAGCAGGACAACTACCCAAAAGTGTTATTGATTGGAAAAACAGCACCGAACAGTTATCAGAAATAGGTACCTTTCAGCATGTTCTTGGCAATATTGCTACTTTGCAATCGGCGGCAACTGGGGCAGGCTTTATTAATTCAGTACCAGAAAGCGATGGCTTTATCAGAAAAGCGTCTTTGGTGCTGAATTATCAGGGCCAATTATATCCGTCATTAGCCTTGGAAGCGGCAAGGGTTTATACCTTGGCGGACAGTATTCAAGCGCAAAGTAAAGTCTCTGGAAACAGAAGCTGGTTACAAGGTTTGAGTTTTGGTAGCCATTTCATTCCAACGAATGAAAAAGGCCAAATATTTATTCCATATAAAGGCAGAGAACGCAGTTTTCCATATATTTCAGCCACCGATGTGTTAAATGAGCGTGCAGACCCTGCACTATTAAATGGTGCAGTGGCATTTATTGGCACATCAGCGGTTGGTTTGGCTGATTTGAGAACCACCTCTGTAGGTGTGCAATATCCGGGTGTGGAAGTGCATGCTAATGTTTTTGAAGGCCTTATTCACCCTGAAATATTACCTGTAGAATTAGATGTAACCTTAGCTATTGTGTTCAGTTTGTTATTGTTAACCGGGTTTTTACTGGCAATTTTAATGGTGAACCAAGGGCCAGGTAGAATTTTGCTGATTAGTCTTGTAAGCTTTTTGCTGCATGTTAGTATTAATTGGTATTGCTGGTGGGTGCTGAAAATAAGTTTACCTTTATTTCAAATACTCTTACTTATTGCGCTATTAACGGCTTATTACGGCTCGGTCGGTTTTATGTCGGCAAACGTTAATCGTAAAAAAATAAAAAGTATGTTTGATCAATACGTGCCACCGGCATACATCGAAAAACTAATCCATTCAGCCAAAGGCGTGGAGCTAAAAACCGAACGCAGAGAAATGTCAGTATTATTTGCTGATATTCGAGATTTCACTACTTTATCAGAGCAATTTACCCCAGAAGAGTTAAGTGAGTTTTTGAAAGAATATTTAACCGAAGCAACCAGTATTATTTTTGATAATAAAGGCACGATTGATAAATATGTTGGTGACATGGTCATGGCTATTTGGAATGCACCGTTAGAAGATGAAAATCATGCGGTAAATGCTGTAATAAGTGCCTTAAATTTAATTAGCCTAACACACCAACTTAGTAAACGCTTTGTCGAGAAAGACTGGCCAAAAATTAAACTTGGTATTGGTATTAGTACTGGTGAAATGGTGGTTGGTGATATGGGGTCGACTTACAGGAAGGCCTACACTGTACTTGGCGATGCGGTTAATTTAGGTTCAAGAATTGAATCGTTAACAAAATACTATGGTGTCGATATTTTAATTTCTAGTAAAACTTATCATGAAATCGTTAAACATGGTGTTATCTGCATTAAAATTGATAGAATAAAGGTTAAAGGTAAATTAAACGTGGTTGAAATATATCAACCACTCGGATTTGCAACTGAATTAAGTGATGATGTCAAAGCTGATGTCTTATTACATGAAAAGGCTATTGAAGCTTACCTTGCTGGGGATTGGCAAGCAGCACATGAACAGTTATTGTTATTAAAACAAAGTGCTAATTTACCAATAACATTTTATAGTATATTACTAGAACGAATAGCAAACCTTGTCGAAAACGACGATGCAAAGGACTGGGATGGGGTATATACCCATGAAAGTAAGTAATTCATTATGACAAATAAATCATCACAACAAGCTGCTTTCGAGCATTTACTAAATATTAGTATTCAAATAAGTAAAGAAGAAAATACTGATCTGCTAATGGAAAAAATACTATTAGCCGCTGTTGAAGTTTCAAACGCAGATGCGGGTTCTATTTATTTGGTTAATGGTTTACAAGAGTTAGAATTTCAAACTATATACAACAAAAGCATGAAGCTACACCTTGGTGGTAGTTCATCTTCAGCTATTAACTTCCCTGGGATTCCGTTATTTATTGACAACCAACCAAACCGTTCAGCCATAGTCGCACACGCTGCGAATACTGGTGAAGTGATCAATATCGAAGATGTATACGATGCGTTGCCATTCGACTTTAGCGCCGCGAGAAAAATGGACAGTACTACTGGCTATCGCACTAAATCAATGCTGACCTTTCCCCTGCAAGATCATACCGGCGATATTATTGGTGTTATCCAATTGATTAATGCCATGGACGATTCAGAAATTATTAGCTTTTCAACTGAAGTTCAACAACAAATATTATCTTTTGCCTCTTTAGGCGCCATAGCCTTAACCAATAAAGCGCTTATATCAAACATGCAGCAGTTGTTTGAGTCATTCGCTAAAACCATAGCCGCAGCGATTGATGCTAAGTCGTCTCATACCGGCGGACATTGTAAACGCGTACCTGAGCTAACCTTGATGATTGCTGACGCTGTTAGTGAATATAATGAAGGGCCTTTAGCGCCTTTTAAACTCTCAGAACAAGAAAGACATCAACTCAGTATTGCTGGCTGGCTACATGACTGTGGCAAAATTGCAACGCCAGATCATGTGATGGAAAAATCAAAAAAATTAGAAACCATATTTGACCGCATTCACTATGTTACCGCGAAACTAGAAATTGCCGGTCGTGATATCAATCTTAAATTCCAAGAAAAAATGATCACCGCATTAAAAGCGGGTAAAGAAATTCGAGTTGAGCAATTAGAGCGAGAAAGAGACTTAGCTCAAAAACAGCTGAAATTAGATACCGCATTTCTACAAAAAGTGAATGTTGGCGGTGAGTTTTTAACCGATGAACAAGAGCAAAACATACATGCGATTTCTGCTAGATACGAAATAACCATTGATAAAGTACAACAACCTCTGTTATCTGACGATGAAATAATTAATTTAAGCATTAAACGCGGAACTTTGAACAATGAAGAAAGAAAAATCATTCAAAAACACATGGATGTCACGCTAGATATACTTGAAGCATTACCTTTTCCAAAACACCTTGCTAATGTCGCAGAATATGCTTTAGGTCATCATGAAACTATGGATGGCAAAGGCTATCCTCGCGGTTTAACGAAAGAGCAAATGTCTGTGCCTGCAAGGTTAATGGCATTGGCTGATATTTTCGAAGCTCTTTCTGCAGCCGATAGACCCTACAAAAGTGCAAAACCGGTTAGTGAATGTTTAAAAATAATGAGCAACATGGTGAAAAACAATCATCTTGATGGCGATCTATTTGCTATATTTGTTCGCACTAAAGTTTATGAGCAATACATCATAACTTTTGCTGACCCTAAACAGCTTGATGACGTTGATATTGAAGCGTTGCTGAGTTAAATATTTATTTACTCATTGTCTAGTCGATATAAGAAAATAAAAATATAAATATTGGCTAGTTATCATCAATTCTCGAGTGTTAATCACTCAGTAACTTTTCTCTGTTTTGATAAACTATTCATCCAAATTTATAAGGACTGTCATTGCTTAACAACCATTCCCATTATTCCCTGCTTGAATATTACCTTAATCATAGTGATAAACTTAACTGGGTACTTGCCACCATAGTGAACAAAGCAGGTTCAAGCTATCGTTCGCCCGGCGCTATTATGTTGGTTAATAACTTAGGGCAATCACATGGTTTAGTTAGTGGTGGCTGTTTAGAAGCTAATATTGTTTTACATGCTAAAAAAGTCTTCGATAACGAACAAGCCCATTATGTTGAATACGATATGCTTGAAGAAGATGGTTATGCCGCCGAGCTAGGGGTAGGCTGTAAAGGTAAAATAGGCGTATTGTTGCAATATGTCACTGCTGCACATCAAGGTTTGTTAGCGATGCTTTTTAAGCGCATGCAAGCGGGTAAAACAAGCTATTTACAACAAACATTTTTAACGGCAGAGCCCGCGCAACAATCGTTAAATACGATAGATTTATTTGATAATACCGGTCAATTATTAATATCTACAAATCAGGCACAAGAAAGCATTGAAAATGATGCCCTTATAGAGATGGTCAAGCAAGATAAAGCCCACAGTAATTTAGTTATAGGCCAATCTGAACTCTCGTTTACTAAAGTATCTGCACCGACTAACTTATGGGTTTTTGGTGGCGGCTCTGATGCTATTCCGCTAGTAACAATGGCGGCACAAATGGGCTGGCGTGTAACGGTTGTTGATCATCGTTCGAGTTATGCGCGCAGCAGCAGCTTTAAACATGCTACCGACATTTATAGAGTTCATCCCGATGATTTTTCTCAATTAGCGCAATTTCAACAACTTGATGCCGCAGTATTGATGACTCACAATTTAAATTTAGACGCTGCCTGGTTGCGTTTATTACATCAGCATAAGGTCGAAAAATATATTGGTTTATTAGGACCAATGGAACGACGACATAATGTTGAAAGCCTTGCTGAAATTACTGACATAACGTGGCTAACACGTCATGTTAATGGCCCTGTAGGGCTAGATATTGGTGGCGAACTACCTGAGTCAATAGCTTTGTCTATTTTAGCTCAATGTCATAGTATTTTGCATAACCGCAATGGTTTAGCGTTATCAGGCAAGTTTATTAATAACTAAATCAGCTAGCTTAACTTATTTATATTTCAGGTTCAGGCTAGAGGAATAGTTTTTGTAATGTTCTTTACTGGCATGTCTATTTTACTTTCCTAAAAATAACACTAAAGGTGACTATGTATTTATCTCAATTAAGCGATGAACATTTAGTTGAACTTATGTCGTGGTTTACGACAGAAAATGAACTAAACCTTTGGTCAGGGCCCGACTTTAGATTTCCATTTGATTTGAATTCTTTTAAGTGTGATTGAAAGTTAGAGACTTTAGCGTCATTTTCGTTACTTTCTAAACAAGCAGAACTACTCGGGTTTGGGCAATATTATCTGAGACTTGGTAAATGCCATCTTGGCAGGCTGGTTGTTAGTCCCCGTTTTCGTGGCCAAGGTATTGCTGCACATTTAATTCAGCAATTGTGTAGCAAAGGTAAAGTAGATTTAAGGACTAATGCATATTCATTATTTGTTTTGGAACATAATGACAGTGCGATTAAAAGCTATCAAAAACTTGGCTTTACTTTTGAATCTTATCCTGAAGAAATAAGCTTGAAAAATTGTCTGTATATGGTCAGTGATTAACTGTTTTTGACTTGGTTAATAGACTTGTAAATATCGACAGGTAAAGCTGAGTCAGTTTTATTCGCCGAGCCTTGCTAAAAATATATAAATAGCGATAATAGCCTCGCCTTTTATCCCACAACACTTTTACGATATTACTGACTATGCGCCTCGACAAATTTATTTGCAAAAGCACTGAGCTTACTCGCACCGAAGCTAAAAAATTGCTCAAAATGGGTAAAGTAACCGTGAATGACATTGCGATTAAAGACCCCGCAACACAAGTGCATGAAAATAATGACATCTGTATTGAAGGCCAAGCACTAACTGCGCGTAGTTCTCGTTATATCATTCTCCATAAACCGCTTGATACTATTTGCTCGAATGTTGATGAAATTTATCCGTCGTTATTACATTTAATTGATGTTGATAGAGCATTTGATATGCATATTGCGGGTCGCTTAGATGCCGACACCACAGGTTTAGTCTTGATAACTGATGATGGCCGTTGGTCGCACAATATTATTTCACCTAAAAAGCAGTGCGAGAAGGTGTATCGGGTGTGGTTGCGTAGCCCGTTAAAGCTCGATACGGCAAATAAGTTTACTCAGGGCGTGCAACTGCAAGGTGAAGACGATTTAACCCGACCTGCGAAGTTAGAGCAAGTTACAGAAAAAGAAGTATTACTCACGATTACCGAAGGTAAATATCACCAAGTTAAGCGGATGTTTGCAGCGGTTGGTAATAAAGTTGTCGGTTTGCATCGCGAGCAAATAGGGCCAGTAAAGCTGGCTGATTTACCTTTAGGTGAGTGGCGATATTTAACGCCTGAAGAAGTGAGTGCTTTTCTTTAATAAGTAATTTTTGTAACTACAAGTAGTTGGCTTTGCAGAAAAATTTAGCCCCCCTAATTAATTAACTTATAGCTTGGGCTTTAGCCCATTAACTTAAGTGTCTATTGACGGCATAAATGCCAACCCACATTAACTAACCTGATCTCATTTTTCAGATAACCTATCAACAAGGTCGATTAATAACGCTTAATTGTTTGATGGTGAGCTGTTTTGTGAGCCTTTATCAGAATTGGACTTAACCTTGAAACTTTAGGGTTAGCTGAAATAAAAGTATTAAACTTTTAGGCTCAACTGCCGATTAAATAACCATAACAAAGTGAGGCATTACTTAAATTTTGAAGGATAATAGAGAATTATAATGGATGTATTGGTAGATTTATTGCCACCAAGCTATACAGCTAAGGCAGAACCTTCGTCAAAAGACAGTGATCAAAAGCGACAAGAGCAGCATAACAAATCGTCTAATTCTTCACTTGATCCGGTTGAAGTTAAAGCTAACGCTCAAACGTTAGTTGATACTGAACGCAGGGCTGGAGAAGATCGTAGGGAACAAGAAATAAATAGAGGACGATGGTTGGAATCTCGCATTAGTAAGGATCGAAGAGCTAACGCTTTAACGGTATTTGTTAAGGTTTAATCGCCTCTATTCTACTTATCGAAACTGTGCTGCGCGTAGACTTTGCTCTTCAGCAATAGTTGCACTCGGTAGCAGCAACAAGGCGAACATATTCATGCTAAGGCAATACGTCATAAGTTGAATACTTCGCTAGCTTTTATTATCTTAATTAGAGCAATTAGAATAATTAATTGCTCTAATTGATACAAGCTTACTTTTTCGGGTTTAACTGGTTAAATTTTGCTAGCTGTTCGTCTGTTGCCGGTAGTTGATGTTTATCTTTCCATTCACTATATGGCATACCATAAACTTGTTCGCGAGCGCTATCGATATCAACATCAACACCTAGTTTTTCAGCTTCAGCAACCGTCCATTTAGAAAAACAGTTACGACAAAAGCCGGCAAGATTCATTAATTCGATATTCTGTACGTCTTTACGATTATCTAAATGTGCGAGTAAACGACGAAATACTGCCGCTTGAATTTCAATTTCTTTATCCATAGTATCCTCTAAAATGTAATTGCTGAAAATAAAGCCCTAAAGATTTTTTTCATCTTCAGGCTCTGGCATTGTGTAGGGTCTAATTTGCACTATCATGCCGAAATACGGGTGGTCGAAATAATGTACTTCGCCACTGATAACGCGTCGATCTTGTTTAAATCGAATGGCTTTCGCTTGTATTGGCTTTGCAACTTTTACCTCAGCATTGCCCATATCAGGAGCGTTTTCAGCTAATTGTGCCGTGGCAAGCTCAGCTAAGCTTTTATCTAAAATATTAAAATCAGCAGTAATAAATAAATAGTGCTTTAAATGAATATTGAAAAAACCATCGAGAAACCAAGGTTGAACGGGTGCTAATGGAGGCGATGATAACAAAGGATTATCGTTGCTAAGTTTTAACGATAAATTTTGCGCTTCAATTGATGCTATAAGTGCTTCAGTATCTTCATTGACTTTTGAGAGTTGCGCGATAATTGCTTTAATTCTTGCTTGTTGCGCCGCTTGTACTTGTTCTTCTTGACTACTCTTTGCCTGGTTTTGTACCGTTAAAATACCAACAGGGCTTTGCTCGCTAATACTTTCAAGCGTTTGGGCTATTTGTTGATTTTTTTGCTCATTGTAGCGGGCCAGTTTCTTTTGATGATCTGCTGCGAAATTTTCACCGGCATATACTTTCACCGGAATAGATTCTTTTTCAGGACGAGCAACTTGACGCCAGCCCATATGTAACAGAGGACGAAAATCTTTGCTGTATCTTAAGTCTTGAATAACATCATCAAGTTGCAGTGATTCTTTGCTCAGTAAATGAGTTTTGTTATTTCCTATTTCTTCTTTGCCATCGATCAATAAAGGCACTTTATCAACAGCAAAACCGTAGTAGTCAAACTCAGGGGTATTTACTTGATAATCAGCAAAATATGTCTGTTCAATACGGCATAATAATTTGGCTTCAGCTCTTGGACTATATTGAAATTTAAGCGTTTGAAACTCAGCTTCGGCAGCTAATACTAAGCTTTGGTTTTTTGCCCGCTCTTCAGCGGTTAATTCAGGCTCAGGCGACAAAGTATTATCAAGTGAGTTACTTTGTGTCGCATTATTAAGCGTATCGTTATTTAGTGTTTTATTTACCTTTGCAGTATTGGCATTATCAGGAAAAACTGGGGTGCTGCTACTTTCTATTGTTGCTGTAGGTAATGTTGCCCTATTTTTTGAACCTGAAATAGTTGAGTCAGCAATAGCTGAAGCCGTATAGTTAGTTGAGTCACTAAATTGGCTGTTATTTTGCTCTGCTGATCTGTTTACAAGGTCAAGCTCTGATTCTTCAGTTGCTGTAAATGCTAGCTCGACTAAAGATTTTTCATTAAAAAGCGCAGGTAATTTAGCTGTTTTTTTAATTAAATGTTCACCGTATTGTGGTGAGTCACAACTGGGCAGAAGCTGCTTTAAGCCACGAATATCTGGATTCAAATATCTACGGAGTAAATCTTCTACGCGTTGATGTTTAGGTAATACACTGGTATCTGGAAAGTTCTCTTTTAACTGACTTTTATCACCCAATTGGCTAAAAATAATAATTTCGACATCAAACCATCGGTCATCACTTTTTTGCGTCGCTGCATTTAACGTTAGCGGTAATGCTAAGGCTGCAGAACATAAAAATAGTTGGGTTAATTTCATTCAGTATCCAGTTAATGGTTATTTTACCAAGTGATAATAGCAAAAGTTGCTCAATACTTAAATTATCAATCAGTTATCTATTAGATATAAAAGAGCATTAAAATGGTTAAGCATTTTATTGCTTAAGGCCGTAAATGTTTCGCCAATTCGTTTAGCATGGTGGTGACCAAAATAAAGCGAGATTTAGCATCTTCGGTTGCTTGTTTAAATTTGAGTTTATTGGCACCGTCCATTTTATATATTTTCGGTTGTTGCTGAATTAAACCAAAGATGAACATATGATCAACTTTAGTATCAACACTAAATTCAAATGAACCACCAGCAGGTCCTGCATCAATGCGGGTAATACCCATTTTTTCAGCCTTAAGTTTTAGCTTGGCTATATGGACTAAATTTTTCGCCGCTTGTGGCAATAAGCCAAAACGGTCAATCAACTCAACTTGCACATCGTCTAGCGCTTGCTTGTTTTTGCAACTGGCAATACGTTTATACAAACTAAGTCGTAAGCTAACATCGAATATATAGTCATCTGGCAGCAGGGCCGCTACACGTAAATCGACTTCAGTTTGCGTTTTGGTTACTTGGTCGAGCGATAATTCTTTACCGTCTTTTAGTGCAGCAACCGCGGCATCAAGCATTTCCATATAAAGAGTAAAACCAACTTGGCTCATTGAACCACTTTGATCCTCGCCTAATAACTCACCGGCGCCACGAATTTCTAAATCGTGAGTGGCTAAGGTAAAGCCGGCACCTAAATCCTCAAGCGATGCGATAGCTTCAAGACGCTTTTTCGCATCTTTAGTCATACGTTTTTCATGTGGTGTTAATAAATAGGCGTAGGCTTGGTGATGTGAGCGACCAACACGACCACGTAATTGATGCAGTTGCGCTAAACCTAAATGGTCAGCTCGATCCATAATAATAGTGTTAGCTGTTGGTACATCAATGCCAGTTTCAATGATGGTAGTACAGACTAATACGTTATAACGTTGATGATAAAAGTCGCCCATAACACGTTCAAGTTCACGCTCACGCATTTGACCATGAGCGGTAATAATTTTTGCTTCGGGCAATAGCACTTGAATATCGGCGGCGGTTTTATCTATGGTGTCAACATTGTTATGTAAGAAATAGACCTGGCCACCACGCAATACTTCGCGAAGGATTGACTCACGAATTAAGGCGTCATCACGCTCTCTAACAAAGGTTTTTACCGCTAATCGTTTTGCTGGCGGCGTTGCTATGATTGATAAATCACGCATGCCACCCATTGCCATATTTAAGGTTCGTGGAATAGGCGTTGCGGTCAGGGTTAAAATATCGACGTTAGCGCGTAGCTGTTTTATTTTTTCTTTTTGCTTAACACCAAATCTATGTTCTTCATCAACCACTAGCAGCCCTAAATCTTTATATTTTATGCTGTTTTGTAAAAGCTTATGGGTACCAATTAAAATGTCTATTTGGCCAGATTCAACTTCTTTGATAATAGCATTTTGTTCTTTCGCGGTTTTAAAGCGTGATAAAACTTCAATGGTAACGGGCCAATTGGCGAAACGGTCACGGAAGCTTTCGTAATGCTGCTGAGCAAGCAGGGTAGTTGGTACTAATATCGCTACTTGTTTGCCGTCATTTACCGCGACAAAGGCTGCGCGCATAGCGACTTCGGTTTTACCAAAACCAACGTCACCACAAACTAATCTATCCATCGCTTTTGGTGAAAGCATATCGCTGATCACAGCATTTATTGCTTGTGCTTGATCAAAGGTTTCTTCAAAACCAAAACTATCAGCAAAGGCACGATACTCATCTTTATCACGCTTGAAACTATAACCATGGTTGCTGGCACGTTTAGCATAAATATCTAACAGTTCAGCGGCTACATCACGTACTTTTTCAGCCGCTTTTTGTTTGGCTTTGCTCCAGGTGTCGTTACCCAATTTATGCAAAGGCGCGTGTTCAGCGTCTGCGCCTGAGTAGCGACTAATTAAATGCAGTGAGGCAACTGGCACATATAACTTGGCTTCTTTAGCGTAACTTAGCACTAAAAATTCAGTAGTAATGCCACTGTTTTCTATAGTTTGTAAACCCATGTAGCGACCAATGCCGTGATCAATATGAACCACAGGTTGGCCGATACTTAGCTCGGCTAAATTTTTAAATATCGCGTCGTTTTGAATTTCTTGTTGTTTATTGCGACGTCGGGTTTGACGAACCCTATCGCCAAGTAATTCAGCTTCTGTAATTAAGGCGATGGCATTTTTTTTCGCGCTGCCTTTAGCTTGAAAAATAAAACCGGCACTTAAGGCGTTAACGGTGATACCGAGTGGCGCGTCACTGTTAACAAAGTCTTCAATAGTATTAAAGACATTCGGCTTTATTTTATTGCGCTCTAAAAGCTCTAAAACACTTTCACGTCGGCCTTGGCTTTCAGCAACAAATAGCAGTTTATTTGGCGTTTCTTTGCTGGCAACAAAGGTATTGAGTAACTCAAATGGCTGCTTTAATTTATGATCTATGGTCAGATCTGGCAGTGGATGTACGTCAAACTGTATTTGCGATGTTTTTACTTCATCTTCACTAACTTCAGGTTTTAAGTTGATCCGGTCAAATGGTTTTAAGGCGCTGTAGAGTTCTTCACTATTTAGAAATAGGTGACTAGGCGGCAATAGTGGTCGAGTAGGATCGTAGCGCCTATCTTCATAGCGGTAGTCAATATCGGTCCAGTAATGCGCTAAGGCCTTATCAATATCGCCACTGATAATCACTAAAGTGTTATCAGAGAGGTAGTCACATAAGGTATTGGTTTGCTCGAAAAATAGGGGTAAATAATATTCAATACCCGCTGGCATAATACCGTTACTGACTTGGTGATAAATAGATTCTTTATCTATGGTGCTAGTAAACTGTTCGCGGTATTGGCTACGAAATAAATTGGTACCGTCAGTATCGGTTGGAAATTCATGCGCGGGTAATAAATTAATCCCCTCAACTTTATCGCTAGAACGTTGGTTTTCTGGATCGAATAAGCGAATTTCGTCAATTTCGTCATCAAAAAAATCTAACCTGAACGGGGTGATGCTGCCCATAGGAAATATATCAAGAATGGCACCACGGGCAGAAAACTCACCGTGTTCCATAACCTGGTCAACACAACGATAACCGCTAGCTTCTAAGTTTTGTCTTAGCTGATGTAAATCTTTTTTATCGCCTTTTTTAATGATTAGGCTATTAGCTTCAATATATTGCTTGGGCGCTAAACGCTGTATTAAAGTGGAAATAGGCACAATAACGATACCTTTATCCATGCGCGATAATTGGTACAAGGTCGCTAAACGCTGAGAAATAATATCTTGGTGCGGCGAAAAAGTATCGTACGGTAAAGTCTCCCAGTCGGGAAATAAGCAAATGGGTAATTTAGCTTGTCGATTTAAACTGGCGAGTTCTTGCTCTAAGCGCAATGCTGATGGTGTGTCATGAGTCAGCAGTAAAATTGGCTGTTGCGTTGATAACGCACCATGAAAAATAGCAACCGTTGCACTACTCCCCGGTAGGTTTTGCCAAACCTTTTTATCGGCATTTTTACCGCGGCTTTTAGCTAATACAGGACTGAAAAGACTAACGTTTTTGCTCATGACTGCTCGTAATTAAATTGCGTTTAAAATGATTAACTCGGAAATATATTATTACTTGATGATTTTAGTTTAAATGATTTTTTCTCTTCGCAGAGGCGCTTAATCCTAAAATTTTACGTATCTTAACATGAGTTTTAGCTGATCTTTAACCGCTAAATTTAAAGCTGTGCAGCTTTTACATTAAATAGCGCGTACAGGTAAAGATCTGGTTATTTAAAGCGTGTATAATAGCGCGCAATTGAATCACTATATGTTGCTAAAGCCCTAATAAATATAATTAGTGTAAAAGTAGCAATAACCAGCGACATTCGTTGGACTTTGGAGAATTTTTTGACTAATAACGATGTTTTACGCCGCCTGAGATATACCTTTAATTTTAACGATCAAAAGGTTATTGCTATTTTTGCTGCAGGTGATTTAACCGTAACGCGCGAGCAAATTAGTAACTGGTTAAAGCAAGAAGATGATCCTGCTTATGTCAATTGCCCTGATACCACTTTTGCTGCCTTTTTAAATGGCTTTATTAATGAACGTCGCGGTAAAAAAGAGGGTGAACCAGCGAAAGCTGAAAAGCGTTTAAACAATAATATTATCCTGACTAAATTGAAAATAGCCTTTAATTTAAAAGCAGAAGACATTATTGAAATGCTGGCACTAGCTAACTTTCGTTTAAATAAGCCAGAGTTAAGTGCTTTTTCTCGCAAACCAGATCATAAAAATTATCGTGAATGTAAAGATCAGGTTTTACGTAATCTATTACAGGGTATAGATAAGAAATTTCATGTTCAACGTCGTGCTAAAGAGCAAGTGAAAAAACCTGTGATTGAAGAGATTAAAGACAAGTTAGAAGAGGTTTTAGAAGATAAAAATTACAACTCGGCTAAAGCGAATGCCAGTAAAATTTATGTGAACCCAAATAAAACCAAAGTTGAGCGCAAGCCAGGCGAGCGAAAAGTATTAAAACTTAAACCCAAAGATATTTGGGGTGAATAGCCATAATTAAAAACTGAGTTTTGTGCTATAAATAAGCTATATTTCTAATGAATAGATTCTAAATAACATAAAAATAAAGCACTAAAATAAGGGATTTAATATGTCAGAAGATATACAAACTTCAGAAGTTAATGTGATACCAAGCTGGTTCAGAGTCGCGGCTATTTTAGCACTTGTGTGGAACTTACTCGGTGTTATGGCCTTTGTTAGCCACATAATGATTACACCAGAAATGATCGCCGAATTATCACAAAAAGAGCAAGCGCTTTATGACTCAGTGCCTTTATGGGCAACGATTGCTTTTACTGTCGCTGTTTTTGCTGGTGCTTTAGGTAGTATTGCTTTGCTAATGAAAAAAAGCATTTGCTATCCCTTGTTTATTGCTTCATTAGTCGCGGTGTTAGTACAAATGTTTCATTCATTTATCATGAGTAACTCGTATGAAGTGTATGGGCCAGGTGGCACCATAATGCCTCTTATGGTGATAGTTATTGCGCTAATTTTAGTACGCTTCGCGGCTAAAGGTAAAAAGAACAACTGGTTTAGTTAGCCTTGAAAATCGTTGATAGCAATATAATGTCAATATTGGAAGCCTGCATTTGCAGGCTTTTTAGTTATTAATATATGAAAATAGTTAATATAATCATCGTTAGTGATACACTTTATTTATTATCTTTTACGAATGAAATCTTACGGTTAAATGAACAATGCTGATAAATTTTAGAGCTAAATTTTTAGGTGTGGCCTTATGTTCATTGGTCGCCGTTATTGCCACAATCGTAGCTACGCGGTATCAAGCGCCGATTATACTTTTTGCATTATTATTGGGCTTGAGCCTACATTCATTTTACAGTAATTCTACTATTCAACCCGGTGTTAACTTTTGCTCACGCGAGCTGTTACGTTTGTGTGTTGGTTTGCTCGGTGTGCGTATTGCTTTTGCAGATATTGTCTCGCTCGGTATTACACCGCCTTTGATTGTGATGGTGAGTATGGCTTTGACTATTCTTTTTGGCGTGTTATTTGCCCGTATATTAGGTTTGTCGAAAGTTTTTGGAGTTTTGTCTGGTGGCGCCGTTGCTGTCTGCGGAGTATCAGCGGCAGCAGCAATTTCCACGGTTTTACCAAATGATAAGTCCCAAGAGAAATACTTTGCTTTTACGGTGATAGGTATTACCACGTTTAGCACCTTATCAATGATCTTTTATCCTATTTTGGCCAGTTACTTAGGTTTTTCAGATCAATTAGCAGGGGTTTTTATCGGCGGCGCAATTCACGATGTTGCACAAGTGGTTGGTGCCGGTTATACCATTTCTCCTGAAGCGGGAGATGTAGCAACTTATATTAAATTGCTAAGAGTAGCCTTGTTAATGCCGATAGTGATGATGGTGTTTTTTGCTTTTAAAGAAAAAGACAGCAAAATGTCAGGTGGTGTTAGTGCATTTATTCCGGGCTTTTTGATTATGTTTTTCGTGCTAGCGTTTTTAAAAAATGTTGGTGTGTTGCCTATTTGGTTAATTGATATTATTCGTAGCTTATCGAGTAATTTATTAGTCATTGCCATTGCAGCCATAGGTGTTAAAACCTCATTAAAACAAGTGTTATCTGTTGGCTGGCGACCGGTATTATTAATGGGCGGTGAAACGTTATTTTTAGCAGGCTTAATTATTACGGGGATCATGATTTTTTATTAATAGGGTTTTCTGTAATGGCCTAGTGAAGTTAGTTAAGAGAGTGAGCGAGTGAAGAGAGTAGATTAAAGTTGCGTATAAAGGTTAAGTTCATACGCACAATTATCACTTCAACAGTTTACTTATTTAATATTCACTGTCGATAGCATTCGCATCACTAATGCGTTCTATTCTTGCTTCTTCTTCTTCGAATGCGGCTTTAATTTCTTCTAATACGGTGTCAACATCTGCTGCATCGGTATCTTCTTCGAATAAACCTGTTAGGTTAGTTTCTGGTGTTAATTCACCACCTTCGAATAGTGCCCACATTTCTTGACCATACTTGCTTTGCTTTAATGTAGGGCAAAATTGACCATAATAGTTAGTCATATTAATAACATCGCGCATTAGCATAGCTTTGGCATTATTATTAGCTGATGCATCAACGGCTTGTGGAAGGTCTATAATCACCGGACCATAATCATCAACTAAAACATTAAATTCAGATAAATCACCGTGAATTATACCGGCACAAAGCATTAACTTTACGTAATGCATAACCAGGGTGTGATCTTCTTGTGCTTGTTCTTCTGACATAACTACGTCGTTTAAGCGTGGAGCTACATCACCGTCATCAGTGGTCACAAGTTCCATTAATAATACACCGTCGAAACAACCGAAAGGGTGTGGCACGCGAACACCAGCTTCAGCTAATTGATACAGTGCGTCAACTTCAGCATTTTGCCAAGCGGATTCTTGTTGGTCACGACCGTATTTAGAGCCTTTTTCCATTGCTCTAGCACGGCGGCTATTTCGGCTTTTTCTGCCTTCTTGATATTGCGCTGCTTTTTTAAAGCTTCGCTTAATAGCTTCTTTGTAAACTTTCGCGCAGCGAACGTCATCGCCGCATCGAACCATATAAACGGTGGCTTCTTTTCCACTCATTAATTGGCTTATTACTTCATCTATTAGGCCATCATTTACAAGTGGCTGTATGCGTTTAGGTACTTTCATAGCGCCGTTATACCTTAGTTGGGCGTGGGATGCTAGGGTAAAATTATAACTTTTTATTTATCAATAGATTAAAACATTGTCTGTATGAGGTAATATAATAATAACTTGATAGTTTTAATGTAAATTATATGATCCCATTTATAAGTCAATTACCTGAAAGTGAACAAATTATTTGGATAGCGGCGCTTAATCAGGCTTTGCCAGATGAAACCATTGTGGGTAGCGCAGATATGACGCTAGCCGACAAGAAACAATGCCAACTGGCCATTGTTGCTAACCCTAATCCCGAGCATTTAGCTGGATTTGAAAACTTAATTTGGCTACACAGTATTTGGGCTGGCGTTGAATATTTGATGACAACATTGGCGGAGTCGCCAATCGAAATTGTGCGTTTAATTGACCCTATGCTCAGCCAAACGATGGCGGAAGCCGTATTAGCGTGGAGTTTATATTTACATCGCGATATGCCGCGTTACGCCAAGCAGCAAAGTAATAAGTACTGGCTGCAACATCAATATTTGCCAGCAAGTGAACGACGAATTGGCATACTTGGTTTAGGAGAATTAGGGCAGGAAAGTGCCAAGCAGTTAAAACAAAACGGTTTTAATGTTATGGGCTGGAGTCGCAACGAAAAATCACTGGCTAACATTACTACATACAGTGGTGAGCACGGTTTAGCTGAAATGTTAACGCAAAGTGATATTTTGGTTTGTTTACTGCCATTAACACCGGTAACTAAAGGGCTTATCAATCAACAGTTATTGGCTAAATTACCAAAAGGTAGTGCCGTGATTAACTTTGCCCGTGGCGCTATTATTAACACTGATGACTTACTTAATGCCTTAAACAGCCAACACATTAACCATGCCGTACTCGATGTTTTCGAACATGAACCTTTGTCAGAAAATAGCGAGCTTTGGCAACATCCAGATATTACTATTTTGCCGCATATATCGGCGCCAACAAACCTTAATAGCGCCTGTAAAATTGTAGCGAAAAATATTATTCAGTTTCGCCAAAGCGGGCAGTTGCCGGTATGTGTTGATAAAAAAACAGGTTACTAGCGCTATTTTCAAGTGTGTTTACGTCTTTTTAATCACAAGGATAAGCAAAAGTATTATTGCATTGTTTGCAGAAAACTCCTGTAGTTAGCTAATAAGGTATTATTGCTATTATTTGCTCGCGTCACCAAATAAATAGGGCGCTTAATAAGCAATGGACTCTCTATAACAAATAAGGCTTCAGACTCAACCATTGGTGCGACCAACTCAATAGGTAAATAAGCAAATCCACCTTGGGTCAATATTACTTCTAGGGCGATCATAGCGGTAGATGTTCTTAATGCCGGTTGAAACTTATGATGCAAAGTATGCTCTTTTTGAAAGGTTAAGCCCCAATCAACAAAAACATATTGTTCAATTAACTCATGATAATCTTCAGATGTAGAGACTAAAGCTAATTCAAAATAGCCAATAAGTTCATTATTAAAATCTGTATTTTTAATCGGGTCTACCAGCAAACCAAGGTCTAAGGTTTTTTCACTCAGTTTTCGTTGAATGCTTTCTCGAGCCGATATCTCCATACCCAATGATACTTGCTGAAAAAATTCGATAGACTTATTGAGTCGAGAACTGAGAAAAGCATCCCAAACATTAGGTGTTGCAGCAATATCAAATTTAATTTTTTGTTGTTTTGCTAAAGCGATAGATTGTTTGGATTGCTCCATTTGCTCAATCATCAAATTAGCGTGTGCAATTAACATTTCGCCAGCCGGCGTTAATTTTAAATTGTTTTTGTCACGAATAAACAGGTGAGAATCATAAAATTCTTCTAGCTGTTTTATTCTTGCGCTAACGGCTGCTTGTGTAATGAAAAGGTTTTCAGCGGCACGGCCGAAGTGTCTGGTTTCTGCCACTTGTAGGAATGTTTTAAATACCCGAATGTCCATAATGTGCATCAATAAATTTCAGTATCGCTAATGTATGAGATATTTATCAATACGACAATTTTTTTTTGTTTTTCTTCATTAAGTATTTGGTATAAGTTTGCCAACAGTTGGTGTGGGTTGACACCAACTCAGGTGAATAACTTACATATTTCAAGAGGTGCTGCAATGGAAACGTCTATTCGTAAAGGAAGTAAGCCTTTTTTCGGTGATACTATTTTTTCACATGGTATTTCACGTAGTGGCTACTTTAATAAACGTGAATCTGAAGAGTTACAAGAATATGGTGCAACATTTGAAGCACTATTGTCAGGTGCATTAGTCCCTGAAAATGCAGAAGAGTTAGCTTTTATTTCTGGTATGCAAACCCAAAATGAAAGTGACCTTTATTCTGTTCGGCTATGGAAAAAATATTTACAAAGCGTTATTAAATCAAAATGCCATCATGGTTTTATGATCAGTGAAGCAAACGCAAGAACACAAACTTTTGCACTTGAAGGTGCAGCATAAATTCACGGTTATTCTCTCTAATTTCGCGTGCAAACGTTAAATCCATTCAATATTAGAGAATAGCGGTAAACAATACCTTTCATATTAGCTACCAGCGTTTGCCACGTTGGTAGCTTTCCTTTATGTCACTTATTTGTATGTAACTTTTCTTTATGCAACTTGTAGGAAGAAACTTAATGCAATACTTAGGTATTACAGTGGTGTGGCTGTGATGACAACCCTTTCGTTGCTTTGGCTGCCTATGTTTTTAAAGGGATAACAAGTGATCAAGACTAAGTTTGCTTCATCTGCCGGTAAGGAAATTTGTGCTGCAGATGCGTCGACAATATCAATGTGTTCAACTTGATAAAGCTGTTTACGGCCATTAACGTCAGTTAACGCAATAAGATCTTTGATCATAATAGCCTCTAAAAGCGAAAAGTGACTATCGTTATGGCCTGCAACCACAAAGGGCTTAGCAACAATATTAAGTTATTGGTTTTTATTACCTATTGAGTCGTTGTTGGTTATTGCTTCGTGTTAAGTTAACTTAACTTTTGTTAATTAAAGGATTGAATGGTGAATAATTTACAAAAAATTGGTGGAGTTGCCGCACTTTCTGAAGCCGTTATTTACCTATCTGCTTTTGTTTTTTTTGGGGCCTTTTGGGACTTCCCTGTAGGTGCGGATGATAGACAAACATTCATTTTTTTAGCTAATAATCAAACCATTCTATCTATAGTTAATTTAACTATGTATGTGATGTTCGGGATTTTATTAGCGGTGTTAGTTTTAGCGCTTCACCAACGCCTTAAAACCAAAGCCCTAGCTTTATCACAAACTGCTTCTGTATTCGGTCTTGTTTGGGTTGGTCTCGTTATTGCGAGTGGAATGATTGCAAATATAGGATTAGGGGCTGTCATCGTTCTAGCTGAAAAAAATGCAGAGCAAGCTATGACTGCTTGGATAGTTATTAATACTATTGTTGAAGGTTTAGGGGGCGGCAACGAAGTTGTAGGAGGGTTATGGGTGTTTTTATTAAGTGTTGCAGCGCTAAAAATTAATGAGCTGCCTAAACTGTTTAGGTCTATTTATTGGTTTGGTAGGTATTCTCACTGTGTATCCAGCTGAAATACTGACAGAAATATTTGGCTTAGGTCAAATCGTATGGTTCTTCTGGTTAGGCGTCACTATGTTGAACAGTGGTCAAAATTAGCAATAATTGTGGCGACTTATCAAAAAAATTATAATCCAATAATGCTATCTAACTGTATGGATTAGCGGCAAATTTTAGGTTGCTGTTATATTAAATACCATCAAGATTAGCATTATTCATTTACCACTAATAACTTATGGGCTTGTGACCAAAACTTACTTGATATTTTGTTAATTACGTTCGACTCTGCATTAATCAGCACCGCAAAACCAATATCTAACTCAGGTGAATAACCAATATCTGCTCTAAAACCAGCAACCCAACCCGAATGATAAATAATGGGATGTCCGTCTAATTGATAGATGCGCCAGCCATAACCGTAGTGAGCGTCAGTTAAATGCTCTCGCCAATATCGACGGCGTAAATCTTTTTTTGTTTTAATACGAGGTGTAGTAAGTTCGGCCAATAATGCAGGAGAAAGTACCTCTGGATTATGCCCTAAGTTGGCAATTAACCATTTCGCTAAATCAGCAATGCTGGCATTAACCCCTGCCGCTGGCTCAACCTTATAATAGTCAGGCTCTACTTTAACTGTGCGCCAAATAAAGCGTCTGACATCATTTCCGGCGCGATTCTTTTTACCGGTTTTAATGCGTTTTCTCAAAATATGGGGTTTTGCGGTATTTTTTTGTTTTAAAAACACCTCAATTCCCACTGAAGCATTATCCATTTTTAACGGTGAAAAAATTCGCTCTTGCAGTAAGCTTGCATAGCTTTTAGCGGTAACAGCTTCAATGGCGGGTTGTAAAAAGCCGTAGGCAATATTTTGATAACCGTAACATTTTTCGGGCTGACAAATGGGTGTGACACGGTCAAAGCGACCAATTATTTTCTCCATACTCCAATTTTCATGCAGTAAATTGTCGTAGGCATTGGGCATTAAGCCACTTGAGTGGCTGAGGAGATGCTTTAGTTGAATTTTTTCTGCAGCGCCTTGGGTTGCTAGAGTAAAGTTAGGCAAATATTTGGTGATGGGGTCTGATAAGTTAAGTTGTTGTTCATGTGCCAACATAGCGGTAACTGTGGCAGCAAAAGGTTTAGAGACAGAGGCTAGGCGAAACACGGTGTTATTATCGATTTTTTGACTTTTTGCCTTATCAATATAACCAAAATTTTCCATGGCAATAACTTGATTATTTTTAACAATGGCATACGCTGCGCCAGGAATACTATATTTTTTTAACTCACTTGCTATATTACCTGATAGCTTCTTATTAAAGCGTTCTAGGTCAGCGGCATTAGCTGTGAATGTTGAACATAAAGTAAAAAAAAATATGATAAATCGAAAAAACATGCGGAGAACCTATTTGAAAAAGCGCTTCAGTCTAGCGAGTTAAGCTCTAAATAAGAAGTAATATTAACTCGGGGTTAGCAATGGTTAAGTTATTTACTTTAAATAGTACTTAAACGCGAATATTCTAGACTGATGCTAAGTGATCATTTGCTTTATATTACGCAGAGGTTATTTATGACTTTTTGCACTAAACCAAAAATTCATTAAATCAGCGGTGAGTTTGTTTTCAATTTCCATGGCGCGTTCTGTTGGACAAAAAATAGTGAAAATAATTTGTGTATCTCCAATATCTGAAGTGGCTACTTCGATGTGCGGATCAGGCCCTGCAATCTTTATATCTAATCTATTCTCAATAACTTGGTTATATCTTACGGCGACATCATTGAAGTCGGCACAATAAGTGTTGGCTTTCTCTTTTAGTGCATCTATAAACTCAAATGGATTTACGCTGCCGTCTCGGGTAATAATAAAATGGTGTACAGCATAGCGTTTAAGGAAGTTTAAGTTTTTAATCGCCGAAGTCACCAGTTGGTTATTAGGCATGTAAAGTGTTTTACCGGTAAATTGATAATTGCTGATATTAACTTCTAAAATAGTTAAATTGATCCAGTCAATGGAGTTTACTTCACCACAGTAATTACCCACTTGTATCCAATCGCCTATACGAAATGGACGGTTTGAGACGACATAAATAAAGCCAATAAAACACTGAATAAATTCCCGTGTAACTAATACTATTGCAACAACAAATGCGGCAATTGAAAAAGCAAACTTTTGAATCTCAACGGACCAAATATTAAACACCATAAAAATAAGCGCAAAATTGAAAATATTATTCAGGAAATTAACAGTAAAACGTTTATCTATTTTTTTCTTTTTCGCACGTCGTTTAATGAAGCGGGTTACAACTAATTTTATGGTAATAATAACGAAAGCTAATACTGCGGTGACTAAGGATTTGTTTTCTAAAAGAGATTCGATCATGGTGTGCCCGATAAATTAATACAATAACGACGTTCGTTGGCGCTAAAAGGGTGCACGGTAGTTTATTTCGCGATACAAATCGAGTGAAATATTACTTTAATTTCTGATAATTACTTGTCATCGTAAAATCAACATGACACTTGTTCAGCTATGATTCAGTTAGCCTGTATTAAAGTAGCGTATGGTTACAATTGATTACTAATAATCTAGAAACTTAGTCGTTTAATTTGCGTTATATTATGCAAATTAACGTGTTAAACAAACGGATTTTAAATAGGACATTTTATGAAATTATTTACTTGTGTTGTGCTGCTTACTTTTTCGACCTTTAATTTTGCGAATACCAGCTTACCTAATAACCGTCATATTTCAGTGACCGGCGATGCACAAATACTCGCGATGCCAGATATTGCGGTGATACATTTACATGTAGAAAGTGAACAAAAAACTAGTTTGGATGCAAAAAAGGATGTTGATGAAAGGGTTAATAATTTACTTGATGGATTAGCTGATTTTGCTGTTGATGAAGAAAATGTTTCAGCATCGAATATTTCAACCGAAGTACGCAGAACTTATAACCGTGGTGAGCAAGATAAAATTGAAGGCTACATCGCACGTAGAACGTTAAAAGTTACGTTAAAAGATATCGACAAGCTCAATGCCTTCATGGATTTTACTTTAAAAGTAAAAATTAATGCTATTCGCAATATCGAATTAAAATCGTCGAACGAAAAGCAATTACAGCAAGAAGTAAATGCACTGGCAGTTAACAATGCTAAAAGCAAAGGTAAGTCATTAGCTAATGCTTTTGATGCTGAGTTAGGCCCAATCTATAGTATTAATGAAAACTCAAATCAAAGTCACCATAGATACGGTGCTAATAACGAAGGTTATAAAATGCGATCTAGTATGGCAGATAGTTCGGCAAAGCCAGGCCGCTATTTACAAGAAAGTATTGTTTTTTCGGCATCAATCAGTGTGGTGTTTGATCTCGAACTATAAGGTGATAATTCGCTAACGTTAATATTTTACTTTGCTAGGCATGGTACTAAGGGACCAAATATTAACGCGATAAAATACGGTAACCTTGAGCATAAACTTTTATAATATGGAATCTTTATGCTTAACCAAAAAGTAGCTTTGATTACGGGCTCAACAAGTGGTATTGGCCTAGCAACGGCGCATGTACTTGCCTCACAGGGAATAAACCTCGTTTTACACGGTTTAATGTCAACCATTGAGGGCAAAGAGTTAGCGAATGAATTTTCGCTTCAATATGGTATTAAAGCCATATTTGATAATGCAGATTTAATGCATGTTGAGAGTATCGAACGTTTAATAAAGCGTGCTATTGAGCAAATGGGTAGTATCGATATTTTAATTAATAATGCAGGCATACAACATACTGAATCAGCAGAAAATTTTCCGCTAGAAAAATGGAACGCTATTATTGCTATTAACTTGTCGGCAGCGTTTCATGCTATTCAATATGCGTTACCAAATATGAAAAGTAATGGTTGGGGTCGAATTATTAATGTTGCTTCAGTGCATGGGCTTGTTGGTTCAGTTAACAAGTCGGCGTATTGCGCTGCTAAACATGGTTTGGTTGGACTAACAAAAGTGCTAGCGTTGGAATGTGCCGAGCAAGGTATTACAGTAAATGCAATTTGCCCAGGTTGGGTTGATACCCCTCTCATTAACGAACAAATATCAGCCATTGCAGTAAAACAAGACATTACTTTTGAAGCGGCTAAATATCAATTAGTTACCGCTAAACAACCCTTGCCAGAAATGATGGTACCAGAGCAAATTGGTGAGTTTATTTTGTTTCTTTGTAGTGACAGTGCCAGAAGTATCACAGGCTCTGCTTTGCCTATGGACGGCGCTTGGACGGCTCAGTAATAATTTTTCAGATAATATTAATTTTGTACTATAAAAAAAAGGGCAACCTCAATTTACTGAGGAGCCCTATAGGAAGTTAGTTAATTATTGATTTTACCCCTTGTTATATTTAGTCGAGTAGAGAAAAACTTCTATTTGGCGTTAATAAACTTTTTAATGATTAAATAAGTTTGGTGGTATTGCTCAGGTACCAGTTTTGACAGCAACATATAGGCGTGTATCAGTTCATCAAATTGATAATGCTCAACACTCACTCCAGCTTGCTTCGCTTTTTCAGCATATAAAGTTCCTTCATCCCTCAAAGGATCACAACCCGCCGTTATTACCAAGGTTTTAGGTATTCTACTGTCAAACTTACTTAATAACGGTGACGCTGCTGTTATTAATGCTGCTGTTGCTTTGTTTGTGTCTATATTTATATTTTCGAGATTGAAATACTGTTGAAAGTACCAACGCATTTTATCTGTTTCTAGCAAGAAACCTTGGCCATTTTCGGTGATTGACGGGCAACTCATGGTGTAATCAACATTCGGGTAGATCAATATTTGTTTATCAATTTTGATATCAGAATTATCGATATTGTTAATGACTAAACTCGTACAAATTGCGCCACCAGCACTATCGCCAGCGATATAAAGTTGTTCGCTAAAACGGTAACCATCGAGCAGCTCTTGATAGTTTTCTAATAAATATTGGCAGTCGTCTAAACCACTAGGATACGGATGCTCAGGTGCCAAGCGATAATCAATACAGATAACAATCGCATTGGTGGCCTTGGCCAGTTCACGGCTAATGGGATCATATAACTTCACGCTACCACACATGTGGCCGCCGCCATGAAAGTGCAGTAAAACCGGTAAGTCTTTGTCTGGGTTAGGATGATAAATTCGTACAGCAACTTTATTTTTAGCGACCGTGATAAAAGTATTTTTTATCAGCGCCACTTCAGGTCCAGGTATCATATAAGCTGATAAGTTTTCCAAGTTCTGCCGAATAACATTTGGCTCAAAGGCTGCGCCACTTGCTTTGGCTTGCTCAATGCCAGCATTAACTTGCTTGAGTAAAGGGATTAAATTTATCGATACGGTTCCTCGCATGCTAGCTCCCTACTTGTTGTGCTATATTTTTATTACCAGATTCCGGTAAAAAGTAGCTACCAATAAATAAGGTTGAACTCAGCGCCGTGATCAAAATAAACGACCAAGTGTAATCGCCCTGATGAATATCAACCAAACTGCCGAATATCCATAAAATCAGTGTCGATATTATGTAGCTGATTGAGTAAAACATACTAAATACAATGGTGATACGCGGGGAGGTCATTTTCGGCAATTCATGCGGAATTGACACTAGCGCAGTTACTGGCAAGAAGATAAAAAAACCTAACACCATAGCCGCAAAGGTTTGTAGCCAATATAAGTCACTAAACGAAAATACACCTGTGCTGATAATGACCACGAAGCCTGACCAACGAATAACAGGTAAACGTAGCGGTATTTTTTTTGCGTATATAATGCCGAATATTGTGCCAATAATACCAAAGCCAATCACCCATTTACTTTGCACAATCCCAGCCTTAGGGTAAAAGGTGAACAAACATATGTAAAACGCTAAAATGCCAGAATAGGCTAAACCGTAAATCCAATTAAAACGGTCTTTTAAGCCCTCACGGTAACTATAAATTTCCGGTAGATCATTGATGTTTTTTGTTGATGTATCAGGCTCTTCAAATTTAACTAAAAGCCAAAGAAGAGCGACAATTAAGCTGAGCACTGAGAACAGCGTTAAACTGTTCTGCCAACCGCCAGTAAGTTGATTTATACTGCCCATTTGCCACAAAATAATGGCAGTACCAATATTAAAAGCAACAGCATTAATGCCATTAATAGTTGAACGTTCTTCAGCTTTAAAAAACTGTAAAACGATAGGATTAAAATATACCACCATAAAAGCACCACCTAGCCCCATTAAAAAACGGCTTAGCAGCAGTAATTCATAATTTGGCGCATAAGGCGTGAGAAGGCCAATGGTGATTAACAAACTGGAAACAAAAAACGCATATTTTATGCCGAGTTTTATCGCTATCCACGCCGCAATGAAGGTGCCAACAATTTTAGCTAAGGTCACCGCGCCACTGATAAAACTTGCTGAGGCTAAGCTGTGCACATCAAGAGAAAGCATAATGCTTTGCATACTAGCTGTGCCACCGACCCAGGCCATGGCGAATAATACATAACTAAAGAAAATAATGGTTTCTACTAAATATTTGTTAGTGATTTTCATCTATGATAACTTTCAAACGGATAAATAATGAATGGTTAGGTTACCCTAGGATGTTAGGGAAATAAGTACTACCTTAGTGCACTATAATCGACTGGCCCAGATGATATGCTAGTTGAAAAATCGCTTTATGCTATGCATAGCATCTTTAACACAAAGGAATAAATTTGTTAGCTTGGCTGTCTATTGATACTTGGTTGATCACCGTACTCTCTATTGGCTACCTTTGCCTGCTCTTTTTAGTTGCTTATAAAGGACAAAATCAGTCGCCTGAACAATGGCGCTGCAAACCTTGGGTTTATAGTTTATCTTTAGCCGTGAGCTGCACGTCATGGGCTTTTTACGGCACAGTAGGGCAAGCAGCTACCACTGGCGCTTGGCTCGCACCCATTTATATTGGCACAATACTCTGCTTAGTTCTTGCCTGGCCGATGCTGATGAAGATGTTAAAAATCATCAAACGACAAAACCTTACCTCAATTGCTGATTTTATTGCCTTTCGTTATGACCGTTCGCCTAAAATAGCCATTACCGTTACGTTAATTGCTTTGGTTGGCACCATTCCTTACATTGCATTGCAATTACGTGCCATTAGCACCAGTTTTGATTTACTCACTGGCACCTTTCAATCAGGCATTAGTACCGCATTTGTAGTTACTGTTGTATTGATTGTCTTTAGTATTTTTTTTGGTACTCGGCAAATTGCCGCAAGTAAACAAAATCAAGGCTTAGTATTGGCGATTGCCTTTAGTTCAGTAGTTAAATTATTAGCGTTAACGGCAGTGGGGATTTTCGCGACATTTTTTGTTTTTGATGGTTTTGCTGACTTAGCAGCACAACAGCAGAATCATGAGTTATTTACCGACGATAATTCTATTTACCTTGCTTTAGCACAGGCTATATTGGGCGCGATTACCATTTTTGTTTTACCGCAGCAATTTCATATGATGATGATAGAGAATCATCATCCGCAAGAGTTAAAAACTGCCCGTTGGTTGTTTCCACTTTATTTTATTTTAATTAACATCTTTGTTTTACCTATTGCTATCGCAGGCTTAATTACCTTTCCTGGTGGTAGTGTTGATGCCGACACTTACGTGTTAACGCTGCCATTGTTTTTTCAACAAGCTTGGTTAGGTGTTGTGGTTTATATTGGCGGTTTAGCGGCAGCAACCAGTATGGTAATTGTTTCAGCTATTGTACTAAGTACCATGATTTCTACTGAGGTGATAACGCCTTTAACACTAAAGTTTAAATATTTCAGCAAGGCAGGTGCACCGCAGTTTTCTGGCTTGTTGTTAAAGCAACGCCGGCTGGCGATTACAGCGATACTGTTATTCGCTTTTGCCTTTGAACGTAGCATTAATCAGCAAAGCCATTTAGCCAGTATTGGCTTGCTCTCATTCGTTTTATTATCGCAATTTGCCCCCGCAATTATCGGTGCATTGTATTGGCGAAAAGCAAATGGTAAAGGCGCTTTAACGGGGTTGATTGTCGGCAGCGTAATGTGGTTTTTTACCTTACTGTTACCGATTATTGCTCCCAGTTTTTCTTGGGTACAAAATGGCATTTTTGGACTTGCTTGGCTAAAGCCTACCGCTTTGTTTGGCGTCGACTTTTTAGATTTAACCAGCCATGGCGTGTTCTATAGTTTAGTGAGCAACATCGTTTGTTTTGTTGTTGTTTCATTACTGACCCATCGCAGTGTGGGTGAAAAACTTCAAGCTGATATTTTTATCAGTAAAAGTCAGCGAAAATTTGAACGTAATTTAAGCACAGAAGATCTATATAGTTTATTAATGCGCTTTATTGATAAAAATGCTGCAGATGCTTTTTTACAACTTGCAAAATCTAACCAAACTAATCAAAACCACCTTGATGTTGAACCAGTCAACCTGATTGAATATACCCGTTTGCAACTTTCTGGTGTTTTAGGCTCAGCCTCAACGCGTATGGTAATGAAAGCGGCCTCAACTTCTGAGAGAATGCCACTTGAAGATGTTGTTAGTATTGTGGATGAAGCGAATGAAATGTTTCGTTTTAACCGCGAGTTATTACAATCGGGTGTTGAAAATATCGAGCAAGGTATCAGTGTTGTAGATGCTGACATGAGATTAGTGGCGTGGAATCAGCGTTATATTCAATTGCTGGATTATCCTGAAGGCTTTGTGCAAGCGGGTTTACCTATTCAAACCTTGCTAAATTTTAATATCTCAAGAGGTATTATTGCCGGTGGTGCTAATAATGATCAGATGATCGCAAAACGTATCGCTCATATGAAAAAAGGTGACAGTCATCATTTTCAACGAAAAATGCCCAACGGTATTGTCTTAGAAATTCGTGGTCAGTCGATGCCTGCTGGCGGTTTTGTTAGTACCTTTTCTGATATTACGGCGCATATTGAAGCAGAGAAGGCGTTACAAAAAGCTAACGAAAATCTTGAGAAAAGGGTTGAAAGTCGCACTCAAGAATTACAAAAAGCAAAAGCGGAAGCCGAAGCTGCTTACAGCAGTAAAAGTCGATTTTTAGCCGCCGCAAGTCACGACCTTATGCAGCCATTTAATGCCTTGTCTTTATTTACTTCTATGTTAAAAAATAAAGTACAAGGAGAAGAGTTAACGGCGCTTGCTGAACACATTGATGACTCATTGAATGTAGTAGAAGCCTTGCTGTCTGATTTAGTCGAAATTTCTCGCTTAGATAGTAGCTCTGAAAAAATAGAAAAAAGCCATTTCGCGCTAGATGATTTGCTAAATCCACTTAAAAATGAATTTGCGGCCTTAACAGAGCAAGCCAACATAAAGTTTTCTTATCAACTAAGTCAGTGTGTAGTGCATTCTGATAAACGTATGTTAAGGCGAATAATACAAAACTTTTTGTCGAATGCCGTACATTATTGTAATGACAAACAAGGCGAGAAAGCGGGTATTAGCAATCGAATTTTACTCGGCATACGTCGAACAAAATCGATGATACGCGTTGAAGTTTGGGATAACGGCCCAGGTATCGCGTTAGCACAGCAAACAGCAATATTTCGTGAGTTTGAACGCTTAGAGCAAAACCGTGAGATACCGGGGCTAGGTTTAGGCTTGGCAATATCAGAGCGTATAGCTAAATTGCTGGGCTTATCAATTTCGGTTAAATCTCAAGTAGGTCAAGGCACGTGTTTCAGTATTGAAATACCTCGCGTAAGCACGAGTGAAGCCGCAATAGTAAACACCAACACAAGTAATAAATTGAACAAAAGCTTAGACACCATTGCTGAGGTCTCTCCTGATAAGCCATTTAATAACATAATAGTGCTGTTGATCGATAATGACGAATTAATGCTAACCGCGATGGCCTCACAACTTATTGACTGGGGTTGTCGTGTGTTAACCGCTTATGATCAATCGTCATGTCAGCAAAAACTTGCCAATGGCGAGATTAAACCCGATATTATTATTGCCGATTATCACCTTGATTATGGCAATAATGGAGTTGAATTAGTCTTAACAATGCTGCAAGCACAACAATGGCAGTTGCCAACGATAATATGCTCTGCAGACCCGTCTGAAAGTGTTAGGCAACACACCAATGATGCCGAGTTCTTGTTTTTGCGCAAACCTATTAAGTCGTTAGCGCTCAAACGTTTAATGCGGCAATTGCTTTTATAATTTACGATATTACTAGAATTGACTTTGTGCTTATTGAAAGTCTTAAAGTTTAAAGAAACCATGTTTTTATGATGAATTAATGTGTCTTAGTATCGTATTACTCAATAATATAAAGCATGTGTGTTGTCGTTAAATTTAAGTGCAAATAAAAAAGTATTATTGGGTATTAATGCCTAAAAAATAACACTTAACAAGGGCTTTTATTTGGGTATACTGGTTTTAGTCTTACTTTATATTATTTGCTAATGAAATTTGTATCACTCAATTCCAGCCTGCTATTTTTTAGTACCTTATTGGCCTGTTCAATATCATATATAACAAATGCTAAAGACGTTTTAATGGCATTTAGTCAAGACATTCCGCCGTATATTTTTCAGAAGCATAATAAAGGTATTGAAATAGACATTATTTCTGCTGCATTGGCCTATAAAGGCCATAAACTTAACCCTTTATATTTTCCTTTGGGTCGAATTCCACTGGTATTTAGTCAAGGTTTAGTTGATGCAGCTATGGGTGATATGGGCGAAGATCTGACACTCGCAGGAGGTTTTTATGCGGACCCTGCGGTTATTTATGACAACGTTTTTATTACCCTGAAAAGCAGGGCTATTTCCATAAAAACACCTGAAGATTTGAATTCGCTTTCTGTCGTATCGTTTCAAGGTGCTGAAAAGCGTTACCCGAAATGGTTAAAAAAAGTCAATGAAGAAAAAAGGTTTTATGGTATTAGCGACCAATTAACACAAGTGAAATTATTGCAATTTGGCCGATATGATGTAGTGCTAAGCGATCGCTATATTTTTAGGTATTTTGTTAAACAAATGAAATTAATGAATGTGTTAGAGTCAAGTGACGTTGAAGAACACAAGTTTACCACGGCTGATCCAAAAAATTATCGGCCGGTATTTAGAGATAAAAAAATACGGGATGACTTTAATCTGGGACTCAAAAAATTGAAAACCAGTGGTGAGTTCCAGAAAATATACGATAATTATTTGGAATTGTAATCAGGTTTAGGGCTCCTGATTTTACTCACTAATACCTTTAATGAAAATAACACTGTACTTTTTTGGCTCTTACAAATTTAAATAAGTTTTAGCTCACTTTTTTCAGCTATATTACCAGTATCAAATTAACTATTTTTATAATCATTAATCCTTATTTAATTGAGACGATATTAATAAAAACAACAGTCTTTTACTTTTAGTGTATAGCTACCATTATAATATTTTTGAACGATATTTTTAAGTAATTATAAGTAGTATCTAAGCTACTTTAAATGTTTAGCTTCAGAGAAAGGAAAATTTTTTATGGGGATTTCCCATATCATGCAACTTGTGTACATGCTAACGGAAGCGCTATTCGTTGGAATGGTTATTGTTTATCTTTTTAGCATTAGGCACAAATTTGGCATCGCATTACTTTATATAACGCTGGGTACATTCCAGTATTTACAAACCGTGTTAGCAACTTTTTTATATTTTGAAATTTTCCCAGACGTTTTCGTTAGCCCAGGTTCAGCGGTGCTCTTTAATGCCAGTTTATTTGCCGTGCTACTTATCTATATAAAAGAAGATGCAGGAGAAGCACGAAAACTTATCTACGGGTTGGTTGTCGCCAATGTGACCCTAACAATATTTCTTTTTATGGTTGGACTTCATTTAGAAGGTATACCAGCCTCGCAATTATCATATATACCAGAGCAAGTTTTGAGCTTTACGCCTAGGGTGTTGATTATGGGCACACTAACATTAGCTGCAGATGTATTGTTAATCATTATCATATATGAGTTTTTTTCAAAATATATTACTAGTGTGTTTTTTAAAATTTACAGTGCTATGGCTGTGGTATTAATTTTTGATACTTTCTTTTTTACTGTTGGCTCAGGCATCATTTCAGAACAATCTGATTATGTAAGATTACTCATATCATCAGTAATAGGTAAGTTACTTCTAGCTTTTGTTTATTCTTTAATATTGACGCTATATATTAAATATCATGAGGATAAAGGATTGATTGTTGAAAATGAAGGTACTGATATAAAAGATATTTTTACATTTCTCACCTACAGACAAAAATATGAAATTCTTCGCCGTGAAAGCTATAGAGACCCTCTTACAGGCCTTTATACAAGAGGGTTCTTAAATGCAAATTTATCTCGAGAACTGGATATAGCAAAGCGAAGCAATGACAAAACCGCTTTTCTGATGATTGATATAGATAATTTCAAACTGATTAATGACAGTTTTGGCCATCAAGAGGGCGATAGAATACTGGTTTTTTTGGCAATGGTTATTGAAACATCAATCAGAAAAATGGATTTGGCTTGCAGGTATGGTGGTGAAGAGTTTTCATTGATATTACCCAAAACCAACCTAAATTTGGCCGTACAATTAGCCGAAAGGATTAGAGATAAATTAGCGGTATTGTCTGATTCACATAAACCTGCTTTAGCGCGTAAAATAACACTTACTATTGGCATTGCCGTAGCATCTGACGAAGCTGTTACCGCTGAAGAATTAATATTCATTGCTGATAAGAGACTTTATATCGGTAAAGAAAATGGCAGGAACTGTATTGTATCTAAAGGTTAGTATTTGTTTGCTAAGTTTTTTAAAATAAATTTTCAGTCAATCGTGATGCAAACTCCCCAAGGGTAGTTTAGACGTTTATATTCGGCTTTATTTATTGCTAGAAGCAGACAAACGAAAGTTGAATATTAGGGAGTCGAGCAGTGGTTGCCGGTAAAATCAACTTTTTTAATCTATGCTTATCTCCAATCCTCTTAATAGGCAAAGTTGAACATTTTATCAAGCCATTTGGTTTTGAAACTATGGCTATTACCGTTTGTTTTTAAGATACATTTAAGTGCTGCGAAGGGCTAAGCATTAATTGTTGATAAGCAAGCCCAGCTAATGTTCGGTTGTTCACTTCTAGTTTTAATAATATAGCGGAAACATGCTTTTTAACCGTGGTTTCTTTTATGTCGAGATAATATGCAATCTGCTTATTTAATTGACCATCGGCAATTTGCGTTAATACTATGTATTGTTGCGGTGTCAGTTGGCTTAGTTGTTTAGCGAGTTTTTGGTGAGCTACATCAATTTGTTGGTCAGTATTAAACTCGATATTTTCTGGTAGCCAAATACCCCCTTCTAAAACCGTATCAATGGCTTTGGCTATAGTGGCTAAATCAGCAGATTTAGGAATAAAGGCCGCAGCGCCAAAGTTAATCGCTTTTTGCATGGTTTCAGAGTTGTCGTCTGATGAGACCATGATCACCACAATATCGGGAAAATGATTTTGCAATTGTGTTAAACCTGTAAAACCGTCGTTGCCCGGCATATGTAAATCAAGAAAAACAATTTCTAAACTGTCGTTGTCGTTAACGGCTTTAAGTAAGTCGTGAAAATTGTCTACTTCTAGGGTTTCATCATCTTCAATACATTCTACTATCGCTTGCTTTAATGCGGTACGAAATAAGGGGTGATCGTCGGCGATGATTACTTTTGCTTGTTTCATTACAACAGCCTTTTTATGATTAAAACTAAAAACTCTCAAACTACAAAGCGAGAATGATAATAACTCATGATGATACAATATTTATTATCAAAAAAAGAGCCGGTAAAAACCAGCTCTTTATATTTTAAATATTGAATAGCGTTTAGAAACTATAACCTATGGTTAATGAAATGGTTTCAGGGTCGCCGTAATAGCCAATCAGTGTGGTATCACCACCTAAACCAGGGGCATAACTGCCATCATCATTTTGTGCGCCTAGGAAGGCATAGTTACCGACTAAGTATTCTTCATTGGTAATGTTTTTCCAATGAAGTGCTGCAGTCCAGTCACCGTTATTGCTATACCAATTAACACCAAAGTTAAGTAGCCCATAACCATCTTGAGTTAATAGGTTGTCGGTAACGTTTAAGTCGTAGTCACTACGATAATAGTAGTTACCATTAACGACAAAAGCACCTGCAGATGTTTCAATATCATAAGCAAAGCCAAGATTAGCCGTAGTTTTAGGCGTATTGGTAATAGTGAAGTTATCGCTAATATCTATCTTGTTAAGGTCTGCATCAAATGATATTACTTCTGAAAATGATGAGTCAATTAAACCTAAACTTGCAAAGACATTTAAGTTCTCTGTGGCGGCAAATTCAATTTCTAGTTCTAAGCCCGATGCGGTTGATTTACCAATATTACCTAAGCGTTGGCTTAATGCACTATTGTCTTCTGTGGGTAATACAGTAACAAATTGTCTGTCTTTATGATCAAGATAGAAAGCTGTCGCATTAACTCTTAAATTATTATTCCACTCACTTTTTACACCAACCTCGAATGAATCAACAACTTCTGGATTTACCGCGGGTTCTGCACCATTTGCTCTTGGGTTAAATGTACCTGATTTAAAACCTTGTGAGTAACTAGCAAAGAACATCATGTCGTTTGAGTATTGATATTCTGCCCCGACACGTGGTGTAAAGCGTGACCAATCTTCTTTATCATTGAGTACTTCAGGGAATGTAACATCACCTCTTACATAACCGGGCACCCAGTCACTTTCGGGGTAAACGGTTTCAAATGCTAAGCCATTATTAACGTTAGCTGTTTTTTCTTCTGTGGTATAACGCGCACCTAAGGTCATGGATAATTTATCGGTCAGGTTATACGAACCTTGTGCATAAACAGCATAGCTTTCACTGTTGTTACAGCCCGATACTTCTCGCGTTAATCCAGGTAAAGTGAGAGATTTGCCGAAATTCTCTAATATAGCATCGAAGTGACCACAAGATTCGCCATCAAAGTAGTACAAGCCTGAGACAAAAGTTAAATTATCTGAGTCATAGTTAAGTTGGAATTCTTGGCTGAATTGTTCATCATCATAAATCGCTGGTACATCAAAAATACGCTCTGCGGTATTGTCAAAATCAATATTTGTTTTTGAGTAATTCTCACGACTTGCCGTAACGGATTTAACTGACCAAGTTTCATTGATATAGTATTCAGCTGTTAGGCTAAAACCTTCAGACTCAACACTATTCCATGTAGGCATACTGGTGTACGAATCATAAACGCTGTCAGGTACTGGCGCATCAGTGACTATACTTGGTAGTAAACGATAGCCACCTTTGGCATTGGAGTCGTCAGTTGTTTTGTCATAGTTAAAACGGAAAAATAAATCGTCATTCGGTTGGAATTCGACGGTAATTCGACCGGCAAAAACATCTTTATTATAGTTTTCTAAGTCTTGATTTGGTAAATCAGATTGTAAAAATTCACCGTAACCATCGCGGGTTAAATTTGCTAATGCAAAGCCGACATATAGTTTGTCGTCTATGACTGGAATTTTACCTGCAACTTTATAATCTTGGCGGCCATAATTGCCAAAGGTCGCTTTAAGATCTAGCTCGACATCACCAGCCATTTTTTTAGTGACATATTTAATCGCGCCACCAATGGTATTTTTACCATATAAACTGCCTTGAGGACCACGTAATACTTCAATGCGTTCAACGTCAAGAATATCTAATACAGCGCCTTGTGGGCGAGCAATATAAACGTCATCAACATAAATGCCGACACCAGGTTCATAACCCCATAATGGATCATCTTGACCCACACCACGAATAAAAGCGGTTAATGTTGAGTTTGTGCCACGACTAGGTTGTAAAGTAGTATTTGGAGAAAACTGTTGAACTTCTGACATCACACTAATGCCGTTTTGCGCTAATTGCTCGGCACCAATAGAGGTCACAGCCACAGGTACAGATTGCAAACTTTCTGCAGTTTTTCGCGCTGTTACTTCAATACGCTCTAATGTTGGATCATTCTTTATTTGTTCAGCTGTTTCGGCAGCCATAATGTTTTGGCTAGTCAGTGCAGCTGAAATTGTTATGGCTAGAACACTCAGCCTTCCGTTAAAACGTTTCATAATTTTTCCCCGTGTTTTAAATCTAATAAACCGCTGATTCGAGCACTTTATTGTTTTTTATTAGTGTGGATAAAACTCTATAGTAAATTTGCCAGAAGATAATTTGTACTATAGTAGTATGTAGTCTATTTTTATTGTTAAGTTGCTGTATATAAACACTATATATTGGTTTTTATTTATTTTTATATCGTGTTTTTTACTAAATTAGCTGTAAATTTATATTTCCCAAGCCTCGAGCAAGTACAAAACCGTACTAATAGGTGTGTTAATTACAAAGGGGGCTGCGCTACCGCCGTCATTTTTTTGTGGCGCTACAGCAATGCCATGACCCATATTTTCAATTTCAACGAGCTCAACATTTATTTGCTTGTTTTGTCCTTGCCATTGGCTAACTTGATAGCCCTGATGTTTTGTAATAATTGGCTGATTTGATGACTGCGTTAATTGTGCCCAATGTATGGCAAGTTGTTGTGAATTTTTAGGGTTAACCACAGCGTCTTTTGAGCCTGTAAATATTGATAATGGCGGCCAATTAGGTTGCGTGTTGTTTATCTGCTTAACTAATGTGGTTAATTGCTCAGCATCTTGCGAGGGACCGCTGCGCATGCAGGCAATAGCGGTAATTAAATTATCAGCGCAAGGATAGGGAATGCCAGCAATAATGGCGCCAGCGGTAAATAGCTCAGGATAATTAACCACCATAGAGCTTGCCATAGCGCCACCCGCAGATAAACCTATAATATAAATCTTACTAAAGTTATGCTCGGCGTTAACCGTGGTTATCATGTTTTTAATCGACAAGCTCTCCCCTTGATTTTTTTCAATATCTTGTGTGGAAAACCAATTGAAGCAACCTTTAATGTTATTGTTTTGGCTTTGCTGTGGAATAAGCAGTGAAAACTTCTTTTTGTTTGCTAACGCCAGTAAACCACTTTGCTCGGCGAGAATTTCTCCTTGTTGAACACAGCCATGCAGTAAAATAATAAGGTTTTTATTATTTTTAGTCCCTTGAAAGTAGCTGGCGCTTAGCTCGCCAGGGTTATTACCAAACTCAATTAATGCCGATTGTTTAGCAAAGCTTTTGGCACTGAAAAGGGCGATAGTAATAATAAACATCGATAAATATCTAGACATGATAATTTTCCGTAGTTATGAAGCTAAAATATGAAGCTAAAATTTTGAGCTAAAAGTTAAGGCAATAAAAAGGAGTTTCAGTCTATCAGCATGGCGTATAAAACAAATTTATAGAATGCTACTTTAGTTCCAGAGCAATTGTTAAATGATTATTTTAAAAGGTAAAACTAGTTGTTTGATATTTATTGGGCAAACGTTAAGCTGTAAAGGCAAGCTTACTATCCTATTCATGTTTGTTACCAACATTAAAGAGACATAATGCATGAGACTTAAAAAATTGGCGCAGCGTTTATTTATCATTAAGCCGTTATTAAATTTTACTTTTGCTGCCTGCATTGTTTCGATTGTTGTTTTATTTCTTAATAGTTCAATTGAAGAGCAAAATAGCTATGCCTTGCCTAGTTTATTATTAGCCGCATGGAGTTTGTTATTAAGTGCGATATTAGGCTTGCTTGTTAATACCCCAAGTACTGAAAAAATAGTAAAAGGTTGGTTTGGGCGTATGAAAAAAAAACTAGCAAAAAGTATCTTTGTTTTTGTGGTTATAGTGTTTGTTTTTATTAGTTTAACACTGCTGTATGTGACAATTAAACTGTTGAGTTTGTGACGTTTTATGGGTAAGTGCCACAGTGAAAATCCTATGGTATTACAGCAATTTTATCTGCTATAAATTTATCATTTTCAATGACTCTCTTCTAGATTTACTTTGGGTAAGCACTAAAGCTTTATATCATCAGTTACAGAAAAAACATCACTCCATTTGAATGTATTCAATTATTTATTAATTAGGTGTTGCGTGTGTGCTGTTAGACTTATTAGCATGATATTTCTGTGTTAATGATGTATTGAATACTAGGTAAATACAAAGCACTTAGTATATTATCGTTTGAACTCAGTAAATTATTTCTTCATAAAAAGAGCAATAAATAATGGAACATGAACAACACCTAGCCTTACTTGGCGCTATAGCCCAAGGTGATAAAAAGGCGTTTTCAGAACTTTACCAAAACACCAGTAAACAGCTTTATGCGGTGAGTTTAAAAATGTTAGCCCGTAAAGAATTAGCTGAAGAAGCGCTGCAAGAGGCTTATGTGCGCATTTGGCATAACGCGTCTGAGTATCGCGTAGGTAAAGGGACAGTGCTGACATGGATGATAAGTATTGTACGTTATCGAGCGCTGGATATTTTACGATATAACAAAATTAGAAAAGAAGATGAATTAGACGAGAAAGAAAGTTTTGATCTCGATGCCCCTGATCAAATAGGTGATTCAGAGCAACTGTTATTAGATAAATGCTTGCAGCAGCTCGACCTTCAACAACGCCAGGCAATATATTTAGCTTACTTTAATGGTTGTTCTCACCAAGAGGTGGTCAAGCACCTAAATAACCCATTGGGTACCATCAAAAGCTGGATAAGACGTGGTCTTACAAGCCTACAAAGTTGTTTAACGTCATGAATTATCAATCGGAAAACCTCAAAAACGCCCTAGCAGCTGAATACGTGCTAGGCACATTGCGCGGACCTGCACGTCAGCGCTTTCAAAAATTGATGATGCAATATCCACCGATCAGTGAGGCAACTACTACTTGGGAGCAGCACTTAAACGCTTTAGGACAAAAAATTTCACCAGTAACACCTGACGAATCGGTATGGCAGCGTATTGAACAGCAGCTAGGTTTTGTTGACGAGCCAGCAAAAAGTAACGTAGTGCCAATAACGAAAGCTAAACCTAAAGTTTGGCAAGGTATTGCTGGTTTAGCGTCGGCTGCTGCACTGGTACTTGCTGTGTTGTTAGTGAACGTTGAACCGACAACAGCACCTGATGCTCAACAACTCGCTTTGGTCAATAACGAACAAACCGAATTATTATGGGCGTTAGAAATTGGCACAGACACTATTGATATACAAGCAACTAAAAGTTTAGTGGCGCAAGCCAATGCGGATTATGAGTTATGGATAGTGCCGGCAGATGGCAGAGCGCCAATATCGTTAGGTTTACTGCCTAAAACTGGCAAGTTGACTTTAAGCAAACCAGAGTTGTTTGATCAAATTGAGATTGCCGCTTTAGCCGTAAGCTTAGAACCACTTGGTGGCTCGCCTAATGGCTCACCAACTACAGTATTGTATACTTCTAAATTAGTTACGCTTTAGTAATACTAAATTAGTATTTAACTTTAAAGCACAACAGTAACGAACGAATAAACAAGCGAAACGAAAGTTTCGCTTTTTTTTACTTTTTTTATAACCTAGAAATAAACCTCATCTCAGTACCCCTAATCCAAATTACACAATGCTTATTGCACTTATAACCTAAGCTGTAAATTAGCTGTTGTTGAGTGATTGTGTACATTAAAAAATACCTAATTAAACCAGCAGGCATAACAGTAAGTCTGTGCCCAAGGTTATTGCATTTCAATTATCTGGTCAGGTAAACATGGAAAAAATGAAAGTTTTTTCATTAAATCATCAAAAAAATCACATATAAAACTTTTAATTAACAGGGGCTTAATGTGTTAGGTCGTTAGGTGGAATTAATTAATTAGAAAATAATTTACTTTTTTTGCATCCAATACTTAATTTCAAGCGTTTAACTATATGAGTATTCAAGAAAGTAACCATTAAGCAGTATAAAATTAAAAGGAAACGTCATGCAAAAATTTAAAATAACGCTTATTGCTTCGGTAATAATGAGTGCCACTTTGTCTCAAGCTGTTTCAGCATCAAGCCATCGTGAAGCACCAAACCTTACGCGTATGCCAACAGTAGATTCCACAGATTTTTACGCATTCAATAGTTATGAAGAAGGTCGTGGCGATTACGTCACACTCATTGCAAACTACATTCCTCTGCAAGACGCTTATGGTGGACCAAACTATTTTGCCATGGATCCTGCAGCATCTTATGATATTCATATCGATAGCGATGGTGATGCAGTTGAAGATATTACCTTTAGTTTCAACTTCAGCCAAATGTTAGGCAACAATAATGCTGGCATCGCCTTGATGGTAGGCCCAGAGGGCGCACAGAAATCTGTAGGTGTACCACTTAAAAATGTTGGTGGTATTAGCATGGCGGATCAAGCGGCTGCTAACTTTTCTGAAAGCTATACGGTTAAAATGACTGCTGGCGCTATGAGTACCGGCACCAGTGTTGCTGTTACGAATACTACCTCTGGTGGTGCAAGTTTTTCTAAGCCGTTAGATTATATCGGTAACAAAACATTCAGTAATGCGGCACAGTACGCGGCTTACGCGAACAGTCATATTTACTCAGCGGCTATTCCTGGCTGTGATGCACCAGCAAAAGTGTTTGTTGGTCAGCGTAAAGACGCATTTACTGTTAACTTAGGTAAAGTATTTGATTTAGTTAACTTTGTTCCTGTTGAAGGCGATAGTGCTCCTGGCGCAGGCGATGCAGGTGGTTTCCCCGGTGGTATTACACAATCAGCAATGAATGATGATTTAGCTGATAAAAATGTAACCAGTATTGCTATCGAAGTACCTACCGCTTGTTTAATAGGTGAAGGTAATGGTGTTATTGGTAGTTGGACTAGTGCAAGTTTGCCGCAAGCTAGAATTTTAAATCCAAATGCTAGTTTCGATAATACTGAAGTAAACGGTGGCGCAATGACACAGGTTTCACGTCTAGGTTCTCCTTTAGTAAACGAGCTAGTAATAGGTTTAGCGGATAAAGATAAGTTTTCAACGTCACACCCAAGTAATGATGGGCAGTTCGCTGATTATGTTACGCATCCAACACTACCTGAACTGTTAAATATTCTGTTTAAAGATGCAGTGAATACGACGCTTAATGCCAATATAGAAACTTTAGCACCGACTAACTTCCCACGAGTTGATTTAGTTACGGCATTTTTGACTGGTTTCCCAGGCGTTAATCAAATGTCGACAGTTACTGCCTCTGAAATGTTGCGCTTAAATACGGGTATTGCCGCGGTTTCAGCTGATATGCAATCTTCGTTTGGTGTCGCTGGTGATGATTTAGCTGGTTTTCCAAATGGTCGTCGTCCTGGTGATGATGTGGTAGATATCGCACTTCGCGTCGTTATGGGTCGCTTGTGTTACCCGATCCCTGTTAACGGCACGGATACTGATTTAGGCTTATGTGCGCCTGAAGACGCTAGTGTTGGTAATGTACCTTTTACTGATGGAGCCCCTAGTAATGCATCTATGATAGGAACTAGTTTTCCTTACTTAGCCATGCCGTTACCAGGTTCTGAATAAGGATCACCATGATGAATTTTAGTAAACTAAATACTGCTTTGAAAACCAATGCACGTCGTCCACTTAAGTTGTTAACCCTAAGTTTGGGTGCAACACTAGTGCTTACCGGCTGTAATGATGGTTATAAAGAGAGAAGCGAGGCACCTAACGTGGCGCCAACGACTATAACGGTTGATTTGATTACTCAAACAGAAACGCCAATCACCGATATGTTAAGTGCAACTGACGCCGATGGCGATGGTTTGAGCTTTAGCCTAAGTCAACAGGCAATGTTAGGTGTAGTTACTGTTGCTGGCAAAGGTGGGTTTACCTACCAGCCTAATGACGAAGTAACCGGTAGTGACAGCTTTACTTTTTCGGTGACTGATGGCGTAAATGGTCCAGTTACGGGGACGGTTAACATTACTATTGAAGCGCTGGAAGTGTCTTTTGCCAGCTATAGTCGAGCAGCCTTTAGTCAGCAATCAACTGATAAACCACTGTCCACAAATGGTCGTGCGTTTATTCAAGATGTTGAAGACCCAACAGCATACGACGACTTACTTCCACAGTAATATCGAGCTTGACTGCGCCATGGAAGGCGCCCTTTTATGGATGATAATATGCCAATAATAATTTACATGTCTTATTTCGTTAAAAATTTCATGAAAAGCTTGATGATAAATTTCATAAAGCGTCACGAGAAACGTTATACCAACTGCTCATTATTATTGGTTTTTATTTCCATCGTAAATCCCGCATATGCAGAAAGTTATATCCCTAAATCAGACCAAAGTATCGTTGCCAGTTGGACGGTACCTAAACCCGCAAAACAACCGAAAATTTTTATCGCTCAACTTATCAGTGATGCCAGTAAACCGGGCTTAGCCAGTCGTTATTATGGTCGAGCAAGCGCGTTACTCAAGCCCTTACTAGCAGCAGAACCTGATGATCTAGATCTACAGTTTTATTCTGCAACCGTTTTGCAACATTATCATCAATTTGAGCAAGCACAACAACTACTCAGCCAAATACTTAAGCACCAACCAGCTAATGTTGCTGCTTGGTTAATGAAAGCGAATATTCACATGGTACAAGGTGATTTAGTCGCAGCCAAACGCGCATGTTTACAAGTATTGGGGCAGGGTAGCCTTTTTCTCAGCACAGCCTGCGTACTGGAAGTTAATGCTGAACAAGGGCAAGTAGAGCAAAGTTACCAGCAGTTGCAACATGTGGTTAGCGTTGCAGGTGATATTGAGCGTGAACAAAATATCTGGCTGAAGCAAATTTTGGCTGATCTTGCGCAGCGCCAACAATTGGCTGAACAGGCTATCGAGCATTTGTCAGGTTATCCTTTGGAACAGATGCCAGTAAGTTATTTGGCGTTGTGGGCCGATATTCATTTAGATCAGCAACAAGGTAAAATAGTATTAGATAAGTTAGGACCGATTGTATTGGCCAGTGATAGCTTTGATGATGCATTATTATTACGATTAGCTTTGGCAGAGCAAACTAGCAATTTAGTCAGCTATTCTGATAGTACCTTAGTTAGCAATTCAGCCAACAATGCAATAAGTAAAGCATGGCAGCAGCGTTTAACACAGCGTATTGAAATTCGCTTACAACGCAATGACACCGCACATGCCGCCGACATTGCCCGTTATTATTTAGATATTGCACCTGATGCCATTAAGGCACTGCACTGGGCAAAAATTAATTGGCAACAAGCTAAGCTAGGTCCAGATAAACGTATACTCGAACGCGCAATGGCAGCACAGACTTCCCCTAAAGGTATAACAAAGGCATAAGCCATAAACACTTTATCAATTGAATAATTAGAGTAGTGAGATCAGATATGCAGCAGTGGTTAAAAATAGGCTTAGTCGTACTGTCTTTATTATTGGCTAATACCGTCGTCGCTCATCAATTGAGCACCAGTTATATTATTGCCGAAATGGACGACACGGGTCGCATTAATGGTGAATGGCAATTAAGCTTAACTGATTTGGAGTTAGCCGTGGGTTTAGACTTAAATTCAAACGGCGAGTTAACTTGGGGAGAAGTAAAAAGTCGCCAAGCTGAGATTGCTAGCTACTTGGCAGAAAACTTATTACTGAGCCGTGACAACCTATCATGTAACCTGCGCTTTGAAGTTGTAGACCGTTTACAGGACCATGCCAACGAAGCGTTCGCTGTGACTGACTTTTCAGGGCAATGTGCTATTAGTGGGTCATTAAATGTAAAATACAATGCAATATTTTCCTTAGATAGCAGCCATGAAATGGTGCTAAATATTGGCGATGGCAGCAATATGCACAGTTTTGTATTAGACGATAACACTCGTCAAATAGACCTAGATCTAAAAGAAGGTAGTTGGCAGACCACCTTCAAGCAATTTGTTTATCAAGGGGTGATCCATATTTGGATAGGAATAGATCATATCCTGTTCTTGCTAGCATTATTGTTGCCGGCGGTGTTACAGCGTAAAAACAATCAATGGCAAGCCATTACTAGTGTTAAAACCATATTAACCAATACGGTTTGGATCATCAGCGCATTCACTTTAGCTCATTCGTTGACGTTAACCGCAACCGCTATAGGTTGGTTAACGCCAAGTAGTCGCTGGGTGGAACTAGGTATTGCAGTGTCTGTTTTGTTTGCTGCATTAAATAATATTTGGCCTGTGGTTTTGCGTTTAGCTTGGTTAACCTTTGCCTTTGGTTTGTTACACGGTATGGGGTTTGCTGGCGTATTAGGTGAGCTAGGTTTACCGGCTGATCAACAACTCTTAAGTATTTTAGCCTTTAACCTTGGGGTGGAAATAGGGCAGTTAGCGATACTCGCCATTTTACTGCCGCTATTAATTTTACTGCGTAACACCAAACTCTACAGCAAAGGCATTATGCCCGTGGGCTCTTTATTAATTGCCATTATGGCAGTGCAATGGAGTATCGAACGTTGGTGAGTCAGATGACCGTTGTCTGGGTTATTTAGCGCAACTTAGGGTTAAGCTCTGGGTAAATAGATTAGTCTGATTGATTGGTAAGTTATTCTTCCTAAGAATAAAAAGCCCTAGTTAATTGTATAACTAGAGCTTTATATATTGTATTTTGTCAGCGCTTTAAAACTGAGCTTTACGGTATTCTTCACAAGCGACTTCGTCTTCACATTCACCGTACAAGTATAAACTGTGATTGGTCAGTTTTACTTTATGAAATTTCGCTACATCTTCTTGGCGTTGTTCAATAACATCGTCTTCAAATTCAATAACTTTACCGCAGTTTAGGCAAACTAGATGATCATGATGCTTCTTATGGCTAAGCTCGAATACTGACTTACCACCTTCAAAATGATGACGAGTTACAATACCTGCATCATCAAATTGGTTTAATACCCGGTATACGGTGGCTAAACCAATTTCTTCATTATGCTCAAGCAAAAGTTTGTATACGTCTTCAGCACTGATGTGTTGGTTATTTGGATTTTGTAAAATGCCCAAAATTTTAATGCGTGGTAGAGTAATTTTTAGTCCAGCTCTTTTCAGTTCTTCATTTTGTTCAGGCATTAATTTTAATCTCTACATCGGGCTTTCAATTTATGGAAAATTATAGGGGGTTATGCGCTTGGTTGAAAGGGGTAGTTGTAAATGATTATCTCTTTTGTTGGTTTTACTGGCTTAAAACGTCATAATACTTTACTGGTCTGATGAGTTTGATGTTATAAACCATACGGTTTAAATAAGTACTCATATTTTTATGTCGTTTTAAAAGGAAATGATATGTTTAAAAAAGCTTGGCAAATGAAATTATTATTAAATATTTGGCCACCGTTTCTATTTACCGGTATCCGTGTTGTCGATGTTGCAGACGATTTTCGCAAAGCCAAAGTGCGTTTAAAATTGAGTATATTTAATAAAAATGCTGTTGGTGTACATTTTGGTGGTTCATTATATGCGATGACAGATCCATTTTGCATGTTATTGGTCATGTCACGATTGGGTAAAGATTATGTGGTTTGGGATAAGTCAGCCGATATTGACTACATTAAACCTGGTAAGGGCACAGTGACTGCTGAATTTATAATTACCGATGCGTTTATTGAAGATATTTTGTCGCACACAGCTCAAGGTGAGAAATACCTACCTGAAATTCCAGTTTACGTTAAAGACGCTCAAGGCGAGGTTGTCGCTAAACTGAATAGAACATTATATATTCGCAGAAAAAAAACAGCGTAATAGTTACGGCTAAATTTTTAATAGGTTCAATCTAAAATAAGATGATTAGTAGCCAAAATAAAGCAAGGTTTTATTTTGGCTAGGCTAATTAGTAGGGTATAGGGGCACACTGGCTTAGTGATCCACTTTACACAGCGCGAACCTTTACTGGTAAATATATGCTGCAGTTAATTACATCAAAGTCGTTGTAAACTACTTATCAGCTTCTAAGCTTAACATGCGCTTTTTCAATCTTTCTAAATCAATCGCGTTTGAGCGCACGGTGAGCTTAATATGGCTATATTCATATTCTTCTTTGGTAACACTCATGCTTGATCTAATTTCACCTATAATACCTTTAGCGGTGTAGGGAATAATGATTTCATCTTCAATCATCTCTTCCTGTGCCGTATTAACAATGTATTGATGTAACTTACTAATATCAGCGGGATTACGAGTAGATGTCATCATGGCATCAGGAAATTCTGCCATTAAGGCTTGTTTTTGTTCAGCGCTTAGTTGATCAGATTTATTCAGTACCAATAATTTCTTACTATCTTCAACACCTACTTCTTCAAGTACTTCATGCACAACATCAAGCTGCGAACGAAAACCAGGATCTGAAGCATCAACCACATACAATAATAATGAAGCATCATGCGCTTCGGCTAGGGTTGAATGGAATGACGCAACTAAGTCGTGCGGTAATTTTTTGATAAAACCTACGGTATCTGACACTAATATTCTAGGTTGAACCGTTGGGTACAACGCACGAACTGTAGTATCAAGTGTAGCGAATAGTTTGTTTTCACCTTCTACATCACTGCCAGTAATCGCTCGCATCATTGATGACTTACCTGCATTGGTATAACCGACTAGAGCGACACAAAAAAGCTCTGAACGTTGAGTGCGTCGGCCTTTCATTTCATGTTGAACACTGACTAATTCGCGCTTAAGGTCTGCAAGTTGATCACGAACAGCTCGGCGGTTTAGCTCTAGGTTCGTTTCGCCTGCACCTTTACCCATTTGACGATCTCTATCGCCAGACGATGTTTCACGAAGGCGCGGTGCTACATAATTAAGACGAGCAATTTCAACTTGTAATTTCGCCGTTTTGGTACGAGCATGGCGACTAAATATTTCAATAATAATACCCGTACGATCAAATACCTCTACGCCTAATTGATTCTCGACATTACGTAGTTGAGATGGGCTTAAATCGCAATCAAATACCACTACATCTGCACAGGCAAACGGCAGGTTTTCTGACGGAATATCTGAAGGTATAGCGGTAAGTAGTGTTTCATCGACTACTTCTTTAGGTAAGTCATTAGATAAGTCATCTACTTCTTCACTTTCTTCAACTTCACCTTTATTACCGGTAAGGTGCGCTATTTCAGCCAGCTTACCTAAACCAAGCACGTTAACTTTATTAGTTGAACTCAATTTTTGCGACTGTGTGCCAACGACTTTAAAACCTAAAGTTGTTACTAAACGTGCCAGTTCTGCAAGTGACTCTGTGGCTTCATCACCTTTAAACTGCGGTGTGCAAATTGAGATGAGTAATGCGTTATTAAGTGATGCTTTTGCTGTTAGTTGCATAATTTTTTATATAAGTGCACTTGAAGTGCAAACCTAAATTTTTGTCTAAAGTAAGTTCATCCTACGCTGTTATAGGTAAGCTTTATAGGGTAATCGCGGACTAAATGCAGAGTTTATTTTAGTTAATGACAAATCGTAGATATATTGGGCGGGCACGCAACTCATGACAAACATTATTTAAGTCGTTAATGCTGTAATAATCTTAAAAATTGATAAAATAAATAAAGCTTATGGCAAAGGATAAGTATAATTTTTTCTGCGTTACTTCATTTAATAGTATCGCTTTAAAATTATGTTTTGATGATGTGTTATTCGATAATCATAAGGCGATTAAAACGACAATAAAAAGCTATATTGCTGAGCGTTTAATGGCAGTATCTTTATTTTAAAGTTTGGGTTTAGCTCGCTTATCCGCGATATAAAACGATTAAATATTGCGAGTTTGAACCTTGGGGTTTTGAGCTTTGGTTAATCTTCAGTTGGCAAGCCGGTATCTGCAGTTTTTTCACATACTCGTTTGGGAAATGTGTGTGGCCTGATATGTTTTTGAATTGATTTATCTCTGTCACCAGAACTAATGAAAACTGCTATTTGCTGATTGATTTTATCTCTTGCCTCTGTCAAATTTTTTCCCATAATAAATGAAAGTTCATCAATAGTAACGGGCATTGGAGATTGGTAAAATTCGTTGGCACAAAACTCTTTATCAAACATTACTGCCCGAGCATTCTCTTTACTCATAATAGCAAAATCACATCGACCTTTGCTCAACATGTTTGCCATTGTTGTTTGGCTACTTGAATCAACACGCACCAGTTTATGTTCGTTAAAATAGGGTTGCAAATAAGGATAAGTAAAGTCATGTCGAGTACAGATTAGCGCTCGGTTGTGAGTTTCTAGTGAAAATGGATTTTCGAATTTTTGCGCAGCATATATGAAGCTTACATGAGGCATTATAGTGTCAGAATATATAAACCGTTGTGGATTATCCACCCAAACTGAGCTTCCAAAAAATAAGTCAGCTACTTTTGTAAATACCAGTTTTTCATTACGGGCTCTGCTGGAATCAACATATTGCACATTAAACGCGTTGCTCTTGTCGAAACTTTCAAAAAAATCTACCACAACCCCCCGATAACGAGATTCTTCATTATCGAAATAAATATACGGTGACGATCCTGGTGCATTAATCACAAACCGCAAACTATTCTCAGCGGATAAACTATAGGCACTAAACACTATAGCCGGACTGAGCAGCAGAATTATTCGAGATAATAAAAACTGGTATGTTGATTTCATGAAATTTTACGCACTTATTTCTTCCTTAAATTATAAATAGCACTTAAAACGGTTACATAATGAACAATAATGAACAATAATGAATGTTACGCCAAAAACCAAGAAAAAACTTAATCAAGTTATAAAAAGTGCTTAGATCTATTTTATTTTGATTATAGCTAAAAATAATACGATTGCTTTCATTTAGGGATTATCGCTTTAGCTAATATAAGGGCTCTGTATGATTACACTTAGCAATACTTATAATCTCTTTTGATTTCCAGTAATTTATAGCTTTATTGTTATATATTGGACTTAGCATAAATGTGCTACCGTTTAAGATATTTACGTGTGTAAGGGCTTATTATTAACAATGTTATTTGAACTCATATTTTTGTTTCTCGCCGGCTTTTTTGGCGGTGTGCTTAACTCAATTGCCGGAGGAGGAAGTTTTATTACATTCCCTGCACTAATCTTTGTTGGCATTTCGCCTATTATGGCCAATGCGACAAATACTTTTGCGTCATGCGCGGGTTATTTAAGCGGTACTTATGCCTTTCGAAAAGAGCTAGCTGAACATAAAAGTGATCTGCCCAAAATCATACTAATCAGTTTGCTTGGGGGCATATCGGGGGCTTGGTTATTGCTACAAACCTCTGAGGTAGTATTTCGCTCGGCTATTCCCTGGTTATTATTATTTGCTACGGTAGTGTTTATCTTCGGTGCTCAGATAAATAAAACACTTAAAAAAGCAGCCACAAATAACCAACACGCATCTACTATCGGCGGAATTTTACTGTTAATTATTCTCTTGGGTGTTTCGATTTATGGTGGTTTTTTTAACGCAGGGTTAGGTATTATAGTGCTGAGTTATTTAGCCTTAGCTGGCTACACCAATATTAATGCGATGAATGGTTTAAAGTTGTTGGTTTCATCTGCGGTATCTTTGATTGCCATCGCACTGTTTATTTATAGTGATATGATTGTTTGGTACCAAGGGACTATTTTATTATTTGGCACTTTAGCCGGGGGGTATATGGCAGCCAATGTATCCCGACAATTGCCCCAAAAGCATGTTAGAGGCTTTGTTATTGCAGCGAGTATTGTGATTACCTTATATTTCTTTGTTGATGTTTATTCAGGCTAGTACATATAAATTGTTAATGTTTTCAGCTAATGAGTAATGTATTTTGCGCATCAAAGCCATAGAGTTAATGGCTTACATTAGTTTTTGCACTAGTTTTCTCACTAGCTTTATCACAAGTTAAACAGTAAGCACCCAGTGTAGATTTTTACTGTTTAACGCTTAATAAATATCTGACAAACACATATGTTGATTAATTGTGCTTCTGTTACCCCGCTTTGTAATCCTGAAGCGTCACTATGGCATCATGCAAACTATCTTGGTTTACTTGAATTATGCCTCGTTTAGGCCGGTCTAAATCAATGATGATAAAGACCACCAATACAATTAATGTGAATAATAAAATGGTTGGGAAGGCCGGGCGCTTTTTCCCTAAGCCACTGTTATAACCCAACATACCACCCACGGTAACAAACACACCAAATAACAAAAACAATACGGGCTCTGGTACATGCAGCCTCAGCATAGCCGTGCGTTTATTTTCAATTTGGATCATTGAAGATAAAGCCTGATAAAAGCCATTGGCAATTAATAATGATTTTGGATTAACCAATTCTTTTTGTGCTAATTCGATAAGATTTGCTTGTGAATCACTCACTTTTTTATTGATGACACTTCGCTGTTTGGGGTTTGACAAGTCAACTTGGCTAAGGGTAATACGAAGTGCTAAATAAGTATCTAATTCATTAAAAACAGCTTCGCGTATTTCTACAGGCAGTAACTTTGCTTGCATCGCTACTCTGTTAATAGCACCTGCTTCTTCGATAACTGCAAAGCTTCGAGCATCATAACGGTGAAGTGACATATTAAAGGTAAAGCCTAGTAATAGGGCCAACAAACCAATAATACCAGTTTGAATAGCCGTTGATTGGCTTTTCATTTCAGTGTTTTCTACATCTTTATTACGTCGCCCTAGGCTGTAGGCTATTTGGTTAATAATTAACATCAAAATAAAGAGTGTGATAATAATTATAAAACTATTTTTGTCGTACATTAATTCTTGGCTCACTAATTGAGTCTCTATGCTGGGTTAAATAATTATGCAAAGAGTGGGTTAAGGCGGTTGATTGGTCAAGGGATATTTTAAACCATATTGATATAAGGTACAGCACTGATAAAGCATCAAAGCTATGGATTTTGATATAAGCCATATGTGAAATAACTTGACGGGTATGCTTATTAACGTCTAACAATTAATACCAATACCAATACCAATAC
>NZ_JACGWA010000009.1 GCF_014077505.1 Colwellia sp. BRX10-3 | reverse complement strand
GACATGGCCCCACCTGATCCCATTCCGAACTCAGAAGTGAAACGTGTTAGCGCCGATGGTAGTGTGGGAGTTCCCATGTGAGAGTAGGACATTGCTAGGCTTCTATTTAGAAGAGCCCGATTCGATAGAGTCGGGCTTTTTGCTGTCTGGGATTTGATAAATGCACTGAATAACGATGGCTCCAACTGTTCCCATTTCGAACTCAAAAGTAATACGTGTGAGTGTCGGTGAATAAAGAGTGTATGGGAGTTCTTCTCTACGTGAAGTCGCTCTGATGCATTCATGCATCCAAGTCATTAATCAGTAATTGCATACTCCTATTTAGAATAATCTGATCCGAAAGAGCTTTGTCCTTTTAGCTAAAGAATTTATACGTAGGGAAGGCCAAAGCTAGGTGTTTTGGTGATTATATTTTTAAAGTATACGATCATTTTGTTCAGTTTATATTTGGGATTTATTACATTTAACCGTTTGATTAGATATGACTGTTAAGGTGGACTTTTGTTATTAAATGAATATCTATCTGGATAGGATTAAGATCTTAAGTTATGCCTAGTGTGTTTTTTAATTACTGATAAATAGTAAGGTAATAGATAATCAATTAGCGCTAAGGGGAATTTTCACCAAACTCTAAAGTATCTATAACTCTTCTTGCTTCGGCTATAGTGCAATCGGTGCGATGCATAAGTTCGGATACGGTTATATCTGGCTTTTTTTGAGCAATAGTGAGCAGCATATTAAAGCCTAGATTTTTACTTTGTTTTGACAGGTGAACAGCTAGCCAATGCCAACTTGTTTCTTCGCTTTGTTCAATAACATTAATCGTTTGTTCTAACTGCTCAAAAGTTGCTTTTAACTGCCAGTTTCGTGAGCGACCAATACGGTTAATCTCACAGCCTTGCTCACGGATAAGAATTTTGAGTGCGTAGGCTTTTAGCACTCGGCGTATAAAAGAGGGTAGGGTTATATAAGGGATATGATCTTTTGGTGTTTTCATAAACAGTTAAAAGTAAAAACCAACATTACTGCTGGTTTTATACTGTTGGCTATCGATTACCACTTTTTCTTTGGTTGAAATAGTAAGTCTAAATCATCTTCTTCTGCTTTGGCTTTTTTAGCGGCATCTTTAGCATTAGTATTTTTTAATGATGAAGTAATATCTTCTAGTACGTTTTGTATTTCTTCACGTTTACTGGTGCAATATTCAGTTTGAATAGGGCTATCTGCTATCGTTTGCAGTGCTTTTTCTAAATATTGTCTTGATGAACCTAACATTTCTTTTTGATAGGCTATCATGCCACGCTTTTGCAAGGTTTCTACACCAATTTTAAGTTGCATAGCTGATAATTTATGATCTTCTTGTGTAAAGGTTTGTGGGTCTAAATTACCTTTTGATTGCTCTGACTTTAATGTCACGCGAAGTTTTTTTATGCATTGGAGAACGCTGACCAACTGTTGTTCATTATCAGGTAAGGTAAAGCTTTGCTCACTCGCTGCTTGGGCAGTGTTAGCTTTACCAGCATTAACGCGACCTTCCATATCTTGAATACGTTTAAGTAATGCTTTATTTTCCGGTAATATTCTCGCCATAGACTTTGCGGCATTTAAACTACGATTATTTAGTATCATTACAAGTGCTGGATTATTTGGTAAATTGGCGATACTTAACAGCAACTCTTCTGTTTCATCTATTATGGCTTTTTGTTTTGCTGCCTTACCTCGCTTTTCTTGCTCTACTTTCTCTTTATGCTGTTGTATTGCATTTACTACCACGACAATGATAATTAAAGCGATAATTAAAGCGATGATAATGCCCATGTTTAATTCTCTATTGTGAAAAATATAAATTACTAATACTGCAGTTTACAAAAATTGGCCGATGAAGCAAAGAAGAATGCGGTTTCTTTTGAATATTTTAGTGTATTAGTTTCAATGTTAGATTTTAGCTCTAATATTTAGCGATTCAATTATTGATTAAATCGCTCATCAGCAGATTAATTTCACACAATATTAAAATAATATGGAATAAATGTGCATTTAAGTATATATTTTTCGTCTAAGAAAACTCTGAATTATAATTATGAAGCTGCAACAACTCCGCTATATCGTCGAAGTACTTAATAATAACTTAAATGTTTCTGCCACCGCTGAAAGTCTTTTTACCTCTCAACCCGGTATTAGTAAACAGGTGCGAATGCTTGAGGATGAACTCGGTATTCAAATTTTTGGTCGAAGCGGTAAGCATCTAACCCATGTTACGTCCGCGGGTAATGAAGTTATTAATATAGCGACGGAAATTTTATCGAAAGTTGAAGCGATTAAAGCAGTTGCTCGTGAACATACTCAACCTGATGAGGGGAAGCTTCGTATTGCAACAACACATACTCAAGCGCGTTATGCTTTGCCTGAAGTCATTCAAGGTTTTATGAAAAAATATTCAAAAGTTTCATTGCATATGTATCAGGGAACCCCGGCACAAATTAGTGATGCGTCAAGTAAAGGTGATGCTGATTTTGCTATAGCTACAGAGTCTTTGCATTTGTATAACGATTTGGTGATGCTGCCTTGTTACCGATGGAATCGAAGTATTATTGTCAAAGCGGATCACCCATTAGCCTCTAAACAAAATATTACCATCGAAGATATTGCTAAATATTCTTTAGTGACTTACGTTTTTGGTTTTACTGGTCGTTCAGAATTAGATATTGCTTTTAATCAAGTAGGTGTTGAACCTAAAATCGCCTTTACTGCAACAGATGCCGATGTTATTAAAACTTATGTTCGTTTAGGTGTTGGGGTCGGCGTTATTGCCACTATGGCGATGGACCCTAAGTTAGATAATGATTTAGTGACTATCGACGCCAGTCATTTATTTAGCCCTAGCATGACAAAAATCGGCTTTAGACGTGGTACTTTTTTACGTGGGTATATGTTCGACTTTATTGAACGCTTTGCTCCACATTTAAATCGTGATTTAGTCACTAAAGCTATTTTATTGAAGAACAATGCAGAGATAGATGAAATGTTTGCTGATATTAAATTACCTATGCGTTAACCATTAATTAGTTTGGTAAAAAATAGATAACAAAAAACCGTATTGTAAAATACGGTTTTTTTAGTTTTAACTTATGGTTATTCTAATATACAAAGCGAGAGTAAAGAATTAACACTCGGTGATATTAACCGCTAAACCGCCGCGAGAGGTTTCTTTATATTTTGTTTTCATATCATTGCCTGTGTCCCACATGGTTTTAATCACTTTGTCTAATGATACCTTCTGCTTACCAGTACCTCGAAGTGCCAAACGTGAAGCATTAATGGCTTTAACTGACCCCATAGCATTGCGTTCAATACAAGGTACTTGCACAAGTCCTCCTACTGGGTCACAAGTTAGTCCTAAGTTGTGCTCCATACCTATTTCAGCGGCATTTTCTACTTGCTCAGGCGTGCCGCCCATAATTTCTGTTAGTGCGCCTGCCGCCATTGAGCATGCAACACCTACTTCAGCCTGGCATCCGCCTTCTGCACCAGAAATAGTGGCGTTGGTTTTATATAAAATGCCAATAGCTGCTGCCGTTAATAAATATCTAATACAATCTTGTTCGTCTACAGGTTTAATAAATTTGTCGTAGTAAGATAATACTGCAGGAAGAATACCAGCCGCGCCGTTTGTTGGTGCTGTTACTACTCTGCTGCCGGCAGCATTTTCTTCATTTACTGCTAGGGCAAACAAATTAACCCAATCCATGGCTGATAGAGGGTCGGTGTTTTTTTCAACACATAACGCTCTATGTAAGGCCGGGGCTCTTCGCGTGACTTTTAAACCGCCAGGTAATATACCTTCTGTGACAATACCACGGGCAATACTTGCTTTCATGGCGTCCCAAATTTCTATCAAACCTGAGCGAATACTAGTTTCGTCTTGCAAGCATTTCTCATTATCCATCATGATGGTGCTAATACTTAGGCCTTTCTCATTCGCTATTTGTAGTAGCTCATCGGCACTAGAGAAACGGTGAGGGCGGTCAATGTTGGCATGAGTCGATAAGGCTTTATTTTTTTCTTTTTCAAAGTCGCAATCTTTAACAATAAAACCACCACCGATGGAGTAATAGGTTTCTTCAAAGATGACAACATCATTGCTATACGCAAAAAATGTCATGGCATTAGCATGTGCTGGTAGGGTTTTTCTGCGGTGATATATAATGGCATTCGCTTTAGGGAAAGCGATTAAATGCTCCATATTTAGATTTATTTTTTCACTTGCTACTACTTGAGCTAAAATTGACTCTATAGAGTCAACAGGGATTGTTTCGGGGCTTTGCCCTGTTAATCCTAAAATCACAGCTTTACCGGTACCATGTCCGATGCCGGTTTGACCCAATGAGCCAAACAATTCACATTTTACGCGATCTGTTTTGGCTAACATATTCTCTGCTATTAAGTTTTCAACAAACAATTTTGCTGCTTTCATTGGGCCAACGGTATGAGAACTGGAAGGGCCAATTCCAATTGAAAACATATCAAATACACTAATCATAAGAAAACCTGAATAAATACTATTAAAAGTGAATAGAAGTAAAATTTTGTTCGGTTATTGTAGCTGAAAGCTTTCAGCATGCAAAACAAAATGTCTATTAGGTGAGTATAATTATAGCTAAGAATATTTATAGGGTGGATAAAGAAATAGTATTCATGGTGTAGCAATAATTATTTCAATTATCTTGGTTTAGTAACACACTCAGATCATGCAACATAGCGGCGGTTGCGCCCCAAATATTATATTGTTGATAAGGCATAAAATATACGCTGTGGTGTTCGCCACGATGATAAACCGGTATTTGAATATGGTGCTGACGTTGTAAAAAGTGTGATAATGGCACTTGAAACACTTCTGAAACTTCATTTTCATCAATTTGATAGCTTTTGCTATTTGATACGATGGCAACAATTGGCGTTATTTCATAGCCTGAAATGGTTTGATAGGGTTTAAGTTGTCCAAGTACATTAATACAGGTAGATTGTAGACCTATTTCTTCTTGAGTTTCACGTAGCGCTGTTGCTGTTATATCAACATCGAAAAGCTCTACTTTACCGCCAGGAAAACTAATTTGCCCTGGATGGTGAGTAAGGTGACTTGCACGTTTAGTTAACAACACTTCAAGCTGACCTTGATGATTAACAATAGGGATCAACACTGCTGCACTTTTAAGCTTATGTGAATAGCGAAATTTATGAGCTGAAGCAGGCAAAGCTTGCATTTGAAAGCGCTGTATAAATTCTTCTTCAGTCATACACACCTTAAAATCACTGTAATAATGCTAAGTTTACTGGGGCTACTTGGCGTTTTTTAGTTTTAGCATTAGATAGTTACTTTAGAAACTGGTTATGCCAAATTTAGCTTACTTAATACCGGTAAAATCTTATTTACTTTATCGTAAGTTTCTTGATATTCGCTATCAACATTTGAATCTGCCACTAGACCGCCTCCAGCCCAACAGTGTATTTGCTGGTTATGACAAACTAACGTGCGAATGGTAATACTAGTATCCATATTACCACAAGCTGACAGATAACCTATAGAGCCGCAGTAAACGCTGCGTTGATGGGGCTCCAATTCTTCTATGATATCCATGGCTCTAATTTTTGGTGCGCCGGTAATTGAACCACCAGGAAATGCGGCACGAAGTAAGTCGGTGCCATCGTATTGTGAGTCTATTATTCCTTCCACTGTGCTGACTAAATGATGCACTGCTGGGAAGCTTTCAATGGCAAACAATGCCGGTACTGTTACCGTGCCGGGTATACAAACACGACTAATGTCGTTACGTAACAAATCTACAATCATTAGATTTTCCGCTTTATCTTTACTCGCTTGCTGTAATTCTTTAGCGTTAGCTTGATCTATGCTGGCATCATCGCTGCGTGGGCGCGTACCTTTAATGGGTTTACTTTGGACTTTATTGTCAACAAGTTGCAAGAAACGTTCGGGTGAAATACTTAAAATAGCACTGTGTTGAAAACGTAAAAAAGCAGAGAAAGGCGCTTTGTTTTCTTGTCTCAACGCGCAATATGCTTGATATTCGCTGCCGGAATATTGCGCCGTGAAACGCTGGGCTAAGTTGATTTGATAACAATCGCCTGAAAGCAAATAGTCGTGCACTTGCTTAAATTTATCGCGATATTGATCAGACCGCATATTTGATTGCCACGGTGTAGTTAACTTGAAATTATTTTGCGGCGAATTTTTCTCAGTTCTTTGTTCAGTCGCTAGCTCAGTTTGTTGTTTATTGTGTTGGCTCAGTGCACAGTTAAAAAAATCAGTAAACTCGGCTCTTTTTTCGTCAAGGCATAACAACCAAACTTGTTGTAGTTTCTGGTCAAAAATTATCGCTTGCTGGTAAATACCAATTGCCATTTCAGGTATATCAATATCTTTACTGTTTTGCTGCTTTATGACTTCAAAGCGTTTACCTAAGTCGTATGCGAAGTAACCCACCGCACCGCCTTTAAAAGGTAGTTCGGTTGATGTAAGTTTGATCTTATTAAAACAAGCTTGCTGTTCACGTTTTACTAGTAATAAAGGGTCTTCATTACTTTGATATTGGCTATTGTTGTGTTCATTTCTAACGGCAGTGACATTGCCATGAGTGGTTAGTGTAATACTAGGTTGCCAAACCATAATGTCATAGCGGCTATCGACATGGCTACTTTCACATGAGTCTAACCACATTGCCCAAGATTGCTCAGCAAGGGTGGCAAAAAGTGATTGACTATCAAACGCTAGCTCAACTGATAATAATTTAGCTGATAACTGTTTTAATGAATTGGTTGGCAAAGTATTCTCACAGGTTTATTTTAAGTCATTATACCCAATCGACTTCAATAGGCTCAATGATACCGCTTGAAGTCACTTAGGTGAATATGATGCTAATTATTAGACCATTTGATACTGGTAGCTATTTAACAAGCAAGGTATGATATCGGCAAATTTATAACTTTCAACTCTTCTCTCGCCCAATTAATAAAAAGAGACCGTTATGGCTATTATTAAACAACAAGATTTAATCGAAAGTGTTGCAGACTCGCTGCAGTACATTTCTTATTACCATCCGCTAGATTTTATTCAAGCACTTGAAAAGGCTTATCATAAAGAAGAAAGTCAGGCAGCTAAAGATGCCATTGCGCAAATTTTAATTAATTCTCGTATGTCGGCACATGGCAAACGACCTATTTGTCAAGATACCGGAATTGTTACCTGCTTTGTAAAAGTAGGTATGGCTGTGCAGTGGGATAAAACTGACATGACAGTGCAACAAATGGTAGATGAAGGCACGCGTCGTGCTTATCTTAATCCTGATAATCCATTGCGTGCGTCCATTGTTTCAGACCCTGCAGGTAAACGCATCAATACTAAAGATAATACCCCTGCGGTTGTGCATATTGAAATGGTGCCGGGTGATCAAATTGATGTAATGATAGCGGCCAAAGGCGGCGGAAGTGAAAACAAAGCTAAAATGGCGATGTTAAATCCAAGTGACTCCATTGCTGATTGGGTGGTTAAAACTTTACCAACTATGGGCGCTGGTTGGTGTCCTCCAGGTATGTTAGGCATAGGTATTGGTGGTACGGCTGAAAAAGCAGGTGTATTAGCCAAAGAAAGCTTAATGGAACCAGTAAATATTCAAGAGCTTATTGACCGTGGACCTGAAAATGCCGAAGAAGAATTGCGTTTAGAGATTTACGAAAGGGTAAATAAATTAGGTATTGGCGCTCAAGGTTTAGGCGGTTTAACCACGGTTGTTGATATTAAAATTATGTCGGTGCCTACGCATGCTGCTTCAAAACCTGTGGTCATGATCCCAAATTGTGCCGCAACTCGTCATGTACATTTTCATCTTGATGGCTCTGGCCCTGCGGATTTAACGCCACCTAAATTAGAAGATTGGCCTGAAATTACTTGGGAAGTTGGTGAGAATGTTCGTCGTGTTAATGTCGATGAATTATCAAAAGCTGATATCAGTGAATGGAAAACGGGTGAAACTGTGTTACTTAGCGGCACTATTTTAACCGGTCGTGATGCGGCGCATAAACGTATTCAAGAAATGTTAGCCGCGGGTGAAAAATTGCCGGTTGATTTTACTAACAAATTTATTTATTACGTCGGCCCAGTCGATGCAATCGGTGACGAAGCAGTAGGACCAGCTGGCCCTACAACGGCAACCCGTATGGATAAATTCACTGAAATGATGCTTTCAGAAACTGGCTTGCTGGGTACTATCGGCAAAGCTGAACGTGGTCCTGAAACTGTTGAATGTATTAAAAACCATAAATCGGTTTATTTAATGGCCGTTGGCGGCGCCGCTTACTTAGTGTCTAAAGCCATCAAGAAAGCAAGAGTAGTGGCTTTTGAAGATATGGGAATGGAAGCTATTTACGAATTTGTTGTTGAAGATATGCCCGTAACTGTTGCCGTTGATAGCTTAGGTGAGTCAGCTCACGTGACAGGCCCTGCGATTTGGCAAGCAAAAATTGAAGAGCTTGATAGTAAATTAAGCGGTAAGTAAAAGATAATAGCCTTCTAAACTAGATTAAACGCCCATTACGGGCGTTTTTTATATCATCAATTTACTAAAGATAAATACAACCACAGACACCATCCAGCTTCTACCATAGTAAATAACTATTAACCTTATCAATAAAGTATGCTCTAATAACTGTTAATATTTACAGTGTTTGGCGATAGAATGAATACTATATTCAATTTCCCTTGGTTAGCGTTAGAAAACTTTCCTACCTTAATCTTAGTTGCGTTAGCGCTACTGTTTAGCTTATTGATTATCGTTTTAGTTTTGCTTCAACAAATAAAAACTAGCCGTATCTCCTTTTTAGCTCAACAACAACTTTTGCAACAATTGGCCGAAAAAGTAAACCTCAGTTATGAAGTTAATGTCAGTAATCAGCAGCAATTACAGCAACAGTTAAACTTTAATCATCAGCAATTAGCAAATCAACAAAGCGAACTTAAAACTTACTTTGAACAGCAAATTTCAGATTTTAAGTTAAAACTATTACGCCAACATGGTGAGCAAGGTGAAAAACAAGCGCAGCAATTATATAGCCATAGTGAGCAGCTGAAGAAAACCTTATACGAACATCATGTGACTTTTAATAACAATCAACGTAATGCCACCGAACAGCTAACAACTCAACTTACGGCAACGTCAAAATTAGGCCGAGAAGAAATGGCTAAATCACTGCATTTATCCAGTGAACAAATGGCCAAAAGAATTGATGAGTTAACAGTTTCTACTGATAATCGCCTGAAAGATATTAGTGGCCAGGTCGAAAAACGTTTAGCAGATGGCTTTGAAAAAACCACCAAAACCTTTAATGATATTCTACAACGTTTAGCCTTAATTGATGACGCACAGAAAAAAATCACTGAACTTTCTAGCAATGTTGTCAGTTTACAAGAAGTGTTATCAGACAAACGCTCGCGTGGTGCCTTTGGTGAAGTACAACTTAATGCTTTAATTAGAAATGTATTACCCGAGCAGCACTTTTCACTGCAACATACCTTATCGAACGGTAAAATTGCTGACTGTATTTTATTTCTTCCTAAGCCAACTGGTAACGTGGTCGTTGATTCAAAATTCCCATTAGAAAGCTATAAAAAAATGGCTGACAATACTTTAGGTGAATTTGAGCGCAAAGCTGCGGAGCGGCAATTTAAGCTTGATATTAAAAAGCATATTAACGATATCAGTGATAAATATTTAATTGAAAAAGAAACTGCAGACGGCGCAGTAATGTTTATTCCAGCAGAAGCTATTTTTGCGGAAATTCATGCCCACCACAGTGATCTGGTTGACTATGCTAATAAAAAGCGAGTGTGGTTAGCCTCGCCAACGACACTAATGGCAATTTTAACTACGGCACGCTCTGTGTTAAAAGATGAAGCAACCCGTAAACAGATACATGTTATTCAAGCGCATTTGTCGCACCTTTCTTCTGATTTCGCGCGCTTTAAAGGCCGTTTTGCTAATTTAGCAAAACATATAGATCAAGCGGCAAGTGACGTAAAACAAATTCATACTTCAGCAGATAAAATTAGTAGTCGTTTTGATAAAATAGAGCAGGTAGAATTAAAGCAAGAAGAAAAAGAAGAGAGTGTCGCTATTGCAGCTGATTAAAGTTTCACCATTATTGAGTGGATTTAACCGCGCTAAATAGAGACGTAATAAATATAATAAGTTTTTAGTTTTTACTGATCTTAACAACTGAAAACAAAGTCGCACTTGCCGACATTTTATCTTGGAGTTACGCTTGATTCAGTTTTTCAGCGGTTTTAAAAGTAGTATTATCAGCCTGATTGCTTTTTTTGTAGCTTTCATGCTTTTAAGTAAATTTCAAAGTTATTGGTTTGTAAAAATAAATCTCATAGAACAAGTGCTTTATGGCTTATTTGCCATCACTATCATGTTATCTAGCTATTTCAATCGCAGCCGATTGGCGTTGGCCGCCATAATATTTTTAGTGTTCTACCTCACGCTTTCACAAGCTTTACCTTGGCAAACTTGGGTGTTTTCTCATGGTGAATGGTTAGTACTTACGGGCGCAGGCGTTTTGTCAGTATTAAGTGTAGTTAAAGACCGAGGTCTACTGTCGACTCATGGTTTTTATCGACTTACGCTCATATTATTTGTCGGTGTTGCCAGTTATTTTTGGTTCGATATCGCCAATGTTTTAGTCGTTAAATTAACCCGTGTTGCACAACTTGAACCTTGGTTGAAATACCTTAGTGTCGAATTACCATTAGTGTTTTTTGCCTTATTACTGGTGTGGCGATGTTTACGTGAAAAAAGCCTAGTAACAACTGCATTGTTGAGCAGTTATTGTATTTGGCTTGGGCAATATTATCAGCTAATTACATTGCCATGGAGCGTGCTATTAACCTTAATGATCATGCATTACTTTTTTGTTGTGGTGGTTGACTCATACTTTTTAGCCTATCGTGATGAACTCACAACATTACCTTCACGGCGAGCACTCAATCAATTAGCCCTGTCGTTAGGCCGAAAATACACCCTCGCCATGCTCGATATCGATCACTTTAAAAAGTTTAATGATACTTATGGCCATGACATTGGCGATCAAGTGTTAAAGCTAGTAGCGAGTAAATTGGCACAAGTGAAAGGCTCTGGTAAAGTGTTCCGTTACGGCGGCGAAGAATTTACTATTGTGTTTCCAGGTAAAACCACCGAGCAAGCTTTACCCGCATTAGAAGCTGTTAGACAGGCAGTGGAAGATTATAAAATTGTTATTCGTCAAGAGCAGCGAAAAACTAAACAAGCGCGCTCGGACAAGAAAGGTAGCCAAGTTAAAACCGTCAGTGTCACCATTTCAATCGGGCTTGCGGAAAGAGCATCTAAATTGAATTTTGAACAAACTTTAAAATTAGCTGATGAAGCATTATATCGAGCGAAAAAATCGGGCCGTAATAACGTCAGTGAATAAACTGAACAGTGAATAAAGCGTTAGCCAATATTATAAATAGCTGAGTGGTATCGATAGTTTCAAAGTTTCGATAGCCATCAGTAGCGTTAATAATAAATAGTAGTGCGATGTTATAAAAAAGCCCATGATTATCATCATGGGCTTTTTGGTTAAATTTCTATGTTCTAATCGAACTGATTTTCACAGCACTGCTAAGTATATTGTCATATTTTTTGCGAAAGGTTAATGCCCTTTATGTACAAAATTATTACCGTTAATTTAATATCGCAACATTGACAAATACTACCGTTAATAACAGCGGGCAAACAAAACGTAAATAATTACCCCAAATTGGTAACCACTTTCTACCCTCTTGCAAAGACACATCACGAAGCTTATTACCGCGTTTCCATAACCAGCCAACAACAATAAAATAAAACAAGCAGCTAAGCGGCTGTAAAATAGTGGTAAGCATGCGAATAACTAGGCCAAATAAGCTATCAAAAAATGTGATTAAGGTCATACTCGCGGTTAATACAACAGCTGATACTAACCAAGTTGCCTTCGAGCGGCTGAATTTTTTATCTTCAACGAGATAAGACACAGGCACTTCGGTTGAAGAAATGGTTGAGGTAAGCGCAGCAATCGATAATAACGAGAAAAAGCCAATCGCGACTAACATACCTATGCTACCCATTGAGTTGAAAAGTTCAGGCAATATGTTGAATATAAGTTGACCTTCACCAATTAACTTATCACCTTGAAATACTTGCTGGCCGGCAGCTTCTGCAACGTAAAGGGCTGGAATAATTAATAAACCGGCCATAAATGCAATAAAAGTATCGAGAGCAGTAATCGAAATGGCGAGTTTACCTATATCACGGTCTTTCTTCATATATGAGCCGTAAACCATCATGCCGCCAACACCGATAGAAAGTGAGAAAAAGGCTTGTCCCATGGCAGATATAATCAACTTGGGATTAGTCACTTGAGAAAAGTCAGGTATTAAATAAGTTCTTAAACCTTTTTCAGCACCGGGTTGTTGTAGTATGTAAGCAATTAACGCGACTAGCATGATCAATAAAATGGGCATCAAACGCGCTGACCATTTCTCGATACCGGCGTTAACCCCTTGATGAATAATGGCAGCGCCAAGTAATATAAATATTGGCGTAAACAGTAGATTACGTAAAGTACTTGATGTAGCAAGCCATTGCGAAACATCATGATAACCAAGTAGTTCGGCAAGTGGTGATATGGCATGCGCAAGCATCCAACCGGCAACTATGGTGTAAAAACTTAACATCATTATTGCGCCACCCAGACCGATCAAACCGGCATATTTACCTAATCTTGGTGCCGTATCTCGACAAGCGTCTTCTAATGCCGAAACGGGGTTTTTCTGTGCTTGGTTACCAATATAAACTTCGGCATACAGCGCTGGAAATGCTAACAATACGGTTACCACAAGGTAAACGAATAAAAACGCACCACCGCCATTATTTGCCGCTTGTGTTGGGAAACCCCAAATATTGCCTAAACCAATTGCAGAGCCTGCAGCGGCGAGAACAAAACCAATTCTGGAATGAAATGAATCTCTAATATTACTCATAAAGGATAATTATTATTGTTGTTAATACTTTGGTTTGAGCTTACCTAGTTAACACTCGTTAGCAAAGTTTTTTTAACGATTTGTTTTTTTTGATTTTATGTTTTTGTAAATTTTTCTGCGGCGGGTGACTTATGGAGATATTATTTAAGCGTTGGTTAATAAAAGTTTAATCGTTGAACTATTGTTAAATTTACGACAACAGTTCAACAAGCATAAGGTTCTAACACATTTTACGGTCTCATATTAACTTGTCGCTAAATTGTGAATAAAGTAAACGGAAATCGAAATTAAGCAATACTAACAAATATTAATTAATAGTTTTCCGCATACCTTAATTAATCCTATGGCTAGGATTAAGGACGAATTTGTCCTTGGCCAGCAACACGATATTTAAAAATCGTCAACTGTTCCAGACCAACCGGTCCACGTGCATGTATTTTACCGGTCGCAATGCCTATTTCAGCGCCCATACCAAATTCACCACCATCTGAAAACTGGGTTGAAGCATTATGCATGACTACAGCTGAGTCAACTGCACGCATAAATATTTCTGCTGTCTCAGTGTTTTCAGTAATAATGGCATCGGTATGTTTAGATGAATGCTCGTCAATAAAATCAAGCGCTTCTTCTAAGCCTGAAACTACTTTGACCGACAAAATAGCATCTAGATACTCAGTGTCCCAGTCAGCATCATTAGCGGCTATTATTCTTTCATCACAATTTTGGGCCGTTTGGTCACCTCTAATTTCACAGTCCTTTAAAGCATCAACCAGTTGAGGTAAAAATTCAGCGGCTATTGCTTGGTCCAATACCAAGCTTTCAGTTGCACCACAAACACCTGTTCTGCGCAGTTTAGCATTATTAACAATGCTTAATGCTTTTGCTAAGTCGGCATCCTTATCAATATAAATGTGGTTATTGCCATCTAAGTGAAGCAAGGTTGGTACTTGCGCTTCATTTCTTACAAGTTCAACTAGCCCACGACCACCGCGAGGAATAACTAAATCAACATATTCAGCACAACGTAATAATGCAGCAACTGCAGAACGGTCATCTGTATCAATTAACTGTATACATGTGGCTGGCAAATTAGCTGCACACAATCCTGTTGCCATGCATTCAACAATAATACGCGTAGAATTAAGGCTCTCAGAACCGCCACGTAAAATTACGCTATTACCCGATTTAAGACATAAAGCACCAGCATCTGCACCAACATTAGGACGAGACTCGTAGATCATACCAATAACACCAATAGGGGTTGAAACACGGGTGATCTTTAGTCCATTGGGACGATCAAATTGTGCCAAAGAACGACCAACCGGATCAGGCAGTTTTGCTATATCTTCTAAAGCGACAGCCATAGCTTCAATCCTGTCAGGCGTTAGTTTTAATCGGTCAATAAATGACTCGGCTTTACCTGCTTGCATTACACTTAAAACATCTAGCGCATTCGCTTCTAAAAGTGCTGGTGTATTTTGACGAAGGGCATCTGCGGCAACCGTTAATGCTTGGTTTTTTTGTTCTGTAGTTGCACTTGCAAGCACTTTTGCTGCTGACTTAGCTTGTTTGCCAAGATTTTTTATCATACTTTCGATATCGATTTTTTTGCTGTTTGACATGAATTAATTTCCTGTTTCTTCTTCGATTATTATTAAACTGTTTGGTCAAATTCAATTTTATTGAATCTTTCAACTTTTATTGATGTATTGTCGATATTTATACTCAATTAAATATTACAAATATTATTAAAAGTTCAGTCTATATAAAGTTATAGTATTCAATGGTTAGCATACTATTTTGAGTTTTATAACGGTTATGTTTTTTAATGATCTATGTTCAATTTTTCAATCTTCGGCTAGGTTATCTTTCAGTCAAAGACGAAATCAACGTAATGCTACAGCGCGTTCATAAGCCGCTAAAACGGTCGACTCAATGAGGGTATCTAATTTGGAATCTTGCATAAGTGCGCTTAAGCCTGCTTCGGTTGTCCCATTTTTACTGGTTACTGAATTTCGTAAAGTTTCTACGTTCTGAATGCTGGTCATCGCCAGTTCAATTGAACCACCTAGAGTGTTTAGCACCAACTCTTTGGCTGTTTGAGGTGAAAACCCCAATTTCATTGCCGATTCTATCCAGCAGCGGGTTATTTCGAAGGCATAACCCGGTCCGCTTCCCGCCACTGCTGTTACTCGGTCTAGCTCATCTTCGCTAACAGCTAAATGGGTATAACCAACCGCATCAGTTAGCGCCGTGGCGATTGCTAATTGAGCAGGGCTACATTTTGAGTTTGCATAAAGTGCGCTGACGCCGCGACCAATTTGCGCTGGTAAATTTGGCATTATGCGCATTATGGCTTGCTCGCCAATTAGCTTTTCTATTGAAGATACAGAGTAACCCGCAGCAATAGAAATAACGCAACCAGAATTAGCAAGATAGCGTCGATAAGCTGGCAATACTTTTTCAATAAGTTGCGGTTTAATCGCAACAACGATGATATCGAATCGTTTATCTGCCAACTCTTCAATTGTTTGTGTGACGATAACGCCTGATGGTGCTTTAACGAAAGAAGGATTAATTATAGTGATTTCTTGATCTGTAGAGGTTGCCCAGCGAACCAATAATGAACCGCCCATTTTCCCACAACCAATCATAAGTAAAGACATAAAACTCCTCATGTTTTTAGTTTGCTTTTGAATAAGTGCAGATGGATTTGCAAGTGCTCAGTGTAAACTTTTTTGAAGTCTTAAAAACCCATTTTTAAAGCGGTGATTTTAAGTCCAATTGAAAAAAAAGGGTTTTTAGTATATGATATCCGCACTCATTTGTCGATTGTTGTCAATTATTAACGTTTAATTTAAGCGTTTCAGCAAATTTTTATCAACTATTTTCAACTCAATCAATCGCTAATAAAGCTGATTTTTTTGATCATAAGTAATTGCAATACGACAAGAGAACAAAACCGGTAAATCAAGAGAATACCTGTAGTTTCGATAACAAGTTGTGTTATCGATTAACTCAGCTATTTATTTTAATCAATCAAAGTACGGAGTCATTTTGCCCACATTTGAACAACCAAAAACAGAAAAAACCTCTCGAATCAAACCTCGCATAGTTATTAAAGTCGGCTCGAGCCTTTTAGCAAATGTTAAGAATTTAACACCTAGCTTTGCCTTCATGCATGGCCTACTAAGCGATATTGCTACGCTACGAGACCAAGGCTATGAAGTTGTGCTCACCTCTTCCGGGTCAGTCGCATTAGGTCTTAATACTGTTGGCTGCACTATTGAAAACGCTAGTGTTCAAGACAAACAAGCCGCTGCTGCTTGTGGACAACCCATCTTAATGCACGCTTACAAGCAAATTGCATTAGAGTATGGTTTTGATATTGCTCAGGTGTTAGTAACCCTCGATGATTTGGAAAACAGACGTCGATTCCTCAATATTAAAAATACGGTTCATCGTTTAATAAAACAAGGTGTTATGCCTATCGTAAACGAAAACGATACCGTGACCACCGAAGAAATTCGTGTTGGCGATAACGATCGACTTGCTGCAAAAGTTGCTCAGATGATTGGTGCAGAGTATTTATTTATTTTAACCTGTATTGATGGCGTTTATGATCGTGACCCTTCAGAAGAAGGCGCAATTTTCGTTGAGTCTATCGAAGATGTGAGTAGCTATATGGAAGCTGCTAGCGGCACGAGTTCTTTAGGAACTGGCGGTATGCTGACTAAATTGCAAGCGGCAAACATGGCGCAAAACGCAGGTTGTACCACTATTATTGCTAGAGGAACAATGGAAGCTCCGGTTACGGCAATTCTACGTGGCAAACGCAAACACACCGTGTGTATCGCTCATTCATCACCTTCATCTGCATGGAATATCTGGCTGACTGATCGCCTACAAATGGCCGGTAGTTTAGTAATTAAACAGGATGTAGCTGACTCATTATTTGGTGGTGACGACGGATTTACATGCCATGATGTAGTTTCCATTCACGGTAAATTTGAGCGTGCAGATGTGCTTCATGTCTATGATGAAAAAGGCGAGGAAATCGCTCGTGGTTTGTGTAATTTCTCATCAGATGAAACTGCCATTATTTCAAGTCGTCCAGAAGAGACGGTTAAGAATATACTCGGTTATGCCGCTTCACATCGTTTGATTAATAGCGAAAATTTAGTCGTATTGGCTGAACATCATCTCTCTTGGGATGAACCGGTTCAAAGTGATTAACTTATCATTTTGACATAATATTTAGGGCCGCTGTTGAATACTGGTTTTGCTTATCTGCTTTTCCGTTGTGTTCACTGGGCCCTGTTTTAATTTCTAAATTGTCATCATTCCCCTTAATTCTCTCAAATTATCACAAATTTTAATAAACATGTCTAAGCTCACTAGTGAAACTATGGGGTCATAGATTACTTATTTTAATTGGTACTAAAACAGATTGTAGCGGAGCCAAATATGCAAAATCAATCAGATCTGGGTTTACAAGATAGTCAGTTAGTTAAAAATTCTTCATATATTAATGGTAACTGGCATCGAAGTGAATCTGATATCAGTGTTACTAATCCGGCTGATGGCAGTGAAATAGCAAAAATAAGTAATGCAGGTGTAGCTGAAACAGAATTAGCAGTAGATGCCGCCAAAGCTGCATTAAAGATGTGGTCGGCTAAATCAGCAAATGACCGTGCAGAGGTGATGCGTAATTGGTTTAACTTGATCATGCAACATCAAGATGATCTTGGCCGTATATTAACCTTAGAGCAAGGCAAACCAGTTGCCGAAGCCAAAGGGGAAGTAGCTTACGGAGCCGCATTTATTGAATGGTTTGCCGAAGAAGGTAAGCGGGTTTACGGTGATACAATTCCAGGCCCATCAGGTGATAAACGTATTATTGTGATTAAACAGCCGGTTGGTGTGGTTGCCTCGATCACACCATGGAACTTTCCCAATGCTATGATCTCAAGAAAAGCAGCGGCAGCATTAGCGGCTGGGTGTACCTTTGTTGTACGTCCTGCAACACAAACACCACTTTCAGCTTTGGCTATGGCCGAACTAGCCGAGCGTGCTGGAATTCCTGCTGGCGTATTTAATGTTGTTGTGGGAGACGATTCTCGTGGCATGGGCAAAGTGTTAACTCAGCATCCTGATGTTGCTAAATTTACCTTTACTGGTTCAACGCCAGTAGGAAAAACTTTACTCACACAATGTGCCACCACAGTGAAAAAAGTGTCAATGGAATTAGGCGGCAACGCACCCTTTATTGTCTTTGCAGATGCAGATGTTGATGCTGCTGTTCAAGGTGCATTGGCATCCAAATACCGTAATGCAGGTCAAACCTGTGTGTGCACTAATCGTATTTTTGTTCAAAAAGAAGTGCTTGAGCAATTTACAGAAAAATTTACTACTGCTGTTGAAAAATTAGCGATAGGCAATGGTTTAGATGACGGAATTATCATAGGTCCTATGATTTCAAGTACTGCGGTTAGTGATGTTGACAAGTTAGTAAAAGAATCGGTTGCGGCTGGCGCTAAGATTATCTTGGGTGGTAAAAAACACCCCGCAGGCGAAAACTTTTATCAGCCAACAATTTTAACTAATGTAACGAATGATATGCCAGTCGCTAAAAATGAAATATTTGGTCCCGTTTCGCCAATTATTTCATTCGATACAGAAGCAGAAGTTATTGCCATGGCAAATGATACCGAATTTGGCCTAGCCTCTTATTTCTACGCCAGAGATATTGGTAGAATTTGGCGTGTAGCGGAAGGGCTTGAATTTGGTATGGTTGGTATTAACGAAGGCATTATTTCTAATGCTGCTGCGCCATTTGGTGGTATTAAGCAATCAGGCAGTGGCCGAGAAGGTTCTAAATATGGCCTAGATGATTATTTAGAAATTAAATATTTATGCATGGGCGGCTTAGATAAATAATCCTAAAGGGATCATATTTTAATTTGTTCTAATAGATCATGTATCATATTTAAAAATCCGGTGTTACGTAAAGTAATACCGGATTTTTCAGTTGTTGAATTAAAAATTTTGGCGATATATTGTTAACGGTAACAGTTTGAGTTGAATAAACACTTTATCAAAGCACCATTTATCTCTAATTATTATTTTTATCATCAAGTTTTAAAATAAGCGTTTTCAATGCGGTTATTTCTTGTTTTAATTCACTTAAACTTGGCTCATTTTTATTTTTTTCTTTTGAGTGTTCTTCTTCCATTACATTAACAACAATGCCAATCACCATATTAAGAAATGCGAATGCGGTAAAGAAGATAAAGGTCATGTAATAAATCCAGCTATAAGGATAAACCTCCATAGTCTCGTATTGAATATCGGTCCAATCTTCGAAGGTCATTACCCTAAAAAGCGTTAGCATTGATATGGCTATATCACCCCATAATACCGGGTTGATGGTATTAAACAAAAAACTACCAACAGCTGCATAGATATAAAAAATTATAAACATTAACAATACGACATAACCTAATTGAGGTAAGGCCTTTATCAATGAGTTAATCAGGATTCTAAGTTCAGGCACCACAGACACCATTCTTAAAACACGAAAAACCCTCACTAACCTAGCGAGTAAAGCCATTTCAGAGTCATTTATTGGGATAAGGCTTATAGCAACTACTAGAGTATCGAAAACATTCCAAGCTGATTTAAAAAAGTGTTTTTTGTTTTCTTCTGTTAGAAACCGTAACAAAATTTCAAATAAGAAAAAAACCGTAATAAAGGTGTCCAGTACAGAGGTAATGGAAATAGCGGTATTAGACAAAGTAAATGTCTTAGCGCCAATTTCAAGTGCAGAAATGATAATGACACATATGACACTTAATTCGAAAAACTTGTTGTTTTTTAACTTGGTAAAGGCAGCTTTTGTGTTCTGGTACATTGGGGATAACTTAAATCATGGGTTGTAAATATATTTGAGCCGAATTATAAACTTTTTGTAGTGAGTTTAGCTAAGTTTTTAGTGAAATTTTAGTAACTATTTATGTAAAAAATAAATGCTGGATTACCTTACCGCAGTGTTGATGCATGGCAATATAAAAATCAATTGCCCTGAACGTTGTTAGTAGAATAGCAAAATGCTATAACTAACGACTACATAATATTTTTATCAATTGAAATAATAGATTATAGTTAAATGAGTCAAAAAAATAATTCACTTGATAGCAAAAATAACGCGTATTTTAAGGTGTCATGGATGGCGGTTTACAATAGAACATTGTTATTATCCGTATTTTTTTTATTCTCAACTTTGTGCCCCAGTTTTACAGCACAAAGTCAAAATCAGAACTCACTTCAATTTTTAGGTAAAAATTTCGGTCAAAAACTCTCCGCAATCGAAGCGATGGCAGATCAAACCCAAGCCTTAGTTTTAATCACTGAGCTCAGTAAAGACAACAGTTTATCAACGTTAGATAAACTCTCTGTTTTAGCCAGTAAAAGTAGGGTTTTTCATCAATTAGGCCTACTTGATAATGCTATTGAAGTAGCACAGGAAGAACAACAGCTTGCTAATAAATTTGAGTTTACGCAATTAGAAGCCGATGCTTATAAAAGGGTCGGGATTTATGCCTATTTAAAGGGCCAAAATAGATTGTCTTTGCACTCGTATCAGCAGTCGCTCAATTATTACCTCACGCTTGATGAATCTATCACCCAAGCAAATTTGTACAACAATATCGCCCTAGTACATGCGTTTACAGGCGAGCTAGAAAATGCGTTGTTAAGCTACCAACAAGCGGAAAAGATATATCAAAAGTTTGGTAGTGAAGCGGATAAAATTGACGTTAAATACAATATTGCCGCTTTTCATTTACAGCTAAAGCGCTACGATACTGCCATTTCTTTATTTCTTGAGGTAATAGAAAGTCGTTTAGAAATCATCGATCAGCAAGGACTTGCTGAGGCTGAAGGTGGCTTAGGCACCTCCTATATGTATGCAGGTGACTATCAAAAGGCTGAATACTACCTGACAAAGGCCCTCGATTATCATCGTATCAACAATAATGGTTACTGGGCTGCTACTACCTTACAAAACTTGGCCGAGCTTAATAATAATCTTGGTAATATTGACCAAGCCATAGCGTTTGCGCAGGAGTGTATTCGTTTAAGCGCTAAGTATGGAAATGACAATGCTTATTCCGGCGCATTATTTAGTTTAGCTAATGCATATTTTTATCAAGGAAAGTATGATTTAGCTTTGAGCTATGTCGAGCAATCCAATGAAATGGCGCATAAAATGCAATATAAGGAGCAAATAAGAAAGAACCTTTCACTGCGCTCACTTATATATGCTGCACAACATCAGTCTTTTAAGGCAGTTAAAAGCCAGCGCGATTTTTTGCAAACACAGTATGAGTGGGTTAATAATGAACTTAATTCTAAGTTAGCGGTGTTTAATTCTGATCAACTCAAACAACAAGTTGAACAGTTAAAACAGCAAAAGCGTTTACAAGAACTAGAAATGGAACGTTCTTCACAAGAGCGTTTTTTTATTATCATTGTGGTTTTCGCTGCCTTACTTATAGGTTTTTTAATTACACGTCGAGAAATTGAGCGGCGCTCAAAGCAAGCACTTGAGATAAAAGTAAAACAAAGAACCACCGAACTCGAATATTTAATGCAAGAGTTACAAAGTGCTAATAATATTAAAAGTCAATTTTTAGCCAATATGAGTCATGAAATTAGAACACCATTAACCACTGTTATTGGTCAAGCTGAAGCCATAATTAGTGGTGATGTTGATGATGAATTTATCGCTAAAGAAGTAAAGATTATCCTTGGTAACAGCTTACATTTATTAGAGCTTACCAATAACATTCTCGATTTAAGTAAAATTGAAGCGAATAAAATAGAACTTGAAATACAAACACACAACTTACACGACATGCTGCAAGAACTTGCTAATATGTTTAGTTTACTTGCTAGGTCAAAAGGCTTAACTTTTGAAATAAATCATTGTTTATCAAAGCCATTTTTAATTGATATTGATGGTATTCGTGTTAAGCAAATTTTAATTAATTTATGCTCTAACGCCATTAAATTTACACCCAAAGGACATGTAGAACTCAATATCAGTCAAAGTGAAAATAACCTGATGTTTAAAATTACCGACAGTGGTATTGGTATGAGCAGTTCGCAATTACAAAATTTATTTGAAAGCTTCACCCAAGGAGATAGCAGCATTAACCGGCGCTTTGGTGGTACAGGCTTAGGCCTATGTTTATCAGATCAGTTAGCTAAAATTATGGGTGGTAAAATTGAAGTTGAAAGTGAGCTAAACCAAGGCAGTGTTTTTGTCTTTAGTTTACCCTGTAAAGCCAGTGAAAGTGAGCAGAGCAGTGAAAGTATAATATCGACTATCGAGGTTGATAATAACGATGAACACCAACAGTTGCAGGGCAAAATTTTACTTGCTGATGATCATAACGATAATCGACGGCTAATTGCTCGGTTATTGGCATCACTGGGCTTGGAGGTTATCACCGCACGTAATGGTTATGAAACTTTGGCCTTATTTGAACAACACAAACCCACAATAATATTGATGGATATTCAAATGCCTGAAATGGACGGTATTGAAGCGTTTAAAATATTACGACAAAAAGGCTGTACTACACCTATTCTAGCGCTAACTGCAAACGCAATGTCGCATGAAATAGCCCATTATATATCCTTGGGCTTTAATGGTCATTTATCTAAACCGATTGAACGAAGTATTTTTATTCCTACTATCGTTAAATATTATGACGGTAGTATTTCGCAAGAAAAGGCTAATGAAAACTTTAACAACGTTGATATGTCAGATTTAGTGCAAGAATTTAAATCTAACTTGGTGTTAGAGCAACAAGATTTGGTGCTACACATTAATAATGAAGACTTCGACAAACTTGCTAAACTATCGCATCGTATCGCGGGTGCCGCGCAAATGTTTGGTTTCGCCGATTTATCTAAACATGCTATTCAGCTAGAAACAGTGATTAAAAGCAACCAGAGTGCTAGCGTTCATGATCACACCCAAAAGTTGTTGAATGAGATAGATCAGGTATTGTGGTAACTACCTATTACTGCATTTAAGTTATATTATTTATACTGAAAAATCACATTCAAAGGTACATTGAAATATTCAGCAATTTTAAATGCGACCTCTAAAGACGGTGAGTATTTGTCTTTTTCAATCGCGACAATCGTTTGTCGCGACACTCCAACCTCGTCAGCCAACATTTGTTGTGTCATTTCATCATTATCAAAGCGCAGTCGTCGAATATTATTAGTTATTTTTTTTGACACATTAAAAGCCTCTGCGATAATAAAATACTTGCGTTGCAAACTTAACAATCTCAGCAACTAGAGCACCAAAAATAATAATATTTATGATGACATATTCATTAGGCAAATTAAGCAAAGACTCTAACCGCTGACTCATAAAAGGGAAGAGTAAATGCAGTACCGCTGCAATCGTCGTAAAGCTTAAAATGTAATAAGCGTTTTGAGTACCTAAAAGCGCAATTTGTTTATCTCGCTCATCTTCATCATAGTTAGCATTTTTATTATCAATTATCGCGATAACAATGTGATGAAAAATTTCTAAAACAATAGTCATTATGACTACTGTTAGCAGGGCTGATTGCATAATACTTGTTGTTAAAATTTCTTGTTGCGCTGATCTATAAAGCGTTGAAAAATAATTAAACCAAATATATATCGTAATGGCTAATGAAACCCAAATACTGCGTTCTTTGTATGACATAGTTATTCCTTAAGTTTACTCAGACTCATAAATTATTGGTTAGCATCAATGCAGAAATGTATTTACATCGATGTATAAAATATTTGACATGATGTAATGATATTTTGACTTTAGTTGAACAGAGTTGCCAAGTCAAATATTTTTTACACCATGTAAGGTAAATTTTACTTAGGTCATAACTATGGAGGTAATGATTATAGCTTTGATGGTTAAGCTACTATTAGGAGGGCGTTAATCATTTTCAGAGTTAAGCTATGCTGGGTTACTGATATTTTAGATGTGAATTCTGAATGCCTCTGAATGCCGTAGTTGTGTTTTTAAAGGCAAGTTTAAAGGGATACTTTATAAGGACTAGGTGCTTAGCTGATATTTTTTGCTGCAAGGGCAATAAGCTTATCGACAGTTTTTAAGTTACGGGATGTAGCATTTACTTTTAATTTTTTCTCAATATTACTATGGGTTAATTTAGAGCGACCATAACCATCCTCACAATGTAAATAAAGCACCTTGCCAATAATGTGCAAGTGTTCATTTTTTTTAAGGTAAGGTGTTAATAATGCTATCGGGTTATTCGAGATTGTGTTGTTTGGAAAATCAGATAAAAAGCAAAGTAATATTTTGCTACCATCTGTGGCAACGTCAATATTATCAAAGGGCAAATTTGCACGAGCGTTTTGTAAATCAATAGGTGTTATGACAAATACCGGTACCTCAAATTTATAATGTGCAAAAATCGCTTGGTTTATTTTTTTAGCGAGTTGTGAGCAATCACTTACCTCATTATCATGACTATTAAAGATTACATTGCCACTTTGAATATAGCTTTGAATATTTTCAAACGATAATTGTTGATATAGCATTTTCAAATCTGCCATTTTTATTATCTTTTGGCCTGCGACATTAATGCCGCGCAGTAATGAAATATAAGTGGTGATTTTGGTTATCCTTTGACTAAATATTAATATACTTGTGCATCAAACTGAAGCTAGCAATAGTATTAGAACTTAAGCTTACCCATTATCATGTCTTTATACATAACCCAGTCGCCAAGCAGGCTATACCAAGGATAAGTAAAAGTAGCGGGTCTATTCTTCTCAAAGAAAAAATGACCAAGCCAAGCAAAACCATAACCGAACAAAGGCAATGCCCAAAGTAAAGTCCAGGCAGAGTTTATCAAAATATAGGCTAGCGTTATGATAATCAAACTAGAGCCTATAAAATGCAGCCTTCTGCAGATAATATTTTTATGCTGGCTTAAATAAAAAGGATAGAACGACTTAAAGTCGTTATATTGTTTAACATGTGAATTTGTCATAAAAATAACCTAGTTTATTTTGCTCGTTAGTACTTTTAAGCCCATTAAAATCATAGCGCCACCCAACACACGATCGATCCAATGACCTAAGCGTTGAAATTTTTTATTAACACTGGGGCGAGAAAGCAAAACCACGACAGTAGAAAACCAAAGTAGCTGCAATATCATCATCCAAACACCGTAGATAACCAAATGCAATAGTGGTAAATTTGGCGATAAAACCACGGTAAACAGCGCCACAAAATAGATTGGCGCTTTTGGGTTTAAAGCATTGCATAAAAACCCTTTTGCGATAGCTTTTAAGTTTGAATGTTTTGTAATCGCTTTTTGTTTGATTATATTACTAGCCGGGTGCACAGGTTTTGCTCTTAAGCCATGAATACCTAAATAAATTAGATAACAGCCACCGATAATTTTTATCAACCACAAGGCTGTTGTTGAATTCGCAATAACGGCAGCTAAGCCCAAGGCTGAGTAAATAATATGAACCGACAAGCCCAAAGCAATGCCAATACTGACCATAAACCCTGCTTGCTTACCGTTAGACAAGGTTTGCTGGGATACTAAAACAAAATCAGGCCCTGGAGATGCCGCCGCCAATAAATGGATGGAGGTAATTAAAATTAAGCCTTGCACTAAATCCATAAGTATCTCCTAAACTGTAGCTGAAAATGTAAAAGCAAAAAAAGCAACCTGATACCTGTTATTTATAATGTGTACTATTAAAGTAGTTTACAAACTAATTCTAAACCTGAAAGTCTGCAACATTTTATAAATTGATAACTAAATTAACATTGCTAAAATTTACCTGCAAATAATACCCTAGTTAGAATGTTCTGTTGCTTTTTTTAGTCAATTAAAATTGAGTGAGAATTGAATGAAAACTAAGTAAGTCATTGAAGCTATTATGTAAGCGCTGTATATTAAAATAAATGGTTATACATTGGGCTGACTTTAGGATTGGTAGTGAACACCAGCAAGCCCTCTAATAACGCTGTTAGTTTTTTATGTTAGTAGCAAGTTGACGCTAGTGTAATCTTATAAACTTTGGAGTTAAAATGAATAATAAAATTATTGGTATCGTGCTTATCATTGCCGGTGTTGCTTTAGCACTATGGGGTTTTAATATATACGATTCAGCTACGTCGCAAGTTACCCGTGCTGTAAGTGGTGATACGCCAATTGAAGCTTGGGCCGGAATGGTTGGCGGTGTTGTTGCTGTTTTAATTGGCATTACAAGGTTAAAGTAAAAGTTAATGGGTTGTTGTCGAACTTACATCAACCCATTAATCTCAGAATTAACAGAAGAGATAATTTCACTTCGCATGTCATTGGAATATGTTAATAAATTCATCATAACAAAAGGAGAAAACAGATGAGTGAAATAGTAAATGAGGGGCCAGCAACTGAGGGCACGGCTAAAATAGTCTACATATTGTATATGGTTGGCATTTTATTTGGTATTACAGGTATTGTTGGCGTTGTCATGGCTTATATTAACAAAGATGATGCACCTGATTGGTTAAAATCACATTATCAATTTCAAATTAGAACATTTTGGATAGGCGCTTTGTTTCTATTTATCGGCTCAATACTTTCACTCATTCTAGTCGGCTGGTTTGTCCTTATGTTTTGGGTTGTCTGGCTTATTGTTCGATGTGTTAAAGGGATGAAATCATTAGAAGCTAGAGTGGTACATCCTAATCCGACAGGTTGGTTTTTCTAGATAAATTATAAATAGAATAGGTGCTATAAAAGCGGCTCCTATTCTGTCTTTTCAATACGCCTTTTCTATTAGTTCCTTGTTAGAATTTAAACGTTAGATACAGCTTTTGAGGTGAAAATAGCCGTTGGCGGCTCAGATTATCAGAGTTAAGTCTCAATACGCTATTAAGCAAAGACCCACAGCAACATAGTTTATAATTCAATTGGTACGTTTCAATCATACTAATTGAAAAAAAAGGAATTAAAATCGATGCCTCTTATTGCAGTAGTCTACTTCTCGGAAACTAATGTCACCAGCCAACTTGCCAAAGCGATAGTAGCGGGCATTAATCAAGAGCCTGATATAAGTGTGCTTGAGCATAGAATTTATGGTCATGAAATTGTTGAAGGTAGGTTTGAAAACGCTGTATTATTCGAACAGCTAAAATTATGCGATGCAATCATCTTTGGAAGCCCAACCTATATGGGAAGTGTTGCTGCTCAATTTAAGGCTTTTGCCGATGCCTCAAGTGAACATTGGCAGTGCCAAGAATGGGCAGATAAAGTTGCAACTGGCTTCACCTCTGGAACTGGGCTAAACGGCGACCAATCAAGCACTTTGCAATACCTAGCAACTTTAGCAAGCCAACATGGCATGTTATGGGTTGGCGTAGACGCCTCATATGACTCTGTGGACGCTAGCATTAATCGGCTTGGTTGCCAGTTAGGAGTAGTTGCCCAAACATCCAATAATATCGTTAATGAAGTTGACCTCGCTACAGCGAAATACTTAGGCCGCAGGGTGGCAAAATTAACACTTCGTTTAAATTAGAAACTTTAGCATTAGCGAAGCTGCTGTTAGTTGGTACCAGCTATCAAAACCGCGTGATTAAAAACTCGAAACAGCTGCAACCTAAATACTTTTGATTGTTTCAAAAAATCTATCCAGTTAGCGTGTTACGATTAATCAATAATAGTAAAAACGAGTAATTATTCAAGCTTGTTAATACGACCAAAAGGAATGTCGATGAAATCTAAAATATTTATCATAATGCTAGGTGTAATATTAATAGCGTCGTGTAGCTCACTTATAAGTGATAATACCGGTAAGAAAACACAGTCGAGTAGCTTGATGGATTTTCTGTATCCAAACCAAGAAAGCCGAGCTGCACATAAACCAGAAATTCCGGTATTAACACTACCGGTTAAAGTCGGCCTGGCTTTTGTACCATCTAAAAATTGGCAAAGAGATGGTATTCACAGTAAAGATCAGATGGATTTACTTAAAAAAGTCAAAAAGTCATTCCTCAAATATGATTACATTGATCGTATTGAAATCATTCCCAGCACATACTTAAATGGCGGCGAAGGGTTTTCAACTTTAGAACAAGTAGGAAGACTTTATGACGTTGACGTAATGGCTTTGGTTTCTTACGACCAAGTCACTCAATCACTTGAAAATAATGCCGCCTTACTTTATTGGACAATAGTCGGTATGTATATCATTCCTGGAAATGAAAACTCTATTCAAACCTTCGTAGATACAGCTGTTTTTGACATTAAAAGTAAAAAAATGCTTTTTAGAGCTCCAGGTTTGAACAAACTTGAAAAAAGAACGACAGCGATAGGAATTGATGACACCTTAATGGAAAAATCACTCGAAGGTTTTGGTTTGGCCGTTAGCGATATGACTATTAATCTAGAAGCGGAACTTGCTCAATTTAAGGCTAGAGTTAAAGAAGAAAAAATTGCAAAAGTTGAACGCCGAGAAGGTTATAGTGGCGGGTCAATTAGTTACTATTTGTTATTGTTCTCCTTGTTCATGTTAGTCAATAAAAATGGGTGTCGTAAATTTAGCTAAACAAGCCAAAGCTATTCTTTATTAAGAGAAATATTATTATGAAAGAAGCAAGTAATGAAGTTAAAGAGGAGATTAAAGCAAAGTGGGTATATTGGAAGAACATAAAAAGTAAGAAAGCGAAAGCATTACTCATCGTCTTAGTTATTGGTTTGATTGGCTTAAAAATATTCACAACTGTGTTAACCTTTGATTGGCTTGCCAGCTTATTTAATTAAGTCTAATAATGAATTAAATAAGCAATGTTCAGCTTGAATATAAAGTGAGTTTTAAATCCTATATTTAGTACTATGGATTGAGATAGTATTCTCGAAAAAAAGGCACAAGCTCAATTTATAACGATGAACCTGTGCCTTTAACTCTTTTAATTATTGCTTCGTGCGCAATAAATTTTTCGCTGCTTACATACCTTTAAAAGCTCAATCATATTTTAAAACACACTGATATTTTAAAGAACACAAAAACTTAAGGTAGAGTGCAAACTTCATGCTCTTTTTTATGGTAGTGATCAGCACTCAAACCTAATAATTGTGGGATAGTAGCTGATATGGCAATTGATGAATATGTGCCAATTAATATGCCAGCAAACAATGCAATAGCAAAACCCGCCAATGATTCACCCGCAAATAATCCTATTGCCAGTACCGTAGCAAGTGTTGTGCCTGAGGTGATTAATGTTCGCACTAAAGTAGATTTAATCGCTTGGTTAATAATGTCATCAATATCGCCGTCTTTGTTTCGTATCATGATCTCTCTAACCTTATCTCCAACGATTATCGAGTCATTAAGCGAGTAGCCTATAATGGCCAATAAACTTGCTAATATCGTTAAATCAAAAGAGATATTAAACCACGCGAATATACCGAGTACGACAACCACGTCATGAACCAGAGCAACTACTGAGCCTGCAGCTAGTCGCCATTCAAACCTCAGCGATAAGTAAACTAATATCACGATAACAGCGGTGAGTAACGCTAGGCCACCTTGGTCAATAAGTTCATCACCGACTTGGCTGCCAATATATATAGCGTTTTGTGGGGTTATCGATAAACCGCTTTGTTGGGAGAATTCAGTCAACCAACTGCTATCTTGTTGTCCAATGTTGGCATCAGTTTGTCGAACGCTCCAATGTGTGCCGTTGTCGGCAGCAGATAATTGAAAATCATCCGTTAAATACTCACTAAGCTGTTGGTTCATTTTGGTTTGGTCAATCGATTGCTCAGTTGAAAATTCAGTTAAGTAGCCACCGGTAAAATCTAAGCCAAGGTTAAGGCCTTGCGTAAATAAGCCAAATAATGAAATAGTGATAAGCATTGCGGCAAAATAGAAGCTGGCAAAGCGAAATTTACTGATACGAGATACGTTGTTTTTCATGAGTTAACTCCTAGCTTTACTTTGGATTTAGTGCCTAACTTTTCTGATAATTCAGCTAAAGAGTTAGTAGATAACTTACTCGATGAGCTAATGCCAACTTTATCTGCCAATTTAAGACCCATAAGTTGGTTTTTATTTTCACGGATGACCATATTGGTTAATGCTTTAGCGACAAATACGCCGGTAAACATACTGGTGAGTATTCCTAAGCACAAAATAATGGCAAAACCTTTTACTGGTCCATAACCTATGGTGTATAAAATAATAGCGGTGATCATGGTGGTAATGTTGGCATCAAGAATAGTAGCGAAGGCACTTTTGTATCCGGTTTCAATAGCTGATAACACTTGACGCCCTCGCCTTAATTCTTCTTTAATTCTTTCAAAAATAAGTACATTGGCATCAACTGCCATACCTACAGTTAATACTAAGCCTGCAATACCGGGCAGAGTTAACACAGAGCCGGGCAATAATGACATTAGGCCAAGTAAACTTACTAAATTTAATGCCAAAGCAATGTTGGCAATAAGGCCTAAAGTTCGGTACCAAACAGCCATAAACAATAAGGTAAACGAAATACCGATACTGAGCGCTTTAATACCATTATCTATGTTGTCCGCGCCAAGCGTTGCTTCAATATTACGCTGCATCACTATGGTAACAGGGGCATTTAATGAACCGGCACGTAGCAATAGTGATAATTCTTGCGCTGCTTGTGGGCTAGACATATTAGTGATACTAAATTGGGCACCTAAATGTTGAGAAATATTGGCGACATTGATGATTTTGCTTTTCTTGACTATTTCATTGTCGCTGTTGCGGTGAAACTCAGAGAACAGTGTCACCATAGGCTTACCAATATTTGCTTTAGAGAATGTCGACATTTTTTTTCCGCCGATACTGTCTAAGGTCAAGTTGACCAATGGCATGCCCATTTCGTCTTGTCCAGCGCGTGCATTTTTAATACTACTACCCGAAAAAACAGCTTTGCTATTCAAGCTTAATTTACGGCCACTACTATCTATCATTTGCATAACACCTGCGGTATTTAAACCATCAGCTAACTGGTAAAAGTCTAGTGTTGCGGTAGCGCCAATAATGCGTTTGGCTTCTTCTGGGTTATGTACGCCGGGTAACTCAATACGAATTCTATTTTTACCTTGCTGTTGAGTTACCGCTTCGGTAATACCTAACTCTTCAATACGACCTCGCATTGTTTTCAAGGTTTGTTTCATGGTGGCTTGTCTAAATTTAACTTGCTCTTGCGGTGGGTAAAATAGTGTTATTTGAGTATTGCTAGTTTTACTCATGCTGAGTTCTGGCGTGCTATTAGTTACAGCATTAAGCAGTTTTTCAACTTTGCTGTGCATTGATGATGGAAAGCTAATTTCAATAGAGTTATTAGTTGGCTGAGAAATATTCAAGCCACGAATTCTGTTTTCTACACTGAGTGTTTTTATGTCAACAGCGAATCCTTTAAGATGTTCAAATAACGCTCTTTCGGTGTCTACGTCTAATACAAATAGCACACCACCACTCAGGTCGAGCCCTAGTTTTATCGGTTCCATATTCATTGACTTAAACCATGGTGGCGCATCACTCTCTAGTGTGCTGGCAATCAAGTAATTATCATCTAATTCAGATTTTAATAGATCTTTAGTTGCTTGCTCATCGGTTTTGCTCGCTAAGATAATAGTAATACCTGTTGCGTTAGCGGTTATTTTTTCTGTCGCTAGCTGATTGCTGAGTAATAAGGTGTTTAATTTTTGCGGCGATGTTTGCACGCTTTGGCTACTATTGCTGGTTAACTGAATGCTTGCTTTTTCAGGGTATAAGTTCGGTAGGGCATTAATGATCATAAATATCAGGGTGATCATAATGACGATATTTTGCCAACTAATGTATTTTTTGGCGGATTTGTTACGTGAGTTCATCTTGAAATCTCTACATTTACACAGGAATGAAACGTTAAGTTGAACGAATTCATAAGTGACCGATGGCTTTGCATCAGTTTATAAAAAGGAAAATAGTCGATTTTTGTTCTAGTAATAAATTAAAAAGATATTACTAGAGGGGGAGTGTTGATGAACTAGCTGTGGTAGGTGGTTCTTGAACTGTATAAAAAATTGCCGTCTTTCCAGCCGGAAATACGAGATGACTTTGCTTGGTGGTTTAATTGTTCGAACCAGTTAATTAATTTTGCTGGGGAGGCTAAATTTTTAAATTCTCTTTCGCTGTTATTCGTTTTAAAAAACTCAATAACTAACACATAGTTTGGTGCTGTTTGTGCTTCTACCGAAAAAGTTGCTGGGCTTATGCTATTGATGCGAGGTAAGTTAAATAAATCTTGTGAGTGCTGCCCATCAAAATTAGTTCTAGCTTTTTGGTCTAGCTGAACTACATCGTTTTGTTGTACTAATTTGTTTTGGTTAAATTCTGAGTACGACGAGGCATTAGCACTTTGAGCTAATAAAAATAACACCAATAATATTGTTATGTAACGCCACATATCGAGAGATTTGTTTACCTTGAATAAGTTTAATATAAGGCCGTTTTATTACTTTTCAATAGCGTATAAGTACTTTAGTAGAAATAAATCGTATAGGTTTTTATACATAACTTATTTGTCGCTTTTAATTAGTCTTTAATATATTCAGTTAGTTACCAAGGTGGAGTTTTTAATGTTAGCCCCCATATCAGTTTATATGACTAGTACCTATAACCAGATTTGTTTTAAATAGGATAAAAAATGCAAGACTTAGCACAACAATTAAATTTTATTTTAGAGTTAGACCGCCTCAAAGCTGTATATCGAAAGGTGATGGTAAAGTCGGATAAAAACAGGCAAGAAAACAGTGCCGAGCATAGCTGGCATATTTCCATGCTGGCGCAAACGCTCCATGTTTACGCCGCAGAACCGGTAAATGTTGCTCGTGTCACCACCATGTTACTGATACATGACATAGTAGAAATTGATGCAGGTGACACCTTTGCGTTTGCTGCACAAGCCGAACTTGATGCACAAGAAGCGAAAGAACTTGATGCGGCAAATCGTATATTTGGCTTACTGCCTGAAAAGCAATATCAAGAAATGTTAAACCTGTGGTTAGAATTTGAAGCGGCTGAAACGAACGATGCTAAATTTGCCAAAGCGATGGATCGAGTATTACCTTTACTGCAAAATATGAAAAATGATGGGGGGAGTTGGGCTAAGCATAATGTTAGAAAGTCAGAGGTTATTGCTCGTAATAATTTATTGGATGGCTTGGCGCCTAAGCTCTGGACTTATGTTGCTGAACAAATTGAGCTTGCTGTAGAAAATGGCTGGTTACTAAACGAATAACACCTTTTAAAATTAGAGCCTTAGAAGCTTTTTAACTTGCTGCAAGCGTCTAAGACTCTATCGTTTAAACTTAAGGATATGACCTTTAAAATCTTGTGCAATATAGTCAGTATGTTCAGGCTTTATATGATCCGAACTAAAACCAAAACTTAGCATTTTGGTACTTAATTTACTTTTTCTACCGCGTCCCGGATCAACAAGAATAACTTCACAGCTTTTGTTAGCATGAGCTTCAATAAAGTCTGCCAGCAATTCAATATGTTCATCTTCATACAATAGATCACTGCCTATGATTAAATCAAACAGTCCTAAGGTGTCTTGCTTATTTGACCAATCTGTCTGCTCAAAGGTTATGGGACTATCTTGATTAAGTAAGGTGTTTCTAAGTAAAAAAGCTCCTACCTCAGGGTGGTAATCTGTGGCGGTAATATCTGCTTTTCTTTTATTTAACAGTAAGCTACTAAGCGCCATACCACAGCCAATTTCTAATATCCGCTTTGTACCCACTTGGTATTGCTCAATAAAATGAGCAAGTACTAAACTTGACGGCCAAACAACACCAAATAAAGACCAAGTCGCAGATGAAATACCAAGATTTTTCGCGATGTCTTCAGGATCATAAAATTCTTGTTTATCGCGCAAAGTACAAAGGTGAATATCAGTTTTACCAAACTCTATTGTTTGATAACTGTAACGAAGGTTTGTCATGGGGATTGCCTATGTTGGCGCTGAGCCTAGTATCTGGAGAAAAATGATACAACGGGAATGTGACAACAGCGTACAGTATCTAAACAAAATGACAATGCATTTCGTGCGCTATGATTAAGCTACAAAATAATTTTAATAATTTTAATAATTTTTACAGGTTTTTTTTGCGATTAAACGAAAAAACACTAACTCATACTAAATTCATTTAGACGTCTATACGTTTAGAGGTTGACATCTCTAGCAATCCAAGTCACATTGTAGTTAGTTAAAAATCGTAAAGAAAAAAACTGTTTTTCAGTGTTATTTTATACTTATTGCAGATATGACGAAATACCTCACATTAGGTTAGTGCTATGCCCATAAAGATCCCCAATGAATTACCCGCTTTAACGATATTAGACAAAGAAAATATTTTCGTGATGTCTGAACGTCGCGCTGCGGATCAAGAAATTCGCCCAATGGAAGTGGCTATTCTCAATCTAATGCCCAACAAAATAGAAACCGAGGTGCAAATTTTGCGTATGTTGGCCAATACCCCACTGCAAATCAATGTTGAATTTATTCGTATCCACGCTAATGAATCTAAAAATACCCCACAAGCACATTTAGATAATTTCTATCGCTTGTTCGACGATATTAAAGAAAAGCAATACGATGGTTTGATCATTACGGGTGCGCCTTTAGCATTACTAGATTATCAGCAAGTAACGTTTTGGGATAAAATTTGCGAAGTGTTTGATTGGGCAGAAAAAAACGTCACATCAACGATGTTTTCCTGCTGGGCGGCACATGCTGCGCTTTTTCATCATTATGGTTTGAAAAGACATTTACGTAAGGAAAAACTCTCGGGCGTATATCGCCACAGCAGTTTAAAGCCTGATGAACCGCTTACTCGAGGTTTCGATGAAAAATTTAACGTGCCTCACTCGCGCTATGGCTATATTGACAAATCAGACTATGAGTCACTTGACCATCTAGAAATATTGGCTGAGTCGGTCGAGGCAGGGGTTTATTTAGTTACTAGCAAGAACAAGCAGCAAGTCTACCTGACCGGTCATCCAGAGTATGATGCATCAACATTAAGTGAAGAGTATTTTCGTGATCTTGAGTTGGGCCGTAAAACGTCAATTCCTGAGAATTATTTTATTGAAGATGATCCAAACTCCGCCACGGCAAACACTTGGCGAAGCCATGGTAGTTTGCTTTTCACTAACTGGTTAAACTATTACGTTTATCAAATTACGCCGTATCAACTAGATGCAGACCATATTAAAGCAATTCACCCAGGGAAATCTCGTGGCTAAGCAAGTAAACACAAACCCAAAAGCACCTGTGGTGCAATCTTCCTCTTATGGCCTATTACAAACGCAATTAGACCAGCGTATTCTAATTTTAGATGGTGCTATGGGCACTATGATACAAGCGTACAAGTTTGAAGAGCAAGATTACCGCGGCGAACAGTTTGCCGACTGGCATAGCGATGTTAAAGGCAATAACGATATGTTGGTGCTAACCCAACCTGAAGTTATTAAAGCGATTCATCGTGAATATTTAGTTGCTGGCGCTGATATTATTGAAACCAATACCTTTAATGCTACGACTATCGCCATGGCCGATTACGACATGGAAGCGCACAGTGCTGATATTAATTTCACTGCAGCACGGTTGGCACGAGAAGTAGCCGACGAATTTACCGCGAAAAACCCTGGTAAACCACGTTTTGTTGCTGGCGTTTTAGGGCCAACAAACCGCACTTGTTCAATCTCTCCAGATGTTAACGATCCAGCGTATCGCAATGTAACCTTTGATCAATTAAAAGATGCCTATATTGAATCCACCAACGCCTTGCTTGATGGCGGCAGTGATATCATTTTAATTGAAACCATATTTGATACGCTAAATGCTAAAGCAGCTATATTCGCCGTTGAAACCGTTTTTGAGAGCCGTGGTGAACGTTTTCCTGTGATGATTTCAGGCACGATTACCGATGCCTCAGGGCGTACGTTATCAGGCCAAACAACTGAGGCATTTTACAACTCGTTACGCCATGCTAAGCCAATTTCAGTGGGTTTAAACTGTGCGTTAGGCCCGGTTGAATTACGCCAATATGTTGCAGAGTTAAGTCGTATTTCAGACGTGGCTGTATCTGCTCACCCCAATGCTGGTTTACCGAATGCTTTTGGTGGCTATGATTTTAGCGTTGAAGAAATGGACAAGCATATTGAAGAGTGGGGAACATCTGGCTTTTTAAATATTATTGGTGGCTGTTGTGGCACCACGCCAGATCATATTAAAGGTATGGCAGATGCGGTTGCTAATATTGCTCCGCGAGAAATAAAGCCGAAAGAAATTGCTTGTCGATTATCAGGTCTAGAAGCACTGACCATTAAAGAAGATAGCTTATTTGTTAACGTAGGTGAGCGTACTAATGTTACAGGCTCAGCTGTTTTTAAACGCCTAATAACCGATGAAAACTACGATCAAGCCATTGCGGTGGCTTTGCAGCAAGTTGAAAACGGTGCGCAAATTATTGATATCAACATGGATGAAGGCATGTTGGACTCGCAAGCGGCTATGGTGCGATTTTTAAACTTAATTGCCGGTGAGCCAGATATTGCTAAGGTGCCAATTATGCTCGATTCTTCTAAATGGGATATTTTAGAAGCGGGCTTAAAATGTATTCAAGGTAAAGGTGTTGTTAACTCTATTAGTTTAAAAGAGGGCGAAGATAACTTTCGTGAACAAGCTGAACTGTTACGCCGTTATGGTGCTGCGGTTATTATTATGGCCTTTGATGAAAAAGGCCAAGCAGACACTCGCGAACGTAAGTATGAAATTTGTAAGCGTGCTTATCAAATTTTGGTGCATGAAATTGGCTATCCTGCGGAAGATATTATTTTCGATCCAAATATTTTTGCGGTTGCCACCGGCATTGACGATCATAATAATTATGCGCGTGACTTTATTGAAGCCGTTGGCGATATCAAAGCAAACTTACCTCACGCCATGATTTCTGGTGGCGTGTCGAATGTTTCATTCTCATTTCGGGGTAATAACCCTGTGCGCGAAGCGATTCATGCGGTGTTTCTCTACCATGCAATAAAGAATGGTATGGACATGGGCATTGTTAACGCGGGTCAGTTAGCCATTTATTCAGACATTCCTGATAACTTGCTTTTAGCTGTTGAAGATGTGATTCAAAATTCAGATGATGGCGCCACTGAGCGTCTTCTCGATGTGGCACAAGAATATCGCGGTCAAACCGGTAGTCAAAATAGCAAAGCTGATCTAACGTGGCGTGAATTAGAAGTTAATAAGCGCTTAGAATATTCACTAGTTAAAGGCATTAATGAGTTCATTCTTGAAGATACAGAAGCGGCTAGATTAGTCGCCAAACGGCCACTAGATGTAATCGAAGGGCCGTTGATGGATGGTATGAATGTTGTTGGTGACTTATTTGGTGCTGGTGAAATGTTTTTACCGCAAGTGGTGAAATCTGCACGAGTCATGAAACAAGCCGTTGCGCATTTAAACCCTTTTATTGAAGCGGAAAAAACCGAAATTAAGTCGAACGGTAAGATACTACTGGCCACGGTAAAAGGCGATGTTCATGATATTGGTAAAAATATCGTCGGAGTCGTGTTGCAGTGTAATAATTACGAAATTATCGATTTAGGTGTCATGGTATCGTGTGAAGATATTTTACGTGTCGCACGCGAAGAAAAAGTCGACATTATTGGTTTGTCAGGTTTGATCACACCATCGCTAGATGAAATGGTGCATGTTGCTAAAGAAATGAAGCGACTAGACTTTGACCTACCATTATTGATTGGTGGTGCGACTACCTCTAAAGCACATACTGCGGTAAAAATTGAGCCGCAATATCAGCATCCTGTGGTGTATGTACCTAATGCTTCTCGTTCAGTTTCAGTGGTCAGTACGCTACTTTCTGATGAAAATAGAGACGCCTTTGTTGAGCGCCAAACCGCAGAATACGTCAAAGTACGTGAGCGCCATTATAAAAAAGGCCCACGTTCGAGTTTAATCTCTTTAAAAGACGCGCGTGCTAATGCTGTGCCTATTAATTTTGATAACTACACACCCAAGGTGCCAAATAAACTAGGCGTAACCGTACTTGATAATATAGACCTCAATATTGTTCGGCACTATATCGATTGGACGCCATTTTTCATGACGTGGCAGTTATCAGGTAAATACCCGTTAATTCTTAAACATGAGGTGGTGGGCGAAGAGGCAACTAAACTATTTAATGATGCCAATGCCATGTTAGATGACGTGATTAACAATAAAAAACTAACAGCGAAAGCGGTTTTTGGTTTATTTCCAGCGAACCGCGTACAAGATGATTTGCAGCTTTATACTGATGAAACTCGTACTGAGCCATTAATGAAATTGCATCAATTACGCCAACAAAGTAAAAAGCCTAGCGGTCAATATAATCGTTGTTTAGCGGATTACGTTGCCGATAAAGACTCAGGCGTTGATGATTATGTAGGAGCCTTTGCTGTCTCTGCAGGTTTTGGTGTTGAAGCGTTAGTAAAGGCCTTTGATGCAGATCACGATGACTACAATAGTATTTTAATTAAAGCGGTTGCCGATAGACTAGCAGAGGCAAGTGCCGAGTATCTTCACGAGAAAATTCGCAAAGAATATTGGGGCTACGCTCCAGAAGAGAGCTTAGCGAATGATGATTTAATTCGTGAAAAATACCAAGGTATTAGACCTGCACCTGGTTATCCTGCCTGTCCAGAACATACGGAAAAGGGCTTGTTGTGGGAGTTACTTAAGGTTGACGAAAATATTGGTATGGAACTAACATCAAGCTTTGCCATGTGGCCAGGTGCTGCAGTCAGTGGCTGGTATTTTGCCCACCCAGACTCGAAATATTTTGCGGTAGCAAAATTGGCACAAGACCAAGTTGAAAGTTATGCCGCACGTAAAGAAATGACCATGCCACAGGCTGAGCGCTGGTTATCAGCTAATTTAGATTACGAACCATCGTAAACCTTACTTTATAACGATTTTGAGTATTAATTTAATCGTGTAAAGCATTAAAGTGACATAGCTTAATAAGTTATGTCACTTTTTAATGCTTGATACTAGGCAATTTTTATTCTGTGTTTAAGCTAAATAATAGTGCTATTTAACTATTTTATTAGCTCAATTAATTCATGAATTGTCTTTACTGGCGATATTTTAGCGCCTAAGCCTTCCATCGATTTATGATAATTTCTAAAAGGAATAAATATTTCAGTAAAGCCATGTTGAGCTGCTTCTTTTACGCGCGGCACACCGCTGTCTATCGGGCGTACATCACCATTTAAGCTTAGCTCACCCATAATGCAGGTGGTTCTTGGGATAACAAATTCATTCAAGCTACTTAAAAGTGCAGTGACTAAGGCAAGATCAATACAGGTTTCTGATTCATCTATTTTTAGGCCACCAATAATATTAAAAAAAGTATCATGATAAATTTTGGTTTTGGTATGCTTGCGCAAAATACCGGTTAACATCTTAATACGATTCATATTAAGCCCAACACATACCCGCTGGGGGAATTCTGCTTCAGTTTCTGTCGTTAAGCACTGAATTTCTAATAGTAAATTTCTGTTACCTTTGCGTATACAAGTAATAGCAGAGCCCGGTGACTCAGTACTAGAACCTGATAAAAATATTTCACTCGGGTTATCAACACTGAGCATACCGCGTTCACACATTTTAAAAATACCGACGGTATCAATGTCACCAAAACGATTTTTATTTGCTCTCAATGTCCGTATTTGGCCATCATTAGTATCGATATGTAGTAGAGCATCAACAATATGTACTAAGGTTTGTGGCCCAGCAATTTCGTTGTTTTTGTTAACGTGAGCAATAAGAAACATAGTGACGTTATTTTGTTTACAGTACTGTGTTAATGATTGAGCTGCACTCTTAACTTGTGATGGTGAACCTGGGCTACCATTGGCATTTTCAGTAACAACGGCTTGAATAGAGTCGATAACGGCAAATTTAATTTTCTTTTGGTCTAACTCTTCAATAATGGCTTCAACACTGGTCTCAGATAACAAATATAATTCGTCAGGATTATAATCAAGCTTTAAACGTTGAACCCTGTTTTTGAACTGTGAAAGCGACTCTTCGGCAGTACAATAAAGTGATGGCGTTAATTTTGACATGCGGGCAACTAAATCGGAAAGTAAAGTGGTTTTCCCTGCACCTGGATCACCTGAGATAATATTCACAGAACCTGTAGTTACACCGCCACATAAAACTCGGTCAAGTTCACCTATACCGGTTAATTGCTTTTCAGCCTCGGTTGATTCTATTTCATTAATTTTTTTCGAACCGCCGCCAGTTCCACCAGCGTAACCACCAGAGGATGTACGACTTTGTGCTGCGCTTTTACTTTGGTTAGCAGGAATTTTCATTTCCACTAGGGTGTTCCAAGCGCCACATCGACATTGCCCTTGCCAACGTGGGTAGTTCATTCCGCAATCAGTACAAACAAATTCTAATTTTGCTAACTTTGCCATTTGGCTGCCTATTTTCTAAAATTAAATTCTTCAACCAATTATTATTAGTCAAAATTATGACAACACAGCAAGGTAATAAATATTTAAAGCTGTTTGTCAGGGGTGTCATTATTCTGTTATTATTTTTTATTGTTGATATTCAAGCTTTTAGTTTAGCTAATTTAAGTGTTCAGCTTGTTGTAAACAGAGTTTTTTAGATCTATATCTTCGTTGGCAAATTAACAGGTACGTTTATTGCTAATGTTATTGCTATAGAACAGTTAAAAATAAATTCTTTACTATTCAAGGTTTAGCCTAGTGTTGTGGTGTTAATTTTATAACAAGCCAAATATACTAGATTATTACCCCATGAGTAGTTTTCTTTATTGTAAAGATATTGAAGCGTAAATGAATAAAGATTTTTCAAAATATCAAAAAATTATTAACGAATTTAGTGGCCAAGTCTTAAATAGTGACTTTGAAGCTAGATTTAATGCTGTCACAAAAAAAATACCTAAGACTGAACGCTTTCTTTTGAAGATGGAATTAAAACGTCTTGCTGCGCCTTGTAGTCGTTTGATTGATTTACGAGGTCACGTTGATGGGGAATGTAAAACCTTTGAACACGAAGACAGAATTCATTTTCTAGACAACCTTGCTAGCTTAGCTTTTACAGAGGCGTTTTCACGTTATGGCGGCTACACGCTTGGTGTTTACGAAGCGACAATGAATACAGAAAATAACTTTCGGGTTATTTATCATAAAGAAAAAAGTAAGGTTAATAAAACCCCGTCAGAAGACACCACTAAAATATTAGAAAAATCACAATATCCTGCACAGTTTTGTAGTTTCGGTCCTTATCATAATCGCGTTGAAGAACGGATGAACTTTGTGATTTCTATTCAAGTCACTATAGACAAAGAGCCCGAGTTTGAATGCTCAACTTTAGACTTAAGTGTCAATGGCTGCAAGTTCAGAGTGAATAGCCTTAAGCCGTTTAGTATTGGTCAACAAATTAGCCTACGTTTTAGTGGCTTGGAAGAGCAGTTCCAATTAAGTGCTGACAGCGACTTTATCTACGAAGTAAAAAACGTCACCGTTTTAGATAATATGCAGTTAGTTGGTGTAAAAAGAATAAACCAAGAAAAATCTGGCACAGATGCTTTTACGCAATACCTTGTTAGCTTTATTCAAGGCAATAAACGTCGATACAAAATTAATCTGGATAATACTATTAGCGCGCTACAAGCACGCAGTTTTGAACAGTATGTTCTACCTAAATCCAATGAACTGCCGATTTTTATTGAAAAAAACGCTAACATTTTAACACCAAAATATGCATTAACTTGTAATAACAACCAAGGTATTTACCAGTATTGGCAAGATGAAAAGCACTATTCGACGCTATACTGCTTAATTACGCCTGAACGCATTGTTCGGCTGCGGAAGTTGGCTTTATCAGGAAAGTCGTTACTGGTTTTTAGTTTTATTCATAAAAGCCAAGGTAAGTCATATTTTTATACTGCTGATGAAATTCAGCTGGCTGAAGACCCAGAATTTATGCCACAATTTTTAGGTTTTGCAGCTTCAAAAGAACATTTTTCTGTTACTCAATTGAATTTATTGGATATTGTTTCAAATCGAGCTGAGTCAAATTTTACTTTATCTAATAGTATTACTAAGCAAAACGAATATTTAAATGCGCCAATACCTGAAGAGATTAAGTCATTATTAGATAAAACACCTTATATTGTGGTGGTTAGTGATGTTACGCAAGATGAAAGTGTGCAGGCTTATCAATCGCTGTCTTTTGAGGGAATTAACACAGTTAAATTGAAAAGGTTTGGTCATAAACGTTTGAGTAAGCCCTTTAGTGTTGATGAAGTTGGCATAAACTATAGGAATCAGCGACAAGAATTACGCTTCACCTATAAAGCGCCGGCTAGTATCGAAATTGATCAAGTTATTTCGCAAGGAACTTCAATTAATTTTTCTACTTCGGGTTTGAAAATTGAGCTAGATAAAGCCACAACCTTGGTAGCAGGTGACATTGTTTATTTAGGTTTTCCTAAGTTACAAAAAATCACGTCATCATTTGATTTAACCGGTTTACCTTACGAAGTTATGCGCGTTAATCGGGCTAAAACTATGGTTAATTTACGGGTTTTTGTGGAAAAACATCAGCACATTGGGCGTAAATTCTTTAAAGCCTTGATTGATAAAAACCGTGACAAATTAACCTCTGATGAATATGTTCAGTCGAGCCCAGGTTTAGCCAAAGCACTGCGCAATATATACAGTGGCAGTTCAAATACTCTATCCCTGATTGTGCAAACAAGTGGTAGTCGTTATAAATCTGAAATAATTGCCGGTGGAGACTCTGATGGTAAATTAATGTCTGCGATGAAACAATTAAGTGACCGTAGTTCATATTACAATTTATACCCTATTTTTGGACATGCCGAAATTATGACAAGTTTGACGGCAAAGCTAAAGAAAATGCCACATACGGAAACAGCAAGTTCCAAAGTACTTTATATTGCCATTAACACCAGTTTTGACACGGTAGACAAATCGGTAACAATAAAGCTCTCTTCAGAGCTCGATAATGAAGAATTAAAACAAAAATTTATTCATCAAGCGCTGAAAAACGGTAAGTTTTTCTGTGTGATGATGAAACTCTCACGTACAGCTGAGCCAGATATGAGCCACTTAAACCCTGAGCTTAGTTACATTAGTTCTTATGCTATTCATCGCGGTAAACAAATAGAGCAAGATATTTGGAGTGTGGCGGGTATTGCGCAGGTTTTCGATATAACCAAAGAAGTGCTGTTTAACTATCGTTTAACGCGTAGTGCCTAAAGCTGCATTTTTTAATTTAGGGGCAAGTTAGCTAAGCGAAAACTCATTGCCCCATTCTGTCTCTATTTAAGCCAATGTAATAAACAATCTAGACCTGACGTTGTAATGCAGGCATCTGCTTGAGCAAGCACTAATGGCTTAGCATGAAAGGCAACGCCTAAGTGCGCTGCTGCCATCATCACCAAATCGTTAGCGCCATCGCCCATGGCAACCGTTTGTGTTGGCAATATATCGAATTTTTCTTTCAGTTGTAGCAAACAATCGGCTTTTGCTTGTGCGTCAATCACATCACCTAAAACCTTTCCGGTTAACTTATGATTATTGATTTCTAAAACGTTAGCTACGGCGGCGTCAAGTGATAGTATTTGTTTTAAATGATCAGCAAAGTAGGTGAAGCCACCCGAGGCAATGGCAACGCGCCAGTGATGTTTTTTCAGTTCAGCAACTAAGGTTTCTAGGCCTTCCATTAGCGGTATGTTACTCGCAACTTGGGCTAATATATCTTCAGACGCATCTTGAAGTTTAGCCACACGTTGATGCAAACTTTCGCTAAAATCTAGTTGTCCTTGCATGGCTAGTTCGGTAACCGCTGCTACCTCTTCGCCAACACCAGCTAGCGCAGCAATTTCATCAATACATTCAATTTTTATGGTGGTTGAATCCATATCCATCACTAACAAGCCTGGTTTTGAAAGTGTTGGCACATTAAGTAATAAGGCAGATTCAATTTGTTCACTAATATTAAATTTCGCAAGGCGATCACGTGCTTGTTTAATATCCTTTACTTGCACGGCAAATCGGTAGCTTGTTAGGTTGTTGCGAAGATTGATTTTATTTAGGCGGTGCAGGGTTAACTCACACTGGTTAAGTAAATCTACCATGGTATGAAGCTTAACGTCACCGAAGACCACAAGCTCAGGCATTTCTGATAACTGCATTGTGTTTAACGACTGATGAGCATCAAATAAAATAAATGTTTGTTGCGCGTTATCAAAAATAATAGGCATATCGTTTTTGGTCGAGTCGAGAGGTAACCACTGTGTTAAACTTAATTGCTGAATATTAGCTAAAGAAACTGATTTTTTTTCGGTCGTCACGATAATACCTTATTTGAAAAATACGCTTTTAAACGACTGTCCTAGTATAAAAAGTATAAATATGGTTCTATACTGTAGTAATAGAAATGTAGGAAGCAATGCGTTTGATGAAGCAAATAGAACAGCCTTTATACCCTAAATTATCACCGATTTATAATAAAATATTGCAATTAGCTATCGCTATTTTGTTGATTGTATTTTTGATGAATTTTTGGGTGAAAAGTCGCGATGCCCAGCAAATGCAGATTCAAGTGCATGCTAATAAAATGGCCAAGCTGTATTTAGCACAAGCAGCGACAAGTGTTATGCCTTATTTGGTGCAAAAACAAAGCAAGTTACAACAATATACCGATACGTTAGTACTGCAACCATTAGTAAAAAGTGTCCATATTTATGATATTACCGGGCAAAAAATTGCAAGTTCAGAGCAAGCTGAGTCGATTAATGATCTTTTTGGTCTTAGTATCCAAAAAATCAATCAAACTGATAAAGTGATCCCTTTTGTTCAGGAACTGCGCAGTGACAAATTGCATGGGTATATTCGACTATCACTTCATCGTGCTATATTAGTCGATGAGTTGGCAAAAGATAGCCGTTCTCAGTACGATATTATGCGTTTGCTGATGATAGTTGCAGGTGTTATTGGTTTTCTCTTAACACGGGGTTTAAATCGCTTTAGTCGCCAAGGATACAGGCCTCCTAAAAGCTAGTTTACTTTATAACATCAGTTAAATTAGATAAAACAGACTTTATATTAGACTCAAGTGCATGGGCAAGATCTTCTATTGATTCATTACGTATGCTCGCAAGCGATTCAAATATTTTTATGAGTTGTAATGGTGAATTATCTTGGCCCTGAAAACCATACAAGGGCATTGACGGTGCGTCAGTTTCCAATACTAAGCTTTCTAGCGGAAGGCGCTTTACCGCATTTATGGTTTTCTCTGCTCTTGGGTAGGTGATTGTACCGCCGATACCCAACTTAAAGCCTAAATCAATATACTCGCATGCTTGTTGGTAACTACCTGAAAAAGCGTGAATTATACCACCTTTAGTGAGTTTACTCTGTCGAAGCATGGGTACAATATGCTGATGCGACCTTCGATGATGGACAATAATAGGTAAGTGGTGTTTTTTTGCTAAGCTAAGTTGTTGTTCAAAAACCTCAATTTGCAGCGACAAATTATTTTGCTCTTTATCAATAACGCCATCAATACCCGCCTCACCAATAGCTACAATATCATCAATATTATTTTCCACTAAATGTGCTAACACACTTAAGCTATCGCTAGGTAAATCTTTTAGAAACCAAGGATGTATACCTAAACACGGATGAAGTGTTAATTTATTACCTTTGTGGCTTTTAGCTAGTTTTAGTGCTTTATGCCAGTTTTTTGGACCTATGGTAGGTATAACAATATGGTAAATGTTTGCTTGCTGGCATTGTCTAAGTAAGCTGGGTAAATCAGCACTAAAGGCGTCAAAATCAAGATGACAATGGCTGTCAGTAAAGCGCAATGTATTTGCCATCTTCTTCCTTAATTTTACTTTAAATAATATAACAGGTTAAATTAGTTTTTCAGCTCGTTTTGAAAGATTATCAATAACGCCTGCTAATTTATAATGAGCGATAAATTCAGCGTCTGGTGTCTGTTGATGAACAAGGGCATTGGCAAGATAAACCGCTTGCGCGATACCAAAGCTTTTTTGTAAAAGCTTATCAGGTCGATGATGTAAAATAATAGCTTCAATAATGTGGTAAGAAAACCCCCAGATATGCAATAAATAGCCACCAACATGGCAATGGTCACTAGCAAATATTTTATTTTCTAACTCGATATTGTTTTCATTATTAATACGATGCATAAAGAAAGACGCTGTGGATTTTTCATTGATTTCAAACAGCACAACATTACCGATATCGTGCAACAAACCAGCGATCATTGTGTCTTGTTTCAATTCAGGTTTTACCATTGAAGCGGCAAGCTTTGCAGTTGCTAAGCAATGTAACTGTTCTTCCAGTATGGAAAATTTTTTAATTTTTGGCGTATAAGAAAATAGCTCTGCAGTCATCACGATACAACATAGGGTATCAATACCCATTTTAGTAATGGCGTCTCCAATATTCATCATCGGCTTACCACCGGTAGGGAAACTATTATTAGAGAACTGAAGTACTTTGGCTGTTAGTGCTGGGTCTTGTTGTATAATTTGGGCAATTTTCTGTGAGTCGGTATTACTGTCTTTTAAAACTGCATTGAGTTGCATGTATACTTTAGGCGGGCTCGGCAGTGTTTTTATATTGGCGACAGTTTTAACGATAATATCTTTAGTTATTGCCGCGTTATTAACTGCCAATTTAGCCACTGTACTAATGATACTTTTACACTCTATTGGCTGTGCAAAACAATAGTGGGCGCTATTGTTTGCTTTTTGCTCGTTATCCTTAATTAATATGCGAACAATAGTGGGAAACTTTTTCGCTATCATGTCAAATATGATGTTGCCATCATTTTTGTCCACGTTTGATACACATATTACGACAGTAAACTTGTGTTGTGAAAGTGCTGAAATAGCTGAATTTAAGCTGTTTACATGAGCAAACTGAGCTCGAGACTTAAGGAGTTCCTGTTTAAGCTCGAGCAGCTGATTTTCGACATTATCAATGATTAATATTTTCATTTACAGCATATTGTCCCGTCGGTGTTTTACATGCGTTCCATTACATCAATGCCTAGAATGTCTAAGCCTTGTTTTAGGGTATTGGCAATAATGTAGCTCAGTGCTAATCGTGACTGTTTAACGTTAGTAGCAATGTCATCTTTTAATATTGGGCAAGCCTCGTAAAAACTCATATAAAGGCTGGCGAGTTCGTATAAGTAATTGCACAGTAAATTTGGTGTGCATTCACTTATAACAGCGTTAATTACATTTTCTAACTGCAACAACTTCAGTGCAAGTGCTTTTTCTTGTGGCTCGACAATAGTAATAGTTTGTATGTTATCTGCTGAAAAATCCGCTTTGGTAAAAATGCTTTGAATACGCGAATAAGCATATTGTAAGTAGGGTGCAGTTGCTCCTTCAAAACTGAGCATAGTCTTCCAGCTGAAAATATAGTCGCTGGTACGATTTTTAGATAAATCAGCAAATTTAACCGCGCCAATACCTACCTTCTCTGAAATTTCAGTTAAATCGACATCGGTAATATCTGGGTTTTTCTCTTTGATCAATGCTGATGCACGTAAAATGGCTTCATCAAGTAATTCAGCAAGTTTAATCGTGCCACCCGTACGCGTTTTAAAAGGCGTACCGTCGTCACCCATCATCATACCAAATGGGCAATGATCATAACCGACATGCTCAGGTAAGAAACCGGCTTTACGGGCAACGATTTCAACTTGCTTAAAGTGCAAGGCTTGACGAGCGTCAGTAAAAATAATAATTCGGTCGGCTTTTAATTCACCAACACGGTAGCGACAAGCAGAAAGATCGGTCGTGGCATATAAGTACCCACCCCCCGACTTTTGTACGATAAATACCGATGGGTCGCCGTCTTTGTTAGCCATTTCGTTAATAAAAACAACTTTAGCACCTTGGTCTTCAACGGCAATTTTTTGTGCCATCAATTCATCAATCACGTTTGATAAATCATCGTTGTAAGCACTTTCGCCCATAATGTCTTTACGCGCTAAGGTGACATTAAGTTTTTTATATATGTCTTCACTGTGGCTAATTGAAATATTAATAAACTGTTGCCAAAGCGTTGCACAATGTGTGTCGCCACTTTGCAGTTTTACTACGTAGTCACGGGCGCGATCAGCAAAACCGTCTTCATTATCAAAACGTACTTTTGCTTCACGATAGAAGTTCTCTAAATCCGACAGGGCAGTTTCGGCCACTTCATTAGAAGCTAATTTATCGCTTAAATGAGCTAATAACATACCAAACTGCGTGCCCCAATCACCCATGTGATTTTGACGGATAACATGTTCACCACGAAACTCAAGTGCGCGCACAACAGCATCACCAATAATGGTTGAGCGTAAATGCCCTACGTGCATTTCTTTTGCTAAGTTAGGTGCAGAATAATCGACCACAACGTTTTGCGGCTTTTCTGACTGGTTTACACCTAAGTTTTCGTCATTTGATATTTGATTTAATTGTTCGGCTAACCAATTTTTGTCTAAATGAATATTAATAAAACCAGGGCCGGCTAATTCAACTTTCTCAGCAATGCCTGCCAAGTCGAGAGCATCAACCACTTTGGTTGCCAATTCGCGAGGATTAGTTTTTAACTTTTTAGCTGCACCCATAACGCCATTTGCTTGGTAGTCGCCAAAATTTGCTCGGCTAGATAAACTTATCGCAGGGTTTGTGCCTTCAGGTAAACCTGCCGCCGTCATGGCAAGCTTAACTTTTTCACTCAGGATGTTACTAATATTCATTTAAATTAACTCTTCTTCAATTAAAGGCTCAAGTATGTGGCATTAACTTGAGTAAATAAGCCTAATGTTTTCATCAGGCTTATAGGTAAATTACGTGATTGATTTTTGCTTGTCATTAACTACTTGTCATCAATTACATTAAATTAATCTGCTGGAGATTAATGTTCACGTGTTTTGTGAAACTTAATATCTGGGTGACGTTCTTGCGCTAGGCTCAAGTTAACCATAGTAGGGGCGATGTAAGTCAGATTATTACCGCCATCAAGTGCTAGGTTATCGTAGGCTTTCTTTTCAAATTGCTCCAATGTGCGCTCATTATCACAAGTACACCAACGGGCAGTGGCTACGCTGATAGGTTCGTAAATAGCATCAACCTTGTATTCAGTTCTTAAGCGTTGTACTACTACTTCAAACTGCAATACTCCGACAGCACCAACAATCATATCGTTCGAGTTGAAAGGTCTAAATACTTGCACAGCACCTTCTTCTGATAACTGGATCAGGCCTTTTTGTAGTTGTTTAGCTTTAAGAGGATCGCGTAAACGAATACGGCGAAACATTTCCGGTGCAAAGTTTGGAATACCACTAAATTTCATATCTTCGCCAGCGGTAAAGGTATCGCCAATTTGAATGCTACCGTGGTTATGTAAGCCGATAATATCGCCGGCATAAGCTTGCTCAACATTAGAGCGGTCACCGGCCATAAAGGTTACGGCGTCAGCAATTCTTACATCTTTACCGATGCGCACTTGTTTCATTTTCATGCCTTTTTCATATTTGCCTGAACAAATACGCATGAAAGCAATGCGGTCACGATGTTTAGGATCCATATTGGCTTGAATTTTAAAAACAAAACCAGAGAACTTTTCTTCTTCAGCTCTAACAATTCGAGTATCGGTTTCGCGCGGCAATGGTTTTGGCGCCCAACGTGTTAAACCGTTAAGCATATGGTCAACACCAAAGTTGCCCAATGCGGTACCAAAAAATACAGGTGTGAGTTCACCCTTTAAAAATTCTTCATGATTAAATTCATGTGAAGCACCGACAACAAGCTCTAACTCTTCACGAAAATCTTCAGCGTAGTTACCAATAATCGTATCTAGCTCTGGATTATCTATGCCTTTAATGACACGTTTTTCTTGAATAGTATGACCTTGACCTGTTTGATATAAGAATATCTCATCAGTTAAAATGTTATAGACACCTTTAAATTCTTTACCCATGCCTATTGGCCAAGTAATAGGTGCACATTTAATTTTTAGTACATCTTCAACTTCATCCATCACTTCCATTGGGTCGCGTACATCGCGGTCCATTTTATTCATGAAGGTAATAATTGGTGTGTCACGCAGGCGAGTAACTTCCATTAATTTAATGGTCCGCGCTTCTACACCTTTAGCGACATCGATAACCATCAGGCATGAGTCGACGGCTGTTAACGTACGATAAGTATCTTCTGAGAAGTCTTCATGACCCGGTGTGTCGAGTAAATTGACTAAACAATTGTCATAGGGAAATTGCATTACAGAAGTGGTAATTGATATACCACGTTCTTTTTCCATTTCCATCCAGTCAGATTTTGCATGTTGCCCCGACTTTTTACCTTTTACGGTACCGGCTTTTTGTAAAGCTTGACCAAAAAGTAACACCTTTTCAGTGATCGTCGTTTTACCCGCATCAGGGTGACTAATAATAGCGAAGGTGCGTCGAAGATCGACTTCCTGCTGTTGTACAGACATGCAAATTACCCGTTTTAAAGTGGATGAAAAATAATTTAAGTTAAATTTTAAAGCGCAACATTATAGCGAAAACAAGTGCGAAGGGCAGTAACAATATCTTGTATTCTCATTTTAATTTCAATCTTTTACCTCGATAGTTAAAGGTTCCTGCCATGAAGTGCTTAATTTAAACAATAATAGTGAGTATTTCAGCTCATGATGCACTTTAAAGTAAGGGGGAATAAGTCGTTACTATGTAAAAATAATTCAAAAATTATTTAAATGTACACAGCTAAAATGAAAATAATTTTGCCTGGTTAATTTCTAATTTTATCTTAGCGTTATTCATTTTTACCTTATTCAAGGTTTTATCTATTAAGTACAAGAAAAACTTGATTTGCATCAAGTAACGCGCTGATTAGATGCTGTATCGTCAGTTAATAATGTTGGTATGTGATCTATGTCACTTAATTAACTTGGTAAAAATGTAGTTGTTTTATCTTTTCAGGTAAAGGGGATTTATGGTTGATTTAAGCCGTCGTAACTTTATGCGAGCCAAGCATGTTTCTAAACCGCCAGCGATTAGATTACCTTGGATCGTGGACGAAAAGTTATTTACTCAAGGCTGCACGCAATGTGGCGACTGCCTTGACGCTTGTGAGGAACACATCATTATTAAAGGTGATGGTGGTTTTCCAGAAATTAATTTTTATGCTGGCGAATGTACATTTTGTCAACAATGTGTAAAGGCCTGTAAAGAGCCGTTATTCAAACTTTTGGACGCTGTCCCTTGGCAGTTAACTATTGAAATTGAAGCAAGTTGCTTAGCTAAAAAGCAGGTGCATTGCCAAGTTTGTCAAGATAGTTGCGAACCACAAGCTATTAAATTTAATTATTTTCATGGCAGCGTACCTCAGCCTGAAATAGCGCTGGCAGATTGTACACGTTGCGGTGCATGTGTAGCGGTTTGTCCGGAATCAGCGATTAAAATATCAACAGTTTTACCAGGAGTAAGTCATGAGTGATTTAGAGCAACTAATATGGAATATTTTGGGCTACAGCTCAATGCCATTGATATTTCTTTTTGGCTTTATCGCCACAGCCTTAGTCGCGGTTATTATTTTAAAAATATTTGGCGGCAAGCCTGCAGCCGTACTTGAGCATTCAGCAGAAGCAAACGAAAAATTATAAGAGGGCAAAAATGTGATTAATCTTTTAGAAGAAAGCCCAGTAAATATTGCCGGAGTTATGTTTATGGCTTACCCAGACAAAGCGGATAAAGTTGCTGATGATTTGCAAGCATTTCCTGGTGCTGAAATACATGCAACTGGCGAAAATGGCAGTTTGGTTTTCACCGTAGAAGGCCTTGAAGGAGAAACCAATCCTGCCAAACGCATCATAGATACCATTACAGACATGAGCAATGTGTCAGGTGTTATCTCATCATCACTAATATTTCATCATAACGATGCCGGTTTGCCACAGCATCAGGGGAAAGCATTATGACGTTAACTCGACGTGACTTTATTAAAGCTAATGCTATTGCTGCCACGGCTGTTGCCGCAGGTGTTGCGATCCCTGCGTCAGCGACTAACTTGATCACAAAATCGTCACAAAGCACGATTAAGTGGGATAAAGCCCCTTGTCGTTTTTGTGGCACGGGTTGTAGTGTATTAGTCGGTACTCAACATGGCAAAGTGGTGGCAACACAGGGCGATCCAGAGGCAGAAGTTAATAAAGGCTTGAACTGTATAAAAGGCTATTTTTTATCGAAAATTATGTACGGTAAAGACCGATTAACTCAACCATTATTAAGAATGACTGATGGTGAATACGATAAAGAAGGCGACTTTACGCCGGTAAGCTGGGACAAAGCCTTTGATGTTATGGCTGATAAGTTTAAAGCAGCGATTAAGAAAAAAGGCCCAACCTCGGTGGGTATGTTTGGCTCAGGGCAGTGGACGGTTTGGGAAGGCTATGCCGCCTCTAAGTTAATGAAAGCAGGCTTTTTAACCAATAATATCGACCCGAATGCGCGTCATTGCATGGCCTCTGCTGTTGGTGGCTTTATGCGTACCTTTGGTATCGACGAGCCGATGGGCTGTTACGACGATTTAGAAAATGCCGATGCCTTTGTACTTTGGGGCTCAAATATGGCGGAAATGCATCCTATTTTGTGGTCACGACTCACCGATCGTCGTTTAAGTGCACCACACGTTAAAGTAAATGTTTTATCGACGTACAAGCATCGTAGTTTTGAGCTTGCCGATAATGGCATGATCTTCACACCGCAAACCGATTTGGCTATTTTGAATTTTATCGCTAATTACATTATTCAAAATAATGCCGTCAATGAAGACTTCATGAAAAAACACGTTAATGTTCGTGAAGGCGTTACTGATATCGGCTATGGCTTACGTCCAACACATCCATTAGAAAAAGCGGCCAAAAATGCCGGTAGTGGTGCTTCGAAACCCATGACTTTTGAAGCTTATGCTAAGTTTGTTAGTACCTACACAGTTGAGTCTGTTTCAAAATTATCTGGTGTGCCAGAAGCGAACTTAATTGAAATGGCGAAATTATACGCAGATCCAAAAGTGAAAGTAACCTCATTTTGGACCATGGGCTTTAACCAACATACCCGTGGTGTTTGGGCTAATAATTTAATGTACAACGTGCATTTGTTAACCGGTAAGATTTCTGAACCGGGTAACAGTCCGTTTTCATTAACAGGACAACCTTCGGCCTGTGGTACCGCTCGTGAAGTAGGGACATTCTCCCATCGTTTACCGGCTGATTTACAAGTTGCAAACCCCAAACATAGGGCTATAGCTGAAAAAATCTGGCAGTTGCCTGAAGGTACTATTCCACCTAAACCTGGTTATCATGCGGTATTACAAAATCGGATGTTAAAAGATGGTGAACTTAATGCTTACTGGGTTATGTGTAATAACAATATGCAAGCAGCGCCAAATATCAATGAAGAAGCGATCCCTGGCTATCGTAACCCAGAAAATTTTATTGTTGTGTCAGACCCTTACCCAACGGTAACCGCGCAAGCTGCTGATTTAATTTTACCTACCGCGATGTGGGTAGAAAAAGAAGGTGCCTACGGTAATGCCGAACGCAGAACACAATTTTGGCATCAACAAGTGAATGCGCCAGGCGATGCGCGTTCAGACTTATGGCAATTGGTTGAGTTTTCTAAACGTTTTAAAGTTGAAGAAGTGTGGCCAGAAGAGTTAATTGCAAAACAACCTGCGCTTCGCGGTAAAACGTTATACGACGTGCTATACGCTAATGGCAAAGTGAATAAGTTCCCGATGAGTGAGTCAAAAGGCGATACCAATTTTGAAGGTGATGCTTTTGGTTTTTATATTCAAAAAGGTTTGTTTGAAGAATATGCTGAATTCGGTCGCGGCCATGGTCACGATTTAGCGCCGTTTGACCGATATCACGAAGAGCGTGGTTTAAGGTGGCCCGTGGTCAACGGTAAAGAAACTAAGTGGCGCTTCAGAGAAGGCCATGATCCATACGTTGAAAAAGGTAGTGAAGTGCAGTTTTATGGTCACAAAGATAATAAAGCGGTTATTTTTGCTCTGCCTTATGAACCACCAGCGGAATCGCCAGATGAAGAATACAACTTATGGCTTAGTACCGGACGGGTACTTGAACATTGGCATTCAGGTTCCATGACGTCGCGAGTACCTGAACTGCATAAAGCTTTTCCTGATGCGGTGATTTTTATGCATCCTGATGACGCAAGAGATCGTGGTTTACGCCGAGGCGATAAGGTTTTAATGGCGTCTCGCCGAGGAGAGGTTGAGTCACGTGTTGAAACAAGAGGCCGTAACCGACCACCGAAAGGGTTAGTGTTTATGCCGTGGTTTGACGCTAAGCAGCTAGTGAATAAGTTAACTTTAGATGCAACTGATCCACTATCAAAACAAACTGATTATAAAAAGTGTGCGGTCAAAGTAACTAAAGCTTAAAGCCAACCTTGACGAATTAATGCATCGATAATGTTGATACTTGATACTTGATGCAGTGGAGAGAGTAAATGAAATTATTACCTTTATTAGTTGCCATTACTGCATGTGTAGCTACGTGTGCGGTTACGTTCGCTACTATGTCTAGCACAATGGCGCAAGAAACGGTAAATACAGGTGGTTTAGCCACTATTCGCGGGGCTGCAACTATTGATGAAACCCGTCCAGCTGAAAAACTAAAGCGTGTTATTAAGGACAAAAATCCAATCGCGCGTAATTATGTGCATCAACCACCCGTTATACCTCATCAAATACGAGGTTATCGCGTCGATTTAAACAGTAATAAGTGCTTGAACTGCCATAGTTGGAAATATGCCGCAGAAACCGGTGCAACGAAAATTAGCTTAACGCATTATGAAACACGTGACGGTAAAACCTTATCTGATGTTTCTCCTCGTCGTTATTTTTGCTTGCAATGTCATGTTACACAAGCTGATGCAGCGCCTCTGGTTGATAACACCTTTGAGCCTGTTGAATCATTGGGTCATGAGTAAATAATTGCAAAATATAGGAGGTTAAAATGCTAAAGAATTTGTGGATGTTTTTAAAGTCACCCAATAGTGCTGCTTTGTGGTTTATTTTAGCTATTGGTTTTGCCGGTGGAGTTATTTTCTGGGGTGGTTTTAACACAGCTTTAGAGGTAACGAATACCGAAGAGTTTTGTATTAGTTGTCATGAAATGCAAGACAATGTGTATGAGGAATATCGTGAAACTATTCATTACGCTAATCGCTCGGGTGTGCGAGCTACTTGCCCTGATTGTCATGTACCTAAAAAATGGACGGATAAAATAGTGCGTAAAATTGCCGCAAGTAAAGAAGTTTGGGGTATGTTAACCGGCGTTATAGATACCCGTGAAGAGTTTGTTGATCATCGTCGCTCTATGGCTGAGCGTGAGTGGAAACGTATGAAAGCCAATGACTCACTAGAATGTCGTAACTGTCATAATTTTGAGTATATGGACTTTTCCGAGCAAGGTAATCGTAGTGTGAAGATGCACTCCGACGCCTTGGCATCAGGTGAGAAAACCTGTATCGATTGCCATAAAGGCATCGCTCATCAGTTACCTGATATGAAAGGGGTTGAAAACTGGTAGTTATGCTCAACTGTAGTGATGTATTGAGCAGTAAAAATAGTGAGTAGTAAAAAAGCAAACCATTAGGTTTGCTTTTTAATAGCTACAATATGCTTACATATCGAATATATATCTGCTGTTAGAAACTAGGGTTTGATCAGAGTTTTTTTGACATCACTATGGCGTCTTCGTAACCAAAGCCACTATTACTTGGGTAATAACCTGTTCTTCGTGATATTTCAGTAAAACCTTGATTAATATAAAGCATTTGTGCACTGATGTTTTTTGCTCGCACTTCGAGGAAAATACTTGTGGTTGCTAGTTTTTTACAGTGTTCGAAGAACTGCAATAACAGTGCTTTACCGAAACCTTTACCTTGTTGTGATGGCGCAACACAAACATCCATTAAAGTTGATTCACCGGCTACGTGCTCACCAACATAAAAGCCGACTACGATATTGTCGACCGTCAGATATTCACCAAAATATCGACCTTCAATGCAACTGCGAAAAGTTTTTTCACTCCATGGGTGTGGATGGCAAGCAACTTCAATTTCCATAAGTTGTGCAACTATATCCTGATCAACAGGCTTGAAGATTGTGTTTGCTTTAATTGTCATGATGAGCTTAAAGGTCCTATTGATTGCCACAAAGATTTTTTTAATTCAGGTGAGTTGGCCAGCGTTGTTAAATCGGGTGTTTTTAAGCAGTTATGCTTAAATTCAATATTTTTATTTGCTGTGAATTGCCAATTAATGATGCCTAGATCTATCTGATTATGCGCAATGGATAAATCGGCACTGCTTGCACCGATACTGCTTATAATATCTTTAAATAGCTGATGCTTAAGTAGTGTCTTGAGATCTAAAGCAATATTTTTATTGTGTAGTGTTTGTTGAGCTGTATCTTGCTCTGGTGAAGATGAAGATTGCGGGGTAACAGCATTTATTGAGTCGTTAGCTTGCTCAGTATTTTGAACCGTCTCAGAAGATTCAGCTGACAATGAGTTTTGGCCAGGTAATCCCCGCCTTTGCCAAACCGTAATACCCATGGCTTGTAATAAATCAAATTGTCTTTTGTTAATGCTCATATCATTTCAGGTATGGTTAAAATCACAGTTATCATGACAGAGTTTTTAAATAGGAAAAACTAGAATTTTAAAAATAGTCTAAATAGAAACAATATAATTGGAATAACACAAGAAAGGAAAATGGCAGGGGTGGAGAGATTCGAACTCCCAACCGTCGGTTTTGGAGACCGCTGTTCTACCAATTGGAACTACACCCCTGCAACAGATTCGAATTATACTGATGCCAAGCTAAAGGTAAAGCGCAAATTTCAAAAAAATGACTGTTCGCCTAAATAAACAGCATTTGTGCTAGTTTTAACCGGTTTAATTTACCCTTTGTTGGTTTATTGCTCAGTACTGGTTGTTTTCCAATAACAAAAACGTGATTTTTCTGGGTAAGGGTAAACATCGGCAAAAACACCTTTAGCAACTCTGGCTTGACAGGCCTGCCAATATTTTGCTTCAAGTAAGTTAGCATGATGACGAAGAAAAGCTTGTCGATAGCGATTGTTGGCTAGAGCAAATGTGGCAATTTCTTCTGGAAACACATCACCAGGCGCAACAGAATACCATGGCTCAGCTGCGTAAATTTGCTCTTCTGTTACCGCTTCAGGCTTAACGCGAAAATTAACTTCATTCATATAAGTAATTTCATCGTAGTCATAAAAAATAACCCGTCCATGACGAGTTACGCCAAAATTTTTCAACAACATGTCACCTGGGAATATATCTGCGGCAATTAGTTGTTTAATGGCTTTACCGTAGCCGTACATAGCATTGTCGATTTCATCATCATTGGCTTTTGCTAAGTATAAATTTAGCGGGGTCATTTTACGCTCAATGTACATATGTTTAATAATCACCAGATCATTTTCGTATCTTAACAATGAAGGAGCCACGGTATTTAGCTCTTCGAGTAGTTCGGCTGAAAAGCGCTGCTGAGGAAAGGCAACTTCCGAATATTCCATGGTATCAGCCATTCGACCAACCCGGTCATGCAATTTAACTAAGCGATATTTGCCTTTAACATCTGCTCGGGTCATATTTTTACTCGGGGAAAACTTATCTTTAATAATTTTAAAAACATAAGGGTATGACGGCAGCATAAATACCGACATCACCATACCTTTGATCCCTGGTGCTAACTCAAGCTTGTCGTCACTGTTATCCAAGTGATTTAAAAAATCACGATAAAACTGGGTTTTACCTTGTTTGTGAAAACCAATGGCAGAATATAAGTCGGCACTTGTTTTATGTGGAATTAATCGATTAAGAAAATCAACTAAAGCATGGGGGTGCTGACAATCTACAAAGAAATAAGCACGAGCAAAACCAAAAACCACCGCCATATGCTCACCTTCGGTAATCAAGGCATCAATAAAAAAACCGTCTTTTTCAGTATTTAATAGCGAAATAATAAATGGTGTTTCACCACCAGGGGATATAACCCGGCCAATAATATAAGCGCCTTTATTACGGTAGAAAACAGAATCTAAAATGTCGAATTGTAAATCAGACAACTGATAGAGGGTTTTATCTGCTTGTTGGCGAAATTTGGCTATTAGAATATTGATATCTTTTTTCAAATGCGTAAAGGGCACTGAAAAATTTTGGCTATCCATAATATTATTAATGGTTTGAAACAAGCCATGTTCAGCAGGAAAGTAACTGGTGAATATTTTTGGTGTGGGTAATTTGTCTAAGCGTGTTGCAGTTGATTGCACGAAAATATAGGCGTTATGATAATATTTGCGCTCAAATAAGTGGCAAAATATTGAATTGTAAAAACTCTCAGCTAACTCGGGTTGTGGGTGTTTGCTCAGTAGTTCAATATAGCAAGTTTTAACTGTTTGCCAAAGCTTGTCATCGAGCGCATTGATGCAAAAATCTTGCTTGATAGTGGCCAATGTTTCTTCTATGCGTTGGTCGTAAAAATCTGTACGCGCTTTAGCAGCGATTTGAATGTCTTTCCAGCGATGTTGCTCAAAGCGCTGTTTTGCCGTTTGTGTAATTTCACTATAAAGGTAAATATGTCGCTCAAAACCATTGATGATGGTTTTTGCGATGGCGAAAGCAAGATTTTTCATTAGTTTACCTAGCAAGGTTGTTTGATTTTAGCATACGTCAAAATGAATGTTTTGGGTGATTATTTTTAAACTATAGTCGCTATTTATAATCGTGATAGCGCTTAGGGGGTAAGCTATATTCCTGCAATAATCCAAGTTCAGCTTCCTATGAGCAAGCCGATAAAGGGTTTTCTCCTGCGTTATGGATTTCGACAATATAACCATTATTCTCTTCGACCCATGTCCGATACCAAACCCTTTCTCAACTTGCTGAAGTTTGCAACTTGAAGTGCAGTGGGTATACAAGTTAATGCTTGCTATTCGTGCCGTGCAGCACTAAAATTACGCGTTTTTTATTCTTTGAACTAGTTAATTTACCATGCGCGTTGCTGATTTTTCATTTGATTTACCCGAAGAGCTAATTGCTCGATATCCAAAAGCTAACCGTTCTGCGAGCCGTTTAATGACGTTAAATGGCAACGATGGTGTGCGCAAAGATGAAACATTTACAGACCTTATTGCCCATGTTGAAGCGGGAGACTTGTTAGTATTTAACAATACGCGAGTTATTCCAGCACGCATGTTTGGTCAAAAAGCCAGTGGTGGTAAGTTAGAGGTGTTAGTTGAACGTTTACTAGACGAACATCGCGTATTAGCGCACATTCGTTGCAGTAAGTCGCCAAAGCCGGGTAGTGAAATACTATTAGAAGGTAAAGTTAAAGCCACTATGGTGGCAAGGCATGACGCTTTGTTTGAGCTTGAATTTCAGGGTGAACAATCGGTGTTATCAATATTAGATGAAGTTGGTCATATGCCATTACCTCCTTATATTGACCGACCTGATGAAGACAGTGATCGTGAACGTTATCAAACGGTTTATAATGAAAAGCCGGGTGCTGTAGCAGCACCAACAGCAGGTTTGCATTTTGATGATGAATTAATGACGCAACTTAAAGCCAAAGGTGTAGATTTTGCCTTTGTGACTTTGCATGTCGGTGCTGGCACATTTCAACCTGTAAAGGTTGATGAAATTGCCGACCATATAATGCATGCAGAATATGTTGAAGTACCACCAAGTGTTGTGGTGCAAATTGAACAAACTAAGGCTAATGGCGGAAAAGTTATTGCTGTGGGTACTACGTCAGTACGGTCACTAGAAAGTGCTGCGAAAATAGCTAAAGAACAAGGTAAAAATTTTAGTGAGTTTTATGGTGACACCGATATTTTTATCACCCCAGGTTATGAGTTTCAAATTGTTGATGCCTTAATTACTAATTTTCACTTATCTGAATCAACCTTGTTGATGTTAGTGAGTGCATTTGCTGGCTACGAAAATATTATGGCTGCCTATCAACATGCGGTTGCGCAGCAGTATCGCTTTTTTAGTTATGGTGATGCGATGTTGTTGACGAAAAAAGATTTAAATACTGGCCAGTAAAATATACTGACTAGAGAAAATAGTAGTTGGCTAGAATTCTAGTCGCTAAAACGAAAAAGCTACTAGCCTGTTTCGCTAGTGGGCGAAGGATATAATATGACAGAGAAAACAGAAAAAAACGCTATGCAGTTTGAATTACTGACGACAGACGGGAAAGCTCGTCGTGGTCGCTTAACCTTTGATCGTGGCTCAGTTGAAACCCCTGCATTTATGCCAGTGGGTACTTACGGCACAGTAAAAGGTATGAAAACCGAAGAAGTTGCTCAAACCGGTGCAGAAATTTTGCTTGGTAACACTTTTCATTTAATGCTGCGTCCAGGTACTGAAATTATCGAACAGCACGGTGGCTTACATGGTTTCATGAATTGGGATAAGCCGATCTTAACTGACTCTGGCGGCTTCCAAGTTTTTAGTTTAGGCAAAATGCGCAAAATTACCGAAGAAGGTGTTAAGTTTAGTTCGCCAGTGAACGGTGAAAAAATTATGCTAACACCTGAACGTTCAATGGAAGTTCAGAACAGTTTAGGCTCAGACATTGTCATGATCTTTGATGAATGTACGCCTTATCCTGCTAGCCACGAAGAATCAAAAGTGTCAATGGAACTTTCATTACGTTGGGCACAGCGCTCAAAAGATGCCCATGAAGGTAATTTAAACGCTTTGTTTGGTATTGTTCAAGGCGGCATGTATGAAGATTTACGTGAAGTATCAGTTAATGGTTTAACCAGTATTGGCTTTGATGGCTATGCTATTGGTGGTTTATCGGTAGGTGAGCCAAAAGAAGATATGATTCGAATATTAGATCATACTGCGCCCTTGATACCGGAAAATAAACCCCGATATCTTATGGGAGTAGGCAAACCTGAAGACTTAGTTGAAGGTGTGCGACGTGGTATTGATATGTTCGATTGTGTAATGCCAACACGTAACGCCCGTAACGGCCATTTATTTGTTACTAACGGTGTTATTAAAATTAGAAACGCACGTCACAAAACGGATACTGGCCCATTAGATCCTGAATGTGATTGTTATACTTGTAAAAATTATTCGCGCGCTTATTTACATCATTTAGATAAATGTAATGAAATTTTAGGTTCGCAATTAAATACCATGCATAATTTACGTTTTTACCAACGTGTAATGCAAGGATTGCGCGATGCTATAGAGCAAGGCAAACTAGATGAGTTTGTTGCTGACTTTTATGCACTACGCGATTTACCTGTCCCGCCAATGGCAGACAGTGAAGCAGAATAAAAGATTCACAGGTTTAATTCACCATTTTATAAAAATCAATCAGAAAAAATAACAAGAGGTATTTATGAGTTTATTTATTAGTCAAGCCCACGCTGCTGCAGGTCCCGCTCAAGGGGCAGACGGTATGTCAATGTTAATTATGCTAGCGGTATTTGGTTTAGTGTTTTATTTTATGATTTATCGTCCGCAAGCTAAGCGTGTGAAAGAGCATAAAAGTTTGATGTCTGAATTATCAAAAGGTGACGAAGTGCTAACACAAGGCGGCATTGTTGGTAAAATTGTTAAAGTTTCAGATGAAAAAGATTTTATTGTAGTAAGCATAGCTGAAGGTACTGAAGTAACAGTACAAAAAGGCGCAATTAATGCTGTATTACCTAAAGGTACAATGAAGTCTCTATAATGAGATTTTGTTGGCTTTTTTCGCTATAGCGGTTTTGAAAGTGTGTATTGATAATCATCAGTACACACTTTCGCATAACTATAACAAAAAATTCTAACAAACTTTTACGCGATAATTCAGTTTAGTATTATCGCGTAATTCAAAAGAAAATAGGGTGATATTGTGTTAAACAAATATCCATTATGGAAAACATTGATGGTGCTATTAATAGTTGCTGTTGGTGCTTTGTATGCGTCTCCTAACCTTTATGGTGAAGATCCTGCAGTACAAATTTCTGGCTTGCGCGGTATTGAAACAAACGCAGCAACGCTAGATGTAGTTAAGTCTCACTTAGATGGCAAGGAAATTTCCTACGCAAGTATCGTCATGGAAGGCGGCCAAATATTAGCTCGATTCCGTGATACAGAACAACAATTGCGCGCACGTGATTTACTTGACGATAATATGGGCGATGAATATTCAGTAGCCTTAAACTTAACACCTGCAACGCCTAAGTGGTTAGCAAGCATTGGTGGAACGCCAATGAAGTTAGGTTTAGATTTAAGTGGCGGAGTGAGCTTCCTAATGGAAGTAAACATGAAAGAAGCCATTAATAAGGCGCAAGAAAGTTTAGTTGACGATTTTCGTAGTGACTTACGTAGCGAAAAAATTCGTTATCGCTCAGTGAAAAAAGTTGATGATGCCGTTAAAATTCAATTTCGTAATGCTGAAGATCTAGTAAGTGCAGAAACTTATTTAGATAAACAAAACCCTGATTTATTGTTTGTTAGTGATGAGGGTAACTTAACGTTATCCGCTAAAATGACTGAACAAAAGCTAAAAGAAACTCGTGAATATGCACTGCAACAAAACATCACCATTATTCGTAATCGTGTTAATGAGCTAGGTGTTGCTGAGCCGCTAGTACAACGCCAAGGTCAAAAGCATATTGTTATTGAATTACCGGGCGTTCAAGATACCGCGAAAGCAAAAGAAATATTAAATGCTACCGCTACTATTGAATTTCGCTTAGTTGATACTGACGGTGATTTAGGTGCTGCACTTAATGGTCGTGTGCCGGGAAGTTCTCAATTACTAAAAGAGCGTAACGGCAAACCTGTTTTATTGAAAAAACGCGTGATGCTAACCGGTGATCATATTGTTGATGCGGGTTCAAGTTTTGATGAATATAGTCGTCCGCAAGTTAATATTACTTTGGATTCTGCCGGCGGTAGTAAAATGTCGAACGGTACCAAAAACAGTATTGGTAAGCCAATGGCAACGGTATTTATAGAATACAAGCCAACGGATCGCGTTGATGCTGAAGGCAATACTATTTTTGAGAAAATCGAAGAAGTGATCAGTGTTGCAACTATTCAAGCGCGTTTAGGTAAAACCTTCCGAATTACCGGTGCAGGTAGTCAATCTGAAGCCCATAACTTAGCACTATTACTTAGAGCGGGTGCTTTGATTGCGCCAATTCAAATTGTTGAAGAGCGCACTGTAGGGCCAACATTAGGTGCTGAAAACGTTCAACTGGGTTTCCATGCTATTTTGATGGGCTTTGGTCTTGTTTTCTTGTTTATGTTGGTTTATTACCGTGCTTTTGGTGTGGTGGCAAACTTAGCCTTGGGCGCGAACTTAGTCTTGATTATTGGTGTTATGTCTATGATCCCAGGTGCAACATTAACCTTACCTGGTATGGCAGGGATAGTGTTAACAGTTGGTATGGCCGTTGATGCTAACGTCCTTATTTTTGAGCGTATTCGTGAAGAAATGCGTGCAGGTAAGTCAATTCAACAGTCAATTCATCAAGGTTATGACGCTGCGTTTTCAACCATTATTGATGCTAACATCACCACGTTAATTGCTGCCTTGATTTTATTTGCCGTCGGCACAGGCCCAATTAAAGGTTTCGCGGTAACATTATCAATCGGTATTATAACGTCAATGTTTACTGCTGTTATTGGTACTCGTACTGTCGTTAACGCTGTTTGGGGTGGTAAACGTCTCGATAAATTGTCTATATAGGTAGGGCTTCAATATTATGCAAATTTTACAATTAAAAGATACTGTTGCCTTTATGCGCTACCGCAAGGTAGCGGTGATATTTAGTATTATACTAATGGCGGCTTCGGTTGTTTCATTGGCAACAAATAAACTCAATTTCGGTTTAGATTTTACCGGTGGTACCTTAATCGAAGTTGGTTTTGAAGACTCAGCAGATCTAACCAAAATCCGTAGCATTATGGATTCAAACGGCTTTGATGATGCGGTTGTGCAGCTATACGGTTCAAGCCGTGATGTGGTGATACGTTTAGCAACCCGTGAAGATGTAAAAGCAGAAATGCTAGGTAACCAAGTACTGGACGTTCTACAAGCAGGTACAGGGCAAACCATTGATATGCGTCGTATCGAGTTTGTTGGTGCGAGTGTCGGAGATGAGCTAGCAGAGCAGGGTGGCTTAGCTATGTTAACCGCGCTTATCTGTATTTTAGTTTATGTCGCGTTTCGCTTTGAATGGCGTTTTGCTTTAGGTTCAGTTATCGCGCTATTTCATGATGTATTGTTAACCTTAGGTTTATTCTCTATTTTACAACTAGAGTTCGACTTAACGGTATTGGCGGCAATACTTGCGGTAATAGGTTACTCGCTGAACGATACGATAGTGGTCTCGGATCGTATTCGAGAAAACTTCAGAAAAGTGCGTGTTGGTACCCCTGAAGATGTGATTAATATTTCTTTAACACAAACCTTATCGCGTACCATAATTACCTCAATCACCACTTTATTAGTACTTTCAGCTTTGTTCTTTAAAGGTGGCGCACTAATTCATGGTTTTGCTACGGCATTACTCTTGGGTGTTTTTGTTGGTACTTATTCATCTGTTTACGTTGCTAGCTCAGTTGCTTTGGCATTAGGTATTTCGAAAGAAGACTTAATCCCTGAAGTGATTGAAAAAGAAGGCGCTGATCAAGAAGAAATGAGACAGTAAAAAGCGTTATTATTTACCGTTAAATGTTTAATACGGCTCGCATTATGCGGGCCGTTTTTTTATCAATTTTTTAATTAGCTCTAAATAATACTTTGCACGGAATAGTGATTAACTTTATAACCACTTTTGGTATTCACTCAAACTACTCTGATCTCGTGATTTTTTAAGCAGTTCAATAGTACCGGTGCCGAGTAGCTCAGTTAATTTTTTGAGCATAGAGCTAGTCACCAGTAAGTAGACGATTATGATGATGGAAACTATTGACGCTATTAATAAAGAAATTCGAAATTTAAGATAGAAACTTAGCCCAGACTTTGTGCTTTCAATAAATTGGTTAGCTGCTCTGGTATAAATTGAGTATTGTTCAGCTGGAATGTTTGTATTGGTATTTATGAGCTTTCGTCTGTTTATCATTACTTGGGTCGTCATAAATTAGAATAAATTCTCTATGAATCGCCAATTTTTGTCTCTAGAGGATAATTATTCTTTATATGCAAGCGCAGTAGATATAAAAAAGCCAGCTGATAAAATAGCTGGCTTTTAATGTTTAGGATGTTTACGGCGTTTTTTAGCGTCAGTATTGGCTTATAATTGTGACTGTATGTAATTCGCTAAACCTATGGTTTTAATGAGACCTAGTTGCTGTTCTAGCCAGAATGCATGGTCTACTTCGGTATCATCAAGCAGCTTTTCAAGTATTTCACGTGTAACGTAATCTTTTTCTTGTTCGCATAACGCAATAGCGGCTCTAAGTGATTTTGCGACGGCATATTCCACATCTAAATCGCTTTGCAGCATTTCAGGTACTGTTTTGCCAATATTTAAGCCTGGACGGGTTTGCATGTCAGGTATGCCTTCTAAAAATAGAATACGCTGAATAAGCATTGATGCGTGCAATTTTTCATCGTCAAACTCGTGGCTGATACGTTCGAATAGCTTATTAATGCCCCAGTCTTCATACATACTTGAATGAATGAAGTATTGGTCCATTGCGGCTAGTTCATAGGCGAGTAGGCCGTTTAATGCAGAAATAATTTGGGTATTACCTTTCATTTTATTTTCCTTCTAATAGGTCTAGCTTAAGCCGTTTTATAACTGTGCCTGAATGAATTTTTCAATACCCATAGCATCAATTTGGTATTGCTGAGTTTCCAGCCAATCTAAATGCTCCTCTTCATCATTCAATATGGTATCTAACATTTCGCGACTTACGTAATCTTGTTCTTGTTCACAAATAGTAATGGCGTTTCTTACTACCGCAATTTGCGCTGTTTGAAAGCTAACATCACAGCCGATCATTTCTTGGGTATGTTCGCCGATAGAAAGAGGCGCTAATTGTTGTAAGTTAGGTAAACCTTCGAGAAATAATATACGCTCAATAACTTTGTCAGCTTGCTTCATATCAAGAATCGATTTTTTATAGCACTTACTGTTTAACGCATTAATGCCCCAGTTTTTATACATGCGGGCGTGAAGAAAGTATTGGTTAATTGATGTTAGTTCACTGGTGAGTACTTTGTTAAGTATTGTTAGAACTGTTGCGTTGCCTTTCATAGAGCCTCAAATTTAAGCGGATTAAATATTGACTGTAATTATAGAAAGAAACGACGAGAATGCAAAGGGTATATTATAAAAAACATTTAAAAACAACAGCTTGAGAATGTTAATCGTTATCAGTTGCAGTCAGGTTTATAAGGTAGTGGTATTTTAGCCTACTTCTTTAAATAAGCTTTCATTGATAATAGTGTTATCAATGATGTTTTGAGCGACTTTAACACAAGTGCCACACTGAGAACCTAACGGTAAGTGCTGCTTTAGCTCACGTATAGAACCGACACCTGATTCAGTGACTAATTGTTTAATTTGATGATCTGTGATGCCTTTGCAAATACAAACAAACATGTAAAAAATTCGCTAGTGATTGATAACGCGATTGATAATAGTTCTTATTTAAGTTCGTTTCAAGAATTAATTTGCGCTTTTTATTAGAAGCTTGAAAAATAGGATAATTTAATTCACTAAGAAGTGTTTTACGATTTAATCAAGTGCTGTAACTCATACCATTTTAATTGGTTTGCATAATAATGAGATAGTTTATAATAAATTAGTTATATAACTATTTAGTTATGCATTGAGTTAAGTTATGATTATCTACATTGTGTATTAACCTGACGAGCAGTGAATGAACCCTACTGAGTTTTATAAAAATTTGGCTGATGATACCCGTCTTAAATCTATATTGCTGATTGCTAAAAAAGGTGAACTTTGTGTTTGTGAACTAATGACAGCGCTTGCTGAGCCTAGTCAACCAAAAATATCTCGACATTTAGCGGTGTTAAAAAACTCAGGCGTGTTATTAACCCGAAAACAAAAACAGTGGGTGTTTTATACCATTAACGCTGACATACCTGCCTGGGCACAACAGGTTATAACCTTAACTTTAGAAGAAAATATAGGTTTTATTACTCCGAATTTGCAAGCTTTAGAAATTATGGGCGACAGACCCGAACGAATTGCTAGTTGTTGTGAGTAGGTGAAACAAAACTCAAATGGCAGGCTTACATAAAGAGTTTATGTGATTAAAAAATAAATTTTTGACAGGAAAATTATCATGACAATTAAAATAGGTATTAACGGTTTTGGCCGTATTGGACGCTTATCGATGCGTGTGGCATATGGCTGGGATGATGTTGAAATTATCAAAATCAACGATCCTGCTGGCAACGCGGAAACCTTAGCTCATTTACTTAATTTTGACTCAGTTCACGGCATTTGGCAGCATCAGGCAGAGCATTCAGCAAAAAATATAGTTATCAATGGCAAGGAAATTATCTGTAGCCAAAATAAAAATATTGCAGACACTGATTGGTCAGACTGTGATGTAGTTATTGAAGCAACGGGTGTGATGAAGTCTAAAGCGTTACTGCAAGCCTATTTAGAACAAGGCGTAAAGCGTGTAGTAGTTACTGCGCCAGTGAAAGAAGATGGCGTATTAAACATTGTAATGGGCGTTAATGATGACCAATACCATGCGGATAAACATCCTATAGTAACGGCGGCATCTTGCACCACTAATTGTCTTGCGCCTGTAGTAAAAGTTATTCATGAAAGTATAGGCATTAAGCATGGTTCGATGACCACCATACATAATATTACTAATACCCAAACCATATTGGATGCACCGCATAAAGATTTACGCCGTGCTCGAGCTTGCTCAATGAGTTTGATCCCGACCACTACGGGTTCTGCAACAGCTATTACGCATATATTCCCTGAACTTAAAGGTAAACTTAATGGCCATGCCGTACGTGTACCCTTGGCTAACGCGTCAATTACTGATTGTGTTTTCGAGCTTGAACGAGCAACAACTGAGCAAGAGGTAAATGACTATTTAAAAGTGGCTGCAAATGGCGAACTAAAAGATATTTTAGGTTTTGAACAGCGACCACTAGTTTCTATTGATTATAAAACCGATCCCCGTTCGTGCATAATCGATGCACCTTCAACTATGGTCGTTAATGGCACACAAGTGAAACTTTATGTTTGGTATGACAATGAATGGGGTTACGCAAATCGTACGGCAGAAATCGCTCGTATGGTAGGTCGCTCTGATCTAGATATCAAAACTAAAAGCTAACGGTAGACTTGCATAAATGAAAGTATTCAGCGGTTTATCAGCACAAGTAAAACAGTATCTAATTATTACTGGAAATTATTGGGCATTTACCCTAACTGACGGTGCGCTGCGCATGTTAGTTGTGCTGTACTTTCATCAGCTGGGTTATAGCCCGCTGAGTATTGCTATGTTGTTTTTGTTCTACGAAATTTTTGGCGTAATCACTAATTTAGTTGGTGGTTGGCTGGGCGCTAGAATTGGCCTTAATAAAACCATGAACATAGGCTTAGCCATGCAAATACTTGCTTTGTCTATGTTACTTGTACCGACCAGTTTTCTCACTATTGCTTATGTAATGGTAGCGCAAGCCTTATCTGGTATTGCTAAAGATCTTAATAAAATGAGTGCAAAAAGCTCGATTAAACTACTTGTGCCTGCAAGTGAGAGCGGGAAGTTATATCAATGGGTAGCATTATTAACTGGCTCTAAAAACACGCTAAAAGGCATTGGTTTTTTTCTTGGTGGCATACTATTAACTTGGCTAGGTTTTACGGGCGCTATTGCGCTGATGGCATCCATGTTAACGCTAGTTTGGTTCTTTAGTCTTTTTAAGTTGCAAGCAGACTTAGGTAAAGCTAAACACAAACCTAAATTTAAAGACGTATTGTCAAAAAGCCGAGCTATTAATTTGCTCTCAGCCGCGAGGTTATTTTTATTTGCTGCCCGTGATGTTTGGTTTGTTGTCGCTTTACCCGTTTATTTAGCGTCTGAATTTGGCTGGTCGCATAGTTGGGTAGGGGGCTTTATTGCCGCTTGGATTGTGCTCTATGGTTTTATGCAAACACTGGCACCTAAATTAACAACAAAGCGTGCTGGTATGCCACCAAAAAGCAGAGATGCTGCTGTTTGGGGCGCTATACTTGTTGTTGTGCCAGCAGCTATGGCGCTTGCTTTACAGGGTGACTTTTCAGCTAAATGGGTTGTTATTGCTGGTTTGACAGTATTTGCTCTCTTATTTGCGATCAACTCTTCACTACATAGTTTTTTGATTGTTGATATAGCGGGTAAAGATGGCGTGTCACTTGATGTTGGCTTTTATTATATGGCGAATGCCTGTGGTAGGTTGCTTGGCACTGTGCTTTCAGGCTGGATTTTTCAGGCTTATGGTTTAGTTGCCTGTTTATATGTATCAGCAATTTTTATTGCTTTAGCTGTACTATTTGCTGGCTTAATTCAACCCGCTAATGGTAAGGCTTCTGAGCTATCAACTTCTGCTAAATAAACTGTGATGTTTATAAATAGGGCAGTTTGGTAACTCTACCTTTGTTGGTAGACTCAACTTTTAATTCACTTTTTATATCTTTCCAAGCGGTAACCTTACCGCCAACATTAAGTTTTTTAAAACCTAAGCCTTTCGCTTCACTGTCTTTTATATCTAAAAATTTTAAAAGTTGGGCATAGTTCTGGTTAACGCTAACATCTATCGTTAAAAGATCATCTGCTCTGTCTTGAAAGTATTCCAGAACTTGCTTTTCGTGTTGTTGGTAACACTGCGCTAAAAACTCAATATTATTGATGTTTTCTGAACTATAGGGGCTAAATATTGCTTGATAACAGCGTTTAATAATCGGGTTAAAGCCACCATCGTCGCGAATAAGGTTAACGTGCATACGAGCCAGCAACTGTCCAATTGAAGGTAGCCATTTATCCATTGTTCGGGTTAAGTATATAAACTTGGCATCAGGGTAGGCTTTATCTAAGTGTTGATAGTCACAGAATATCGGTGTATCAGCGATGACTTGTGCTTCAAAGAATGCACGTTCAGTATAAGCGGTATGAGCAACACTAAAACCTAATTCAAGCATTGCAGCACAAACACTGGTGGTGCCGGTACGGGGTAAACCAATTATAAAAATTTTGTTCATCGATATAGGATTTTAATGAGGTAAAGCACACTATTGTATGATTTGAGTGTAATAAAAACTAACGTTATTTACCGTTGTAGAAAATAAATGCATTGGCTAATATTAATGTAAACGGTCAGTATTGAGCACAGTATGCTCTGCTAGGGCAATGATTTTAGCTAATTTGCCATTGTTTTTTAACCGCTTAATGATGTTATCAACTTTACTAACGAGTGCTTGATGATCTTTATGTATGTAATGATAAAGTTTATAACCAGCCAAAGGTTCACTGATCATGATCTCTTTTTCAAGTTTTAGCTTTTTTAACACCTGAATACCATCAATATAACTAGTTAAGGCAATATCGACCTGACCTTGCTGTAATAGTTTAAACATGGCTTCTGTGGAGGGACTGTCAGAGACTTTTGGCAAGTTTTTAGTGATATTATTGGTATGCTTCACACCTCTAACGCGAGCAATTTTATAACCTGTTAAGTCTTTGGCTTTAGTAATATTTATCGTGCTGTTGCGAAGTGTAAAGGCTGAGGTAATGAAACTGTAATAAGGGGTCGGTACTCTAATTAGGTTTTTGTTCTCCGCACCATAAGACCAAATACGCATGATTTCGCCGGCTCTCTGCCCTGAGTTTGCTGCATATTGTGCGCGATTACCCGAATAAGACGTGATATTAACTTTTAGGCCTAATTCTTGATAAATAGCCGTTAAAATTATTTTACCAATTTCTTGTTCAATGAGGTATTCAATGGCGGCAAATTCATAATCTACTTGCTGGTCTGCTATCGCCTGAATTGAACGGGCATTAGCAAGAGAGCAAAAAACGAATAACACCAATAAACAAGATATCCAACGCATAGTTTTTACCTAATTATTTTATTTATTATAGACATAATAAGTAAATAGTTAAATATATTAAAATCGCAACTACTTTTCATTTCATAAATCTGCAATATTTGTGCAAGCGGATTGTCATATTGAAGCCATAATTGACTTTACTCAGGCATAAAAAATGCCACGTTGAGTAAAAAAGTCGAAACAATGATGTCGCAATGTTAATGCGAGCAAGGTCAGAGTGAACGTTTAGCTAAGCCTTTTCTATTGCTAATAATATCGTTAAGTGAACATAAAACTAAACAAGTGAGTTTTATGTTTATGTTAATACTATTTGTTGCTGTCGACTGACACTTCTAAGTCTTTTAAAATACCGTCCTGTAAATTATAAACAAAACCATGAACGGTCACATCTTGTTTTATTTTCCAAGCATTTTTTAAAATTGTGGTATTACATACGTTGGCAACTTGTTCTATAACATTTAGTTCACACAGAAGTTTTAGTCGTTCTGGCATGTCTTTAACGGCATCTAATCTAGCTTTGTTAAAGCGATAAACGTCTTTAATGTGGTGTAACCAGTTATCAATTAAACCATGGCTTTTATCATCTAAAGAGGCAATTACACCACCACAACCATAATGGCCACAGACAATAATGTGTTTGATTTTTAAAACATCAACCGCGAATTGTATAACGGAAAGACAATTTAGGTCGGTGTGAATAACTTGATTTGCAATGTTACGGTGCACAAACACTTCACCGGGTTGCATACCAAGTAACTCATTGGCGGGTACTCGTGAGTCTGAGCAACCTATCCATAAATATTCAGGATTTTGTTGTTCTGATAAATGCTTGAAAAAATTAGGATCTTCTTGCTTTATCTTTTCAGCCCACTGCTGATTATTGTCAAATAAATGCTGTATTGAACTCATGGAGGAGACAACTAAGGAAAATATACCGTGATTCTAAGTTGTTATGCTCACAAGTAAAGAAAAAACTGGTCTTATATCTACAGGTCTTTGTTTTAGTCGTCTTGTTATGCTCTTGATTAAAATTATTTACTTTGTCATGGCTATAATGCGCCATTAACAATGAATGGGATAATAATATGGCCTCTGCATGTGCCCGTCATATTTGAGTTAAAAGAGAAAATCTTGCACAAGAATTAAAGAATAAAATTGCTAAAGGTGCAGATTTTGCTCAATTAGCAAAGAAAAACTCAACTTGCCCTTCAGGTAAAAAAGGTGGGGATTTGGGTGAATTTAAACCTGGCCAAATGGTAAAACGTTCGATGATGCCGTTTTCAAAAAAGCGATACTAGCAGTACATGGTCCAATTAAACCGAAATTTGGTTATCACCTCATTCAAACCATTTACAGAAATTAAGCATTGACTAAAACTAATAGGCTATAGCAATTATTCTTGCTCTTGATCTTTTTTGATTTGCTCTGCTTTTCGGGTCTCTACTTTGTTTTTTTGCTCATCTGATAGATGAAACTTACTAGCTGATTGTTTTATCAATAAGATACCTGCGATAACAGAGCCAACTGCAATAACAATAATGAAAATACTAGTGATAGTCATATCTATATCCTTATTAGGTGAAATTTATGGTTAAGTGTTTTTTTACTATGGAATGTTTATTTAGATAAAAAAACAGATAGCTAAATAGCACAATAGCATGTAATTTATTTGTAAGCTCGGAACACGTGTAGGAGAACTTTTTCGTTCAGCACCTAAACATAAAGTAAGTTTAACAAGTCATCATAATTAAGTATTTGGAAAAAACATGTCGAATAGTCTCAGTATCAAATTATTAGTCCCTACTTTTTTTATTGGAATTATTAGTATCATCTCGTTAGTTTTTCTCGGAGAGGGTCTTAGCCAAAACGTAACGGCAATATTATTGTTAGTGATGGTGGTTGCACAAGTTGTTGTCGGTTATTTATATTCCCAGCAAAAACTTACTCAACGACTTGCACAATTACAGCAATATATTGATCAGGTTGCGAGTATTGATGAAGCACCCAGCATACTGATAAAAGATGAAAACAATGATGATTTAGCAAAGGTGACTAATGACTTATCAAAGTTCATTGCTAATTTAGCGGATGTTATTAGTGAGATTCGCAGTGAGTCAGATATCTTAAAGCAAGGGTCAGCGTCGTTAGCGGCTCAAATGGTTGGTTCGGTTAGGGCGGTTGATGAGTCAGCAAATCAAATTGAACAAATGGCGAACTCAATTGACCAAGTTGCCTTAACGTCAGCGACACTTTCTGATAGTGCAACACAGGTGAGTGAAACATCAAGCCAAGTATTAGCTATTTTAGAGCAAGGTACCAACGCTTCAAATACTAGCCAGCACACGATTGAAGCCTTCGACAGTGAAGTAACAACAATGGCCTCTGATTTAGCCTTGTTGCAAGAAGAGTGCTCACGCATTGGTTCAGTGTTAGAGGTTATCCGTGGTATTGCCGATCAAACCAATTTGCTAGCATTAAATGCCGCTATTGAAGCCGCGCGAGCCGGTGAACAGGGCCGAGGTTTCGCAGTAGTAGCCGATGAAGTGAGGGCGTTAGCACACCGTACACAAGAATCTACCGTTGAAATTCATGCCATGGTGGAAGGGTTACAAGAGAAGTCGACTAATGCGGTAAATGCGATTGGCCGTGGTCAGACTTTATCGCAAGAAAGCTTGATTCATTCAACACAAGTAGTTGATTCGCTAGAAAAAATAGGCCAAGTGTTTTCCGAAGTAGATACTTTAACATCACAAATAGCTCAAGGCACCACAGAGCAACAGCATTCAACTGCATCGATAAATGACAATATGTCGATGGTGGTAAAATTAAGTAGAGAACTTAATGCCAATTTACTATCGGTAGCAGAACTTGCAGAGATGCAGCAGCAAACAGCGGCAGAAGTTGACACAACTTTAAGCCGAATTTGTGTTTGATAAATAAAAGTATAAAAATATATAAATGATTTGAATAATAAAGGTTCGCAGTGCGAACCTTTTTTCATTTCCAGACATCTCAAACATCTTTAGCGTTATAAATACTACTCACCAATAACTTGTTGATAATACAGTCGGCTTTTCTCAGCTTGCTGACATAACTCAGTCAGAGCATGTAAACTTCGCGTCGTCATTCGATGGGCAACATCGGCATTAAGTTTAATCATTTGTTGATGTTTAACCGCTTTCAATATTGACCATTTCTGCCAATCATAAGCATCTTCATTAGCTTGTTTTGTTGATAATGGCACAATGATGACATCAATATTGGTTTGCAATATTTGTTCAATATTTACTTGTGGGTATTGAGCTTGCGCTTGATAAAATGGATTTTTGATACTACAAATGTCTAAAAACTGCTGTGGCCAACTGCCTTTGGCAATGGTGGTTAGTGGTCGAGACCAAACTTCGTAAAAGCCAGTGAGTGGTGCTTTATTACCATATTGCTTTTTAATCTTGTCTAAATCAGTTAAAAACTTAGTGGCAACACGATCAGCTTGTTCAGTGTGACCTGAGAGCTTACCAAATGAACGTACTTCGTTAGCTAAATCTTCAAAACTATCGGGTTGTGAATAAACCACATTAAAGCCTAGTTGTTTAATGCGCGCTAAATCATCACTGGGATTACCACTTCTCCAGGCAATAATTAAGTCGGGTTGTAATTCAATTACTCGCTCTAACTGAATACGCGATGCACTGCCGATCTTTGGGATTTTCTTTGCTGCAAGTGGGTAATCTGCGTAATCTGTAGTGGCGATGATTTGATCACCAGCCCCTATTTTAAACAGTATTTCAACAATGTGCGGAGAGAGTGCAATGATGCGGGGTTTAGGCACATCACTAACCGCGGTATTATTAACATTTTTACTACTTGCTTGTGCGCCTGCTGCATAAGTGAAGCTCATTAAAACTATGACTAGAGAGCGGATTATTTTCATTAACATTCCATTTGTTATTGCAGCCAAGTCGGCTACCAATCAATACCTTTTTGTGCTTTTATACCATTATCAAATGCATGCTTGAGGGGTTGTACTTCACTAACCGTATCGGCAAGTTCGATAATACTGCGATGGCAAGCACGGCCCGTGATAATGACATGTTGCATCGCAGGGCGGTTAACTATAGCTTCAATCACTTCATCTAAATCTAAATACTTGAATGACAACATATAAGTTAATTCATCAAGGAGAACTACGTCGACACTTTCATCTTTTAGCAAACGTTTTGCCTCGTTCCATACTTTCGTTGCGGCGGCAATATCTTTTGATTTATCTTGAGTATCCCAAGTAAACCCCGTTGCCATTACGTGAAACTCAACACCATTGTTTTCTAATAAGTTACGTTCACCGCAAGCCCAATCACCTTTGATGAATTGTAATGCCGCGGCTTTATAGCCGTGGCCAACAGCGCGAGCGAGTGTGCCAAAGCCTGAGGTTGATTTGCCTTTACCGTTGCCGGTAATAACAATAAGTAAACCGCGCTCTTCTTGAGCTGAATCAATACGGGCATCAACTTTGTCTTTAAGGCGTTGCATGCGCTCTTGGTGTTTTTGAGTTTTATCTGCATCTGTTGTCATGTGAGTTATCCTGTTTTACGAGTGCGATACATAATCGCTAAAAAGAAAATACTGCCAATGGCTGAAGTAATGATTCCAATGGGAATTTCGACATTGCTCAGGGCACTGCGCGCTGCAACATCAACCCAAATTAAAAAACAGCCGCCGACTAACGCTGAACCAATAATTAACGGCATGGTTGTAACGCCAACCAGTTGCCTAACAATATGTGGGATCATCAAACCAACAAAACCAATACCACCGCAATAAGCAACAATGGTGGCGGTAACCGCTGCGCATAAAGCTAAAAGAATTAAGCGTAGTTTATCAACATTAACGCCAAGGCTTGCCGCGCTTTCATCGCCGAGTAATAGCGCGTCTATTTGTCTATGTAAGGCAAAAATAGTCAGTAAAGTTATTAATACCATGGCACCGATCAAGTAAAAGTGAAACATTTCAACACGCGTTAAACTGCCCATTAACCAAAAAATTACGCGGTTGGTAGCGAACGGATCACCAAGATACAGAATAAAGTGACTGATAGAACCCAGCATGAATGAAACCGCCACGCCGGTTAATAGTAAATGGCTCATATTACGCAGTAAAGTTGCGATACCAAAAACGATGACCACAGAAAATAATGCGCCCAAAAATGCCGCCAACGGCAATGCAAGCGACTGTTGATCGTTTAATACTAAGGTGGCTATGGTTGCCCCTAAACCTGCACCAGAAATAATGCCGAATAAATAAGGGTCGGCAAGCGGGTTGCGAGTTACATTTTGCAATATGGCCCCGGCACAAGCTAAACCCATGCCAGCCACTAAACCGACTAAAACACGTGGAATACGTATTTGCCAAATCACCATGTCGTGCATAGGTGAAGCACATTCATTAACTACACATTGAAATATATCAGTACTTGTTATTGTTGCTGGTCCATAGGTAATTGAGAGAATACTGGAGAAAATAGTAAAAATAATTAGGCCTGAAAATACCCAAGAATTTTTACCTTTAATGGCACTAATCATTCTCACGAGTATTCACCTTTACTGGAATTCAACAAGGGTGAATTAAGTGCTGACGGATTATTCATCGAGGTATCACAAGCGGGATAAAAATAGACTCTAGGTACGCCAGAATGTAATTCGTTGTCTCGATGACAAGGCAATCCAAAAACTTTCGTGAGTAGCTCAGGTTTTAACACTTGATCAACACTATTGTCGCTAACCAAGTTGCCTTTATCTAACAACAGTAATCTATTGCAGTAATGTGCGGCAAGGTTGAGGTCATGTATGGTCATAATTACGGTAATGTTTAACGCTTTAACCAGTTGTAATATTTGGTGTTGATAGAAAATATCTAAGTGATTAGTGGGTTCATCAAGCACTAATATTTTTGCTTTTTGAACTAAGGCTTTAGCGATTAATACTCGCTGTTGTTCACCGCCAGATAAGGTGTTAAAAAACTTAGCCTGGCTGGAGGCTAAACCGACTTTTTCTAACGCGAGCATAATGTTTTTTTTATCATCATTGTTGTCGCTAGCAAAAAGGGCTTTATAGGGCAGTAAGCCCATTCTAACCACATCATAAACTTTTAAATCAAATATCGGTGGTGCGTTTTGTACCACTAAAGCGAATATTTGCGCTAATTCATGGGGTCTATAATGTGTTAGTGCTTTATTTTTTAGTTTAATGCTCCCTTGCCAGTTTTTATATTGGTTTAGTAAGCACTTTAGAAGTGAGGTTTTACCTGCGCCATTGGGGCCAATAATGCCGATAATATCGCCGCTGGTAACGTCAAATGAAATATTATTGAGAATATCTTGTTTTTCAACTGACCAGGACACGGATTCAACACTGAGTAATTTTGACATTAAAGGTAGCTCAGCTTAATGCACACTAGGTGTGAAATATTTTTAATAATGTGCAATATGGTTATTTTCATTGCTGCCTAAAAGTTAATTCAAAAGCTTATAAAGAATAATGAAACTAAGGCGAGACAATAGTATACAAATGTCTTGTAGACAGTGTAACTCGCGTGTATTCCCGCACGGTGTTAACATTATTAGTTAGGTGTAAAGTTTTGATACTAGGTGTCCTGACTTATAGCTTTTAACCTGAAGCTATTTACAGTTGCGGGTACAGTCACGGCTTTAAATCGTGTTCCCTATAAATCAGCCAAAAAATAACAATGCAATTTCTGGCTAAAAGTATCATCTATTAAGCGGGTGATTTTACGGTTAAGTATACTGCTTTACAATGAAAACCTTGCAGTGGTGTCTGGGAGGCTATACAACACACGTAAAAAAAGGAGCCGAAGCTCCTTTTTAGTTTTCTAGTAATCTAGCATTTAAGCTTACCAAATTTTAACGCGTTTCTCAGGTGCAATATACATAGCGTCACCTTTTTTTACGTCAAATGCGCGATAAAACTCAGGCATGTTTGATAATGAACCTAAAGCACGGAACTCAGCAGGTGAATGCGGGTCAGTTGCTACGCGGTTACGTAATGATTTTTCAACCATTTTGCCGCGCCATACTTGTGCATAGCCCATGAAGAAACGTTGATCGCCAGTTAAGCCGTCAATCACGGTCGCTTCTTTACCATTTAATGATGCTTTGTAAGCTTTATAGGCGATAGTAACACCTGATAAATCACCAATGTTTTCGCCTAAAGTTAGCTCACCATTAACGTTTAAGTCATCAAATACCGCATAGTTACTGTATTGTGCAACTAAGTTGTCAGTTCGTACTTTAAAAGCAGCTAAATCTTCATCAGTCCACCAGTTACGCATGTTGCCGTCACCGTCATATTTACTGCCTTGGTCGTCAAAGCCGTGCCCCATTTCATGACCAATAACCGCGCCAATACCGCCGTAGTTTACTGCGTCGTCTGCACTTAAGTTAAAAAATGGTGGTTGTAAAATTGCGGCTGGAAATACAATTTCATTCTTAGTTGGATTGTAATAAGCGTTCACTGTTTGAGGTGTCATGCCCCATTCTTGACGGTCGATTGGACCACCTAGTTTAGCGACTTCTTTTTCGTGAGCAACTATGCCAGAGCGCATTTTGTTACCGACTAAATCGTCATTTTTAATAACAAGTGCAGAATAATCTTCCCACTTGTCTGGGTAACCTATTTTAGGATCAAAGCTCGCTAGTTTTACATGTGCTGCTTTTTTAGTAGAATCTGACATCCACTCTAGGTCATCAATACTTGCGCCATAAGCACCGCGCAAATTTTCAACCAATTGTGTCATACGTGTTTTAGCTTCAGGTTTAAAGTGACGGCCAACATAAACTTTACCAATAACTTCACCTAAATTGCTATTAACTACCGAAACGCCACGTTTCCACATTGGGCGTTGCTCTTCACGACCACTTAATTGCTTAGAATAAAAGTCAAAATTCTCATTATCTAAAGCAGTAGTTAATGAACTTGCAAAATTACTTAAGGTGTGAAAAGTTAAGTAAGTTTGCCAATCAGCAAGCGATGTAGCTGCGAATGTTTCACCAAAACCTTTCACAAATGAAGGTTGGTTAACAATTAAGTCTTTCTGAGCAGGAACACCTTGTGCTTCAAGGAAAACTGTCCAATTAAAGGCATCAGTGACGGTATTTAAGTCAGTAACATCAAATTTGTTATAACGTTTTGTGCTGTCTCGAGATTCAACTTTTGTCCAATGAAAACCGGCTAACTTTGTTTCAAGTGCCATGATGGTTTGTGCAGCAGCCTTGCCGCCTTTTAAGCCCGCTAGGTTAAACATGTTTTCAATGTGAGCAATGTAACCGGTACGTAATTGTTCAAAACGCTCAGTTTCATTAAAGTAGTAATCTCTGTCAGGTAAACCTAAGCCGCTTTGCCAAACGTGTGTAGCGTAGCGAGTAGAGTCTTTCGCATCAACGCTGATGTAAAAAGCTAACGGACTGCTCACACCAATTTTTTGATTTTCACCAAAGAATGTAGCGAGTTCATTTTTATCTTTCAGGCTATCAATACGATCAAATATCGCTTGAACTGGCGCAGTACCTGCAGCATTTCGGGTGTCTGTATCCATAAATGAGCGGAATAAGTCGGCAACTTTTTGCTCGTCGCTACCCATTTTTAAATCTTTAGTTGCGGCTAATTCTTCGATAATTGCTTTTACGTTATCATCAGCTTCATCACGTAAGTCGTAAAATGAACCAATTGAGGTTTTGTCACCAGGAATTTCGTTGCTGTTTAGCCATGCGCCGTTAACGTAACGGTAGAAGTTGTCTTGTGGACGAACCGATAAATCCATATTGGCTTTATCAATACCAGATGCTAATGCTGTTTTTTGCATTACAGGTGCTTCAACAGCCGCTTTTGAGCTGGTGTTATCATTACAACCAGCAATGAACAGTAAAGAGGTGCAAACAGCACCCGTTATTATTTTCTTCATTCAATACTCACAATTTAATTTATGTAGAAGGCTCAGAGGGTTGCAGAGCTTTATTTAAAGCACACGATATTAAAGGCTATTAAGCCGATTTACTAGAATAAAGTCAGTTTTTTTAACATATTTTTAACTTACGCTGTAGTTTTAAATTTACACAGCAATTAATAAGGTGATTAATAAACTAAGTTTGAGTGGTTATATTTTTTATTGGTTTCTGCTTATAGCACTGGCTATTCGTCAGGCCTTCACATTTCATTTGCAGTTTTTTACTTAATTGTTGTCTACATTTTTAGCAAAAGGCAGAAAAGTTAATAAAGTCAGAAGATATATCTTTATGAGCTGTGCTATGATTTTACGCTCAATAATCTTGGTGTTATTACCATTATCAATAAAGAAAGAGTTCATGTTTCAGCCAGTTAGTGTTTATATCGGCTTAAAATATAGTCGCAGCAGTCAGGGAAAAGGTTTTGTCTCTTTCATAACCTTTTTTTCTATTATCGGTATTGTGCTCGGTGTTGCTTCTTTGATCACCGTTGTTTCTGTTATGGATGGCCTAGAGCGTGAGCAAAAAAGGCGAGTATTGGGCTTAGTGCCTCATATTTTAGTGTCTGCACAACAAACTCATATTAATAACTGGCGTGATTTACAACGCGACATTCTCGCGTTGCCTGACGTTACTCAAGTTACTCCTTTTCAGGAAAGTGAAGCCTTAATTCAGTCTAAAACCGCGCTACAAGGGGTTTTAGTACATGGCATTATGCCTGAGTTTGAACAACACAATATTATCAATATGGCCATGGAATATGGCCAATTATCCCATTTAGATACTCAGCCATTTAGCCTTGTTTTAGGGCAAGCTTTAGCACGAAAGTTAAATGTTAGCTTAGGCGATGTTGTGCGCCTAACCTTACCCAATAAAACCTTATTTACCCCAATGGGACGTGTGCCAGTGCACCGTACTTTTACCATTGTAGGTATTTTTAATGTTGGCTCTCAAGTTGACGAGGCCATGGTTTTTATTGAAATTAAAGATGGCGCAAAATTACATCGAAACAAAGGTGATGGTGTTAATCAATTAAGGTTGTATTTAGATGATGCGTTTAACGCGCAGCAAGTAATTTCTCAGTTATCTGCTAAATATCCAAACTTTCAATTTGTTAGTTGGCAAGAGAGCCAAGGGGCATTGTTTGCCGCTGTTAGTATGGAAAAAAATATGATGTGGCTAATGCTGAGTTTAATTGTTGCTGTTGCAGCTTTTAATATTGTTTCAGCGTTAGTGATGGTAGTAATTGATAAACAAGGTGAAATCAGTATTTTACAAACACTGGGTTTAGACCGAAGCGGTATTGTTAAAATATTTATTACCCAAGGGTTAACCAATGGTATTTTGGGCGTTATTTTGGGCGTTACACTCGGGGTAGTCATAACGCTGAATTTAAACGCTATATTTGGTTTGCTCGGGGTTAATTTATTAGGGGCAGGGCAACAATTACCCATTGCACTTGATCCGGTAAATATTCTAGTCATTGTCGTTTCTGCACTAGCAATGAGCTTTGTAGCGACGCTTTACCCTGCCTATCGCGCAGCGCAGACTCAGCCGGCAGAGGTACTTAGAAATGAATAGCCAATTGAAAAATAAAATGGACAGTGACTTGAATAAAAATATAAACGCAGACGGCGGTGAATCCAAAGTTACAGCTGAACTTGCATTAGGTTTAGAGTGTCGTCAGCTAAGTAAATCTTATCAACAAGGACCTGTAACAACACAGGTGTTATCGAAGCTTGATTTAGCAGTTAAAGCGGGGGAGTTAGTGGCTATTGTAGGCAGTTCTGGCTGTGGTAAAAGTACCTTTTTGCATTTAGCAGGCGCCTTAGATACGCCAAGTGCTGGTGAAGTGTTTATTAATGGTGTCAATATTCATCAGTTATCTGAAAAGCAACGAGCAAAATTTCGCAATCAACATATCGGTTTTATTTATCAATTTCATCATTTAATGATGGAGTTTACCGCAAAAGAAAACGTGGCTATGCCATTGTTGATTCGTGGCGATAAACCAAAAGCCGCCATGGCCCAAGCTAAAGCTATGCTTGAGCAGGTTGGTTTAGCGCATCGCAGTCATCATCGACCGTCTGAACTCTCAGGTGGCGAGCGTCAGCGTGTTGCAATTGCTCGGGCGTTAGTAACTAAACCATCGCTTGTGTTGGCCGATGAACCAACCGGTAATTTAGATTTTGACACCGCTGAACAAATTTATCAGTTATTACAGGAGTTAAATCGCACTGTAAATACTAGTTTTGTTATCGTGACTCATGATTTAACTTTGGCGGCCAAAATGGATCGACAACTAAAATTAGATCACGGCCACCTAAAGCCGCTTGACCTTGCTAACGGAAATCTTAAACCAATAGATGGAGAAACTTAGGTGTTAAAACCGTTAAGTGTTTTTATTGGCTTACGATATGTTCGAAGTCGTCATAGCAAAGGGTTTTCGTCATTTATATCTGCATCGTCAACTATCGGTATCGCCATAGGCGTTATGGTGTTGATTGTGGTGCTGTCAGCAATGAATGGTTTCGAACGCGCTTTGGCTACGCATTTATTATCAATTGTGCCGCATGCTGAGGTGCTTGCTGTAAATAAGCCTATCAACAAATGGCCAGAAAATGTTGCCTTTATTCAACAACATCCCAATGTGATTGCTGCAGCACCGTTTATAAAAACTCAGGGCATGATGCAAAAGTCTGCCGCACTTAAAGGTGTTGAAATACGTGGCGTTGATGTGATGTTAGAGCAGCAAGTTTCAGCCATTTCTCGTTATATGGTTGCAGGCAATTGGCAAGATTTGACACTTGAAAACGGTGTTGTGATTGGCGCTGGTATTGCGCGTAAGCTTTCGGCACAAGTGGGTGATAAGGTTCAGTTATTACTGCCACCAGTTAACTCAAACAATAGTCAAGCTAGTGCTAACAAGCAGTTTCCTGTGCCCATGACCCAGCAGGCAACTATTGTCGGTATCTTTAAATTTGGCGGTACTATTGATGGCACGCAAGTTTTTATTAACTTAACGAAAGCGAGCGAACTAGTAGGCTATCAACCGGATGAAGTACAGGGTATTCGTTTAAAAGTTGACGATGTTTTTTCTGCGCCACAAATTGTTCGCGACGTGGCGTTTAATTTTGACTTTTATGTTTATATGTTGGACTGGACTCGCAGCCATGGTCATTTATTTAATGATATTCAGTTGGTGCGTTTAGTGATGTTTATTGTGTTAGTGTTAGTAATTGCCGTGGCGAGTTTTAACATAGTGTCGACGTTAATTATGGCCGTAAATGAGAAAAAATCAGATATTGCGATATTAAAAACCATGGGCGCAAAATCAAGTACCATTATGACTAGTTTTATGTTTCAAGGTTTAATGAATGGTATAGTTGGTTGTGTTCTTGGGGCTAGTTTAGGGATTTTAATTTCGTTGAATTTAACGGATATAATTCGTGCTATTGAAATGACGTTATCGGTGGAGTTTTTATCTTCGGATGTTTATTTTATTGATTTTTTACCTACATTGTTACGTCAGCAAGATGTTATTAATACCGTTATTACTGCCTTGACGATGAGTTTGTTAGCGACTATTTACCCCGCGTGGAGAGCAACAAAAGTTGAACCTGCACAAGTGCTAGGTCAAGCGTAAATGTTATGGTGGGTGTTAAGGATAATCAGTTGCTTAATCGATAAAACTAGTTCGATACAACAATTAAAAAATCAGACTTGTCGTCTGATTTTTTAATTACTAGTATTTATTATTTTGATTTGTTGGCTAAATGCCAAAAAGGTTTTAACTTCTTCTAGCTTGACGTTTTTTCCATTCTTTTGTCACTGAAAATCGCCAAATGGTATTTATCGTTAAATAACCTAGAATAGAAAATATAACTCCAAGTACCCCACAGCCTACAATAAAAGCAGGGCCAATAGTTGAAACACTTTCAACTAACCACTGCCAACTCGCCTCGAAGGCAAATTTTCTTGCTGGCACACCGACAACCCATGTACCAACGACATAACAAAAATAAAAAATTGCCGGCATAGTCAAAGGGTTAGTGATCCAACAAAGGGCAATCGATAAAGGTAGATTTGCATGTACTATAATTGCAAAGCCTGCCGCTAAAACCATTTGAAATGGCACTGGCATAAAGGCAAAAAATAAGCCTACAGCAAATGCTTTGCTAACTGAACGGCGGTTAAGGTGCCACAAGTTAGCATTGTGCAATAACGCACCGAAAATTTTCAAATGTTTGTTGTTTTTTATTTTTTGATGATCAGGCATCACGCGTTGAAATAGTTTTTTCGGCATAACTTTACTTAACTTTACATGGCTAAATGGACATTGATCACTATGGAATGGTGGCTACTAACATTTTTTTTCAGTGCTATTTTGTCACTATTCATACCTATAGTGCCAGAGTTTTCTTTACTGCTAACTATATTGTTAATTTCAGTATTACTTATTGTTATTAATAAGTTTCGATTAATAGCTATTGCTGTATTTGCTATCGCTTGGATATTAATTGCTGGCAGCCAATATCAGCATACTTTAGAAAATAATAATATCGCCCTTGAACAACTACATAAAAAAGTTCATCTAATTCAAGGTGAAGTCAGCAATATTGTTCATACAAAGTCAGGCAATAGTCGTTTTAACTTTCGTGTCAGTCATTGGCAAGGTCTACAAGTTAATAACAGCTTTACAGTGCGCTTAACGTGGAAAACGCCAGAAAAACCTTTGCTGCAAGGACAAAAATGGCAATTAGCTGTAAAGTTAAAATCCGCGCATGGCATGGCTAATGTCGGTGGTTTTAATTATCAAGTGTGGCTTAGACAACAGCAAATAGTTGCCACAGGGTACGTTAAGCCAGATAAAAAATCTAAAACAGAAATAAAGCTTAAAAAGCAGAATGTTTTATTACATGAGCAAATAAGCTGGCGTCAAAATTTATATCAGAAGCTAACGGTTGTTTTAGATGATAAACCTCTTGGCGCGCTAATTTTAGCTTTGGGCTTCGGAGAACGGGGTAAGTTAACGCCTGAACATTGGCAGGTGCTATCAGCAACCGCTACTCAGCATCTTATTGCTATTTCTGGATTACATATAGGTATAGTCGCCTTCGCCAGTTTGATTTTTATACGTGCAATTATCCGGTTATTGCCTTTGAGTTCATTGTTGTCGAAGCCTTGGCAACTGAAACTAATGCAAATAAATTTAAGTTACCTTGCCGTGTTGTGTAGCTGTCTTATGGCATGGTATTACGCCTATTTGGCCGGGTTTTCTATTCCAACCTTACGTGCTTTGGTGATGCTGTTATTGTTTTGGTCGCTTAAGTTTTTGACCATAAAAGTTACATTGCTCCGTTGGTTTTTACTCGCCATAGTTATTATTTTATTGATTTGGCCGTTAAGTTTGATCAGTGCTAGTTTTTGGCTGTCAATTTCAGCATTAGTTATCATTTTTTCGACATTTTCACGCTTTTCTATGCGCAAAACCGCCCCTGCAGAGCCGATAGAAGTGCTATCGCTATCGTCGCTATTAAGAGTCGTAAAAGTGCCTGAAACAACCCTGATAAAACAATGGCGTAATTTTAAAGTGCGATCATGGCTCTGGATTAAAACATTAGTTGTTATGCAGTTTGCGCTAACGCTGGCGATGTTGCCCATAGCAGCCTCATTAAACTATCAACTGCCGTTAGCCGCGTTTTTTGCCAATATTTTTGCCGTACCTTTGATGAGTCTTACGGTTATCCCCTTAACACTTCTTGCCGTAATAGCCTCGCCATTTAATGTTTGGTTATCGCAATTTTTTGCTGATTTAGCCTTACTATTTTTGTCGTTTGTTTGGCACTGGCTAACTTATTTAGCCAATGCAGAGTGGGCTATGGTTGCTGTTTCATCTCAGCAGATACAAGCCATGTTACTATTTTTTGCTTTTATAGCACTGGCGTTATTTTTTCGACTCAGTAAAGGTAAGTTTATTGCGACGCTAAGTTTATTTATGGTTGCAATAGCTATCGATGTTTTTAGTGTTCACCAGAATAAAGAGTGGCAATTATCAGTGCTCGACGTTGGTCATGGCCTTGCCATTGTTATTGAAAAAAATAACCATGTTTTTATTTACGACACAGGTGCAAGTTATCCAAGTGGTTTTAATATGGCTGATGCAGCGCTGTTACCTTATTTAAAGCATCAGGGTTATCAATCTATTGATGGTGTCATTATTAGCCATAACGACAATGATCATGCTGGTGGCTTGCGGCATTTGCGAGAGAAAATGGCCATAGAACGTGTTATTGCTAATGATATTAAACTAAATCCTGACAGGCATTGTATCTCGGGGCAGCGTTTCAGTTGGCAAGGGTTAATTTTTGAAGTGCTGTCACCAATAAAAGCCGATGGAGATAAAAATGATGACTCTTGTGTAGTAACCATCAGTGACGGAATCCACCGTGTTTTATTACCGGGCGACATATCGATAAAACAAGAACGGCGATTGTTAACGGCTGCTGGTATGAGTAATAAACTTCGCAGTGATTTATTAATTGCCCCGCATCATGGCTCCAAATCATCTTCAAGTCGAGGGTTTCTCACTGCGGTTAATCCGCGTTATGTGGTATTTAGTGCTGGTTACTTAAATCGTTGGCATATGCCTTCAAATGAAATACAGACTCGATATAGCGCCTTTGATATTTCTACCTTTAATACAGCTGAGGTGGGGATGGTAACCTTTAAATTCAGTCAAAATGATCTCGAAGATAATAATATCGAAAATAAGATTAAGGGCAATATTGAAATCATCAGTTATCGAGAGGATATTCGGCCATATTGGTTCGCAAATTAATCAGCGGTTCATAGTTTTTTGCAGTAATTAGAGGATTTATATCACCTATAAAAGTTTATCAGTTGGTTGATTGGCAAAATAACGCTAAAATAGTGAGGCAATTTAATTATACCAATTAAAATAATCCCTTAGGGATAAGATTTTTTGATAACGCATTGAGAGTATGAATGTCGACAAAACCACTACATCCGACTACAGAAGATACCACTCGACAAAACTTTAAGCGCCTATTGGCCTATGCCAAAGCGTATAAAGCGGCAGCCGTTGTATCGATTTTAGGCATGTTAGGTTATGCCGCCATCGACAGTTTTGTATTTTCTCAACTGCAACCGTTAATTGATAAAGGCCTTGATGGGCAAGACCCAGAATTTATGAAATGGGCGCCTTATGTGATAGTGGTGATGTTTATTCTGCGCGGCATTTGTCATTTTGCCGGTAATTATACCTTAGCTTGGTTGGGTAATAATGTTGTGGCTAATATTCGTCAAGAGTTGTTTGAACACGTAATGTCTATGCCGGTTGCTTACCATGATAAAGAGTCAACTGGCAGCTTGATTTCAAAATTAACCTTTGATACCGAACAAGTGCTTAGTGCCGTTTCTAAAGCCTTATTAACGTTAGTCCAGCAAGGGGCTTTTGTCGTGGGCTTACTGATTGTTATGTTTTATAACAGCTGGCAGTTAGCCTCGATATTTTTACTGATCACGCCGGTTATTGCGGGCATAGTTACTGTGGTTTCAGGGCGTTTTCGTACCATAAGTAAAGGTATACAAAATGCCATGGGCGAGGTTACAACGGCGGCAGAGCAAACTTTTAATGGCCACAAAGTAGTATTAACCTTTGATGGCCAACAACGAGAATTTGACCGTTTTTCGAAAATTAATAAACACAATCGCCAACAACGCATGAAAATGGTGGCAACTCAAGCTGCCAGTGTGCCGATTATTCAAATTATTGCCTCGTTCGCTTTAGCGTTTGTTTTGTATGTTGCCAACCTAGATTCGATGCGAGCCAATATTTCTGCCGGTGTTTTTATGACCGTATTAATGTGTATGGTTACGCTACTTCGCCCTTTAAAACTCCTTACCACCGTAAACAGTGAATTTCAAAAAGGCATGGCCGCTTGTGTCAGTATTTTTGGCGTGCTTGATCAAAAAACAGAGCACGATACTGGCACTATCGCGATAGAACGGGCGAAAGGTACGCTAGCGTTTGAACACGTTAATTTCTTTTATAATGATGATAAAGAAAAACAGGCACTTACGGATTTAAGTTTTACGGCGAATGTTGGCGAAACAGTTGCATTAGTGGGGCGTTCGGGTAGCGGAAAATCAACCGCAAGTTCGTTATTATTACGATTTTATAATGCCACAACAGGCAGGGTTTTAATCGATGGTAAAGATATTAAAGATTACAAACTAAAAGATTTACGTAAACAATTTGCCTATGTTTCTCAACAGGTTGTGTTATTTAATGATTCAATCGCTAATAATATAGCTTACGGTAAACCCAAAGCAACACGCGAAGAAATTGAAGATGCTGCACGTAAAGCGCATGTAATGGAATTTGTTGAAGCTTTACCCGAAGGTTTAGACACTAATATTGGCGACAATGGTGCGATGTTATCAGGTGGTCAACGCCAACGTGTGGCTATAGCACGGGCATTATTATGTGATGCACCTTTCTTGATTCTAGATGAAGCAACGAGTGCTTTAGACACTGAATCTGAGCGTCATATTCAAGACGCCTTAAGCATACTGCAACAAAATCGTACCTGTATCGTTATTGCTCATCGTTTATCAACGATAGAAAGCGCTGATAAAATTATTGTTATGGAGCAAGGTCAAATAAAAGAGCAAGGTGACCATCAAACATTATTAGCTAAAGACGGCGCTTATGCTCAGCTACATAAATTTCAATTTGGTTCCTAGTTCACTATGTATTTAACACGTTACCGCGGCGATAAATTATGCGCTTAATTGAAAAAGTATGGTTTCAGGGCCATCCAGCAAAATGGCTAATAGTGCCATTGTTGTTGCCATTAACCGTTCTTTTTGCAGTACTGAGTTTTTTCCGTCGTTTAGCTTATCAAGTTGGATTATTTAAGCAGATCAAAATGTCGGTACCTGTTGTTGTGGTGGGTAATATCGGCATTGGTGGTAATGGTAAAACGCCAGTAACCTTATATTTGGTTGAAAAGCTAACAGAGCAAGGTATAAAAGTTGGCGTGGTAAGTCGAGGTTATGGCTCAAAAGCGCCACATTACCCATATCAAGTAACTGATGAAAGTACCTCGGAACAAGCAGGCGATGAACCGTTATTAATATTTCAGCGCAGCGCTGTTCCCATAGTTATTGGTGCTGATAGAATACAAGCTTGTCAGCGCTTAATCGAACTAGGCTGTGAACTTATTATTGCTGACGATGGTCTGCAGCATTATCGTTTGGCACGAGATTTCGAATTTGTAGTGGTTGATGGTAAACGTTTATTTGGTAACGGTTTATTATTACCAGCAGGACCATTGCGAGAGACAAGGAGCAGAATAACCCGAGCAAATTGTGTTATTGTTAATGGCTTGAGTTCATGGCCAAAACAAGCTAATGCTTGCGCATTACCAGTACTAACCATGCAGCTAAAGGCAAGCCAAGTAATTAATGTTAAAAGCGGAGCAAATATAGAGCTGGATACCTTTTTAACACAAAGCCTAGCTAACAATAAACGCATTAATGCGTTAGCTGGTATCGGCGATCCACAGCGATTTTTTAATACCCTTGAGCTAGTGGGTTTTAACTTAGTAAAGGTTAAAGGTTTTGTTGATCATCAAGCTTTTTCAGCGCATGATTTACAACAATTCCCTAGTGATATACCGCTATTGATGACAGAAAAAGATGCGGTTAAATGCGCAGATTTTGCCCAAGATAATTACTGGTATTTACCGGTGGATGCCGAGTTTTCAACTAATACTGATGGCGAGTCGATAGCAAGGGTAATGACTAAAATTACAGCACTTGTTAATATTCATCATTAGTAAGCATGAACAATAATTAATAACGAAATCTGTTGGTTAGCATTAATAGCCTAACTGACAAGCATTAACAAAGTTATCGCTTCATAAATAGTTATCAAGCGATATTACCTTTAAGAGAGAAAATAATGGCGTTTGATACTAAATTAATGGAAATCCTAGCGTGCCCAGTATGCAAAGGAAAGTTAGATTACAATAAAGAGCAACAAGAGTTAATTTGTAAGTTTGACCGTTTAGCTTATGCAATAGAAAAAGATATTCCGGTATTGCTTGAAAGTGAAGCGCGTCGCATTACCGCAGATGACGCATAACTTTTTCATTGATATTAGTCATAGCGTTCCTAGAAAAACAAGTTTAATGAGGTTTTTATGTCGTTTGTGGTAGTGATCCCTGCACGATTTGAGTCATCACGTTTACCGGGTAAGGTACTCGCTGATATTGCTGGTAAGCCAATGATCCAATGGGTTGTGGAAAAAGCTTTAGCCAGTGGCGCTGAGCAAGTTATTGTGGCGACTGATAACGATGAAGTTGCCCGTGTGGTCAAAAGCTTTGGTGGCGAGGTGTGTAAAACCCGTGCTGATCATCAGTCGGGAACTGAACGTCTTGCAGAGGTAATGCAAACTTATCATTTTTCTGATCAACAAGTCATTGTTAATGTACAAGGGGATGAACCTTTTATTCCGGTTGAAAATATAGCCCAAGTTGCTGATAACCTATCAAGCCAAAACCAAGCGCGTATGGCAACTTTAGCGATGAAAATTGATAATGTTGAAGAAGCATTAAACCCTAATGCGGTTAAAGTGTTATGTGATAAAAATGGCTATGCCTTGTATTTTAGTCGTGCGACTATTCCTTACGATCGTGAACGCTTCCTAAATAATGACAACATTGATGCTATTGGTGACTTCTACCTGCGCCATATTGGTATCTATGCTTATCGTGCCGGTTTTATTAAAGATTATGTACAATGGCCAGCTAGCCAGCTAGAGCAAGTAGAGTCATTAGAGCAACTACGGGTGCTTTGGCAAGGTGAGAAAATTCATGTAGCCGTCGCGAAAACACCTCTAGAAGTTGAAGGCGTTGACACCCCAGAAGATTTAGAAAAAGCGCGCGCTTACGCAAAAAGTTTATAACGCCAAAAAAATGAGTATAAAAAGAGGCAATTAAGCCTCTTTTTTGCTTCTTCACTTTGCTATGCTTTCAATTAATTGAGGTGTTTACCGCTCAGTTAATTGAAAGTAAAAGTAAAGTTTACGGTTTAGTCAGACACATATCTAAGGTTTATAATTAATGGCTCTCACCAAGAAAAAAGCTCGTTTGTTAATGGCGAAAAAAGGCTTTTTAGACATGTTACCCCTCAATCTAGCAGTTTTGCCTTGGGGGATTCTGTGCGGATCTTTAGCTATTCAGCGTGATTTTTCTGCCCTCGAAGCTATTTTAATGCCACTCGTCGTATTTGCTGGTTCTGCTCAGTTGGTTGCTATTGAATTAATTGCGAATAATGCCTCATTGGCCACTATTTTGTTTACCACTTTTATTATTAGCTCGCGACACTTTTTGTATGGTTTGGCACTGCGCGATAAATTAAAAATTTTACCAACAAAGTGGCGATATGGGCTGGGTTTTTTATTGACGGATGAATTATTTGCCTTGTCGAGTCATAGCAAGTCTTTTGTTGGGCAGTTGAGATTAATATATGCCGTAGTGGCGGGCGGAAGCTTTTACGTGTTTTGGTTGTTATGGAATGTGACAGGCGTTATTGCCGGCAGTTATTTACCCGATTTAACCCATTTAGGTTTAGACTTTGCTATTGCTGTAACTTTTATTGCTTTAGTTATTCCAACCATAATTAACTTACCTATTTTGGTTACTGTAATTGTTGCCGCGCTATTATCTGTGCTATTTAAGCTAATGCAGTTTGAATTGGATTTAGTGGCCGCGGCATTAATTGCAATGTACTGTGGTTATCTTACTGACCGCTTTCAACATAAAAATACTAAAGATGATGACAATAATACATTAAGCCCGTCAGTTAAGGACAGCACATGACATTACTGACTATTTTCTTGATGGCACTGATTACGTTTACCACGCGCTATCTATTTATTCACCCACGTTTACCTGTATGCTTGGGGGCCAAAATGGCAAAGCTGTTAAGTTTTAGCGCACCGGCGGTATTAACCGCTATTTGGGTGCCTATTATTTTTATTCAACAGGGCGAGTTAAATGTGTCGCTGAATAACCCTTATTTAATTGCCGCAACGTTTGCGGTAATCGCTGCGGCAAAAAGTAAAAGTATCTACTTGACCATGTTTATTGGGTTAATTACTTTTGTTTTAAGTCGATACCTTCTAACAGTGTAAAGTATCAAATTAAGCTCAATTTTGGATGCTTTATTATCCGAAATTGAATATCGATAAATTTTTTTTCTTATTCTGATCAGAGCTTAGTTTTTTAAACGTCGTCATATTCTGCAGGTAATGATTGTTTTCATGGCATTTATAGCTTTAAAAGCACTACTTATCGAATAAAGCTTGTCAGTTGATATTGTTAGCTTTTATGATGGTGCACGCCTTTTATCTGAGATTATCATTATTTATATTGCTATGAATCTAACTAAATCATTAACTACTATCGCTATTGTCAGTGCGCTGACGTTTTCAAAAACTAGCTTTGTTCAAGCAGCAGAAGCTAATACTAAGGTAGAATCTCCATCTAGCTGGTTAAACTTAAGTGCTAAAGAACTGAAAGCGGTTGAGCGCTATGCGACTGAATATAAAGATTATATTTATAAGGTACCCACGGAATTAACCTTTGTTACAGAGACCGTTAAACGGGTTAAAAAACAAGGTTTTAAAAAGTTAACCGAAAAAAGTAAATTAAAGCCAGGTGCGCGCTTTTACGATGTTAATCGTGATCGTACCATTACCCTGATGGTTATCGGTAAAAAGCCGCTAGAACAAGGTACGCGTATTGTTGGCGCACACATTGATGCCCCGCGTCTTGAGCTTAAAGGTCGACCATTGTTCGAAAAAGAAAAGTTTGCTATGTTTCAAACTTATATTCATGGCGGCATTAAAACCTATCAATGGGTTAATATTCCTTTAGCCTTAGTGGGCAGAGTGGATAAAAAAGATGGTACTACGGTAAATATTTCAGTCGGCTTTGATGAAAATGATCCTATCTTTTTGGTAACAGATCTTGCTCCACATGTTGACTCTCCTAATCGGAAGCGCACCAGTCGCGATGTTATTGGCAAAGAAGAACTCGATATTATCGTCGCTGCCAAGCCAGAATTAGATAAAAAAATCAAAGATCAGGTGAGTGACTATTTAAAGTCAGAATATGATATTTCAGTTGAAGATTTAGTTTCAGCTGAGCTTGCTTTAGTACCTGCCACCAAACCTCGCGATGTTGGTTTTGACCGCAGCATGATTGCCGCATACGGGCAAGATGATAAAGCGTCTTCAATAGCCGCTGTTAAAGCCTTAACTGAACAAAAAACACCAGAATATACTTCTATTGCTTATTTAGTTGATAACGAAGAAGTGGGTAACATCAACAACACAGGTGCGAGTTCTACCTATTTAGTCGATTTAATTAGTGGCTTACTGCACAACCAAAAGGGCGATAGTTATAACGACTATCAATTACGTAAAGTTTTACGCAATACCAAAGTTATATCTGCGGATGTAAATCCGGGTGTTAATCCAACGTGGTCAAATGTATGGGAACTAGGTAATGCCCCTCGTTTGGGCAATGGTGTTAACTTAAAGCTTTATGGCGGTGGTTTTAATGCTAACTCTGAGTATATGGCGTGGACGCGCAATTACTTAGATAATGCTGATATTAAATGGCAAACATCGACTTATAAAGGTAAAGCTTCTGGCGGTACGATTGGCAGTGATTTATCCAATGATAATATGGAGGTTATTGATTTTGGTATTCCGATTTTATCTATACATTCGCCTTATGCCGTTGGCTCAAAAGTTGATTTGTATTCATTGTACAAAGCGATGTCAGCGTTTTATCAAGAAAAATAGTAATAAAATTTAATTGATTTTGTCCCGTTCTTGTATAGGTGTCAGATAAAAACCAAAAAGCCGTATTTAATTAATACGGCTTTTTTTAGCTTAAAAATGACGACTTTTAGATCGGTCTTAGTTGAATGAGATGTTGTTTATGGTTGCAGGTGTTGCTTGGCAGCAACAGGGTTAGCATACATAGTTAATAACCAGTGTTGCTGCTCTATTGTAAGGTTTTCCATGCGTTTGTTAAGTTGTTCAAGCACAGTATTGTCAGTTTGTTGTTGATTAAGCTTTGCGTGCGCTACTAGGTTACTGTCGTATAATTTATAGTTACTGATAATTGCTTTATCGATGGCGGCGGCGATAGCTTTACTGTCGGCGTACTCACCTTGTATTGGCTGACAAAACTCAATATGTACTCGGCCTTTTTGCCCAATTAACCCCTGTGTAATACTTTTTAAATCTTCACCTTCTTGTTTTTGATAACTGCCGGTGGCTTCTTTTTCAGCAAGTTCGATTGCTTTGTCGGTATCACAAGGGTCAAATTCATAGGAAATTGATACCGGTACTATGTTAATTTCTGCTAGGTAATCCGCTATTGGGGTTTGCTTATCTTTGTTGAGTAATAGCATAGAAATTAACGCTGAATTAGTTTTGTCTATCCCGTCTTTTGCTCGGCCTTCACGTTGTGCTATCCAAATGTTTTGCTGACGGTTAGCTACCGTATCATGAATATAGGCAGACAATTGCTTTGACGCCTTAAGCATCGCGCGTTTATTTTCTTCACTGCGTTTAACAATAAAACTTTTGTTAATGCGCATTAAATCAGCCACCCAAGGCTGATGCAGCAAATTATCGCCTACTGCCGCTTCTACGGTATTGATACCACTTTTGTATAAAGCTAAGTTCACCAAGGCTACGTCTAAAACAATATCACGGTGATTACTAATAAAGAGTGCAGGCTTAGTGTTGTCAAAATTATTCATGCCGCTATAGCTGAAACCGGCAGTGCTTTTTTTGATTAAATGATGTAAGTACTTTGCGACTTCAATTTGAATTTGTTCAATATTGTGAAATTTTTGTACGCGAAATTTCAAAGACCATTTTACAATTGTACAGGCAAGTTTAGGCAGGGCTTGATATAAGCGTGGCATTTTTAAACTGGCAATCGAAGCTTGTAAGCCTTTTTCATTAATTAACTTTTCGATTACGGCAACTACCTCATCATCACGATAAGGGCGTATATCATCAAACATTCAAAAATCTCTTATATGACCGAACACAAATAATAACTGAAGAGGGATTATAACCGAATCATATTAATAAATGCGCTTTTTGTTTAATAGTTTTGTCGATTTAATCCAGTAAACAAACGTTTATATTACCGACGATATATATGTATGGATTATTTTAGAATACTTACTTCAAAAGCCTAGTTAAAAATATTATGCTTAAACTCTATTTTGGTGTTTTTGACGTTATATTTTAAGTCAATTAGTGAGCATTAACATTTGGAGGTAATTTGATTTTAGATACTACTAGATTGAAATTACGACTACTTAATCATAGTGATGCAGAGATGATTTTAGCATTATTAAACGAAGAGTCATTTATTAAAAATATTGGGGATAAAGCCGTACGAAACCTGCAAGATGCACTAAATTATATCAGCAATGGCCCATTAACTATGCAGCAAGATCTGGGTTTTAGCTTGTACTGTTGTGTTAAAAAAGATGATGAACAAGCCATTGGTGTATCGGGTTTAATCAAAAGAGATGGCATTGACCATCCAGAAATTGGTTTCGCATTTTTAACTCAGTATTGTCGACAAGGATATGGTTATGAATCGGCACTAGGGGTAATTAACTATGCAAATAATCGGCTAGCACTTAAACATCTGCAAGCAATTTGTAATCCAGATAACGAAGCGTCTAAAACCTTATTGCAAAGGCTAGGCTTTAGTTTTAATAAAAACATAATCTTAGCGGAAAACAATAAAACAGTTATGTTGTTTGATCTTAACTCGTCGTAAATTTTGTAATATAGCTCACCAGTTGAGCATAAGCTGACTAGAAGGCTTTAATTAAATTAATTGTAAAATTTACTGCAATTAACTTGCGTTTTTAACATTTAGGCCCAAGTATTATTAATGAGTAACCAATAAAAAGGAATACCTATGAAAATAAATCTTTCAGGTCATCATGTAGACGTTACCGATTCAATCAAAGAACATATTAACGAGAAGTTTTTAAAAATAGAGACACACTTTCCAACCTTAATATCATTAGATATTATTTTATCCCACGAACATCACAAACATAATGTAGAGATCCGTACGACATATGAGGGTGGTCGTATTTCCGTATCTGCGAACGATAGTGTTATGTATCCTGCAATTGCGACAGCCGCTAAAAAACTAGATGCGGCATTAAAACACCGAAAAGGTTTATTAAAAGCTAATTTACATAGCAAACCCGAAACAACGGCACCTGAAATTGCCCATGAAATAGTTCAAGAAATGAACCTTAATTAATACGGCGGTAAATTAATCTTTTTATTATAGGAGGCAATAGCCTCCTTTTTTAATGCTTACGTTATATTTGAAGCTCGATTTAGCCACCATTAAGTTTGGTATAACAGAAAAATACCTTTAAAATAGCTGCTTTTACAACAGGTCATTAGAGGTTTCATGCTAGAAGTTTCCAACAATGTTACTTTTTATGACGGGAAAATGGACTTTGATACTATCCGCTTTCAAGCTAACGACGGCCAAAATTTAATAAACTATTCATCGATATATATATCACCAAGGTAAATCATGTTAGAAATTTCGAGTACAGTAATTCTCGCTGATTGGGAAGTTGAGCTAACGGGAATAAGGGCCACTGGTAATGGCGGCCAACGAGTCAATAAAGTAGAAACGGCGATACATTTACGTTTCGATATTAAGCGATCTTCATTACCAGCCATCTACAAAGCGAGATTATTAAAGTTATCAGATGGTCGCATCTCAAGCGATGGAATTATCATTATTAAAGCGCAATCATTTAGAACACAATCAATGAATAAAGACGATGCTTTGAAGCGTCTAAAAGAGTTAATCAACTCTGCAATGGTTGTAAAAAAAGCTAGGCGACCTACTAAGCCGACAAAAGGCTCGAACCTCAGGCGATTAGATTCAAAGAAGAAGACAAGTTCTAATAAAGTATTACGTGGCAAAGTAGACCATTAGTAGATGCATCAAAGTATGAATGAAATTGTAAGCTCAACATGCTTGATATTCGATATTAATGCTTTACACACAATCACTTAAAGATAAGGGTATGAAATAAAATGTAATTTTATTAGTGATGAAGGCTCTATTTTTATTGATGTGTAGTATTTTTAAATACAAAATTATAATAAATATGATGTGTAATTAAAGTTAAAATTTTTGATCCTATCGATTATTGTTTTTCAAATTCCTACAAAGCGATGACACCAACAAAGCAACGAAAAAACGCCAAGTGACAAAAAATAAGTCGAAAGGTCGCAAGCAAATTAATGCACAATAAAGTTAACTTTTAATGAGTCGTTACTTTGTAAACAATATTGTTATTTGATCAACAGCATAAGTTTATAGGAAATTAATATGGATAATAGTTTAACGTTTTGTCAAATGCCACTTGATCGCGCGTCTACGTTAAGAAAAAATGGACTATGGCTGCAAGATAAACGAACATCTGAAGATAGCCATTTCTATTTTTTTTGGCGTGGTAAGTTTCTTTATTTTGAGCAAGAAATATGCATTTTCTCTCAAAAGAGTACTGTCGGTTTAAATGACAATATCTTTAATAAAAAATTGTTTACTGACGTTTTAGACAATAGCCCTGTAACCTTTTTAGGTACCAACAATAATCACAACGAAGAAGCACATTTCGTGTGCAACCTGTCACCAATGAATGAAATTGAGATCAAGCAATGGTTAGTAAATCTAGCGATTGAAGATATAAAATTTATTGATTTTAGACGCTCGATTTCACTACTTAATCACCAACAAGCAGCTGTCTTAAGTTATGCTAAAGCATTAATACATTGGCAACAAAGTGCCTTGTTTTGTGGTTGTTGTGGTGGGAAAACCCAAGCTATGGATGGAGGTCATCGTCGAATATGTGTTAATGAAAGTTGTCAAAAACAGCATTTTCCTCGTACTGACCCTGCTGTTATTATGTTGGTCGAATATCAACCGCAATCAGGTCCTGCTGTTTGTTTGCTTGCTGAACACCACAGAACGCCAGAGCAAGTTTTTTCAACCCTTGCTGGATTTGTTGATCCTGGTGAATCATTAGAAGAAGCTGTAACCAGAGAAGTATTTGAAGAAGCAGGAATTGAAGTTTCTAATGTTTGTTATATAGACTCGCAACCTTGGCCATTTCCAAACTCTTTAATGATAGGGTTTATTACTCAAGCACAGAGTATGAATTTATGTTTAGAAGAAGCGGAGTTGCGCAGTGCCGGTTGGTTTACTGCACAACAATTAGCAGAGTTTAATGAATGGGGCGATGAAGTTGACGGCCCGAAGCTACCTAGAAAAGAGTCGATATCGCGATTGTTAATTGATTTATGGTGCGAGAGGCAATTAAGCGCTACTGCCGATCTTATCAGTGAGTAATATGGACCCAGTTGCTATTTAAAATAGCATTTAGGTCCATGTATTATTGCCGTTATTACTTTTGAGCTTTTTTTAAGTAATAGCAACGCTGATTATTTAAAACGTCTTCTTAATGCAATTGCGCCGGTAAAAAACAAACTAAACCAAGCGATAGAGCCTCCGCCACTAGCTGATTTAGGTGGTGTCGGTTCAGGAGCTGTTGTTTTAGAGGTGTTTTTAATCGCAGCTAAGTTACCAGCAGTATTGACGGTTGCATCAAAAATTATCACCGTTTCGATAGTGACAAAGTTTTCCGTACCAGGAACAAAGTTAGCATCTGAGCATTGAGCTGCAGTAAAATCTGGCATTGGAATCGTGTTGCAACGAGGTATAGCAGCGATGGTATCAATATTTTCCATACCTTCAATTATTTCACCAAAAACCGCAAAACCACCATTCTGCGTATCTAATGAGGCAGAGCCTGCACTATTATCTGATAAATTAACGAACCATTGGCTGGTGGCGCTATTTTCGTTATTAGCAACTTTTGCCATAGCGATAGTGCCACGAACATTAGAATAAACGGGTTCATTTTTAATGGCACTATCAGTTGTAATAGATCTAAGTGGAAAGTCTCCAGAAAATTCAAAACCACCCGCTTGCATAACAAATTCAGGCTCAACACGATGCACAACAGTATTATTGTAGTCACCATCATTAATGTATTTTAGGAAATTAGCCACGGTTACTGGCGTTGTTTCATCGTGCAGGTTAACTTTGAAATTACCCTGTGAAGTGGTAAATTCCACTATAGTTGCAGACGAGGAAGTACTAGCAATCATAAGTGCTGCAATTGATATTTTTGAAAACGTAGAGAAAGTCATAGATTAATTTCTTGTGGCTTAATAGGGTAAGAAGTACAGGAATAATAATGGGCTTTAAAGGAAACAACAAGATAAAGCATGGCTTAACTTTGTATTGGTTGGTAAATATCGGTGAAAGATTAAATTAGGGCGCTTAATCGATATTAGCGCCCGAATATTGTTAACTATCGCTAGGATTTAAGTATACTTGTTCTACTCTGATGAGTTTCTCAATCATAACTTTACTATATCGACTTAAAAAATCGTTCACTGCGCGGTATTAAATAATTTTCATAATTTAATGAAAAGGCTACAGTATTTGACCTGCCAATAATTTCATTACGTGGTACTAATCCTATAACTCGTGAGTCAGCGCTATTGTCACGATTATCGCCCATAACAAGGTAATAGCCTTTGGGAATAGTGACGGCTTGAAAACTCTCTAGCTGATAATTTTTAGAATGTCCCGGTTTAACTTGAGTACGTATTAAATGACTATCACCGGCAATCTTCTCTTCACTTAAGGCAAAACCATCGTGTTCGGCAATAACTTTGTAGTCAGCAGAGTCTTGATTGATGTGTAATTTATTTTTGTGTAGCGATACTGTGTCGCCTGGAACGCCTATAACACGTTTTACTAAGCGTTTGTCAGCCGCTGCTGATTCAAAAATCACAATATCATTAGGTAACGGATCGGCTAACTTTACTAGCGAGTATTGGCTAAAGGGTAATCTTAAGTCATAGGCCATTTTATTAATTAAAATTCGATCGCCTTCGACAATAGTAGGCTTCATCGAGCCAGTAGGAACATCATTCCAGTCAGCCACCGCACTTCGAAAAACCAGCATTAAGCTTATGAATAACAATAAAGATTTATTTTCTTTTAATACGCGAAAAATATTTTTTCTCATGACATTCCTCTAATTAGCAAATAAAATTAACAAATATAAATAACGACTCAGCTTTCGACTAAATCGTTATTTTAAAGTTCCGCTATGATGCAAATATTATAGATAGGAAATGTAATTATTTATGTCTGCATACTTTAGTGTTTACATGTGTTGTTAATGATTATTGCTCGGTTTAATAAGCTCTACCACTTATTCATCACTATAACCCCAAGGTGCAACAGGCGGTGTTATAGGTGCTGTTAGATCAAAATCAACACGAAACTCACGACCCTGACGAATAAGTCTGTAGGTGAACTTTTCAGGGTAGATATACATTTGCCAAGTGTTACCCGCTGATTGTGGGATACCGGTATCAACAAATAATTGTTTTGAATATTGATCAGCCGGAAAAGACTGCATTTCTGCCCAACCAGCGTCATTAGTGTGGCCACCATACATAGTACTTTCGTCATGGCTACCATCTCGGTGGCGATGATCATGTTTTAATGACAAACCCGATCCTGTTTTAGTGATGATCCAAGTGCGTGAGGCGTCATCACCTACATGGAAAGGTATTTCGAGCTTTTCATCTGAACAAGCCCTGATATGCATAATCAGATCTTTATTTGCAAAGCTATCACCGATAGCATTATCTATGGTTACTTGACCTTGATAGGCTTTACCGCAGTGAACTTTGATACTGTTAAAGAAGCTATCATGTGTTTCGATAGAGACTAATGGTGCTTCACTCGCCATTGCAGAATTGGCAAAGTAAAAAAGACTGCTAGAAAGTATTAGCTTTAAAATATTTATTTTTGCTTTCATTAAGTTCACCTAAATTGATTGAGATTTAAAACCTTAATAGATGATGCTATCAGATAACTTGCTAATAGATAATTGAAAAATAGTATTATGCAAAAACTAAAGCATCAATATCATTGAAAATTTCCTTGTACTCTTAGCGCTTGCAGCGCAAAATTGCGCAAATAATGGTGTGAAATTTTGAGTGCAGTGTAGATGACGTTAAAAACAGAACATGTTGTGATTGGATTAACTGATCCAAAAAGTCCAGCAAATGTTGGTGCAGTAATGCGTGCAGCTGGTTGTTATCAAGCTAATGAAGTGCGCTATACCGGTGTACGATATGCAAGAGCAGCAAAATTTCACACTGATACTAAAGATGCATCACAAAAAATTCCTTTAAATGCCGTTGAATCGTTAACGATTAATTTAATACCAGAACAACATATTGTTTGTGTTGATTTAGTTGAGGGCGCTATACCATTACCCGAATTTGAACACCCGGAAAATGCCCTTTATATTTTTGGTCCAGAAGATGGCACCATAGCACAAGATGTTATTAATAAAGCTGATGCAGTCGTCTATGTGCCAACCATAGGTTGTATGAATTTAGCCGCGAGTGTTAATGTTTTGCTTTACGACAGATTAGCTAAATCCAAACACACAGCAGTAGGTGATGATTTAATTAAACGTAGTCGAGATACCAATAATACGGTAAAAGTTAAAGCTTGCTGAAGCTTTAACTAAGTTGGTGTTTAGTTTTACATATTGAAAAATATGATTTAACAATCCAGTAAAAGTGTTTTTTATTAGTAAAATTTATACTTTTATCCAAAATGGGTTGACTATTATTATAAAGTAGATAGAATACGTCCCAGCTAGAAAGTAAGACCTATATTTATGTACAAAGTTTCGAAGTTATATTAGTAAGTAGCTCGTCCTGTTTAATAAGTAATAGCAACACTTCCTGCAACACCGCCTTATTTTTGAGGCATCAATTACGAATAAATAGGATAATACAATGTCTAATACAACTACTGGTACAGTAAAATGGTTTAACGAGTCTAAAGGCTTCGGTTTCATCGAGCAAGAGTCTGGTCCAGACGTTTTCGCACATTTCTCAGCAATCTCTGGCGACGGTTTCAAAACTCTTGCTGAAGGCCAAAAAGTACAGTTTACTGTTACTCAAGGTCAAAAAGGTCCTCAAGCTGAGAACATCGTAGCACTTTAATTAATATTTATTAGCTGGTTACGCTAGCTAAAATATTAAATGTGTTAAAAAAAGGGGAGACATTAGTCTGCCCTTTTTTGTGCCTGTAAATAAATACAATGTCAGTAATTCATCAATATAAACAGCTCGTTACTCAGAATAAACTTAAACAAGATACTGAGCAGTGCAAAGCTGCCCTTGCTTTAGACGAATTGTCGCAAAAAATTATACGCGCACAAGATCAAACATCACTAGTTTCCACTATAAAAAATCTATTCACCAAGCACGAACCCATTCAAGGGATCTATTTTCATGGCAGAGTAGGGCGCGGGAAAACCATGCTGATGGATTTATTTTATCAACAACTTAACTTAACTCGTAAAAGACGGATTCACTTTCATCATTTTATGGAAAGTGTGCATCAAATGTTGAACGATTTTAGTGGTAAAGATAATCCTCTAATTTTAATTGCAGAAACTTGGGCAGACGAAGTCGATGTACTTTGTTTTGACGAATTTTTTGTTAATGATATTGGTGACGCCATGTTATTAGCGGGTTTACTTCGTGCGATGTTATCGAATGGCATTATCTTAATAGCAACCTCAAACTGTCCACCTGAGCAGCTTTATAAAAATGGCTTACAACGTGTAAGATTTTTACCGACCATTGATATTATTCATCAGTATTGCCAGATTATCTCTATTGACGGACCGCATGATCATCGATTATTAATGACTGATATTCCAGAGCTTAAATATCGAGACTTTCATATTGGCTGTGAAACACAAAGTAACTTCTTATCACATCACTTTACCCGGCTAGCTACTGGTAATATTCGTTATAAAGACAGCATTACTATCCACAGCAGAGCTGTTAATTTTTTAGCTTGCAGTGATAATATTATTTGGTTTGATTTTATGACGCTTTGCTCAAGCCCAAGAAGCCAAAGAGATTATATTAAGTTAGCAGATAACTATACCGCAGTGCTGATAAGTAATGTGCCGCAATTTAGTGGTGAATTAATTCCTGCGGTATTTTCAGGTGTTGAAGACGGCTACCAACGAAATGGCGTGGTAATGGGACAGCTTAGAGGGCTTGATGACGAAGCACGACGTTTTATTGCACTTGTTGATGAATTTTACGATAGAAGTATTCGCTTAATTATTACTGCCAATGTTGATATCGCTGAGCTTTATCAGGGTACTCAACTTAACTTTGAGTTTGCCCGTTGCCGATCACGATTGTTTGAAATGCAGCGATTAAATTACCTGTAGCCGCATTTATCTTCCTAAAGTATCAATTGTTAAATTAACCATAAACTTAATAATCTCACTAAATTATAGTCTTATTTATTTTCTTGTAAATGAAAGGTTTCGTCTTATCTATTGATATAAAACAAGTTTTAATTTTGGCATTAGATTTGTAAACAATAAGGTTAACAGGTGGTTTGTCGATATTTAAATCGCTCTAGAAACGCTAAATTTATAAAGGAAGATTAATATGAAAACATTGATTGCTACAGCACTAATTATTGCAAGTTCAGCGAGTTATGCACACGATAACTCTTTTTCTAGTGAGTCATGTAATGTTGACTTAAATGGCGGCATTAATATCAATGCTAAAGAAATCATTTTTTCTAAAAATAAATCGTCACTTTATACTATAACCAACAATGATACTCTGATAATAAAAGGCGAAGAAATTGCTTTATCATCTCATCAGAAATCATTATTACGTGATTATTCAACTCATATTCGTGATGTTGTACCCGAAGTAAAAAGCATCGCTTTAGATGCAATTGATTTAGCCATTGATGGCGTAAACTTAGCCTTTAACGAGTTGTTAGGGGAAGGGAATAACGTTAGCGCTGACTTAACGACACAATTAACCAGTATTCGTGGTGAAGTTGACGCTGAGTTTAGCAAACAAAATAGTTTTTATATTGACGAAGATGGTTTTTCTGGCAAAGATTTCTTTGGTGAAGATTTTGAGCAACGAATTGAATCTGCAGTAGAAAGTACCATTAAAAATTCTCTAGGTACTTTAATGATTGCGGTTGGTCAAGAAATGCTATTTTCAGGTGGCGATATGGATGCTTTTGAAACTAAAATGGATGATTTTGGCGAACTCATTGGCAACGAAATGGAAACTCGTAGCGAAGGTATAGAAAAACGTGGTGAAGCTTTATGTCAGTCAATAATTGTGATTGATGAAATGGAAGAGCAATTAAAAGAGAGTATTGATGAAATTTCGAATTATGATTTTATCACTGCTAGCGCAAAAACAAACCATAACGAGATTTAACTCATTGTGTTCCCATAGCTTAATAGCTTGCGGGTAGATAATATATAAAGCGCAGCCGAATTTCGGTTGCGCTTTTTTATTGCCAATACAACAGCTGCACGTTAAAGTAGCGCCCTCAATAGTCCTGACATACTCTTTATGCACGCTGTACAGCAACTTCACCAATATCGTAAAAGCCTAAGTACGACTACCTATAAATCGAGAGGTCAGCGAGTTATTCGTTGTGAATTGTGCCGTTTAGCAATGCCATTTTGTATTTGCGATTTGGCACCTAAGGTTAGCTCCCAAGCCGGGTTTTTGATGTTGATGTACGATACTGAAGTATTAAAACCGAGTAATACCGGTAAGTTGATAGCAGATTTGATCACAGATAGCTTTGCCTTTCTTTGGTCTAGAACCCAAGTAAATCCCGATATTATCACTTTGTTAAACGATCCTATTTGGCAACCTATGGTCGTTTTTCCAAAAGCATATGCGGGTGAAGAACGTGAAATTTTTGATAATGAAATTACTGTCCGCTCAGGGAAAAGACCGTTATTTATTATGCTTGATGGTAGCTGGCGAGAAGCTAAAAAAATGTTTCGCCGCAGTCCTTATTTACAACATTTGCCGGTTGTGTCATTTACACCAAAAACACCGGAAGATTCGACTGAGCTTAGCTCTCGTTATCAAATTCGCTTAGCGGCCAATAATACAGAGTTGGCGACAGCTGAAGTTGCTGCGCAGATTTTGTCTTTAGCTGGTGAGCAAGTCAATGCTGATTTACTTGATCTCTGGTTTGATGTTTTTAGTTATCAATACCAGCGCGGAGTTTGCCAAGTAAATAAAGCAAATCCAAATGCGGTCGCAGATTACACAGAGTTTGCCAAACGTAATGGCATTACTTTGGCAAAAGATATTACCAGTTAGTATTATTAACTACGAAAGCTGAACTTTAAATGCATGAAAACACTGCAGCTAAAGCAAAACTATTTTATAATAACGCACATTATAGCAACGAGGTTAATTTATGAAGATATGTGGTGTTGAATTAAAAGGTAACGATGCAATTATTTGTATCATGTCGCGGGAAAATGGGTTGTACGACATACCAAATACGCGCGTACAAAAAATTAGTCTTGTTGATGCAGCTGATGCTGAGCAAGTACAAGAGTTTCAGTTTGCTTTTGCAAAACTGATGGAAGACTACAAAGTTGAAAAAGTTGTTATTAAAGGGCGCGCTTTAAAAGGCAAATTTTCTGGCGGTCCAGTTGGTTTTAAATTAGAAGCCGCTATTCAACTTATTAAAGATTTACCGGTAGAAATATTAGCGGGTAGTTTTATCAAAAAGGCGTTAACACGCAGCCAAGTAGATATTGATTTTCGTGATACCGGTTTAAAGCAGTATCAAGAAAATGCATTTGAAACTGTTTTTGCTTTTTTTGAAGGCAGTATGTATTTGCAATAATACCAAGCGCGTTAACGCTTAGTTAATAGTTATAAAAAGGGTCGCTTCATAGCGACCCTTTTACATTTAGGAGCATGTATACAAATATTGTTACTTACTCGTTAAACCACGACGTTCAAGTAATGGTTCTACTTTTGGGTCTTGGCCTCTAAAACGGCGATACATAACTGTTGGGTCGTCTGTGCCACCACTTTCTAATACATGTTTACGGTATAATTCAGCAGTTTTTTGATCAAATATGCCATTCTCTTTAAAAGCTAACCAAGTATCAGCATCGTAGATGTTTGACCATATATAGCCGTAATAGCCTGCAGAATAACCACCAGCAAATATGTGCGAGTAATAACCTGTTTTATATCTTGGCGCGATTTGCTCAATCAATCCGATTTCTTTTAAAACATTTTTTTCAAAAGCGTTGGCGTCTTGTAGCTCAGCTGTTTCTAATGAATGCCAGCTCATATCAAGCAATGCTGCGGCTAAATACTCTGTAGTACCAAAACCTTGGTTGAACTTGCCTGAAGCTTGAATTTTTTCAACCAGTGCTTGAGGAATAACTTCACCTGTTTGATAGTGCTTAGCAAAATTTGCTAAGACTTCTGGCTCTGTCATCCAGTTTTCCATTACTTGTGAAGGGTATTCAACATAATCTCTTGGTAAAGCTGTACCAGTTTGAGAACGGTAATAGCCATCAGATAATAAACCTTGAATAGCATGACCAAATTCATGGAATAAGGTTGATGCTTGACTAAAGGTTAATAACGTCGGCTTATCGCCAATAGGGCGAGGGTAGTTCAACACGTTGTAGATAATAGGTGTAACTTCTTCACCATTCATACGGTATTGCTTACGGAAACTGCTCATCCAAGCACCACCACGTTTGCTTTCACGCACGTAATGGTCTGTCATGTAAACACCCACATAACTACCGTCACGATCATGTACTTCAAATGTACGTACCTCTGGGTGATATTTAGGTAAGTCATCACGCTCTTTAAAGGTAACACCCCAAAGTTTTTCTGCTGTAAAGAAAACCCCTTGTAGCGTCGCTTCTAATGAAAAATATGGTTTGGTTTCTGAAGCATCAATATCAAAGCGTTGTTTACGAATTTTTTCAGAGTAGTACCACCAATCCCATGCGGCTACTTTGAAGTCACCACCTTGTGCATCGATCATTTTTTGAATATCAGCCGTTTCTTCCTTCGCGCGTTCTAATGCGGCAGGCCAAACTTTATTTAATAATTCAAAAACATTTTCAGGGGTTTTTGCTGTGGCATTTTCAAGCACAAAGTGAGCATGAGTTTTATAACCTAGCAACTGAGCCTTTTGAAAACGAAGGCTTGCCATTTCGCTAGCAATTGCTTGGTTGTTATTGGCATTGTCGTTATTACCGCGCAAGGTATATCCTTTGTAGATAGTTTCACGTAGCTCACGATTGTTAGAGTAGGTCAAAAATGGATTTTTACTTGGACGATGCGTAGTGAATACCCATTTGCCGTCGTGACCGCGAGATGTTGCGGTATCGCTTGCTGCTGCAATAATGTCAGCCGGTAAACCGTCAAGGTCAGCTTTATTGTCAATTACCATTTCAAAGCCATTAGTTTCAGCGAGAAGATTCTCACCAAACTTTAGACTTAAACCACTAAGTTTTTCATTTAATTCACGTAATTTTAACTTATCAACATCGTTAAGGTTAGCACCGCCTCTTACAAAGCTTTTGTAGGTTTTTTCTAATAAACGCTTTTGATCTGTGCGTAAATTAAATGTCGCCTGATTATCAAAAACTTCTTTAACACGCATGAATAAAGCATCGTTCAGGGCAATATCATCACCTAAGGCTGAAAGTTTAGGCGAGATTTCTTTTGCAATAGCGCGCATTTCTTCATCTGACATTGAGCCAGTTAACCCATAGAAAGTACTACTGACCTTATCTAAAAAGTCACCAGATTTTTCCATTGCCACAATAGTGTTTTCAAATGTTGGGCGAGATTTAACGCTTGTTATAGCCTCTATTTCAAGCTTGTTTTGCGCAATACCATGATAAAACGCTGGTAAATAGTCACTTTTTTGAATTTTATCAAAAGGTGGAATGCCATGAGGTGTGCTGTATTCAGAAAAAAATGGATTGTTAGCATTACTATTTTCTACTTGCTCTACTTTTACAACATCAGGTGCGGTTGTGTTTGGCTGACAACCGGCTAATGCGATAGCAATTGCCAGTGGTGCGAGATAACGAGTTTTCATTAAATGACCTTTATTAGTTTATGCCCAAGGGCTGATAAGGTTAATTCAAAGTGATATATCACAATGAAGTTGTACTGATTCTATGTCGCACAAGACATAGGTACAAGAGCATGACTTAGAAATTCGATGAGTGGTTCGTTATAGGCGTCCAAATCCTCTAATGCTGACCTATGAACAAGGTTTCAATTATCCTTAAGTAAACTGTGCAACTAACTGGTTGTAAAACACTCGACAAAGTGTTGATAAATTTATAAAGTGGATTACGATGTTTTTCGTATATGGTGGGATTATTTTGTATTTAACACATAAGGATTTGAAAATGAAATATCTAAAGTGATTGTTGGTATTGACTCTCGGTGCATGTATAGGGTGTACGAGTAGTCAGTATGAGAAAGTACAACCAACAAGAGTCGATTTGAATGCGAGTTTATTTACACCTAATAATCCTGTAGTTTCTGAAGCAGATTTATATACGCTAACAGAGCAGCAGCAAGAAGAATTTTTAAACTTTTATCGGCAACAAATTGTTAAAGGGTATTTGCCACATGAAGCGGTTAAACGCTTTTTAGAAAGTAACTTATCTAAATTTACCTATTACGGTAAAACTTATACAGCTACTGAAGCAATGTCCAAAAATAGTGGCAATTGTATGAGTTTGGCAATATTAACCACAGCATTTTCTCGACTTGTTGGTGTTGAGATGGACTACCGAAAAATGCACTCATTACCTATTTACGAAAAGCACGGTAACGTTATTTTGTCTTCAAGCCATGTGCAGTCTTTGTTGTATGATCCTAGTTTTGTCGCTGAAGCTGATTACTTTTATATTCACCGTCCCGCTATAGTTATTGATTACCTTCCACAAGAAGGAAATATTCGTTCTAAATTAGTAAATTCTAATAAATTTTTAGCGATGTATTATGTAAATAAAGGCGCTGAGCTTTATATTAAGAAAGACTTTGATAGCGCGTTTGCTTATGCAAAGCATGCTTATTCACTGGACCAAAATAATGTTTCATCGATAAACTTACTGGCTTTATTACATAAGAAAAAAGGTGATGTAGAAAGTGCTGAGAGCTTGTATTTAGCTGCAATGGCAAGTACCGATGTAAACATTAGCGTTTTAGATAACTATGTTAATTTATTGCAGCAGCAGGGTAGGTTAAAACAAGCAGAAGACATTAAGTTTCGTATTGAAAATATTTATGATCCTAACCCGTATCATTGGTTGGAAAAAGCCCAGTTAGCGAGATATAACAATGACTATAGTGATGCTGAGCGCTTTTACCGTAAGGTAATTAAGTTAGCACCTTACGTGAAGCAAGCCTATTTTGAGCTACATGAAGTTTATCTTTTACAAGATAAGAAACAACAAGCAATTTCAACATTGGAACAATCACTAATGTGGTTACATGAGCCACAGCAAAAGCGTAAGTATAAAAAGCAATTATATCAGTTAAGTGCAGCTACTTAGCCATTACTCGACTATCTAACATTATTGAAAAATGCCTTTGTATTTATCGACCTTTGCTTATGAAAAATCAGATCACTTAATAAGTCAAAGGTATATAAATTACTTTTTATTTGTGTATCAATATCTAGAGTTAACTTGTTATTTAACTATCTCTTTAACCGCCAGTTCAAGGCGCGGGTCTGAAGTGTCAGAGCTAGTATATTTGAATATAACTTGGTTGTTCTTATTGATAAAATATGTGGTTGGTGTGCCTTTTACGCCATAAATCATAGCAACTTCATCGCCGTTAACGGCAGTAGGAAAGCTATAGCCTCTAGCGGTTAACTCATCTTGTGGTAATGCGCCGTCATCTTCATTAAAGCTAATAGCAACGAGCTTAACACCTTGCTGTTGATATTTCTTTTCAAGCTCGACTAGTTTTGGTTGTAGCACTTTACAATAAGGACACCAAGTCGCCCAAAAATGTAAAATTGTTGCTTGTCCATCGAATTGTGCTGAAGAGATAGTGTCTCCAGATTGAGTTTTAAGTTGCCAAACGGGTGCTTGTGGCGCAACGGCAGACTCTTCTGCATTGGCATTTATCGAAAACAAGCTGAATGTGACCAAAGCGACAGTAATTAATTTTTTGCTAAAAGTTTGTAGATAAATCAATTGAGATACTCATATAAGTGATTGCTTAACTAAATTGACCTCGCAAACTAGGTTATCGTTTCAATAAAGTTTATTTATTTTGATTTAATTGATTTTAATTGATTTTAATTGAGCTTCAACCGCCTAGTGGTTGCCACGAGGAGTATAATTTTTCGAATATTCAGACCTTACTCCTGATGAGAAGTAAACGGCCAATTTAAGGTGTTATTTTCTAATAGCCCAACAATGCCAGTTGCTAGTTGGATTAACCCGTTATTACCTGCCTTTAACCGGTAATCGTTTTGCTCACTACTGGTTGATAATTTATCAGTCATCACGCAGCTAGCTTAGCTAACCACAATCATCACAAAACCAAATATTTTTAACCGGCACCTTTACAATTACTTTAAATTACTATTTTTAAAACGCGGGGTCACCAGTTAAGAAATATATATTTAAGTTGTGATCAGTTTTTGAATAGGTATCTTAGGGACAGCCAGTATTGGTATACATTATTTTAAAAAATGGAAAAAAATCAAGGCTAAACAGATGTTTAGCCTTGATGGATTCGATATGCGTACTATTTAGCCATAGTAGTTTTTGACTAATTTAAGCCAAGTACTTTTTTACCTTGTTTAAAGGTGATGTCGACAGGGATCTTTGCTGTTTCTAAACTTGCTAAATCTGTCGCTAAATTACTGTTAATAACTCCACTTTTTGCGACTAATTTATCAACGCCATCGTAATCACCGTTTCCTTGTAGCGTCAAAATAAGTTCAGATAAAGAGTCAATGGCGGCAGTCATTCTATCGACATTAACGCTATATAAACCTTGTTCATTTCGTGAGAATGCATTTTGTTCTGCAAAGTAATTAAAACGCACCATATTAGCTTTACCGTGAGCCGAACTTGCACCAAAGCGAACTGAGCGGAATATGCCGGTTAAGAAGGTTGTGTAATAGTCTTCTAGCGTGCCTTCGGTGATAACGTTTTTAGCTAGTAATTGGCGTATCATGTAAAGCCCTAGAATGTCTGCTTTGCCTTCTTCTAAGGCTGAAGCGTGCTCTTTTAATGACTGGCGAACACTACCTTTGTCATTAATGGTGTTTTTAATGCCTAAACCGTGTGCAACTTCATGAAACATAGTATTAGCGAAAAATGCCGTAAAGGTTACATTTTTACGTTGTTCTGGCACAATCAGTGTTTCGGCAATTGGGGTCATAATAGCATCGAACTTTGCTCGCATAGCATTTTTTAGCTGCAGGCGACGAGTCCCTTTTTCTAGTTGTACCTGTTCGTCATTGGGTAAATTAATCGCGATAGTTTTACCACCCGCATTTGCATGGCCAGCATAATAAATAACATCATAAGCGTTTAAGTCAGCATCTGAGCCTGGGACTTCAGCTTTATATTTTTTACTTACGGGCAAGCCACGTTGTAATTCAGGTAAAAATGCGGCGTATTTGGCGAGCTTTTCGCTCCACGACATATCTTTGATCAGTACGTAAGATTCAAATGCAGCACGGTAACCAAAAAGTTGATCTTCATAAGTTTCAATCGGGCCTATGACAATATCAATAGGATTGTTTTTCATATCCATCCAAGCAAAGTCAGAAGCTTGGAAGTCGTCATTACGTATTGCCTTAGCGCGCATATTAAGATAATTAGCGAACTCTTTGTCATCAGCAAAGGTTGAAGCTTTTTCTAAAATTACCGCAATGCGATTAATTTCATCACTATAGGCTTCTGAAAAAGCAATAGTGCTTAATTCACCATCTTTGTTTCTTATTACCAGTGAATACAAACCATTTTTGTCATCAAATGTTGCTTTTTCAAACTCGGCTTTACTCATATCGCCAGGATAGAACTGAGCGCCATGGTTTTTAGCTGCTGTATTGGTTAGAAAAGCTTTGTCGCCATTTAGTCGATCCCAAGGACCATAATTAATACGGGCAAACTCTCTAACTTTTTCATCACTTATAGAAGCTAAAAAGCTGATTTTGTCTTGACCAAAAGCTTGTTGCCAGAAAAGATCGTCGATAATGTCTGAGGCTTCGATGAGTAGAGACAGCATTTTTTTCTGGTTAGTTGATAAGTGCGATAGATCGGCACTTAAGGTTACTGTTTTGTATATATCTAAGCGGTTTTGATATTCGGGTAATAAGTTAACACTTGCAGACGTGGTTGCTTCGGTGTTGTTGCCACCACAAGCCGTTAGAGTGCCAGCTATGATGAGCATATAAGTGATTTTTGAAATTTTCATGTAAGTCTCTCTTTATAAATACCGGCTAGAGACTAACAAAATCACTGATAAGCGCAAGCTCAAAGAATAATAAAATCTTCAACTTAAGGAATTTCAGATATAAAAAAACCGGCATAAGCCGGTTTTTTAATTCTTTACAAAAAATTAAAGCGCTTTTATAGCAGCGTTTATACGGCTCTTGCTACGAGCGGCTTTATTTTTATGAATAAGACCTTTGCTTGCATAACGATCTAAAATCGGTGCAGCAGCAGCAAATTCTGTAGATGCTTTTTCTTTGTCACCGGCTTCGATAGCAGAAATTACTTTTTTAAGTAAAGTACGCATCATTGAGCGACGGCTTGCATTGTGTTGACGGCGCTTTTCAGATTGTAATGCGCGCTTCTTAGCAGACTTTGAGTTAGCCAAGGTGAACTCCTAAAATTGAATAAATATTGCCTAAATTTAAGGCGACGAAATATGCCTGTTTTTAACTGGTTTGTCAAATAATTTACCGCTTTAATTTGACCGATCGGATAATTACCCGTTTGTATAAATAAAACCAATGGCGCATTCTAAAGTTTTTAGTTAAAAGTTGGAAGTGCTGTTGTACCTAGATTTGATTAATTTTCGATATATTTGCTATTTATATTACTTTTTTCTCAAAAAATTCACTTTTAGACCATAGATGGTGCGTTATTATATTATTAACAAAACTCAATTGTTAAAGTATTAAAGTATTGTCTATCAATTTGTAAAAGCCGCATAATAGGAAAATATTGTATATTAAGCTTAATTTTTGCTGGTTAAATCATTCATTAATATTTGTATCCGCTGATCCAGCGGACATGAATGTGTCGAAAACGCTTAATAAAATAAAATAAAATAAAAATTACATTGAGGTTAACTGCTTGAGTAAAAAATTAATTAAGTCGGGACTTATTGTCAGTGCTATGACATTAATTTCACGTGTGCTTGGCTTAGTGCGAGATGTTGTTATCGCCAATATTATGGGAGCAGGGGCATCTGCTGACGTATTCTTCTTCGCTAATAAAATACCTAATTTTTTGCGCCGTCTTTTTGCCGAAGGTGCATTTGCGCAAGCCTTTGTGCCGGTATTAAGTGAATACCACACACTTGATGAAGAACATACCACCAATGAAACCCGTAAATTAATTGCCCAAGTTTCAGGCACACTTGGCGTTATTATTACCATAGTTACCTTATTTGGCATGATAGCGTCGCCATTAATTGTGGCATTGTTTGGCTTTGGTTGGTTTTTAGACTGGTTAAATGATGGACCCGCTAGCGAAAAATTTGATCTTGCTAGCACGTTATTAAAAATTACTTTTCCCTATTTGTGGTTTGTCAGCTTTACGGCACTTTCAGGCGCGATATTAAATACCTATGGTCGCTTTGCTGTTTCAGCGTTCACTCCGGTTTTATTAAACGTAGGAATAATTGCTTGTGCTATCTACTTAGCGCCAGTGATGGACAACCCTGCTTTTGCTCTTGCTTGGGGGGTGTTTTTAGGTGGTTTTATTCAATTTTCTTTCCAATTACCCTTTTTATATCGTGCGGGTGCTCTGGTTAAACCTACATGGTCATGGAACTCTCCTGGCGTCACTAAAATACGTAAACTGATTATTCCTGCGCTTTTTGGTGTGTCGGTAACGCAAATAAATTTACTCCTTGATACCATTATCGCCAGTATGTTGATTACGGGTTCTATTAGTTGGTTATATTACGCTGACCGTCTATTGGAATTTCCACTTGGTCTATTTGGTATTGGTATTGCGACAGTAATATTACCTAGCTTAGCTAAATTACATACCAAAAAAGACACGCAAGAATTTAGTGACACGATAGATTGGGGACTTAGAATTGTCTCTCTATTTGGTTGGCCGGCTTTAGCAGGTTTAATGGTGCTAGCGCAGCCAATTATTATGGTGCTATTTATGCGAGGAGAATTTACTCAGCATGAAGTTTTACAAGTGTCTTACGCATTATTTGCTTACCTTTCGGGCTTACTGAGCTTTATGTTTATTAAAGTATTAGCACCCGGGTTTTATGCTCGCCAAGATACTAAAACACCAGTGAAAATTGCTATAAAGGCGATGGTGGCCAATATGGTCTTTAATATGATGCTGGCACCATTTTTTGGTTATGTTGGCTTAGCTATCGCAACAACTTTATCAGCCACACTTAATGCTATGATGCTCTATCATGGACTAAAATCCGCTAATGTTTTTCAGTTGTCGAGCAAAACTTGGTGGTTTATCACTCGTCTTGTGATCTCTGCTGGGGTAATGGCCTTCATTGTTTATCAAATATCCCCTGACTTTGATGTTTGGCTGTCTTATGGCTTTATCAAACAAGTGCAGCAACTGGTTATTTGTATTTTTTGTGGCATATCGAGTTATTTAATTTGCTTACTTTTATTAGGTATTCGACTTTCAGATATTAAGGTTGCACAAAATAGGCTTAATTAAGACCAGATTTATCTTGAAATATCTATCGCTAAAGGCTGATTCTTATTGCTGACTAATATATAATTCATCGGTTTTTATTCTTTAATGATTTAGCTCGTAGTAAAGCACTATTAGCAGTAAGGTTTTTTAATTTCATGCAATTAACACGTGGCATTCATAATATGCGTATTAGTGACGTTAAAAATCGTCAAGGTTGCGTGTTAACGATCGGAAATTTTGACGGTGTTCACTTAGGGCATAAACAAGTGATTCTAGCGTTAGTTGCAAAAGCAAAAGAATTAGATTGCGAAGCAGCGGTATTGGTATTTGAACCTCAGCCACAAGAGCTATTTTCGCCAGAAACCGCGCCAGCACGATTATGTCGATTACGTGACAAATATGCATTATTAAAAAACTTAGGTATAGATAGATTAATTTGTATCAATTTTAATAGGAAATTTGCTAGTCTAAGCGCTGAGACGTTTATTAAAGAACTATTAGTAAAACGCTTAGCGATAAAACACTTAATTGTTGGCGATGATTTTCATTTTGGTAAAAATCGCCAAGGTGATTTTTCCATGCTTAAAGCGGCTGGAAAAAAGTATGACTTTTCGGTAACTGATACCGCAAGCCATAAGTTAGCGGGTTGTCGAGTCAGCAGTACAGCAATTAGGCAGTTATTAGAGAAAGATGATTTAGACGGCGCGAAAACCATGCTCGGGCGACCATATTCAATTATTGGCAAGGTTTTTCATGGCGATAAACGTGGCCGTGAAATGGGTTTTCCTACCGCAAATATAAGATTAAAACGCCGTGTTTCTCCTGTTTCAGGGGTTTACGTGGTGCAGGTTAACAGCCAGTTTGGTGAACACTATGGTGTTGCAAACATAGGTTCAAGACCAACAGTTGCCGGTATTCGGCAACAATTAGAAGTACATATATTCAATTTTGATAACAATTTATACGGTGCAATCATTGAAGTAGTTATGTTGAAAAAACTACGTAGCGAACAGAAATTTAGTTCGTTATCTGCACTTATTGAGCAAATTGGTATTGATACAGAACAAGCTCGCACTTTTGTGCAGAATTTAGCGATAACTTAACGACATCGCCGCTATTAATTAGCGATAAACTAGCGATAAATTAAGCACAAAAATATAACACCACACTGAGCAAAGCTTCAGTGACTAAGACAACGGATATTTATTTTAATGAGTGATTACAAGCAAACCCTAAATTTGCCCGCAACTTCTTTTGCGATGAAAGGTAATATGGCAAATCGTGAACCGAATATGCTAAAAGAATGGGCAGAGAAAGACTTATACGGTCAAATTCGAGCCGCTAAAAAAGGCAAAAAATCATTTATTTTGCACGACGGACCACCGTATGCAAATGGCGATATTCATTTAGGTCACTCTGTTAATAAAATTTTGAAAGACATTATTGTTAAGTCAAAAACCTTATCAGATTTCAATGCGCCATACGTGCCGGGTTGGGATTGTCATGGTTTACCGATTGAATTGATGGTAGAGAAAAAGGTTGGTAAACCTGGCCATAAAGTGTCTGCCAGTGTCTTTCGTGAAAAGTGTCGTGAATACGCAGCCAAGCAAGTTAATGCTCAACGTGAAGATTTCAAGCGTTTAGGTGTTTTTGCCGATTGGGATAAGCCTTATCGTACGATGGATTTTGATACCGAAGCTAATATTATTCGTTCATTGGGTAAAATTGCTGAAAATGGCCATTTGCACCAAGGGTTCAAACCCGTGCATTGGTGTACAGATTGTGGTTCATCTTTAGCAGAAGCTGAAGTGGAATATCAAGATAAGCAATCACCGGCGATTGATGTGAAATTTACTGCCGTTGATCAAAGTATTGCGGATAAGTTTAATCATCCAGAAGATCACGCAGGTGAAGGTTCAGTTTCAGTTGTTATCTGGACTACTACACCTTGGACACTACCTGCTAACCGTGCAGTTTCAGTTAATGCTGAAGTAGAATATAGCTTAGTGCAATGTGAAACAGAGCAAGGCAAAGAACGCTTTATCTTAGCCTCTGATCTAGTAACTTCGTGTATGGACCGCTTTGGTATTGATAAATACCACGCATTAGGTTTTTGTAAAGGTAGTGATTTAGACCTTGTGCAACTTAAACACCCATTTTATGACTTTACCGTACCGATTATTTTAGGTGAGCATGTTACTACTGACTCTGGTACGGGTTGTGTTCATACTGCGCCAGGGCATGGTGTAGAAGATTTTGTTGTTGGTAAATTATATGGTTTAGAAGTGGCAAATCCGGTCGGCGCTAATGGTGTTTATTTAGAAGATACACCACTATTTGCTGGTCAGCATGTTTTTAAAGCCAATGCGAATGTAGTTGAAACCTTAAAAGAACATGGCACATTAGTGCATCATCATGCACTAGAGCATTCTTACCCGCATTGCTGGCGTCATAAAACTCCGTTGATTTTCCGAGCTACACCGCAGTGGTTTATCAGTATGGATAATAAAGGTTTACGACAAGACTCATTAAGCGAGATTGAAAAAACTCAGTGGATCCCTGATTGGGGTCAACGTCGTATTGAATCTATGGTTGAAGGTCGTCCTGATTGGTGTATTTCACGTCAGCGTACATGGGGCGTGCCAATGGCATTGTTCATTCATAAAGATACCGGCGCCTTGCATCCTCGCAGTATCGAGTTAATTGAAACCGTCGCAAAACGTGTTGAAGAAAAAGGCATTCAAGCATGGTTTGATTTAGAGGCATCAGAGCTGATTGGTAATGATGCACAAGAATACGTAAAAGTCCCTGACACGCTCGACGTTTGGTTTGACTCTGGTACTACGCATTATTCCGTTGTGAATGCTCGTGAAGAATTTGACGGTATTGCTGACTTGTATTTAGAAGGTTCGGATCAGCATCGCGGTTGGTTTATGTCTTCAATGATCTCTTCTGTAGCGATGAATGGTAAAGCACCTTATAAACAAGTGCTAACGCATGGCTTTGTGGTTGATGCTAAAGGCCATAAAATGTCTAAATCTTTAGGTAATGTTATTACGCCAAAAGAAATTACTAATACCTTAGGCGCAGATATTTTACGTTTATGGACAGCCTCGGTAAATTATACCCAAGAGATCACCGCAGGCGATGAAATATTTAAACGCCAAGCTGATGCTTATCGTCGTATTCGAAATACTTCACGATTTTTATTATCAAACTTAAATGGCTTTGACCCAAAAACAGATTCAATTGCTTTTGATGATATGGTTGCACTTGATCGGTGGGCGGTTGATAAAGCTGCGCAGTTACAAGCAGACATTATTGCTGCTTATGACGAATATGAATTTCACGTGGTTGTGCACAAGTTAATGAACTTCTGTACGACAGAACTTGGTGGCTTTTACTTAGATATTATTAAAGATCGTCAGTACACCGCGAAAGAAGACAGTGTTGCTCGTCGTTCATGTCAAACAGCGATGTATTTAATTGCTGAAGCAATGACACGTTGGATGGCACCAATTTTATCTTTTACCGCACAAGAAATTTGGCAAGCACTGCCAACAGCATCAGGTGATACTCGTGAAGAGTTCGTATTCACCGGTGTCTGGTTTGATGGCTTACCAAAAGCTTCAACTACCAGTGTTTTCAATAATGATTACTGGAACGAGCTTTTATTAGTGCGCACAGAAGTAAATAAAGCGCTTGAAAATGCTCGCAAAGAAAAGCAAGTAGGTAAAGCGCTTGAAGCAGCTGTCACATTATATACTACAGCTGAACTTGCAGGAAAGTTACAACAACTAGGTGAAGAGCTACGCTTTGTATTAATTACCTCAAAAGCTGTGGTTGAAATTGTTGAAAGTGCGCCAGCAGATACGTTAGCCACTGAAGTTGAAGGTTTATGGTTAACCGTTGCACCAGCTGAGGGTGCTAAATGTGATCGTTGTTGGCATGTCACTGAAGATATTGGTCAAAACGAGCAGCACCCAGAGTTATGTGGACGTTGTATTAGTAATGTAGACGGTGAAGGTGAAGTTCGTCAATTCGCTTAAGCTAAAGCTAAAGCAATATTAATGTTAATAAATCTAAAACGTGCAGCGCTTGAAAAAAGTCTGCACGTTTTCTAGTTAATAGTAGCGTGAAGTATCGTGTCTTGAGTGCAATCGATAGAAGAGAATTTATTAGGTTATGAAAAAATTATTTACAGAAACAGGTTTACGTTGGATATGGTTAACCTTAATTCTTTTAGTGGCTGATCAAGTAACTAAACAGCTAGTGGTCAGTAATATGGATTTATATCAATCAATCGATATTCTGCCTTTTTTCAACTTAACTTATGTGCATAACCTCGGTGCAGCTTTTAGTTTCCTTGCTGACCAAGGTGGCTGGCAACGTTGGTTTTTTACGGCAATCGCCGCTATTGCGAGTATTGTTTTTATTGTTTGGCTAGCAAAAACACCCAAGCAACAAGCCTTGTTATCGGTAGCATTTGCTTTAATACTTAGTGGTGCTGTGGGTAATCTTATTGATCGCGTGTTGTTTGGTTATGTTATCGATTTTATTGATTTTTATGGCTTTGGCTATCACTTTCCCGCTTTTAACATTGCAGACTCGACGATATTCATTGGTGCCGCCTTGATGATTTTTGATTCATTTAAAAATGGTGAGTCGAGCACTAAAATACAAGATATTAATTCTTAAAGAGAACTTTATGACAAATTTAGTAACAGCTTCTTCAGCAATTATTGCCCACATTACTATGAAGCTTTCTGATGGCTCTGCTGCAGATAGTACCAAGGTTAATAAAAAACCAGCGAAAATTATTATGGGTGATACTAGTATATCTCCTGCATTTGAAGCGCAACTGCTCGGCATGTCAGCTGGTGACAGTAAAGAGTTTACCCTAGCCGCGGTTGATGCCTTCGGAGAGCCATTACCTGAAAATATCCACTACATGGATATCAGTAAATTTAGTGAAGAAGCACCGGCTAAAGTAGGTAACATTATAACTTTTAGTCAACCGGGCGGTGAGTTACCTGGCATGATTAAAGATGTTTCAGGCAGTTCAGTCACTATTGACTTTAATCATCCGTTAGCTGGGCAAGAAGTCACCTTTGTTATCGATGTTGTTGAAGTTATTTAGATTACTTAAGTTAACTGGGTTAACCAGTTTAGTAAGTTAAGCAATAATGAGAATATTATGGAAATTATTTTAGCTAACCCTAGAGGTTTTTGTGCTGGTGTTGACCGGGCAATAAGTATCGTTGATAGAGCTCTAGATTTATTTGAAGCACCTATTTACGTGCGCCATGAAGTGGTACATAACAAGTTTGTTGTTAATGGATTAAAAGATCGTGGGGCAGTATTTGTTGATGAACTAAACGAAGTTCCTGACGACAGTACGGTAATATTTAGCGCTCATGGTGTGTCAAAAGCTGTTCGTAACGAAGCGAAAAACCGTGGATTAAAAGTGTTTGACGCCACTTGTCCTTTGGTGACTAAAGTTCATATGGAAGTATCACGCACTAGCCGAAAAGACATCGAATGTATTCTTATCGGCCATGCAGGTCATCCTGAAGTTGAAGGTACTATGGGTCAATATGAAAGTACCCAAGGTGGTATTTATTTAGTTGAATCGACTGAAGATGTTGCAACACTTGAAATAAAAAATCCTGAAAAACTTTATTATTGTAGCCAAACTACCTTATCGGTAGATGATACAAGTGATGTTATCGACGCTTTAAGAAAAAAATTTCCGTTAATTCAAGGGCCACGTAAAGACGACATTTGTTATGCAACACAAAACCGTCAAGATGCTGTGCGTGCAATCGCAGAACAAGTAGACCTATTACTTGTTGTTGGCGCTAAAAATAGCTCTAACTCTAACCGCCTGCGGGAGTTAGCAGAAAAAATTGGTACCACGTCATATTTAATTGATACGGCAGCTGATATTGATGTTTTATGGTTAGAAGGTATTGAAAAAGTAGGTGTAACTGCAGGTGCTTCAGCACCAGCTATATTGGTTCAGCAAGTTATAGAAGCGCTTAAATCCCTTGGTGGTCAAGAGGTTATTGAATACCCAGGCAGAGCAGAAAATACTGTATTTGCGGTGCCGATAGAATTACGCTAGTCTTAAGAGATATTATTTGCAGTTATAGCCTGTATTGGTTTTGTAAACATAAGAAATCAATTATAGCTGCCAATTAGCATTTTCGAGTAGTAAAGGCTGAATATAAGGAAAATTACTCGTCATAATAATTTAAGGTATGGGTTAATGCAGTTCACCAATGTGATTTTTAACACATATAGATTTATTTCAAGTAGCGGTTTTTCAAATCACTACTCTCCCTTTGTTGTGCCTCAAAATACCTATTTCAATCTATTTAATTTTTCAGCTATAGTAATAGCATCTTTTTTTCACTTATTCTTATTTAAAGGGAGATTAAATATTGAATAATTCATTTTACCGTTCCTCACATTTAAGCAAAGGCATGACATTTATTGAAGTGTTGGTTGCCGTTTTTATTTTAGTTACTGGTATTTTAGGTGCAGTAGCAATGCAAGCTTCAGCTAAAAAAGGTAGCTTTGATGCCATGCAACGCTCTGTTGCATCTGCACTTGCGCAAGATATTGTCGAGCGCATGCGCAGTAATAATCCGAATGCATTAGCAGCTTATGCTGCTACAGACTACGGCGAAACTCTCAATACTCCGCCAGATAAACGCTGTAATACACTTGCTGGATTATGCACGCCAACAGAAATGGTCACCAATGATCAATATGAGTGGGAAGTGTCGCTTATGGGCGCTGATGTTGTGAATGACGGTAACAATCGCGCGGGTTTAACTGGTGTCAGAGGTTGTATTAGTCAGGCTTTGAATGCGGTAACTGTAGTGGTAAGCTGGGAAGGGCGCACAGAAATAGCCGATGGTAATAAAGATAGTTGTGGTACTGCTGGTTCCAAAAGACGACAAGTTATTGTTAAGGCGTTTATAAATTAATATGAAAAATCAACGTGGTTATACCTTAATAGAAATATTTATTTCCCTTGCTATTGGTTTAGCACTTTTTGCGGGCATACTCAGCGTTTTTGTTGGCATGAAAACCACCACTCAAGAAACCGCAACTTATGGCGAGTTACAGGAAAATGGTCGGTTTGCCTTAAGTGTACTTAGTGATGATTTATTAAGGCAAAACTTTTGGGGGGATTATACCGGCACTTTAGATGTTTCAATGTTAAATGCAGTACCCGGAGCACCTGGTAATGAATGCTTAGGAGAAGGCTTAAATAATGGCACTTTTCCTAATGCCATTGGGCACTTTAGAACGATTTGGGGCCAAAAGGTAACTAGTAGCTCTATTATGGGCTGTATTGACGATGCAAAAAAAGATTCTGATATTATTCAATTAAAACGGGCAATATCTGATCCTTTAGCAACAAGCACAAGCAACAACTACTATATAATTTCAAATATAAATGAAGCAGAAATATTTACAGGTGCTGCGGTACCCACGGTGTCGAATAGCCAGCTTTGGGAGTATCAACATCATATTTACTATGTTAGAGAAGAAGCACAGGGCAACAACACGGTACCTGTTTTAATGCAAGGGCGCTTAACAACCAATATGACTTTTGATCCTATTATTGATGGTATTGAAAGGATTCGCTTTATGTATGGCATAGACACCGACGCTCCCGGTACTGCTGGTTATGGTATTGTTAATACTTTTCTTTCAGCAGATAACATGACTCTAACTCAATGGGATAATGGTAATAACAATAGAGTTTTATCTGTACGTATTTATGTACTGTCACGTAGCATTCTGCCAGATAACAAATATACTAATACTAATACTTATAATTTAGGTGATTTGCCGGTTACTTTTAATGACAATTATCGTCGATTATTATTCAACTCTACGGTAACTTTATATAATGCAGGAGTTGACTCATGGTAACTAGAACGATTTATCCATACTATTTGATTAGCAATAGCCGTTCTTTTAGCCGACAAAGAGGTGTGGTACTGATCGTAGCACTGGTATTTCTTATTGCCTTAACCGCTGTTGCCGCGGCTTTAATGCAAAACTCCACCTCAGACATGAAAATGTCAGGCGCTAGTGAAGAAAAAGTCGTTGCTACACAAGAAGCAATAAGTGCTAGCGATGAGGTAATTTTTCGACAAGTGAACGCAGCTGTCGGTAATAACAGGTTTGCATCGCCTGTAGTTCGCTTTAAAGACGAAAACTTTCGAAATGTTACTGGTAGTTTAGATATTACAAACACCGGTATTGATACCACGGCAAATATTAATATTGCCAACAATGACCTTGAGCTAGAACCGGATTGCCCCCACTCCAGATCTGCTTCATCAGCACAAGTATTCACTTGTAATGTGCTACGCGTGCAAGTGGTCCGAAAGTACGGACGAAAAAACACCAATGAAGTTGAAGTAAATACAGGGGTTGCTCAGCAACTTTTACGCTAATATTTCAGGTGTTTCCGCTAAATACTGGAGTTAAAAATGAAAAGAATTCTGGCCACAAGCCTATTATTAATATCAAGCGTATCTTTTAGTGAAGATATCGAGTTATACGTTAGCAATGCCGTAAAGCAGGCTGGCAATAAAACCCAAGTACTTATTATTTTTGATAACTCTGGCAGTATGGGAACCGCGCTTTCTGTAAATGAAGATTATGACCCTACTGAACCTTATCCAGCTATTGGCAACGATAACTCATTAGATGAGCGTTTTATTTATTTCACAAAAGGCGGCTCTGATGGCGGTGGAGGCCTACCTGTACCCGATAAAAATAATGAGTCACGTCGTTTTTTAGATGGCATTAATAGCTGTGAAACAGCGAGAAAAATATTAGCTGAAACTGGCTTTTATTCAGGCCATATACGCGAATATAGTTTTAAAGGCACATCAGGCAGTTGGAATGAAATTCCTGATAATAACGGGGCTAACATTGAAGTTATTGATTGTGAAGATGATGTCTTAAAGTCTGACCCTACAAATATTGAAAGCTTACCCCAAGGTTACCCAATTAATTATGTTGGGACTAAAGCAGCCCCTATTTACCATACCGCGACTCCTCTTGTTTCGAACGTTGATTGGTCGGGCCAATATGTAACACTATACACTGATAACTATTTACGCTGGCACCATGGTGAGGCAATTGCACAAACACTGACAACACGCATGGAAATTGCAAAAAAGAGTATTGCCAATGTTGTCAAAGCAGCTCCTTCTATCGACTTTGGTTTACAAGTGTTTAACTACAATTATGGTGATGATGCAAATCACCCCAATGGTGGGCGCGTAGCTTTTGGTATCCAAAAAATGACAGATGCCAGTGAGGCTGAATTTCTAGATATAGTTAATAATAAAGTCTCTTCAAGAACCTGGACGCCGCTGTGTGAATCGCTTTACGAAGCCCAACAGTATTTTGCCGGTAAAAATGTAGATTTTGGTGATGATGATGTTGATCTTTATTTCGAGGACGGTGCTCTTGCATATACGGCAAATGTACCTCCGAGGGATCTTTCAATTGAATCTTCAGGGAAATACATTACGCCTTTTTCAAATTGTAGCAGTAAAGCTTTTGTCATATTAATTACTGACGGTGCACCAACTTTTGATAATGGTGCTGACAGTAAAATTGAAGCACTTACAACCATTGAAGAAGGCGAAACAGTAACTTTTAGCGGTAGTAAGTTTGCTGGTAATTATTTAGCTGGCGTTGCTGAGTGGATGAATTTAAATGATATTAATACCAGTTTACCCGGTAAGCAAACGGTCTCAACCTATACCATTGGCTTTAGTGAAGGTGCACTTGATGCGGCGCCATTATTAAAAGAAACAGCTAGATTAGGTGGGGGTGATTATTATCCTGCTTCAGATAGTGCACAGCTTACATCTGCTTTATTAAACGCATTAGAAAGTTTAGAGCCAAGTAATGACAGCTTAACGTCAGCATCTGTTGCTGCTAATAATTTTGATCGCACTGAAACCTTAAACTCTGTTTATTATGCTATGTTTCAGCCTGAAAATGGACCGCGCTGGCAAGGTAATCTTAAAAAATACAAGGTGGTCAGTGGTAATCAAATCGGTAAACATGACAAGTTAGCACTTGATGCAAATAGTGGTCACTTTTCGCCAGAGGTAACCAGTTTTTGGTCGCCAGATAACGCTAAAGATGGTAATGAAGTACCAGAAGGCGGCGTTGCTGATATGTTACGTAAAAAAAACAACAGAGTCATTTATAGTGATATAGGTGCTAACGGTGCACTGGCATTATTAACCAAAACCCAAGCTGAAACATCGCTTGGTGGTAGCGCAGAGCTAGCAACAGAATTAGATGTTCATGAGGATGATGTTAATACTTATTTAGATTGGGCAAAGGGTGAAAATGTTGATAATGTTAAATTACCCGATGGCACTAAGCCTAAAATGCGACCTGATGTCTTTGCTGATCCACTCCACTCTAAACCATTAGTGGTTAATTATGGAGATAGCATTCGCATTGTCATAGGTACAAATGCCGGTGTGCTTCATATGTTTGAAGACAAAGGTGACACTGTTGATGAAAACTGGGCTTTTATGCCGAAAGAGTTTTTTAAAAACATTAAGCCTTTAAGAGAGAATTACTCTGCAGCTGAAAAAATTTATGGGATAGATGGTAATATTACCTCGTATACACAAGATAAAAATGGCGACGGTATCATCAATGGTACCGATAAAGTTTGGATATTCTTTGGCTTACGCCGCGGTGGCACATCTTATTACGCACTAGATATTAGTGATCCAAGTGCACCCAGTAAACTCTGGCATATTGATGCTTTATCAACAGGGTTTGGTGAGTTAGGGCAATCTTGGTCTCAACCAAAACTGGGTTATTCTAAAGTCAATATTACAGGCTCTGGCGATAGTGCAGTTGCTGCACCCGTATTATTCTTCGGCGGTGGTTATGATGCCGCAAAAGACTCAAATTCACCTGGAACTGCTGATGTAACAGGTCGTGCTATTTATATGGTAGATGCTGAAAGCGGCACACTAAAATGGAGTTTAGCACCAGAAAATTCTAGCACCACTTTTAGTGGCACTGATAGTATTCCATCAAGCATTGGCATACTAGACAGTGACGGTGATGGCTTAACTGACCGGCTTTACACTGGCGATACCGGCGGTAATGTCTGGCGTGTCGATATGCCAGGCGCTAATCCGATTGACACGGAAGATCCATGGACCGTCTTTAAATTAGCTGAACTAGGCGGCACAACAAATGAGACTGATTTACGCTTTTTTAATGAGCCATCTATTGTACGTACCTTTATCAGTGAAACTATTGAAACAAACGTAACTGATATCGACGGGCTAACAACCACTATTGTGAGTCATCAAGAAAAACCTTATGACGCAGTACTTATTGGTAGTGGAGACAGATCAAATCCATTAGGTACCGATACTAGTGATACATTCTTTATGATTAAAGATGAACATATTAAGACAAAGTCTTTTTATAGTGCAGTAGAGCCAAAAGCACCTACAGCTCTGTTAAAAAGTGATTTGTATAACTATACAGATAATCCTTTTGGTAAAACGCTTACACCGAAAGAACGAGATACATTAGCAATTGCGGTTAGCAAAAAATCGGGCTGGTATATAAACCTTGCAGGCTCAGGTGAAAAAAGTACTGCAGAGGCCATTGTTATTAATGGCGTCGCTTTTTTTACCACATTTATTCCGCCTAACTTAGATCCAACCATTGTTCGATGCGAACAACCTAACGGAACAGGATTATTATATGCAGTCGATTTAGCTTTAGGTACTGCAGTTTATAATTGGAAGAAAAATGACGGCACTGGCGACGGCACTGATGATGGCCCACCTGATGATGCCAAAAGAAGTATAATAATTAGTGAACAATTTTTAGGTGCACCAACGTTAATTGTTGTACCTGATGATAGTGGTGAAACTATTGGCAATATTATTGTTGGCAGAAAGGTAGTTAATACTCCTTTTACCCTGCAAACCATGCGTACATATCTGTACATTAAAGAGGAGCAATAATGTCAAAAATCAAAGTATTCAATGGCTTTACATTAGTAGAGCTATTGATCGCGGTTGCTATCGTAGGAATTTTAGCTGCTGTAGCCTTTCCTTCATATACTGATTTTGTTTCGCGTTCAAACCGTACAGAGGCTCAGAGAGAGTTGTTAAGAATAGCTAATATGCAAGAGCAGTTTTATGTTGACACAAGGGCCTATACGGCTGATATGACAAAGTTAGGACTAGGTAAAGACCCTTTTATTACTGAAAATTCTTATTACAGTATAGATGCAGAACTTGCCAATGGCGGCTTTGTGTTAACAGCAACAGCACTAGAACCACAAAAATCAAATGACAGTAGTTGTCAGACGCTATCTGTTAGTGAAACAGGAAAAAAATTACCGGCAAGTGCCTGTTGGGAGAAATAATATGAAAAACAAAATATTTTTTATTACTTTAATCGTGCTTATTAACACTAGCTTCAATGCTTCTGCAGCAAATAAAGTGGAAAAAAAGCATAAGGTTGATGCTAAGTGTCATGTTGAATTAGCGGATGGTAAACAAGTTATTTATTTTGCTACGGTGAAGGAAAATCGTATTAACAAACTTATTGATACATTAGTGAATAGGAAAATACCAACACCTTTTACTTCGAAAAAACAGCAAGTTAAACGGGCTTTTGAGTGCGTCTTGTTAGATGCTAAATTTAACTCTGCGCAAGCGAATCAATTATTTGATAAACAACCTCGTTAATTATCCCCTTCTGATCATTAACTTAGTTTCTGCCCAGTAGCCTTTACTGGGCATATATATCAACTACAATTAACTTCAGTGCCATTTCTATTTTCATCTTTGCCATCATTATCTGTGTCAGAAGTCGCATAAATCCGACCTGATAGAGATATTTCAACACCACGTGATAAATCATTATTACCTTTTGGACAATAACTAAAATTACCATTGCCACCAGAGATTAAGCGGCCCGTTGGTGCAAAAATAATAAGGTTTTGGCTGAACTGCAATTTATCACCAGTATTAATTTTTCCTTTAACTTTAATTAATTCTTCGTTTGCACTGACAAAACTATTATTGTTAGCTAGAGTGTTGTCACTATTGATAAAAACACTAAGTTCATTTTGCCAGTTAGCACTGCAAGTTGTACCACTTAATGGGCAGAGGGTAACATTTCTACCACTATTAATGGCACTACTTCTGGCCGCTAAAATTAAACGATGAATTTCACTTACTTCATTATCTACTCTTGATTGCACCATAAACTGACTTAAACTAGGGCTAGCAATTGCTGTTAATATACCAATAATAGCAATACCAACAAGTAACTCGACTATGGTGAAGCCTTTAATTAGCTTTTTATTTTGAGGTTTATTCATATATAACTTAGACATAACTACAGCTACAGTTAAGATTGATGCCTTAGTTATAACATTGTTGCTTAAGCTCAGCTAGCAAATTTTGCATGATTGATAGAGACAAATAAGTGTATTTTCACGAGAAAATAGGTATTCACTTTACGTCAACTTTGAAGGTGACTGATTACTGCAGGGCTATTAGCTTGTGAGTAAGTTATCGCTATATGAAAACTTTTCGCGCAATTGTAAACTGACGAATATCCACACAGATAACAAGCTAAAAATAACTGTGTGTTAAAACTATAAAATTTAAATAAGTTACATTAAAACAATTGCAATTGAATATTAATATTTAAACAATAATAAATTAGTTATAGCACTTTATTTTAGCGCCGGTTCGCCTAGTATCTTTACTGTTAGTTTTATTCGCTGCGCTAGCATATGCTCTTCCTGAGCTCGCCACTACAATGCCTCGGTTTTTATCATTATGGTATTCGGGGCAATAGCTAAAAGTAGCATTCTGCCCCCACCCAGCTAAATGACCTGTTGAAGCATAAGTTAAACTAATACGTGTTTTGCCGTATTGTAGTTTATCTCCGGCTTTTATTGCCGGTTTATTAGCGACAAGCTGCTCATTTAACTCAGGTTCATATATTTTATTATTGTTATTATCAGTAAATACACTCAGCTCTTGGTGCCATAAATTTTTGCATTTACCTTGGCTATTTAACGGGCATAGCGTAACGCTAGTATTATTGGATAAGGCACTATTTCGTGTAATTAAAATGAGACGATGCAGGGTTGATATTTCATTGTCTACACGAGTATAAACAATGAAATTATTTAGACTAGGAACACCAATGGAAATTAAACTTAGCAATATAGCTAGCGCAACCATTGTTTCGATAATTGTAAATCCATTATACTTTGACATAACAACCATTCCTTTAGTTGAATAAACTTTGCAGTGCTAGTTATAGTCAAAAATATCGAAATTTTCCAAATTTAATTAGCTAATTTTAATATATTGTTGGAATTGCAGAGCGCTTATGTTGAGTTTTCATATAGATAGCAATAATTTTTTCTTCAACTAATTTATCCTTATTCTTACCTTCTAAGAAATCATCTAATTGGTCGTAACTCAACCCTAATGCATCTTCATCTTTTTTGCTTGGCGTTAATTCTTCTAAATCAGCAGTTGGGGCTTTATCAATTAATTGAATTGGAGCTCCTAAAGTACTGGCGAGTTGCTTTACTTGGCGTTTTGATAAACCAAATAAAGGCGCTAAATCGCAGGCTCCGTCACCCCATTTAGTAAAAAATCCGGTAATATTTTCTGCCGAGTGATCTGTGCCTAGTACTAATCCCCCCATAATCCCTGCAATATGATATTGCATTACCATGCGAGAACGAGCTTTTACATTACCTTTAGAGAAATCTATTTGCTCAACAGTAGCGGTTAAAATATCAGCTCTTTGCAATGCATTTAGGGTTTCGTTATGAATGCCTTCAGCGCCAGCGAAGATATTAGTGGTTAAGCTGTGGCTAGGTTTTATAAACTCAAGTGCGAGTTGTGCGTCATCTTCGTCTGCTTGAATATTAAACGGAAGTCTTACGGCAATAAATTTATAAATAGGCTTTTTTTCAGCGCTTTCACTATTTAAAGCGTCGATGGCGAGTTGGGCTAAACGCCCACAGGTAGAGGAATCAACGCCGCCACTTATACCTAAAACAAGGGACTTAAGCCCCGATTGTATTAACTTATTTTTGATAAAATTAACTCGACGTTCAATTTCAAACATAGCATCAATTTCAGGTAATACTTTCATTTCATTGATTATTGCCTGGGCGTTCATGATATTTCCTTTGGGTAATATGTGACTTATAACTTCAAAGCTGATTTATTACAGCAGGACCTAGTGTAACAAAGTCTATCTTCGATTAGAATTTTTGCACTATAGCTATAAGCTAATTCTGTGTACAATTGCTTGATATTAAACTGCGATGTAGATAATAATAATTATCAGTAATATGCTGAAGCGTGAATCAACCAATAGGCTGCAAAGATGAAAAAGATAGAAGCGATAATTAAACCATTTAAAATGGATGATGTACGTGAGGCACTGGGCGAAATTGGTGTGACAGGAATGACAGTATCTGAAGTAAAAGGCTTTGGACGTCAAAAGGGGCATACAGAGCTTTATCGCGGCGCAGAATATATGGTGGATTTTTTGCCAAAAGTGAAATTGGAAATTGTGGTGAAAAAAGAAAATGTTGAACGCTGTGTAAATACAATTTTAGAAACGGCACAAACAGGAAAAATTGGCGATGGTAAGATTTTTATAACTGATGTTGAACGTGTCATTCGTATTCGTACCGGCGAAGAAGACGAAGAAGCGATTTAAATTGTAGTGCGACTTTAGTAAAAAAAATACCAGCAAATGCTGGTATTTTTGATCAATGTTGTACTAAAGTATTTGCACTGAATTATCTAACTCAGTGATTAAACAGTTTACTTAGCCACTAACGGATTATTAGGGTAATTTGCTGCTAATACTTGTTTAGCATTAATCTGTAAGTCAGTTAAGCCTAACTTTTCGTAACAAACAATCATTATTTCTAATGCGTCTTCAGTTTCTGGGCTAGGTGAGAAATATTCAACAATATACTTTCCTCGGTTAGCAGAAGAAACATATGCTTCACGCTTTAAATAATAACGCGCAACAGACAATTCATATTTTGCTAAGCGTGATTTTATGCCAATCATACGTTGGCGAGAGTCGGCAGCATATTTACTGTTAGGGTACTTCTCTAATACGATTTTTAAATCTTTGAAGGCATCACGCGCGGCAGTAGGATCTCGGTCTGAACGATCTATGCCTGCTAAGTTCTGAAATAAATTGTCTTGGGTAGCAACGTTTATTAGCGCACGCATATAGTAGACATAGTCTAAGTTTGTATGTGCAGGGTTGAGTCGCAAAAATCTATCGGTAAGTGCCAATCCTTGTGCTGCATTGCCACTTTTGTAATATGCATAGATTAAATCTAATTGCACTTGATGAGAGATTGGCCCATAAGGAAATCGAGAATCTATCGCCGATAAAATTTGGATCGCTTTTTTATATAATCCATTATCAAGTGACCCTCTAGCGTCAGCAAATAATGCTTGAGCTGATTTGTCCGGCACCTTTTTAATATCTTTTTCGCTTGTACCTGAACAGCCAGCTAATGCTAACACTAATGCAAGGCACATTATTTTTATTGTCACTTTTTCCATAGACTTTGATATCACTACTTTGTTTTAGTTAAAATAAATATCTTCCTCACTATAATTACTTAATGTAATTGCTTTAGCAAAGAGGTAAAATAAGCACTGGCATTCTAACCTAGCAATCCTGCCTTGCACAGTGCTAATTAATAGAGAGTTTAATGGCTGAGATAATTCAACACCGGGACACGGTTCCCGAATCATGCTTAGGTAAACGTTTCGACCAGACATTGGCCGAAATGTTCCCTGATTATTCACGTTCACGTTTAAAAGAGTGGATTTTAGCCGGTCATGTTACGGTTGATGGCGTCGTTATCGACAAAGCCCGAGAAAAAATGTTCGGTGGTGAACTTATTGCCATTGACACTGAAGTTGAGTCAGAAGTGCGCTTTCAGGCACAAGATTTACCTTTAAACATAATTTATGAAGATGATGATATTTTAGTTATCAACAAACCTGCAGGTTTTGTGGTGCACCCAGGTGCCGGCAACCCTGATGGAACCGTTCTAAATGCTTTGCTACATCATTGTCCACAACTAGATGTTGTGCCTCGTGCTGGTATTGTTCATCGTTTAGATAAAGATACTACCGGGTTAATGGTGGTGGCAAAAACGATTGCTGCTCAAACAAACCTAGTTGAATCATTGCAAGCGCGTGAAATTACCCGTGAATACGAAGCTATTGCCAGTGGTATTATGACCGCCGGTGGTTTGGTTGATGAGCCAATTGGCCGTCACGCGACTAAACGTACTCATATGGCGGTAACTCATTCAGGTCGCCCTTCAGTAACGCATTATCGTGTAATGGAAAAGTTCAGGTTACATACCCGTTTACGTTTACGTTTGGAGACTGGCCGAACCCATCAAATTCGTGTTCATATGGCGCATATTACTCATCCACTGGTGGGTGATCCTGTTTATGGCGGGCGTCCTCGTCCACCAAAAAATGCATCGGAAGAGTTACGTGAAATGCTACGACAATTTAAGCGCCAAGCTTTACATGCGGCAATGTTATCTTTGTATCACCCAATAACAGGTGAGCAAATGACCTGGCACGCGGATGTACCTGAAGATATGGTAGCGTTAGCTGATATGTTGCGAAAAGATACTAAAATTCACCTCATCGATAGTGATTACTAAGTTACCTGATAATTTAGTATATATTAAATGGCCAACAAGCAATGTGTTGGCCATTACTACTACCCGTTTACCAGCCAATAGCCCACCAAAATCTAGCAATGCTGAGTATTCACTAGTAAATATAGCCAGTACAAAAAACAACCCACCAGAATTTAATGCTTTTAATTTAGGTGACCATGTTGGTGATTGTGCTGATGTGGTTGCTCAAAACAGAAAGTCACTACTTAAATACCTTCCTAACAAGACAAAAATTCAATGGTTAGAACAAGTTCATGGTAATAATGTTGTGGTGCTTGAAAAACATGATAATACGCCTATTGTTGCAGATGCAGCGATAACACGTCATAGACATATTGCTTTAGCCATAATGACAGCCGATTGTTTACCTATTTTGTTATCAAACCAAAATGGTAGCGAAATTGCTGCAATTCATGCTGGTTGGCGACCACTAGCCGCAAATATAATTGAGCGAACAATCTCAACAATGCATAGCCCTGCAGATGAAATTTTTGCGTGGTTGGGACCTTGTATTGGTCCAGCAGCTTTTGAAGTTGGTGAAGATGTAAAACAGGTGTTCTGCCAAATATCGTCAAAGTTCAATGCTGCTTTTCAACCTATAGCGCGAGTAAATGATGATATAGAACCGTTAAAGTATCTTGCTAATTTGCAGTTAATTGCCGAATTACAACTATCTGTATTAGGTGTGAAAAGTGTGGCCGAACTTGCGGAGTGTACTTTTGAGCATAGCGATAAATATTATTCTTATCGAAGAGATGGAAAAACCGGACGCATGGCTAGCGTAATCTGTTTAAATTAATCGTTATCCTCTCTATTTTTATAAAGCCTATCAATTGACCTATATCAAAGTTTTTCGTTGTTCTTTGCTTGAAAATGCTCCTGACTGTCTATATGTCATAGGTAACTATAGTGTAAGCCCAGTAATATGGCATTAGGAGAACGTTAATGCGTTTAGAACGATTTACCCAGACTTTTCAAGTAGCAATATCTGATGCACAATCCATCGCATTAGGTAAAGACCATCAATTTATCGAGCCAATTCATTTAATGCTGGCGTTATTAAACCAAAACGCTAGCAGTATTATTCCATTATTAAAAAGTGCCGGTATTAATGTACGAACGTTAAGAACGCAAGTTGAAGCTGCTATAGCAGAGCTAGCGCAAGTTTCTGGTACGGGCGGTGAAGTACAGTTGTCTTCTGCAATGGGGAATATTCTAAATCTTTGCGATAAATTTGCCCAAAAGCATGGCGATAAATTTATCTCCTCAGAAATATTTATTCTGGCGGCGTTACAAGATAAAGGCAAACTAGGCCAAATTTTAAAGAGCTTAGGTGCCAGTGAACAACGTGTACAAGACGCAATAGTACATATTAGAGGTGGTAAAAATGTTGATGATGCTAATGCTGAAGAAGTACGTCAAGCACTTGATAAATATACAGTTGATTTAACCGAGCGAGCAGAGCAAGGCAAGTTGGACCCAGTTATTGGTCGCGATGATGAAATTAGGCGAACCATTCAGGTATTACAACGCCGCACTAAAAATAACCCGGTATTAATTGGCCAACCAGGTGTAGGTAAAACGGCGATTGTTGAAGGCCTAGCCCAACGTATTGTTGATCATGAAGTACCAGAAGGTATTCGAAATAAACGGGTTTTATCACTTGATATGGGCGCACTTGTTGCCGGCGCTAAATATCGTGGAGAATTTGAAGAACGCCTTAAAGCCGTACTGAGCGAGTTAAGCCAACTCGAAGGGCAAGTTATTTTATTTATTGATGAACTGCATACTATGGTTGGAGCGGGTAAAAGCGACGGTGCTATGGACGCAGGTAATATGTTAAAACCTGCGCTTGCTCGTGGTGACTTACATTGTGTTGGTGCAACAACGTTAGATGAATATCGCCAATATATTGAAAAAGATGCCGCATTAGAGCGACGTTTTCAAAAGGTATTGGTAGACGAGCCGAGTGTAGAAGACACCATTGCTATATTACGTGGTCTGAAGGAACGCTACGAACTCCATCATAATGTTGAAATAACCGATCCTGCTATTGTTGCTGCGGCCACATTGTCGCATCGATATGTTAGTGACCGTCAACTGCCAGATAAAGCCATTGATCTTATCGATGAAGCGGCTTCTAGTATTCGAATGCAAATGGACTCTAAGCCAGAAAATTTAGATAGATTAGAGCGCCGCTTAATTCAATTAAAACTAGAACAACGCGCCTTGTCGAAAGATTCAGATCCTGCCTCTAAAAAGCGTTTGGATTTAATCTCAGATGATATCGCTACCTGCCAAGCCAGTTATGACGAATTAGATGAAATATGGAAAACTGAAAAAGCGGCATTGCACGGTACACAAGCTATTAAAACTGATTTAGAGCACGCACGTATTGAACTCGAAGCGGCTCGACGTGTTGGCGATCTTAATACCATGGCCGAATTACAATATAGTCGCATTCCAGATCTTGAAAAACAGCTAGATCTGGCTAGCCAAGCAGAAATGCAAGAAATGACCTTACTACGTAACAAAGTTACTGATGTTGAAATAGCAGACGTATTAAGCCGAGCAACGGGAATTCCGGTAGCAAAAATGCTCGAAGGTGAGAGTGATAAATTATTACATATGGAAGATAACCTTCACAAACGGGTTATTGGACAATCAGAGGCAGTGGTTTCAGTATCTAATGCTATTCGTCGCTCAAGAGCGGGTTTGGCCGATCCAGATCAACCCATAGGATCATTCCTATTTCTTGGGCCTACTGGTGTTGGTAAAACAGAATTGACTAAAGCACTGGCGCATTTTCTATTTGATAGTGAAAACTCGCTGGTACGAGTCGACATGTCAGAGTTTATGGAGAAGCACTCAGTCGCGCGTTTAGTAGGAGCACCTCCAGGCTATGTTGGATATGAAGAAGGTGGTTACTTAACTGAGGCAGTAAGGCGTAAACCTTATTCTGTTATTTTACTTGATGAAATTGAAAAAGCGCACCCTGATGTTTTTAATATTTTACTGCAAGTTTTAGACGACGGACGTTTAACTGACGGGCAAGGGCGCACAGTAGACTTTAAAAATACCGTAATAATTATGACCTCAAATATTGGCTCAGATATTATTCAAGAATATGGTGATGACAGTCAATATCAGCAGATGAAAGCTCGAGTGATAGCGGAACTAGGCAATCACTTTAAACCTGAGTTTATAAATAGGGTTGATGAAACGGTAGTGTTTCACCCATTACTTGCTGAGCAAATTAAAAGTATCGCTAGTATTCAAATCTCGGCTTTAACTAAGCGATTAGAAGAAAGAGATATAACCATGACATTATCAGAAGAGGCATTATCTTTTGTTGCAGCGGCAGGGTTTGACCCAATTTTTGGTGCTAGACCTTTAAAACGTTCTATTCAACAAGAAATAGAAAATCCATTAGCACATAAATTACTTGCTAACGAATTCTCAGCCGGTGACCATATATTAGTAGAACTCGGTGATAATGAATTGAAATTTATCGTCAAAGCTCATGAGGACTAATATTATCTTTTAAGCTATATGACTTCGCAAGCAGGTCGAAAAATTTATTGAACTAATTAGTACAATAAACTTCGGCCTGTTTGTTATTCATCTCTAATTGTTGTTGCTTATCTAACGCAGTCAATATCCTTACATTACCCTTTTCATCTTTGTATTGAATGTTATCAAAGTTTTGTAATGTATTTATGTTTTCACGTGCAGTAACACATTTGCCATCATTAAGTTCATTATCAAGATCAGTTTTAGCATTACCATCGCTAAAATTGTTATTACTTATCTTATACGACTCAGGCGCATTTGCTTTATCTATTATAGTGGAAGATTTCTTATTGTTTGCCATGCTAATTTCAATATAGTCATCATGGTCTGGCTGATGTTGACTAAAATGAACTACGTTCTCTTTGTCGACCCAACGATAAACCGTAAGTTGTTCAGCTGCAGAAACATCGAAATACACCAATATGACTAAAAATAGTGATAATGCTTTAATGTTCATAACGGTACCTATCCATAAATTAATACTAACTGCCTTAATTATTACATAAATAGTGTGAGTAATACTTATTGGCGACTAAAATTTAATATCCATAGTGTTTTATAACAACACAAAGACCAGTTTACAAATTTTTATCTTTTTATTAATCATTCATTTGTACTACAGCTACCGTTAATAATTAAACTTATGCTAGATTATCACTTAATTATTCACTTTAACTTATATCGGTTTTATTTATGCCAAACACAAATAATGATGATCCGTTGCCAACGCGTGGTATTTATCTATTACCTAACTTATTGACTACTGCAGGGCTTTTTTCAGGATTTTACGCCGTTGTATCTTCAATGAATGGCCACTTTATTAGCGCTGCGGTTGCTATCTTTATTGCCATGATTTTCGATGGCTTAGATGGCAGGGTTGCTCGAATGACTAATACCCAAAGTGAGTTTGGCGCAGAATATGATAGTATGGCTGATATGTTGTCGTTTGGTATAGCGCCAGGGATAGTGGCATATAATTGGGCACTTTCAAGTTTTGGTAAGTTTGGTTGGTTAGCTGCATTCGTTTATGTTGCTTGTGCTGCCTTGCGACTTGCACGTTTTAATACCCAAGTTGGAGTTGCTGATAAACGATACTTTCAAGGCTTAGCAAGTCCGGCTGCCGCTGCTGTAATTGCCAGTATCGTCTGGGTGGGTAGTGAATATAAAATTAACGGACAGGATTATGGGTATATTATTGGCCTTATTACCATCGTTCTTGGTTTATTGATGGTCAGTAACTTTAGATACAACAGTTTTAAAGAAGTCGATTGGAAAGGTAAGGTAAATTTTGTTGTTGTATTATTGATAGTGTTAGCCTTTGTTGTCATTGCTTCTAGTCCGGAAAACATTCTACTTATTATTTTTGGTTTATATGCTTGTTCTGGGCCATTTACTACTATCCGATCAGTAAAAAAATTGAAATTAGAGCATGTAGTAGGTGACGATCAAGATGCAGACTTCCACCGTTATCCTGAAAGTAAAGCTTCAGAAACCGAACAGACAGATACAAAGTCAAAATCTGACACCCCTAAATAGGGTAAATTACTCATATATAAACTAGTACTAATAATTTTCTCTTACTAGCTTTAGCACTTGTTCTATAAAGCACGTGTAAAACATTCATAATAAGAAGCGCTATTAAGCGCTTCTTTTGTCTTATTAGAACGAAAATGCAACGTCTTGTTTAATTAAAAAGCAAACAAACCTTTATTCGTAATTAAATGCATTTTAGGTGTTGACGTGAAGCCAAAAATCTCTAAAATGCGCTCCAGTTCCAAGGGGTAACCCCAACGAGCTGTTTTAATAAGTTATCTAACGCGGTTAAGGCCAAATTGGTTAACGTAAGGTTTTAAAGTAGGGTTTTGAATCTTCTGAAAAGAAAGTTTAAAAAAACGAAATAAAGCGTTGACATTAAAACTCAGGTGCGTAGAATGCGCATCTCGCTTCAGGCAAGGCCTGTAGCAACGAAGCAAAGCGAATGAGATTTTGTTTCGGTTAGTTAATTACTTCGAGTATCAACTAACGTTCTTTAACAATTAGTTATCATGCAATTTGTGTGGACACTCACATTGATGTTGATTTTAC
>NZ_JACGWA010000019.1 GCF_014077505.1 Colwellia sp. BRX10-3 | reverse complement strand
CTTGCTCTATGACTGCTAATTTAAAGCCCAACGTATAATCACGTTGTGAACGTTTGGTGCCTTTAGTAATTGAATTTTTCATTTTAAAGTCCTAAATGTGTAAACACATTTCAGGACGGGACAATTAAAACAAAAAAGCCCAAATATTGCTATTCGGGCTTTTTCAATGTTGAGCTATAAACAGCAACGCTATTTATGCGCCGAGTAAATTTTCACTAACAAGGCGTTTAGAGCGACGCATAGTATTTTCTATGCGAGCGAATAAACAACGACGTTAGCGGCAATTTAATCAAGCATAAATTACATCATGCCGCCCATTCCACCCATACCACCCATGCCGCCCATATCAGGCATAGAACCACCAGAATCTTTCACTGGTGCGTCGGTGATCATGGCTTCTGTTGTTAGCATTAAGCCAGCAATAGAGGCTGCAAATTGTAAGGCACTGCGCGTTACTTTAGTCGGGTCAAGAATACCCATTTCTAACATATCGCCATAAGTGCTATTGCTAGCATTGTAACCGTAGTTACCTGTTCCGCCAGTGCGTACTTCGTTTAATACTACTGAGGCTTCATCACCTGAGTTAGTAGCGATTTGACGTAAAGGGGCAGACATTGCACGAATAGCTACATTAATACCGTGTGTTTGGTCTTCGTTAATACCTTCTAAGTCTTTAATAGCATCGGCTGCACGAACTAATGCAACACCACCACCGGCAACAACACCTTCTTCTACTGCTGCGCGAGTTGCATGTAATGCATCTTCAACGCGAGCTTTTTTCTCTTTCATTTCCATTTCTGTTGCTGCGCCAATTTTGATAACCGCAACACCGCCAGCTAATTTAGCTAAACGTTCTTGTAGTTTCTCTTTGTCGTAGTCAGAAGAAGAATCTTCAATTTGACCGCGAATTTGCGCAACACGTGCTTTAATTTCAGCTTCTTCACCAATACCATCGATGATAGTCGTATTGTCTTTAGAGATAACAACACGCTTAGCCTGACCTAAGTCTTCTAATGTAGTTTTTTCAAGCTCCATGCCTATTTCTTCAGAAATCACGGTCGCTTTAGTTAATGTTGCAATGTCTTGTAACATTGCTTTGCGACGGTCGCCGAAACCTGGTGCTTTAACAGCAGCAACTTTAACGATACCACGCATGTTGTTAACAACTAGTGTAGCAAGTGCTTCGCCTTCAACATCTTCAGCAATAATAAGTAGTGGCTTACCCGCTTTAGCAACACCTTCAAGTGTCGTTAATAATTCACGGATATTGGATACTTTTTTATCAACCAATAAGATGAAAGGGTTTTCTAATTCAACACTGCCGCTTTCTTGGTTATTGATGAAATATGGAGAAAGGTAACCACGGTCAAACTGCATACCTTCAACAACGTCAAGCTCATCTGTTAATGCTTGACCTTCTTCAACAGTAATAACACCTTCAGTGCCTACTTTTTCCATTGCTGTTGCAATGATTTTACCAACAGTTTCATCAGAGTTAGCAGATATAGTGCCTACTTGCTCAATAGCTTTGTTGTCGCTACATTCTTGTGATAAACCTTTAAGTGCTTCAACAGCTGCAATTACTGCTTTGTCGATACCACGTTTAAGATCCATTGGGTTCATACCAGCGGCGATTGATTTTAAACCTTCGTTGACAATTGCTTGTGCTAAAACAGTAGCAGTAGTTGTACCGTCACCGGCTTCATCATTGGCTTTAGAAGCAACTTCTTTCACCATTTGTGCGCCCATGTTTTCGAATTTATCTTCTAATTCGATTTCTTTAGCAACACTAACACCATCTTTAGTGATGACTGGACCACCAAAAGATTTGTCTAAAACAACGTTTCGGCCTTTAGGACCTAATGTTACTTTTACCGCGTCAGCTAAAACATTTACACCACGTAGCATTTTTGCTCGTGCGTCATTACCAAATAATACGTCTTTTGCAGCCATGTTTTTATCTTCCTATATTCTGTTAGTTGGCGAACTAGTGTTCGACCGACAATTGATCTTTTTAACCAATTCAGCACCGCAGTGGCACTAAATCGAGATGAGAAGTAGAGCTATTATTCAACGATAGCTAAAATATCAGCTTCGCTAAGGATCAATACTTCTTCACCGTCAATTTTTTCAGTTTTCATGCCGTAACCTTCACTGAAGATCACTTGATCGCCAATTTTTACGTCTAATGCGCGCACGTCACCGTTTTCTAGAATTCGGCCCTTGCCTACAGCAACTACTTCACCACGTGTTGATTTTTCAGCAGCACTACCTGTTAATACGATACCGCCAGCAGACTTTGATTCTACTTCTTTACGTTTGATGATCACACGATCGTGTAATGGACGAATACTCATTTTTTTCTCCTGAGATGTTCAATTTAATAAAAAATTAAGGATTTTAATTTTGTTGATTCAGAGATGGGGATTAAATAAAACTTCACAAGCCCATCTTAATGTTTTTTTAATCTTTGCGTTCGAATTCCCCATCTAAGGTTTGACCTTTATGAGGTGGCTCAATATTTTCTTGAAACGGGCTTTCTTGCTGTTTCGAAAAGTCATCTTGGGGCTGTCCATGACTATGGCTGTGAAATTGAAAGCTTTGCTGATTCACGCTGTTAGTCGTTATATGTGACTTAACACTTCCAACAATGCTATGACGAACCGCGGGGATCAATAAACTCAAACCAAGAAAGTCGGTCACAAAACCAGGAGTGACTAGCAACACTCCCGCAATCAATAACATTAATCCAGTGACAATCTCATCAGACGGTATTTGACCTTGTGCCATTTTTGTTTGTACTGAGTTTAAGGTTGCAAGCCCTTGCTGGCGAACATATTTAGCCCCCAACCAAGCCGTAAAAATCACCATTGCAATCGTTGGCCAAACACCTAGAACAGCGCCGACCTGTATCAAAACAAAAATTTCAATTATTGGAATAATAATAAAAAGTACAAATAGTAAGCGAAACATCGCAGCTCCTAATAATCTTTAATGAAACTAATATGGGGGTTAACAGGTCTTTTTCAAGCGAGCTAGGTTTTTAGGTATTTTCAATCTGTACACAACAAATACACTGACACCTTACTCAATGATAAATATTAGCGTAAACTGAATAAAATTTTACAGAATGTATTTTCATTTTATCATTAGTCATAAAATGTAATTAGTAAGGCTGATTTGTAGCTACCTATTTACAGTAAATTATCAATTTTTGATTTACTTATTTCTATTTAATAAATAATAGAATATGGCAGTTGCCTGATATACACGCCTGAAGTTATCACTTTGAACATCCAGCAAGGTGATCATCAATATTAAAACTGGATCAACGAGTCTTTAAAATATCGGTTATGAAAAAAGTTGTTACTGCACTTTGGTTAATTCTTATCAGCTTGTCTTTTGCTATATCGCCCATAGCAAATGCCCAAGAATCAATTTTTAATTCTCCTGCATCGCTTTTTAGCAATGACGACGAGTTTTTAAAAGTAGATGATGCTTTCATTTTTGATTTTCACCAACAAGAAAATAAGCTGCAAGTAAGCTTTAATATTGCTGATGGTTATTATTTGTATCGTCACCAATTTAAATTCACCACTGATAACGCTACCATTGTTCCCGTTGACTTACCTGAAGGTGAGCACCATAAAGATGAATTTTTTGGTGTTCAACAAATATTTACTGGCAAACTTGCTTTTACCATCGACATTTCCCAAGCCAATAGTGATGCAAATATTACTATTCGCTATCAAGGTTGTGCTAATAAAGGCTTGTGTTATCCGCCCACTAAAAAGACGATTGATTTAAGTAAAGTTGAATTAAATGAAAATGCTTTAACGACTGGTTCAGCAAACAACGCTGAAAATATTCTAACCGCATTGGGCAGCACAGCTGATACTGCAGCAAGTGGTTCTGCAACCAGTACAAATGCAAATAGCAGCGAGCAGCATCAATTAGCTGACATGCTGAAAAGTGACAATATTTGGTTAACCTTAGCGGCATTTTTTATCGGCGGCTTACTGTTATCTTTTACCCCTTGTGTTTTCCCCATGTACCCTATTTTAACTGGCATTATTGTTGGCCAAGGTGACAAACTATCCACTAAGCGAGCCTTCGCCTTATCTTTTGCTTATGTGCAAGGTATGGCCGTTACTTACACTTTACTTGGTATTGTGGTGGCTATTGCAGGCGCGCAATTTCAAGCCATGTTTCAGCACCCTATCGTGCTAATTTCCTTAAGCGCATTATTCATCTTTCTAGCACTTTCTATGTTTGGCATATTTAATTTGGCCTTACCAAGCAGCTGGCAGAACAAGTTGAATCGGGTTAGTAGTAATCAAAAAGGCGGCTCTTATGTCGGTGTTTTAGTGATGGGTGCTATTTCTGGTTTAGTCGCCTCTCCTTGTACTACAGCGCCATTAACTGGTGCATTGCTATATATATCCCAATCAGGTGACATATTGCTCGGCGCATCAGCACTTTATGCACTGAGTTTAGGTATGGGCTTACCTTTACTAGTATTAGGCAGTTCGGGTGGTAAATTGCTGCCTAAAGCGGGTAACTGGATGAATGTTATTAAGAATATTTTTGGCTTATTGCTATTGGCCGTACCCATATTCTTGTTAGAGCGTTTTTTACCCGTTATGATTATCGACGTGCTTTGGGTAACGCTTATTCTAGCTACTGCCGGTTATTTTTATACCGCTAATCATGAGTCGGCTAAAACCTTTGGTTTTGGTTTACGTAGTATATTAATCTTTTTAGTTTTCTTTATCGGCGCAAACAAAGCCTACCAACTCGTTTATCCGGCAACTAATGTCTCGATATCACAACAAACCGAACTGCATGGTTTTGAGCATGTGAAAAATTTAACCCAAATGAATCAAGCGATTGCAAAGGCTAATGCACAAGGTAAAACCGTGATGGTGGATCTTTATGCTGATTGGTGCGTCGCTTGTAAAGAGTTTGAAGAATACACCTTCTTTGAAGCGAATGTTCAAAAGGCGCTTTCAGGTTCAGTATTACTACAAATAGATTTAACCGACACCGGCTCAAAAGACAGTATCGAGTTAATGTCTCACTTTGACATTTTTGGTTTACCATCGATTCTATTCTTTGATTTACAGGGTAATGAATTACCACAGCGTAGAGTCACAGGTTTTATGGCGGCTGATAAGTTCTCAACTCATGTTAATAAAACCTTTTCACCATAACAACTCCAGATGCATAATTAGACCCATATCATTACAGTAAAAAAGCGCCACAAGGCGCTTTTTTTTTGGAATAAAATCTATGACTAAGTTTAATTAACAATGGTATTTGAATTAGCCAGCACCTTCCAGTTGCCATCAACAATTTCTCGACTAATGAAGTCAAAGAGGAAAGCCTCAGGTATGGGTTTTGAGAAATAATAACCTTGTATTAGATCGCAATCATTTTCGGTTAAGGTGCGTAATTGGGCTTTAGTTTCGACCCCTTCTGCGATGACAGTCAGACCTAAGTTTTTCACCATTGCAATCGTTGACATAATAATTTGAAAATCAGCATGATTTTCTAACATACCAACAACAAAGCTCCTATCAATTTTAATAACGTCAACGGGCATACGTTTTAAATAGGTTAAAGAAGAGTAACCGGTTCCAAAATCGTCAATCGCAAAACTAAAGCCCATTAAGCGCAACGCGTCCATAGTGACTATAGCTTTATCAATATCTTTAACTAATGTGTGTTCGGTCAACTCTAGTTCAAAGTTTTCAGCATTTAAGTCAAATTCTTTTAGTAACCTATCTAAATAGCTCGGAAGATTAACATCAGCAAACTGCGCAGCTGATAAGTTAATCGCTATTATCACATCACTCAAACCAATATCTTTCATGCCTTGGTATAACTCGAAACAACGACGGACAACCCAATAGCCAAGCTCTATCATATGTTCAGAGTTTTCTAAAAGAGGAATAAAGTCGTCTGGCGAGACCATGCCTCGTTCAGGATGTTGCCAACGTAATAAAGCCTCAAAGCCATGTACCTTATTGGTTTTTGCCACAATTTGCGGCTGTAAACTTAAACTAAACTGCCCCTTAGCAAGTGCTTGTTTAACTTCGCCTTCCATCATCACTCTATGAGCGACACGCTGGTACATATCCCCGTGATAAATAAAGTAACAGTCACCACCATTATCTTTCGCTTCGTACATAGCTATATCTGCGTGGCTAACCAACTCGCTCGCTTGTATTAGACTACCATCCGTCATTGCTATCCCAATACTGCAGGTCACATAAAACATAGCGCTATTAACTTTTATTGGCTGTTGAAAGCTTTTTAATATTGCTTTGGCTAGATCCTCAGCCATCTCAGTTGAGGTATTTTCATTTAATAAAATAACAAATTCGTCTCCACCAAAGCGACACACCATACCCGCCCCTTCAACGCTGATATTTATTCTATTTGCCGCCTCTACCAGTAAATTATCGCCTTCACCGTGACCATGGCTATCATTCACTTTCTTAAAATCGTCTAGATCAAGAAATAAAATGCCAACCTTAAGGTTATTAGTCGCGTTATTTTTTAACTGTTTACGTAATTGGAAATTCAACATATTGCGATTGGGCAGACCGGTTAGCAGGTCGTACATGGCAATATTCTCTAATTCTTTAGTTTTTTGTGTTACTTCAATATTTAATTGTTCTAATTCATAGCTTAAATCAGTTGTGGCATTAATTAGCACATCAATTTCATCTGGAAAAACTTTTGATTGAGTTATTTTTACCGCACGAAATTGGTCAAACTCTTTACGAGCGAGTAAAGGTAGAATGTCAGAGAGAATTAGTAACCTTTTTGTAAAAGGCCCAGTAACAAAATGCACTAACAGCGCTAGAATGATAAAAATAGCTAACGCTGACAATATAAACTGCATGCGATAAGTTTGATATTTATCGGTAAATGAACTGACATTATCAACTTGAGCCATATAAAAATCTTGAGTCGGTGAAGACGCTAGCGGCAACATATTAATTAAATAACTGTTTTGTTCAAATTCAACTTGTAAGCCATTTTCTTTTACTTTTGACAATAAATCAGATGGCTGGTTTAGATTAAAGAGTACATGCATTAACTCTTTGGCAGACGAGTTAATAATATCTGCTTGTGCTAATGTCACATTTTGTGATTTATCAAAGGCTACAATCGCCACTTGGTTTTCTAACGCTTGATTGATGGCATATATCACATCAACCAAAGAAATAGCTATAGTGACAATGGCCATTTCCCCTTGTGCATTCAATATTGGGATCGACAATAGTTGCTTGCACTGCTGCACACAACTTAGATAGTTATCTGGAGAGAAACTTTCACTAACGTTCTTTACACTAGCAAGCACTTCTTTAGTTAAAGGTGCTGATTGATAAATTGGCTTTAAATCATCGGAGACTAACCACAATGCCTCTACATTATAATTGAGTTGCAGCGCATCAAACTGTTGTTCCAAAGCACTGGCGGCACGATCAAAGTCACTTTGTTTTTTTAGTTGAATAAGATCAGTAAATGACTCTAGCCAACTACGCACCTGCTCTCTAACAATTCTACTTTGGGTTTCAAATTGAGTATTACCTTGGCGCAATTTATTACTTTGATATTGAGAAAATTCTTGATCTAACCGAGTAACTGAAAGTATAGAAATTGATAAGCTCAATAACAGTAAAGCACTCACCACGAGCACGAAAAGCTTGACACTGACACTGACAAAGTTCGCTTTCATGATTAAAACCAATACATAAATTGAATAGCCCAGACCTGCCAGTTTTTACTATCATTCGCGATAGGATCAGGTTGAACAATAGGAGATAATCTCGCTCCTCCCTCCATCCAGTGGTACTCGGCGTTGATGCGAAAGTTATTAGAAAAGTTATAAGAAAGACCTAACATATTGTCATTATGAAAACCGAAATATGATGGCACTAACCCACCGGTACTTTGCGCTAATTTAGTGCCATTTTTATCATCCTTATTAGCGTAGAACGCTTCGTGCCTGGTCAATACTGTAAAGGCTTTTGTTACTTGGTAACTTGCTTGCAAGTAATAACCTTGGCCGATGTCATCTCGTTGAAAACCTGGAAAATAAAATCCGTCAGTAACAAAACGTTCTTGAAATATTTCCGCACTAAATTGCCAAAACTCACCTTCATAAACAGCGTTTGCGGTATAGAATTGAAAAACAAAATCACTATCAAAAAAGTTATCAACTTGTGAACTTTCATACGAAAAAGTTGAATCAAGAGCTGAAATACCAAATCGCCATGGTGAAAAAGGTGGTCGCCAATAAACACTCGCTTGCGTATCAAGGTCGTGATCAAGTTGACCTAAAGCAAATTTACCGATAACAACATCAGCTTGATCATCTGAAATAGCACTTTTACCTTTACTGAAATTAAAGTCTATCTCCCCAAAGACATCATCGCTATAACTTAATTTGACTGCGGCACCGTCACCACCTACGGCAACATCACGAAAACCATCAAAGTAAACCACCTGTGGAATAATGATTGATGGTCGAGCAAAGGGAACATCGCGAGTACTAGAATACAACCAATGATTGTTTTTTACTCGTCCCAAATAGAAACTCGCTTGCCATACATCATTATGGAATGCATTCCATTCCAATAACAAATAATCAAGACGAAGTCCCGCGTGATAACGATTCCCCCCATTAAGATAAACCGCTTGTCCTGCAATACGAAAGTCATCATTAAGTTGATATGAAGCATTAAGACCAACTTCGGTCAATTCCAATGACAGGCTTTCATCATTGTTGATATAGTTACTGTTATCAGCATTGATCAGGCCTTGCGCAACAAAGCCATGAACTTGTAATTTCTCATTATTAACTTCTGCAGCATTAAGGTTCAATGCCAAGCATAAGCTGCATAATGTACTGAGATAATAATTCGATAATTTTTCTGGTCTAATCACCAATTTTAATGATGTTAACATCCTTGACCTCCGATAAATTTTCCACATAACCAATAGCACCCTTAGTCGATTTTATCGCCTGAATAAGCTCACTTTCGTTGGCAACTTCAATAGGGGCAACACCGTAGCCCGAAAATGTTAACTTGTGCCATATTCGATCAAGTTGATAGGGGAATAAACGTAACTTTTCTCGACAAAATTTTTGATGAAGCGGATTTTTACTTGCAAGAACGTACACTACAATAGGAATGCCATTTTGCCAATGGACCTGCCTCATAGAGTAAATACGTCGCAGTTGGGTAACAGACAACGATGACGTATCAGCCGTTATGTTTGAAATAATTTGTATTGCATTTACTTGTGGGCTAAACAGTAAAATAACTATAGCAATGTAAATAAAGATGGATTTAATATTTTCATCCTTGTAATTAACAGAAGGCGACATGACAACATTTAAATAATAACTTACTCCTCCCATGATCAGTTAAATCAATGAATTAATTAAAATTCCTTCAATATTTATTCTAGTAAATTTATTATAACTTACCTAACTTTAATCGCTTTATTTTCCCTGCCAAGTCATTAGACCAGTATTTTGCTGCTATATTCTGCGAAAACACTATAATAATCGTCAAATGAGATTAATTTGGCATTTGAAGCAAATTTAATTTAATCACATAGTTAAATATGACATGATGTTGATATTACTTAATAATTAAGGTTTTTTTACCGAAGATGACTACAAAGTTTAACATTTTAGTGCTAAATGGTCCTAACTTAAATATGTTGGGCAAACGTGAACCTGCTATTTATGGTTCGTTAACCTTAACTGAAATTATGACAAATTTAGCAAGCATGGCCAATGAGTTTAATGTGCAGCTAAGTCATAAACAGTCAAATGCTGAGCATAGTTTACTCGAAGAGATCCATGCGAGCTTTGAAAGAATAGACTTTATTATAATAAATCCAGCGGCTTTCACACATACCAGTGTTGCACTTAGGGATGCATTATTATCGGTTAATATACCCTTTATTGAAGTCCATTTATCCAATGTTCATGCGCGTGAGCCTTTTAGGCAGCATTCATATTTATCAGACATTGCCGTCGGCGTCATTAGCGGCTTAGGAGCCAAAGGTTATGAATATGCCTTGGCTGCTGCAACAGATTGGTTAGAAAAAAATAAATAACACCAAACGAAATAATTTATTGATCACTTAGCAATAATTTAGTCTGGTTGGTAAAAGTAAATAAACTCTTAAGTGATGATATTCATTTAAGTATTCACACACATAAATTTAATAATGATAAAAAAGGTATTCAAATGGATATTCGTAAAATTAAAAAGTTAATTGAACTGGTTGAAGAGTCAGGTATCAACGAATTAGAAATTTCTGAAGGCGAAGAGTCAGTACGTATAAGCCGTGGCGCCCCAATGATGCAGGCAGCTCCTATGATGCACGCAGCCCCTGCTCAAGCACCGATTGCGGCCCCTGCTGCTGCGGCAGTAGCTGCAGCTCCAGTAATAACTGGGCATATTGTTCGTTCACCTATGGTTGGTACTTTCTATGCGTCAGCATCACCTGATTCACCCGCCTTTGTAGAAGTGGGTCAGCACGTTAATGCTGGCGATACGTTATGCATCCTTGAAGCAATGAAAATGATGAACCAAATTGAAGCTGACAAATCGGGTGTTATTAAAGAAATTCTAGCGGGTAACGAAGACGCTATTGAATTTGACCAGCCGCTTTTCATCATTGAATAAGCCCATATGTATCAACAAATAAGGGTCATTCCATGTTAGATAAAGTTGTTATCGCCAATCGCGGCGAAATTGCACTAAGAATATTACGTGCATGTAAAGAATTAGGTATAAAAACGGTTGCAGTGCATTCCACCGCTGACCGAAACTTAAAACACGTTTTATTAGCTGATGAAACCATCTGTATTGGTAAAGCATCCGCGCCTGACAGTTATCTCAATATTCCTGCAATAATAACGGCAGCAGAAGTCACTAATGCCGTAGCTATCCACCCTGGCTATGGTTTTCTTGCTGAAAATGCAGATTTTGCTGAACAAGTAGAAAAATCAGGTTTTGCATTTATTGGCCCTAAGGCGGAAAGTATCCGTATCATGGGAGATAAAGTTGCAGCAATCAGAGCTATGAAGATAGCCGGTGTGCCTTGTGTTCCTGGTTCAGATGGGCCATTAAATGACGATCAAGAAGCAAATAAAGCCCATGCTAAACGCATTGGTTACCCTATTATTGTCAAAGCGGCTGGTGGCGGTGGTGGTCGTGGTATGCGGGTTGTGCGCAACGAAGAAGAGTTAATTGATGCGATTGCTTTAACTAAACAAGAAGCCGGCACTATTTTCAAAAATGACATGGTTTACATGGAAAAATTCCTTGAAAACCCTCGCCATGTTGAAATTCAAATCATGGCTGATGGCCAAGGTGGTGCTATTCACTTAGGTGAACGGGATTGTTCAATGCAACGTCGTCATCAAAAAGTGGTTGAAGAAGCCCCTGCACCAGGTATTACGCCTGAAATGCGTGCAAAAATTGGTGAACGTTGTTGTAAAGCGTGTCTTGACATTAACTACCGCGGCGCAGGCACATTTGAATTTCTGTACGAAAACGGCGAATTCTATTTCATTGAAATGAATACCCGTATTCAGGTTGAGCATCCCGTGACGGAAATGATCACAGGTGTCGATTTGATCAAGGAGCAATTACGCGTTGCCGCAGGTCAGCCGTTATCTTATACCCAAGATGATATTAAAATCGCCGGTCATTCCATTGAATGTCGTATTAATGCTGAAGATCCTCGTACTTTTATTCCTTCGCCAGGAAAAATTACCCGCTTCCATCCTCCAGGTGGTTTAGGTGTTCGTTGGGATTCACACATTTATGCTGACTACTCAGTGCCACCACACTATGACTCAATGATCGGTAAATTGATCACTTGGGGCGATAATCGTGATGTCGCTATGGCACGAATGCGTAACGCTTTAAGTGAGTTGGTTATTGATGGTATTAAAACCAATATTGCTTTACACAAAGATATTTTAAATGACCAAGGTTTTGTTAATGGTGGTGCAAATATTCACTACCTTGAAAAGAAACTTGCCGATTTTAAATAAAAGTTAAATTTATCTTCGTTATAAAAAAGCTCTGCGTGCAGAGCTTTTTTTATTTATAATAAATCAACAATAGAACAAAGCTGTAAACGTTATGACTAAATTACTTGAAAAGCCTTCTCCACCTGCCGACGACGATTGCTGTGGCGGTGGTGCATGTAACCCTTGTGTTTGGGACCATTACTACGCAGAGCGAAAAAAATGGCGCTTACAACAAGTCGAATTAAAAGCGGTTGAAGCCCAAAGCAATTCACAAGCTAAAGATTAACGCTATCAGGTATTGGCCATTTGTTACTTAAATTGAATCTTTAATCGCATTCACTCCGTCATTTAGATGACTTTTATCACTCGCTAAATTGTTTAAGGTACTAACAACCAAACCTGATAAGGCTAAGGTTATATTTTTCACAACTCATCAATTGCGCTGTTCTGCTTGTTTTGTATTAACTGAAAAATGATAACAAGATACACAGGCACCGCCATCAAGATCGCAAAAGGTAAGGCACTGCCATCATAAAATATCGCTAAAATAGGACCTGCTGACGCGCCAATGCCAAAACGTAAAGTGCCATTTACCGCTGTTGCTGTACCCGCGTGTTCAGAAAACTTTTGTAAAATTAAAGCGTCAGCATTAACCGAAATTATCGATAAACTGCCCATAAGCGGTAAAATTGCCAAGACATAATAAGGTAATGATAAGTCAATGATATTGGCCATCAATAAGCTTGTTGCTGAGATAGCAGCTAGTGCGACACCAAAACGTAACATTTTTCGAGAGCCTACCCTGCCCACTAGTCTTGTATTAATAAAATGTGCGGTCATTAACGCAAAAACATTAAGTGCAAATAGTAAACTAAACTCGAATTCCGTTACCTTAAATACGGTTAAGTAGACAAATGGAATAGCGGTTATATAACTGAAAAAGGCTAACGATACCATCATAATACTTAATAAATCAAAACGGGCGGCATGGTTACTAAAAACAATTTTATAACGGTCAATAACACTATAACTTGCTGTTGATTTTATGGTTTTAACATCAGGTAAATAGAAAAAACTACAGACAAAAACAATAGAGGCATATCCCGCTAATACATAAAATATCATTTGCCAGCTATCCAGCAGTAATATGCTACCAATACTGGGTGCTATCATGGGTGCCAGCATCATTATCATACTGACATAAGATAATCCTTTCGCGGTATCTTTGCCGTAAAGTTGCCGAATAATGCCCGGTACAACTACAGTTGCAGCGCTACTAATAAAGGCTTGGAAGAAGCGTAAAGTGATAAATTGTTCAATATTTTGTGCAAAGGTCAGTGCCAATGTCGTTAATATAAAACCGAGTAACCCAATCATCACTAGGATTCGACGAGAATATTTATCTGCCATCGGGCCAAAAACTAAAAGCCCAACAGCGTAACCTAATAAATAAACACTTAAGCTATTTTGTACCAATGGCATTTGGGTGGAAAAATACTTGGCAAGCTCTGGCATACCAGGAAGATACATATCAATGGCTAAGGGAGATACCGCGATAATAGAGGCTAATAACGGTAATATTAATGTTAATGTTAATGATATTTTTGAACTCTGCTCTGTCACTGATATTATTTCCTAGTACTTTTAAGATTCAGGGTAATCATGAGCTAACTTGCCAAACACTTGAATTGCTTGGTCAATTACATCACTCCATTGTACACCCTAGCTGATGCGCATGTAGTTTTTATACTTTCCAAAAGGCGATAGAATTTTTCCGTTGAAAAATTTTTGGCATTAATCGTGACAGTTCAAGGTAAGAGCTTTAAATTTGACTACGAGTTTTCGTATGTAATTTCATTACTTTATTTGGCTATTTTTGTTTCTATTATTGCGTTGGCTAGCTATCTAACATTACTCAACTGTATTGGCGCGCATAAGACATCTTATGCTTCAGTTATGTTTCCAGCGGTTACTGTAATTATTTCAACAGTTGTTGAAGGATTTACTTGGACCACATACACCTTAGTTGTTTGTTGTTTATCTTAGCGGGTAATATCTTGGTACTCACTTGGTCTAAAAAGCCCTTAACGAACGATAACTGTACAGAAGAACATACAAATACAGCAGAACAATTGAATATAAATCAAACGAAACTAAAGACAATGCGCTTATAATCAGGTTTAATACTTTCCAAACGGTCAAGTTTTTTGTGCACAGTTCACTTTACATTATTTGCTATTTGCACAACGGCGCTGAATACCTTCCTGTTCAGCACCGTTTTTTCTTATCCTTAATCAAACTAAGTTCATGCCTAAATTAAAATGCACAAAGCATTTTACCTGCGACCTCTTTCACTAACTTTGCAGCTAATTGACTTGTCATATTATCAATATCTTTGTTCGGATTAAACTCAACAATATCAGCGCCAACAAGTGGCATATTTATTTGATGGATAAGGTTGATCACTTCACGACTTGTTAAGCCTCCTGGCTCTCGATGTGAAACCCCTGGCGCAAAGGCGGGATCAATACCATCGATATCAAGCGATAGGTACACGGGATGCTCAAACACTAGCGGTTGCGACAATGGCCAATGCCTCATTTCTAAAGATTCAACATTAAACTTTGTTATTTGCTCAGTCTGATGCAAATTTAACGTTCGTATGCCTACTTGCACTAAGCGCTCACATAAACCGTCTTCCATTACTCGGGCAAAAGGACAGGCGTTTGAGTAGCGATTACCTTTGAAAGAATCATATAAATCAGAATGAGCATCAATATGTAATATCGTTATTTTATCAAAAAATTTACGGTAACTTTTTAGGATCGGATAACTAATACTGTGATCGCCGCCTAAAGTTAATAAACGTGTATTTTCAGATAATAGCTGATCGCAACGTTGCTCTATTTCGACAATGAAATTATCAGCTGGCTTTATATGAATATCACCAGCATCAAGCCATTGCTTTGACTCGCGCAAATTTACACCCAACTCTGTAGCTCCATTTAATGAACCGTGATTAAGCACTTCACGAATTTTACTTGGCGCGAGTGCAGGACCGCGCTCAAACGAAGAGTTATCATCAAATGGTACGCCTAAAAGTGCGACATTGAAGGCTTGATTTTTTGTCATCTACTTACCTTTTGTAAACGTTTATATGAGCCATTTAATTAATTACCAAAAATGGCCCATATAAACGACTAACCGATAATTATGGTACTTAATAGCTACCAATAGGTGAACCTGGCGGCAGTGTCAGCATAGATGCAGGTGTCGATGATTTGTCATGAGCTAAGCTGTAATTTATTTGCTGCGTTAATAACTGAAAGTGAGCTCCTGAGCCTTTATATTTTCGTGTGCTACGTTTATCGGCTAGCCACTGTGCTATATCAGTCAATGTTACATAAACTTCAGCTCTAACTTCTGGCACTACATTTTTGCTATGCCAAAGAGCAATTAAGTGCTCGACTAGTTGCTGATTTACCCGTTGTTGAACTAACAGTTCTGTTGAGCTTTTCGGCGCAGATTTGACCGTTTCATTAACCAATTTATTTAATAAAAACGCTACTGACGGAATATCTTCATCAAGCATAGCTTGCTGCTGTAATCTCGCTAATCGTCCGGTATTAAGTAATTGCGAAAGCGTGTGTTTTGCACTTGCCTCTGCAGCACTAATGGGATCAAACGTTAATCCTGTTTGGCTGATAAAACTTTCTCTATCACGACTATAACCATATGCTTTAGGTGGTATTAAGGCCGTAATTTCAGCCGGCAGTGTTAATGTTTTTACTGATAACGTTGTCATTAGTGCATCAAGTGCTGCTCGTTGTGATTTACCAGCAACCATTTGTTGTTGATTAGTAAACTGTTCACTGCGTAGTTGATATCCGTAGTCAACGCCGGCAATTAACTTCGCGGCGGATTGCACCTGAAAACGATGGAAATTATAAATAGGCACCAATACCTGCTCTAGTTCAGACATTGGCGTACCCATAGGAATGCTGTTTAAACCAAAGTTTGCTAATGCTAGCGCTCTAACGTCTAAAACCCGTTGCAACTCTGCTGCTGCATCTTTACCGTTATCCCATAAATGCCCTGTAGCATGTGCGCCTGATTGCGGCCTTGCGTCAGGATCAGAAACATATTTAAATCCCTGTTGCTGTGTTGCGGCAACTAGCTTAGTCAAAAATTGTGCTTCTTGTGCTTTTTCTACGTCAGCATAACCATAAGCAACAACATATTTATCCCACTCACCAATATCTTTTGCATAGGCGTTTGCTAAGTTAACTTGCCCATTATCAATCGTAATTAATGGGTGTGGATAATCCATTACTGACGCTCTCTCATTAACACTAGCAGCAAAATTGTGTGCTATGCCCAAAGTATGTCCAACTTCGTGGGCGGATAATTGACGAATACGCGCTAGGGCCATTTCTTTCATGGCACTAGTATCAGTATTGGCATTTTTAAATGGTGACGTTAAGCCTAGGGCGATTAAATAGTCTTGACGAACACGCAAAGAGCCTAGTGTTACATGGCCTTTGATAATTTCACCGGTACGTGGGTCAATAACGGATGAACCATAAGACCAACCTCGCGTTGCTCGATGTACCCATTGAATAACATTATAACGAACATCCATAGGATCAGCGTCGTTTGGCAGTAACTTAACCTGAAAAGCATTTTTATAACCTATGGCTGAAAATGCTTGATCCCACCAACGAGCGCCATCTAGCAAGGCACTCTTAACCGGCTCTGGTACGCCTGCATCTAAATAATAAATAATAGGTTCAACTGCCTCACTTATTTCAGCTGATGGATTTTTCTTATTTAAACGGTGACGAGGAATATTGCGTTTAATTAATGGCTCGTCAATTGCGCTGGCATAATCTGCATAAGAGTGCTGCCAGAAACCACTATAAGGGTGAAATTTTCGCGTTTGATAACTATTATCAGGCAACTTAATGAGCGAGTGATGTAAATTAACTGTAACCGCTGAGGCATCAGGCGTAACTGATCTCAAGTGAACACCCGCTTCTGAACCAGTAAAAGTAACCGTTGCTTCTAATTCGGTATTGTTTGGAAAGGCTTTCGTGCGCGTTTTATAAACACCACTGCGAGAAGCATCAATCTTATAACTGCCCTGCTTGGCGCGTTTTAATTGTGCTGATAGGTTATGAATATCTGATAATAAAAATGGCGTATAATCAATTAAGGTTTTGCTGTTGTCTGCCGAACTGTGGCTAACCTTAAAGCCCCAAATAATGGAACTGGCAAAAGCCTCATCGATCGCTTGTTGCTCTAAAGCATTATCACTATCAGCACGATAATAGGTATTAAGTTGTCTTAAAAATACTTTATCGCCGACTTTTTCAAAACGCACTAACCGAGTATCACCAAGTTGACCACGATCTAAACCAATATCGTTAGATCCTACACCATGTGGCAAGCCACTTTGAAAAAGAAATTCTTCATCGAATTGTTTAATCTCTAAGAACGCCTGACCTGTTTTATCATCAAGATAAAAAGAGAAATAGCCTTGCTGGTATTGTTTACCTTTAATGAATTCAGCGTAACTCTGTGGTTCCTTAGCCTGTGCTTGAGTTAAAAGCACACAACAAAAAAATAAAGTTAATATTCGGGTGAAAAACGTCATTTCATATCCTTACTGTCGGTAAAACTAAGTTAGTTGCATACCTAGTTAAAATTAAAATCATTAGAAGTACTGAAAATACTCATATTCTTGTTATAATTGCCTTAAAAGTAACCTTGGTACTTGCAAGATACTTTTTTTTAAGCAACTTTTGATGTCTTGATAATTTATCATAACATCGAAAATTTAATGCGATATATAATTAACTCTATAAAAAGAGTTCGACTCTAAAGTAATTAGGTAACCCGATGCAACGACTAGCTCCCGCTTTACGTGAAGATAATGTACCGTTAGATTTAATTTCATTAATTAAAACCATTTTAGCTGCCACCAAAGAAATTTCCTTTCGCGTCAGCCAAGGGCACTTAGGTGACACTATGGGCTCAACATTGGATGAAAATATTCAAGGTGAAGTCCAGAAAAAACTTGATGTGGTTGCCAACGAACTATTTAAAGACATTCTTTTAGAGTCTGGTTTTGTAAAAGCTATTTCTTCTGAGGAAGAAGATACCTCTGTTGCAGGTGATGAAAATGGTAAATATATCGTGTCATTTGATCCACTAGACGGTAGCTCAAATATCGATATTAACTCACTAATTGGTACTATATTCTCGATTCATCATGCGCCAGAAGATATGGACGCTAGCAACCCTGATATGTTCAAACAATCAGGCAACAAGCAAATTTGTGCCGGTTATGTCCTTTATGGTCCATCAACCATGCTAGTAATGACAACAGGTAGCGGTACCCATTTTTACGTACTTGATCGCACCCACGGTGGTTTTTTATTAGTTGAGCGCAATGTGCAAGTACCGGCAGATACTCAAGAGTTTGCCGTAAACATGTCAAATCAACGCTTTTGGCAAGCACCAATGCAGAACTATATAAATGATTTATTGGCCGGTGATACGGGACCGCGCGGCAAAAACTTCAATATGCGTTGGATAGCCGCTATGGTTGGTGATATTCACCGCGTATTATGTCGAGGCGGTTTATTTACTTACCCTGCTGACAATAAAAATCCAGAAAAGCCTTATAAATTACGTTTAATGTATGAAGCAAACCCGATGAGCTTTTTAATTGAGCAAGCCGGTGGTTTAGCCATGACCAGCGAAGGACGCATTATGGATATTGAACCGTCAGATATCCACCAACGTGTTGAAGTGATCATGGGTTCTAAAAATGAAGTTGAAGCCTGTTTAGCTTATTACAAGTAAGCTTAAAAGTTACTCGATATAACAATGTATATAAGCATTAAAACACCTGAAAATGTCAGGTGTTTTAATTTATGCTAATCAGGATGATTTATGGTTATTAAACACTGTTATAGACCCGGCCAGAACAAGTATACAAGGTAGGACTTTTGTGTTGTTGGTAAAGGAATAACCTTGGCAACAGCACTTAGAGAGCTGCCATAAAAATTCAACTGTTGGCGACGAATGACCAAGTTCAATGACTAAAGCCTGATGAAACAGTGTAAATAGTGACTAGGCTAATACTAGGAATTTTTGCTAGAATATGCGCCATATTCTAGAAAATACTTATATAGTAGTGCCGTTATTAGGTTAACAGCGCTTGGAGATACAATTTATGCCCGCTTATGCCGTAGGACACAAAGTGCCTGATTCAGATTCAATCTGTTCAGCCATTGCGCTTTCATATTTAAAAACCAATATTGGTGAAGATGTACAACCTGCTCGTTTAGGTGAGCTTTCACCTGAAACTGCATTCATTTTAGACAAGTTTGGTTTAGAGCAACCTGAGCTTAAATTGAGCTTCGCTGACACTGACGGTATTTATGTTGTTGACCACTCAGACCGAATTCAAGGCCCTGACGATATTGACGATACCACGATTTTGGGTATTATCGATCACCACAAACTAGGTGATATTACGACTTCTACTCCGTTAGAAATTTGGGTTCGCCCGGTAGGTTGTACCAATACTATTATTAAAATGATGTATGACTTTCACGGTGTTGAAATTCCTAAGAATATTGCCGGTGCTATGATGTGTGCCATTTTGTCAGACACGGTTATTTTTAAATCTCCAACTTGTACAACTGCAGATATTAAATGTGTTGAGGCGTTAGCTGAAATCGCAGGCATAGAAGATTACAAAGGCTTGGGCATGGAAATGTTCACCGTTAAATCATCTGTAGCCGGCACACCTGTTCGTGAACTTGTGCTTCGAGATTTTAAAGATTTTAACATGAGCGACAACATCGTAGGCATAGGCCAATTAGAAGTAATTGATTTAGCCTTGTTCGATGATATGAAAGCTGATTTATACGCAGATTTACAAGCAGTTAAAGAAGAAGGTAATCGTCATACCGTGATGTTGCTACTTACCGACATTATGCAAGAAGGCTCAGAACTTCTAGTGGTAAGCGACGATATTAGCATTGTTGAAAAAGCTTATGATATTACTTTGGTTGATGGTAAAGTTTGGCTTCCAGGTGTTATGAGTCGTAAAAAGCAAGTTGTCCCACCATTACAAAATACCTTTGCTAAGTAACTTAAACATTAATTAAGTAGCTAGTAGTACTAAACATAAGTACATATTAAAAAGCCCAGCAATTGCTGGGCTTTTTGCTATTTTAACGCCAGCAATTAAATAGCCTTCACGCCCATATTAAATAGCGTAAAACCATAAATATCGGCATATTGCTCAATCGTTTTGCTTATCGGCGTACCCGCGCCATGACCCGCATCAGTTTCAATGCGAATTAAGGTTGGGTTAGCGCCAGTTTGCTTTGCTTGTAACTCAGCAGCAAACTTAAATGAATGTGCAGGCACTACGCGATCATCGTGATCACCGGTTGTTATTAATGTTGCAGGATAGTGTGTACCCGCTTTAACATTGTGTACTGGCGAATAGCCTAAAAGATAATTAAACATTTCTGCATTATCATCAGATTTTCCATAGTCATAAGCCCAACCAGCACCTGACGTAAAGGTATGGTAGCGCAGCATATCAAGTACGCCTACTGCTGGTAATGCGACTTTAAATAACTCAGGACGTTGGGTCATTACTGCACCAACAAGCAAACCACCGTTAGAACCACCCATGACCGCAAGCTTATCTGAAGAAGTTACTTTTTCTTTAATTAGATATTCTGCAGCGGCAATAAAGTCATCAAAGACATTTTGCTTTTTCAACTGCGTACCAGCATTGTGCCATTTTTTACCGTACTCGCCACCACCACGTAAATTAGCCACGGCATAAACGCCACCTAACTCTAACCAAGCAGCACGAGTTGAGCTAAATTGCGGTTGTAAGCTGACATTAAAACCACCATAACCATATAAAATAGTCGGGTTACTACCATCAAGCACTAACCCTTTTTTATGGGTAATAATCATCGGCACTTTAGTACCGTCTTTAGAGCTATAAAAAACCTGTTTAGATTCAAAGTTATCGCTATTGAAATTTACTTTCGATTTCATATGTACAACAGACTCACCCGTTGCAACATCTACAGTAAAAGTCGTTGAAGGAGTTTTCTGATTACTAAACGAGTAATACAACTTACTTTGCGATTCTTTACCACTAAAACCACCAGCAGTGCCCACTTCAGGTAAGGCGATATCGCGAATTTTTTTACCGGTTAAGTCATATTGCTGGATAAACGATGTGGCATGCTTCATATATTTGGCAAATAAATAGCCACCACCTGTTGAAACTGATAACACATTTTCAGTTTCAGGAATAAGGTTTAGCCAATTTTCAGGGGCTGACTTCAAGGCATTAACTTTAACCACGCGCTTATTTGGTGCCCCCATATTAGTGACAAATAATAAATCATCGCCATTACTATTGACCATATAAGTGTCGGAATCTGTATTATCAACAACCGTAACCAGTGCTGAATTTGCTTTGGTTAAATCTTTAATAAAGAGTTTGTTACCAGAAGTAGAAACCGCTGCAGATACCAATAAATACTTGCCATCTTTAGTGACTTCACCACTAACATAACGGTGTTTTTGTGCTTCGCTGCCGCCATAAACTAAGGCATCTTCTAACTGTGCAGTGCCTAACTTGTGATAATAGAGTTTATGCTGATCAGTTTTTGCAGAAAGCTCACTACCTTTAGGTTTGTCGTAACTGGAGTAATAAAAGCCTTCATTACCGACCCAAGACAAGCCACTAAACTTAATATCAACTAATTCTGTTTCAAGTACTTCTTTGGTTTGAGTATCCATAACTCGCGCTTTGCGCCAATCACTTCCGCCTTCAGAAATTAAGTAAACCGCTAATGATCCATCTTCACTAAATTCAATATTAGCCAACGAAACTGTGCCGTCTTCACTAAAAGTATTAGGGTCTAGAAAAACTTCAGCAGGTGCATTACCTTTTTGGCGATATAAAACATACTGATTCTGTAAGCCATCATTTTTATAAAAATAGCTATATTCACCTTCGATAAACGGCATACTCACTTTCTCATAATCGAGTAATGTGGCAAGGCGTGATTTAATTTTATCTCGGTAAGGAATTTGTTCTAAATAACCGTAAGTGGTTTTATTTTGCGCTTTTACCCAATCTGCGGTTTCAGCACTCATATCATCTTCTAACCAACGATAATTATCCGTTACTTTAGTGCCAAAATAATCATCAACAACAGCCACTTTTTTCGTTGTCTGATAAATTAACATTGTACTTTCATCGACAACACTCGTTATTTTCTCAGCTGGCGAGGCCGTTGCTGCTTCTTGACCACAGCCTGTAAGACCACACAATGCGATCAAAACAGCAGAGCTTAAAACTATCTTTTTAGAATTCATAATGTACCAAATAAATGAGATTGTTATTATTACCCGCAATCATATGGCAGTACATAATTGATGTCTACCGCATGGCCTTAGTTAAAAGTAAAAGTTAATGAAACTTGATTGAGAACTTACTATGATTAAGCTATTGAAAAGTAGATAAATGGTAAAAGCATGAACATTGATAATTCAACTCGTCTTAGTTATCAGCTTATTAATGAAACTGATAGTGAGTTTCTTTATCAGCTTGATCAAAATCCGGAAGTTATGCGTTATATTAATAGCGGTAACATGACCACACGCGAAGATATTAGCCAGGTATTTATCCCGCGCCATAACGCCTATAAAGACGTTAATAAAGGTTGGGGATTATGGAAAGTTACCGTACTTGAAACTCAAGAAGACATTGGCTGGATTTTAGTACGTCCAATGGACTTTTTCTCTGACCAACCCATTTGGCATGACATCGAACTAGGCTGGCGATTTTTTCAATCAACGTGGGGGAAAGGTTACGCCTCAGAAGCGGCGATTCATATTCAACGGGCACTTGCTAAGCAGACAGCCAATAAATTCTTTAGTGCCGTTGCCGTAAAAGACAATATTGCCTCAATTGCCGTAATGAAAAAATTGGGCATGAAATATATCAAAGCTTATGTTCATTCTGACTCGCAGTTAGGTGATTTAGATGTAGTACTTTATCGCATGGAAAACACTTAATAGCACAATAAAATAACTAAGCCACTTCATGCTGGCTCGCTTAGTTATTTGATAAACTGAACAACTAACCTTTTCGCATTTCTTTCACCATATCGGCGGTCAGTTATGTACCCGCTATCCCCATTCGTCCTGAGGTACTTCTTCTATTTTCATCCAAGTCACCGCGCGCATTCCCTCAAATCTATTGCGACCATAGTGTCGGTCAATTTGGCGATCATTGTTGCTTTTTCTTCTGTGCTAAAAATATTTTCAATTACCTTTACTGTGTTCAGTGGCATCTTCATTTCTTCATTATAATTATATTGCCAATCTCACTTTGTTTGCCGTTGTTTAACAACAAACAAAGAGATTAAGCATAATAAAAATTATCAGATAGGGCCGTGAAGAAGAATGGAAAACGATTAGAGCAGACAATAAAAAGCCCAACATAGGTTGGGCTTCGATTTATTATGTTAACTGATAGCTTGCACTCAAGGCATTAATTTTTAGAATTAACACCCTGTGATTAGTAAAAACTACACTCGTTCAAATACGGTTGCTATGCCTTGGCCTAAACCAATACACATAGTCGCTAAACCAATGTTAGCGTCTTGCGCTTCCATTAGGTTAATTAACGTACCTGAAATACGCGTGCCTGAACAACCTAGTGGGTGGCCTAAAGCAATTGCGCCACCGTTAAGGTTAATCATGTCATCCATTTTATCTTCTAAACCTAATGAACGTACACATGACAATGCTTGGGCAGCAAATGCTTCGTTAAACTCAGCGAGTTCAATATCAGCTAGTGTTAAGCCAGCACGTTTTAATGCTTTCTTAGTTGCTGGCACTGGACCAAAGCCCATCGTTGATGGATCACAACCTGCGATAGCCATACCACGAATTTTAACCCTTGGTGTTAAGCCCATCGCTTTTGCGCGTTCTGCTGACATCACTAACATTGCAGAAGCACCATCAGAAAGCGCAGAAGAAGTACCTGCAGTTACGGTACCGTTTACTGGATCAAATACCGGACGTAATGCCGATAAGCTCTCAATGGTCGTTTCAGGACGGATAACTTCATCATGCTCGATAAGCGTTAAAGCGCCCATGGCGTCATGACCTAAAGTTGGCACAATTTCATTCGCCCAACGTCCTTCAAGCATAGCTTTATGAGCACGTTGATGAGAACGAGCGCCAAAAGCATCTTGTTCAGCACGTGTAATACCGTGTTGCATACCTAATAATTCAGCCGTTAAGCCCATATTACCAGCAGCACGTGAGATATGTTTACTCAATGCGGGATCAAAATCCACATCGTACATCATAGGCACGTGACCCATGTGTTCAACACCACCCACTAAAAACACATCGCCTTGACCGGCCATGATATTAGTTGTTGCATCGTGTAGTGCTTGCATTGAAGAACCACATAAACGGTTCACGGTAACAGCACCGGTAGACTTTGGAATATCCGTTAACAGTTGCGCATTACGAGCAATATTGAAACCTTGCTCTTTAGTTTGCTTAACGTTGCCCCAAATAATATCTTCAATTAACGCAGGGTCTAAGTTAGGGTTTCTAACTAATAATTGTTGCATTAGATGTGCTGATAAAGTTTCAGCACGAACATTACGAAAAACACCGGCTTTTGAGCGCCCCATTGGGGTACGGATGCAATCGACAATAACGACTTCTTTCATGATTTTCTCCTTCGCTTAAGCTGTTTTAACATCGGTTGTAAAATATGACTGACCAGATTTCGCCATTTCGCGCATTCCATCAGTAACTTGGTAAATTTCGCCTAAGTGCGCGTATTTATCAGCCATAGCAATAAAATTATCTAATCCAAGAGTTTCTAGGTAGCGAATCGGACCGCCTCTAAATGGAGGGAAACCTAATCCGTATATCAAGCCCATGTCGGCTTCAGCTGCGGTATCCACCACACCTTCTTCTAAACAGCGCACAACTTCATTCACCATAGGGATCATCAAACGAGCAATAGTTTCATCCGAACTAAAGTCTTTTTTCTCAACACCAGCAAACAATTCATAAGCTACTTGTGCTGCTACTTTTGTCGGACGACCACGCTTATCTTTACCGTAATCGTAGAAGCCTTTACCATTTTTCTGACCCAAACGATCTTTATTATATAAAGCACTAACGGGATCATTATCAATCTTAGACATACGCGTAGGGAAACCAGATGACATAACACCAGTACAATGATCAGCGGTATCAATACCTACTACATCAAGTAAGTATGCCGGACCCATTGGCCAACCAAATTGTTTTTCCATGACCTTATCAACTGCGACAAAATCAGCACCTTCAAGTACTAATTGGCTAAAGCCGGCAAAGTATGGAAATAAAACACGGTTAATGTAAAAACCTGGACAATCGTTAACAACAATAGGTGATTTACCCATTTTTGCCGCGTAAGCCACAACAGCAGCAACGGTTTCATCAGAGGTTTCTTTACCACGAATAACTTCAACCAATGGCATTTTGTTTACCGGGTTGAAGAAATGCATGCCACAAAACTTATCTTTGCGTTTGAGGCCTTGTGCTAATAAATCAATTGAAATAGTTGAGGTATTTGAAGTCACAATCGTGTCTTCATCAACATAGTTTTCAACTTCAGCCAACACCATAGCTTTTACTTTCGGGTTTTCAACTACAGCTTCAACAACAATATCAACACCTTTAAGACTGTCATAACTTAATGACGGTGTTATGCTATTGAGTACGCCAGCCATTTTCTTAACTGTCATGCGACCGCGTTCAACTTGCTTAGTTAAAATGCCAGCAGCCGTTGTTAGACCTAAATCAAGCGCTTGGTCGTTAATATCTTTCATGATAATTGGCGTGCCTTTATAGGCTGATTGGTAAGCAATACCACCACCCATAATACCTGCACCCAATACCGCCGCTTTATTCACTGCTTTAGTGGCTTGTTTACCGGCTTTTTTCGCTTTGCCTTTAACCACTTGGTCAGCCATAAATAAACCAATTTGTGCGGTGGCGGCATCGGTTTTCGCTAGTTTTGCAAAACCAGCGTTTTCTAATGCCATCGCGCCTGCACGGCCTAAACCTGCTGCCGCTTCAATCGTTTTAACCATCACCATTGGTGCTGGATAATGTTTACCCGCTTTCGCTGCAATCATGCCTTTACAAGTATTAAAAGTCATAATGGTTTCTGTTGGCGAAAGCTTTAATGCTTCGAGCTTAGGTTGACGTTTAGCACGCCAATCTAATTTTCCAGCAATAGCTTGGTTTAGCATATTTATTGCTGCTTCACGTAAATGTTCTGGTGCAACTACAGCGTCAAGTACACCAACAGCCATTGCTTGTTCAGCTTTAAAGGCTCTGCCTGTCGACATCCATTCAATAGCATTATCTGCGCCAATTACACGAGGTAAACGCACGGTACCGCCAAAGCCAGGTATTAAACCTAAGCTAACTTCCGGTAAACCAATGGAACAAGAGGTATCAGCAATACGATAATCACAGGCTAAACTCATTTCACAACCGCCACCTAATGCAAAACCATTAATGGCTACAACTGTCGGTAAGTTTATATCTTCAAATGAGTCAAAAACATCAGAACCTTGTTTTATCCAAGGCAGTAATTCATCTTCCGGTTTTTTAAATATTTCTAAAAACTCGGTGATGTCAGCACCAACGATGAAAGAAGACTTACCAGAGGTAACTAAAACCCCTTTTGCTTCACTGCAATTATTAATCGCATCAACAACTGCGATATATTCTTTAAACGTTGCCTGATCAAATTTGTTAACTGAGCCTTGTGCATCGAATTTAAATTCGACAATGCCATCATCTAACAACTGGGCAGAAAGGCTTTTGCCTTGAAATAACATGCCTACTCTCCTGATTTTTTTGGGTCGGTTGACTGGTAATACGTAATCATAGACTACTACCGAGCGTGTGGATATTTAGCTTACCCGTTAAATTTAATTAACCAGTAAAAGAAATAAAGTGCCAATGAGTTTGCCTTGAAAGGAAAGGGAAAGCAAACTTTTTTAAACAAGCGTTTTAATTAAGTGTATTAATTTTACCAAGGTCTTTATTTAATGCGGCCGCGCGTGCCTCTTTGTTCATTTATTTTCATTTTATCGAGCAACTCTCTCTCCATATCTATACCTTGCCAATGAGCAATATCTAAAACTCTCAGTACAATATCAGCTAACTCTTCACCAAATGCCTCGGTTGGCTTTTCACCACGGCATTCATTTATCGCTTCGCCAACTTCCGACGCCACTAATGCTAATGCTTCCAAAGTAGTTTTATTGTGCCAACCCATGCGTTCAACCCAATTATAGTTTTGCTCAGCTAGTTTATTAATATTCATAAATACCTCAGGTGTAGTGGTTTAATACATGACTATTGCTCAACATAAGCCTGATGTATTGGTGGTGTGTTTAGTGCTTAATTAACTTACAATGCAGTGTCAGTGTCAATACCCTATTGTTGGATTTATAATGTCATTTAATACTAAATTACGCTCGCCAGAAAACTTACTGCTTGCTATGGCATTTATCATGCCTTTGGTGTTTTCCGTATGGATGGCTTTGCTCAATAATTTTGTGGTTGAAAAAGCCAGTTTTACCGGTGCAGAAATCGGAATATTGCAGAGTCTACGGGAGGTTCCTGGTTTTCTCGCTTTTACCGTAATTTACGTTTTATTGTTTATTAAAGAACAAAGGCTCGCTTTAGTCTCTTTAGGTTTAACAAGCATAGGAGTTGCAGCATCAGGATTTTTCCCGTCAGTTATTGGCTTATACCTAACCACCATAATTATGTCGGTTGGTTTTAATATAAAGATGACGATTTCGAGACCGTGAACCAATCACTTACTTTACAGTGGATCAGTAAAGACAAAACTGCGCACTTTTTAGGACCCATGTTATCAGTCAAATCAATTGCCTCTTTACTCGCCTTTTCCAGCATCTGGATATTAATGGAGCACTTCGCCTGGAGCTATCAAGCAACCTACTTGCTATTTGGCGGCATCGCATTGGTACTTACTATTGTGCTAGCTTTTTCATTTCCTTACTTCGTGCCACCTGCTGAGCAAACTCGGCGATTAATCTTACGTAAACGTTATCTACTATTTTATGCTTTAACATTTTTTAGTGGCGCTCGTAGGCAAATTTTTGTCGTGTTCGCTGGTTTTTTGATGGTAGAAAAATTCCATTATAGTGTTGCTGATGTCAGTGCGCTGTTTCTGATCAACTATGTTTTTAATTGGTTATTTGCCGCCAAAATAGGCCAATTTATTGGTCGAGTTAGTGAACGAAGTGTTTTAAGGTTTGAATATATTGGTCTAACTATTCTTTTTATTCTGTACGGCTTAGTTGAGAACGCTCATATTGCGGCCGTACTTTATGTTATAGATCACTTATTTTTCGCGTTGGCGATTGCGATAAAAACCTATTTCCAAAAAATCGCGTTACCAGAAGATATTGCAGCAAGTGCTGGGGTTAGTTTTTCTATTAATCATATTGCAGCCGTGGTTATCCCGGCTTTACTTGGCATGGTTTGGATAGTAAATGCTTCGTGGGTATTTTATATCGGCGCTGGATTTGCCTGCTGCTCTTTATTATTAACCTTGTTAATGCCTTTCGAGCCGAGCCTAAATGTAGAATTTCGTAGAAAAGAAAAAGCACTTGTGAAACAAGTGCTTTAAATAAACCGTTTGAACTAGATTTAAGCTAGATAATACCGATATCATTCACCTCTATGCTATCGGTTTATTTTCTCTAAACAACTAAAGAACTCATCAGCTGGCATAGGCTTAGCATAATAAAAGCCTTGCACTTCATCACAACCCAATGCTATGAGTTGTGCTTCTTGCTCGCTAGTTTCAATGCCTTCAGCTATTACTTTTAAGTTCATTTGTTTACCTAAATTGATAATAGTGTCAGCTATAATTGAACCACCTGGCTCGGCAATTTCACTGACAAAAGAACGATCCACTTTTAATCGATCTAAAGGTAATTTTTGCAAATAACTTAATGAAGAAAAACCAGTACCAAAATCATCAAGTGCAATACTAATACCCTGAGATTTTAATTTCACCAAAGCGTCAATGATAACCTGAGGCTCATCCATTAAAACGTTTTCGGTAATTTCCAATTCTAATTTACTCGGATCAACTTTGTTAGATTTCGCTATTTCAATCACGGTATTAACAAAATTATCGCGTTTAAACTGAGGAATAGACACATTAACCGAAATACTCACATCTGGAAATTTACTCGCTGCCAATCTATTTAGCTGCTGACATGCTTGATCAACAACCCAATTGCCGATATCAATAATTAAACCTGAATATTCCGCTAATGGAATGAATACCGCTGGTGAAATAAATTTACCATCGGCGGTTTTCCAACGTAGTAAAGCCTCAGCACCAATTATTTTACCGGTTGCTAAACTTAACTGCGGTTGATAAAAAAGTTCTAAGCGATTATCAGCAAAATCAGTTCTTAATTGCCTGATCATACCTAAACGCCAAAGTGTTTTATCTTCCATTTCTTGGTGATAATAAACATATGGTTCATGCAGCGATTTTTTGGCTAAATTAAGGGCAATATTAATTTGATTGAGTACTTTTACGCCACGAGAACCGGCTGATTTTTTAGAACAAAAACCGTAGCTAGCGTTAATAAGTAAATTTTGCTCACCAGCCGCAAATGGCTGATTAAAAAGCGCGGATAATGATTCAGGGTTAACCCATTCTTTTGGACCAATAATCCCAAAAACATCTGCACCAATTCTTGCCAGTTGATTCTTGTCACTTAATGCTCGAATGCGTTTAGATACAGCCATTAAAAGCTGGTTACCAATATCTTGACCTAGGCCATCATTGATATCACTAAAATGATTAAGATCTACAAGTGCGGTTACTAATCTATCATCATCACTTTGGCAGAAGTCATCCAATAAATTGACGAAGTCTAATCTATTAGGTAATTCAGTTAACCAATCTTTATAAGCCGCATTACGTAGTTTTTGAAATAGATGAACATTTTCATAACCTGTGGCTATATTGGTCAGAAAAACTTCAATAAGCTGCTTTTCAATGGTTGTTAAGGCTTGAGTCAGTTCTAAATGAATTACGGCTCTAAAACCACCACTAGCAAAATAGAATGATGTATATTTGACACCAAAGAAATGCTGTTTTTGCTGGAAGCAACTGGTAATTTGGCTAGTTGCATCCCGATCATCCAAAGTCGTCAGTTTTTGATTAACACTCGATTCAGATAAGCCGTCTTGTCCAAGAATATATAAACTTAAGTCATCAGCCCCATCTACAATGCCTTGGCCGCGAGCACAAAAAACACCTCTACTGTTATTAACTAGCATTTTAAATTCTGCTAACACACCATTCGCATAGTCATGCACAGAATGCTGTTCTAATAAGCTGGCAGCTGCACCAATAATTTTCTCTAACCCCTGTCTATTTTTGGTAACAGAGTCGATTTGCTGATATGAGCGAATAGCGGCATAAACCGTGGTTACTAATTTACGGCGAGTTAATTCAGTTTTTGTTTTGTAATCGTTTATATCGTAATCTTTAATGACACTTTCTTCGGGTGCATAACCCGGTTGACCCGTACGCAATACAATACGAATATCATCACGCTTTAGTTCTTCACGGATATGTTTGACCACGGCTAAACCAGCATCATCACTTTCCATCACTACATCGAGCAAAACTAGAACGATATCATCATGCTCTTCAATGAGTTTACATGCATCTTGGCCTGAATAGGCGTGTAAGTATTCTAAATTACGCCCTAAAACCACCAAGTCAGATAGGGCAAGTTTAGTTACTGAATGAATTTCAGGGTCATCATCGACAATTAAGACCTTCCAAGTGTCCCTGATAGCTGAATCAAAGATTTCATCTTCATCACTATCGTCGATAAACAAAAAGTCGTCGTTCGTATTTTCTGAAACTTGCATATCATCCTCAATGCACTAGTAAACAACAACTAGCAGAATTTTTTAATATCTATTTCATTAAAAATCTTAATCATATATGAATACATAGTAAAAGCCGAAATCACATTATTCAACAATTCGTTTTAATAAATTTTTCATTTTTCGAGTATTATTTATAATAAATAATTTCTATATATAAAAACTATACCTAAATAATACTTAAATACCTATAAATTAAAGATAATATTTTAGTGTTTGTAAAGGAAGGATGAAAATATAATGCAATGAGTAAAGTTAATATATACGCTATAATTAATTTTTTGGCGATGTGATGTTGGGTTTTCCAGCATTTAATAGTGTTAAAGGATACAGCTAGTGTCGAATATAAGTGATGAAAATAAAGTTATTGAGCATACTGGAGTGGAAAGTAAACACGCTGTCATCGAACATGATGCAAAGCCTGTTGCGTCAAAAAAAAGCGTAAGCGCTAATGCTTCTTCACAAAAACAATTATTAGTACTAGCGAAAAATTTTTCACTTAATGCTGCATTTTTACCAGAAAACAAGCAAGCCCCTCTGGAAGATAGAGCTTATCGACGCAAAAAACTCGATGAGTTACGCAAACAACAAAATATGGAAGCTATCGTTTTACGTGCTATCCAGTATTGTTCTGATGAAACGATTACTGACAGAGCTGACCAAGACTGGTTTAGCTCGTTCGTTACATTTGCTGAAGGTATTAGCAATAAAAGCATGCAAGACTTATGGGCGAAAATTCTAGCTGGTGAGGTATCTCAACCAGGATCTTTTTCACTAAAAACCTTACAAACTTTTAGAACCATGAGTATCACTGAAGCAAAGCTGTTAGCAAAAGCTTGCAGTTTAGCTATGACTGATACACGAAAAAAAAATATTCGCGTGATTAGCGGTGCTTATCAAATTCCAAAATTATTCAATTTTTTTAATAAACAGCGCCAACAGCGACTCGACCTTAACCAAGTTGGCTTAAGCTACGCTGACATTTTAACCTTAGCCGATAACCACTTAATGTTTGAACAAGAAACAGAAAGTCATTCGCTTACTAAGGGAGAGAAAATTCAGTTTAACTATAATGGCAAGCAAGTGAGTTTCGTCGCAAAAAAAACCGATTGTATACTGACTTTTTACAAATTCACCCCCATTGGGACTGAACTCGCACATTTAATTACTGATAATGCAGACGAAAGTTATTTAACTGCAGTGAAAACGAAATTAGCGGAAAATTTTGCTGTAGATGGCTAGAACATCCGTTGATAAAGATTAATATATGGGATGTTGTTGGCAGTTACATAGCAAAAAAGAATGCGACTAGCGCATCTTTTTTATTGTAATGAGTTAAATTCCATCACCGTCAGTATGTAGACCACACTCTCTTTGCATGCCAGAAAAACGTGTATCGCTTTCATCCATGCCTGCGGTTAAAGGTCGCGTACTATGCACATCGCCCACTGAAACATAACCTTCCTCCCACAACGGGTGATAAGGTAAATTATTTGCCGTTAAGTATTGATGAACATCTTTATTTGTCCAATCAATAATAGGATGTACTTTAAAACGGCCACGTAAAATACTCACCACCGATAAACCTTCACGGTGACTTGATTGCTGACGACGAACGCCTGAAAACCATGTACCTGCTTGTAACTCACTTAAACCACGCTCTAGTGGTTCAACTTTGTTGCGTCGATTATAAGCCTTTAAAGAGTCTTCACCTGCTGACCACTCTTGACCATACTTAGCTTGTTGCCATGCTGCACTTTCTTTAGCGCTGAACACTTGTAAGTTTAACTTTAGTCGCTCAGTCAGTTTTTCAATAAACTGATAGGTTTCAGGAAATAAATGTCCAGTATCGGTTATTAATACCGGAATATTAGGCTCAATCTGAGTTAGCATATGTAGCATTACCGCAGATTGAATACCGAAGCTCGATGATAAAACGAATTGCGAAGGTAAATTCTCCATCGCCCATTCTACGCGCTGTGTTGCAGACTGTTTCTCTAATAGTTCATTCCATTGTTTTAACCAAGGCTCAGGTAACGACGCAGGAAATTTATTACTAATCACAGGAGGTATACTCGCTTTAATAATATTAGTCATGAAAATCCCTTTTGCTGACTTTTACTTCGTCAACTATACCTACACGAATAACAAAATCGCCGAAAGCTTCAGCTTCATTTCGCTCAGTTACCCAACGCGCAACCAGGCTATCAATTTCCTGTAAAACATCTTCTTCATTAAGATTTTCTTTGTACATTTTAGGTACGCGCGTACCGGCAATATTTCCACCTAAATGCATGTTGTATTTGCTTGGGCCTTTACCGACTAAGCCTATTTCAGCCAACATCGCGCGACCACATCCATTCGGACAGCCCGTAACGCGTAAAATAATACTTTCATCGGCTACATTGTGCTTAGCTAATATTGCTTCAACATCAGTGACTAAACCAGGTAAGTACCTTTCGGCCTCTGCCATTGCAAGCGGACAGGTAGGAAAAGAAACACACGCCATTGAGTTTTTGCGCTGAACAGAGACTTTGTCATCCATTAAGCCATGTGCGCGTGCTAAATGTTCAATTTCAGCTTTGTCTTCACTTGCCACACCAGCAACAATTAAGTTCTGGTTTGCGGTCATTCGAAAATCGCCTTTATGGATTTTCGCTATTTCAGCCATACCCGTTTTCAAAGGTAAATTAGGTTTATCAAGTAAACGGCCATTTTCAATAAATAACGCTAAATGATGTTTGCCATCAAAACCTTCCGTCCAACCAATACGATCGCCTCGACCCGTGAATTCATAAGGACGACTTTCAGCAAAAGTAATACCTGCACGCTTTTCAACTTCAGCTTTAAAGGTATCGACACCTACTCGGTCTAAGGTGTATTTAGTTTTCGCGTTTTTACGATTAACACGATTACCCCAATCACGCTGAGTTGTTACCACTGCGGCTGCTACATCTAGAGTTTTCGCTAACTCAACAAAACCAAAATCATCAGCTTTTCGAGGATAAGTAGATTTATCACCATGGGTCATGGCTAAGCCACCACCCACTAAAACATTAAAACCGATCAGCTTGCCGGCTTTAGCAATTGCAATAAAATTCAGATCATTAGCGTGTACGTCAACATCATTTTGCGGAGGAATAACGACGGTTGTTTTAAATTTACGTGGTAAATAGTTTGGCCCTAAAATAGGTTCAACTTCTTTACCATCTTTACCTTCTTCAATTTTCTCGCCGTCTAACCAAATTTCAGCGTAAGCGCGAGTTTTAGGTAATAAGTGTTCACTAATTTTTTTAGCCCACTCGTAAGCTTCTTGGTGTAACTCTGACTCAATGGGGTTAGTTGTACAAAGCACATTACGGTTTACATCACCTGCCGTAGCAATGGAGTCGATACCATATTCATTCAAGGTTTGATGCATTAACTTAATATTAGGCTTTAATACGCCGTGAAACTGAAAGGTTTGACGAGTCGTTAGACGAATGCTGCCGTAACTGGTCTTTTCACGCGAAAATTTATCGATAGCTAACCACTGCGTTGGCGTGATGATGCCACCTGGCATACGAGCACGCAGCATCACATTATGTAATGGTTCAAGCTTTTGTTTAGCACGCTCATTACGAATATCACGATCGTCTTGTTGGTACATACCGTGCGTTCTGATCAACTGAAAGTTATCAGCAGAAAATCCACCAGTTACATTATCTTTCAAATCTTCAGTAATGGTGCCGCGTAAGTAGTTACTTTCCGCTTTTAATCTTTCATTATCGGCATGTTTACCTTCGACAATTAAAGGGCCGTTTGCCTGATCTTTATTAGTCAAGTCAGTCATTAGTATACATCCTTCTGGTAACGCTTAGCGTTACGTAAATCTTTTAAGTATTCAGTAGCCTGTTCTTCAGATAATTGACCTTTCGTTGCAATAATTGACAACAACGCTGCCTCAACATCTTTTGCCATTCGACTCATATCGCCACAAACGTAGATATGTGCGCCTCGCTCTAACCATGAGAAAATTTCGTCAGCATTTTCTAATAATCTATCTTGAACATAAATTTTTTCAGCTTGATCCCGAGAAAATGCTAAATCAATTTTCGATAACAAACCTGATTTCAGGTAGTTTTGCCATTCGACTTGATAAAGAAAGTCTTGCGTAAAGGTTTGGTCTCCAAAAAACAGCCAATTATCACCAGTAGCATCGTTGGCTTCTCGTTCTTGCATAAACGCTCTAAACGGAGCTACACCTGTACCAGGGCCAATCATAATCACTGGTGTTTCGTTATTAGCTGGTAAACGAAAATTGTCATTGTGCTCAATAAACACCTTAACCGCACCACCTTCTTCAATACCATTGGCTAAAAATCCTGAAGCACCACCTTGACGATTTGCATCTCCAGCTTGATACTGAACTAAGCCAACGGTTAAATGAACTTCTTCTTCTACTTCACTTTGAGAAGATGCAATAGAGTAGAGTCTTGGCGTAATTTTTCTCAACGCATCAACGAATTCTTGAGCATTTAATTTTGTTTCATTAGGTAATGGCGCTGATTTCACAACATCAACGACTTGATGATTCGCCGCATAATCACGCAGTACAGATCTATCCTCTAAAAGTGCTATAAGATTAGTTGCCTGTGCTTTATTGGCCCAGAAATCGACAAATTGAATAGACGTTTGCGTGATTTCAAATTTAGTTTTTAATGCTTGTGCAATTGTTACGCTTTCATCACCTACAACAACTATTTCTTGATCATCAAATCCTAGTTCCGTAATTAGCTCGTCTACAAGTGCAACTGCATTATCAAACCAAACACCTAAAGCATCACCGGCTTGATATGTTAATCCGGATTCACCTAAATCAATTTCAATATGACGTACGTCTTTAGCAGAGTCTCTGCCAGTAATTTTCTGACTTAACAATAACTCTGCAACATACGGACTTTGCTTGTTATAAAGCGCTTCAGTGCTGTTTACTTTTGCTAAAGTTACTACATTACTTGCTGCAATTTCGCTTTCAAGTAGCGCTTTAGCTTGAGTTATTACTGTAGTTGTCCAAGTATTAGCATCGGCATCATAGTCAACATCACAATCAACACGAGGTGCCATTCTTTTAGCGCCTAACTTTTCTAAATTCAGATCAAAATCTTTACCTGTCTGGCAGAAAAATTCATAACTGGTATCTCCAAGCGACAAAACACTGTAATGCAAATGTTCTAGTTTAGGCGCTTTTTTAGAAGCCAAAAATTCGTGTAAGGCTATAGCGTCGTCCGGCGCTTCCCCCTCACCATTAGTACTGGCAACTACGAGTAAATGTGTGATGTTTTTAATGGTTTTAGGCTTTATCTCGCCCATACTTTTTAATTCAACACTTAAGCCTTCAGAAATTGCTTGCGCTGCCAACTTCTTAGCTACACCTTTAGCGTTTCCAGTTTGTGAACCATACAAAATAGTTAATGTAGTTGACACTTCGCTTGCACTTGCAACTGCCGCAGGAGCTGTCGAAGCACCAGTATTTTCAGCTTTAGCAGCTAAATAGCCACTAGCCCACGCTAATTGAAGCGGAGAAAGATCGTTGATACTTTGCTTAAAAGATGCCAATTGATTGGTATCTAGCATGGTTTGGTTTAATTTTTGCTGTTCCGGCAACATTCGACTATACGCCCATTACTAATTAATAACGCAAGGATAGACTGATTAACTACGAAAGAAAAAGAATAGAAACGGCTTTTTTATGCCAAAATAGAATATAGAAATATTAAAAAGTTAAACTGATCCCTATTAAAACTTATTGCGCACGCTATATTTAGGCAATATAAGTAATTTCAGTATCATTTATAGCGCTATAATAAATAAAAAAGTATTTTTATCTGAAGGTTACTACCTACACAGATGTGATAATACCATACATGCAATCAAGCCTAAATTCATAGGAGAGTTGGTGGGGACATGTTGCTATTGTTGCTTTAGCTTTCTTCAAATAAATAACTATAAATAATAAACTGTCAGTCTAAAGTACTTGTCTGCACGAGATGTGAACACTGTATTGTGTTTTACTAATAGCTGACAGCTACATACAGATGTTTTCCCCAGACAGCAAAAAGCCCGACTCTTTCGAATCGGGCTCTTCTAAATAGAAGCCTAGCAATGTCCTACTCTCACATGGGAACTCCCACACTACCATCGGCGCTAACACGTTTCACTTCTGAGTT
>NZ_JACGWA010000023.1 GCF_014077505.1 Colwellia sp. BRX10-3 | reverse complement strand
TGGAAGTTAAAGTCGGAAGTTAGAGCTTGGAGGTGCAGTTATACACCATATCTCAAAAAAACATATCTCAAAAATTATTGTATGTGCATTGATATATGATTCTCTAGCTTAGGCGATAAACCAATGTACTTAAGGTTAAATATTTAAAAACATGCAAAACCTTACTGTTTAACTATGAAGTAATAGCTATTTGAAAATATAAAAACTAAGACCGTAAGTACAAATTTTGAAACAGCTTTTGTTGTTTTACTTTATGCAGAGAGAGATTTATAAGCGAAATTAAGATAATGATTATAATGTAAATGGTAAAAGTTAAGTAATAGATGTTTTTTTAATAAGCGTAAGTAAGAGGCTGCTGCAAGGGCAATTTTTTCATAAAAACGAAAAATAATGCACTGTTTATAAAATAATCAATTAAAAGTAAAGTTTCGGTGGGGCTCAGGGCGTTATTGCTGTATAATGCGCGGCTTTATTATGGTGACTGAGTATTGGGTTGATGTTAATCCGGCTTGGCTACAGCAATTACAGTATTAACTATCACTTAAAACACTGGGCTAGCACTTACCAGTTAATGGGTTTAGTTAACACAAAATAGGATTACCTTTTGATCACTACATCGAACATTACCATGCAATTTGGCGCAGAGCCGTTATTTGAAAATATTTCAGCTAAATTTGGCAACGGTCACCGCTACGGTTTGATCGGCGCAAATGGCTGTGGCAAGTCTACATTTATGAAGATACTAAGTGGTGACTTAGTGCCAAGCTCAGGTAATGTATCGGTAAGTACAGGTAACAAAGTCAGCACTCTGGGCCAAGATCAGTTCGCTTTTGAAGCACACAATGTTATTGATACTGTGATCATGGGTGATATGCCGCTATGGAAAGTTAAGCAAGAGAGAGATGCTATTTACGCACAAGCTGAAATGAGTGAAGCAGATGGTATGCGTGTTGGCGACTTAGAAAGCGAATTTGCAGAAATGGACGGCTACACCGCAGAAAGTCGTGCTGGTGAAATATTATTAGAAGCGGGTATTGATGAGTCTTTTCATTACGGTTCTATGCAGCAAGTTGCGCCAGGTTGGAAGTTGCGTGTACTTCTGGCACAAGCTTTATTCGCTAACCCTGATATTTTATTACTCGATGAGCCGACCAACAACTTGGATATTCATACCATTAGCTGGTTAGAAGGCGAGTTGAATAAACGTAAATGCACTATGATCATCATTTCGCATGATAGACATTTCCTTAACTCTGTCTGCACCCATATGGCTGATATTGATTACGGTGAGCTACGTGTATATCCAGGTAACTACGAATTTTACTTGGCACAATCTGGTTTATTACGTGAGCAGTTATTAGCGGGTAACGATAAAAAAGTGGCTGAAATAGCTGAACTACAAGACTTTGTTAACCGTTTTGGTGCTAATGCTTCAAAAGCGAAACAAGCCAGTTCTCGTGCGAAAAAAATGGATAAAATTAAACTTGATGATGTTAAATCATCGAGTCGTATTACGCCTAAAATTGCTTTTGCTCCAGGTAAGAAAATGCACCGTCAAGCCCTAGAGCTTGAAAACCTAAGTCATGGTTTTGATGGCAGCATATTATTTGAAAAAGGCGACTTATTACTAGAAGCTGGTGCTAAGTTAGCTATTATTGGCGAAAATGGTGTAGGTAAAACTACCTTGTTACGTTGTTTAATGAGCGAGTTAGAGCACCTTGAAGGTGTTGTTAAATGGTCTGAAAATGCTTCAGTGGGTTATTGTCCACAGGACAGTGGCTCATTTTTTGATAATGACTTAACGCTAATGGAATGGATGTCTCAGTGGCGTAGACCTTGTCATAACGATTTAAGTGTTCGTGGTATGTTAGGCCGTATGTTATTTACTGATGACGATGCGAATAAAAAAGCTCGTAACTGTTCAGGTGGTGAAAAAAACCGCTTGTTATTTGGCATGTTAATGATGGCTGATATTAATGTATTGATCATGGATGAGCCAACTAACCACATGGATATCGAAGCGATTGACGCACTAAACAACGCGTTAAAAGACTTTGAAGGTACATTAATTTTTGTTAGTCATGACCGCGAATTTGTTTCAAGCTTAGCGACACGAATTATTGATATTAAAGATAAAAAGTTAATTGATTTTCAAGGCTCGTTAGACGAATACCTTGATAACCAAGAACAAGTGAAAAAAATCGCTTAGTTTTAATTAGCTATTAGCGCATAACGGGTACAAAATAAACCTACAATGAAATATGTTTCAGTTGAAGAAAGCACTAAACTGTGTGCTATTATGAAGCATATTTCATTTTATTAGATTAACACCACCATGTTAGTTTTCCTCTCTAAGACATTCTCTCGTTGAACATAGCTCAAGCTACTCCTCTGGGTGATGACCCAACATTATTTGAATCACTCTTTGAATTAATAGCAAATGACATTGTCGATAAGGGCTACAGCATTTGCCCTTTCGCTTTACCTGAAAATTTGACTTCGCTGTTGTTGCAACATATTACTCAGCTGCCTGAAGATAATTTTAAACGCGCTGGTATTGGTCGAGCAAAAGACCATATTATTAATGACTTTATTCGTACCGATGAAATTTGTTGGATAACGGGTAATAGTGAGGCCGGTGGTGCTTGGATAAACTGGGCTGGCTTATTGCAAAATTATCTAAATAAGCGCCTGTTTCTAGGCTTGTTTTCTTTTGAAAGTCATTTTTCCCATTATGCCAAGGGCGACTTTTATAAGAAGCACAAAGACGCTTTTAAAGGTGAAGATAACCGTGTGTTATCTGTGGTGGTTTACCTTAACCCCAATTGGTCAGCAGAGGATGGCGGAGAATTGATTATTTATCCTCAGCAAGCAGCACAATCAAGCATTATTGATAATGGTAAAATAACGGTAACACCAAATTTTGGCACCATAGTCGTTTTTTTAAGCGAAGAGTTTCCTCATGAAGTATTACCCGCTTTACGCGATCGTTATGCTATTGCAGGTTGGTTTCGATTAAATACCAGTATTGCTAATAATATTGATCCACCACGTTAGTGCCAAGCTTATAGAATGTAAGGTATAGGAGAAATATAATTGCCAAAAAAATTAAATAAAACGCCTCATGTTATGAGTGATCTTACTGACATTAACCAAGAGTTAGAGCCACTTAAAGTTTTAGCTGATCGTGAACTTGCTTCTATTTATGGTCTAACGGGTATGGTGTATACCCCTCATATAGATGACTATATGCAGGTGAGCATTAAGAAAGCAGCGATATTAGCTTGCTTAAAAAGCCAAGGGTATTTACCTTTATCTGAGGTCGAAATAATTACGGCAGAATTAGACTTTATGCATAAAAGAGCCAGAAGCAATGCGGTTTTTGAATATAAAGGTAATGAATATAAGCGCCGATTTTCCCCACTAAAGCTAAGTAAGTCGGGTAAAAATGTGCAAAAGTGGGCTAAATTTTGGCTATTACAATTACCTAATGGCAAAGTGGACCCAAATTGGGAGCGGCAAGTACGTGAAATCTGGCCGTCATACTTTCTTATCAGAACAATCAATATGTAGTTATACCAATTAATTCATTACCTATTTATTCTTCATGGTTAAAAATAGACAACGGCAGGGTTACAACATTTATTAATCACAGCTCTTGCTAAAACCGCTAGATACAGACGTATTTTATCCCCATATCTAGCGTTCAGCTATTTAAGTGTTTACATCAACAACAACACGTCCGGTAACCTCACCACTGAGTAACTTGTCAGCAACGGCTATAGCATCATGTAGGCCAACCGTTGTCGCTATTTGTGATATTTTATCAGCTAATTGCGTCTGTTCTAGTCGACTCCAGGCGTCTAACCTGTCTTGTTGCGGGCGCATAACACTATCAATACCTAGTAACGAAACACCTCTTAGTATGAAAGGTGCAACCGATGATGGAAAATCCATACCTTGTGCTAAACCACAAGCAGCAACACAACCACCGTAGTTAATGCTAGCACAAACATTAGCCAGTGTTGTGCTGCCAACAGAATCAATAGCCGCAGCCCAGCGCTCTTTCATTAGCGGTTTACCGGGGGCAGATAACTCCGCACGATCGATTATCTCTTGTGCACCTAATTTCTTTAAATAAGCTGCTTGTTGTTCGCTGCCAGTTGACGCGGTAATGCTATAGCCTAGTTCAGCCAAAATTCTAATCGCAAAACTGCCAACACCACCCGTTGCACCCGTGACTAAAATATTACCACTTTCTGGGGTAATACCGTGTTTTTCTAATGCCATCACACAAAGCATCGCCGTGTATCCTGCAGTGCCAATAGCCATGGAATTAAATGGTGTTATACCTTCTGGTAAAGGAATGAGAAACTCGCTCTTAATACGCGCTTTTTGTGATAAACCGCCCAGATACTTTTCGCCAACACCGTAACCATTTAACAAAACATGATCGCCAATGTTAAATTTATCATTATCACATTGCTCAACAACACCAACTAAATCTATACCCGGTATCATAGGGAAACGTCTAATTACTGGTGCCTTCCCTGTAATAGCTAAGGCGTCTTTGTAGTTGATAGTGCTGTAAAGCACTTTAATAAGCACGTCACCATCATTTAAATCTTCTTCACTAAGCTCTTTAATACTGGTGTGATAGCCTTGGCTATCATTTTTATCAATCACTAAACTCTTAAACATTACTCTCTCCAATTTAGACTGATCGTCTATAAATAGTTAAAAAAATTACTTTGCTATTAATTGTAAAAATGTATCGATAAAAATATCGATAGGGGTCAGATTTTTTGCCAATTTACTTTTAGCTATTGCGCCTTCCCATCCCATCCAAAAGAAGCTCGCTAAGGCTTTACAATCAAGTGAAGCTGGAATGGAGTTCTCGTGTTGCGCTAATTCTAGACAGCGCGCTATTTTTTGTTGCCAATCATCAAGCGTAGTTAATAGCTGCAGCCGATGGCTTTCTGGCAATAGGGTAACTTCCTGTTCGAGATTGCCAATTAAACAACCGCGTTTGAAATTATATCGAGCCATTCCATCTTTAGCCTCGTTGGCAAAGTTAGTGATACGTATTAGTGGCTTATTATTTTCATTGAGCAGGTGTATATCTAATTTTTTAGCAAAGTAACGGCTGTATTCTTCAATAACCGCAATGCCAAAGACTTCTTTGCTAGCGAAGTAATGATAAAAAGAGCCTTTGGGTACAGATACTTTTTTTAGGATCAGATCAATACCTGAAGAGGCGAAGCCAAATTCAGTAAAATATTCAACGCCACTTTGTACAAGTGCTTGTTTGGTTTGATTGCTATCTCGACCTGATTTAGCTGGCCTACCGCGCTTAGCTGTTGAGTTATTTTTAATCATATATACATATTAGACTGATCGTCTATTAAAGTGCAAGATATAAATAGGAACGCCTCTTTTAAGGTGCGCGTGCTTTTAATGGCTACTCTATCTCATTATTACAGCTGCGATGTGTTATCGCAGATATGACTCGTTTTGACGCATTTGTTGCTCGTTGACTATGAATTGTTATATCTTTGACAAATACAATGGCCAATTAAGTAACTTATCTACAATGGAAATGACAGCGACAAATCATGAAGAAAGTACGCTTGAATTAGGTCCACAGGCTTTTTCTAAGCAAAGTCATCAATTTTGGACCTTGCAAATTACCGGTTGGCTAGGTTACGCCGTAGTGGTTTTTTTAGCTATTATTCGTCCACAGCTTGGTCTTGAAGGCTTTAATTTTTCAGGGCAGATGATAAATTTGGTGCTAGAAACCCTCAGTGGTTTTATTTTATCTTATTTACAGTGGCAGTTAATCCGTAAAATTGTTCATTTACCACTTAGAAAAACCTTATTTTTAAGCTTTCTTTCGGCCGCCTCATTAGGGTTGTTATTTAATGTTATTAAGCTAAGTTTTTATAAAATGGTGGTTTATCAGCAACAATGGAATGAGGCGTGGAATACATTAGAGTTTGGTGGTTGGTTAATGTTTTCATTAACCACTATGTTTGTCTGGACTTCCATCTATTTTATTATGCTTTATAACACTAAGTTGCAAGGTGAGCATGAAATGCTGCTGCGCGCGCAAACAGCAACTAAAGACGCTCAGTTACAAATGTTGCGTTATCAACTTAATCCACACTTTATGTTCAATACCATGAACGCCATATCAACTCTAATTTATAAAAACGAGAATGAAACCGCTAATGAAATGCTTGATAAATTGTGTGAGTTTTTCCGCTATTCATTAGATAAAAATGACAAAAGTAAAACAAGTTTGCAAAAAGAGCTTGAACTCATTGAGCTTTATCTATCGATTGAAAAGGTCAGGTTTGCTGATCGCCTAAACGTAGAAATAGATGTTTGTAAAACAGCATTGGCTTGCCAAGTACCTTGTATGTTGTTACAACCTTTAGTGGAAAATGCCATTAAGTATGCGATTGAATTAAGAAAATCGGGTGGTAAAATTAAAATCAGTGCTAAAAAATCGGCTGATCGTTTATTGATTCAAGTTGTCGACAACGGCCAAGAAAGTAAAGGTAAAGTCAGCGATGGTTTTGGTATTGGTTTAAGTAATACCAAAGCAAGACTAAGTGCTATGTTTAACGGTGATTATGAAGTCAATATTACTGATATTGAAGAGGGCGGTACCATGGTTTCTATTTCAATTCCTTTTGAGAAAAAGATTTAACATATGATCAATTTACCACTAACTGCAATTATTGTTGACGATGAGCCTCTTGCCTTAGAAGGTTTACGACTAAGGTTGGAAAAATTACCAGAAATTGAAGTTATCGCAGAAGCTAGCGATGGCGACCAAGCCATTCACTTGTGTCAAACCTTATCGCCAGACGTGCTGTTTTTAGACTTACGTTTACCAGGGCTAAATGGTATTGAAGTGGTACAAGCATTACAGGCCGATGTGTTGCCTATGGTTGTTTTTGTTAGTGCTTATGGTGAATATGCTTTAGAAGCCTTTGAGCTTAATGCTATTGATTATGTGTTAAAACCAGCTAATTTAGGGCGCTTACAAAAAACGGTAGAGCGCATAATGCAACGGGTCAAACCGGTAGATTCAAGTAAAGAAAAATTCAAACTTTTACGTGCCTTGGGCGAAACTTCAGGTATTGCGGTAACAGAGTTAGAAAATTGGCTAGCAACTGACTTACCTCTACCAACACTTTTTAATCAGGAATTAGTGATTAAAAATAACGATCAAGAAAAAATATTTTTACCGATAAAAGATATTCGCTGGATTGACGCGGCAGGTGATTATATGTGTGTTCACACACCCAGTGAGACTCATATAGTGCGAATAACCATGAAAAAACTGGTCAGTCAGCTCGACCCTAAAATATTTACTCGCATACACAAATCTACATTAGTTAACGTTAATTGCATTAAAAGTATTAAACCATTACGCAACAGTGAAAGTATTCTTGAATTGGGTGATGACGTACAATTAAAGGTCAGTCGTAATTACAGTTCAACCATACAAAAAATTGTAGAAGCCAAACAAATTTAACCACTTGTCGTATTTTTGTAACGCCTTGCCTCTTATTTACGTCTAAAACCTTCTATACCGCACGCTATAACCACCATAGCGCATTTTGTTTGTAACTATTTGTAATTTGAATCAGTATGATTACAGGGGGTAGTCTGTAGTTGTGTTGTAAATAGCAATTATGGCTGCCGAGCTATGCTGCTAAAAAATTCGCATTAAATAACATAATTAGAACCATGCGAGTTTGCTTAGTACAACAAAAATAGTTGGGTAATTGGAAATCAAATTATGAGAAAAGCTGCAAAAAATATTACACATTTGCTTGCTTTACTATCAACCATCACCTTAATAGGGTGTGGTGGTAGTAGTGCTGAAACCAAAACTAAAATAAACAAAGTTGATCCACAACAACCCGTCAGTGATTGGGCTTTGATGTGGAGTGACGAATTTGATAGCGAAACTATCAATGCGCAAAACTGGACACATGAAGTTAACTGTGCCGGTGGTGGTAACCAAGAAAAGCAATGTTACACTGATAGCGCAGAAAACTCATTCATACAAGACGGCATGTTAAACCTTGTTGCTCTGCCTGCCGAAGATGGCGCTGCACTACCTTATACTTCAGCGCGAATGATCACTCGTTATAAAACAGACTTTAAATATGGTCGAGTTGAAATGCGAGCGAAAGTTCCTTCAGGGCAAGGTAGTTGGCCTGCCTTTTGGATGATGCCTACTGATGAAGAATATGGCGAATGGCCACGTTCGGGTGAAATTGATATTTTTGAATCGGTTAACTTAGGTGCTGCTAGAGAAGATGGCACCGCAGAAAATCATATTTACGGTACCATTCATTACGGTAAAAGCTGGCCGGACAATTCATCTTCAGGCAAAGCCTATAGCTTAGCTGATGGTGTTAGCCCAGCAGATGACTTTCATACTTATGCTATAGAGTGGCAAGAAGGTGAAATTCGTTGGTATATGGATGGCTATCTATATGCGACACAGCGCCAATCAAAAGTGCGTTACAACAGTAAAGATGAAGCGGTTGGCCTTGCGCACAGAGGTTGGTTCACAGAATACTTCGACCAAGTCTCTGGTGAGCTTAAAACCCATTGGGACACTGCACCTTTTGATAAAGAATTTCATTTAATTCTTAACTTTGCCGTTGGTGGTAGCTGGCCTGAAAGCGTCAACGAAACAGGTATTGACGCAAGCGCTTTTCATGCTGAAAACAAATATGTAGTCGATTATGTCAGAGTTTATCAATGTCAGTCTGACCTTGAGACTGGTAAAGGTTGTGAAACCGTGAGACCTGGATACGATAACAAGGACGATGCTCTTGTTGAAGGTAAAGCACCAGTGCCATTACCACCAAGTGACGGTGTTGCTAAAAATATCGCTATTTTTGATGGCTCTTTAGAGGCTAACTGGACCGCATGGGATTGTTGTGGCGGTACAACACCTGCAATTATTGCTGATGCAGACAAAGGCGACGTAGTTCAATTTAATATCAATGACAATAACGGTACAGTGTTAGGATTTTCAACCAGAGATGGACATTTTCCTGCTGATTTTACCGGTGTTTCAGCCCCATTCGATGCATCTCCTTTACTCGACTTAAACGGCAAATTGTCATTTGAAATGAAAGTCGTGACTGCTCCTACATCTGCTACTACATGGTTACTTAAAGCAGAAGCTGGTGACGGCGGACCAAACACAGGTGATGTTGCGCTTAATACCAGTGTTGAAGGTTTAGACCCAGTTGTTGGCCAATGGCAAACTTATACTTTCTCATTAGCTACGCTGCAAGAAAAAGGCTTAGACCTGAGTGCGATTGATGTTTTGATGGTTTTCCCTGCTTGGCAAACTGGTGAAGGTGCTGAGTATTTAATTACCAATATGAAAATTGAAGGTGATGTGGGAGCTTCTCCTGAGCTTGTTATTTTTACTGATAACGAAAATCCAAGCTGGCCAATGTGGGATTGTTGTGGTGGTTCTACCCCAACAGTTGAATTAGATGATGACGCACACGGTAACGTAGCTGAATTTTCAATCGGTGCTGATCCAACGGTAATGGGCTTTATTTCTCGCATAGACAACACTGAAACTCCTGCGCCATTTGACGCGTCTGCCATTATTTCTAATGGTGTTATTCAATTCGATATGAAAGTTGTGACCATGCCAAACGATGCTGGCGCCACTTGGATGTTCAAAGTTGAATCTGATAACAATACCTCAGCGGTTGAGTTACCTTTATCGAGCAGCGTTGAAGGTGTAACTCCTGTTGCTGGTCAATGGCAAACTTACACCTTTAACATAGCTGATTTAGCTAATGCTGATTTAAATGTTAGTGCTATCGATGTCATTATGATATTCCCTGCTTGGAGCACTGGTGAAGGTGCGGTTTACCGTGTTGATAATGCCAAGATTTATGATCCAAGTGCCTCAACGGGTTTTAATGGCCACGTATTATTTGCTGACGCTGCTAAAGAGCAATGGAGCATTTGGGACTGTTGTGGTGGTTCGACACCAACCCTTGAAAATGACGATACCGAGCATGGTATGACCGCTGAATTTGTTATAGGCGCTGCTCCTACCGTTATGGGCTTACTTGCTGACGATGATGTTTATTTAGATGCTGCAAGTTTAGTAAGTAATGGTGTTGTGCAATTTGAAATGAAAGTGCTTAGTGCGCCAAATGATGCAAGTGCTGTGTGGAAATTTAAAATTGAAGCCGGTGATGCTACCTCTGCTGTTGAGTTAGATTTAAGCGCAAGCAATGAGGGGCAAGCTCCAGTGGTTGGCCAATGGCAAACCTATACTTATTCACTTCAAAGCTTATTTGATGGCGGTTTAGATTTAAGTGCGATTGACGTGCTTATGGTGTTCCCAGCATGGGGCACAGGTGAAGGCGCAGTGTATCGCTTAGATAACGTCATGATCTATGATCCTGCCAGTGTTCCTGCACCACAAGGACTAACCTTGTATGACAATGCTCAAAACCCTGAGTGGCCTATTTGGGATTGTTGTGCAGGTTCAACGCCAACGGAAGAAAATGATGACGCTGACCACGGTATGGTAGCAGAGTTTGTTATCGGTGCTTCTCCTACTGTAATGGGATTTTTAGCCAACGAAGCCGTCTATTATGATGCTAGCGGTATACAGCAAAACGGTGTTGTTAAGTTTGATATGAAAATGGTTAGTGCTCCTAATGACGCGTCAGCGGTATGGAAATTTAAAATTGAGTCTGGAGACACCACCTCAGCAGTTGAAATGGACTTAACGGCAAGTCAAGAAGGTGCAGCGCCAGTTTTAGGGCAATGGCAAACCTATACTTATAGTCTTGTTGACTTATTTGATGCGGGTTTAGATACCAGTGAAATTGATGTAATTATGGTTTTCCCTGCTTGGGGAACGGGTGATGGAGCAGTATATCGACTGGATAATGTCGCAATAACTGCACCATAAACACGTAATTAAAAAAGCTTGTGCGGCTAACAGTCGCCAGCTTAATCTAATTTTAACTAAGTAGGGTTAATATGAAACATTTAACATTTTCTAAAAAACACTTAGCTGTGTGTATATCAGCCATTATAAGTTCTGGCTTTAGCCAACAAGCGTTTGCTGAAGAAGCAGACAAAGATGCATTAGCAGAAAAAGATGCCAATGTAGAAGTTATTACAGTATCCGGTATTCGTGGGAGTTTAGTTCGCTCGATGAATATTAAACGCGATATGTCAGGCGTTGTAGATGCGATTTCTTCAGAAGAAATGGGTAAATTCCCTGATACCAACTTAGCAGAATCTTTACAACGTATTACCGGTGTTTCGGTTAGTCGTGCTAACGGTGAAGGTAGCCAAATTACCGTGCGTGGTTTTGGTCCTGACTTTAACCTGATTACCCTTAATGGTCGTCAAATGGCGGGGACAGGTTTTACGCGTTCATTTAACTTTGAAAATCTATCTTCTGAAGGTGTAAGCTCGCTAGAGATCATGAAAACTGCGCGTGCAGAAGCGCCAACAGGTGGATTAGGTGCAACGGTAAATATCGTTACAGCTAAGCCATTACAAAATCCAGGTCAAAAATTCTCTTTTATGGCCAAAGGGATCCACGACTCATCGGTAAAAGAAGGTGATGATGTCACACCAGAAATTGCCGGTATTTATAGTAATACTTTTGATGATGAGCGTTTTGGTATATCAGCTAATTTCTCTTACCATCGCAGAGACTTTCAACGACAAGCAGCGAATGTACGTTCTTGGTTAGTCAATCCTAGCTTAACCGTTGATCCTGAAAATATTATTGACAATCGTCCTGTCGATGCCGAAGGCAACGTTGCTAGACAGTTTTTTGATCCAAACGAAGGAGATAATGGCGAATATGTATCTGCCTCTTTCTTTCCACAAGAAGTTAGTTTTGGAAAAGATGATGTACAACGTGAACGTACTAATGCTCAGGTAACTTTTCAATTTGCTCCTACGGATGATTTAATTTTTACCCTTGATCACACGGTTTCAAATGCAGTAACAGGCAACAATTCGCTTTCTTGGGGAATTTGGAATGGCTCATTTGGTGGCAATGCCAATGCCTATGAACTAGATGAAAACGGTACGGCTATATATTACAACTCTGCAGGTGATGATGCATCTTTTACTTCGTTTCGCGAAACCAGTGAAGTCGATTCAAAAGCCACGGGGATTAACGTTGAATGGTATGCAACCGATGACTTAAGTTTTACTTTTGATGCTCACAGCTCTAAAACTACCACAGACAATGGCAAAGACTCAGGTCTTAATGCTAATGCTAGAATAATTTTAGGATCGGCTGATCTTGCTTCTAAAGAATACTTTTTCCGTGAAGGTGATGTACCAGGTTTTAATGTTAACTGGAACAATGGCTCTCAAGAGATTAATCCAAATCAAATTGGTTCTAATTTCAGTATCTTTACTAGGACACCAGGAGAGTCGGAAGTATCACAAGTTCAATTAGATGGTAAGTTGTTAACAGACACCAATTTTGGCTTAGAGACAGTTAAATTTGGTGTTGCTTACACTAAACAGACGTTGAGTGGCTCTGGAGGTTCTAACAATGCTAATGCGCCTGGATTTAATAATGGCACCTTTGCTGAAATATTCCCAGATAGCATGTTTGAAAGAGTTGACCTAAGTAACTTCCTTGATGAATTTTCTTTCGGTTCTAATGGTGTTGCGCCAGGTTACGCCTATACATTTGACCTTGATGAAGCTTTCGCTAGACAAAGTGCATTTTTGACTGCAGATGTGGTTGGCAGTGACGTATACGAAATAGGCAGTTTTGACGGTTTCCCAGTCAACAAAGTTGAAGAAGAAACTATCAGTTTATATGTTTCAACTGCTTGGAATTTTGAAGTGAGTGACTATGACGTTCAAGTAAACCTTGGCGTTCGTTATGAAGAAACAGACATTGTTAGCCCGGCAAAAAGTCGCGTTGCTGAGCAAATATATTGGGCCGGTGGTTCAGAGTGGATCACTCAGTTTGCCAGTGGTGGTGAGTTGGTGGAAGTCGACTTTGAAGGTAAATACGACTTACTACTTCCTATGTTAGATATTAAAGTCGATCTAAGTGATGATCTAGTTGCTAGGGCCTCTTGGGGACAAACCATCACCAGACCTACACTAGGTAATATGCTCGGGAACCTGAGCTTAACGTCATCGCCAAAACTTAATTCAAGAAGTGGTAGTCGCGGTAATCCAAACTTACAGCCATTTAAATCGACTAATCTCGATTTAACCCTTGAGTACTACTATGACGAAGCAAGTTACGCTGCTATAGGCCTATTTTGGAAAGATGTTGATGACTGGATTGACAACGCTGAAGTTAAAACAACCTTTGATGGCTTACATGATGTATACCTAGGTCAACGCTGGAATAGTGCCGTATCAGCTATAACTGGGCGTGGTGAACAAGCTACTGATTCAGCTATATACAATGAGATTGTTGCTAATGGTGTTGGTATTGGTGAGAACAATCGTATATTACCTGATGCTGCAACTGACCCACTAATTGAATGGACAATAAGTTCACCAGAAAATGTTGGTTCACGTAAGGTTAACGGTATCGAATTGTCTATTCAGCATTTATTTGGTGAAACTGGCTTTGGTACTGGCTTTAATGCCACTTTTGTTGACGGTGACGTTGAATACGATAACTACCAATTGGCTTCTCAACCCGTGCTTCCAGGATTAAGTAATTCTGCTAACTTGCAAGGGTTTTACGAGAAAGATGGTTTGTCTGTCAAAGTAACTGGCGCATGGCGTGATGAGTATTTAATTGGTCAAGGCTTACCTGATGCCCAAGGTTCTCCACCACAATATGCCGAAGAGTATCTTCAGTGGGATCTAAGTGTTAACTACGAAGTAAACGAAAGTATGACTGTGTTCTTCGAAGGCGTTAACTTAACCAACGAAACTGAGCGTACATTTAGTCGTTTCCAAAGCCAATTTTTGAGTGCCGCTCAATACGGCCCAAGATATACCGTTGGCTTTAGATACACCATGGATAATTAACCGGCATTTAAATTCGAGCTATTCATTTAAGGTACGCAGTTTTCTATGCGTATAGTGATGCGGGCTATGTTGTTATTAAGAGTATTATTTACTCAACAATATAGCCCTCGTTACACGCTAGTTACGCCTTATAGCTTTAATTAATAGACGGTTGTAAGCCGCGCTTATATAAGACATAAACGCACTTTTTTCTTACTTCCATGTTGGTGTTGCTTAAGCCGCTTTTTAGCGCATAACTTTGGCACAGCCCGCATAGAGTTCTTCTCAATTTAGGAATTTATCTTATGGCTAGTACTTCGGTCGTATTAGACAAACAACATAGCACCGCTGATATTGGTACACCTAACCAAAATCGCTTCGCGCTGATCTCATTAACCTCTTTGTTTTTTATGTGGGGCTTTATAACCTGCTTAAACGACATTCTTATTCCACATTTAAAAGCCATCTTCGATTTAACTTATACTCAGTCGATGTTGGTACAATTTTGTTTTTTCGGTGCCTACTTTATCGTTTCGTTACCTGCTGGACAGTTAGTGAAAAAAGTGGGTTATCAAAAAGGTATTGTTGCAGGCTTAATTGTCGCCGCGTTAGGGTGCTTAATGTTTTACCCTGCAGCATCAATGCATAGTTATGCGATGTTTTTATCGGCATTGTTCGTATTAGCCAGTGGTATCACGATTTTACAAGTTTCCGCGAATCCTTATGTTACTTTACTTGGGCCAACAGAGTCAGCTTCTTCAAGATTGACCATGACTCAAGCGTTTAATTCTTTAGGCACAACGGTTGCACCATATTTAGGTGGTTTGCTTATTCTAAATGAAGCCGCTCATTCGATGACTGCAGCACCTTCTGCAGACTCTGTAAAAGTACCTTATTTAATACTTACCGCTGCTTTACTGATATTAGCGGCTATTTTTGCTTGGCTGAAGTTACCTCATATTGCCAGTGCAGAGACCGAAGAAGACGAAGTTGTGTCAGGCTCAGCTTGGCAATATCGTCATTTAGTTTTAGGCGCTTTGGGTATATTTGTTTATGTTGGCGCTGAAGTGTCAATTGGTAGCTTTTTAATTAACTTTTTTGGCGAAGCCAATATTGGAGGTTTAGAAGAGTCTCAAGCGGCTAAATACCTGACTTATTACTGGGGCGGAGCCATGGTTGGACGCTTTATTGGTGCTGCGGTAATGCAAAAAATTGATGCAGGTAAAACACTTGCCTTTAATGCTTTCTTCGCCGTGATTTTAGTGACTATTGCTATGTTAACCAGTGGTAGTTTAGCGATGTGGGCAATCCTGCTAGTCGGACTATGTAACTCGATTATGTTTCCTACTATTTTCAGCTTAGCGCTAAATAGCTTAGGTAAACATACCAGCCAAGGTGCAGGTATTTTGTGCTTAGCGATTGTAGGTGGTGCTATTGTGCCATTACTACAAGGTGTTCTTGCTGACATCGTTGGTGTGCAATTATCCTTTGTTTTACCCATATTTTGTTACATCTATATTGTTTCTTACGGTTTAATTGGCTCGAAACCAACGGCTGTTAGTTTAAAGGAACAAGCGTAATGAATAAATTTACTTACCTCTTTGTATCCACTATTTCTGCATTGGGATTAGCGGCTTGTAATTCTGGTGCTAAGGTTGAATCTGATTTAGATGCCACTGAAATAGTCTCGGAACAGATCGCTGTTGAAAAATCAGTGTTGGCTAAGAAAAACCTGTCAATTTGGCCGACTATTGCCTCAGAAGTAAAAGCAGATGCTGCACTTGAGCGTCAAGTGCAGCGTTTATTGTCTAATATGACATTAGCGCAAAAAGTAGCGCAAATGATCCAGCCAGAAATTCGTGATATTACGCCAGAAGATATGCGTAAATATGGCTTTGGCTCTTACCTTAATGGTGGTGGCGCTTTTCCAAATAATAACAAACATGCCACGCCACAAGACTGGATTGCCTTAGCCGAAGCTATGTATCAAGCCTCTATTGATGATTCTTTAGATGGCTCAACCATTCCTACTATGTGGGGTACAGACGCAGTTCATGGCCATAACAATGTTATTGGTGCCACACTATTTCCGCATAATATTGGATTAGGTGCGGCAAACAACCCTGGATTAGTTGAGAAAATAGCCAAAATTACTGCGACAGAAGTTATGGTCACGGGTATTGATTGGGTATTCGCGCCAACCGTCGCAACCGTTAGAGATGATCGATGGGGCCGCACTTATGAAGGTTATTCTGAAGACCCTGAAATTGTAAGATCCTACGCTGCTTCAGTGGTTAAAGGTTTACAAGGTCATGCCGGTAATGACTTTTTAGGTGATGATCGCGTGATCAGTACCATTAAACATTTTATTGGCGACGGCGGTACAGTTGCTGGTGATGACCAAGGCGATAACCTAGCGTCAGAACAAGATTTATATGACCTACATGCTCAAGGCTATGTTGGTGGCTTAACCGCTGGCGCGCAATCGGTTATGGCGTCATTTAATAGCTGGCATGGTGATAAAATTCATGGCCATCGATACTTAATAACCGATGTGTTAAAAAACAAAATGGGCTTTGATGGTTTTGTTGTTGGCGACTGGAATGGCCACGGACAAATTGTTGGCTGTACTAATGATAACTGTCCACAAGCGGCAAATGCTGGCTTAGATATTTTCATGGTACCAACCGATGCTTGGAAACCGTTAATGGAAAACACCATAGCGCAAGTTAAACAAGGCGTTATTCCACAAGCACGCATTGACGATGCGGTTAGCCGTATTTTACGGGTTAAATTACGTGCAGGCTTATTTAATAAACCTAGCCCTGCCAATCGACTGTTTTCAGGAAAAACTGAACTAGTGGGCAGTGAAGCACATCGAGAAGTTGCTCGACAAGCCGTAAGAGAGTCTTTGGTGCTATTGAAAAATAAAGCCAATATATTACCGCTTTCACCTAAGTTAAATATTTTAGTTGCTGGTGACGCTGCCCATAACATTGGCAAGCAATCTGGTGGTTGGAGTATTACTTGGCAAGGCACTAATAATAGTAATGAAGACTTTCCAGATGGCTCATCAATTTATGAAGGCCTAGCGTCACAAGTTCAAGCAGCAGGAGGTAAAATTACGTTGAGTGAAAATGGTCAATTTTCGCAAAAGCCTGATGTTGCCATTGTAGTATTTGGTGAAGAACCTTACGCAGAAGGCCATGGTGATAAAGATAATTTAGCTTATCAGCGCGGTATGCAAACTGATTTAGCCTTATTGAAAAAGCTTAAAGCACAAGGTATTCCAGTGGTGAGTATTTTTATCAGCGGTCGACCAATGTGGATGAATGCTGAACTTAATGCTAGTGATGCTTTTGTTGCCGCTTGGTTACCAGGTTCTGAAGGTAAGGCCATTGCTGATGTGTTATTAACTGACAAAAATAAAAAGATACAGCATGACTTTAAAGGCAAGCTTTCTTTTTCTTGGCCTAAAACATCAACTCAGGTCGTTAACCGATTTGATGAAGTTTACGAGCCGTTATTACCTTATGGTTTTGGTTTAACTTATCAAGACAGCGCTGAACAAGAACTTTTATCTGACACTTTGTCTGAAGAAGTCAGCAGTGATGAAAGTGCAGTTAAGAATACGGCGATATTTGCAGGAAAAGTAGCTAAACCTTGGCGCATGTTTTTAACCTCTAATATGCAATCGTCTGAGTTGAAATCTAATAGTGCTACTCTACCCGGTGCTATATATAGAACTGTTGACAAAGTGGTACAAGAAGATGCTTTCCGACTTGAAACTAATAGCAGTGCAAAAGCAGGCATTTTATTTTCAAGCAGCTTTAGAGAAGATCTCTCTTTTGAACTTGAGAAAAACTCAGCTTTAGTAATGACAGTTAAGCGTGAAGCAAATATCAGTAAATCGGTTGCTGTTGAAATGCATTGTGAGTCTGAGGGCGATCCTTTAGATAGTTGTAGAGCCGCTATTGACATTCAAAAGCAGCTGCAAGCGATACCTCAAGGTCAGTGGCAAGATATTGTTATTAACTTACGATGCTTTGCTGATAAAGGTTTAGCAATGAATAAAATTGTTTCACCGTTTGCACTTTATACTGAAGGTGCTGTGAAGCTCTCGATAAGCAATATTCGTTTTGAATCACAAACTAAAGTGCCTGAGAATTCTTCAATTCAGTGTCCTTAATAGCGAATAGTATTATGACTTAAACCAAGCCGGTAATTTCTACCGGCTTTTTTATGTACAGGATGCCGTGGTGACAGGACGTCAATGAACGACGATATCTGTTTTTTTGATGAATATTTTTCAACACAAAAAATACTACTCGAGTTTATCTTAGTTTGATTTCATAGTTGATATTCACCCTTCAAGGGGTTAATTCCATACTTTATGCAATTAACCCAAGACTATTTAGTTAAAAACCTCGATAATTCCCCCCATTAAGACAAATACCTTAATAGCCAAACTTTCAAACTGAAATGTTGGCTATTACAGCAATCAATTGTGGGGCCCAATTCAATGGAAATTAAAGTTAATTTTCTCGACAACGTAAAAGTTGAAGCTAAGTTTGATGACTTTAGCGTCATCGCCGACCAACCTATTCGATATAAAGGTGATGGTTCAGCGCCAGGTCCTTTTGACTACTTCCTCGCTTCTTCCGCTATGTGTGCTGCATACTTTGTTAAGGTATATTGTAGTTCTCGCGATATTCCAACCGAAAACATTCGTTTATCACAAAATAATATTGTTGATCCTGAAGACCGTTATAAACAAATCTTTCAAATTCAAGTTGAATTGCCAGAAAACATTTCAGAAAAAGACCGTTTAGGTATTCGACGTTCAATTGACCGTTGTACGGTTAAAAAAGTGATACAAACCGGACCTGAATTTAAAGTTGATCTGATTGACAGTCTAGAAGATGACGCGCAAGCCATGTTGATGTCGGGCTCTGAAGCTGGAGACAGTACTTATATTTTAGGTAAAGACTTACCGCTTGAAGAGACCATTAAAAACATGACCGCCATATTAGCGGGCTTAGGCATGAAAATAGAAATTGCCTCGTGGCGTAATATTGTACCTAATGTTTGGTCATTACATATTCGTGATGCAGCCTCACCTATGTGCTTTACTAATGGTAAAGGTGCCACGAAAGAAAGTGCACTTTGTTCGGCCATAGGTGAATTTATTGAGCGCCTTAATTGTAATTTCTTTTATAACGATCAGTTTTTAGGGCAAGATATTGCTAACAGTGACTTTGTGCATTATCCCAATGAAAAGTGGTTTAAGTTAGATGAAAGTGATGATTTACCTAGCGGTATTTTAGATGATTATTGTTTAGGTATTTACAACCCTGATGATGAACTGCGTGGATCAAACCTAATTGACACTAATTCAGGCAATGCTGAACGTGGTATTTGTGCTATTCCTTATGTACGTCAATCTGACGGCAAAACGGTTTATATTCCGTCAAACTTAATTGAAAACTTATTTTTAAGTAATGGTATGAGTGCGGGTAATAACTTAGCTGAAGCGCAAGTACAGTGTTTGTCTGAAATTTTTGAACGAGCAGTAAAAAGACAAATAATAGAGCAAGAAATTGTTTTACCTGATGTACCGAAAAGTGTGCTTGAAAAGTTTCCTAGCATTTTGGCTGGTATCGAAGCCCTTGAAGCCCAAGGTTTCCCTGTCGTTGTTAAAGACGCATCGTTAGGTGGTCAATTTCCAGTGATGTGTGTCACCCTAATGAACCCGAAAACGGGTGGCGTATTTGCCTCTTTTGGGGCACATCCAAGCTTTGAAGTGGCGTTAGAGCGTAGTTTAACTGAATTGTTGCAAGGTCGCAGTTTTGAAGGTTTAAATGATGTACCAAGACCAACATTTAATAGCCTTGCGGTATCAGAGCCTGAAAACGCAGTTGAACACTTTATTGATTCAACGGGCGTAATTTCGTGGCGCTTCTTTAGCAATAAGCATGACTATGAATTCTGTGAATGGGATTTTTCTGGTACGAGCGTAGAAGAAAACGATCGTTTATTCGCTATTTTAAAAGACTTAGGCAAAGAAGCTTATGTTGCGGTATTTGACCAACTTGGTGCCACAGCTTGTCGTATTTTAGTCCCTGATTATTCAGAAATTTATCCAGTAGAAGACTTGGTTTGGGATAATACCAATAAGGCACTAAATTACCGTGAAGATATCCTAAATCTTCATATTTTAGATGATGATGCATTAGAAAGTTTAGTCACACGATTAGAAGATAGTCAGCTCGATAACTATATTGATATTAGAACCCTCATAGGTATTGAGTTTGATGAAAATACCGTTTGGGGACAACTGACCATTTTAGAACTTAAAATACTGATTTATTTAGCCTTAGGTGCATTAGAAGATGCGCAAGAGTTAGTCGAAGAGTTCTTGCAGTTTAACGATAATACCGTTGAACGTCGCTTGTTTTATCAAGCAATGCAAGCCGTGCTTGAGATCACCATAGACGAAGATATGGAGCTTGAAGATTTTATTGGTAATCTAAATAGAATGTTTGGTGAAAACACGATGAATAACGTTATTGGCTCTACAATAGGTGAAGTTAAATTTTTTGGGCTTACCAAAACGGGCATGAACTTAGCCGGTTTAGACAAGCACCTTAGATTAATCGACAGCTATAAAAAACTTCATCAAGCACGAAAAAATCAAGCGTCAAGCTAATCGGTCTCTGCTAGTTTTTTAGCGAACTGTTTTGCTTGATTTTATAAAATTTAAAAGCCAATACCTAACTATAGGTATTGGCTTTTTTGTGATTGATTTTTGTTATTGATGTTTATTTTACAGCCACATAGGAGGAGTGTATCTGTGCATAATGACTGTAATAAGTGCCATGAAAGGCATAGTTGCTTTAAATTGTTAAAGTTTGATTAATAAAATATTGGCAATTTTTATAAGTACATAACCTTATTTCGACTATAGTTTTTTGCTTGATACAAGGCTTTATCAGCGCGAGAAAACATAGTGTCAAATGACTCATCGTTAGAGATAATGCTTGAAACACCAATACTGACTGAAAGCTTTATCTCACCCTGCCAATCACCCATTATGGTTAATTTATTCTGCTCGTTTCTTATACGCTCTGCAAGTACCATCGCGGCTTGTGCTGATGTTTCAGGTAAAAGAATAGAGAACTCCTCACCACCAATACGGGCTAAAATATCGGTTTGTCTTAGGCTAGCTTTAAGCTGTTTGGCGACCTCGATTAATACTTGATCCCCAGCAGGATGGCCAAATTTATCATTTATACTTTTAAAGTGGTCAATATCAATGGTAAAAATTGTTAAAGATAATGAGTAGCGTTTTGCGCGGTGATATTCTTTTTCCGCTTGCTCTGTAAAGAAACGACGATTATATAAATTAGTTAATGGGTCAGTATTAGCAAGTTTTTTAAATTCTTCTTTTAGTTTATATAATTCAGTTACGTCACTGGAGAAGCCAATTAGCGCAGGTAGCTTATCCGGTTGATTAAAGGGGATTTTAGTGCTGATGTAATGAAAGGTATCACCATCTTCACTATGAGCAGTTTCTTCTATTACTTGTTTTTTATTTGTTTCAAAAACCTGCTTGTCTGACTGGTAAAAGTGTTCGGCAATTTCTTTAGGTAAAATATCAGTATCTTTTTTACCAATGATGTTCTCTGCCTTATCACCAAATAATTCAGCAACACGACTATTTACGTATAAAAAAGTACGTTCGCAATCTTTTACATAAATATGAGCATCGATATTATTTAACATGGTATCAAGTAAATAACTTTGGTTACTAACTTGCTCTTGTAATTTTTTTTCTATAATGATCTCTGTAGAGATCCCAGACATACCATCGACACTACCGTCACTTTTATAAAGTGGTTTTTTGATTACTTTATAAATACGAATTTCATTTTTAGCTTTGATAAAGTTTTTTTCTTCACTTTCTACTCTAATGCCTTTGTTCATCACTAAGTCATCATTTATCTGTAATTGTTTAGAAAGAACTAAATCGTAAAAATGACTATCATCAAAGCCAATAACATCAGCCAATTTTTTTTCAAATAAATCTAAAAGGGCTTGGTTTGCATAAGTGTATTTTCCTGACAAGTCTTTGGCATAAATAAAAGAATCAATACTGTCTAATACTTCATTCTTGATGCTATCAAACGTGGATATTGTATTGTTTTCTTTATTCAAGTTGCCACCGTAAGGTAAAAGATAAAAGATAAAAGATAAAAGGTAAAAGGTAAAAGGTAAAATTCAATATATATCAAGTCACTATGGTAGTTTAATTTTAATATTATCACAACTAGCGAGTGGGATACTCTACCCTTTGACCACCTGTATAGCTGAATTCTTTTTTGACCTACATTGTTATTATGTAATATCAGCTTTCGTAGCAAAGTGATGATTTAGTGGCGTTAATTTGCAGAATTAAATTGACCGTGTGTTAGTAAAAGTTATCGTGTTTTAGAGAACACAAGCAATCTAATCTATTGATATATTGGCTCAGGAATCATACGTAGTCATAGGCTAAAGTCATTTAGTAGTGGTTATAGCGGTTAAGTTTTTACTAAACTTTAGACAAAAAAAAGCGTTTACCTAAAAAAGTAAACGCATTATAAAAACATAAAACACTCAGGGAAGTAAGTCTCTTATATAGTA
>NZ_JACGWA010000022.1 GCF_014077505.1 Colwellia sp. BRX10-3 | reverse complement strand
TTAAGCTGTTTTACGTCTTCGTTTATTATCGCGGTAAACCGCAGTAATAAAGCGCCGACTATGTAAAATCAACATCAATGTGAGTGTCCACACAAATTGCATGATAACTAATTGTTAAAGAACGTATCTTTTAAAAAGATACCGGTAAGAATCTCATTCGCTCTGTACCGTAAAGTAATTCTTTGCTACAGGCCTTGCCTGAAGCGAGATGCGTATTCTACGCAACTCAGTTTTAATGTCAACGCTTTTTAGTTTTATTTTAAAAGTTTTTTTAAACTTTCAAAGCAATTCTTTTTAAAACGTTAAGTTAACTAAACCAGTATGAACTGTAATAGATAACTCATCAAAACATCCTCTTCGACTTGTCCCGAAGAAGTGGAGCGCATTTTAGAGATTTTTAGCTCCGCGTCAACAGCTAATAAGCATTTAATTACGGAAATATGTTTGTTTGCTTTTTATTTGAACAATACGGAGATAAAATGAACTTATTTAATATAGTCACTTACCTGATTAAGTGTATTAACCCGATTTACACCTTCAATTTGCTCAGAGGTTGATTCATTAGTGTAGCGACTATTAACTAGTATTCTACATTCTATACCTGCATTGCTAGCTGCTTGCATATCGGAAATTTTATCACCGATAAAAATGCTTTCAGCTAGAGCAATTGAAAATTCTTGTTGCGCTTGCATGATCATGCCGGGTTCTGGCTTACGGCAGACGCATGACATAACAAAGTTATTTACGCCTTTAGTAGGATGATGAGGGCAGTAGTAAACTTTAGCTATAGTTATGCCTTGATCGGCAAATACATTAACCATCCATTGCGATAATGCTTCAAACGTTGTTTTATCATAATAGCCTCTAGCGATTCCTGCTTGATTAGTAATGACAAAAATTTTATAACCTTTATCAGTAGCTAATCTGCAGAGATCAAATATGCCATCAACAAATTCAAAATCTTCAATTTTGTGCACATAACCATGATCAACGTTAATAATGCCATCTCTATCTAGAAAAAGTGCTTTATTCATCATAATTTTATTTACTTAACTTCTTAAAATGTATTGTTTTATAGCAATGAGTTAAAAAGGCCTTGTTTAATACACATCGACTTGCATAAAAGTACTGCTGCCGCGAGGTGTGAATGTCAATGAACGCAGATGTATTCAAAACATATCGTTTACCCTAAACATAACTCATTATTACTAGTTAGCCTTTGTTCAGTTCTGTAAATAATAATGTCGAAAAGTGTTGTTCAACATTACATACACAAGCCGCCATCAATTTCGACAACACGACCAGTGAAGAATTCATTTTCAAAGATATATTTAACGGTATGGGCTATTTCATCAGCTTCACCTAAGCGTCCTACTGGTTTCATTTTTTCTAAACGTTCACGCATTTCAGGTTTCATTGCATCTGTCATTGCGGTGTGAATAACACCGGGAGCAATAGCACCAACTCGAATGCCATGGCGACCAAGCTCTCTTGCCCAGGTAACTGTCATGGCAACTACGCCAGCTTTTGAAGCTGCATAATTGGTTTGCCCCATATTACCAGCGCGTGCAATAGAAGACATATTGATAATAACGCCTTTGCGCTTACCTTCTATCATATGAACCGCCGCTTCTCGACCACATAAAAATACGCCGGTTAGATTGACATCAATCACCGATTGAAATTGATCCAGTGACATTTTTTTACTCACCACGCCGTCTTTAGCTTTAACAAACATACCATCACGCAATATGCCGGCATTGTTAATCAAGCCATCAATACCGTCAAAGTCGCTATTAATTTGACTAAACGTTTTTTCAACATCAGGTTCATCTGTGACATTGGCAATATAGTATTTTGCACTTGAACCCGCTTCTACAACTAATTTAACTGTTTCTTGTAAAAGCGCTTCATTTAAATCAATTAACGCCAGCTTAGCGCCCTGGGTCGCTAAATTAATTGCCATTGAACGACCTAGACCCTGTCCACCACCGGTGATCACGATGACTTTATTATTCAAATCCATTATTTTTCCTTTATCTCTATTATATATTATCTAGTTGAATGGGCTAAAAAACCAATCAATTAATTTACTGTCAACATCACTAATATTTGAAAAAGACCAATTTGGATTTTTGTCTTTATCGACTAATAACGCTCTAACACCTTCGCAAGCTTCAGAATATTGACAACAACGTAAGATTAAATTTAACTCTGAGGCAAAACATTCGCTTAAGCTCAGTGATTTAGTCGTTTGTAGTTGTCTATATATAATACAAGCACTAAGAGGGCTACCCGCCTGCAATTTGTTTTTTGCCTGAGTCAGCCACTTATTCTCTGTTTTTACATTTAGAATCGCTGTGTGAATATCAACAATGTTATCGAAAGCCAGTAATTTGGCTATGCCCGCTTCATTTGCTTTTAACTCCGAGTGCAAGTGATGCTCGAATTCATTAGAAAACCCCAGCAAGGTTTGATCTAGCAATTGATAATTTTTATTATTGTCTTGCCAGTCCACTGTTAATAAATGATCAAAAATATCCTTTTTAGATAAACTATCAATAGTATAATCCGACAAGCCAATATATTTAGCATCTGCTGCATTAAAAACAGCACCTGTGATCCCTAAAAATAGTCCTAGTTCGTCAGGGGTTTTATTTAAAAACCAACTCGAGCCTACATCCGGGTATAAGCCTATTGTTACTTCAGGCATGGCCATCAAAGTACGCTCAGTTGTGATGCGATGACTGGCACCCGCAAACAAACCTACTCCCCCGCCCATGACATAACCATCGCCCCAGATCATAATGGGCTTGTTAAAATTGTGAATTAATTGATCAAGGACATATTCTTGGCCAAAAAAATCATAAGCGAAGCCAGTTTTAATGACTTGATCATCTATTGGTGTCACTAGCTCTTTTAGGTAGTGATAAAGACTAACAACATCACCCCCAGCACAAAATGCTTTTTCACCCGCGCCTTGTAAAATAACAACAGCGATACTGTCATCTTGTTGCCAAGACGTGAGTTGTTGGGTTAACAGTTTAATCATCGAAAGATTTAATGCATTGTGAGATTTAGGGGCATTAAGTTCTGCTATGGCTATTTTTTTATTATTTGTACTGCTTAACTCTGTAAATATCACATCACTCATTCAGTTTTGTTCCCGCTATTTCACTGGTTAATTTTGTTATTTAGTTTCGCTATATAATTGCACTATTTAACTGCATTGTTAATAAACTATATAATAAACCATTATAATGTTGCATCAATAGCCACAACGGTTCGGCCGGTAACTGTGCCATCGACATAAGCGTCAAATGCGTTAGGTAAATCTTTAAACTCGATGGTTGAGGGTGAAATTAAAGCAAGTTTTGTTGGTTTCAAGTCAGTTGATAATCGCAGCCAGCCTTGGGTACGAACTGATATCGGCATTTCCACTGAATTGATACCCAATAAACTCACACCTCTTAAAATAAAAGGCATAACGGTCGAATCCAATTTAATGCCTCCAGCCAAACCAATGGATGCAATATTACCCCACACGCAAGTAGTACGAGTGAGCCAAGATAAAGTATCACCACCCACGTTGTCGACTGCACCGCCCCATTGTGCATTTTCTAATGCTTTGGTGCCCATTTCAATATCATTACGATTAATGAGTTTACTTGCACCTAACGCTTTTAAGTAAGGTTCTTGTTCTGTTTTGCCAGTAAAGGCAATAACTTCATAACCAATATTTGATAACATATTAATAGCAAAGCTACCAACTCCTCCTGTTGCACCGGTTACTACAATGGGTCCGCGTTCAGGAATTTGACCATTATCTTCCATTCTTTGTATCGCAAGCGCCGCAGTATAACCGGCAGTGCCTAATGCCATTACATCGCGCAAGCTCATACCTGCGGGTAAATTAACGATTGAATCGGCTTTAACGCGGGCATACTCGCTATAACCACCATCATAAAGCTCTGATAATTGCGCGCCACAAACTAGCACTTTATCGCCGGTTTGAAAACGCGAATCTACTGAGCTGACCACAACACCTGATAAATCAATACCACCCACTAACGGATACGTTCTTAAAATACGTCCTTTACCTGTTGCCGCTAATGCATCTTTGTAATTAATATCTGAATAGGCGACTTTAATAATTACTTCACCAGCAGTTAAGTCATCAAGACTTATTTTTTCAAAGCCACTGGTAATGGTTTTATCATTTTTATGAATACGAAATGCGGTAAATTTATCAGGAACTGTCGACATATTATTTCTCACTCTATTATGTATTTTATCGGCGAAGCCAAAGGGTTAGTTTAGCTAGCATTTAATAACTGAAATACCAATACAGTTAGACTTAGTCCTGTTCTACTAATCGCTTAGGGTATTTATTAGTGGTTATAATTAAAGAGCCCTTCCGGCATGGCCATCAAACTTTTACTACCGGCTTCAATAGCGTGAATATGACCATCAATTCTTGGCAACAATCGTTCATTAAAAAATTCACCAACGTAAAGCTTTGATTGATAAAAATCTTCTTCGTTATGTGCTGATGCTTTTTCTGCCATCAAAGCCCACATATAGGCATAGCTTAGCAAACCAAAGGCGGCTAAATAATCGCTTGCCGAGGCACCAACCATATTTTTATCTTGATCGTGCTCAACAATAATTAACCCAGTAACTGCTTTTAATTTTTCTAGAGCACCAGCTAATGGTTGAACAAAACGAGTCAATGCATGGTTATCAGCATGCTGTTCAATAAATGTTGTTATCTCAGTAAAATAAACATCAAGAAACTTGCCCTTATTAGCAACGACTTTACGACCGAGTAAATCAAGCGCTTGAATGCCATTAGTTCCTTCGTAAATTTGGGCAATACGCACATCACGCACGAGTTGCTCTTGACCCCATTCACGAACATAGCCGTGACCACCAAAAACCATTTGCCCTAAGCTACAACTTTCAAAAGCCATGTCAGTCATAAACGCTTTAGCAACGGGCGTTAACAATGCAACTAACTGCTCAGCTTGCTGTTTTTCAGTTTCATCAGCAGAAAATTTAACAATATCGAGTTGTTTAGCAACATAAGTAGAAAAACAGCGGCCCCCTTCGTTAAATGCTCGCATAGTTAGCAGCATTTTTCTAACATCAGGATGGACAATAAGTGAATCCGCTTTTTTTTCTGCTGATTTTATGCCGGTAGCACTACGACCTTGAATACGTTCAATGGCGTATTCTGCCGCTTGCTGATAGGACGTTTCAGCCGCACCAACGCCTTGAATACCCATACCTAAACGTTCATAGTTCATCATAGTGAACATGTAGTTAAGGCCCTTGTTTTGCTCTCCGACTAAAAAACCTTTAGCTGTATCAAAGTTCATCACACAAGTTGCCGAGCCTTTGATACCCATTTTGTGCTCAATAGAGCCACAAGTAACAGTGTTTCTAGCGCCTAAACTGCCATCATCGTTTAACAAAAACTTAGGCACCACAAACATTGATATACCACGAGGACCTTTTGGCGCACCTGGTATTTTCGCTAATACTAAATGAATAATATTTTCGGTTAAGTCTTGTTCTCCGCCAGTAATAAATATTTTGGTGCCAGATAAAGCAAAACTGCCGTCGTCTAGCGCTTCTGCTTTTGCTGTCATTATGCCTAAATCGCTACCCGCATGTGGTTCAGTTAAACACATGGTGCCAGCCCATTTACCCGAATACATATTTTCTAAGTAAGTTTGCTTCATTTCTTCGCTAGCATGAGCACTAAGCGCCAAACTCGCGCCCGCCGTCAACATTGGGTAAAGTGCAAATGAGATAGAAGCCGATTGTGTCATTTCTTCAACAAACGATTGCAACATTTTTGGCATACCCATGCCGCCATGTTCAGGATCGCCACTTAACGAACCCCAACCGCCTTCACAATAAAGTTGATACGCTTTAGCAAAACCATCGGGAGTTGTTACCTCACCGTTAGACCAAATAGCACCTTGTTCGTCACTATTGCGATTCAAGGGCGCGATAACACTAGCGGTTAACTTTGCCCCTTCTGATAAAATCGCATCGGCGGTGTCTTTATCAATCAGCTCTGCCACAGCAGGCATAGTTGCCCATAACTGCTCAGCATTAAAAACTTCATGCAATAAAAACTGCATATCACGCATTGGCGCTTGGTAATTACTCATCACTCATACTCGTCTGGTTGCTTATATTAATTGAACAAAGCTTACATGTTTCGACGATACTGACCGCCGGCTTCAAATAATGAATTAACAATTTGCCCTAATGAACAAACCTTACAAGCATCCATCATCAGCTCAAAAATATTCTCATGCTTAATAGCCGCCGTTTGTAGGCGCTTAAGTAATACTTCTACTTGTGCTTCATTAGCTTTATTTAAACTGGCTAACATTTCAATTTGATAGGTTTTTTCTTCTTCTGTAGCGCGGATAACTTCTTCCGGCACTATCGTTGGCGACCCCGTAGAACTTAAGAAGGTATTAACACCGATAATAGGGAATTCACCTGAGTGTTTTAAATGCTCGTAATGCATACTTTCTTCTTGAATTTTTCCACGTTGGTACATGGTTTCCATTGCGCCAAGTACACCACCACGTTCATTGATGCGATCAAACTCGGTTAATACCGCTTCTTCGACCAAATCAGTTAACTCTTCAATTATAAAGGCACCTTGAATTGGGTTTTCATTCTTAGAAAGTCCCAGTTCACGGTTAATAATTAATTGAATCGCCATCGCGCGACGAACACTGTCTTCGGTTGGTGTAGTGATTGCTTCATCATAAGCATTGGTATGCAAAGAATTACAGTTATCGTTTATCGCGTAAAGTGCTTGAAGCGTGGTACGAATGTCATTGAAATCAATTTCTTGTGCATGCAATGAACGACCAGAGGTTTGAATATGGTATTTCAACATTTGTGCACGAGCATTAGCGCCATATTTATTCTTCATGGCTTTTGACCATATACGACGAGCCACTCGGCCAATTACTGCGTATTCAGGGTCAATACCGTTTGAGAAGAAGAAAGATAAGTTAGGACCAAATTCGTTGATGTCCATACCACGGCTTAAGTAATATTCTACAAAAGTAAAACCGTTCGCTAAAGTTAATGCCAATTGGGTAATGGGGTTCGCGCCAGCTTCAGCAATGTGATAACCAGAAATAGATACTGAGTAGAAGTTACGCACACCTTTATCAATAAAGTACTCTTGCACATCACCCATTAAGCGTAAAGCAAATTCAGTGGAGAAAATACAAGTGTTTTGAGCTTGATCTTCTTTTAAGATATCCGCTTGAACCGTGCCGCGTACCAGTGTTAAGGTTTTCGCTTTTATTGCTTGGTAAACCTCGGCCGGTAAAACTTGGTCACCAGTTACCCCTAATAACATCAAGCCTAAACCGTCATTACCTTCAGGTAATTCACCTTGGTAGGTTGGACGTTCACAGCCTTTGTCTTGGTAGATTTTTTTAATCGTTGCAGCGACTTCTTTTTCTAAACCATTTTCAGTGATAAAACGCTCACACTGTTGATCAATCGCCGTATTCAAGAAAAAACCTAACAGCATAGGCGCTGGACCATTAATGGTCATTGAAACTGAGGTCATGGCATGTGCTAAGTCAAAACCAGAGTAAAGCTTTTTAGCATCGTCCAAACAACAAATAGACACACCAGCATTACCTATTTTTCCGTAAATATCAGGACGAATAGCCGGATCGTTACCGTATAAGGTTACGGAGTCGAATGCCGTTGATAAGCGTTTTGCAGGCATACCTTTAGACACATAATGAAAACGACGGTTAGTACGTTCCGGGCCACCCTCACCTGCGAACATTCTTGTTGGGTCTTCACCTTCACGTTTGAATGGGAACAAACCGGCGGTGTATGGAAATTCACCCGGTACGTTTTCTTGTAAGTTCCACTTTAAAATATCGCCCCAACCTTGATATTTAGGCATGCTGATTTTTGGTATTGCACTACCTGACAATGATTTGGTATGCGTTTGGATTGAAAGTTCTTTATCACGCACTTTAAATTTAAATTCAGGGTCTTTATAACGCTGAACTTTATCTGCCCATTGCTCTAGCAATAATTTGTTTTTTGGATCTAAATCTAACTCGACATGGGTGTATAATGCTTCAAGTTGAGCAACTAAACCTGCTGACACGTCTGTCTCAGTTTCTTTTGCGGTTTCAATCGCTTGATGAATACCATAAAGTTTTTGAGCTACCGTTGTTTGCTTTTCAACCCAAGTATCGTAACCGCGGTTACTTTCTGATATTTCAGATAAATAGCGAATACGGTTTCCTGGAATAACACTACTCTTATTCGCTAACGTACCTTCAGTAGATAAGAGATCACCAACGGTTAAGCCTGCTTTAGTATTTAACGCTGTGATCACCGCGTTGTATAACTCAGTCATACCACGGTCATTAAATTGTGACGCGATAGTGCCATATACTGGTACTTCATCATCGCCAGCTTCAAACATGCCACGGTTACGTTTATATTGTTTTTTCACATCACGCAGTGCATCAAGTGCACCACGTTTATCAAATTTATTTAACGCGATAATGTCAGCAAAATCTAACATATCGATTTTTTCAAGCTGCGTTGCCGCACCGTATTCAGGTGTCATTACATATAAAGAAACATCTGAGTGCTCTTCAATTTCAGTATCTGACTGGCCAATGCCTGAGGTTTCTAAAATGATTAAATCAAAGTCGGTCGCTTTTAATATATCTAACGTGTCATTAACATAAACCGACAAGGCTAAGTTTGATTGACGTGTTGCTAGCGAGCGCATATATACACGGTCGTTATTTACCGCATTCATACGAATACGGTCACCTAATAAAGCACCACCGGTTTTACGTTTTGACGGGTCAACTGACACAATCGCGATTTTACTATCATCCGTTGCCATTAAAAAGCGACGAATAAGCTCATCAACTAATGACGATTTACCCGCACCACCGGTACCGGTTATACCTAATACTGGCGTTTTACTTACTGTGGCAATTTTACGTATTTTGGCAAGGTCGCTTTTGTTTTCTTCTGGCGCGTTTTCTGCGGCTGAAATTAAACGCGCTATGGCTTGCTTTTTATCTTGTAATGGCACGCCTTTCTTTAAGTTGGCTACGTCATCTTTTTTAACATTAATACCGGTTTTAAAATCACAACGCTCTAGCATGTCATCAATCATGCCTAATAAGCCAAGCGCTCGGCCGTCATCTGGTGAGTAAATACGGGTAATGCCGTAGTCTTGTAGCATTTTAATTTCATCAGGCAGTATTACACCACCACCGCCACCCACTATACGAATATGCTCACAACCACGCTCTTTTAACAGGTCATACATATATTTAAAATATTCATTGTGACCACCTTGATAAGAGGTCATAGCAATAGCGTTTGCGTCTTCTTGAATAGCAGTATTTACCACTTCTTCAACACTGCGGTCATGGCCGAGATGAATAACTTCTGCACCGCTTGATTGCAGAATTCTACGCATAATATTAATAGCCGCGTCGTGACCATCAAATAATGATGCCGCCGTAACAATACGGATTTTATTTTTTAACTGATATCTTTCAGTATTCATCTCATACTCTCTTATTTATCAAAATCGCTTTTTCACAATGACTGCTTAACGTATTGGTAACGAAAACAGTAGCATTGTGAAGCAATAACTATCTCAATGTTCACAACCTACATAGAACTTATGCACTAGTTTTAGTCGTAAAACTCGATAATGGAAACTTAATGAATAAATTAGAACACACTAAAAATGCAATGAACATTGATTTTATTGTTAATTTGATGGACTATATTGTGATTAGACCACCAAACAATTCCATGTAAATATTCTAGGCTAGCATGTCAAATATAAAACTAACAAAATCGGCTGACATTCGCTTATTTATCCCTGTATTTTTATTAAAAAAGTTAGCTAAACATCGACTAACCGACGGTTTATATCCAGTTTCTTTGGGCATAACACAAGCAAATAACAACTATAAGCTTCAGCAAGAAAATAATCATTCACATAGCTTAATTTACTGCTTGTCCGGCGCAGGAAAACTACACTACCAAGGTAAAGTAAGAATAATAGAACGTGGCGATCTTGTTATTATTAATCCCAATACCGCTTTCACTTTTACCCTAGACAAAACACAAGAAAACCTAATTAAGTCTAGTCATAACGACAAACAACCCAGCAGCCGTGACAGCAAAGCTACTGACAACATTGTCTATTGGATAAATTTTACGGGTACGCTGGCGCAAGACTTTGCCGAACGGTTATTGATGAAAATGGACAGTGGTGTGGCGCATGTTGGTGTGTTGAAAAATATTGTTAGCGACTTTGATCATTTATTAGCCCTAGGCGCGCGCGGCTATACCGCCACTAACGTAATACATGCAGTGCATATTTTGCAGCAAGCCTTAAGCTTTCTCGCGTTGCAATTACGTTTAACCATGCTTAATAACAGTTCGAGTTTTGATTTAGAAGCGGTTGAGGCATTAATGCGCAACAGTTTGCATCAAGAGTTGAGCTTAGATACGTTAGCGCATTATAGTCAGTTATCTAAATTTCACTTCGCGAAAAAATTTAAAGAACTAACCGACAGTTCACCTATTCAACACTTTATTAATATGAAAATTCAACATGCTTGTTCACAACTCGATAATAGCGATATTGCCATTAAAGACATTGCAAACGACTTAGGTTACAGCGACCCTTACTATTTTTCACGACTGTTCAAAAAATTAGTCGGTATTTCACCGAAACAATATCGTGATTCTCGCCATAGTTCATGAGCATCAGAACTTGTTAACATCCTGACATTTTTGCTATTCGAGCGACACCTCCTAGCGTTGTTTAATCTACGTTTTAAATTGGTTTATTTAACTGCAGCATAGGTGTATATAAGCCATGGTCTATTTTTCAACAACTAAACTGAACTCATTGCAGTTTCATCGCATGTAATTGGCATAGCTTAACCCAATATTATTATTTCTGAGTGTCGCCGATAATAACTATTACGCTCAAAATAATGGAGTCGCTATGATCGCCAAAGTAACAAATAAAGCAATTTTCAGCAGTAGCATCAATGATACCAAAGACATCTACATCCTAGAATAGGGTATTAAACTGAATACATTTGATGGCGATCATGAGCGAAAGGGTTGTCCAGTAGTATAAAAAAAATTTATAAAATCGGTCCAGTTGTATTTACAATAAAATAACTCTCATGAGTATTTTTTGAGACGAAAAGTTAATCGTTGTTGTTTACCCTCAAAAATTTGTATCTATCACAAAACCTAGATAATATAGAATTTTACATACACAAAAAGCTAAAATAGACTGGAAGCTTTGTATATATCTATATGGTGGTGGTTGAAGATCATAATGAAGAACTTAATTTTTGTGTGTTGTCTTTGCTTCCTCAGCTTAACTTTGAATGCTGAAGAAACAATTACCATAGTCCGTGGCGATGGAAACTATTTTCCTTTTGAGTACGTGGAAAATGGTAAGCTAACAGGGATACATATCGATTTAATTCAAGCAGTAGCAAATGAGCTGGGGTTAACGGTAAGTTTCGAAAGCCTTCCTTGGAGTCGAGGATTATTTGACTTTAAACAGGGGAAGTTTGATGCTATGTCTCATGTCTCGCATACAGAAGAAAGAGAAAAATTTGCTCACTTCTTAGATGGAAATATCATCTCCAGTGTAAAAACCTATCCTATTATTTTATCTCACCGAAGAAACGAAATAGTATTTAATGGCAATCTGACCAGCTTAATTCCCTATACGATAGCTGTTGGTAGAGATTATAAATATGGTGACCCTTTTGATACCGCTAGCTATCTCTCCAAATATGAAATACCAACACCTAGCCAAGAAGTATTGACCAAGTTACTAAATTTAGAGAGAGTAGACGTTATTATCGGCTCAAGAAGAAACCTTTTACAGGTACATTCAGAGCAAGAGGTAAATGAACTTTACCATGTTTTTGAACAACCAGTGGCTTCAGACAATAGTTACTTGGTATTTTCAAAAGTTCGAAATAAGTTAGCTATCGCCAAAAAGTTTGCCATAGCTCTCGATCATTATAAATCCAGCCAAGCATATAAAGATTTATTGCAAAATTATAAAAACATAGAGAATAGTAAAAATTAGCAGGCTAGTGACTAATGTCTTTACTGAGAATAAAGTACTCTTAAATTCTCAAGTAATTATATCTGTTTTCATGTCAAAGTGATGATATACCAGCTAAGGTGACTAACCATTTTTGGCAGCTCCAGCCGGTAAATTCAACTAGTCAACTGCACGATTAAATTAAGCTCAATATTGAAAATCTGATATGAGCTACCGTAGCTATTGTTATAAGGTCAATTTCACTGTTTTACATTATTCAATTAAAGCAAATCAGTGACAAAGCAACTGAAATAAGAAAACACATTTTCATTTAAACCACTATTTAGCTTTTTAACAATGGTTATCAAAACCTTAAAAATCACATCAAATACAATTTACAGCAGTGCTAATTTCCAGGTACTACTATAAGTACGGTCATTAAATGTAGAAGAAGAGTTCGACTCTACCGTTTTGTTAATTCTGACCAAACGAGTACCTTCAATTTGAAACTGTGAGGTGATTTCACTTTCCGCAGACATAGAAAAAAAGATATAAGCGCTACCTTTTCCTGAATAGGTTAGGCGAGTTTCAACCGGCACACCTTCATCATTAATCAACACTTTATAACTGCCTTTGAATTTATTGACATAACCTCGGGTTTTTTTATCATCGATGAAACTTTCTAACGGTAATTCAAAGTCCAATACCCTAACTTGCTGTTCAAAATATTCAATTTGGGTCTCTCCTCTGAATTGACCTTTTGATATAGCATCTAAAATTGTTTGTGCCGATGAAAGGATTGGAATTAATGATGACGCTGATAATATTTCTGCACCATTTAATGCTGGCGTATCAGCTTCTTCATCAGCCATTTTAAGACGATTTTCTTGTGCTATTTGCACTAACACATCTTTTGAATAACGAATATCTAAGCCTTCGATACTTTCAGACAGTGTAGATTTAATCGCGCCCGTTTTTAATTTCTTATCTTTCCCTTCGCCTCTAGATTCTGAAAAGGAAACACTTAATACACCGGAGACTGCATGGTTACCGTCTAACATCACCAAAGCTTGTTGTAAATCGGATAAGCTGTCAGCCCAAACGTTTTGTGAAATGGTGAGGGTAAGAAGTGCCAAAACTGTAGATTGAATATTATTCAATTTTATAAATTCCCTGTTATTATTTTAATGGTCAGTTTATTAAATACTCAGCCTTTATACCTAAATCTGTATTAATAATTCAATAAGAATTACTTTCACAAATGTTACTAAGTATTTCTTTATATTTAAAATGCAATAAACATATAAAGCTAATAGCCTTGAAAAGGCTGATCACCATAAGATCAAAAAAGCCCACAAATAAGTGGGCTTGCTTAACTAAATGATTGACTACATCATTTCAACGGCAATCGCAGTTGCTTCACCGCCACCAATACATAAAGACGCAAGGCCTTTACTTAAGCCACGGTTTTTCAAGGCATGAATTAACGTCACCATAATACGAGCGCCACTGGCACCTAACGGATGGCCTAATGCACAAGCACCGCCGTTAACATTTACTTTCGTAACATCTAGATCTAGTTCTTTAATACCTAGCATAGTCACCATGGCAAAGGCTTCGTTGATTTCAAACAAATCAACATCAGCGGTTGTCCAGTTAGCTTTTGCTAATACTTTTTTCATCGCGCCAACCGGTGCTACGGTGAACTCTGCTGGCTTTTGCGCGTGCATCGCGTGAGCAACAATTTTACACAATGGCGTTAAACCACGTTTTTGTGCTTCAGATAATTTCATCATGACTAATGCGGCTGCGCCATCAGAAATAGAGCTTGAGTTAGCAGCAGTAATTGTACCGTCTTTTTTAAATGCTGGACGCAAACTAGGAATTTTATCTGGGCGCGCATTACCTGGTTGTTCATCAATTTCAAACACTGAGTCGCCACGACGAGATTTAATGGTTACTGGTGATATTTCATTAACGAATGCACCATCAGCAATAGCAGCATTTGCACGTTCTAGAGAACGAATAGCATAAGCATCCATATCTTCACGGGTAAATGCAGATTCATCAGCGGTTGCTTGTGCGAAACAACCCATGGCAATACCGTCGTAGGCATTTTCTAGGCCGTCAGTCATCATGTGATCAAGGACTTGACCGTGACCCATTTTAATACCTGCTCTGCCACTCGGTAATAAATGTGGTGCGTTAGTCATGCTTTCCATGCCGCCAGCAATGGCAACGTCAATAGAACCCGCTAATAAAGCATCATGCGCCTGCATAGCCGCTTTCATACCTGACCCACAGACTTTGTTAATCGTAGTACAAGTCGTAGACAGGTCTAAGTCAGCCTCTAATGCCGCTTGACGGGCAGGTGCTTGCTTTAAGCCAGCAGGTAATACACAACCCATGATCACTTCATCGACTTGATCATTAGATAAATTAGCGGCTGCCATAGCACCACGAATAGCTGTAGCACCTAAAGTGGTAGCACTAACTGCTGATAAACCGCCCATAAAACCGCCCATAGGGGTACGTTTTGCAGCAACGATAACGATAGGATCTTGAGTAGACATAAGGCTCTCCGAAAGTGTTGTTCGATATTACTCGACATTTATTCAGTATTTATCCGACAATTTTAGATAAATTCTTACAAACATCGACAAGAATTGCGCCACAGATTAACGCAAAATCAGCTTTACGCCAACGTAAACTTTATGGATCTTTAGTCTAGCCATGCTAATTTTTAACGAAATCGACAATCATTCTTTACAGATGAGTAATCGGCTTTGTATTAACTTCAGCTTTTAAAGCACTCTGCTGCTGACTATGATGAAAATACAATATAGAGACTTAAATAGAGACTTAAGTTAATGCTTGCACTTTACGTTAACGTAAACTTATTGTAAGGTATTGCATAGATAAAAAACAAATTAACGTCGAGCAATAAGAATGAGCGATATGACCCCTGTCACCTACTCTATTGGTGAGTTAGCGAGAGAATTTGATATTACCACCCGCAGTATTCGTTTTTACGAAGACCAAGGTTTAATATTGCCAACTCGCAAAGGACAAACAAGAATATACAACCAAAGAGACAGAGTTCGACTAAAGTTAATTCTACGTGGTAAACGCTTAGGTTTTTCATTAGCTGAAACAGGTCGCTTGTTTGAGCTTTACGATGCGGACAATTCAAGTGCAACGCAATTAAAAACTATTATGGATTTAATTTCCAACAAGAAAAACGATTTAAACCAACAGCTAGAAGACATTCAAGCTGTGTTGATTGAATTAACCGGTTTGGAAAACAACTGTCAAAATGCGCTTGCCTCTATTGATAAGTAACAAGCTATAAACAAAGTAACAGCTAACGCCAGCAACTTAAGTGTTAACACGACAAACAATTATTTAAAGGTACTACTATGATTTCTACTTTCTCATCAATGAATTTTAACTTGGGTGAAACCGTTGACATGATCCGCACCACAGTTAACGCTTTTGCCCGTGACGAAATAGCCCCTCGTGCAGCACAAATAGATATTGATAATGAATTTCCTAACGACTTATGGCGCAAGTTTGGCGATTTAGGTTTATTGGGCATGACTGTAGATGAGCAATATGGTGGCTCTGGTTTAGGTTACTTAGAGCACATGGTTGCAATGCAAGAAATTTCACGTGCTTCAGCCTCTGTTGGTTTAAGTTACGGCGCTATGTCTAACCTATGTTTAAACCAATTAAACAAAAATGGTAGCCACGAGCAAAAAGAAAAATACTTACCTAAACTTTGTACCGGTGAACATATTGGTGCATTAGCGATGTCTGAGCCAAACGCAGGTTCAGATGTGGTTAGCATGAAGCTGAACGCGAAAAAGCAAGGCGATAAGTACATTCTTAACGGCAATAAAATGTGGATCACTAACGGTCCTGACGCGCATGTTTTTATCATTTATGCCAAAACCGATACTAGTGCTGGTTCTAAAGGTATTACTGCTTTTATCGTAGAACGTGACTACCCTGGTTTTTCTCGTCATCAAAAACTCGATAAATTAGGTATGCGTGGCTCTAATACCTGTGAATTAGTCTTCCAAGATTGTGAAGTACCGGCGACAAATATTTTAGGTGAAGAAGGCAAAGGCGTTCGCGTACTAATGTCAGGCTTAGATTACGAGCGTTTAGTATTAACTGGTGGCCCGCTAGGTATTATGGATGCTTGTATGGACTTAGTCGTACCTTATATTCACGACAGAAAACAATTTGGCCAAGCCATTGGTGAATTTCAATTAATTCAAGGCAAAATTGCCGACATGTACACGCAAATGAATGCAGCAAAATCTTATGCTTATTTATGTGCGATGGCAGCTGATCGCGGCGAAACAACGCGCAAAGACGCCGCAGGTGTTATTTTATACTCTGCAGAACTGGCGACCAAAATGGCCTTAGATGCAATTCAGTTACTCGGTGGTAACGGTTACATTAATGAATTTCCAGCGGGTCGTTTATTACGTGACGCTAAGTTATATGAAATTGGCGCTGGTACATCAGAAATTCGTCGTATGCTAATAGGCCGAGAATTGTTCAACGAATCAGTTTAATAAAGGTTTAGGCTCAGCCATTTAATCAATACTTTTGTCAAAAGTGCTTACTTACGCTTTAAGCTTAGCACTTTTATTCTCGTATCAACTAAATGGCTTTGCTAAATCAATTATTTAGATTCAGAGAAAACACATAATAACTCCAGTGACTATTGCTATTGAACACTTATAACTAATGAAGTATTTAATTAAATATTAGTGAATTGACAACAATATCAATATGCTCTGACGAAGCAAAAGATCAACAAAATAGAAGGTTATACCGTGGCTAAGATAATATCGAAAATTAATCCCCGCAGCCCTGAATTCATCGAAAACGCTGCCCATATGAAAGTGCAAGTCGATGACTTAAAAGTAAAGTTAGAAACAATTAAGTTGGGTGGCGGCGAACGAAGTCGCGAACGTCATTTATCTCGGGGTAAATTACTGCCTAGAGATCGCGTTTATGCCCTACTCGACCCAGGCTCGGCCTTTCTTGAATTATCACAATTAGCCGCTTATGAAGTTTACGACGATAACGTGCCTGCTGCTGGAATTATTACCGGCATCGGCCGTGTTGGTGGCCAAGAGTGTATTATTGTTGCTAACGATGCGACCGTAAAAGGTGGTACTTATTTTCCGCTAACCGTTAAAAAGCATTTACGCGCGCAAACTATTGCACAAGAAAATAACTTACCTTGTATCTACCTAGTAGATTCAGGCGGTGCAAACTTACCTAACCAAGATGACGTTTTCCCTGATAAAGAACATTTTGGTCGTATTTTCTTTAACCAAGCCAATATGTCAGCACAAAGCATTCCTCAAATCGCCGTGGTTATGGGTTCATGTACCGCAGGTGGCGCTTATGTTCCCGCCATGGCCGATGAATCTATTATTGTTAAAGAACAAGGTACTATTTTTCTTGCAGGCCCGCCTTTAGTCAAAGCGGCCACCGGTGAAGTGGTTAGTGCTGAAGATTTAGGTGGTGCTGATGTCCATTGTCGTACCTCAGGTGTTGCCGATCACATGGCACAAAATGATCATCATGCATTAGAAATTGCTCGTAGTGCTATTGGTAACTTAAACCGTGTTAAACCAGTACAAATGGCGATTAAAGAAGTGGTTGAACCGGCATATGCTATAGAAGAAGTTTACGGCATAGTACCAAAAGACTCTCGCCAACCCTTTGACGTGCGCGAGATTATTGCCCGCGTGGTTGATGGCAGTGAGTTTGATGAATTTAAAGCGCTTTACGGTACAACCTTAGTTTGTGGTTTTGCACGTATCTACGGCTATCAAGTCGGCATTGTCGCCAATAATGGAATTTTATTTGGTGAATCTGCACAAAAAGGCGCTCACTTTATTGAGCTATGTGCGCAAAGAAAAATTCCCTTGGTATTCTTACAAAACATTACTGGCTTCATGGTGGGTAAACAATACGAAGCTGGCGGCATCGCAAAACATGGCGCAAAAATGGTGACGGCTGTTGCTACTGCGCAAGTACCTAAATTTACCATTTTAATTGGTGGTAGTTTCGGTGCGGGCAACTACGGCATGTGTGGCCGCGCTTATGACCCACGCTTCTTATTTATGTGGCCAAATTCTCGTATATCAGTAATGGGTGGCGAACAAGCTGCGGGTGTATTAGCGCAAGTTAAACGCGATCAAAAAGATAAGCTTGGCGAGCAATGGAGCGCCGAAGAAGAAGCAAACTTCAAACAACCTATTATTGATGACTACGAACGCCAAGGTCATCCATATTACGCCTCTGCGCGTTTATGGGATGACGGTGTTATCGACCCTGCAGAAACTCGTCAAGTACTAGGTTTAGCTATTTCAGCGTCACTAAATAAAGTTATCAAAGAGACCAAATTTGGTCTATTTAGAATGTAAGGGGGTAATTTAACATGTTTTCACATAGCAATATAAAAAGCCCTAGCGAACAAGTATTGTTCGACGTTGATAGCCGCGGCGTAGCTACTGTTACATTAAATAATCCTGATAAGCACAACGCCTTTGATGACAGCATTATTTATGTGCTAAACCAACTATTTAAAGAAATAGCACTGTGTGATGACATCAATGTCATGGTGCTAGCGTCAACAGGAAAAAGCTTTTCTGCAGGTGCAGATTTAGGCTGGATGCAGCGTATGGCATCTTACTCTTATGAAGAGAATTTGTCGGATGCAAACGCCCTAGCGCAAATGTTAAAAAACCTAAACTTTTTACCACAACCTACCATTGCTAAAGTGCAAGGTGCGGCTTTTGGCGGCGCAGTTGGCCTAGCCAGTTGTTGCGATATTGTGCTGGCTAGTGAAAAAGCGAGTTTTTGTTTGAGTGAAGTCAAGCTAGGTCTAATTCCAGCGACCATCAGCCCTTATGTAGTTAATGCTATTGGCCAAAAAGCTAGCAGACGTTATTTCCAAACCGCTGAACGATTTTTTGCTGACAAAGCACAACAACTTGGTTTGGTCGATGAAATTTACCCGTTAACAGAGTTAGATTCTGCGGTTGCTAAAATGATAAATACCTTATTAGCCAATGGCCCGTTAGCGGTGCGACAAGCAAAACAGTTAGCACTCGATGTTGCCTACCAAGATATTGACGAGACATTAATTAAAGAAACCAGCGAACGTATTGCCGCAATTCGTGTTTCTGCAGAAGGTCAAGAAGGCCTAACGGCATTTTTTGAAAAGCGCCAACCTGCTTGGCAAGCCGCGCCTATCAACTTAGCAACGTCAAGCAGTTCAGCAGAGCCAACAACATCAACAAATAAAGGCGAAGGATAATATTCATGTTTACTAAAATACTAATTGCTAACCGTGGTGAAATCGCCTGTCGTGTTATTAAAACCGCCCGAAAAATGGGTATATTAACCGTCGCGGTTTATTCTGATGCTGATGCTGATTCACTGCACGTTAATATGGCGGATGAAGCTATTCACATTGGCGGCTCACCTTCACGCGAAAGTTACTTGTTGTCAGAAAAAGTAATTGAAGCGGCGAAACGAACTGGCGCGCAAGCTATTCATCCGGGTTACGGTTTTCTTTCTGAAAATGCTGACTTTTGTCGTATGTGTGCCAAAGAAGGTATTACCTTTATTGGCCCACCGGTTGCCGCCATTGAAGCTATGGGCTCAAAATCTGCAGCTAAAAACATTATGGAAAAGGCACAAGTGCCTTTAGTGCCAGGCTATCATGGTGATGACCAATCTGAAGCCGTAATTAAAAAAGCTGCTGATGATATGGGTTATCCGGTATTGCTAAAAGCTACGGCTGGTGGCGGTGGTAAAGGTATGCGCCAAGTTTGGAATGAAAGCGAATTTTCTGAAGGATTCGCTGCTGCTAAACGCGAAGCTAAATCATCTTTTGGTGATGATACTATGTTGGTTGAAAAGTACTTAACGCAACCACGCCATGTTGAAATTCAAGTATTTTGTGATAATCATCAAAACGCAGTATACCTGTTCGAACGTGACTGTTCAGTACAACGTCGTCATCAAAAAGTTATTGAAGAAGCCCCTGCTTTTAGCATGAGTGAAGCACTGCGCTCTCAAATGGGTGAGTCGGCCATAAAGTCTGCTCAAGCTATTGGTTATCAAGGAGCAGGTACGGTTGAGTTCTTGCTTGATGTAGATGGTTCATTTTACTTTATGGAAATGAATACTCGCTTACAAGTAGAGCACCCGGTTACTGAATTAATTACTGGCCAAGATCTAGTCGAATGGCAATTACGCGTAGCGGCTGGTGAAGTGTTACCCAAAGCCCAACACGAATTAAAAATCAATGGGCATGCTTTTGAAGCACGTATTTATGCAGAAGATCCAAACAATGACTTTTTACCTGCTACGGGCAAACTAGACTTTTTACAACCACCGGTTGAAAGTGAATTTGTACGAGTAGATACTGGTGTTCGTCAAGGTGATGAAGTTAGCGTGTTTTACGATCCTATGATTGCAAAGTTAATTGTTTGGGATGAAAACCGTGAAAAAGCCTTACAACGCTTAGCAAAAGCCTTATCTGAATATCGCATTAATGGTGTGACGACAAATATCGACTTTCTATATAATTTAGCCACGTGTGCACCCTTTGTTAACGCGGATATCGACACCAGTTTTATTGAGAAAAACCAAGCAATAATATTCCATGAAAGTGAACAAGCCCTAGCCGGTGAGTTGCCGATGGCGGCGCTTTATTTAGTGTTGTCGCAAGCATTACAGGCACAAGTAAAAGCCGCAAAAACTAACGACCCATTTTCACCTTGGAACATGACCAATGCTTGGCGCTTAAATGAAGCGAACATTCATCACATGGTATTGGCTCATAATGGCACAGAATACCCGATTGTCGTTGAGCAAAAACGCCAAGGCAGTGGTAGTTATTATTTAATTACGGTTGATGGACAAACTGTAGATTGCCAGGGGCGAATTGAAAACGACACTTTGTATGCCAGTATCGATGGCTACCGCAGTCACGCAACCATCGCACAAAATGCTAACCAAATTAGTCTTTATCATCAAAATGGCGTGTTTAACTTCACCCATATTTTACCCGACTGTGGCGATAATACCGGTGACGATAGCCATGGTGGCTTAGTTGCGCCAATGAACGGCACTATGGTGTCAGTATTAATAAAATCTGGTGACAGCGTTATTGCAGATCAACCATTAATGATAATGGAAGCGATGAAAATGGAGCATACCATTCGCGCGCCAAGTAATGGTGTTGTAGATGCCATTTATTATAAAGATGGTGATATGGTTGACGGTGGTGCTGAATTAGTCGCATTTACCCCAGAGGACGCATAATGACTGATGCATTTACACCTTCACTGCCAGTTTCGTTACCAACGTCGGTAAAAATAGTAGAAGTTGGTCCACGTGATGGTCTGCAAAATGAAAAAGTTCACATTAGCGCTCAAGATAAAATAGCGCTAATTGAGCAACTGGCCGATGCTGGAGTTAGCTACATTGAAAGTGGCAGTTTCGTATCACCTAAATGGGTGCCACAAATGGCAACATCTAGCGACGTTTTCAACGGTATTAAACGCAAAAAAGGTGTTACTTACGCCGCACTAACGCCTAACATGAAAGGCTTTGAAGCCGCCATGGCCGTTAATGCCAATGAAGTGGCTATTTTTGGCGCCGCTTCAGAAGCGTTCAGTCAAAAGAATATCAATTGCTCAATTGAAGAAAGTTTGCAACGCTTTGAACCAATTATGCAGGCGGCCAAAGCAGCTAATATTCCTGTACGTGGTTATGTCTCTTGTGTAGTTGGTTGCCCTTACGATGGTGATATTGCACCAGAACAAGTAGCAAAAGTTGCCGAAAAGTTATACCAAATGGGCTGTTACGAAATTTCACTTGGTGACACTATTGGTGTCGGCACGCCAGCAAGCGTAAGCAAAATGTTACAGGCGGTTAGTACTAAGGTACCGGTTGAAAAATTAGCCGTACACTTTCATGATACTTATGGCCAAGCGTTAACCAATATTTACACTGCATTACAAGCTGGTGTTAAGGTAGTCGATAGTGCTATTGCAGGACTTGGTGGCTGCCCTTATGCTAAAGGTGCATCAGGAAACGTGGCAACCGAAGACGTGTTATATATGTTAAATGGTTTAGGAATAGCGACCGACATTGATTTCGACAAATTACTTACCGCTGGTTGGTTTATTAGCGACAAATTAGGTAAAGCGCCGATCTCTAAAGTGTCGATGGCATATCGTGCAAAATGAGATCAGTATTTAGATAACATTGAAATAAAAATTTTCTGATTTTTATAATAAAATTTATGTAAATCAGCCAACAAGAATAAAGATAAAATTATTATTGAGGATTAAATAATGGCAGGATTTGACAAAGTAGTGTCAAGCTATGAAGAAGCAATGGCCGGTCTTGAAGACAATATGACGGTTATTGCTGGTGGCTTTGGTTTATGTGGTATTCCAGAAAACTTAATAAGCGAAATTAAGCGTAAAGGCACTAAAGGTTTAACCGTTGTTTCAAATAACTGCGGTGTTGACGATTTTGGTCTCGGCATTTTACTTCCTGATCGTCAAATCAAAAAAATTATTGCATCTTACGTTGGTGAAAATGCCGAGTTTGAACGTCAGATGATGAACGGTGAGCTTGAAGTTGAATTAACGCCTCAAGGTACCTTAGCCGAAAAAATGCGGGCTGGTGGTGCCGGTATTCCAGCTTTCTTTACCGCAACAGGTTACGGAACACCAGTGGCCGAAGGTAAAGAAGAGCGTGAATTTGACGGCAGACATTACATTTTAGAGCCAGCGATTAAAGGTGACTTTGCCATTGTAAAAGCTTGGAAAGCTGACCGTTATGGCAACTTAGTGTTTAGAAAAACTGCACGTAACTTTAATCCTATGGCGGCAACTGCAGGCAAAATAACCGTTGTCGAAGTCGAAGAGATTGTTGAACCTGGCGAGTTAGACCCTGATCACATTCATACTCCTGGTATTTATGTTAATCGCTTAATTTTAGGTACATTCGAAAAACGCATTGAACAGCGCACTATTCGCAGTTAGTAAGGAGTAATTTATGGCTTTAACAAGAGAACAACTAGCACAGCGAGTTGCACAAGAATTACAAGACGGATTCTACGTTAACTTAGGTATTGGTATTCCTACTTTAGTGGCAAACTATATACCTGAAGGCATGGAGGTTATGCTCCAATCTGAAAACGGCCTACTTGGCATGGGACAATTCCCTACCGAAGCAGAGATTGACGCCGACTTAATCAACGCAGGTAAACAAACGGTGACCATGGCAAAAGGTGCATCAATTTTTGATTCAGCTGAGTCATTCGCGATGATCCGTGGTGGCCATGTTGATTTAACTGTTTTGGGCGCTTTTGAAGTTGATGTTAACGGTAATATTGCTTCGTACATGATCCCCGGCAAGTTAATTAAAGGCATGGGCGGTGCAATGGATTTAGTCGCCGGTGCTGACAATATTATTGTGACCATGACCCACGCCTCAAAACATGGCGTATCTAAATTGTTAAGTAACTGTACGCTGCCGTTAACCGGTAAAGGTTGCATTAAAAAAGTATTGACCGACCTCGCCTTTATCGAAATTAAAGATGGCAAGTTTTACTTATTAGAGCGTGCACCTGGTGTTTCAGTTGAAGAAATAATTTCATTAACTGAAGGTGAACTTATTGTTGATGGCGACGTGCCTGAAATGCAATTATAAAGTGATTTAATCCACTACTGAATAAAATATATATTAAGGGGCTCTAGCCCCTTTTTTTATTATTCAAACTAAACTATACAATTGTTTAAGTATATTTTTCATTAATATTAACAATTTAATAAATGTAAACTCTGACATCACCAGTGTTTAAACCACGACTTTACAAATATAATGTCGCTAATTCCGCACAGTCTGTACAGATGGGTTGCAATTTACTACGGATTTGGAGATACTAAAGTTGACAAAGAAAAGGCAAAACACGCGAAAACGTGTTACGCAAAACCACCGGTCTAAGGACAAATATAATACTATATTTATCTACGACAGCGGAGTTACCGTGTTATTAGGTACATCCTGTGGTTTTTTCTTTTACTAACTCTAATTGTATTATAAAAGGTTATTAAAATGAAAAAATTATTACTAGTTACAACCATTACTGCTTTAACGATGACGTCTATTATAACCGCGCCGAAAGCGCAAGCTGCTGACATTGCACAAAGTGTATGTGAGTATGTTGCTGCTGACGACAAAAGACGTATGCGTTCATTTTTAAAGACGAATAAATTAAAAATTCGTAATATCTTCTCAGGTATCCAATGTAATGGTCAAAACTTGTTGGAATTCGCAGCCACTAAGGGTTCAGTTGAGACAGGCTCTTTGATGATAAGTAAATTACCAAAGAAAACCGTTTCTGCTAACTTGGCAGTATTCCAGAATGGATCGCAACCATTAATCGACGCTGCAAACGAACGCGTTAGCAGCTAGACATTTATTTTCTTGTAGGCGTTTATACTTAAAGTAAGTTCTATGTTTTACTAGTTAATAATTCTTGTGTCATTAAAAAGGTCAGCATTAGCTGATCTTTTTTTCACCTGAATTTCGTGAAAAACTAATTTCAGCTAGCCACGCTGCATAAAACTGATTAAAATCATGCCAAAGCTTTTACTCAATCAATTCGGTTTAATTAATGCCCAACAAACGCAGCTACATTACCAGTAATAACGCCTTAGTATTAACAGGAGGTGGTGCTCGTGCTGCTTATCAAGTTGGTGTTTTATCTGCTATAGCTAAGTTCATGCCACGCAATCATGGTGTTCCTTTTCCAATTATTTGTGGTACTTCTGCAGGCGCTATTAACTCTACCGCATTAGCTTGTTATGCCTCATGTTTTCAACTAGCAGTGAAAAAATTAGAATGGGTGTGGAAAAACCTTGATCCTGGCAGAATTTATCATACTGATCCTATACGTGTATCTAGTCACATAATAGGAGGTTTTCTGGGAGGCTTTCAAGCAGATTATGCCAATAAAAATGCCAGAAGTTTATTAAATAATGCGCCGCTTAGGCAACTGCTCGAAACCGTAGTGGACTTTAGCCGAATCGATACCAATATAAGACGTCGCTATCTTTCTGCGGTATCGGTTACGGCATCAAGTTATACCAGTGGCGATTCTATCAGTTTTTTTCAATCAGAAGAGTCAATTTCCCCATGGTTTAGATCAAAGCGACGTGGCGAGCCTACGCAATTGAACAGTCAACATTTAATGGCATCAGCAGCCATTCCATTAATATTTCCATCAGAAAAAGTGAAACGACATCATTTGGGCGATGGTTCAGTGCATCAACTTTCGCCGTTAAGTCCTGCAATACACCTAGGCGCAGAAAAAATATTTATTGTTGGTGTTGAACAACCCAAAGAACCCATTCATGCGCTTGAGAATAATCCTCATCCGCCAACAACAGCCTCAATAGCGGGCCACTTACTAGATTCTGTTTTCTCAGATACCTTACAAAGTGATATTGAACGTATGGAAAGAGTTAACCATACCTTATCATTAATACCCGACGAAAATAAAAAGAACACTACAGGTTTAAAAAATATCGAATCTTACGTGCTAAACCCGAGTCACAACTTCAACAGTATTGCCGTAAAGTATTACGATAAACTGCCCATGTCGATTAGATTATTACTACGAAGTATTGGTATAAGTAATGATGCGGAGTCTAGCTTACTTAGCTACTTATTGTTTGAGAAAAACTACTGTAAAGAGTTAATTAACCTTGGGTTTAACGATGCACTTGAGCAAGATAGTAAAATACGTGAATTCCTTAATATTTAATATTTCATATTTAATATTGCCAAATAATTTTTCTAGCCAATATGTCTTCTTATTTTTTGTCGTCGCTTCTTCACATGCTGTTTCATAAATTAAACCTGTGGTAACTGCAGGTAGTAATTGAGAATTGTTGCAAGCTTGTGTAACCGCTCGGCCACTTTTATTGTCAAAGCGAACTAATTCGACACTTG
>NZ_JACGWA010000030.1 GCF_014077505.1 Colwellia sp. BRX10-3 | reverse complement strand
AAAAGTTAATCCGTAAAATTGAACGCCGAGCACTTTCATTTTTTATTGAAGACTTATTAAGTATTTGTAATGAACAAGCGCAAAGTAGCCAGCAATATAAAGTTATCGAGCAAAAACTTAATGATCGCTTGGTTCGCAAACCGGAAGTAATATTTTGAAGTCGTGAGTGTTGGTCGAGGTCAACTGAGCACCAGTTAGTTGCAAGCTTTTTGCTTAACCTGATGATATCAGCGTACAGTCGCTACTTTGATTTATCTTTAAAACATATATGCTAAAGAGAAGCTAATGAAATCTACATCCTCACCATCAACATCATAGCGTTCAAATTCAACTCCAGCAGATATATTTGACCACGAGTAGCCATAGCCAGCCCCAAAAAACACATCTGTACCATCTTCAGTATAATGATTTAATTCAGACATATCTCTCCAAGATGCTTCTATATCCCATGAACTGTAACCTATTTTGACAAAAATCGAAGAATGATCAGTAAGAGGTAATTTACCAATTACACTTGCAAGAATAGCATCGACTTCAGCTTCAATCTTTTCAATGCCATTGGAGGAGGATACGGAAGCCTCCCCTAGTTCGATATACCCAAGTTCCACTGCAAAATTTTTATTAACGTCGTACCCACCAAAAATTTTGAAAGCAGTATCAGAATCATCAATACTTACATCATTTTCAAGCCCTAAATCGCTTGCTGTAATATCTATCGAAGATTGACCTACCCCTAATCCTACATATAGATCAAGATTTTCAGTAGCCTGAGCTGAAATAAAAGGGGTTGATACTAATAATAAAGATGATATTAATAAGTTACTTTTCATTATATATTCTTCCTTGTATAACCATTTTCAGTCCTATACCTCAGAAATCTTAGTAGACTAAATTCATTTATGCAAAGAAATAGGTTTTTTCTTGTAATTTCATATTAAAATAAGACCAAAATTACTAGCTCACGCTTTTGCCTAACGACTTAAGAGTCAATATTAAATGACGTTTGCATTTGTAAATAAGTAAGTTTCGAGCTTATCCAATACCAAGTATCAAATCTCCGCTTTAGGTAGTGAATCCCCTAATTGAAAATGCTGGAACGAAGGAATAAAAGCAAAGGAACTAACTAGCAATGGGGGCGAATGCCTTTGGATTTAACTGAATTATTTTTTCCTTTGAGGAAGTACTTTGCTTAATTACCTGATGGTTTTTATTTTGGCATCGAAGCTGCCTATCCAAAACCTAAGTAAACCTAAGGTCTGGCCTGCTAATAATTTTTAAGGCTTAATCAAGGGGTGAAAATAATATTAAATCCGATTTTTGCGAGCCCCTAAAAACAGGGTGACTTTAAATCAAAGTAACATCAGAAGTAACACACTTACATTCAACCAAAAACAATTACCTTTATATCAAATAGTTAATTTAGATAGTCGAGTCCAGTAGCGAGCACCATATTAGGGTTTATTAACCCAAAAAAACCCGAGAGCATTTAATTGTGCTTCTCGGGTTTTTTTATGTTTAAAGCGATGTAATACCACCTTGTATAATCATCACT
>NZ_JACGWA010000025.1 GCF_014077505.1 Colwellia sp. BRX10-3 | reverse complement strand
CATAGGCATAGGCATAGGCAGTATTTTAAAATGAATATTTTTTACAATTCAAATTAAATAACAAATACTTAAAATTTACGAGGGGGAAATTACCTTGCTATAGCTTATACTAACTTAACTAACCATGAGTTAAGCTTAAAACACTTTAGCTTCAGCCTCATATTTATCTAAAATAATTTGTAATTGACCCGATTGTTTTATTTTTTTTATGGCGAGGTTAATTGCTGGAAGCTTTGCTTTTTTCTCTTTATTAAGTCGAATGAGAAGTTGTCCAGTGGTATGTGGTGTGGCGAATTCAATATTAAGGTTATGGATTTTTGCCCTGTGTTTAGCGGTTTCATACTCAAGAATCACGGCATTAACACGCCCATGTTTTAGTGCGCGTATTAAGCTTTGTTCGTCACGAAAATCAGCGCGGATAAATAACTCATTCTCTAAGCATGCCTTATAGATAAGAAACCCATTAAAATAAATCAAATTCTGGCATGCCAGGCACTCTAATGGTATAACCTCGCCATATAATTTGAATCGGCAGTAATAGTAGGAATTTGCATAAAATTACTGCGCTAACAACTTAAGGCGGTAGCTTTTTTACGGTGACATACTTTACCGTTAAACAAAGCACTGAAATATAATGAACGTAACAATAGAATTTAATAAACCTGAAATTAAAAGTGCTTTTGACTGGCAATTGGTCCAAGAAGTTAATGTTAAAAATGACGACAACCACGTCATTGCTAAAGCAGAAATTGAAATAATCACCTTGAATAAACACCGTGGCGCTGAAGAAAGCTATGAGTTATTGAGCCAACAAGATGCCACTGACTGGGAAGTACCGTTAAATTTGTTTTTCAAAAAACAAAATGTTGCTGCTGATTTAGTCGAAAAGTTGCAAGTAAAAGTAGATGCTAAAGCCAAAGATCATATATTAATTGAAGCGATTAGTGTTTTACCGGCATTTCGCAAACAAGGTGTGGCTAAGTTTTTACTTAACGAGATTGCTCAGCATTACAGTAAGGTACAGTCAATTTCAGCCCTAAGTATGCCGATGAACCTGTTTGTTGATGCACAAGATTGTGAGACAGAAGAAAACAAAGCATATTACCAAGCGATGAATTTAACAGAAAACGCATTAGCAACAGAACAATTAACTGCGTTTTTTGAGCAATCAGGCTTTAAACGTTTAGCCATTGATGACAGTGCTTTAGAAGAGCCATTGCCTTTCAATGTATTTATGGCGAGCCCTAAAACTATTTTGTAGTACTAGCACACCTAGCATACTCGTGAACATAACTAGTTCATGAGTATCACCCGCACCTGAATTGTTATTTGAATATAAAAAACGCGATTTTATTTCACCGCAGATTTTTTCCACGTACTTTGCTTTTTGGCTTTTGATTTACGCTTAAAAGGTACTTTGGGTAATTGTGCAAACGACTGTTGTTCTGACTGCTTAACCATCTGCGCTATGGTCGATGTTAGAGGAGTAATTAAATCTTCATAACGGCTTTTTTTCTCACTAATGTTCGTGAGTGTGGCTTCCCAATGCGCGGTCATATCTGGCATGGTTGCTGCGATAGGTAAGGCATTAATTAGCGATGTACCAACCACTGTCGCGTGTATATTTTTACCTTGTCGTTGTAAATAGTCTCGTTTGAATAATAGATCGATAATGCCTGCACGTGTAGCTTCTGTGCCTAAACCGTCATTTTCTCTTAAGAGTTTTTTTATTTCACTGTCACTAACAAATCGAGCAATACCTGTCATAGCACTTAATAAACTAGCGTCTGTAAAGTGCTTAGGGGCTTGGGTCATGCGGCTTATTAATTCGCCGTGACGACACAGTATTTGTTCGCCTTTTACTAATTTAGGTAATGACTGCTGAGTGAGACGCTGTTCGAAATTATCATCATTTTGCTCGGTGCTTGCTTGTTCGACCTTATCGGGCTTATTTTTCGCCCGTTGAAATAATACTTTCCAACCTTGGGCAATGGGTGTTTTCGCATTTGCACAAAATTTTCCCCCCGCAATTAGCATTTCTATTCGAGATTGGCTGTATTGATAAGCAGGATAAAACTGCGCTAAATATTGTCGAACAATAAGAAAATAAATCTTCTTTTCAAAAGGGTTTAACGACAATTTAGTTGCCGATTTTTCAGTCGGAATAATGGCATGATGCGCGGTAACTTTAGCGCTATTCCATGCTTTACTTTTTAACGAACTATCAGCAGCTTGCGCGAACTTAGCATAAGTTTCATCTGCCTCCGCTAGCATGGCAATAATATCTTTAGCCTGTGCGTGATGTTCTTTTGGCAAATATCGACAATCGGAACGTGGATAAGTGATCAGCTTATGCTTTTCATACAAGGCCTGACAAACATCTAGCACTAACTTGGCGTTCAATGCATATATTTTTGCTGCGTCTATCTGTAATGACGATAAACTATAAGGTAAAGGGGCTGCCTGCTTTTTTTGTTGCTCGTCAACTGAGCTGATCTCAGCCACTTGATTGTCAATACGGCGAACCACATTTTCTGCTAACGCACGATTAAGTACACGCCCTTCTTCATCCATATGTGGCTGACAAGCTTCACTGGGTTGCCACTTAGCTATAAATTGTTCTTGGCTATTAGTTTGTAAGTGCGCGTGTACATCATAAAAGTCTTTCGCGACAAAGTGGTCAATTTCTTGTTGGCGCCGCACCACTAAACCTAAAATAGGTGTTTGCACACGACCGACAGATAACACGCTGTTAAAACCTGCTTTTTGTCCTTGCAAGGTATAAGCCCGAGTCAAGTTTATGCCGTATAACCAATCAGCCCTAGAACGCGCTAAAGCAGAAATAGATAACGGCATAAATAATTGATTACTTTGTAAGTTAGCTAACGACCTTTGCACTGCTGGTAGATTTAAATCACTAATTAATAAGCGCTTAATATTTTGTTTCTTTTTCACTGAAACCTTGAAAAAATCAATAACCTCATCGACCAACAATTGTCCTTCTCGATCAGGGTCGCCAGCATGAATAATCTCATCTGCTTGCTTGACTAGAGTTCGTAATACGGTAAGTTGTGCGCGGGTTTGTGCTTTAGGTTTTAGTTGCCATTGCTCAGGCACAATTGGTAGATGGGCCATTTGCCACTTTTTAAATGCGGGGTTGTAGTTCTCGGGGTTAGCTTGTTCGAGAATATGGCCAATGCACCAACTCACTATATCACCATTGGCAAGTGCGATATAGCCTTGATGATTTTTTTGAGGTTTCGGCAATGCGGCTGCAATTGCCCGACCCAAGCTGGGTTTTTCGGCGATATATAATTTCAAAATGAATGCTTATTTTTCTAGCAAGGGCTATTGATATTTCTGGTAGCCTATCATTTAAAACTGTTTATTTATACAGTTAGGTGGATTTTACTACTGATATTACAGCTAAATATTTTACTGTTAGTGAAGTTATGCTACTTTCGAGGATAATAAAACAACGGAAAGAAATAGTGCTAATGTCTACCATTGATAAAAGCCAATGCCCTTTATGCCAACAAAAAAATTTATGCGAAGTTGATGCCAGTACACCTTGTTGGTGTGTAAGCATTGAGGTTAAGCGTGAGTTATTAGCACAAGTGCCCAAAGCACTGACCTCAAAATCATGCATTTGTAAAAGCTGTATCGACAAATTTAACTTTGATAAAATTGTCGACAGGTCTTAAAAACACTCAAAAAGTGCTAATATATTTTCTGAAAAATAAGCTTAAACCATTAACAACAAGGGATTTTTGTGTCAGATAATAAAAAACAACAAGATACTATTTTCAGTACGATAACCACACCATTAGGTGACGAACTTACCTGGCGCTGGGAAGACAAACAATCCGCTTTATTAGCTGAATTTTCGTGGGAAAAAAAAGAGCGTATCTTAACTGTTTTACATAAATTATTTAGTGAAGAGTGGCATAACAAAAACATTAATAAAGCCCCTAAAGCCGTTAGAAATGAACTTGGTGAATTAGCAAGTTTGAGCAAAGAACAGTTGATTTTCACCAAGCCTGCAACCGAAGAAACACCAGCCATTGCTGTTATTTGGTGGCCTTGGGGCCATGGTGCAACCTATTCTATGCGCATTAAAATATTACACTGTAATTATGATGATGAAGATCTAAAGCTAGGGCAAGCGAGTCTGATCACAAAAATTTTCCAACGAATAAAATCGAGATAAACGCCCAGTTTACTTGTTAGCAAAGATAACTTAGCTACAATTGTCGTAGTTAATTACCATTTTGCAGGATGCTTAAATGCTCACTTTATCCTTATATTATGCCACCAACAGAAATCATCTTGGTGAACGTTGGTCTCCCGACAGTTATGGGCAAGATTTTAGTGCTGACCGTGCTAATAATTTACGCTTTGGCCGAGTAACTGTCGATGTGAGTGAAAATAAAGTAAAAGACTACCTTCATGATACCGTTAATAAACGTGCTGGTGATGGTGAAAGTTTAGCTAGCTATATTGAAAAAAAGTTACGTAAAAAACATCACATATCTGCTTTTGAAGAACCAGAATATTCATCTAAAACAACTAATTCTCCACTCCCTTCGACACTTGTTTTCCAAGAGCTGAAAAAACAAATGGAAACGAAACGAGACTTAGTTGTTTTCATTCATGGTTTTAATGTTGATTGGTTTGAAGCGGTTGCCTCAGCATTGGCTTTAGAGTTAATGTTAAATCGTCACTCTCAAGATAATGACGACTTAAAAGATACTAGCGTATTTCTATTTTCTTGGCCTTCAAATGGCGCGATGATGAAAAACAAAGCCTATTTGTCTGATCGTAACGATGCGAGAGACTCAAGCATTGCAGTGGCGCGAGGGTTTCTTAAATTACGTGACTTTCTCATGACACTTAGACCTAAACATAAAGATCCTGTGATAAATGAATGTGGCCAGCAGCTACATTTACTTTGTCACTCAATGGGTAATTATGTTTTACAACATGCCTTAATATCATTAGACAAACTCAATAACCAAAAGCGCTTTCCACAATTATTTCACCACATATTTATGTGCGCACCTGATGTTGACGATAATATCTTTGAATTAGAACGGCCTATGGTTAATTTGCATCGATTAGCAAAGCAAGTAACGGTTTATTACAACAACGGTGATTTGGCGATGTATATTTCTGATTACACTAAAGGTAATACCGATAGGTTAGGTCATAATGGTACCGCTAGACCTTTTCAATTGCACCACAAAGTCAGTCAAGTCAACTGCTCTAAAATTGTTGGTGGCATAACTGAACATAGCTATTATTTATGGGCTACGGTTAATGAAGATATTAGGCAAAGCATCGACGATATTCCTTACGAAGACAGTACACGTAATAGACAAAGTAAATCAGCACAAGTTTGGCGCTTAACCTAGCTAATACTGCAATACTATATCAAGCAAAACTAATAGTCCTGCTTGATATAGCCACAGTATTTACAACGCTAACCATTAATCAAGAAATGCACACCAATGCTAGCGAAGTAACCTAAAGCGATCACTGGGGTCCATTTAAGGTGGGTAAAGAAGGTATATTTCCCTCGTGCTTGGCCCATTAGTGCCACACCAGCAGCCGAACCAATAGAAAGCAAACTACCCCCTACGCCGGTAGTTAATGTCACCAGCAGCCACTGCAGTTGACTCATATCCGGCTGCATTGATAGCACCGCAAACATTACCGGTATATTATCTACTATTGCCGAGAGTAAACCTATGATGATATTAGCCGTTGTAGGCCCTAACTCACCGTAAATGAAACTTGATGTTAAGCTCAAATAGCCAAGAAACCCCAAGCCACCTACCGATAAAATTACGCCATAGAAAAAGAATAAGGTATCCCATTCCGCTTTGGCAATTTTATCAAAAATATCAAAATCATCCTCAACATCATGACTAGTCGGGGAATCAGACTTGTCGATATGGGTATTGGCAAATACCCGTAAGTAATATGCATATAACTTCAAATATGCCAGTCCGGTCATCATGCCAAATACCGGTGGGATATGAAGAAAATTATGAAAACTAATCGCGGTGATTATCGTTAGTAGAAATAATCCAACAATGACTAAGCCCCCGTATTTAACTTGCTCTGGTTCGGTTGAAATTGCGGCTGGTTTGCCTGACGGTAAGAAAAATTGCATGATAAATGCGGGGACTAAATAATTAACCAACGAGGGTAAGAATAACTTAAAAAAATCAGCAAATTCGACAATACCTTGTTGCCACACCATCAGTGTCGTAATATCGCCAAACGGACTAAATGCGCCACCAGCATTCGCGGCAACGACAATATTGACACAGCCCATACCAATAAACTTTGGCTGGCCCTTGCCAACGGCTAGGATAACCGCACACATAATCAATGCGGTTGTTAAGTTATCCGCAACTGGAGAAATAAAGAATGCCAGTAGGCCGGTTAACCAAAATAGCGTACGATAGCTAAAACCCCTAATAATCAGTTTGTCGCGTAAGGCATCGAAAACCCCGCGCTCAAGCATGGAATTGATATAGGTCATTGCAACTAACAGAAAGAAAAACAGTTCGGCGTATTCGAGGAAATTATGCCTAATGGCAATTTTTGCGGAATGATGATCGCCCATTTGCTGGTAAACCATTGCAATTAATAGCCAAATAACCCCAGCAGCCAACAACATTGGCTTTGATTTTCGCATTTGCACCTGTTCTTCGAAAATCACAAAGAGGTACGCAATAACAAAAATAGCAATAGCAGTATAACCTACCCAGTGATCGGTCAGCGATATTGCGGTTGCTATGCCCTCACTCGCGAAAGCATTACTACCGGTAAATAATAGTAAAATTAGCGTAATAATAAATAATTTCATAATCTACGACTTTTTGATAATTTCAGCAACTAGCTAACCAATAATGTCATTAACAAAGCATTAATGACATTAAGTATTTTTATGCTAATGCGACTACTCGCCCTGATTTTTTCCACCATGGATTGGGGCATGGGCAATAATCCGGTCGGCTAAACGCGAGAAAGGTAAACTCTGCAACCACACTTTACCATGACCCGACAACGTGGCAATAAACAAACCTTCGCCACCAAAGAGCATACTTTTCAAACCTTTTGTCAGCTCAATATCGTAATCAATACCATCACTAAAGCCAACCAAACAACCGGTATCTACTCGCAAAATATCTCCATTTAACTCTTTTTCGATAATCGTGCCACCAGCATGTAAAAAGGCTAAACCATCACCCTCTAAACGCTCTAAAATAAAGCCTTCACCGCCAAAAAAGCCACTACCTAAACGCTTATTAAAGGTAATATCAATTTTTGTCCCTAACGCTGCACATAAAAATGCGTCTTTTTGACAAGTAACAGCACCGCCAATTTCTGCCAAGTCAATGCTAATAATAGAACCGGGGTAAGGAGCAGCAAAAGCAACTTTACGCCGTTGTGGATGTTGATTGGAAAAGTGGGTCATAAAAAGCGACTCTCCGGTCAACATGCGCTTACCAGCAGAAAATAACTTGCCCATTAGGCCTTGGTTGGCATCTGAACCGTCGCCCATTTTAGTTTCAAAGGCGATACCATCTTCCATATAATTCATCGCTCCCGCTTCAGCGACTACGGTTTCGCCCTGATCTAATGTCACTTCAACCAACTGCATTGACTGGCCGATAATTTGATAATCTATTTCATCACTTCGCATTGTTTTTCCTTGTCCGCTGGTCTCATATATTGAGAGCTAACTTCTGTTTGGCTTGTTAAATAACATACTATAAGAGCAAATAATTTTTCAATTAGCTAGCAATAACAGGGGGTTGATATTGTTTTTTTCATTTAGCATGGAACATTTCCTTGAAAAATATGTCTACACATCAGATTATTAATTATTTTATAAATTATCTAGGCAAAATAGCCACATAACTTTTGCTGAAAATAATCGATAAGGACAAGTATGACAAAAGTAATAAAATTAGTTTCTACACTAGCTGCAACCCTTTTACTCAGTATAAGTTTTAATAGTTTTTCAGCAAAGTTTGAAGAAGGGCAGCACTATAAGGTAGTGGCAGAAAAGAAAACTTCTACACCTGAGTTAACTGAATACTTCTCTTACTATTGCCCAACATGTCGTGCTTATGAACCTTACCTTGAAGGTTTTAAAAAAGTTATGCCGGTAAAAGCTAAGTTTAATAAGGTGCATGTAGACTTTATGGGACAAACGTCTCCAGAAATACAATTTATGTTAGGTAAAGCGCTAATTATTGCTGAAAAGACGGGTGTTGATAATCAGTTTTCTGCTGCAATTTTTAAGTACTTACAAACCGATAGAGCCACTATTTCTAATGAAAAAGATATTCGTAATGTTTTTGTTTTAAGTGGTGGTGAGGGCAAAAAATTCGACCAAGGTATGAAAAGTTTTTCGGTGATCAGTCTGGCTAAAAAAGAGAAGAAAATACAAGATACATTATCCCAAAGCCGTCAGCTCACCAGTGTGCCATCCATGGTGGTAAACGGTAAGTATTTAATTGATAGTAAGTCTTTAGACCGTAACAATTTCTTTGCTGAATATAACGAATTAGTCGCTTATTTATTTACCCTTTAACGTTTGTCCAATCGTCACTCTTTCACATCCATGTGATCGTGACATACCATTCTTCCTGAACATAAAAAGCCGAATTATTTTCTAATTCGGCTTTTTCGTTTTTCAATATGACAAGGAAGTATTTTAACGACGACGTGGCTTATTAGGCTTAGCCTTGTTTTTATCACCAAAGGCTTTTTGTCTACCGTGTTTTTTTTGCTGGCCTAGCGTATTTTTTCTCGCTGGTGCGTCAGTTTTGGTCAAGTCTGGTTCATAGCCTGGTAGCCATTGTTGCATTAATCGGGTATCTAATACCTTTTCAACCGCCTCTAACAACCAAGCTTCTGATGGGCTCATTAAAGATATGGCTAAACCTTCATTACCAGCACGACCTGTTCGGCCAATACGGTGAATATAATCTTCAGCTATATAAGGTAATTCATAGTTAATCACATAACGTAAATCACTAATGTCGATACCTCGTGCGGCAACATCTGTTGCTACCAAGGCCCTAGTTTTACCTGCTTTAAAGTCAGCTAATGCTTTATCACGCGCACCTTGTGATTTATCACCATGTATCGATTGGGTTTTAATACCGTCTTTAGACATTTCTTTCGCTAGTTCATCTGCGCCAAGTTTTGTGCGAGTAAAAATAAGCACTTGTTGCCAATTTTTAGAACCTATTAGAAATGAAGTTAGCTCACGTTTTCGGTCACTATCTACGGTATAAACAATTTGCTCTACTTTTGTTGCCGCGGTGTTGCGCTCACTTACTTCAATAAGTTCAGGGTTATTGAGTAAAGTTTTACTGAGTTTAAAAATCGCATCATCAAAAGTGGCTGAAAACAGTAGTGTCTGACGCTTTGGCGGTAAGCGATTTAAAATACGGTCTATTTCATCTTTAAAGCCCATATCTAACATGCGGTCAGCTTCATCAAACACAATAATTTCAAGATGAATCAACAACACACTGCCATTAACAATATGATCTAGCAATCTACCGGGTGTGGCGATGAGTATGTCAGCACCTTTTTCTATGGCTTCAATTTGTGGCTTAATACTGACACCGCCATAGGCAACTGCAATATTAAGCTCGGTGTTTTCAGCATAACTTACAAAACTTTTATACACTTGCTGAGCTAGCTCACGTGTCGGTGTTAATACTAACGCTCTAATAGGCCTTTCTGCAGCGATATTCTCACTTAGACGTTGCAGAATAGGTAAAGCAAATGCGGCGGTTTTACCCGTGCCGGTTTGTGCTCCCGCCATAATGTCTTTATTGGCTAAAATTGCAGGAATGGCCTTTAGCTGAATTGGCGTTGGCTGCTCATAACCTAGGGCTTTAACGGCATCAGTAAGAGACTTGTCTAATGCTAGGGACGAAAAACTCATGATTTTCTATCGCTTATTATTCGAATGTTGTTTTTGTTTAAGTTCATGCTCAAGCTCATCAGGATAAAAAATTAATCCTTGCTCATCTTGGCTTGGAAATACCACTATAGCGAGTTCATCATCAGCTAAACCATGGGTCCAACGACTAAACCATTTATTTAAAGAAATAGCCTCAGGCTGGCAAGCTTCCCATCCATCAGTAGCCCAAGCTTGTGCAAACTCTTTATTAGGCCAAACTGGCACACAGTCTTCATCTTCCGAGTTGAGCATTACACAACCATGTTCATCGGTTAAAATCCATAACTCGCTTTGGCTTACTGTTTCATTGATAAAGTAGGCTGCACGTTGTGCATCATCCATCTGCAATATTTGTTTAATTTTTTCTTGTTCTAACACATAAAATCCTGATGATTTTGTTTAAATACTTAGGCGCTATTCTACAAAAATTTGCATCTCTTCGCCGATTTGTTTGCGCATTTCCATTAATTTTTTTGCACTTTCATGCTGCTTTATATCTGCATCGGTCTTTGGTATCCATTCCGGTATGCGTTCAGACTGCCCATTTTGATCGACAGCAACCATGATCACAATACAATGGGTGGTTAATCTGCGATTTAATGTTTTAGGATCACAAGCATTAACTTCTACCGCTATATGCATCGATGTATTGCCGGTATAGATAACTTTTGCCTCGACCTCGACTAAACTACCAACATGGATGGGCTCTACAAACCGAATTCCCCCAGCATAAGCGGTAACGCAATATCGACCACTCCAGCCTGCAGCACATGCATAAGCGGCTAGATCGATCCATTTCATTACCGCGCCTCCATGAACTTTACCGCCAAAGTTGACATCTTGAGGTTCGGCTAAAAATCTTAAGGTTATATCGCGTTGTGGTTGGTTCATGGATTGTCCTAGTTAAAATAAGTGTGATTGTGGCTAATAACACCCAACAGTGCTTACATTACACGATATTTACCGTTACATTACCACTAGTAAAATCATTGCTAGAATTTAAAGGTAAACCATGAAAATTTGGGTTGATGCCGACTCATGTCCGGTAGTCATTAAAGAGATATTATTCCGTGCCGCAGAACGTACACAAACACCTACGACATTACTGGCTAATCATTATCTAAAAGTACCACCTTCTAAGGTAATCAACTTTGTGCAAGTAACTGCGGGCTTTGATGTTGCTGATGATGAAATTGTCAAACGAGCGGATCCAAATGACTTAGTGATAACGGCAGATATTCCTTTAGCCGCTGAAGTTGTCGAAAAAGGTTGTTTAGCGCTTAATCCTAGAGGAGAACTTTACACCGAGGCTAATATTCGTCAACGCCTTAATATGCGTGACTTTATGGATACTCTTCGCTCTAGCGGTATTGAAACAGGTGGTGCGCCACCGATTAGCCAAAGTGATCGACAAGCTTTTGCTAATAACCTAGATAAATTGTTAGCAAAACAATAGGCTAATCAGGTAAACGGTAACGGATAATATAACTTAACCGTTACCCTTATATCTACTTACTTGGGTTAGGATTAATACGACGACGTCCGTCACTATTTCCATAAGGATTACTCGCTGAGCTATTTCCTATATGGCGTCTATTTTTACCGGTTGGTTTATTACCACGAGCATTATCACCAGAACGTTGGCCATCTTTATGCTCAGATCCTTCTGATTTAAATTTCCTTGGTTTTTTAGCTTTTAAAGCCCGTAAATTACGTGATTCAGGTAAAGCATGTACCGGTTCAAAACCTGCAACAATTTCTCTTGGCAAGTGAGTTTGTATCACGTGCTCAACATCATTGAGTAAATCTATTTCATCTGCACATACTAAAGATACGGCATGGCCACTAGAACCAGCTCGGCCGGTACGACCAATACGGTGAACATAGTCTTCTGGTACATTAGGTAACTCAAAGTTAACTACTTGTGGTAATTGGTCAATATCAATACCACGGGCAGCAATATCAGTTGCTACTAGTACGCTAATTTTACCCTCTTTAAATTGTGCTAATGCTTTAGTTCTTGCGCCTTGACTTTTGTTACCATGAATAGCAGCAGCTTGAATACCAGCAGCATCTAACTGTTTAGTTAGTTTATTAGCGCCATGTTTAGTTTTCATAAACACGATAACTTGTTGCCAGTCATTTTCTAAAATTAAGTGTGTTAGTAAGGCTGCTTTCTTGTTTTTATCAACTGAGTAAATCAGTTGCTCAACACTTTCTGCCGTCGTGTTTTTTGGACTAATTGAAATTTCGACAGGATCGTTAACGATGCCTTTTGCTAGTTCACGTATATCTGGGGAAAATGTTGCTGAGAAAAGTAACGTTTGGCGCGTTTTTGGTAGTAATGATAAAATTTTCTTAATATCACGAAGAAAACCCATATCCAACATTCTGTCGGCTTCATCAAGCACTAATATTTCTAACTGATTAAAGCGTACTGCTTTTTGATTATATAAATCGAGTAAACGTCCAGGTGTCGCTACAAGAATATCAACACCTTGACGCAAACGTAGCATTTGTGGATTTATTTTAACGCCACCAAACACTACCGTAGATTTTAATGGTAAGTGCTTACCATACATTTCTACGTTTTCAGCAATTTGTGCTGCAAGTTCGCGAGTAGGCGTAATAATAAGTGTTCTAGCCTGGTTTGGGCGTACTTTTTCGCCACGTGATAACAGCTCTAGAATAGGTAAAGTAAAACCTGCAGTTTTACCTGTTCCCGTTTGTGCAGCGGCCATAACGTCTTTACCAGCGAGCACAGCAGGGATTGCCTGAGCTTGAATAGGTGATGGCGTATCGTATCCTTTTTCCGCAATAGCTTTTTGAATTGGGGCAGATAAACCTAAATCGGTAAAACTCATAGAATATACTCTTCTCGCTGATGGTTTGAACCAATGTCAAACGGCGGTGCAGAATACAGTATAGACGGTCTCAGTGCAATGATAGCGCTTATTCTTCTCTGATAAACAACAACAAAATTGATACCAATGGTTGGACCGAGTTTATCGACTTAATTAACGTGTAAATGTCAGTATTTAATACACACCTTTATGTTGTTTATATAGATCAGCTTTAGTAAAAATTATAGGAATAATCCAAAGGAAGAAGAGCATTGAAGTACGGTAAAACCTAAAAGCACAGCAGTAATCAATAAATATAAACGAAAAAAAACCCGCAACTTACGTTACGGGTTTTTAGAATGATGGTGGAGGGAGGTGGATTCGAACCACCGAAGGCTGAGCCGTCAGATTTACAGTCTGATCCCTTTGGCCACTCGGGAACCCCTCCACAGGGCCGAAAACCCAGCCATAAGCTGGGTATTCTAAATAGAAGCCTAGCAATGTCCTACTCTCACATGGGAACTCCCACACTACCATCGGCGCTAACACGTTTCACTTCTGAGTTCGGAATGGGATCAGGTGGGGCCATGTCGCTATTGTCGCTA
>NZ_JACGWA010000018.1 GCF_014077505.1 Colwellia sp. BRX10-3 | reverse complement strand
CCTGAAGCGAGATGCGCATTCTACGCACCTGAGTTTTAATGTCAACGTTTTATTTAAATTTATTTTAAAAGTTTGAAACTTTCAAAACCAACCAGTTTAAAACGTTAAGTTAATCAAACTGGCCTAAACCGCGTTAGATAACATATTAAAACAGCTCGTTGGGGTTACCCCTTGGAACTGGAGCGCATTTTAGAGATTTTTGGCTTCACGTCAACACCTAAATAGCATTTAATTGCGAATAAGGGTTTGTTTGCTTTTTATTTGCTCACTTGGTGTTTTTATTGAGCTAAGGGAGTTTAAATAGCGTTCAAGCTAATATAAAAAGTCACATGAGAGCGTATATTTTGTTATTGATGAACTATAAGGTTTGAAACTTTCCTTCCTCTTTCCTTTATATAGATAAGGTGACTATGTAAAACATCAGAGAAGAATAGTTAACTAAATAACCCATTCTTTATTGGTTATGAAGTGATAAACGTATCTGTTAATTGTGTTAATGGATACTTGTCTGATTAAATTGCATAAAAATCACACTTATTCTTGCACATTACCAAAAGGTGGGTAACATAGAATTGCAATTTAAGTTTTTATAAAATAATAATTAGGTATCCATTATGAAGTCTCCCCAAGCATTAACGCTAATTGTTGCGTTAGTATTCTCTGTTGCTATCTATTTTATAGCTAACAGTAATGTAGTCGAACTTACCAGTATGAGCGTTGCAGTTATCGCTTTTGTTTGTGCATTTATCGCGCCCTTAATTGGTAAAGCCGAAACGAATGTACAAGAAGCAGACACAAGCATCAGCACACTCTATGTAGGCAATTTACCATACAGAGCTAATGAAGCCGCAGTAAGAGAGTTGTTTTCCGAATATGGTCAAGTTCAATCAGTAAGATTGATGAAAGATAAACATACAGGAAAAAGACGAGGATTTGGTTTTGTTGAAATATCAGCAGCAGATGCCGATGAAGCCGTTTCGTCATTAAATGATAGTGAATTTCAACAAAGAACGTTGAAAGTTCGCGAAGCTAAAGAACGACCAGAGCAAATTGTTGAATAAAATTCTGCATAAAGTTCATTATTAAGTTTCATATAGTTAGTTTTTAATGCCATTCACTGAAAAGTGAGTGGCATTTTTATATCTGGTAAGTCCTAACTGTGCTTATTTACTTTATCTTAAAGAGTATCTAAACATTCGTCATCATGCTTCAACATCAAACTGACTTTGGTAACAAACAATAATCACAAATCTATACCTTAGAAGGTACTTATCGTTACAACCCATTGTGGGAATTTGCCACTAAGTTAGGTCGAAGAACAGGTGAATTGCGTTCTGGCCCTGGTATTGGCAAGTTCTTTAAAAGCACAGTAAATTTGTATTCATTGTAAACTCGCTAACGTATTGTTAAGCAATGGGACGCTTTACTTGAGTATCGTGCGCTACAAGTTGTTGAAGATAATTCAACACGTAAAAGTAGGCTAGTGGGCGTTGACCATCATATAGTCAATTGGCTTCATGTAAAAAACTCACTTAACCAAATATCATACCTCCACTCTTAAGTTTTCGCGTAAATCCATTTATAAACTCATCGAAATAACTCACTCGGCAACTTCTAACGTAATAAATGTATACCTCTTGATAATTAATCTTATTTAGTCTGACTAAAGACTATGCTTAAAAAGCGAATTCTTCTAGAATACAGCCATTATTTAGTAGACAAGAATTGGCCACTCGCTAGAATTTCCGCCTCATTAATTAGCGATGCCCATTTTCAATAAGGTATTTCAATGTTTAGCCACATTCATCCCGATAATTATCAACAGCAGCTTGACGAAAAAAAGCAAAATATTACCACCACTTTTGCTCAATTTGACTTACCAACATTTGAAATATTCCCCTCGCCGACTTTAAATTACCGCCAGCGCGCTGAGTTTCGAGTTTGGCATGAAGGTGATGATCTCTATTACATAATGTTTAATAGTGAGACAAAAGAAAAATATAAGGTGGATGACTTTCCTGTTGCCAGTGTGCTTATCAATCAATTTATGACCGCATTATTAGCCGACATAAAAAATAACGATGTACTGCGCCAACGTTTATTCCAAGTTGATTTCCTATCAACACTGAGTGGCGAAGTATTAGTTAGCTTGCTTTACCACAAACAATTAGACGAGCAATGGATTGAACAAGCACAGCAATTAAAAGTGCGTTTATCTGCAATAGCGCCCGTTGATATTATTGGCAGAGCTCGCAAACAAAAAGTGGTATTAGACAAAGATTTTGTTATGGAAACCTTGACGGTAAATGGTGAAGATTTTCATTACCAACAAGTTGAAAACAGCTTTACACAACCTAATGCCAAGGTAAATGAAGAAATGTTACTTTGGGCTCAACAAGCCACTAAAAACCTCGGTGGTGATTTAATTGAGCTGTATTGTGGCAATGGCAATTTTAGTATTGCGTTAGCACAAAATTTTGATCGGGTATTAGGTACAGAAATATCGAAAACGTCAGTAAAATCAGCACAAATTAACATTGCAGCTAACAAATTAGATAATGTTGATATTGTAAGAATGGCGAGTGAAGACTTTAGTCAGGCAATGAACGGCGAACGTGTATTCCGTCGCTTAGAAGGCTTTGATTTAACCAGCTACAATTATCAAACCGTGCTTGTTGATCCACCGAGAGCCGGTCTTGATCCTGATAGTGTTGAGCTAGTTAGTCGTTTTGAGCGCATCATCTATATTTCATGTAATCCAGAAACGCTGCGTGATAACTTAACTGAACTAGTAAAAACCCATAAAATTGAGCATTTTGCGCTATTCGACCAATTCCCTTATACCCATCACGTAGAAACAGGTGTTATTTTGTCTCGCCTTTAACTTTAAGGCTGCGGTTTTCATTGCGTACGCCAAATTCAAATGCACCACGAGCAATAAACCTCAGCTGTTTAATTGTTCGTTGTGCTAATTGAGCTAAATCTTTTTTATCACAATCTAAAGCATCAGAGCCAGCACTAAAAACAATAGTTACGGCAGCATTGGCTTGTAGATAAGCCACTTCTGCATCAAGCTTATTGGCTTGTTGTAAGTAATCACAAAGCTCTAAAGTAAAATAACGAATTTCGCGATTAACCGCAGCACGAAATGCCGGCGATGTGCCTGAACGTTCTCGTAATAACAAACGAAAAATATTACCATTATTTTCAATAAACTCCATAAAAGTACGCACAGAAATTTGGATAACTGAGCCACCTTTATCAATGCGTTGCCTAGCTTGTCGCATTAATTGACGCAAGGTTAAACCGGCTTCATCAACCAAAGTTAAGCCCAATTCGTCCATATCAGAAAAATGGCGATAAAATGAGGTTGGCGCTAAACCCGCTTCTTTTGCTACTTCACGTAAGCTTAAGCTAGAAAAACTACGTTCACTACTGAGTTGCCCTAAAGCAGCATCAATTAATTGACGACGCGTTTTTTCTTTTTGAAGTGCTCGAATACCACTCATCGCCAGTACACCTAATATTTATTTCACGCTAAAACTAGGCTGATATGATACTGAAAATAGTTAACAATACTAGTAAATTGATGTTAATCGCCCAGTAATAGCCAGAATATTAATGCTTATGAACTCGAATAATTAATCATCAGCACTTGACTCAGCATCGAGTAAAGATAGAATAGCGTACATGTGTACACCGAAATATTTTTTGGTGCTTAGCCCCTAGATGGATAATTAATGAAAAAACCACCTATTATTTGGTTAAATGTATTTGTATTTAGCATTACCTTTTTATTTGCTGCAATCGCAGTGCCTTATCGTGCATTTACTCATGGCTTTGATGCCACAGAAATCACCGCAGCAACTATTTGCTTTATTTATTGTGGCATGTCGATCACTGCCGGTTATCACCGTCTTTGGTCCCATAGAACTTATCAAGCGCATTGGTCTTTAAGACTGATCTACGCGTTAGGTGGTGCATTTGCCTTACAAAATAGCGCTTTACATTGGTCTTCAGATCATCGAATTCATCACAAACATGTCGATAAAAATAATGTTGACCCCTATTCGGCAAAAATGGGTTTTTGGCATTCTCATATTGGCTGGATGCTAAGAGATCACCAACCTAAGCAATATAACGACTACAGCAATGTGCGCGATTTACAAAAAGACAGCATTGTTGTTTGGCAACATAAACATTATTTATTACTGACCATATTAATGAACTTCGGCGTACCAATTTTATTTGGCTTGTGGCACGGTGATATGATCAACAGCTTACTATTACTCGGCTTTTTGCGCTTAGTGTTAAGTCATCACACCACATTTTTCATAAATTCATTAGCGCACATCTGGGGTAAGCAAACCTACACTGAAAAAAATACAGCTCGCGATAATGGCGTGTTAGCCTTTTTTACTTTTGGCGAGGGTTACCATAACTATCATCATATATTTGAAAACGACTATCGTAATGGTATTCGTTGGTGGCAGTTTGATCCGACTAAGTGGCTAATTAAAGGTTGTGAGCATTTAAAGCTAACTTCAAAGTTACGCACAACACCAGAAGATAAAATAGAGAAAGCGCGTTTATCGATGATTTTGTTACGTAGTCAGCAAAAGTTAGCTGCCCACCCTGACGCCGAGCAACTATTAGAAAGATTACAGCATGAATATGATGAGCTTATTCATAAGATCAACGAGTTTTATGCTGTGCGTAAAGCATTATTAGCCACTAAGCGTGACCAATTAATGGCCGATGTCGAGAACTCTGAAGTGATGGCTCAATACCAAGAAATTAAGCGCCGATTAGCGGAACAACAGCGAAGCTGGCAAAACATGGTAGAAAAACTCGCATAAAAACAGTTACGTTCTATTTGATTCCTGCTAAAATTTTTCCATTGAAGCAGGAATTAAAGGGTTAACCGTTGAGTAAACAAGCACAAGCCGAGACTAAAAAAGCAAAAAGTTCAATTAAAAGCTACGATTTCGACGCCATAATTATAGGCACAGGGCCTGGTGGTGAAGGCGCTGCGATGAACTTAGCTAAGCGAGATAAGCGTGTTGCTATTATTGAACGCTATCATCATGTTGGCGGCGGATGTACTCATTGGGGTACCATCCCATCGAAAGCGCTACGCCAATCAGTTAGCCGACTTATCGAATATAACTCCAATCCATTGTTTAATGCTGGACAAAACGCCAAGCATTTAACCTTTCAGGATATTTTAAGTCACGCCTCGGCAGTTATTCGAAAACAAGTCAATTTACGTAGCGGCTTTTATAACCGCAACCAAGTTGAGCACTTTTACGGTGAAGCCTCGTTTGTTGACGCCAATACCATTCAAGTATTACGCACTGACGGCACAATCGATACCATTACAGCAAAACAAATAGTAATAGCCACAGGCTCTCGCCCTTATCATCCAGACGATGTTGATTTCACGCATCCTAGAGTTTATGACTCAGACAGTATTTTATCGCTTGAACATTCTCCACGCCAAATAATTATCTATGGTGCAGGTGTTATTGGTAGCGAATACGCTTGTATTTTTCGCGGCTTAGGGGTCAAAGTAGACTTGATCAATACCCGTGATCGCTTACTATCATTTTTAGATGACGAAATGTCAGACTCATTAAGTTATCACTTGTGGAACAACGGTGTTGTTATTCGCCACGGTGAGCAAATTGAGCGTGTCGAAACCAAAGAAGATTCAGTTATTGTGCATTTAGAGTCTGGTAAGAAAATGCGCGCTGACTGTTTACTATTTGCCAATGGTCGTACCGGTAATACAGCCGATTTAAAACTTGAAAATGCTGGTTTAAAAGCGGATGGTCGTGGGCAATTAAAAGTTAGCGATACCTACCAAACTGATGTAGATGGTATTTTTGCTGTTGGTGATGTTATTGGCTATCCAAGTTTGGCCAGTGCCGCATTTGATCAAGGTAGAATTTGCGCCAGCGCAATGCTAAACGGTGATGGCAATGCAAAACTGACTGTTGATATTCCAACTGGTATTTATACCATTCCAGAAATCAGTTCTGTCGGTAAAACCGAGCAAGAGTTAACCGAAGCAAAAATCCCTTATGAAGTTGGTCGTGCGCAGTTTAAACATTTAGCCCGCGCACAAATATCTAATAATTTAGTCGGCTCGTTAAAAATTCTTTTCCATCGTGAAACCAAAGAAATATTAGGTATTCATTGTTTTGGTGAAAATGCCGCAGAAATTATTCATATCGGTCAAGCCATCATGCAGCAAACTAACGGTGGCAATACCATTGAATACTTTGTTGAAACTACCTTTAACTATCCAACAATGGCAGAAGCATTCAGGGTAGCGGCATTAAACGGGTTAAACCGACTGTTTTAAATGCAAATAAAAGGGTGAAATTATTAACAACTTTGCCCTTTTTCTCTAATGTTTCCCGCTCTGAAATGTGTTTATTTAAACCAAAACGGAAAAGTTATGAAATATAGTTTACTGGTAGCCCTAAGCTTTTTTGTCTTGCCGGCACTCGCCGATGATAGTTTTAGCATTTACTTAGTTCGCCATGCAGAAAAGCAAGCGGTAAAAGATGATCCTAAATTGACCCAGTGCGGTAAATTGAGAGCAAAACAAATTGCTAACATGCTTGAACATACAAAAATCAAACATGTGTATAGCACAGCATACCAACGCACTATGGCAACAGCCGCCCCCTTTGCTAAACAGCAAAAACTGGCAATAAAACAATATTCGCCAGCAAAACTTAACCAGTTTGCACAGCAGTTACTCAAACAAAAAGAAAATGTTTTAGTGGTGGGTCATAGCAATACCACGCCACAATTATCGGCATTACTTAGTGAGTTAACCGTGGATGATATTACCGAAAAGCAATACCGAAACCTTTATCAAATTCAAGTTAGCAGCAGCGGTAAAACCTTAACCTTATTTACCCAGCCACTAACTTGTCGCTAATCTGTCATTAAATCTTATTATACTTACATCTCAGTTTCATTTGCTTGATTACCCGGTGTTATCAGCTCTATTTCGGTAATAGTAAAAGGTGTGCCCCATTGTTGAATGGTCATAACATTTTTTACTTTGCCTTTAATGCGAACAATAGCACCATTTTGCGCAAACTCTTTTGCCATATTCATCGGTAATATTTTTTTACCTGAATCAGTAATAATGCCGTAAAAGCCGCCTTCTAAGTTTAAAAACTGCACACGACCACGTTGCCACTCTCCAGATTCATCCTTCAACTTATCTTTTAACTCTTCCATCTTGTCGCCTTTTAATTTTTCATTAGCATTTATCGGCGTAGCAACAAGCTTAGTGGCTTCCTGCTGAGTGTTATTATCCTGTATAGCTTGCGCGTCTTTAGCTTCTTCTTTTTCTGTTGAGCTACTGCCACAGGCACTGAGTAACACGGTAATCAATAATGTAGATATAAGGTTTGTATTTGTCGTCATTGTTCTATCCTTTTAAAATCAATTTCTACCTCAAGCATACCTTAATCTAAAAGCATTAACCAAAGACAAAATTGAAACTAATATCCATATCAGAAAATGCTCAGCAACGTCTTATTAGTGAAATAATTTACATCATAATATTAGCGAATAAAAAAAGGAGCATTAAGCTCCTTTATATTCAATAAATTAAGTCGTTTTATTCAAACTAGAGGTAAACAATATCTTTTATGAATAATTACTTATAGATGATACGGCTTACTTAAACGATGAACCGACTCAATAAAGTGACCCGCATGATCTGGGTTCACATCCGGATGTATACCATGTCCTAAGTTAAACACATGGCCTGTACCACCTTCACCAAAACCTGTTAGTATTTTCGATACTTCTTGCTCAATACGCGGCAATGGTGCGTATAACATTGACGGGTCCATATTGCCTTGCAGCGCCACTTTATCACCAACACGTGCTTTGGCATTTTCAATATCTATTGTCCAATCAAGACCTACAGCATCACAACCTGTTGCAGCGATGTCTTCTAACCACATACCACCATTTTTGGTAAATAATGTCACTGGCACTTTACGACCATCGTTATGACGCGTTAAACCATCAACAATTTTCGCCATATACTGCAATGAAAACTCTTTATAATCGCGAGGTGACAAAACTCCGCCCCAAGTATCAAATACCATTACCGATTGAGCACCGGCAGCAATTTGGGCATTTAAATATAAAATAACTGAGTCGGCTAGTTTATCTAACAATAAGTGCAAAGTTTGTGGCTCTGCGAACATCATTTTTTTGATCTTAGTGAAAGCTTTTGAACTACCACCTTCAATCATATAAGTGGCCAGGGTCCATGGACTACCAGAAAAGCCAATAAGCGGTACATCGCCGTTCAGCGTTTTCTTGATGGTACGTACTGCATTCATAACGTATTGCAATTCGCCTTCAGGATCCGGAATACCAATTTTATCAATATCAGCTTTACAAGTAATTGGGCGTTCAAATTTAGGCCCTTCCCCTGTTTCAAAATACAGACCCAAGCCCATAGCATCAGGAATAGTTAAAATATCACTAAATAAAATAGCAGCATCAAGTGGAAAGCGACGTAATGGCTGAATGGTTACTTCACATGCTAAATCAGCATCACGACATACCGACATAAAGTCGCCAGCGCCTTTACGTACTTCACGATACTCCGGTAAATAACGACCGGCTTGGCGCATCATCCAAACAGGAGTGTAATCAACAGGTTGGCGCAATAGCGCACGCAAATACGTATCGTTCTTTAATTCAGTCATGAAAATTCTTCTCCGCAATAATATGCGCGCATTCTAACACTTCAAATTTTATTGATCTATCTTCCAAATCAAATCTACGCTCGTTCATGGCATTCATATTGAAATTTTTTGCAAATTAACCGTTATTTTGTGCTATCAAGAAGATGCTATGGCAAAATCAGCCTAAAACACGATAGGGTATGTAACAAAAAAACAAAGACCTCTAGCTTAATAAAACAGCACATTCATTATCTAAATCAATTTAAATAAAGATAATTTATTTTAAATAAAAAATAAAATTGTTTATTTTTCCACCAACCCCATTAAGAACATAGGCAATGTATTTCATAAATCACCAAAGTGGTAAACCAGCCTAGATGGTTTTAGTGATTTCTATAAAATATGGCCTTAGTTACGTTAGAACTTGATAGGTAAACTTTTTTACATTTAATTACCTATTTTAAAAAAATGTAAACTGGTTGAAAATTAAACTTTGCACTTGATATGCTGTTAGAACTGAAAAAACTGGTTGATAGCAGCCTATTTTTACACGCCTTATACGAAAAAGTTCGTGGAATATATGCTCTATTAAAGTTGTTGCACGAAGAAAAAGCCTTTGCTATAAATGTCCCGCGCTAAAGAAAAACAATAATAAAAATAAAGAAATAAATAAAAAGAAGCTAGTTTACTAGACCACACAGCGAGCATTTCAAGCCTTACTTCGGTAAGGCTTTTTTATTGCCTGAAATAAACGTTCAATTTACCTTATACCAACTTAAAACAATGCTCTAAAACAAAAAAACCAACCGCTAAGGTTGGTTTTTTTGTTATTCAACAACAGGTAAGTTATTACTTGTTATCGCCAACTTTTGCTGCAGCTTCTGGTTTTTGAATTTCTAATAATTCAATATCAAACTGTAGTACAGAGTTACCCGGAATGCGTGGTGGGTTACCATTTGGTCCATAAGCTAAGTCTGAAGGAATAGTAAATTTAAACTTAGAACCTACCGACATTAACTGTACACCTTCGGTCCAGCCTGAAATTACACGGTTAAGTGGGAACACTGCAGGTTCACCACGGTCGTATGAACTATCAAAAGTTTCGCCGTTAAGGAATGTGCCATGGTAGTGAACTTTCACGGTATCAGTAGCGGCAGGTTTCTCACCTTCGGCTTCTGTTAGAATTTCGTATTGAATGCCAGATTCAGTAACTTGAACACCTGCTTTTTTAGCATTTTCCGCCAAAAATGCCTGACCTTCAGCTAAGCTTGATTCTGAACTCACTGCGGCTTGCTCTTTTTGCTTTGCTTTCATTGCTTGATCTAAGTTCATCAACAACGCTTGAATATCTTCTTTTTCTATTTGAGAGTTACCGTCCATGCTATCGGTAAATCCACGTATAATAAGCGACTTGTCTAAAGTTAAGCCTAATTTATCATGTTCTTCTAAATTACGTTCCATGTACATACCAATCGAAGCACCTAAACCGTAGGCTTGTTTTTGTATTTCTGTATCAAGCGCAACCGCTTTTTCTTCTTGCTTAACTGGTTCTTGACAACCCATTACTGATAATAAAGCAATAGCGACTAACGTTGGTTTAAAAAATTTCATTTATATCTCCGTTTTACTACTTAGCCAGAAATCCCCGCTAAGTCATTTAAATATGTGTGAATTGTGAAACAATGCGGCTTATACTAACGATAAATGACCTAAGAAAAAAGTATTAATATTTTGCTAAACTGTAACTCAACTATTCTTAAAGCCAAGCTGCTGTTTTTATTGGCATTGCTAACTGCTTGTCAGCCTGTAGGCCAAGAGCCAGCACAAAGGTGGCAACATGCAGTAGAGGGAGCCTACGCGGCTGATATCTCTAATGACGCTAAATTCAGTGTGGTTTCATCTATTCATCACGGCATTAGTTTGTGGGATTTAGACAATAACTCCCTGAAATATAATTGGTCGCAACAGCAAAGTAGCGCTGATAATTTAGTATTGGTGGTGGATATTGCCGATAATAACAGCCATGCCATTACTGCTAACCGCCATGACTTTTCATTGTGGAATATAGAAAATGGCCAATCAGAAGGGTTTTGGTCGATCACAGAATCGACAATTCGTGATGTAGCCGTGGCAAATAATGGTGACTATCTACTGGTTGGGCAAAGTAACGGTAAAGTAGTACACATTACTATTGCCAACGGTCGACGATTAGAATTTTTAGGTCATCAAGAAAAAATCAATGCCGTAGACATGTTACCTAATGGTCGTGTTGCTATTTCTGGCTCTAATGATTTTGTTGCCTACGTGTGGGATACCGTTTCAGGACAAGTTATTTACCGCTTTAACCACCCTAGTCGCGTGACCATGGTGGCACTTGACCCCAAAGGTCGCTATGCCTTCACTGCTGACAGTAAAAAATCGTCCAATATTTGGGATTTAAAAACCGGTAAGTTAATTTCCAAGTTAAAATACTTTAATCGCCAAGAGATTTTTAGTGCAGTGCAATTTTCACCTGATGGTACTAAGCTATTAACGGGTGCACCTTCTCGCAAGGTTAGCCTATGGGATATTGCTACAGGCGAACGTCTAACTAGCTGGCGAGTTTTGCCACGTGACGATATTAGACCCGCTGGAGCAGTTGTTTATAGTGTCGCTTTTAGAGATAATAACCAGGTAATCACCGAAAGCTCTTCTGGATACGCCGAATTATGGCAGGTAAATAAACCGTGAAATCAGTTATTGAATTAACCAAAGCAATTGAAACGCTTGAAACTCGCAATGCATTTCAAGACGATATAATCGAACAACTAAACCATGAGATAACGATACATCAAAGCCAACTTGCTGAACTTAAACATCAAGTAGCTTTAATTGCCAATAGAATTAAAGATAACGCGCCGGAACAGGAAGGCAAAGAAGAAATAGAGCCGCCACCGCCACATTATTAAGTCTATTAATTAAATATAACGGGCTAATAAAACAGCCCCGTTTTTATTCAAATATTAGTAAGTAAATAAATTTGTGGATTAATTTCGATATAACATTATTTTCACGCCCTACCCCTTCTTAAATTAAATTTAAAAAAAACTAAGGTATATCACTGCTAGAGCACTGAATTTTATGAAGAGTGTTTTTCTATTTTAAAAGAAATGAATAGCGATTAGTTAGCACTTTTCGGTTTTCTACTCTCCTAAATGAGCGTTTGTTTACCTAGTATATTGTGTTAAATTTATATTCTTACCTGATTAATTTTTAAAAGGAATTTTATATGATTGCTTTACTCGTTTTAAATGTACTGTGTATTTTTGTTTGTTATTACGTAGCCAAATCAAAAGGCTCCAACGCTAGGTATTGGGCTATAATGGGCGCTATTTTCGGTCCACTGGCTTTGCCGTTTGTTTTCTTTGCAAAGCCTAAAGCTAAACTTACTTAGATAAGTAAATGTTTAATTTACTGTATATAAAAGTGATATAAAAGAACTCAATACATTAGTTATTGGCGCTGCTCAATTTTTAAAAAACTACGTTTAGCCCGTTAACCGGGTATTGGTAACACCAGTACTCACTTAAATGAATATTAATAATTTATGATTTCTCCCGAGAATACATCTGCAATAATAGAGTTTACGCGTTTATATTTAGCCATTTTTTATTCTTCTGTCGCATTCTTTTATACCATTAGAATTATAAGCGCAAAAAAAAGCACCAATATTGAGTTAGTATTCCCCGGAGAGCGCTATTGCTCTAACTGGTGGAATCACATGACATTTCGGATATTTAGAGTATCTATCTGGATGGTATGTGTGCTCAGATTTTACTTTCCAGATATTGATGGTTATTTAGGCATAATACCGAGCTTAGAGAATGTGCCTATGTTGATATCTGGTAATGTTTTATTAACTATCGGCTTTTTATTAACCATTATCATTCACTTTAGCATGAGCCAAAAATGGCGTTCGGGTATAGATCCCAAAGGTCCTGAACAATTAATTACAGATGGCTTTTTCAAATATTCTCGTAACCCCATCTTTACTAGTGTCGCTTTATCTCAACTGGGTTTCTTCCTAGCATTGCCTTCCGTTTTTACCTTGGTTTGCCTAATTATTGGTTTATATACACTACACAAGCAAACACTTGCAGAGGAAGATCATTTATCAACCGCACTTCCAAGTGAATATAAACTATATTCAACTAACGTTCGTCGATGGCTATAGAAATAGTGACTCATATTATTTTAGTATTATGAGTTAATGATGGGTCTATCCTGTGATGTTGCCGTACATAACTTAATAACTAATACTAATTAAGCAAAGGTATTTAATCACTGCTGTTCGGAAATTTCTGGCTGAGCCAAAAAAATTAAGCCAGCAACATTTGTCAAAGATTTACTAACAGCTCCCATTGCCCTAAACGCCATAGCCGATTCAAATCAACATAAGCTATTTGAATATATCGTTTAGCACTTAATCTTGTTTAAAAATACCAATGACCTGCTCGTTTGGTCTTACTTCTTGCTCCACATGCTCTTCTGGTTGCGCCATTTGATGACCACAGCTAACACAAGTTACTGTCTCGACGCTGTTTTCTTTGGTTAGTCCCATGGTGTCCATTGCCTTGCATTTTGGACAGATTGCTCCTGCTATAAATCTTTTTTTCACTTATTTACTCAATTTTATTTAGTTTTGTTAAATTTTTTCATTCGTTTTAGCAAGATATCTGCTCAGTGCTTCTATTTTACCTTGAACTACCCCCTAAGGAAAAGCGACAATAGCGACCTGCATTAAAATGAGTAACGATAAATGATCATAGCCACAGATTTAAGTTTAGCCCGAGGCGCAAAATACCTCATAAAATCATCAAGTTTTACGATACATCCAAATCATAAAGTTGGGCTTGTTGGGGCAAACGGCTGTGGTAAATCATCTTTATTCGCCAGCTTACTGGGCGCACTACCTGCCGATATGGGTAACCTTTCAATGCCTTCAAGCTGGAAAATTGCCACCGTTAAGCAGGAGACGCCAGCGCTAGACCGATCAGCTTTAGATTATGTTATGGATGGTGATATTGAATATCGTGAGTTAGAAGCCAAATTAGAACAAGCGCGCGCCGACGACAACGGTACTCTTGAAGCGACTATTATCAACCAAATTGACACTGTTAATGGCTACAGTTTACCTGCACGTGCAGGCGAATTATTACACGGTTTAGGTTTTGTACAAGAGCAGCTAGCCAATTCGGTTAAATCATTTTCCGGTGGTTGGAGAATGCGTTTAAACTTAGCCCAAGCCTTGATAAGTCGCGCTGATTTATTATTACTGGATGAGCCAACCAACCATTTAGATTTAGACGCAGTAATTTGGCTACAACGCTGGTTAAAAAGATTCACTGGCACCTTAGTGCTTATCTCGCATGATCGTGATTTTCTTGATGATGTTATCGGACAAATCCTTCATATTGAGCATCAGACCGCGAAGTTATATTCTGGTAATTACAGTGCTTTTGAACGTCAACGTGCAGAGCATTTGGCCCAGCAAGATGCCCAGTATCAGAAACAACAAAAAGAAGTCGCTCATTTAACCTCTTTTGTAGACCGGTTCCGCGCTAAAGCTAGTAAAGCAAAACAAGCGCAAAGTCGTTTAAAACGTCTGCAAAAATTACCAGATTTGGCGCCAGCACATGTTGATAGCCAATTTACTTTCAGCTTTGAGCAGCCAGATACTCTGCCTTATCCTCTATTGGCATTAAAAGAAAGCCAGTGTGGCTACAGTGATGAAGCCATTATTTTAGAAGACGTTGGTATGACCTTAGTACCCGGTAGTCGCATTGGTTTACTGGGTCGCAACGGTGCAGGTAAATCAACCTTAATAAAGTCGCTGGCAGGTGATTTAACATTACTTAAAGGTGAGCGTTATTGCGCGCAAGATCTTCGTGTTGGCTACTTCTCTCAGCATCAGCTAGAGCAATTGCATTTACCCAGCAGTGCTATTGAGCATATTACCCGCGCAAAGCCGGATATAACCGAGTTACAAGCTCGGTCATTTTTAGGCCGTTTTGGTTTTAGTGGCGATCAAGCCTTAGATAAAGTCGGCACTATGTCGGGTGGTGAAAAGGCACGTTTGGTATTAGCGCTTATTGTGTTAGAAAAACCACAACTGTTATTGTTAGATGAACCCACCAACCATCTCGACTTAGAGATGCGCCAGGCATTAGTTTTAGCCCTACAAGACTTTGATGGCGCCATTATTCTTATTGCCCATGATCGTTATTTATTAGAATCATGTGTCGATGAATTTTATATCGTGGCTAATGCTCATGTAACAGAATTTGATGGTGACATTGATGATTATCAGCAATGGTTAAATGATGATAAAAAACAAAGTGTGAAGGCGAACAAAGTGGTTAGCGAACCACAAGTAGATAAAAAGCAACAACGCAAAGAACAAGCGGAATTACGTAAGAAAGCCTCACCACTGCGTAAACAAGCTGATAAGTTCGAAAAACTAGTGCAAAAAAATCAAGACGAGTTAACTGAAGTTGAAGCTAAACTGGCAGATAGTGAAATTTATCAAGCTGAGCACAAAGCAAAACTGACCGAATTACTTAAACGCCAAGCGAAGCTGACACAAGATCTAGAAGCCCATGAAATGCAATGGCTTGACCTTGAAGAACAAATTGAAGAGATAATGTCACAAGCTTTATAAATTTATTGCTACACTTAATACTAAAGGGGTTAATTATTTTATCTAAATTAATCAGCTTGGTATAACAAATCGCAGCAGAACACTTTGTCACTGCGTTGAATGGCGACAACACCAGAATATAGGACACTATAATGAAAAAATTGACCTTACTAGCACTCAGCTTTGCCCTTTTGGCTCAAAGCTCTGCATATAGCGCTGATATAGACTTAGGCATATATGAGCTAAACCGTGGTGAGTTTAAAGCTGCGATTGCGGAATTTGAGCCTCTAGTTGCCGAGGACTATGCTCCTGCGCAACACCAAATGGCGATAATTTATTTAAACGGTTACGGCGTACTTAAAAACCCAACAAAGGCGCTAGAATTATTTCATTTGGCAGCATCGCAAAATTATTCAGAAGCCTTATTCGATCTTTCTTTGCTTTACAGTGAAGGCGAAGTGGTTAAAAAAGATCTAAAAAGCGCTTATGCATTAATGGAAAAAGCAGCCAAGAAAGACTTACCACGGGCACAATTCAATTTAGGGGTAATGCTTTATAACGGTAGTGGTGTTCAGCGTGATTATTTACAAGCTTCACGCTGGTATCAAAAGGCGGCTGATCAAAACTATGCGCTAGCGCAATTTAACCTTGCCCTAATGTACTTTGAAGGTAAAGGCGTCGCTAAAAGCACTGAAATGTCTTATGTTTGGAATATTATTGCCGCTAAAAATGCCTATCGTATGGCGGAAAAAAGTCGCGATATGGACGAACATAAATTAACGGTTGACCAAATTACAGCTAGTCGCGAAAAAGCGGATGCTATTTATCGCAAAATAATTCAGCAAAGAGAGCTGAAGTTAAGACAAAAACCTTAAGGCTAATCCTTAGAAACCCCTTAAAGCGTAGAGCCTTAAATCAAAAATAAACCCGCACATAATGTTAGCGGGTTTATTTTTATCTGTTTGCCATTTATACAAGTATTGCCAATCCTATTTCATCTATAGATATTCGTTTGAGTATGCTTAAATATAAAATATTAAGTCAGCAACAATAGCTATTAATACCCAGAATATTCCCACCATAAGTCACGACGAACGTGATCTAAATCAATAAGTAATACCTAATTATTATTTATAATAGCTATCTAACCTATTTACTATTTCGATATTTTTGGAGTGAGTTATGAATTTTGTAGATATGCTATTAAACGACCCTATAGTAATAATTTCATTTATTGGACTAGCTACCGTTTTAGGAATTTGTAGCTTTTACGTTTATTATTTTTTAAAACAAATTAATGAAGATGTGAAATAACTGAATTTGTTTAACTACTCTGTTGAATAACTTTATGTGTGCTGTTCACTCATCGCCTAACGGTGGGCAATAGCAAAGTTTTAACGTACAATAAATTTTTTGTATTACACACTATTACCTCGTTATGTTTACCAAAAGTTCTTTCAGCCCAGCTTGGTGGTTAAAAAACGCTCACTTACAAACCATTGCTGCTAAATTTTTTCGGCGGGGTTATACCATTGACACCACTAATGAAACTTTAGAGTTACCTGATGGTGACTTTGTTGATTTAGCGTGGACTGAAAAGGTTAGTTCGACTTGCTCTCGCCCTATTGTGGTAGTATTACATGGCCTTGAAGGCTCTAAAAACAGCCATTATGCTAAAGGCATGTTGTCTGCAATTAAAGCCCAAGGTTGGGTCGGTGTTTTAATGCACTTTCGTGGTTGCAGTGGCCGACCAAACCGTATGGCGAAATCTTATCATAGCGGCCAAACTTGCGATGTAGACTACTTTAGCCAATACCTTGCTAGCAGTTACCCTGAAGCAAAAAAAGCCATAGTAGGCTTTTCATTAGGCGGTAATGTATTAACAAAATATTTGGCTGAACAAAAACAAAATATCTATCAAGTTGCCTGTGTAATTTGTGCACCACTTGACCTATCCAGTTGCAGCAACAGAATTAATCGTGGCTTTTCGCGTGTTTATCAAAAGTACTTAGTAGATATGCTAAGAACGAGTACCATTGAAAAAATAAATGCTAACTTACTAAGTAATATAGATAGAAACCACTTAAAAAAAGTGCGCTCAATTCGAGATTTTGATCAAATGGTTACTGCTCCAGTTAATGGCTTTCGTGATGCAAATGACTACTATCAACAAGCAAGTGGTCGAGATGTGCTTAAACAGATAACCACGCCATGTTTAATTATTCACGCGAGTGATGACCCATTTTTATGCCATGAAAACACCACGGCTGTTGGTGCCCTGCCAAAAGAAATAACTTTTGAAGTGAGTACTCGTGGCGGCCATGTCGGCTTCATTGGTGGTAAAAACCCATTCAAGCCAAGATTTTGGCTAGAGCAACGTATACCAGAGTTTTTTAAGCGCTATTTATGATTATTCCATTAGAGCAACTTACCACCGAGACTTTAAGTGCCATTATTGAAAATTTTGTCCTAAGAGAAGGCACAGAGTATGGCAGTGAAGATGTATCACTCAACGATAAAATCACCCAAGTGCATCAGCAATTAAAGCAAGGCACTGCGCTTTTAGTGTACTCTGAACTACATGAAACCGTGAATATTTTACCGGCAGATCAATTTGTAGAAGACGCTGAAGAAACCTCTTAAAAAGCGATAAGAGTTCGATGAAAAATATTCTGTCCAATAAAAAAGGCACGGGTTAAGTGCCTTTTTTATTGGTAAAGAACAATTCAGTTTGGACTTAGCGCGTAAATGTTACCGAGAAACTTACCGGTACCACATAATCGATACTCGGGAGCGAAGCTAATTCTTTAAGCTTATTAATGCCCGCTACTACACCAAAAGCATCCGCTTGAATAAAAAATGGCTTTATCGTGTTCACCAATATCTTATTTGCGCTTAGCTTAACAACAATCACGTCAATAATTACAGCCTGTTGCTGGCCATGAAAGTCTACTGCGCCGCTAATGCTCATTTTTTTATCTTCGCCAATTTCTAAAGTTTTAAGCAATGCCTTATCAAGCGCAGCAGTGAAATTTGCCGTACTGTATGTCTCGCTTTCAAAAACAAACTTCTTCATACGTTCATCACGAATTGCAATATTGGTATTTACACTGGCTAGGTCGACGCTAATGTTAACCTGTGCTTGCTCGTTAATATTACCGGCAAGTTTTGCAAAGCTATGATTCTCGGCAATAGTAGCTTTTTTCACTGAAATAAAACTAAGTTGAGAATTAGAGTTATCAAGTTTCCATGCCGCTAAGGCAGGTACACTTACTGTTGTTACCAACAGCAAGGAAATTAGTATTAAGGCTTTTTTGTGCATTATGTACTCCAGATTCGTCAGGCTTTCACTTGACCTTTGTGCCCCAAGTAAATAACCATATGGTATTTTTGCTTGGGCTTTATTAAATGTTAGCGTGTTGCTCTGTGCGGTTTTATAATATCTTGCCAAGGAATTTGTTTATTCCCTAACGATATAAAGTCGGGCTGCATCAAAGTTTCTCGTTGATTATACGTTAATGGCTTAAATTCACTGTCGATAATACTACCGCCGGCTTGTTCAATTATACAGTGACTAGCACCCGTGTCCCATTCACCCGTAGGACCAACGCGCAAATAACAGTCGGCACCACCTTCAGCAATTAAACAATTTTTAAGTGAGCAACTGCCTAAAGCAATATGGTCGAAATCGTATTTATCATTTAAATACTGCCCCATTAAGTTAATGTCTTGTCGACGGCTAATAGCGACTTTAATACGGCGGTGGCCATCGTATTTCGCCACCTGTATTTTATGGCTACCAGCATCATTTTCTTTAAATGCACCTAGATTATTTTGGGCATAATAGGTTAATTGATGATCTGGCGCATGGATAACACCAATGCTTGGCCAACCATTTTCTACTAACGCTACATTTACCGCAAAATCGCCACTACCTGCAATAAACTCACCTGTGCCATCAATAGGGTCTAATAACCAATAACGAGACCATTTGCTGCGCTGTGCATGGGCTAACGCCCCAACTTCTTCAGAAATAATAGGAATATCGGGCGTTAGCCTTTTTAGTTCATCCATTAAAATATCATTTGCGGCGATATCAGCACTTGTTACTGGGCTGTTATCTTCTTTCATCTCAGCGGTGTAATTGCCTTGTTTATAATAGCGCGCGACTTCTTGACCGGCTTTTTTGGCACTTTCGAGTGCAATTGACAATAACCTTTCCTGGCTCATAAAATACCTCCTAAGTGATCTTTTACTAATAACAAAGCGGCTATACTGCGCGCCTCATTAAAATCTGGTTCTTGTAATAGCTGACGATAATCTGATATAGGCCAAGGCACTAATTCTAAAGCTTCAGGCTCATCACCTATTAATTTTTCAGCATAGAGATTTTCTGCGAGAAATATGGTCATTTTAGCATCAAAAAATGCTGGGGCCATGGCGACGGTATGAATTGAGGTTAATTTTTCAGCGCCATAGCCAACTTCTTCTTTTAATTCTCGATTGGCCGCGTCTGCTGCACTTTCACCAGCGTCAATAAGCCCCTTTGGAAAACCAAGTTCATAAGTATGGGTGCCGCCGCAGTATTCTCGCACTAGTAACATGGTATGTTGATCTAGCATAGGTACAATCATGACTGCCCCTCTGCCTTTACCAGACATACATTCATATTCACGCTTTTCACCATTGGAAAAGGTTAAGTCGATTTGCTCAATCGCAAATAAACGACTTTTAGCAACCTGCTTGCGTGCTGTAATTTGCGGTAGTACTTTTTTTGTTGTCATAACGCCCTTTATTGCAACAACTTAAGTGAATGCATGTTGAAAAACTAAAGTTTAACCATAGCATGATAACCCTGAATACATAACTATAACTAGGTTTAATCGATGTGAGATTACACTTAGATACAGTCACTATCAGTTCATTAACCTAGTTCCTATGAACTTAACATTTTCCTCCTCAATACTGATAGTTTTGTGTTTATCAAAGCGGATTTATGTGTGTAATTCCTAGCTATAAATAAAATTCAACACAGATAAACACAAAATAGCCTGATGATTGATTTTTATTATCTCGTGTTGAGGTTACACAGCCAAACCTCTTGGGTATAATCCTATAATAAACGTGTTTCTAGGGGAAAACCTATGCTTGATTGGTCTAAAATTTCAACTGTTTTACTTGATATGGATGGCACCATTCTCGATTTACATTTTGATAATCACTTTTGGTTACACCATTTACCGAAACGCTATAGTGAATTGCACGGTGTAAGCTTAGCCGCGGCTAAAACATCTTTAATGGCTCATTATGAAAAAGTTGCAGGAACAATAGATTGGTATTGCTTAGATTATTGGGCTGAACAAACAAAATTATCGATCACTGACTTGAAGCGTGAAATACAACATTTGATTCAATTGCGCACTGACGCTCATGACTTTCTAGTCGCGCTAAAATCATCAGGGCGTGATGTGGTGCTTGTCACCAATGCTCACCCTGATAGTTTATCGCTAAAAATAGAGTGCACCGCATTAGATAAATACTTTGATACGCTTTACTCAACGCACGAATTTGGCGTCACAAAAGAGTCTCAATTGCTTTGGCAACGTTTACAAAAAAAGCATGGTTTTGCACTAGAAAGCACACTTTTTGTTGATGACAGCCTAGTGATACTCGATTCTGCTAAAAAATATGGTATTGGCCATTTATTAGCAGTGGCAAATCCTGATAGTAAAAAAACAATTAACGTATTTAACGATTATCCGTCAATTACCGATTATGGTGTTTTAGTCCAAGAGATAACCAGCAGTCAGTGGCGTAATTAATTTTTTATTGAGGTATTTAGGCAGGTAAGTTTTTATCTAACGTAATTTAGCTTCTGTCTATTACTCACCTCAAGTGAGGTGAGTAAATTATAAATTCAATCACGTTTATATCTTTAAACGATAACTGCCTTGTGTATCTGGCTTACCTAAAAAGCTTAGTGTTGACTTTAATTTCTCTGGAAATTTATTTCCTGGCGTTAAATAACCATTACCCGATAAGCGACCGCCTTGTTTTAACTCCGCTCGGTAAGTGAGCCCTAAGTTATTGTTAGGATCGATTTCAGCAATTAGCTCGCCTTTATCGCAAGTTAATTTCGCCGAAAGCCCACCAAGCTGAACTTTCTCTTCGAATGCAGTTATTGCCGCATTAAGCCATTGTAAATCACCTTGTAGTTCGCTACATATTGGCGCACCAATAATAAAACGCGAAATATTTAGCTGTAGTTGCTCATGGGCAATAATATCAATGGGTAAATTAAGTCGTGTTGCTACAGTATTTGCTGCAAGGTTTATCTTCGCATCTTCAACCACCACTTCTGACAATAAACCACTTATGGTCAATTGCCCTTCGGGACCATTAACCAAAGCATTACCAAATGTAATATCAAGTTTAGGATCAAGCATTAATAATGAGATTACCGACAACGAACTCTGCACTTGGTTAATAACAACATCATCAACCATCACTTGCTTGATTTGGGTATGCCAAATAGTACCTTCAACCGCAGCAATAGCGACGTTTTTAGGTAATTTAATTTGCGACATCACCCAGCTTGCAGGCATTAAGGCTAAAACAAAAACACAATACGCGGTGAAAAAAATTGCTGTATAAGCAAACTTCTTTTTCATTAACTCTTTCCTAACTGTAATCGACGAACACGAACCACACCTTGTTGGTCAGCTAAACTAAGATCTATATTTTTCACTTGCAAACCATCTCTACTGGCTAATTTTTCTAACCAAGTTAATAACTGATTAAACGATATTTCATCAATCCACACCTGCAAATCATCGCCTTGGGGCTGCATGCGAGTAATGGTTATATTATTAGCTCTAGAAGTGCGGTTGACAATACTCGACAAACTTGCACCTGAGCTTGCGCGACCATTACGCTTTGCGTCTTGGTAGCGTTTGGTATTTTCTTCAACCCATGTTAGCAAGGCTTGCTGACGTTCAATCTTTAATTTTTGTTTGGCAATGTTTTCATTTAACGGTTGCCAAATAAGACCATATAAAATAAATATCGAAATAACCCCCGACATTACCATGACCAAACGCTGTTCACGAATATTTAATTGTTGCCACCAAGCTTTCATGAGCGCCCCTTAGATGCGGTATCTGTAATACTAAACGAGCCAGAAATTTGGTCACCTTGATTATTTTGTGCGCCTAAATTCACTGTTAAGCCAGCCTTTTCCAGGGCTACTTTCAGCTTTTCAAAATATTGATAATCTTTAGCGATGGTTTGCATGCGCACTTCTTGGCGTTTGCCGTCAAACTTTAACGTTTGGGGTTTAATCTCAGGTACGCTGGCCAATGCAGGCTCAAGTTTGACTAATAATGATAAGAACCCTGCGACGTCACCACTGTTGCCAACTTCAGCTAATTTTTGTCGTAATTGTGATTTTACTGTCGATACTTTAACGCGCTTAGTTTCAGGAAATGCCACTTTGTAGTTTGCGATTATGGCTTCTTCTATAACCGATTGCTGTTGAGATAAACCATATAATTGCGCCCCTTTAAGGGTAAAATTAAGCACCAATGCAAAACACGCAATACCGGCAACCCAAAGCCAATTAACACTGGCTGCTGAGCGTTTTTCTTTTACTTGAAACTCACCTTGTAATAAGTTGAATTTACGGGAATGATTATGCGCTAAAATAGCTAAAGGCAATTCTTCAGGTAAATATTCGACGTTTATATCAGCTGGCACTTGCGATAAGAATGAATAGGCCATAATGGCATTTTCATTCTCTTCGATAACCGCAAAGTCCTTAGCAATGATGGGCCAAGCATTGGCTTCAAATGCCATAACTTGCCATTCACCACGCTTAATTAACACCTGTTCACCCAGCATAACTGCACTGCTACTTTGGTTATCAAAGGGTAATGCCAGCGCATCGGGAATAATTAATTTACAGAATATCTCAGCATCAGCCAACCACTGTAACCACAGTTCTAGCTGCTTACGCTCAAGCGCGGCTACAAAACAGTTATTACCTTGCTCATCATGCTTTATATCACTAAAAGCAAAGCACAGTTGCTCAACATCTTGTGCTAGCGTTTCTTCTAGCATATATGGTGCAGCCAATCGAATAGCGCGTTGAGACGAGCCCGGTACTTTTAAACGCTTAATAGCAATATCGCTTGCAGGTACAAAAACCACCACTTCTCGTGCAGCGGACTTTTCTGTTAATTGCGTTAATTCGCCTGCGTTAGGTAATTCACCACTTGCGATAATATCTTCTTGTCCGTTGGTTTTGATCAGCCAGTGAATTTTATTTTCAGCTTGGCTGCCTAAACGGATAAATAAGGTTTCACCCATTACTCTCGTCCTATGATGCGACTGATCACACTTATATTATTTTTATTGTCTACTTTCATAATGGTATTCAAAGCAAAGTAACTGTTATTAAAACTTGCGGTTGTTTTGAGCTTAAAATACTCACTTTTAACGGCAAATAGTTGTTTTTTCTCTGGTGGTATTTTAGCTTTACTTAACTCACTTAAACTAAAAAACTCATCAACGTTTTTGAAGCCCTCATCTCCACGGGAAGATAATGCTTGTGATGCTTCATTTTGACTTATCCCTAACATGGCTACAAGTATTTCAGGCTGATCTTGTGCAATGGTATTGATGTTTATCTTATTCATGTTGGTATTAGGCAAAATACAGGCGTAGTCTTTTAATTTATCAATAACATTAACCGTAAAATGATCAATAACTCTTAACTCTCCCATACTCGCCAGGTAATTATTCGCGGCTAAATAGGGGAACTCTTTGGAAGCATAGTCATTATCTTCAGCGCCGCCTGAACCTGAAATACTTCCATCTGTGTCTAACCAATCAGTTAAGGCATCAGCCATATATTCTGCTTCAAAACTGCCAACACCTTCGATATTCATTGCGATTAATAACTCTTCAAAAGCGGCTCTCGCTGGAGATTTTTTTGCCGCATTAGCACTGTTAACGTTGTTACTGTTACCACTACCGTCATCATCGTTAACCCGTAACGCGTTTAGGTTAAAACAGCTATTTAAATCGGTTATTTCGCCGGTAATTTCACCAAAATCGACCGGAAAAGTATTTTCACCTTGCGCCCACAATTGGCTTAAATGCGTCACTTCTGAATCAGCTTCAAAAGATTGTATTAATACTCTTTTTGCAAATGCTTCAGCGCCCATAGCATACCAATAAGCTTGTTGGTTTGAGCCTATATTGGTCGTACGTTGCATTTGTAATTGCAATCGTGCCGTCATTTGCGTCGCTAAAATCGCAATTAACGCAATAATAAGCATAACAGTAATTAACGCGACGCCTTTAGACTGATACTTTCCTGTAAAAGTTCTAATCACGGCTTGCGTCCTTATCTTGCAGGTTATCACCGGCAACAATAAATTGGCGACGAATAATGCCATAATCTTTAGTGTCTAGTTCAATCGCAATGGCCATGGGCAAGGTGTTTTCTTGCAATGTTTTTTGCCATTTTTTACCATCATAAAATTCGAAGTTTAAACTTTCTACCTGCGAAATTAATGGTCTAACTTTTGGCGTTTCGCCTAATACGGCATCAACAAAGTTAAAATGAACTCGTTCAACAATATTCTCGTTTAATTGATAAGCCACTGATTGCATATCACTGCGAGGTAATAATAATCCCGGATTAGTCCAACCATGACGAACGAAGGCTATAGCCTGTTCGCTAGTGGTGTAGCTTTCGGTATCAGTATGTAAAAAACCTGCATGTGGTGCTTCACCATTTAAACGCACACTGCGCCGTGCTATTTGTAACATATCACGTTCGATAATTAAAAAGCCGCGCTGTAATTCATTGATCCGGTCGGTACGAGCTTTAGTGGATGTGTCACTATTGAGTACGGTTTCAAAAATGCTAAAACTTGCCATACTGATCACCGAAAAAATGGCTATCGCAATCAGTACTTCAAGTAAGGTAAAGCCTTGGTTTCGCTTTGGCATAACGCTCGTCATGCTTTTTAAAACAGGATATTTACTATGAGCAAATTTCATTGGCTTTGCTTAGAAATATAAGTCATTAAGCTGGTGAGTGATGTTGATTTTTTTTCATCAAGTCGCACTTCCATTACAATGGCACGCATATCTTTGTCAGTAGTTTTTACCACTTTTTGTTGCCAAAACCATTCTTGCCCTGCCAACTCTACTTTACCTTTTTTATTGTTTTTTGGTGGCCACGAGGTATCTAAAGTTATTTCAACTAACTGATTCGATGCCACCCAACTTGCAATAATCTTACTCTCTAAATAACCTAAGTTTCTCGCGTTTGTGTCTGCTGTGCCTAAAATAGCAATTCCCGCAATCGAAAACACTGCCATCGCCAGCATGACCTCAATTAAGGTAAATCCTTTTTGTAACTTCTTAACGTAAAAATTAACGAGAGTCATCATTTACTAATGGTCCTTCAATCGTTAATGGGGTGGTGTAAATACCGGAAACTTTAAAACTGATATTTTCATCGCCGTCAAAGGCAAATTCCGCCAGTGAGAACGTTAAGCTAAAGGGAGTAATATCGCCACCTGAGAGCATATAGACCTGCGGAATAATTTTTTTCTGTTTAGGGTCGTCAGTAAAGTCGTCTGCTTCATCTTCATTGATTAATAACGCAGAGTCGAATAAAAGTGGTTCTTCTATGGGCAAGTCATCAAGCTGCAACGTTATTTCGATACCTTCAGGTAAAGTATAAACTTCAAATAACGGGTTATCAGCAATGGGTGACCAGCTTACGCCGTCATAACCCAGAAATTGATAACTATTTTTTTCAATAAACAAACCTAATTCAACATTGTTGAGTAAGCCATATTCCGCAGCAACGTCAAAAATGCCCGCAAAGCGGGCACTGTTTTGTTCTAATAATTGCTCAGGTTTATTACCGGAAAAAGTAAATTGTACCGCAGAGACCATAACGCCAATCAAGACAATTACCAGCATCACTTCAATTAAGGTAAAACCTTGTTGAAGACGATACTGCTGCTTGGGCGAATGGCCATTGTTAAACTTCATATTGAGTAAATAATCAATTATCAACAAAGACTGATTATTGATAATCGCCTAAATTCCAGTTTCCAATATCGTCGTCTGTACCAGGTTCCCCATCAGGTCCCATAGAAAAAACGTCCATTGCACTATGCTCACCCGGATTTAATAGTTGATATTCACTGCCCCAAGGGTCGTTAGGTAAACGTTTAACATAACCGCCTTCTGGAAAACGACGTGGCATTGGCTCAATATCAGTTTCAGTCACTAATGCCTCTAAGCCTTGCTCTGTGCTTGGATATTTATAGTTATCCATTTTGTACATGCTTAGAGACGTTTCTAAAGCATTAATATCTGACACGGCCTTTTGCATATTGGCGCGCTCTTGGCTGCCCATTAAGTTAGGCACCACCATACTGGCTAAAATACCTAAAATTACAATAACGACCATCACTTCTAACAGGGTAAAACCTCGAATATTTCTTACTGCTTTCATTTCTAACTTCCTATTAACGTATTTAACTGAAGAATTGGCTGTAAAATAGCCATAACGATAAATAAAACAACACCTGCCATTACTACCATCAATATTGGCTCGAATGCCTTTAATGATATATTCATGACAGCCTCGAATTCACGATCTTGGTTATCAGCGGCTCGGCCGAGCATATGTTCAAGTTGACCACTTTTTTCGCCACTGGCAATCATATGTAGCATCATTGGCGGAAACAGTTTAGTTTGCTCTAACGATACCCGTAAACTAGTTCCCTCTCTAACCTTGTCAGCCGATTCTTTGACACTTTGCTTAATATATAAATTGTCGAGTACCTCACCAGAAATTTTCATACTCTCTAATAAAGGAACGGCACTCGCGGTTAAAATGCTCAAGGTACGAGCAAATCTTGCTGTATTAACACTTTTCGCTACTTTACCTAAGCCAGGTATAGTGAGAAAACGCTTATGATAGGCAAATCTAAAACTGTCTTTTTTCAATAATTGCGACCAAAGCAACATAAGCGCTGCAACTATCACTACAATGAATAAACCATAATCACGTAAAAAGTCACTACTGGCAATTAAGAACTTGGTAGTAGCAGGTAAATTAGCGCCCATATGTTCAAATTGGCCGACAATTTTTGGTACCACAGCCGTCAGTAGTATCGCAATTACGCCAGTTGCAACTACGGTCATAATAACAGGGTAAACTAAGGCTTGAATGAGTTGAGAGCGCAGTTGTTGTCGCTTTTCAGTGTAATCGGCTAAGCGGTCTAATACTTTGTCGAGATGACCTGATTTTTCACCGGCTGCAACCATAGCTCGAAATAAGCGATTAAACACTTGAGGAAACTCAGCCATGCTTTCCGCTAAACCATAACCTTCAGTGACTTTAGTTCGTACTGCCATAATCATACTTTTTAAGGTGTTTTTATCACACTGCTCACCAACGGCCATTAATGATTCTTCAATGGGCAAGCCAGATTCAACCAAGGTTGATAGTTGCCGTGTGATTAATGCCAGTTCGGACGCTGATATTTTTTTACCACCACTGAAAAAAGACTTTTTACTTTCTTGCTTACTTTTTTGAAGACATGGCGTCACGTCAATCGGCATTAAGCCTTGCTCACGCAATAAATTACGCACATGTCTAGGGGTGTCGCCTTCGATAACCCCTTTTTTATTTTTGCCTCGGCTGTCTACTGCCTGATAATCAAATGCTGCCATAATTTACAATTTATCTAACCCTAGTTTAGTACCAAGTTCACTACCTAGTTACGCGGCTTTTTTATCTTGAAATACGCGACCGTTTAGTCTTCGCGCGTAACCCGCAGTACTTCTTCAATGGTTGTTTCGCCAAGCATCACTTTATCAAAACCATCACGGCGTATACTCGGTGTGGAAGTACGAATGAATTTTTCAATCGCTTGCTCACCTTTGCCGTTATGAATTAATTCACGGACTTTCTCATCAACGACAATGAGTTCATGAATGCCGGTTCGGCCTCGGTAGCCCTTAAAGTTACATTCTTCACAACCAACGGCTTTATATATTGGTGCGGTATCGTCGTCACTAAGCTGCAACAATTTGCGCTCTTCCACAGATGTAGCGCAACATTCACGACAATGCGGGCATAAGGTTCTCACCAATCTTTGTGCCAAAACACCTAATAAACTTGATGAAAGCAAGAAAGGTTCAACCCCCATATCTTCCATTCGTGTTATAGCACCAGCAGCGGTGTTGGTATGTAAGGTAGATAATACCAAATGCCCGGTTAAACTTGCTTGCACGCCAATTTGTGCGGTTTCTAAATCGCGAATCTCACCGACCATAACCACATCAGGATCTTGGCGTAGAATTGCGCGTAAACCTCGAGCGAAGGTCATATCTACTTTGGTGTTTACTTGTGTTTGACCAATGCCTTCAATAGCATATTCAATTGGATCTTCAACCGTTAAAATATTACGCTCTTTGCTGTCAATTTGGCTTAAGCCTGCATACAAAGTGGTACTTTTACCTGAGCCTGTAGGGCCTGTAACGAGTATAATGCCATGAGGTTTTTCAATTAATTCAGAAAAACGTGCTCGATTACCGTCTGTCATGCCTAAATCTTGCAAATCTAAACGCGTTGAATTTTTATCTAGTAAGCGTAAAACCACACGTTCGCCATGGCCAGTTGGCATAGTTGAAACACGCACATCGACCGCTCGCCCCGCTATTCTTAAAGAAATACGACCATCTTGAGGAATACGCTTTTCGGCAATATCAAGTTTTGCCATTACCTTAATACGAGAAACGAGTAATGAGGCTAATTTACGATTCGGTTTTAAAACTTCACGCAATACACCATCTACTCGAAAACGTATTTGCAACGCTTGTTCAAAGGTTTCAATATGAATATCAGAAGCATTTTCTTTAATAGCTTCACTCAACATGGCATTGATGAGTTTAATAATCGGTGCATCGTCTTCGTTTTCTAATAAATCTTCGGTTTCAGTCATTTCATCGGCAAGAGAATATAAATCAACCTCGTTGCCAATATCTTCCATCATTTGTTGCGCTTCTGAAGAATCACGCTGATAAGCAATGGTGAGTAATTGTTCAAACTCTTCTGCGCTTTTAACGTCAAGCGTAAAAGGCGCTTTTAGTACACGACGTACTTCCATCAAAATATCAGCACTGAGCGATTCAGTGCATACTAAACGCAACTCACCGTTTTCATTGGCAACCAATACACTGTGTCGCTTAGCAAAGCCAAAAGGTAGTCGGAAGCGAACATTTTCATCCTTCAAGATGTCACTTACTGCTAGCGATGATGACTCATCGAGCGCAGTGTCTTTTTCGCTAGCAACAACAAAAGCTTGTGTTTGTGGGTCAATATCACTCATAGCTATTCGCTTTTATCCGACGATTTTTCTTCATCACGCTTTTTCATGTATTCATCAAACGACGGTGGTAATGACAGTTGATCATTCCATTTTGGCAGAATAGGAAGCTTCTCATCAGACATTAACTCAAGGCCCGCTTCTTTCTTTTGAATTTCAATTGCACGAATGTAGTTATATTTTTCTCTACTTAGGTCATTCATCAATTTGCCATCACGGACAATAGTGGGTCGTAAAAACACCATTAAATTACGTTTACGCTTGGTATTACTGGTTGATTTAAACAAATGCCCTATAAACGGAATATCACCAAGTAAAGGTACTTTTTGCACACTCTCTTGTACGTCTTCATCGATCAAACCACCTAAAATCACCGTTGCGCCGTCATCAGCCATTACTGTGGTTTTAATTTCACGTTTATTGATTGATATATCAACGCCCGTTGCACCACTTACCGAAGACACTTCTTGCTCAATAGTTAACTGTACACCGCTACCTTCGTTAATTTGTGGTGTTACTTTTAACTTGATACCAATTTCCTGACGCTCTACGGTTTGGAATGGGTTGCTGTTATTGCTACCAGTTTGCGCACCAGTAATAATAGGCACTTCTTGACCAACAATAAAATAGGCTTCTTCATTATCAAGTGTTGTGATGCTCGGCGTAGATAATAAGTTCGAATTAGTATCTGAACTTACGGCTTGTACAATCGCGCCCCAGTCATTTTTCATAATACCAAACATAGTACCACTGACAGAGCCTAATACTTGGGCAAGTAAACTGTAGTCGCCTTTAGTATCTGGTTGATCAGGATTGATGGTAACCGCACCATTTTCTGATGTGACCGTTGAACCTTTTGTGCCAGGAGTTGACCGAGCAGCTTCAGCCGCCGCCGCAACAGAACTTATTGGCGCTACACCATTACTAAATTGGCTAAACCCACCTTGTTCGCTATACCATTGCACACCTAAATTAATGCCGTCACCTTCAAAGACTTCAACAATAATGGCTTCAATAAGCACTTGAGCACGGCGAATATCTAACTGGCGAATTACCGCTTCTAATGAGCGCAACATATCGGGCTGAGCAGTAATAACTAAAGTATTGGTATCTTCATGTGCATCAATACTGACATTACGGGTTTTACTTTTTCTCGATGTGGTACTTGCTGTAGATGAGTCGGCTTCAATAGACTCACTAACGCCCTGTAGCACTTTCACCATATCTTCAGATTTTGCGTATTTTAAATGATAAACCCGCGTGTTACCGTTTGATTCTAGCTCACTATCTAAACGTGAAACCAATCTTGCAACACGTTCACGCGCTTTTACTTCGCCACTTACAATAACGCTGTTAGTGCGTTCGTCAGCAACAATAGTAGGAATTAAAAAGGTTGGTGTTCCAGCGCTTTTACCTTGACCAGATTTGTTCATGGCCTCAACAATACGCACCATTTCGCCAGCTGATGCATATTTCAAACTAATGATTTGTACGTCTTGGTCGCCCGCTTTATCCACTCGTTCAATAATTTGCACTAAACGATTAACTACCGCGGCAGTACCGGTCAACATAATAACGTTAGCAGGATCATAGTTAACTACGTTGCCGCCGCCCGCTTGATCTGATAATTGACGCAGTAAGGGTGTAAGTTCACGTACCGTTACGTTTTTAACTTCAACAACGCGGGTAACCATTTCATCACCAGCTCCGGGGTTTTCATTACCCACTACTGGAATAGAAGAGGTTTTTGCATCTTTATTACGAATAATTTTGACAATATTGTTGTCCATTTCGACTGCAGAAAAACCATAAACTTCTAATACATTTAAGAAAAATTGATAGTATTGTTTTTCAGTTAACAAGTCATAACTACGAACATTTACTTTGCCACGAACGTTTGGGTCTACGATCATGGTTTTCTTCAAATTTTTACCAACAATATTAATAAATTCCGCTATTTCAGTACCTTTGAAATTGGGAGAATATTCAGCGGCATTTATATTTGTAGATAGCAAAACACTATTGAGTAAAACTGCAGTAACAACCCCGGTAAGGCTTCGCTTATACCAAGGTGCGCTTAATAATTTGCGCATTTATTATTCCTTTTATTCTAATTATCTATACTGAAAAGTATTTCTGTCATATCGCCGTTACGATTAAGTAATAGCGAAACTTCGCGTTGTTCTTTTAAAGATTGTAGTGCTTGAGCCGCCTCGCGTGGCACGGTTAAATCAAAACCATTTATTTGTACCGCGACATCACCTGACTTAAGACCAGCACTTTGAAAGAAAGTTGGATCCTTTGCTGGCATTAATTGATAGCCTGTAGTTTTACCGTTTTCTTGTTTACGAGAAATTTTTAAATAGTCAGTAATGTTACTGGGTTCACTAGCCAAGTCTTTTTGTAGCGACTTAGTCACTTTGGTTAGTGCTTTATTGTTACGTTGATCAACAACATTATGGGATGTTAATTCCGGCGATTGTTTTGATGGCTGTGGTGCTATTGATTTATTGTAGCGTGGATTAATAGGCTTTACGTTTTTATCAAATACTAAGCCTTCAAACATCAAAGTTTCTAATCGACCCGACACTTTTAATATGACCCGATCGTTAAAGACATTTTCTAATGTTGCTCGCGTGCCCTTTATGTTTTCATCAATACTGTAGGTTTCTTGCTTGCCAGCACTTTCTATTACTGCAGCAGCATTGGCCTTGTCGCTACTGGCAACAACACCGGTTAAAATTAGTTTTAAGCGTGTTTCAGGCGCATCTTCAACAACTTCTTCAACACGTTGTTCTGTTTGCTGGGAAAAAGCACCGAAGAGATTTAATGATTGAATGGCTTTCACTTCAATTTGTTCTCTTGGCGCAGAAGAAACAGACGAAAAACCATTTAGTTTTAAACTAGCACTTTGATCTGACTCAGATAGCCCTAGCCAAGTAATTTGCGCAAATAAATAAGCAATATAGCTAAGCAACACTAGAATAATTACCTGAGTAATTTTTCGTTGTGGTAGCTTAGAAAGCTGTTCAGACGCGCTTGATAGGTTATTCAACAATGTCATTTTTTATAGTTTTTATATTATCTGCAAATTTCAATTCGCTTTGATGATACTTGACCAAACGCTTAGCAACAAGACGTCATATTATTTTTTCACTATAATTAGTAATCAAAATGTAAAGAAATGCATTCGAACTAGCGTAAACATTGTTGTTATGTTAACTTTCGCCAATTTATAATCGCCGCTATAGAGTACAAGTAAGCCATGACTAAAGCTAACGTTAATGACACGCAAAGTAATCAGTCAACCCGTTTAGACAAGTGGCTGTGGGCGGCACGCTTTTATAAAACACGGGCGATTGCAAAACAAATGATTGATGGCGGTAAGGTTTTTTATAATGGCCAACGCAGTAAGTCAGGTAAAACTGTAGCTTTAGGTGACCGCATCACCATTAGACAAGGTTTTGAAGAAAAGCATGTCATTGTTATCGCCCTAGCTGATAAACGTCGAGATGCTAGCTTTGCTCAAACACTTTATGAAGAAACCTCCGAAAGCATTGAAACCCGAGAAAAAAACAACTTAGCTCGCCAGCAGGGTATTTTACTTAGCCCAGCCAGTGACACTAAACCTGATAAGAAACAACGTCGACAAATTCGGCATTTAAAAGAAAGGATATAAACAGTGACCATGCAAAAAGATATCTTAAATCGCTATTTATTTGACAACCTACATGCTCGTGGCGAATTGGTTAATTTAAGCCAAACATTCCAAGATATTGTTGCCGCACATGATTACCCGCTGGGCGTAAAGCAATTATTAGGTGAATTAGTGGCTGCAACTTGCCTATTAACGGCAACATTAAAGTTTGAAGGGGAAATTGCCGTACAACTTCAAGGAGATGGCCCAATAGGTTACTTGGCAGTTAATGGTAATAATCATCAAGAAATGCGCGGTATTGCTCGTATGGCGAGCGATACAGATGCTACGGCACTTAAAGATCTTATCGGCAAAGGCAATATGGTTATTACTATTCGCCCGACCAATGGCGAACCTTATCAAGGCGTTGTTGCCCTTGAGCAAGATACCTTAGCTGAATGCTTAGAACACTATTTTGAAGTTTCAGAACAAATTCCGACTAAAATCTGGCTATTTACCGATGAAGAAAGCTCACAAATAGCAGGCACGTTAGTTCAATTACTGCCCGACGGTGGCGATAAAGAGCAACAACTAGCAGATTTTGAGCACTTGTGCCAATTAACCAATACCATTAAATCTGAAGAAATATTTTCACTTGATAGCGAAGATTTACTGTATCGCTTATATCATCAAGAAGAAGTTCGGTTGTTTGAACCGCAATCCGTCAGCTATAAATGCAGTTGCTCTGAGGAAAAGTGTTTAAGTACTATTTCTCAAATTGAACCAAGTGAGCTTGAAAGCATTATTGCCGAACAAGGTAGTGTTTCGATGACTTGTGATTATTGCATGACAACCTACCAATTTGACCGCACGCAATTAGCGCCATTTATTGACGGTACAATTCATTAAACTCATTAAAGCTAAATTCAACCAAATTAACTTCAACATTTTTAAATTTGTGATTATCACGTTAAATTCATTTGCCCAATAGCATTCATCAAAAGATAAAACCTAACTTGTTAATTAACTTTTTAGCCCTATGCACGTTAATATTATACTTAAGCAAAGTTAAATAGACCTTTTTGTAAACACAATTATCCACTTTCAACGTTTAATACAACCTTAAAGCAAAACTTTACTGACAACATATTTACATTATTTTTACATGTGCTATGTTTAATCGTCGCATTGTTGCGAGTTCTTGAAATCACCTCAGTTACATAACTTTCAAGAATTAAAATACAAACTAGTTGATACGTACGTTTTAAGCCTTTTATCAGCTAAAAATAATAAAGTGCGCATAATAAAGCGCCAAGGAGATTATCAGTGAGAAATAAAGTCGCATTAGCTGTTTCAACAGCTTTAATGACCGTATCATTAAGTTCAATGGCAAGTATAGAAAATGCTCGTCAAATTATAGCACCGAACAAAGCTAAAGCCGCTGTAAACAGCAATGTTGCTAAAAAATTCTTTTCTGAAGCCGATTTAGCCAAAGGCCAATATACTTATATCGTTCGCTTGAATGATATGGCATTAGCTACTTATGACGGTAGTATCGCTGGACTTGCAGCAACAAACCCAAGAATCGCTAAAAAAGATTTATTTGCTAAATTAGTAAAAAGCAAAATGTCATCACAACAAGTTCGTGCTGAATTACGTTTAGACACTAAATCAAAAGAAGCCATTCAATACACTAAATTTCTAGAAACTAAACAACAAGAATTCCTGTCACAAGCATCTAGCAAGATAGGAAAACAAGCTGAAGTTGTTTATCGTTATAAAAATGCCATAAATGGTATGGCTCTGCGTTTAACACAAGCTGAAGCAGCTCAGTTATCAACATTAAGCAGTGTTGCCTTTGTTGAACGTGAGCGTATGGAACAAATGGATACTGACACAGGCCCTATTCACGTTGGTGCTACGCAAGTATGGCAAGGTGAAGGTCCATCAGCAATCAACATGGGTGAAGGTGTAATCATCGGTGTTATTGATAGTGGTATAAATTCAGACCATGCTTCATTTGCTGATGTTGGTGGTGATGGTTATGACCACATTAACCCATGGGGTGCTGGCGTATATGTTGGTGACTGTGCCGGTGATTTCGCATCAATGTGTAATGATAAGTTAATTGGTGTACGTTCATACTCTGTGGTTACTGATATTTATGACGACGCGGCTGTTTTTGGTGATACACCACCAGCAAAAAATGGTGAAGATTACGGCGGACACGGTTCGCATACTGCCAGTACTGCCGGTGGTAATATCATTAAAAATGCGCCATTAGTTGCTCCTGAAAATGGGGTTGCTGAAAGTGACGGTATTGTTAATGAAACATTCTCTTTCGATCAAATTTCTGGTGTAGCGCCACACGCAAACATTGTTGCTTACCAAATTTGTCGCCCTGGTAATAGTGGTGATACCTATTCAGGTTGTCCTGGTGCAGCGATCATTGCTGCTCTAGATGATGCAGTAGCTGACGGTGTTGACGTACTTAACTATTCGATTAGTGGTGGCGGTAACCCTTGGAGAAGTTCAACTGAACTTGGCTTCTTAGCTGCTCAAGAAGCGGGGATATTCTCTGCTGTATCAGCAGGTAATGGCGGCCCAGAAGCCTATACAACTAGTAAGAGTGCTCCTTGGTATACCGTTGTTGGCGCTTCAACACACGGTAGAACTTTAGATAGCGTACTTACATTCAACGATAGTGACTATGTTTTCATTGCAGGTACTGGTCCATTAATTGATGAAGTAGTCACAGCTACTCCGGTTGCAGCTATCAATGTTGATGCGGCAAACTTTACTGGTTGTAACCCATTTGCTGCAGACGCGTTTAAAGACGCCATTGCATTAATTAGCCGTGGTGCGTGTTCTTTTGCAGCAAAAGTAACTAATGCCACTGATGCTGGCGCATCAGGTGTGGTTGTTTATAACAACGCTGGTGCTCCATTTGTAATGGGTGCTTTAGAAGCAACAACCATTCCAGCCGTTATGATTTCTGAAGACGATGGTGCTGCTTTATTGGTTGATTTAGCTGACAACCCAGCAATGACATTGGCAATTGATCCTGCAGTTACCTTAAATGTTGGACAAGCTGATGATATGGCTGGCTTCTCTTCAAGAGGTCCTAATGGTCCTGTTGCTGATATCATGTCACCTTCTGTAACAGCGCCTGGCGTATCTATTTATGCTGCATATTCAGACCAACAGTTTGGTCATGATGGTAATGGCACAGCACCTGCAGATTATGCGTTCTTGCAAGGTACTTCTATGTCAGCGCCTCATACTTCTGGTGCTGGTGCGGTGTTAAAATCTGCGCATCCAACATGGACTCCTGATAATATTCGTTCAGCATTAATGTTGACCGCTGTTACTGATGTTCGCAAAGAAGATGGCGTAACTGCTGCCGACGTATTTGATATGGGCTCTGGCAGTATTCGTGTGAATTTAGCAACGAATACTGGTTTAGTTATGGACGAAACTTTTGCTAACTACATGAAAGCAAATCCAGCTGTTGCCGGTGTTCCATCAACGTTAAATATTCCTTCAATGGCTAATACTAAGTGTATCGATACATGTACTTGGACTCGTACATTTACGGCCACTAAAGATGCAAGTTGGACAATTACAGCGAATACACCTGCTACAGCACCAGTAGCTCCTTCAACTACGCCAGTTCCTAATGATATGGCACTAACAGTTACACCAGCAAGCTTTGATATCGTGGCGGGTGCAACACAAACGATTACAGTTACTGCTGATGTTAGTGAAGCTAATGCCAATGCTTGGAACTTTGGTGATATTACATTGGCGTCTCCGGGCATACCTAGTGCGCGATTGCCAGTTTTAGTTCAAGCTGCAGGTAATAACTTACCAGAGCAAGCATCTGTTGTTGCAAGCCGTACTGATGGTTCAATTACCTACACTGGTTTAAAATCAGCAGAATTAACAGGTACAATAACAGCGTCTACATATGAAGCTAAAGTAATTGAAGAACGTACATTAGCCGTGCCAGATGGTGGCTATGACATATTTGCAGTTACATTTGATGATAATATTCCTCAAGCTGTATTTACGATGAGCTCTGATGAAGCTCCTGATGCAGATTTAGTTATTTATGACGCTGGTTTTGGTGTGATTGGTTCAAGTGCTGGTGCAAGTTCAAATGAATTGGTATCTTTGACAAATCTTCCTGCTGGAACATACTATGTTGTTGTTTGGGCATACACCCCATCTGCACCAGGCGCAACTGATGCGGTTGATGTGAAAGTCTCTACAACTGAGTTTGTTGAGGAATCAATTAGTGAAACGGTAACGACGTCACTAGTTCAAAATGATGTAAGCTTTGACTTAACGCTAAATTGGGCAGGTGCAGTTAACAGTGCTGGTTTGATCGAATTAAAAGACGCTGATAGTAATATTGTAATACCTTGGTCAATCATTTTAGGTGAACCAGATGTGGAAGAAAATGTATCTGAGGCTCTTGCAAGTGGTGTGCAAACAATGACTCCAGGTGTAGTACAACCGGTAGCTTTTGACATTGCACCTAACTTCACAAATGAAGATAAAGTGTATACATTATCAGCTGAAGTTACAGCAGGTCATGAGATTTCAAATGTAAACAATAGTGGTGTAGTTTCAGGTAACACAATTACTTGGTCAATCACTCGTGCTGTTGGCATGTCTACAGAAGTGCTTACTGTAGGTTTTGATTTGATTCCTCGTACAGCAAGTACTGATAACGAAATCACCTTGTCTAATACACTAGGTAGTAACACTATCACCTCAACATACACTTTTGGTGTAGTTGAAGTTGCACCAGTAGCTGCAATAACAGGCTTTTCATCAGCAACAGAAGGAAGCACAGTAACAGTTGATGGTTCTACCTCTTCTGATGCTAATGCCGATGCACTTACTTATACTTGGGTACAGTTATCAGGTTCACCAGTAAGTTTCAATGCTAACTCTGCTTCAATCAGCTTTACAGCACCGAAAGTAGACAGAGATCTAACTATGGCTTTCCAACTAACAGTAGATGACGGTAACGGCAACTCAGATACAAAGACTGCCTCTGTATCAATTGTTAATAAGAAAGAAAGTGGTTCATTCGGTTGGTTAATGTTACTACTAACACCGATGTTATTTACACGTCGTAAAAAAGCGTAATTAAATAATCTAAGCTTTTAATAGAAAACTTATAAAAGCAAAAGCCATCAACGTCATGTTGATGGCTTTTTTATTACTTCTGTCCCGTCCTGAAATGTGTTTACACATTTAGGACTTTAAAATGAAAAATTCAATTACTAAAGGCACCAAACGTTCACAACGTGATTATACGTTGGGCTTTAAATTAGCAGTCATAGAGCAA
>NZ_JACGWA010000042.1 GCF_014077505.1 Colwellia sp. BRX10-3 | reverse complement strand
TGTCCCGTCCTGAAATGTGTTTACACATTTAGGACTTTAAAATGAAAAATTCAATTACTAAAGGCACCAAACGTTCACAACGTGATTATACGTTGGGCTTTAAATTAGCAGTCATAGAGCAAGTTGAAAAAGGCGACTTAACTTATAAACAAGCTCAAAAGCATTACGGGATCCAAGGACGAAGTACTGTACTCGTCTGGCTCCGAAAGCATGGTAAACTTGATTGGTCGCAACCCATATGTATGCCAAACATGCCTAAATCAAAAGAAACTCCAGCCCAACAAATCAAACGGCTTGAACGTCAACTTGAAACAGAGCAAATGAAGAATGTTGTGCTCAATAAAATGGTTGATGTGATGGATAAGGAGTATGGTGCTGGTCTAAGAAAAAAGTACTTA
>NZ_JACGWA010000041.1 GCF_014077505.1 Colwellia sp. BRX10-3 | reverse complement strand
GATAGTGATGCTGATGGAGACACATTAACCGTTAATACTGCACCAATCTCAAATGTGAGCAATGGCAGCTTAACGCTTAATAGTGATGGCTCGTTTAACTATATTCCTACCCTTAACTTTAACGGCACTGACAGTTTTACCTATCAAGTCAGTGATGGTAACGGTGGTATTGCACAAGGCAATGTAACCTTAACCGTTAGTGCGGTTAACGATTTACCGACAACCGGCACGGACACTTTATCGTTAAATGAAGATGAGCCATTAACCATCACTTTTGCCAGCCTGTTAGCCAATGATAATGATATTGATGGGGATACCTTAACGCTTGATACCAGCGCAATACCAACGGCGACTAAAGGGGTTTTAACCGTTAGCGGGTCATCATTTATCTATACGCCTACGGCTAAC
>NZ_JACGWA010000024.1 GCF_014077505.1 Colwellia sp. BRX10-3 | reverse complement strand
TAGTCAGAAATACATCGCGTTTTACAATCAAGAACGATTACATTCAAGTTTAGGTTATACAACGCCTGAAAAATATGAGAAATTAGGACTTTGAAATGTGTCTACGAAAGTGGTGTAAGATCACTCCGTTCAACATTTTAGCCAACAATAAATCTCCCCTTAGCGGGGCGTTAGCAGTTTAAAGTTACATATGAGGTAGCTGAAAATGCTGAACATTTCTGATTATATTTTAGAGGGATTTAGACAATGAAGAGAATTCTCGCTGCTTTTTTTGGAATCTACTTACTGTATGGTGTGATTTTAAGTTTATCCACTGGTAAGGCGCAAGGCTTAGCTAACCACGCAACAGCTAGTGGACGTATGGTGGATAGAGAAACAGCTTTCATTGAATTCACTGTATGCGTGTTTTTAGATTTTATCGGTGGCATATGGGCTTTGAAAATAGGGTTTAGTAACAAAGAGCAAGATAATAACTAGTTATCGAAGTATCCAAATTATGTTGTCTACAACAATAGTTTTAATGTGGTGGTTAGTTAAACAGCTAACAAGAACTTCAAACGGAAAAAATACAGTTGGCTGTTTTCACTCCGTTCAACATTTTAGCCAACTATATTTTTCCGCTTAAGTAGGCGTTAGGCTTATAAATCAAACTATCAAGGATCGATTATGAAAAAGGTATTATCAACTTTAACGGTACTATTACTTGCAGGATGTTCTACAAATCCGAACAGCATGCGAAGTAACTCACCAGATGTTATTCATTCAAGTGTAAAAAGCTCTAAAGAAATTGCAATTTGTATTGCTGATAAATGGGAAACATTTGGAGTTGTTAATCAAAGAGAAATATCTGGCGGTTTTTCATTAACAGCTAGTTTGTCTGGAAATTTACATTATCTTGCAGATATTAAATCTAATGGTGATGCCACAGTAACCAAAGCATATAAATTTATGGCAATGAGTGTAGGCGCTGATCCATATTTTAAAGCAATCTCGGATTGCCAAATATAAGCCTAACAAGGTGCTTAAACGGAAAAATAACAGTTGGCCATCGCTTCGCGATTATATCCAACTATTATTTTCCGCTTAGCAAAGCGTTATGTGAATTGCCAAAGTCTAGTTATGGAGTCAAATGTTTTCATTATTCATTAACAAAATTAGATTCCATTTAATTTGTTACTTCTCAAAACATATTTGTCCAAGTCAATTTTCATTGAGCTCAGATGAAGCTAAAAAAAATGACTTTTATGAAGTTCATATTTATATACCCAAAGCAACTAATGAAGATATTTCTCAAATCCCTGAAAACAATCGTGGAGCATTAAAAATAAAATTTGAATTTATGCCCACGAAAAATGGGAAAAGATGGGGGGGGATTTTAGCTGGAGTGAAAAAAAGTCGTGAAGATGTTGAGTGGCAACCGACAATCTTGTCAGCTGATTTTTTAAAATACTCACGAATAGATGTAAATTTTTATTTTGGGTACTGGAATGTAAGAGAGCAAAAATGCTCATTATTTACTTTAACTAGGTTGTATCTATTAAGAAAAGTTAAACTGATATACTTAGAGATCCTTTTTAATAAATTAGAAAACTTTATAAATAAGCATCGTGTTTATAGAAAAATAAGAAGTCCTCTTAGATCCAAGTTTGAAATTTATGAAGCTCTAATGAATAGTGATGACTTTTTACGTAAAGGCACTTTCAAAAAAAGTGAGCTTTCCAAGCTCATTTTTGGGAACCACTACGTAGGTAAGTTTGAAATTTACCAGAAAGTTTCACAATCACTGGATTGGATTTTGGATTCATGTGTAGAAGATAAAGAAATCCAGAAGATTTCTGCAAACCAAGAACATGATCCATTATATAAAATGAAAGGAAATGGGATTCATTATTTCACTTTAACAAAAGAGAAATTAGCGAATGCTGAGAATAATAGAATAATTCAGCGGCGACAAGTTAGCTTGCAACGGTGGATGGCTTTCTTAACATTCTTACTGGTCATTGGTACATTCTTAACGGCTGTGGATAAAATTGATGCGGCCAGAGAATACTTAGCACCTTTGTTAACTTATTGTAATCAGGTGTTAAACTATATTGGCGCAATATTCACATAACAAGAACTTCAAACGGAAAAAATACAGTTGGCTGTTTTCACTCCGTTCACTTATTTTAGCCAACTATATTTTTCCGCTTAAGTAGGCGTTAGTACTCTATGAAGAAATTATCTAGCTATTGTGTCATCGCATTTTTAAGTTTTGGGGTCTTGGCTCTTTTTTGGGCTGGATATTCTCTAGGCACCACTACTTATGACTTCTGGAAAAATGGCGTTGAAAAACAAGCCAAAGTGATTAGCTTTGATCATGTAAGCGGTTCAGCCAAAGGCGGTAATTCATACTATTACAATTTGGAAATAGACGGTCATATTTTCATTGAAAAGTTTCCTTTTAAACTCAAGGAAAAGTCTAGCTATTCTGTTTTGTATTTACTGGATAAACAGGAAGCTATATTGGGGCAGTCAGATGATGGCCTCTTTAAAATATATACTGCACAAATCGGTTCTAAATTTATGGCACTGTTAACAATCGCAATGTTTATTTTTATGCCTTTTGGGTGTTATAAAATGTATTCCGAGTTACTATCAAAAAAAGACGATTTGTGGCGCAACGAGTACTAACAAGGCATTCAAACGGAAAATTTACAGTTGGCTGTTTTTCGTTCCTCAAACATTTTAGCCAACTATAATTTTCCGCTTAATGCGGCGTTAGGCGTACATCCCCCCTCATATATTGGAGAATTAAAATGGATAGGGAATTTCCTGAGTTATTAAAGCAACTGCATTCTATTGAAATAGACTATAACGATGGGGAAGGAATTGATTTCGAACCATTTGATTCTTTTTACTCTAAAAGCGAAACCACAGAATGGATAAAAGCTTGGACGGGAAATAATGAAGTTGATGGGAATGATTTTCTAATTTTTGGTCAAGATGGAAGTGGTGGGTATGCTGCATTTTGGTGTGTAAAAGATAATTGCGACTTACTCCAACAGCCAATTGTGTTTTTTGGTTCTGAAGGGGAGTTAGGCATAATTGCTCAAACTTTTTATGATTATCTTTGGCTTTTTGCGAGAGGTGTAGGGCCATATGAAGCAACGGTTTATCCAGATGAGTCAGGAACTGAAAATCAATTATTTTTGGACTTTGCTGTTAAATATGCAAATTCACATGAAAGCTCTGCTTCTAATGTAATAAAGAGAGCAGCGTCTGAGTTTCCTGAATTTATAAGTAAAATTGAAAGTTTGTGCTAGGTCAGGTATCGCCTAACAAGGGTTTTCAAGTCGGACAAATTACAGTTGGCTGTTGTTCGTACCTCACACATTTTAGCCAACTGCAATTTGCCGCTTAAAACGGCGTTAGCAGGATCTAATCCTGAGCATGCCTTACTATTATGCAATCAATATTACTTAATCAGTTACGAAGGGAGCTTTAGAACGAATGTTTAAAACTGGCGATGAAATAATTCCTGTTTCCTTAGGTGGGACTAGCTATAAAGATGCCAAGCTTGTGATGAAAAGTAATGTTGCAGCAGTACTACCATCGTTAAAAAGCTACTTGTTCGAATTTTTTTTTCAAATATTGATATGGGGAGCATTATTCTTTATCACAAGTATTGTTCTGAGTGAAGAAAGCTCTGATGCAACTAATGTAATTATTACCCTTAGTATTATCTGTATTAGTTTTAGTGGAATTGTGCGTTTTATTTTTTATCGTATCCGAAAAACACACCATTTTGATAAAAAATTAGGTGTCTATTATGCTGGAAAAGTACTTAATACTAAATTGGCAATCAAGTTATCTGAAATTGCAATACTGCACCTGATAAGTAAAGAAATTTATTCATCAGGGAAAACGTATACAAGTTTTGAATTGAGTTTTTGCACCCTTGATAATCAACGGATAATAATAATGAACCATGGTGATAGATATGAAATCAAATCGGATGCCGATATTTTATCAAGATTTTTAGGAGTTCCCTGTGAAGATTTAAGAAAGGGTGCAATTTATGAGTAAAAACCTTGATATGTAAGTTGCGGTAATCCTGCTAACAAGGCATTCCAAAGGACTAAAAACAGCTGGCTATTGCTCGTGCCTCGCTTATTTTAGCCATCAATTTTTAGCCTCTTAATGAGGCGTTATACGTACAAGGGAGGTTTGCGCATGAATTTACAGTTTAAGTTAATAATATCTGCATTGATTAGTATTCTAGCCAATGGTTGTAGTTCTTATAGCACTGAAGATTATGGAGAAGCTGGTGTTAGTAGAAAAGCAGCTTCATGTGTAAATATGGAACCAGCTCAGGAGATGAAGTGTAAGGAAAGAGAAGAAAGCTTACTAATAGGGTTGGGTGCAGACGAAAATTGTAATCATCCATATGAGTATGAAAAAAACAGATGTAAAAGTGAACAAGCAAAGAAACAAAAGGCACTTGACGAATCACTTAAAAAACACAGCGGTAAATAGTACGTATAACAAGAATTTAAAGCAGGACAAAATAAAGTTGGCTGTTTTGTTCACTACGTTCATCTATTTTAGCCAACTCTATTTTGCCCCTTAAATGGGCGTTAGGTTTACAAGGAGTCTGCATCAATGGATGGAATAATACCTCTACTTTTTATGTTATTGATCCTTTCCATTTGTATTGGCACTATTGCTAGTATTGTTTTAGCCTTCATTAGTCGTAAACGAATATTTAAATCGCCAATTCCGCTATGGATTGCAACTGCAAACTGTATTCAGCTAGTAATAGCTGCACTGGTTGGTTATATGTCAAAAAGTACGGGAATCGGTTTAACTCCATCTTTAATTTTGGGCGGTATTTTATTGGTTTCTGTTTTTGTTACGGCAGTTGTTTCTAATAAATCAGATTTAAACAGTAGTGGTAAAGAAACCTAACAAGCTGTTAAACAAGGACAAAAAACAGTTGGTTTTTGCTCCTTCGTCGCTAATTTTAACCAACTATTTTATTGCCTGTTAATAGGGCGTTAGGGCTATAGGCCGACTTTAGGAGAAATTATGGATAATAGAGATGAATTAATACGTTTTACTAAAAAGGGAATTGGATTTCCGCTGGCAGGTTTGCTCGTAATTACCCTCCTTACTTTATTTGTAAATTTTTTGCCGCAGAGGCAGGCTTTAATTTGGGGAATAGTTGTAACGGGCAGTACTTTTCCAATAGCATTTTTCATCTCAAAGATATTCGATGTTAATCCATTTGCTAAATTGCCACCTTTAACAGACTTAGGGGCTATTCTAGCGTTAGCTCAATTCCTTTATTGGCCTGTGCTAATAATGGTATTACAACTTAATCCTAATTGGTTTCCTTTTGTTTTTTCAGTACTATTTGGTTCTCACTTTATTCCTTATGGTTGGCTATATAAAAGTACAGGGTATTATTTTATAGGTTTTAGTATGCCTATTATAGGATGCTTAATGGCTCTTGGAGGAAGTGAATTTTCGTACCTTTATACATTTGCTTCACTTATTCCTATATATGTAATAACTTGTGGTTTACTTTTTAAAGAAAACTCAACCTTCAAAGAAGCAGTAATATAGCCCTAACAAGGCGTTCAAACGGACAAAAAACAGTTGGCTGTTTCACTCCGCTCACAATTTTAGCTAACATTTTTTGCCCCTTAAATGGGCGTTATGTACTTTGAGCTAATAACTAGCTATCAACATATTGAAAGGAAAAGATTTATGTTAAGAAAACTGTTGGGGTTAGCTCCGAAGCTCGAATCGGATGGTTCATACTCTCCGTCAAAGATTGCTTTGAAACTAGCGACTTCTGATAAGACAGATTACAAAGAAGTTGCATATAGTCCGGTAAGTGGCTCAAGGCGAAAAGTCTTAGTCTTGGCGACCGAACAAAAGAATATGGAAATGAGAAATGGAAAGCTGTTTTCAACAGGTAATCACCCTGTTGAAACTCTGGTGCCCATGTTGCATCTTAGAAATGCAGGCTATGAGTTTGAGATAGCGACGCCTAGTGGTAAGCCTGCAATTATAGAAATGTGGGCGTTTCCCCAGGAAGATGAACATGTAAACTCTTTATATACTGAATATAAAAAGCAGTTTGAAAACCCGACTAGTCTAAATGCTCTCGTTACTAATGGACTGAATGCTGAAGAATATGCAGCAGTATTTGTTCCTGGCGGTCATGGTGCAATGTTAGGTCTGCCTGAAGATCAATCTGTTGCTTCTGTTCTAAATTGGGCGCATGACAACGATGTATTCACAATTTCCATCTGCCATGGTCCAGCTGCTTTCTTATCAACTTGCACGAGTGATTCTGAGTTCTTATATCAGGGTTATAAAATGGCTGTTTTTCCAGATTCAGTCGACGCACAAACACCTATGATTGGTTACTTACCGGGTAAGATGCCTTGGGGATTGAGTGAGAAGCTAAAAGGGCTTGGAGTTGTGTTGGCGAATAGTAAAGCAGACAATACTGTTTGTCGTGACCGTTTATTAATTACAGGAGCAAGCCCGTTAGCAGCGGATGCTCTAGGAAAATTAGCTGTAGAAACGTTAACTTCAGCACGTACATAACAAGTTACTCAAAAGGACGCAAAACGCTTAGCTTGTGCTCCTTCGTCGCTAATTTTAGCCAAGCATTTATGCGCCCATTAGTAAGGCGTTATGTTTTTCTCAAGGATTGGTTAATGAATCGAATTTTATTTTTTATAATTTTATCTTTTTTCTTTCACTCTGAAGTAACAGGAAAAGAGTTAAATCAATTCGAAAAGTTGGCTGTAAAATATGCTGAAGTGATAGGTGATGTTGAGCTGGGCAACGTTGCATTTTCTAAATTGAATAAGCGATGTAAAACAAAATTTGAAAACTCTTCTGAGTTTCTTTTTGAAGCGGATTATTATTTAAGAAAAAATACTGGTTATACGTTTGAAGAGTTTGTTCAATTCATGGGTCATGAAAAAGAAACAGACACTTTAGCTAACCAATTGGTAGAAGAGTTAATTCAACAAAATGGAGGTTGTAACACCACAGCACTTGAGCATTGGTTTAAATTTGTCACAAACTACAATGAAGAAAATCATCTGGTATTTTTAAGACAAAATAAAACACTGTTTGGTTTGCCTGAAGTTGTTAGAACCGACAATCAAATTGAAAAAGCATTTAATCAAAAAATAAAAGAATATAAAAATTTACCTTATAAAGAACTATTCGATTTGGCATCTGCTTTAGTGCATGGTTCATACAGTTATTCAATGTTTGGGCTTTCACAGTCAATAACAACAAATATAGAAAAATCTCTAGAACTATGGAGGTTTTCTATAGAGAAATTTAAAGAACCTCAAGCATATTATTATATAGGTAAGTTGCTTCAAAATAGCTCTACACGCGATGCTTTTAATGCATTTGAACAATCTGCGAAGCAAGGTTATAAGTACGGTGAAATATGGCTAGGCACTTATTATGCGTGTAATAAAGATACTATAAAGGCTCTGTATTGGTTAGACATAGCCAAGAAGGATTATAAAGATCCGGATTACATCGATGATATTTACGCTGAAATAGATGAGCTAGGTATGCCAACCAATTGTATGGATGGTTGGGTGTACTAAAACATAACAAGTATTTAAACAGGGACAAAAAACAGTTTGCTGTTTTCGTACCTCAACATTTTAGCAAACAATTTTTTGCCCATTATTAGGGCGTTATGTATCTAAAAGGATTTGAGTTTGCATAAGGATTACAGTACATATTCTCTAGATGAATTATATGATGTTGAAGAACATATTGATCAAGATGCATATCCTGATAGATATCAATTGTTGCTTGAACAAATAAAACTTAAAGAGTCTGTATCTCCAAAGCCCAATCCTGCAGCTAAAACTCCTGAAATAGTGAAAAAACCAAAGACTATATCAAGCCGAATTATTAGCATTTTTTTTGTAGCTGCTTTTTTAATTTATTCATTGGTTAACGGACAAATCGGTGCCAAAGGCAAAGTATTATCCATAACTGAATCTCCTGAAGTTTTTTGGGGCATAATAACAATGCTTATTTCGTTTGTTTTTTACGACTTATTCAAAATATATAAAATCAAAAGTGGTGTAAAAGATACATAACAAGAAGATTAAGCGGGACTGTGAACAGTTGGCTCGGTTCCGCTCGGCTTCACATTATAGCCAACTATATTTTTCCGCTTAAGTAGGCGTTAGAGAGCAATGCAAATTTTGAGTCTAGGCATCGTATGATAAACAAACTTGATAATTCGAATGTAGAAGTTGCTGGCCAAATTTTTGCAATATTTCAAAGCTCTTATAAAGTTGAAGCTCAACTTATTGATGTTCTTGATTTTCCGCCACTATCGCGAAGCGCTAAAAATATAGAAAGTTCAAAGTCACTATTCTATGGTTTTAGTGAAAATAAATGCCTCGCTGCAATTATAGAGATTTCTATAAATGGTAAGCTCTTAGAAATTGATAGTTTAACAGTTGATCCAAAGTATTTTAGGAAAGGCATCGCAGGAAAATTGATAAGCTTTATACTCGGCGCATTTGAGTTTTCAGAAGCAACTGTAGAAACAGCGGTTGTTAATGAACCAGCAATTAATTTATATAAGAAACATGGCTTTGTAGAATTTAAACGGTGGACTCCATCTCATGGCATTAAAAAACTGGCGATGTCGGTTAAAAATGCTCTCTAACAAGACATTCAAGCAGGACTTTTAACAGTTGGCTAGGTTCCGCTTCGCTACACATTTTAACCAACTATTAAAAGCCTCTTATTGGGGCGTTAGGCTTATTAGAATATTTAGCATTCATCATCATTAAAGGATTTAAAATGATCAAACTACTATTTATCTGTTTCACATTTTGTACGTTAAACGCTTTCGCAGATGAAGCTTATGACTCAGGCACCAGTAAGGATATCCATTCAATTTACTGGCTTAACAAAAATCAAGATGGTGCAATTGTCTATGCAAAACATCATGGGTTTATTGAATTAAGGAACTTTATTGATACCGCTATTCTTACAAGCCACCAATTGAAAAATAGCAAATTCAATACAGAGACGGCAGAACAACTTTTATTAATGTTGCCTGCTTCAAAAAAATGGCTAGTTGTTTACTTTAATGAAGATAAAATTTCATATAATGGGCAAACCTATTTAGTTGATTCAAACACTATAAAAGAAATAACTCAAATGAATATCTACCGAATAAATAAAGGTGATTTAATTTCTAGTCAGTTGTTAAGTAAGGCTAAAAAATTGTTTGGTTCGTCGTAAACAAGCCTAACAAGCCTAACAAGCCTAACAAGGCGTTCAAACGGACAAAAAACAGTTGGCTGTTTCACTTCGTTCACATTGTAGTCAATAATTCAGGTGTACATGGATAGTATGAATATCAAAAAATCAAAGTTAGAAATTGTCGGTATTACTCTTGTGCTACTTATGACTATTTTACAGGGCTTTTATGGAATCTTTGCGTATGTTGACCCATCAGCTTTCTCAAGTATAAGAGGAACTGAGTTGTTTTCTAATATGGATGCAGATTGGGTTAATATTTACGGTTCTCGCACTATTTTTATAGCGTTAATTTTTAGTTATCTCTTATATATTCGTCATTATTCAATCTTAATGTGGGGCGCTTTATTTGGTATTGTCATGCCCGTTACTGATGGTATTTTGGCATATCAAGCTGATGCCCCATTTAAAGTAGTTCTTAAGCATATTATTACCATTTTATATTTAGTAATAACGTTCTTTGTTTTAAACAAGCTTGTACGTAAAAAAGCCTAACAAGGCAATCAAGCAGGACTAAAAAAAGTTGGCTGCCGTTCGTGCCTCACTATTTTAGTCAACCATTTTAGCCTCTTATTGGGGCGCTATACATGGAAAGTTCAGTGCACGGAAGTCGGTTAGTTGCATTAATATGCGGAGTTATTCTTGGGGGAGTAATAATAGCTTTTCCAGATCAATTCTTATTTTCTAAAATAGTCCCTAATTCATTTTGGACTAAATATTTCCCATTACCGTTTGGTGCCGGATGGTTCATTTCATTCATTGTATTACTTCCAATAGCATTCACCAAAGCTCCACTTCTCTCAAACATTAAATGGGCTTTTACTAGCATATGCATTTCTATATTAGTATGTGTCCCTATCTCTGTCTTTATAGCTGAGGGCACGTTATCAATTAATAGCTTTATTAACCAATATATGTGGGTTAGTTTAATATGCATTCCACCATTTATAGTCCAAATATTATTAAGTTGTCTCAATGGGTGGCGTAAAAAAGTATAGCTAACAAGGCAATAAAGCAGGACTAAAAACAGTTTGCTCGGTTCCGCTTCGCTTCACATTTTAGCAAACAATTTTTTGCCGCTTAACGTGGCGTTAGCAACCAAATAGAAGGAAAATGAATTAATGTACAAATACCTATTATTGATTTTAGCTTTAGGAACATTGGTATCCTGTAGCGAAAATAACACTCAATCTAATGCAGTTGAACACCAATCTAGTATTGATTCAAATAGCCTAGAGATATCTTCATCTGTTAAATATGTGGAGGGTGTTGATTATGAAATAGTAGAAAATATTTCACTAAACGAAACTATAATTGAACCTTTTATTGTCGAATATTTCTGGTTTGGGTGTAGCCACTGCCAAAATTTAGAGCCACATATCAATAACTTCTCGGTTGAGAATAAAGTAAAATTAATTAAAAAACCTGCACCTTTAAAAGAAAGGTGGGTTATGGATGCTAGAGTATATTATGCTCTGAGCGAAACAGACAATATGGCCATGTATGATGATCTATTTAAGTTGTACACACAAATGACTAAACAAGGAAAACTCCTTGACACTAATGAGATAGTAAACTTTTTGAAACGTAAAAACATTGACATCAAGGCTTTCAATAAAGCAATGAATTCAGATAATGTCACCGCTAAAATCAAACAAAATCTTGAGGAAATGATACATAATAAATTGTCAGGTGTACCCAAACTAGTTATTAATGGTAAGTATCTAGCAAAGCCCACAGATAAAATTAAAACTAATCAAGACTATATGGATCTAATTAAGTTCTTATTGACGATAAAGTAATTGAGTAGCCTCATTTTAAAAGGCACGTTATGTGCCTTTGTTTGTAAAAAGAGCAATAAATGTCTATTTCTTAGCCTGTTGTAGCCTAGGCGAAGTAAAGACAGTCAAGTTGGGTGTGTATTGGTAGCTAACAAGTTGTTAAGCAAGGATAAAATACAGTTGGTTTTGCTCCTTCGTCACCAATTTTAACCAACTATATTATTGCCTGTTAACAGGGCGTTATGTGTATTGAGAGAGTTCAGTGTTTAAATTTCTACGGAAGAATAATTGTGAACAATGCCGATCTCATAGGAAGAAGCTGGTGAAAAATCCAAGTGAATTTTCTACCCTTGTTAAGCGCATCAAAGCAGAGGTGGCAAATGGAAATTTAATTGCTCTTCCACCAAACGATGATGGGTTCCAAGAAGAATTTCATTTAGTACCAAATAAAGCTCCATGGTCTGACATTGTTCTTAATTATTTTAAGTGTTCCAATTGCAATACTGGTTTTAAACTATTTGCAGATACGTATCATGGCAGTAGTAAAAATGGATGGTATTGTTGTAAATAATACACATAACAAGCTGTGCAAGCGTTATGTGCACAAGGAGTTCTATTGAATATTAGGCATATATATTTATACATTCTTTTATTAATGTGCTCTGCTTGCACTAAATCAGGGCAACTTTACTATGTTGATTCTGAAGGTAGCAAAAAACTTGGTTGTGATGTCGAGTTTATTGGTATGCCAAGTGTTGATAAATATGCTGTTGAGTATGCTTTGAGTTTATGCGCTAAAAGTATTGTTAAAAAAGGTGGTGCAATTCAAGAGGAATATCTGTTAAAAATAGATACTTCTATTCCATTACCACCTTGTGGCAAAATTTGGACTCATGAGTTAGCCAAGCAGCAGTTTATCTCTAAGCAAATATCTAAAAAAGAGTATGGTTATATTGTAGCTAATATTGATTTGGGTTTTTCAGCAATCAATGAATGCGCACATAACAAGAAAATCAACAAGGACACGTAACAGTTGGCTACGTTTCGCTACACAATTTTAGCCAACCATTACTTAGCCTGTTATTTGGGCGTTAGGTATTTCTGAGTTCAGTATTCAGTTGGTATATTTTCAATTATTTAAAGGGAATTAATTTTGAAGAATAATTTTGTACGGCGTATCTTAACTTCGGTATGTGTTTACATGGCTCTATACACAACTACGATAACTATTGCTAGCGCAGGAGAGTCTGAGGATTTCATTGATAAGCTGAAATCGCATTATTATAAAACATCTTCAATAACTACATTTTCGTTAGCCTACCGTTACTTGGGGCAAAGTGACGCTTACCAGTCATGGGATTATAAGGCACCAAGTCGATATCAGGCGTTCAAAATAACCGATATTGATCTTCGAAAAAAGCATTATGCTCAAAATGTAGTACATCATTTTACAGGTGGTCTTCTAGTCGATGAGGTACATTTTCAAAATGATAACGAAAGCTTACGTTATGAAAAAAATGGCATTTTTTTAGGTAAACGCGTTAGTAAACAAAATATGAATAGCTTTGAGCGCTACAAAAATCTTACATTAATGAATGTCGATTTTTTCGCGGTTAGACCACTCTTTGAAGAAACTGATGTCGGAACAAATATCAATATTCGACAGAGTAAATTATCAAAAGAAACTACCCTGACACATAAAACTCCTGATGATAAAATCATGGAATATGTTTTCAGCAATAGTCCGTTGCGCTTGTTGTCGATTAACAATAAATCGCGACGCCGTATTTATATTTATGATGACTATAAAACATCTAATGGCTTAACCTTCGCTCACTCATTAGTAAAATATTATAATGGTGACACAATACCAAGCTTTATCACACAAACAGATTCCTTCACAATTATTGATAAAATTGAACCAACTAAACTTAAACTGCTTGATGGATATGGTCCCATTATTTCTGATGGTCATATAAAACTTTTATCAACAGAAATTGCGCCAGATTTATATCTAATAGCTAACGCTTCAGCCAATCGCAACACGCTATTTAAAGTAAATGGCAATGAAGTTATGGTTTTTGGTGCACCTATTAATAGAAAACGATCTGAACAAACTATTGAACTAATCTTTGAACAATTTCCGCAAAAGAAAATTACTTCGGTATATGTTACTCATCCTTATAGCGATCATATTGCTGGCCTTACAACTTATGCAAAGTTAGGTGCGGTGATACGCGCAGATGCATACAGTATTGAAGCTATTAAAGCCTATCCACAATTTAAAGAGGATCTAGAGTTCTTTAAATTCCAAACAATTGCTGATGATGAATTGATTGATGGCGTGCGTTTTTATGTACTAGAAAACTCTCGTGCCAAGCGGCAAAGTTTTGCTTACTTTGAAAGCAATGGCATTCTCTATCAATCAGACTTTCTTGAAGTTCCTTTCGATAACACGATACCTAAAATACTGCCTAGTTATACTAAAACGTTTATTGATTTTATTCGAAGCAAACAACTTAAAATTGAGCGTATTGTAGGTCATCATAGTAATAACAATATTTCTATAGACGTTATTAATAAGCTGTATGATTCAAATAGAATGTAAAAGTATTAAAGTAGTGTTGGTATCAAATACCTAACAAGCAAATTAATCAGGACAAATAACAGTTGGTTTTTGCTCCTGCGTCGCTTATTTTAACCAACTGATATTTGCCCATTATTTGGCGTTAGGCTACTACTAATTTTCTGAGCATTTATAAAGGATTGTTATGCAAATCAAGCAAGTAATCATAATAACTATAATTTCTTCTTTTCTTTTGTCGTGTAAATCGACAGGTTCAATAAGAAAATCAACAAATTCACTTGAAGTAAAAGAAGTTACAGGGATAACTCAATACAAAAAAGGAAATTATAAAAAAGCATTTTATTTACTTAAGGAGCCCGCCGCTTGGGGATATAAAGGCTCGCAATATGTATTAGCTTATATGTTTTTAAAAGGTCAATATGTCGAGCAGTCAATTTTACTTGGAATGGGGTGGTTAGGTGTAGCCAAAGAGGCAAATGTTAAAGAATGGAATGAAGAGTATAAATCTTTTTATTCATATGCCACCGTTCAACAAAAACAAAATATAGATGAAATAGTCAATGAATATGTTAAAAAGTACGGGTTAAAGTCTCAACATGTAACTTGCCAAAAATCTATTAATACATCCTCAAATAGAGTAGATGTTAAATGTCATAAGTATGAAGGTCTCAGTACGTTATATGAGGTTGATATGGTTGAGTAGTAAGTAGCCTACAAACCATTCAAACAGGATAAATAACCGTTGGCTATTTGCTCCTTCGCCGCTTATTTTAGCCAACAATTAAAGCCCCTTATTGAGGCGTTATACTTACATGACAGGTTTGGAGTTTTATGAATAAATTATATGTCCTTTTAGTGACTTTCTTTTCTGCACCTTTATTTGCTAGTGAAGTGCCTCTAGTTGATAGAATGATGTCACTTGATACTCAAGTCTTTCAAGCTTTTAATAACTGCCAAAATCAAGATGAGTTAGATAAGCATGCGAGCTATTTTTCTAATGATGTAGAGTTTTATCATGATAATGGTGGCGTTACTTGGGATCGTAAGACAATGATTTCAAATACCAAAAAATTTGCTTGTGGAAACTTTACTCGTAAGCTTATCTCAACATCATTTAAAGCTTATCCAGTTAAGAATTTCGGGGCTATTACAGAAGGTGTCCATATTTTTTGTCAAAACAAAACACAAGAGTGCGAAGGTAAGGCAAATTTTGTTATGGTTTGGCGTAATATAGACAACAAGTGGGTCATTACTCGAGTCCTGAGTTATGGACATGGTAAAAATAGCTAAGGTACTTATAACAAGGCATAAAGCAGGACTAAAAACAGTTTACTCAGTTCCGCTGTGATCTTGTACCACTTTGGTAGACAGTTATTTATTTAATTGTTACCAAAGAGGTTAATCATGGGACATACAAGAAAGCGACATTACAACCAATATTCATTAGCGTTTAAACTTCATGCTATT
>NZ_JACGWA010000020.1 GCF_014077505.1 Colwellia sp. BRX10-3 | reverse complement strand
TAGTCAGAAATACATCGCGTTTTACAATCAAGAACGATTACATTCAAGTTTAGGTTATACAACGCCTGAAAAATATGAGAAATTAGGACTTTGAAATGTGTCTACGAAAGTGGTGTAAGATCACTTCGTGACACATTTTAGCAAACAATAATCAGCCCCTTTAATGGGCGTTATGAGTACTACATTTGAGCATTAATCTTCGACCACTAAATCAAAATGACGATAACTACTCGAAGGTTATCGATCTGTATAAGAAAGCGTTTACCACCGCTCAACGTATTCCGACGTGGATCCTTAAATTTAAACTGAGAAAAGGTAAGGTAGGATTTAACGTTCTTTATACAGATGATATTTGGATAGGTCTCATTTATACCACTGAGTTTAAAGACATTGTATTGGTACACTTTTTAGCTATTTCGGAATCTTTTCGCTCAGGTGGATATGGCAGTAAAGTATTGGATTCAATGAAAGTTATGCACTCCGGAAAAAGAATTGTACTGAACATTGAAAAACTTGATAAGCAAAAAATAAACTTCGCACAAAGGTGCAAGCGTAAAGCTTTTTATGAAAAAAACGGATTCAGTTCATCAGGTTATTTTGTGAAAGAACCAGGAGAAAAACTTGAGATGCTTATATTTGGCGGCAGTATCACTAAAGAAGAGATAGAAGCAATGTACAAGAATCTCTTTGGTAGTATTATTGGCTTCTTACTTAGACCTAAAATAATAAATACATGATGCATCCTTTTTTTGCCACATACTATAAGCCACTCAAGCAGGACAAAAATAGTTGGTTTTTGCTCTTTCGTCGCTTATTTTAACCAGCTATTTTATTGGCTGTTAACAGGGCGTTATGTGTACTAAAGGAGTTAACATGCGGTTAAAAGGCACTTTAAGATTGTTAATATTGGTACTTACATTGGGAAGTTCCTTAGTCTTTGGGGGAGAGTCTCAGACTGCTTCGCGCATTAAGAAACTCGACGCAAGAATTGAAGAACTTAAGCAAGATGGACATTTTCCAGGAGTCGCATTGGCCGTTATGCGCAAGGGAAAACCTGTTCATATTGGCACATATGGACTTGCCGATATAAGTAACAATGTTTCAGTTACCACGAAAACGGTATTTGAACTCGCTTCTTTAACCAAACAGATGACCGCGCTTGCAGTCATGACACTTGTTAAAGAAGGTAGATTGAGCCTTGAAGCAAAGCTAGTCGATTATATTGAAGAAGCACCTGTAGCTTGGGGTAACATTACTATTGATCAACTTCTCTCCCATAAAGGTGGACTAGCGCATCGCTTTGAGCAGACTGTTGATGATGTATTACTACTTGATTACACACGTGAGGCCATGATGGCTTCGGCTAAAAAAACGCCAATGCTCGCAGAACCAGGAACTGATTGGAATTACTCAGATCTAGGGTACTTCTTATTAGGAAGTATTATTGAAACAGTGACCAAACAAACCTACGCAGAGTATATGCAGTCGACATTTTTTACACCATTAGGTATGAAACAAACACATCTACTTGATCAGAGGAAGATAGTGCCATTTCTTTCACAGGGTTACGCATGGAAAGAAGGCAGGCTTCAACGCAATCGACGAGTTTGGCAGTTTGCCTTGGCATCGCATTTTGGGATCATGTCTTCATTACATGACATGATGCTCTGGGAAGCTGAACTTACAGAACCGAAAGTCATCAATCCTGATGCCCTGAAGGGCACATTGGCTATTCAGCGTGTATTCGACACCGGCAAATCGTGTGATACATGGGGGTATGCACGTGGGTGGCAGGTACAAGTTGTTAATAAGCGTCGCATTCTTACTCATGGTGGATACGCAGGTACCGCATATATTCGAGCGATTGATGACGACCTTTCTGTGATTGTGCTGACTAATCGCGAAGATGCACCAGACGCACGGACACCAATTTCCCTAGGATGGGCTGCTGCTCATGCCGCTGAAAAGACAATCTTTGCCAATGGGTATAGTTGTTGGCAGTAGAGGGCTCACATAACAATAAATTAAACAGGGACAAATACTGCTTGGTTTGTTTCACTGAGTTAACTATTTTAACCCAGCAATATTTACCCATTAAATAGGCGTTATGGTACTGGCATCTACGTTGTATTTCACGAGTGTAGATAGCTGTTGGAAAGGAGTTTTGTTCGACATGATTATTACTGCGTTGCTTGCGTTCGTCCTAGTATGTCAGGTCGTTTTGCTATCGATTCTCTGTCCCCGTAAAATCGCCGACGCTGTTCAGAGCAAGGTTGTTACTCAATCAAAAGAAGCTGGTTCTCATCAGGGGATCCACAGGCTCTATGTTTTGATCAATTACGTAATCGCCATTCTGGGGTTTCCAGTACTTTTGCTTTGCGTAGTGTTCCACGCCGAAGGTACCCTTTCCATGACGGGGCTACTATTATCAATCGGTATGTTTTTCCTTGTCCAAGTTTCTACGTTTACAATTCTGTTTTATCACGGTGTACTACCTGTTCAGCAAACTCTAGACGAGTCTTCAGACACTCTAGCTTCTTTTGTTGGAAAGCCCAGCTTGTTTAGCATCCTACCAATAGCACCTGTCATAATTGCGGTTGGGCTCTACCTCTCGTACGTGACCACGCTTTATGTGTTTGGGGATAATTCAGGAGGAAATCAGTTACACAAAGTCGTCTCGATTACGATCACCAACTTCCTCTTTGTCAGCGCAATAATTTGGTCCTATAGATCGATTTTGAAGGAGAGCGACGAGAGAGTGAATCGATACAATGAACTGGCGCGCATGGGGCCAATCATGATCTTCGGAAGCATCTTCGTGACCCTTTATCTATTCGCGAAAGAAATCCTATTTGTTTTCGAACTTCACGAATTTAGGCCGATCATGATGAGTGTTGCTCTTCAGATGGTGGCGATAGTGGTATTTTACGTACTCAGTGGTGTAAAAATCAACAAAACAAAGGCATGAACACGGAGCCGCCAGTTGCATGTTTTCAAAGTGGCATCAACGGCGGCCCGGTTATGCCAAGCGTTATAAACCATGGATAGCATATGAGTCATAGCAAGGTTATTCTTTTTACTGTTGATATTGTAACTAGAGGTTTGGCAGCATTAACGTTATTAAAATCTTTTTCCTACATATTTCAACAAATTGTCTTTGGTGCTTGGGATTCATTTATTTGGTTTTATCCAATATTTTGGCTCGTTTTATTGTCATTATGCGTTTACCCTAATTTAATAGTTAATAAAATTGATTACCCCCAAATAGCATCATGGTTTTTAGCAAGGATCCCTGCATTTTCTATTTCAATTATTGGTGTCTGGTTTTTCTTTAATTCAGGGGGGTAGAGTAAGTTAGATTATAACAAGCGGTTAAAGTGGGGGAAAAAACAGTTAATCTTTACTCCTAGGTAGTTTATTTTAAAACGGATGACTTACTAATGAATAAAAATAGAATGTGGCTAGTAGTATTTCTATGTGGAATTTCCATTTGGACTTATAAGGTTTTTAACACGAGTCAAGCGTATAGCGTGGCCAAAACGGCACTTGAAAATCGTGTTGAAATTGATGAGTCTTTGGGCAAATATAATATAACGTATGATTGGTGGTTTGGTGTGTTTAGAGCATTACGTTATGGTGATATTCAAGAGTTTGAGTTCCATTTAAGTGGCAATAAAGATGACGCAATCAGCGTTGTTGAGGTAGTAAAAAAAGAAAACTCTTGGGAGGTTAGTTGCATTAACGTTGTTAATGGTGAGTATTTAAATAAAAAGATAATTCACGAATGTAATGGTACAAAATAAACATAATATGCTGTTAAATAAAGGTAAAAGTAAGTAAGCTGTGTTTCGTACCTCAATAATTTCAGCCAACAATTAAAAACCTCTTAATGGGGCGTTATATGCAAATGGAGTTCGCATGAAGTATTTGTCACTACTAACTATTATCCTTATATCAGGCTGTTCATCTCAACCTGTTAGCCATCAAATCGCTAATGTCATCTTTGGGACGGTTTTTGAAAAAACTACGAGTACTAATATAAGTCATAATGCTGCGAGTTGTCCTAATGTAAAGCGAACCTGTTCAAGTGGTAATTACCATGAGTGGAATCAAAAAAATGGCAAAAAAGCTTGTGCTTGTAATAAATAATTGCATATAACATGTCGATAAAGCAGGACAAAAAACAGTTGGTTTTTGCTTTTTTGTCGCTTATCTTAACCAACTATTTTTTGGCTCTTATCCAGGCGTTAGCTGTACAACATATAATCGAGTTTTAATGAAACATAATGCAATTAACTTTAAAGATAAGTTTACTAAATTTACCGAACATTGGTCTCCTCGTGTAATTGCTGAGATGAACGACTATCAGTTTAAACTGGTAAAAGTTGAAGGTGAATTTGTATGGCACGATCATCCTGATACAGACGAAGTTTTTATTGTAATCGAAGGTTGTCTGAACATTGAATTTCGAGATGGCATAGTTACATTAAAGTCAGGTGAGATGTTTGTAATTCCAAAGGGAGTTGAGCATAAACCTACGGCTGTTTCTGAATGTAAAATCATGATCGTTGAACCTAAAGGTGTTGTTCATACAGGTGACTCTGGCACAGAGCTTACAGCCAAAAATGATATATGGGTGTAACGTACAGCTAACAAGCTGTTAAAAAAGGAAAAAAAACAGTTGGCTTTTACTCCTTCGTCGCTTATTTTAGCCAACATATTTTTCGCCTGTTAACAGGGCGTTATGCTTAAAAATCTAAATAAAGTAAGGATCACTTTTGAAAGTAATCACAAAATTATTACTATTACCTTTTACTCTAGTTGTATCATCTCAAACTTTAGCAAACGACAATTTTACTTTTGGTATAGGCGCAGGTAGCCTTTATAGTGGTGTTGGTGTCAACATCGGTTTTCAATCTAAAACTGATTTAAAATATATTTCTGCTGGTTGTGTAAGTTACTCTTCCTTATACGGTGAAACCTGTGGGGTTGGTGCTGGTTGGGTGAGAACAGATGTCTTTGACTTTCAAACTCCAAAACATGGTATAAGTTTATATGTTGGTATCGTAGGTGATGAATATGATGATTTTGATCGTAAAGCCGTTTACGGTGCAGGATTAGGTTACCACTATTTTTTCAACGGCATTAACAACTCGGGTGTAAATTTAGGTTTTACCATAGTTGCAGGAAATGAAAATGACGAATTTGTTACGGGTGGTATGTTTCAAGTAGGTTATCAATTTTAAACATACAAGTTACTCAAATGGACAAAAGACAGCTGGCTTTTTCTTCTTCGTCACTAATTTTAGCCCACAATTTTCGCCTCTAACGAGGCGTTAGGTTTTCATTCGAACTGAGTATTATATAAGGATATTTTATGAAAAAATTAGGTTTGCTTTTATGCTCCATATGCCTTTTTACTGCATGCGAAGATAACAACGATAAAGAAGGCACTGTGCTTGTGTTTAAATACCAAGGTTCTGTCCAATGTGCCCCTGATAGCGGAATAGCTGTAGAAGATATGCTATTAGAATTAACTGATGCTAATATTAACGTTCATTGCTCTTCAGAAGCTAGTGATGGCAATGTGATTATCACATTATGTGGAGCCGACACTGGTGTAGTTAATGTGTATGAAATACCAATATCATCTATAACAACGGCTGAAAACTTAGGTTTTAATGACGTTAAATTACTTGAAAATTCAAATATAGTCTTGTCATGTGATTTGCCAATATAGTTATGGAACCTGAATAACCTAACAATCTAATAAATAAAGATAAAAACAGTTGGTTTTTTCGTTCCTCAACGTTTTAGCCAACAATCAATTGCCCATTATTAGGGCGTTAGCCGTACAAGGATTTTACATGAAAATATTGATATTGTTTCTCATTTCGAGCATTTCCTTTTTTGCACAATCTAATAACGATATTGCTGTAAAAAAGGAAATTGATTTATTTTTGGGAGTTTCTAAGTGTTTAAGGGATATTCCTAGCGATAAAATTAAAAATTCAGAACACGATGAGTTATCTTTAATCACTAGCGTAATTGAAAATATTACTCTTGAATTAGGTACAAACGATAACGAGCAAAAAGAGTTTAAAGAATTATATAAAATAGCCTCTAAATACTGTTCAAAAGAAATAAATAACCTTAAAGCTGTATATAAAAGTACGGCTAACAATCAAACTAACAAGGACTGAGAACAGCAGGCTGCTATAGTTCCTCAACGTTTTAGCCAACAATTTTTTGCCCATTATTAGGTCGTTAAATAAAGATTAAAGTAAGTAGGTTGTGTTTCGTATCTCAATAATTTAGCCAACTATAATTTTCCGCTTAAGTAGACGTTAGCTATCTTTATCAATCAACGGAGTTGAGTTCATGTTGAAAGTAATAATTTTGGTGTCATTGTGCTTAGTTTTTCAAACAACGGTGCATGCGAAAGCTTGCGGTACTATTGAATCTTTAACGTGGCTAGTTGGTAATTGGAATTCTGAAAACAGCCAGTTGAAAATCAATGAATCATGGAAACAAATAAGCGCAAAAACATTGGAAGGTTCGGGTTATACACACTCGATTGAAAAGAACAAAATTGTAAGTTCTGAAACTTTGCGATTAGTCGAAATGTCTGGAGAGATTTTTTATATCGCTAAAGTTGCTAGTAATGATTTACCTGTTGCTTTTAAATTAACAAGTTGTACTGCTAAAACGGCGATATTCGAGAACCCACAGCATGACTTTCCTAAGAAGCTCAGTTACCAATTTAATAAAGCTAAAAGTATTACTGTTTTTGTTTCAGGAGAAAATGATAAAGATTTTTCAATTGAATTTATCGGTGAAGACGATAGCTAACAAACTGTTAAACAAAGACAAAATATAGTTGTTTTTTACTCATTCGTCGCTTATTTTAACCAACTATATTATTTGCCCATTATTCGGGCGTATAAAATAATCATCAGACATCGAGAATTTCACATGAATTTTTCTGTCATTAAGGCCTTATATTTATTCTGGTATAGAGTGAACCGTCATAAATTATGCGATATACACATTATTATCTTGGTTAAGTACTACTGATTATGATGCTCTCTATACCGAGTTTCAATTTCGCATAAAATAGAGCAAAAATTTTATAGAGGCAATGGAAGTATGTTTGCCTCTTAATTAGGCGTTTTTTTTATTACAGGAGCGTTTTATATTTTGGAGGAATTATGTCAATTTTAATTGTTCTCGTTTCTATTTGGGCAATACTTATGTTGCGTTCAGGTGTTATTGAGTATAAATATTATCAGTCGATAAAAACGCTTGAACCTGATATTTGGGAGCAATTAGGATCTCCTAAATTTATAAAAATTCCTTTTGTATTTGTTTCCCCTAAAAACTCAAAGTTATTACAGCAAGTTTCCAACAAAACAGTATGTGACCTAGCCATTAAACACCGACAAGCAGGAATTCAATTTTTGGTATATGTTGTGTTGGTGCTTGTGATAGGCATTGTATATTTTAAAACGTATTAAATTAACTAGGTAAATATGACAGATAAAAAACTAATGAATACTTTAAATACTTTAGCTCATGATGAAGTGTTTTTTGGTCCTCAAGGCTTTAAGCAGGTAACAACGTTAAACGAGTTAAATAAAGCCCAACTTGGCTTTGGTATGAGCGAATTAGGCCAAGTGCAGACGATTGAACGGGTATCTGGCGAAGAAAAAGGTTGTTGGCAAACTTCGTGGCAGGTTTTTGCTCGTGATACTGAGTTAGGCGATCCGTATTTTGTTGATAACAATCAAGATAACTTACCGGTTTACACTGGCTTTTTAGGTGATGAAGGTTGGGAAATAGAACAAGTAGCAAGTAGCTTAGTGGGTTATATCGCTTGTATGCAATTGTTATTTAATCATGGCGAACAAGTGCAAGCACAGTTCTTTCCAGACCTAAGTAGTGTTACAGATGAAGCTACTTTAGAGCAGTTACAGCAACAATTGATTGAAATTTCTGGTAGTGAACATTTCTGGCAACTGTTTATACAATGTTATCTCGATTGGCTTATTGAAGAGTAGTATTTAGTGCAGAGATAAAGTTATTGATATCGCTTTAGCATAAAAACCTCAAAAGCTATTATTTTTAAGGTATAAACTAATGAATAAAGAAGAATTTTTTCAAGTTGAATTAGTTGATTTTCCGGCAACAAAAATCGCAGCATTTGAACATAGAGCCGCGCCTAACTTGATAGGTCGTAGTATTACGCAGTTTATCGCTTGGCGAAAAGAAAACGCATTGCCACCCAGTAAAAGTAAAACTTTTAATATAATTTATGATGACCCAAATGTTACAGCAGACGCAGATTATCGCTTCGATATCGCTTGTGCAATAAAAGACAGTGTCGTAGGGAATCAGCAAGGCGTTATTAATAAAATTATTCCGGCAGGGCAATGTGCCAAAGTAAGGATAACGGGTAACGATGACAAATTAGGCACGGTGATCAATTTTCTATATAGCCGGTGGTTACCACAGTCAATATTTACGCTTAGAGATTATCCGCTGTTTTTAGAACGCGTCATTTTTTATCCTGAGGTTGCTGAGGCCGATGCAATCATGGATATTTATTTACCTATCGAATAATTTATATATTGATAACTATGAAGTTGAGCCAATTAGTAAGTAAAAAAGGAGTTTTAACGCAATGAATGTAATGCTGATAATTGCCGGTATACTGAGTGTATTGGCCGCTTTTATTCATGTAGGTTGTATATATTTTGGCGCTAACTGGTATCGGTTTTTTGGTGCGGGCGAACAAATGGCGACAATGGCAGAACAGGGCAGTATTCAACCGACAATAATAACTTCGGGCATTATCTTTGTTTTAATTATTTGGTCGCTTTATGCTTTTTCTGCCGCTGGCGTGATAATTAAATTACCTTTTGTACGTGTTATATTAGTTATCATCACCGCCATTTATTTACTGCGAGGTGTGGCAGGACTTTTCTTGATTAATAATCCGCTTGGGCGAACACCTGAGTTCTGGATTTTTAGCTCAAGTATCTGCTTGATCATTGCGATAATACATATTATTGGCTTAAAGCAGGTTTGGTTATCGTTTGCTTAAAAGAAAAAATAGGCACAATAAATAGCATTGTAATGGTTAAGTTAGTACTGAATTTAATGAGAATATTGTTTGATATTTAATACGAGATTGAGCCATTATTATTATACTTTTCAAGTTATTCTTTTACTATTAGCGCTTAATATCACTACTTTACAGTAGTAAAAAGCATAGTCGAAAAGTGACTTTTAACTTCTAACCTTTTGAATTTATTATTTAACTATGCAGGCCTATTTTGAATTTTTTCAAAAGTTAAAATAGTAGTTTTCCAACTGGTCGGATGTGTGTATACTCGATGGCACTGATGCAGAAATGCATAAAAATTATTATTAGAAGTGTTAGGAGTTAACCATGCTAAGTTATAAAGCGCCGATAGCAGACATCAAATTTTTATTTGAAGATGTATTTAATTATTATGACCATTACCAAAAGCATCCTGAATTTGAAGAAGCAACACCTGATTTGGTTGATGCCATTTTGGAAGAGTGTGCCAAATTTAGTGAGAATGAATTACTGCCACTGAACCAAAGCGGTGATGAAGAAGGTTGTACTTTTGATAATGGCGTTGTAACAACACCCAAAGGCTTTAAAGAAGCTTATCAAAAGTTTGTTGAAGGTGGATGGCCTAGCTTATCGCATGCTGTTGAACATGGTGGTCAGGGCTTACCGTCATCATTGGGTATGGTAGTGTCTGAATTAATGGGCACGGCTAACTGGTCTTGGGCCATGTATCCGGGATTAAGTCATGGTGCAATGAACACTATTCATACGCACGGTACTGATGAGCAAAAAGCATTATACCTTACACGCCTTATTGAAGGGTCGTGGACCGGCACTATGTGTTTAACTGAGCCACAATGCGGTACAGATTTAGGCCAAGTTAAAACAAAAGCTGAGCCAAATGGCGATGGTACTTATAACCTTACCGGTACTAAAATATTTATCTCAGCTGGTGAACATGACTTAACCGATAATATTATCCACATTGTATTAGCTAGATTACCTGGCGCGCCAGCAGGTACTAAGGGTATTTCACTCTTTATCGTACCTAAAATGCAAACTGACGAACAAGGCAATGTTGGCGAGTTCAATAATGTTTCTTGCGGGTCTATTGAGCATAAAATGGGAATTAAAGCTTCAGTAACTGCAGTGCTTAATTTTGATAATGCCAAAGGTGTGCTAATTGGCCCTGAAAATAAAGGTTTAGAATGCATGTTCACCTTTATGAATACCGCACGTGTTGGTACAGCACTGCAAGGTGTTTGTGCGGCTGAATTGGCTTATCAAAACTCGTTACTTTATGCTAAAGAGCGTTTGTCGATGCGTTCATTATCGGGTACTAAACATCCTGATAAAGTGGCTGACCCTATCATTGTTCACCCTGATGTACGCAAAATGCTAATGACCCAAAAAGCCATTAGTGAAGGCGGCCGTGCGATGATCTACTACACAGCAAAAATTGTTGATGAAATAGATAATGCTAAAACTGAAGAAGAACGTAAAAAAGCTGATAATCGTTTAGGTTTTATCACACCAATTTTAAAAGCCTTTTTAACTGAGCTTGGACAGGAAAGTGCTAATCATGGTCTACAAATTTTTGGTGGCCATGGTTTCATTAAAGAATGGGGCATGGAGCAAATTGTTCGTGATACCCGTATCTCAACGCTTTATGAAGGAACTACAGGTATTCAAGCACTCGATTTATTAGGTCGTAAAGTGCTGATGACACGTGGTAAGTCATTGAATGCATTTGCTAAAGAAGTCCTTATTTTCTGTAAAGATCAGAGTATGATCTCGAGTAATCCACATAAACGCCAAATGAATAAGTTTATCTGGCCTTTAAGTACAAGCGTAGCCAAATGGCAACAATATACTATTCGCTTAGGACTTAAAGCTAAAAAAGACCGTGACGTAATTGGCTCAGCTTCAGTAGACTTTTTAATGTACTCAGGCTATATCGTAATGGCTTATTTTTGGGCGCAAATGGCACAAGCAGCGTATGAAAAATTAGCCACTGATGTTGAAAATAGAGACTTCTATCGTGCAAAAATTAAAACGGCAGAGTTCTACTTTGAACGCTTATTACCACGTACTAAGTCATTAGCGGTAACTATGATGGCAGATCCTAAAACCTTAATGCAGTTAGATGAAGAGTTATTATCTTTCTTGTAAAAACTTAATTTAAGCTAATTATTTTCTAGGTTTAGTTTAGGTCTGTGCTCAGACAATAAAATTAAAGGCCGTATTTCATTTGAAATATGGCCTTTTTCGATCTATCAGCTACTATCGACTTTATTATAAGTTTTGATATTCGCACTGATTGCAAAATGATTAACAATGCTATTCAAATTCAAAGCTCAATTGGTATTATACTAAGCCATAGAGTTAGCTATAAAGGAATATATTATGGATGAAATCACGACGTTTATAGCTGCTATTGCAAATGAAACCCAGCAAGATGACAGCCGAATACTGTTGAAGTTATTAGCTGATGCATCTGGCTATGCGCCTAGTTTACAAGGCAGTATTATAGGTTTTGGGCAATATCATTATAAATATGAAAGTGGCCGAGAGGGCGACAGTGCGGTTATTGGTTTTTCACCACGAAAACAAAATATTACGATTTATATTATGCCGGGGTTTTCAAATTATCCGCATTTATTAGCGCGGCTTGGTAAACATAAAGTAAGTAAGTCTTGTTTATACATAAACAAGTTGGCTGATGTTGATCTTGAGGTTTTAAAAGAAATAGCGAGTTTGTCGGTTAAGGAAATGCAAAGCAAATATAGCTGCAGCCAAAAGTAGCATAGCAGCTATTGGTTAACTTTTACCATGATGCCTTTTCAAATAGGCTGTTAAAACGTAATGTCTTGTTCAAAAGATAACATTACCAAAATGTAACCATGGCTAAAATGGTGATGGAAACTGTCGTAATACCTGATCAATATCTTCAAGCACTTCAGCGGATAGTGGTTGTTTGAATGCATCTATGTTTTCGGTCAATTGTTGCATACTAGTCGCGCCTATGATGGTTGAAGTAACACCATTTACTTGGTTACACCAAGCTAAAGCCAAATATGCAGGCGAAATATTATGCTTTTTAGCAATGTTAACATACGCTTGAACTGCGGCATCAGCATGTGTTGTGTCTCTGAACAGACCATGGCGTTGTTCAAGTGTCCATCGACTGCCTTTTGGGCGTTTATCATTGAGGTATTTGCCGGTAAGTGCCCCTGTTGCAAGGGGTGACCAAGGTAAATAGGCAATATCTTCATGTACACAATTTTCAATCAAATACGGCCAATCTTTAGTATGTAACAAACTAAATTCATTTTGTATCGATACCATACGCGGCAAATTATGCTCAGCACTTAATTTTAGGTACTGGTTAATACCCCAAGGTGTATCATCTGATAGTCCACAATATCTAATTTTACCGGCTTTAACGCAATTATCTAAACCTTGCAAAATATCTAACATTTCTTCATTTTGTTGTTCAGCATTGACCTGCGTGTAGTTAATTTTATTTGGCCAGTGATTACCAAAGTGAGGAGACTGACGGTTAGGCCAGTGTAATTGATAAAGGTCAATATAATCAGTTTGTAGACGCTTTAGAGATGTTTCAACTGCGGCAATAACGTTGGCACCTGATATTTTGCTGCCATCTCGAATATAGGAAAACCCTGGGCCAGCAATTTTTGACGCGAGTACAATATTACTTCTACGGGATGGGTTTGCTTTTAACCAGTTACCAATTATTGCTTCTGTTTTGCCGTAAGTTTCTGCCGAAGGTGGCACAGCGTACATTTCGGCAGTGTCAATAAAGTTAATGCCTTTCGATTGAGCATAATCGATTTGGGCGTTAGCATCGGCTTGATTGTTTTGTAATCCCCAGGTCATACTGCCTAAACAAGCACGCGACACGTCTAATAAACTACTGCCTAATCGAACATATTTCATCTTATTAACCTTTTATCATTCGTCCAAATAACTAATACCAAATACGGGTTAGCGGATCCAACGAAGAAATTTAAATTTCATCTTACTATATGGCGCAAATCTCACCGGTAAGTCTTTAATAAATGGTCGCGACAGAACTGACTTTAAATGGCTAAAATTATCAAAACCGGCTTTACCGCTATATTGCCCCATACCACTAGGGCCAGTACCGCCAAAGGGTAGGTCTGGTACCGCATTGAACATGATAACATCATTAATGCATTGGCTTCCTGAACTTATTTCATTTACCCAAGCCTGGCATTGTGCTTTGTTTTTACTGAATATGTAGGCTGAAAGTGGCTTATCTCGTGCTTTAACAAATGCTTTTGCACTGTCAAAGTCTTCGATAGCAATAATAGGGAGAATAGCGCCAAAAATTTCATCAGTCATCAAGGCACTATCAAGTGGAGGATTAACGACTATAGTTGGCGCAATATATCGGTTTTTAATGTCATATTCGCCGCCAAATTCAATGGCTATATCGGATAAGTAGCTACTAATACGTTCGGTATGGCGTTCGTTGACAATTCGGCCATAACTTGTACTTTGCTTTGGGTCTTTACCAAACATGGTATTAATTTGTTTTTTAAGTGCGGTCACGAGTGGTGCAATCATACTTTTTGAGGTGATGATATAATCAGGAGCTATGCAGGTTTGTCCTGCATTCATCCACTTTCCCCAAGCAATTCGTTGTGCGGTAATATTAATATCAGCACTTTCATCAATATAAACAGGGCTTTTACCACCTAGCTCTAAGGTTACTGGGGTTAAATGTTTTGCGGCAGCGGCCATAACAATGCGGCCAACTTGGCCATTACCCGTGTACATAATATGGTCAAACTGCAGTGCAAGTAATGCTGTGGTCTCTTCTACGCCGCCTTCTACAACTGAAATAGCTTTATTATCTAAATACTCAGGAATAAGTTTGGTTAAAAGCGCAGAGGTAGCAGGGGCAAGCTCTGAAGGTTTAACAATAGCGCAGTTACCTGCGGCAATAACCGCGACTAAGGGCGCAAGAATGAGTTGCATGGGATAATTCCAAGCACCAATGATAAGTACTGTGCCTTGAGGCTCAGGATGAATGTAGGAACGTCCGGGCTGTGCAGTGATAGGCGTTGAAACAGGGCGTTTTTTTGCCCAACGTTCAAGTCGTTTACATACATGGTCGACGTCACCAGTTACATAAGATACTTCAGTAATCCATGCTTCTTGTGCTGGTTTGCCTAAATCGGCTTGTAGAGCATCTAAAAAAAGTTGTTCATTGTCTATCACCAAACGTTTTATTTGCTGAAGCTGATTTTTTCGCCAAGACAAATCACGTGTTGAATTGGAGGAGAAAAATTGCTGATGTTGTGCTAGTTGTTCGCTAAAATTCAAAAGTGTTCCTGATTATATTCAATGGTCGGATGACTTAATTTAACTGATTTAACCTAACAGTACAAAGCTTAACTGGTGAGGCTATGGTGGTTTTAGGAAATAAATTATAGCCAAGCTTTACTGTAGTACTACTTAATATCTCTGAAATAATACAATGTTTTTAACACTTGCCTATTAGTGTGTGAGCCATACTTTATAGACTTGGCATTAAATTTCTATTAGATGAAAAAAAGCCCATTATTGCTTTTAGCAGTAATGGGCTTTACGACATGGGTTGTTTTTATAAAAGTATTAACTAACCTGCTTTTAAATAATCAGAGTCAAAGTCATCAACATCAATAGTTGCTTTGCGAGCAATTTCTGTTGCTGTAAGCAATGCAGCTTCTTCTTCAGTAATAATGTTCGCAGCTAGGCCTTTGACAGCCACAAGATCAAGTTGATAAAATGGCAGACGTTGCCCTAGTTCACGACAAATTTTGTCAAAAATAGGTTCACAAGCAATAATATCTTCAAGCGTTTGTTCTAATTGACCTAAAACATTGCCTGGCTCACGAGTAAGGTATTGGCCTTGCCCTAAGCGTGTTCGTGTTTCATTAGGATACTGGAGTAAGGCAGCAACTTTATGATCTGTGATATCAGACGGCTTTTTCAACCAGCAGCCTAGAGGCAAAATGATAAGTCTCAAGACTTTAGCCACTATTCGGTTTGGAAAGTTGCTAATGAGTTCATCTATAGCTTGTTGAATATTATACAGGCTATCTTCTAAAGCCCATTGTAATAAAGGAAAATCAGCAATTTGACGACCTTCATCGTTGTAACGTTTAAGCGTTGCGGATGCTAAGTATAGGTAACTTAAAATATCACCTAGTCGCGCTGAAATGCGTTCTCGGCGTTTTAAATCACCACCTATGGTCAACATAGCAATATCAGAAAGCATGGCTAAGTTTGAGCTAAAACGGGTCATTAACTGATAGTAACGTCTAGTTTCATCGTTATAAGGTGCGCTAAGTGCATAACTGCCGGTAAAGGAAAACCAAACACTACGGCATATATTACTAATTGCAAAACCGATATGACCAAACAATGCATGATCAAAGTCATTTAATGCTTGATCTTTATCTTGATTATTTGCTGCTGATAATTCAGCAAGCACATATGGATGGCAACGAATAGCGCCTTGACCATAAATGATCATGCTACGAGTCAGAATGTTTGCACCTTCTACCGTAATGGCGACAGGAGCACCTTGATAAGCACGAGCAAGGTAGTTACCCGGCCCCATACAAATACCTTTACCACCATGAATATCCATAGCATCAGCTACGCAATTACGCATTTTTTCGGTGAGGTGATATTTAGCGATTGCAGACACAACACTTGGCTTTTCGCCCAAATCAATTGCGCCGGTCGACATGGTGGTTACTGCATCCATTAAATAGGCATTACCACCAATGCGAGCTAGTGCCTCTTCGACACCTTCCATTTTACCAATAGATATTTTAAATTGGCGACGAATACGGCTATAAGCGCCCGTAGCCAATGCAAGCGATTTGATACCACCAGTACTGTTTGACGGTAAGGTAATTGCTCGGCCAACCGATAAACATTCAACCAGCATACGCCAGCCTTGACCTGCCATTTCTGGGCCACCAATGATAAAACTTAAAGGGACGAAAACGTCATCACCTTGGGTTGGGCCATTTTGAAACGGTACGTTAAGTGGGAAATGACGACGACCAGTAATAACACCTTCAATGTCTGTAGGTATTAATGCACAGGTAATGCCTAAATCTTCTTCTTCACCTAACAAGTGATCAGGGTCTTGCAATTTAAATGCTAAACCTAATACGGTCGCAACAGGTGCTAAGGTAATATAACGTTTATTCCACGTTAAACGCATGCCTAGTACTTCTTCACCGTTAAACTCACCGCGACAAACAATGCCGAAGTCAGGAATCGCACCAGCATCTGATCCAGCTTCTGGGCTAGTTAAGGCAAAACAAGGAATTTCATCGCCTTTAACTAATCGTGGCAAATAATAATCTTGTTGCTCTTTTGTGCCGTAATGTTGCAATAACTCGCCTGGGCCTAGTGAATTAGGTACGCCAACGGTAGATGCCAAAACAGTACTAACACTAGAAAGTTTTTGCAAAACGCGTGATTGAGCAAAAGCACAAAACTCAAGACCACCGTATTGCTTTTTAATGATCATCGCAAAAAATTTATTATCTTTAAGGTATTGCCATACCTCTGGTGTTAAATCGGCAAGTTCATGCGTTGTTTGCCAGTCATCAGTCATGCGGCAAACTTCTTCTACAGGACCATCTAAAAACGCTTGTTCTTCTGCGCTTAATCTAGGCTTAGGGTAGTTGTGAAGTTTTTTCCAATCGGGCGTGCCGCGAAATAATTCTGCTTCAAACCAAGTGGTACCCGCGTCAATTGCTTCTCGTTCAGTTTCTGACATTTCGGGCATAATTCCCCGAAAAATAGCGAGTAAAGGATTAGAAATATACTGTTTTCGCACATCTGCAATATTTAAAGGGATTGCGATAATGGCAAAAAGTAGCCAGCCGAAGAAACCGATGACATCGAAAAAAGTGCCCACAATCATCAGTAAGGTAAATGCTATGGTAAATGTTGATAGCGAGGCGCGTGAATAAGCCATATACCCGCATAATGCTATAGCAATGAGTATCCAAGTTAAGTAGTCCACATGTGTTCCTTAATGTTGATATTTTGGTCAACCTTGATTAAGGTCAGACCAGATTAGTTGTTTAAGCTTAATTCGTCTGATGCATAATTTCAAATTATTTATCGTTACTTACCCGCGTTTTCTGCGGTTATTTGTTGTTGTGTGTAAAAACAGTATAAATTAATCGCCATATCAACGTAAAATGGTGCAGTAGCCTCAATTATAGTTGAGGTTAATTAAGATACTTTTTTATATTTACCTGACAGATACCTCAATTGTAACAATGTTATTTTCTGGTATTTATTCTATCAATTTATTATTTATTGGTTTTATTATATGTGCGAATTAATGGCGATGAGTGCCAATGTACCCACGGATATTTGTTTTAGTTTTAGTGGCTTAATGCAACGTGGCGGTAATACCGGACCACATAAAGACGGCTGGGGTATTACTTTTTATGAAGGTAAGGGCTGCAGAAGCTTTAAAGATCCACTGCCTAGCGCACATTCGCCCATTGCCCAACTGGTGACTGACTACCCGATTAAAAGTGAAACGGTGATTTGTCATATCCGACAAGCAAACTCGGGCAATGTATCTTTGGTGAACACTCATCCATTTGTTCGCCCAATGTGGGGGAAAAATTGGACTTATGCGCATAATGGCCAATTAGCGGATTATCAAGATAAGTTATCTACAAAGTATCACCTGCCTATTGGAGAAACCGATAGCGAACAAGCGTTTTGTTGGATATTAGATCAGCTTTTACATAAATTTGACGGCGACGAGCCTAACTCAGAAGTATTATTTCATTATATAATTGGGTTATGTAAACAAATTAATGATCTCGGTGTGTTTAATTTATTGTTAACCGATGGTGACTTTTTATTAGTCTATTGTACCAATAATTTACATTGGTTAACGCGTCGGGCACCTTTTGGTAAAGCGAGTTTAATTGATGCAGAAATGGTGGTTAATTTTGATCAAGAAACCACTGAAAATGACATTGTTACTGTTATTGCAACTCAGCCATTAACTAACGATGAAACATGGCAAAAAATGCAAACTGGAGAAGGGTTATTATTTTGTAAAGGGCAGTTAATGTTTCAAAGTGAGTAAAGTTAGCAAAACTTAATCATTAATTAAATCAATTGACTGTTAACTGCACCACTAATAAAAGAGCTACTTTAGGATAACTTTGTGACAATTTAAGCAGTTTTCATTAAAACTGAGTTATTTACTCTTAGCTTTTGCTGGAACCGTTGAGGTAACTGACTTTAATTGTGCTTCAAATTGTTCTACATCACCTTTAATTTGATGAAGTTTTACTAAAAGGTAATCTAGCTCTGGTGCAAACCAAGCGTAAGTTACACGATTTTTCTCAATTACTTCACGTTTAAGTTTTATGGTTTTTACTAAACCATAAGGCAGCATAAGTTCTTCTTCACCGTCATATTGATAAACGTAATTTTTGATTGAACCTGATGTTTTAATTACCGGATAAACAAAATGTTCTTGCTTAGGGTTAGCCATCATATTCAGTCGATGCTGTAAATGATAGCTAAGCGGGTCTTGAATGTTTTCAGGGAATTTTATACTTTTTGTTCGATCTTTTCTCTCATCAACGGCGCTATTATTGTCGGTATCATAACGCCATTTATAATGCTTATCAGAGCCAGTACCTTCGCGAAGGTATTCATAACTTGTCGGCGTTACTTTGTGGCCTTCAAGTTTAACAATCGAAGTTTCTTCACGAATATCTGAGAAAATTAACCATTCAATATTGGTATGATAACTGTATTGAGCCAAGCCATTATCTAAGTAGCTTAATTCACGCGTTGCTTCGCCAACGGATTTAGACTTATGCAAAAGAGTATATTTAGCACTAAATGCAGGGATCATTACGCTATTTTCTTTGTCTGCTGCCACAACACTAAAGGTGAGGCTAGACAAAAGTAAAGGGATATAAGGTAATGATTTCAACATGGTAAATTCTCTAAATTAAATACTATTCTTCGCTAGCATACCCTGAAAGAGGTAAGATTACACCATCAAATAATGCACTTTCTTCTGCCATTGTTACGCGCTTAACACAACACCAATTAACCACCATAGGATAAATACGATGTTCTTGTTGATGCACTCGCTGCGCAAGTTCATCGGCGGTGTCTTCTGGAAAAACAGGTACTTTTGCTTGTAAAATTACCGGGCCACCATCAAGTTCTTCTGTAACAAAATGCACACTAACACCATGTTCAGTATCACCGGCGTCAATCGCCCGTTGATGTGTATGTAAACCTTGATATTTAGGTAGTAGAGAAGGGTGGATATTGATCAAACGGCCTTGAAATTTTTGCACGAATTTAGCCGTTAAAATACGCATAAAACCTGCTAGTACAATCAAATCAGGCTGATAGTTATTAATTTCAGTGATTAATGCGCTATCGTAGCTTTCTCGGGTGTCAAAGTCTTTATGTGAAAGCACAGAAGTCGCTATTGCAGCGTCTTGTGCTCGCGTTAATCCATAAGCGTCAGCATTGTTAGATACTACAGCGACAATTTCGCCGCCGTAGTTGTCATGCTTACTGGCATCAATAATCGCCTGTAAGTTTGTGCCGCCGCCGGAAATTAGTACTACAATTCGGCTTCGCATTAATGATTAACCTTTGTTGATAATAACTTGTTCTTGGCCTGCTTTAAGGTCAGCAATTTCACCAATGTGCCAGGCGTTTTCACCTTGAGCATTGAGAATGTCGATACTTTTTGTTAATTGGTCAGCAGGTACTACGATGATCATACCAACGCCACAGTTAAAAGTGCGGTACATTTCATGTTCAGTGATGTTGCCGTTTTCTTGTAACCAGTTAAAGATTGCCGGCCATTGCCAGCTAGTACCATCAACAATTGCTTGCGCACTTTCTGGTAATACACGAGGAATGTTTTCCCAAAAACCGCCACCCGTAATGTGTGACAATGCGTGTACGTCAACATGCTTAAGTAGTTCTAAAACTGACTTAACATAAATTTTTGTTGGCGCTAAAAGATGATCGGCTAATGATTTACCGTTAAGTAGGTCATTAGTGTCAGTGTTATTTACTTCTAATACTTTACGTACTAAAGAGTAACCGTTTGAGTGTGCACCAGAAGAGCCAAGGGCAATCAGTTGATCACCAGCAGCGACTTTAGTGCCATCAAGCAAACGTGATTTCTCAGCTACACCAACACAAAAACCAGCGATATCGTAGTCGCCTTTGTGGTACATGCCTGGCATTTCAGCTGTTTCGCCGCCAACTAATGCACAACCTGCTTGCACACAACCTTCAGCAATTCCTTCAACCACGGCAGAGGCAACAGCAACATCAAGTTTCGCTGTAGCGTAATAATCGAGGAAGAATAAAGGCTCAGCACCTTGCACGATTAAATCGTTAACACACATAGCGACTAAGTCGATACCAACGGTATCATGCTTTTGTAAGTCGATGGCTAAACGTAATTTAGTACCAACGCCATCTGTTCCGGCAACAAGTACAGGCTCTTTATAACCCGTAGGAAGTTGGCATACAGAGCCAAAACCACCTAGACCCCCCATAACTTCTGGACGAGTAGTGCGTTTTACGGCACCTTTAATATTTTCAACTAGGGCATTACCTGCATCTATATCAACGCCAGCATCTTTATAACTTAAAGACTGTTTTTCTTCGCTCACGGGGGAACCTCAATTATATTGTTAGTTTGCTTGTACGATAAGGCGCATATTCTATCAGCGCAAAGACTCGCTGAAAATCTTTAAAATAAATTATTTTTTATAAGTGATAAAAATCAGCAACATTATGATAAGATCTTCACTATGAAACACATGTTAATCCTATCTATGTTCAGAAATATATTCAGAAATTGTCTGATATTCTTATTCTTTGTATTACCGCTTAATATTAGCGCTATCGAAGTTGGGAACTTGTACAGCGCAAAAGTAGCTGTAGCGTCTCAATCCAATGACGATCGTAATCAAGCACTCCAAAATGCCTTACGGGCAGTTTTAGTGAAGATCGGCGGCAAGGAAATCGAACACCCGCTGATTACTCAGGCAATAAAGAATTACAATAATTATGTAACACAATATCAATATATCCGCAGTAAAGATAAAGCATTACTCAATGTTGCCTTTGACGAAGACAAGATAAATCAATTGTTTAAAGAAAGCGATTTGGCCATTTGGGGGCGATTAAGGCCACAAGTGATGGTGTGGTTGATTGAGGAAAATGGCTTTAAGCGGGAAATAATTTCATCAACATCTAATTCTTTGTTACCTAATGTGATAAATGATTTTTCTCAATTACGTGGTTTGCCATTAGTGATGCCAATAATGGATTTGACTGACTTAACTGCTTTGACATTATCTGATGTTTGGGGGCGTTTTTCACAACCGGTAGCGCAAGCCTCTGCACGTTATATGGCAGAAGCTGTTGTGGTAATAAGAGTCTCAAATTCAAGCTTAGTTGCTGCCGAAGATGACACGGTAGATTGTCCGCTATGTCAAGAAAATAGCTTAGCAGTGGATTGGAGTTTAATGACTGATGCGCAAAGTGAGCATGCACAAATATTTAGCGAACAATATCTGGGTGATAACATTGATGCGTTATTAATTACTGCATTATCTGATATCACCGACATTATTTATCAGCAATATGCATTATCAACAACTAACAGTAATGAATTTCAAGTAGATGTTGCCAATATCGCCTCATTAGCCGAATTAATTGCGGTGTCAGAGTTTCTCAAAGAATTGTCTGCTGTGCAGTCTGTACAATTGATTAGTGTGCAAGGCACTAATCGCCGTTTTAAATTATCGTTAATTGGATCACAACAAGCATTGTTTGCCTCATTAAAATTAAGTGAACAGTTAAATCGTTATATTGATCCCTTGGCAGCTCCAGAGGGCATAGAACAAGTGCCGGTATTCTACTGGAGCAAAAAGTGAAGAAAGTTTCGCAATTAACGCTGTCGGTGCAATTACCAGATGATGAAACATTCGCGAGCTTTCAAAGCGAGAGCAACCAAATGGTTGTGCAACAATTAACGCATTTTCTTGACCATGTTGGTGATGAAAATAAACAAGTACACAGTTTGTTTTTGTTCGGTTTAACCGGCGTGGGTAAAAGCCACTTGTTGCATGCGAGTTGCGCATATGCAGACACACTAGGTATTACATCCTTGTGTTTGTCGTTTTCCGAACTCACACAGCTTTCGGTAGATGTACTGGATGGTTTAGAGAATATTGATTTAGTGTGTTTGGACGATATTCAGTTAATTGCCGGTAATACAAAGTGGCAACAAGGCGTGTTTGATTTATACAACCGTATGATTGAGCAAAACAAATGTTTGATTATTACTGGCGATCAAAGCGTTGCGCAGTTAAATATTAGTTTGCCCGATTTGGTATCACGACTAAGTTGGGGTTTAACAGAACAATTAAAGCCATTGTCTGATAAAGAAAAGTCATTTGCTTTGCAATATAGAGCGCAGCAAAGGGGTTTAACGATGAACGATGATGTGGCGAGTTTTTTAATAAATCGTTTGTCGCGTGATATGACCAGCTTAATTGCTGCATTAGAGCAGCTTGATCAAGCGTCAATAAGAGAACAGCGTCGAATTACTATTCCTTTTATTAAAGATATCTTGTTTTAAATTACTTTCAAATCAATTGTTAACCTTATCTTTCAAATCATTGACTTAAATCATCAACTAAAAGACAGTGACTCACCTCTATGATTGAAACCAATAGTTTGCCCCTAAACACTTAATATTACTGCTCTAAAATCCAAGTGATAACCTTATTCAAACTTTAGCTGCTTTAGCCACTTAAGCCTATTTAGCTACATCTGTGTTTATGCTTAATAAAGCTTAGTCTTATTTACGTTTAGGGATAGGTTTTTCATAAAACATTGGGCCATTGGCATTAATTCTCTGACTTTTGGTTTTATTTAACGAGACACTATCAACTAAAGCATCAACAGATGATTTATTAACTTGTTCAACGGTCGGGCTAATAGCTAAATTTTCTGACCAAGTTTTCCCTGGCTCCATCGCTATTGGCGCTGATAAATTGCTAATAATGTTAGACGCTGCAGTAAACTCTGGCAATATGCGTCGGGTAACATAGTCAACTCTTGGCTTAATATTAGTGTCACCGATACGGCCGCGTTGTCCCCAAGTTACTATGTATTGCTCACCTTCGCTTTGAGGCTGACTAGTCACAGCAACATCTCTGTCAACATCGTAACGTGCTTTCATCATAAAACCGTCGAATAGCATGGCGTAGTCTTCGCGTTTACTGGTGTAATTATAAAACTGCGGTGCATGCTCAGGGCTAAAAAATCCTGTTACGTCACTCGGGCTATAATTTTTTTCGCTGCTGGTTGCTGATTCACCTTGAAAACGAACTTGCGCTAGGCGATACATTTGTGTGCCATTTAGCGGTAGGCTAGTGCTTAATAAATCAGATTGTATGCCTGTTGATTGTATAATTTTATCTGCGGCATCTAGTATTCGGTCATTTCGATTTAAGTTTGGCCAGTTACTTTGTGCAAAAAAATCATTGGCGTGTGCAAGTTCGTGATACATCAATGAAGCTAGATTATACACTCCATCGCTTGCGTCACGTGTCACTCTCATATTTTCTGGATAGAAAAAGCTCGCGTAGTTATTATTTTTAACATAGCGCCATGGCATCACGAAGTTTAGGTCATCGCCAAATGATGCACGATAATCAGGTGCTTCATTTATAGTATCTCTTTCATCAGGTGTTAACCAAAGGTTGTTAGGATCTAGATGAATCGCACCCGTAACTACCCAATAATATGAAGGGCGAACGTCATACGAAATAACAATGGCTGTGGTGGCTCGAAGTAAGTTTTTAAAATCACCTTGCTGATCCGAGTTTTGTAAAAACTCTTTAAACCTTTGTCCCATCCATCGATGAGAAACCACAACGCGGTCCATAATATCTTCAATAGTCGGTGTGGTGGTATCTTGTGCTATCAGGGGTAGTTCATTTAAACGACAACTAGTGCGAAAATCAATGGTGTTAATGTAAACACAGTTAACTAAAACGTTTGCATAAGGAGAGTTGGCATTAAAAGGAAATACCGTGGCTAATCTTGAGTCGTATGCGGTGTTTTCATTGGTGCTAATTGTTGGCGCATCTTCGATTAATATTGCAACGTCATCTTGATATCGATTCGTACCATCTGAAGCACTCACGGTAAAGGTAAGCAAACTATCAGCACTGACCGCTGGCGCTTTAAAAAAAACTGCACTTTTTCCTGCAGTTGTTTCACTAAAAGTAACCGTTGGGCCAGAGGTTTGTTGCCATACAATAGTGTCGGTTGTTAACGCTGTATTTTCTATGTTGGCTCTTAAAGAAACGTCGTTACCTTCAAGAACAGCATGACCTAACCTAGCTGATACTTGGTTACTTTCATCTGACACAACAACGGTATGCGATAATGCTTCACTAATTCCATTACGTCTAAAGTTAACTTGAAAACTATAATCACCACTAACAGATGGCGTAAAAGCAATACCTTTTGAGTTACCTGCATGAAAAACAAGCTCACTGCCTGCAGTTTGTTGCCAACTAATGTTACTGATGGTGTCGTCAGGATAATAAAGGAATAACTCAACCGGTTTTGCCGTTTTGCTATCGTCGTCAAATGCAATTATGCCAGTTTGAGTCACAACGGGAGTAAAGTCATCAATAGGCACGATTTTTTCAGAGGCAGAGCCACTACCGCCACAACCTTGCGCAATCAAAGTAACTAAAGTTAATGTTAGTACTTTAACCGCGTTTGATAATGCTTTTTGTTTTATGCGAATACTATTCATTCGTGCCTCTTTTTTAAATGCTTAGTTAAACTAAAAGACCTGCTAATGGGAGATAAAATTCACCTGTTTTTTAATCACTGAAATTTTCAGGCTGAACTGAGTGCTGTAAAAGTAATCTAGATAACGCAATAACGCTTAATATATGTAGCTAATTTTAATAGTAAAGTAAAGAGCATTCTTAGCTATATCAACAAGGGTAGAATGGATGAAATGTCAATATTGCAGCACTAAATCTCAGTAATAATATATTTAGTGCTTTTGTTATAAATCGTTTAATCTTTCTTTTTACGAATACTTAAACCAAGTTCTTGGCCACGGTATTTTGTATAATAACTACCAGCAATAAACATTACTGTGGCAAAAAACAATTCGCCCACTGCCCATAGTTTTTCATCAGCTGAAACCCACAATGTGGTTAAGCTATGCAGAAAATAAATCATCACGATAAAGTTTGACCAGGCGTAAGTGTATGGATTGCCTTGTATTAATCCTTTGAGAGGAAATAACAAAGGTAAAGTAAAAAACACTAAAGTTAAGGGCACTGATAATGCGCTGTCATCACTGATAAAAACGAGCCAAAATGGCATGTAAAATAGTAATGAAAAATAGCCAAATAAAGTTATTTTTTTAAGAGTAGTTGTTGAAAAACGTGGTTTAGTTGTCATTTTTAATTATTAGCCTGCATTAGCGAAAGTACGTTTTCTGGTGGTCGACCGATAATGGCACGTTTGTTATCAGTGACAATAGGGCGTTCAATCAGTTTCGGGGTCGCAGCCATAGCGGCAATTAAAGTCGCATCATCTGCATTAGCTAAGTCTTGCTCTTTATATTCAGCTTCTTTTGTTCGCATTATTTCTCGTGGTGACAATTTGAGTAATGACAATAACTGTTCAATTTTAGCAATACTAAGCGGTGTTTTTAAATATTCAACAATAGTCACCTCTCTTTTTTTTTCTTCGATGAGTGTTAATGTTTGTCGGCTTTTGGAGCAACGAGGGTTGTGATAAATCGTTAACATGTTCTTCTCTTAATTTGTTTAGATTAATTTAACTGTATTTTAACTGACTTTTTATAGCCGCTTAAGCTTTTCTTGTTGTTCTTGTAATTGCAGTATGCGGCCTTTCATACGTTTTTGTAACAATGGGTTTTCTTCAACAAAGTTATAAGCCGTTTGCAATTCGTCAACCGCCTTTGGATAGGCGCCAAGCAAAGCATATACTTCAGCTTTAGTGGCATGCATAAGGGCTATTTTATCTTGTTTTCTATAAACCTCTGTTAATAAATCATTGGCAATGAAGTTTTTTGGGCTCAGCACTAAGAAATTCTGTAGCAATATTTCTGCTTTATTGTATTGCTCAACTTCATTTAATACGTTGGCGTAGTTTAATGTTACCACTTGGTTGTTCGGCATTAACAGGTTTAACTCGCTTAGCATAGTAATGGCTTTATCGAAGGCTTTAACCGCAATATAAGCATCAGCTAAGGCGTCAACATAAAATAAATTTCTGTTGTCGTCATGCAATAGTGCTTCAAGCTGCGTGATGGCGATTTGATAACTTTTATTTTCATAATGGGATAGGGCAAGACCATATTGTGTTGCTGCTTCTATCGCATAACGCTTTGTATCCAGAGTTTGCTGAAAATTAATGATGTTATCTTTAGCTTCACCTTGATATCTTGCGATAATGCGGGCTTTAGCTAACTCAAATTGCAAACTAGGCGCTAATGGCCGAGGTGAATAGTTGTGCGCCCTTATTCTGGCATCTGCAATTCTAGACTCAGGTAAAGGATGTGTTAATAACATTGCCGGTGGTTTTGATTTGTAACGGTATTTTTCTGACATGGTGGTGAAAAAGTCAGGTGCACCTTGTGGGTTAAAGCCACTGTTGGCGAGTAGAGCAATACCAACTCTGTCAGCCTCTTGCTCGTTACCTCGAGTATAATTAATGCTAGCTTGTTGTGATGCTGCCATTGTGGTACTAAGTGCGGCCATACCTACGCTAGGGTTTATTAAAGTCAGCAAAACGCTAGAAACCATGGCGGCCATGGTTAACGGTTGTGATTTATTCTGTGATTCTAATCTTCTTGCCAAATGACGTTGGGTAACATGTGATATTTCGTGAGCGACCACTGAGGCAAGTTCACTTTCAGTGCTGGCTGTGGTTATCAGGCCACTATGAATGGCAATATGGCCACCAAAAAAGGCAAAAGCATTTAATTCTTGGTTCCGTATGATAAAAAATTCAAAACTATAGTTAACGTCTTTGGCGTTGCGTACCATGCGGTTACCTAAGTCATTAATATATTCTGTTAAAACAGGATCGTTTAATATCGGTTGAGACGCGCGAATATGACGCATCATTTCGCCACCAATTTGGCGTTCTTTTTCAATTGATAAAACACTCACGCCCGCTGAACCTATTTCGGGGAGTTTATTTTTATTAGTTTCTTTATTCGCGGCAAATGCATTGCTTGTAATAGTTGTGGCTAAGGCAAGTGTAATAATAAGCGGCTTTAATTTAAACAAATTTAATTTTCCATATTGTCAGGTTTTTCAACACTCTCTTTAAGTTGAGATTGTGAATGCTTACGATAAATTTCTTTACAGAATTCGGCTATTGTATGGCCTTTTGTGTCAGTAATATTAAATGATTTTTGTAGTAATATAATCAATTCGTCTACACGCTGATGAGCGTAACGAATAAGGGCGTAATCAGCTATATCGCCCTTTTGAAAGGTGTAGACAATAAAAGGGATCAATGAGTTCAATCTAAACAACATTTGCATTGTTGCTGGCCTCCATTCTATAAATGGACAAAGTGGGTTGTTAAGTTGAGCTTGAAGCACGCGTTCATCATTAATTATGGGGTAACAATGTAATTCATAATGTTGTTCATTGATATTATGGTAAAGCGAAATTTTTGGCTTGCGTGTTGTTACTTTTCCCATAATGTCGTTTTGTTGTTCTACGGTATTTAAATTCCAATTTCTCTGGTCGAGTAATTGTTTAAATGCATTGTTAAAACCATGGGTTAAGATCCCATCAATATCACTAATTGAATTCGCCGCTAATTGATAAATAGCGGGAATATCACCCCAATTTAACTTTTTTTTATACGCGTTGATTTCTTTAAGACTAGGATTATCAGAAAGCTTGCTCATTTAACCTCTTTAAATTATAAAAATAGAGTAAAAGAATTTACAAATGTCATTGTAATCAATTGTCGCAAATTAGATAATCAAACTAAAGCACTGCGCATACTTTTATTTATGATATACGAATACGATGCTACACAAGATAAATGTCCAATACCATTGGTAAATTTACGTTTGTTACTGAGAAAGTTAACACCTATTGATAGTTGTTTGATACGCATTTGCGATAATGGTTCTAAAAAAGATATTCCTAAATTGTTAACCAAACAAGGGTTTTATTTTGAACAACGTAATCTTGATAAATATATTGTTGAATTAATGATAAAAATGGAAAAGTAAATATTATGGTTTCACTGTTTAGAGATTGGTACAAAAGAAATTTTTCAGATCCGAGTGCAGTAACCTTAATGGTTATTTTAATTTGTACTTTTTTGTTTGTTTATTTTTTCAGTAATTTATTAATGCCAGTATTTGTTGCCGTGGCGATTGCGTTTTTATTAGATTTGCCGGTGAATAAACTTTCTCAGGTGGGTTTATCTCGCGGCCTCTCGGTCGTTATTGTAGTTTCTGCTTTTGTGGGGGTAACTTTAATCGGTATATTGGGACTTATGCCCGTAATTTGGCAGCAAAGTAGTAATTTACTACAAGAAGTTCCACAAATGGTTGGCAAAGGGCACACCTATTTATTAGCCTTACCTGAACAATATCCAGAGTTTATCAGTGCTGAGCAAATCGGCAACTTAATTACGTTAGTTAATGACAAACTGATTGAATGGGGGCAGGTAGCCTTAAAAGCATCACTTGGCTCAATTTCTAATGTTGTTGCGCTATTGATATATTTGATTTTAGTACCGCTAATGGTATTTTTTTTCCTGAAAGATAAAAGTGTTCTCTTTGATAGTTTACGCAAGTTTTTGCCAAACGATCGCCGTATGGCAAAACAAGTAGGCACTGAAATGAATCAACAAATCATGAATTACATTCGCGGTAAATTAATTGAAATTATTATTATAGGTACGGCATCTACTATCGCGTTTATTACCTTGGGACTGAATTACCCGGTATTACTTGGGGTTTTGGTGGGTTTATCAGTACTTGTACCTTATGTTGGCGCAACCATTGTAACTCTACCTGTTTTACTTGTGGCTTTGTTTCAATTTGGCACAAGTGCTGAATTTGGTTATGTGATGATAGCCTACGGTATTATCCAAGCACTAGATGGTAACTTGTTAGTACCATTACTTTTTTCAGAAGCGGTGAACTTGCACCCGGTTACTATTATTATTGCGGTGATATTATTTGGTGGTTTATGGGGCTTTTGGGGGGTGTTTTTTGCTATTCCATTAGCAACGTTAGTTAAAGCGGTACTCAATGCTTGGTCAACCACCACTCAAGGTGAGGCCATAACTGAAATTTAGTTTGTTATTATTATAACTATTGTCCCGTCCTAGAATATGTTGACGGTTTTAATGAAAGGCCAGTGGCTTAAGCTTCTGGTCTTTTTTGTGCACTTGGTTTGGTGTTTTCATTGCCAAACTTAAGTGCGGCCTTATTTCATTATA
>NZ_JACGWA010000026.1 GCF_014077505.1 Colwellia sp. BRX10-3 | reverse complement strand
CCTTCGACTATGCCATTTGAGCTTGCATGTCTGAGTGTGCCAATGGCATTAGAGAAACTCGTGTTCACCGAGCTCGTGCTTTCGCTTTGTACGCCAGCCACTTTTTTAACTACTGAAAGTGATTCACCGGCCTGTCCAGATAAGTCTACCGTTTGTGTAGGTGAAGACTGAGGTGCCGTTATTACCGGTGCTGGATTTATCACTTCTTTTGGAGTTTCTGAACCGCCACCACAAGCTGCAAGGCTTAAACAAGCGACAATATATATACATCTACTACTATACATTTTTATAACCCTTAGCTTTGACCGACCTAAAAGTACTCGTCAGCATTAACTGAATTTTTTAATTTTTTAATTTTTTAAGCCATCAATAATTTAATATAACCCATTGGAGAAATGGCGCAAATATAATACGCTTGCTTTATGGTGGTTATATTAAGCAGAACTAAATCTGCATTAAATTATTAGATATTACCCCCCCAAAAACAAGCCTTAAATCATTACTATTTAGCATCTAAAAAACTGCGTAAATATACCTACCTGGGTATTTTTCTTGGTATCAAATTAAATTGCTTACACCATACCCTCTATTTTATAGAGTACTTATTGCTATTTAAAATTAATTCGATTGATAATGACTTATGTCTATGTTGTTGGTTTCAATTGCATTTATATAACATTGCCCCGCCACGACAAATGAACTGTTGGTGAGTAAAACTATCGATTCTATTTGTGCCGTATTAGAACAAGTCGAAGCCCTGAAATAACCATCAAAATCAAATGTATTATCTAAACTACCATCAGGTTTTATTCGCCCTAACATATGCCTTCTACCAGAAAGAAAGTCACTAAAACCGGCAATCACGATGTTGTCATTACTATCAATAATTGCGCTAGTCATACCGGAACTATATAGAGGTGGCGCCATGCTGAAACTAGCCTTACCTACGCCCGCAAAGCTCGAAACTAATGCGCCTGAAGTTGTGGTTTTAACAACAGCAACTTGGTTAGGAGTTGCTAAATTATTTCCGACTAAATACAAATTATTTATGCTATCAAAACCAAGGAATTCAACATTATCATCCGCGCCTGCAATGTCGATAATTAATTCACCTAAAGCGCTATTAAATGTATTATCTAATAGCCCTGTAGCTAGGTATTTAACCAATAATATGTCTTTGTCGACATTAGCTCGATTACCAGCGGCATATATATTATCGATGCTATCGATAGCGACAGCCATATAATCATCGGTAACAGCGCCAGTGTTGTGTCCTATGGTGTTAAAAGTAGTATCGAGTATACCTTCGGCAGTTAAACGTAAAACAAAGGCGCTAATGCTTCCACTTTCCAGATTACCAACGGCAACTAGTCGTTCTGAGCTATCTGCTTTTACTTGATTAAACTCAATATTGGTCGCACTAATCGCCGAAGTGGTATAAATACCATTTGTAGCAAAACTAGTATCTAACAAGCCATTTTGATCAATACGGGCAACAAAGCCATTTACAACACCTGTTTCTGTTACATTACCATAGACAATAAAGCTGCCAGTAGACAATTCAAAGATGCCTTTAACGGTGGCACTAGTGCCAACTTTCAGTCGCTTATGGCCGTCGCTATCAAAACTGGTGTCTAGGGCACCTGCACTGGTTAACCTAGTTAAAATGATATGTTTATCAGTAGCATCGTCAGCGGTTGAAGCGGTTAAATATTTACCGAGTTGGGCACCATTTTGAATTTGAATAACTTGCGCTACGGTATCGTCTGACGGTTTGCTAGAATGCATTAAGGTTAACTTACCATCAACAATGTTATTTCCCGTAAATAAAGCCCCTGTCGAGTCTACAGTGCTGATTGCCATGTTTTTATCGCTACCCGCTTCAACATAACCTGTTAACCACATGGTTTGAGCGTTATCTAAGTTCATAGAAAGCGCAAAGGCATTATCGCTTGCATAAGCTATTTTTTGATAACCACTAACACCATAGGTGCCATCTATAGCACCATCGGCTTTGGAAATACGCGTTGTAAAAGGTTTATTTTGAAAGTCTACTTGCCCATCGTATAGGGTGCCACTTACATACAAATTACCCGTACTTTCTACTATAGCGGTAAATTCAGCATAGCCCGTGCCCGCATCCGCGTCACCGTCAACATCATAAGTAGCTATGCCATCAGTATCAAAAGATGTCACTAAGGCGCCGGTTTTATCTATGGCTAATAGCAGTGCTTCTTTGGCACCGCTATCTAAAACGGTTGAACCAGCCAAAATAGCGGTGAAGTTATTAGCAAATTTCCCTCCAATAGCATGAACCTGATCGTTGCTGCCGCTAACATCATAAAACTTAGGACTACCATCGCCATTAAAAGTTGTGATGGGATTACCATCAGAATCGAGATGCCAGGCAAAAATATCACTATCTCCACCTGCAGTGACGACATTACCTGTGATCATGATATCCCAGGTATTGGGGCGGTATACTGCTATAGCTTCATCGTCTAAACCTAGGCCACTAACATCTTGAATTAAATGTATCGTTGTAGGGTCAGTGGTATGATCAAAAAATGCGCCCGTATCTTCATTTACTTGAATCACCAATGTGTCAGCATCAGTGCCTTGCACTTTACCTACCGCGAGAATATCAAAATCGTCATACATAAGATCATTAATCGAGAAGATTTTTTGCTCGGTAGTACAACTCAGACCGTTATCACCAAAGGCAGTTACAAAAGCACCTATGTTATCTATCTTTAAAAAACAGACTTCAGTATAAGTGCCATCATCACGGTCGAAAGCAATATAAAAACTATTGGTATCGTGAATAATCGCCTTGCCATATTCATGATGACCAAAATCAAAGACTTTAATACCACTGTTCCCAAAGGCTAAGTTTAATGTGCCGTCTTGGTTATAAGCAGTCATGTAAACATCTTTATCGACATTATCTATAGTACCCAGAAAATATACGACACCAGCAACGGTAATAGAGTCAGTTAACTGCGCTTGAGTTTTAATACCGGTTAATTCTAGCGACCCAATAATAGGTCGACCAAAAGTTGCGTCTTCAGTTAATTCACCAACTTCCGCTATATTATTGATATTTATAGTTACGGAAACATCGGCAGATTCTGCAATGGGGCTGCCATCATCCGTAATAGTCACCGTTAAGGTATGCTGGATTGTGGTTTCAAAGTCTAAAAGATTAGTACCTTTAGCAGTAATAACACCTGTTGATGGGTCAATGGTAAACAAGCTGGTATCACCGGCAGAAAGTGAATAAGCGAGTGTGTCATTTTCTATATCAGTAGCGCTGACGGTGCCTACAACATCACCTACACTTTCCCCTTCATCAATACTAAAGGTATAAGGACTTGTATCAGGAATAGGCGCATCGTTTACTGCTTGTATATTAAGCGCAACAGTAATGGTTTCACTAACACCACCATTGCCATCACTTACTTGATAGGTAAAGGTATCTGCGTCAATACCATTAATATTAAGGTTAGGAATATATTGGAACGAGCCATCATTATTGACCGTTAGGCTGCCATTATTAGTGACACCTGAATCTAACGTTACCGTTAAACTATCGCCTTCCACATCGCTAGCACCACTTAGCAGGTTATCAGCATCGGTTGCTAATTTACTTAGCGTAATATCTTCATCAAAAGTGAAGCTCTTAGTATTACTAACGACTACAGGGATATCATTAACAGCATTAACGATTAACGTTACACTCGCCTGTGCAGTGCCACCTTTGCCATCACTTATCTCATAAGTAAAACTGTCTTGACTGAAAAAATCAGCATCAGGAATATAAGTAAATGAACCATCGCTGTTCAGCGTTAATGTACCATTACTCACACCCGAAACTGGCGTGGTATTCACGGTTAACACATCGCCATCAGCATCTGTATCATTACTTAGTAGCTGATCACCATCTGTAACAGCTCTAACCCATGTAAAGTCTTCAGCAAAACTATAACTATCATCCAGAGCGAGAGGCATATCATTTACCGCATTGACCGTTAAGGTAACACTCGCTTGTGCCGTGCCGCCATTACCGTCGCTTACCTGATAAATAAAACTGTCTGTGCTATTAAAATTAAGGTTAGGTGTGTAACTAAAAGCGCCATCACTATTTAATGATAACGTGCCGTTACTGGTACCTGTTACTAAAGAGACGGTTAAGTTATCGCCGTCAACATCGCTGTCATTGTTTAATAAGTTATTAGCATCTGTCGCAAGTATGTTTAAAACAATATCTTCGTTAACACTGTAGGCATCGGCCACTGCAACAGGAATGTCGTTAACCGCACTAACGGTTAAGGTTACATTGCCTTGTGCAATACCACCGTTACCATCACTGACTTGATAGGTGAAACTGTCAGTACCGTTAAAGTTAAGGGTAGGAATATAGTTAAACGAGCCATCACTATTAAGCGTTAAGCTGCCATTGCTAACATTTGAGATTGGTGTGCTATTGACGGTTAATGTGTCTCCATCAGCATCACTATCATTGCTTAACAATTGATTCGCATCGCCAACCAGTATGTTCAGGGCTATATCTTCATCGATGATATAGCTGTCATTACCCAGTACAGGAACATCGTTAATGCTATTGATGTTTAACGTCACACTGCCTTGTGCTTTGCCACCGTTACCATCAAGAACTTCATAAATAAAAC
>NZ_JACGWA010000048.1 GCF_014077505.1 Colwellia sp. BRX10-3 | reverse complement strand
GGGTCGTTGGAGACTACAACGTTGATAGGTTGGGTGTGGAAGTGCTGCGAGGCATTGAGCTAACCAATACTAATTACCCGTGAGGCTTAACCATACAACACCCAAGTAGTTTTACTGATAAAGTGAACTATAAAGTGTGTATGTAGTTTGACAACAGTGTAGGAATACACATCACGCATGACAATTGTGTGAATAAGAGAAAACAAAACGTATTTATTATCATTAAGACAAGTCTTAATGAACAGCTTTTTAGATTGTACCCTTTTTGTCTAGCGACAATAGCGACATGGCCCCACCTGATCCCATTCCGAACTCAGAAGTGAAACGTGTTAGC
>NZ_JACGWA010000040.1 GCF_014077505.1 Colwellia sp. BRX10-3 | reverse complement strand
AGGTAATTTAACCTTAGGTGTTACGGCTTCAGATACTGATGTAATGAATAAAGTGTCGCTTTATTTACCTAACGCAGAGCGAAGCTTTGTTTTATGCTCAAACAATTGTTCCCCTGATTTTCAAGCCACGATAACCGGATTTAACCCTCAATTTGCTAATGAAATAGCAGGGGCTTTGCGCATAGAGCTTATTGTTGAAGACAATTTAGGCAATAGTGCCATTGTTGATGCACTGAGTGTTAATTGGCAACCTATTCAAATTTCAGCCGTTAGCGCTAGTCGTGAAAATGGTGTTGTCACTGTTTCTTGGTCAGGTAACTCCGCACTCGAGCGTTATAACCTTTACGCGGCGACAGCGCTTGGAATAACCGCTGAAAACGCTATCGAACTTGATAATGGTATACAACAACTTGCCATTAATGGCACAGCAGCACAATTTACTGATGCCGACCCAAGCAAAAATTATCACCTACTCGTTACCGGCATTAATAATGGCGGTGAAAGTGGTAAATCTAATCCATACATTATCTC
>NZ_JACGWA010000044.1 GCF_014077505.1 Colwellia sp. BRX10-3 | reverse complement strand
GCCAGCTTGTTAGCCAATGATAATGATATTGATGGGGATACCTTAACGCTTGATACCAGCGCAATACCAACGGCGACTAAAGGGGTTTTAACCGTTAGCGGGTCATCATTTATCTATACGCCTACAGCTAATCTAAATGGCGCAGACACCTTTACTTATAAAATTGACGATGGCAGTGGCACGTTAGTCGATGGCACGGTTAATTTAACCATAAATGCGGTAAACGATTTACCGACAACCGGCACGGACACTTTATCGTTAAATGAAGATGAGCCACTAACCATCACTTTTGCCAGCTTGTTAGCCAATGATAATGATATTGATGGGGATACCTTAACGCTTGATACCAGCGCAATACCAACGGCGACTAAAGGGGTTTTA
>NZ_JACGWA010000017.1 GCF_014077505.1 Colwellia sp. BRX10-3 | reverse complement strand
AACTCAGAAGTGAAACGTGTTAGCGCCGATGGTAGTGTGGGAGTTCCCATGTGAGAGTAGGACATTGCTAGGCTTCTATTTAGAAGAGCCCGATTCGAAAGAGTCGGGCTTTTTGCTGTCTGGGGTTTAAAATTTTGTAAGCGGCGGCTACTTGCACGCAAAAATTAGCACGCAGAAGTCAAACGTGTTGGCTTGGTAGTAAGGAGCGTGTGGGAGTTATTCTCTTTATGTGGGGTCGCTCTGATGCATCTAAGACATGAGTTAATTCTTACGTCAGTAGGACGCCGCTCCTGCACATTCATGTGCCCACGGCATTAATGCATCCTTGTACGTCATTACTAGGCTTCTATTTAAAGAAACCCGTAGCTGACGATACGTTTTTTTGCTTTCTGGCGATGGAATATTCACTAAATATCCTATCTTGCGAAATATCAGCATTAATTTATATATTTATCTCTAAGACCTTTGTAAACCTTTGGATTTTTCCATAGGATACGATATTAATTATTGCGACTGCATCTTATTATATTGTGATTGGTCCCAGTTTCTGCTTTAACAACATGAGAATAATAACAATGAATATTGATGGAAAGTTAGCTGCAAAAATTTTACGAGATAAATTAGCTATTGAGGTAGTTGAATTAAAGTCGCGTTATAATATTAAACCCAGTTTAACGGTAGTTATTGTAGGTGATGATCCCGCTAGCCATGTTTATGTGAAAAACAAAGTAAAACAAACACAAGAGATCGGTATGATCTCCAATGAGATAAAGTTATCAGAAGATACAACTCAAGAGTATTTATTAAATCAGCTCGAACAATTAAATAATGATGATAGCGTCCACGGCATTCTAGTGCAGTTACCTTTACCAAAACATATAGATGAAAGCGCGGTAATTTCGGCAATTAGTCCAGATAAGGACGTCGATGGTTTTCATGCTATGAATTCTGGTCGACTATTTAATGGAGAATCAGGGGCATTAGTGCCCTGTACACCACAAGGTTGTGTCATATTAGTTAAACAACATTTAGGTAACGACCTATCTGGAAAGCATGCCGTAATTATTGGTCGTTCTAATATTGTCGGTAAGCCTGTGGCTATGCTGCTATTACAAGAAAATTGTACAGTGACCATCGCACACTCCCGAACTAAAAACTTACCAGAGGTCTGTCAACAGGCTGATATTTTAGTCGCCGCTGTTGGTATAGCTGATTTTGTTAAGGCCGATTGGGTTAAAGAAGGCGCAACTGTTATTGATGTTGGTATCAATAGAATTTTAACTGATGAAGGAAAAATAAAATTGGTTGGTGATGTAGATTACCATGCTGTTTTTGATAAATGTGGGGCAATTACTCCTGTTCCTGGTGGTGTAGGGCCAATGACGATTGCTTGTTTACTAAAAAACACCTTAGCCGCGGCGAAAAGATGTGCGCACCAGCCCTAATCTTTTAACAGGTTACAAGTTTGCTGTCTGAAAAGTCTACATGATCAATAAAGTGCCAAATTGGTTATTAGCCAATCATATAATGACCAATTTTAGTTGTTTACAATAACCTTCAATTAAGCGCCATGTTAACTACACTGCTGTATAAATAAAGCAGTGTAAGTTTTTTTGTTTTTCTCGATATCGATTGAGTCGTTGTTTAAATTCTGTGGGAAGTGGAGCTGTGTCTTCATTGATGTTGTAACTAATGAAATTATTTGACTGGTAAAATGCTTGAAATCCTATATCAGCAAAGCAAATTATTTGTTCATACCTTAAATGTGTGAACTCATCTTTATCAGCAGTAATCGTTTGTAAAATTAAGCTAGCGATGCTTTTACCGCGCTGAACTTTGTCGATAACTAGACCGTGTAGTAACCAAAAGTCATCATTTTCTTGACCTGCTGATATTATTGCACAGGCTATAATAATGCTATTTACCTTTACTATATAACATTGATCTTTACCGATATAACTAGCGGAATAGCGCTGATTTTTATAAAAGCGCATGATATTTTTTTTATCTGCTTTTGTAGCTTTTACGACATCATATGCGGAGGTGATTATATTCATAAAGTTATTTTGATCATATCGCATGTTTCTGTAGACAGGCTGGTATTATAGTTATGTTGTTTGATAATTATCTTTTCCCTACTTTATCTGCTTATTTAATGTCTAGTTTTTGACTGTCATCAATAATGTATAAATCAGACAATTTGAATCAAACAAATTAGCACAGGTTGATGGGTTTAAAACTATTTTACTTTTTGACTAAATAGTTTGGCTCAATGTTAGCAATTACAGGTTATAATATGGCATTATATTTTTGTTTTTATGTGTCTGTTTCAATAATATTACCAACAGATATCAGTTAAATAACGTGGAGAATAAGCTTGCAGTTTAGTGATTTTGGATTAGATAGTAAAATAATGTCAACTGTTGAACATCTAGGTTTTAGTGAGCCTACTGAAATTCAACAACAGGCAATTCCTGCCGCCATGACAGGTCATGATTTGATTGCTTCATCTAAAACAGGCTCAGGTAAAACATTAGCTTTTATTATTCCCGCTATGCAGCGTTTGTCAAAAAATCGAGCATTGAGTAAGCGTGATCCACGTGTAGTTATTTTAACGCCAACACGTGAATTAGCTAAGCAAGTTTTTACCCAGTTAAGAATGTTTACTTCAGGATCAGCGTTCAAAGCTGTACTCATTCTTGGTGGTGAAAATTTTAACGATCAAGTTAAAGTTTTAGAAAAAGAGCCTCATTTTATTGTTGCTACACCAGGTCGTTTAGCTGACCATCTCTCACAAGGGCATTTTCACCTTAGTGGTTTAGAATTACTTATACTTGATGAAGCCGATCGCATGTTAGATCTAGGCTTTGCTGAACAGTTAGCGCAAATTAATAAAGCAGCTGATCACCGTAAGCGTCAAACACTGCTATTTTCTGCGACCTTAGATCATGCACAAGTTAATGATTTTGCTTTAGCGTTATTGAAAAAGCCTAAACGTATCGCTATTGGTAGTGCTCACACTGAGCACAAAGACATTACTAAACGTTTTTACCTTTGTGATAACTTAAGTCATAAAGAAAAGCTACTTTCACACTTTATAACAACTGAAATTCACCAACAAATAATCATATTTACTGCGACACGTGCAGACACGGATAGACTTTCTATATTATTAACGGAGCAAGGCTTAAGTGCTGTCGCGTTAAGTGGAGAGTTAAATCAAGGCCAACGTAACCAAATAATGGATGGCTTTAGTAAAGGTCAGCAAAAAATATTGATCACCACAGATCTAGCCTCTCGCGGTTTAGATTTAATTAATGTTTCGCACGTAATCAATTTTGATATGCCAAAGCATACCGAAGAGTTTGTTCATCGTATTGGCCGAACAGGCCGCGCAGGCAGCACAGGAGATGCTATTTCTCTTGTTGGTCCTAAAGACTGGATAAGCTTTAAGAATGTAGAGGGTTTCCTCCAGCAAAAGCTAAGATTTGACGCAGTTGATGGTTTAAAAGCTAAGTTCAAAGGCATCAAGCCTAAGAAGCCAAAAGTTGAAAGCAAAATAACAGATAGTAAAAAATCAGTAGTGGTTACTAAGAAGACAAAAACAAAGAAATCTGTTAAAAATACCTTTTTAGCGCAAGATGCTGGAGATTTGCCGGTATTAAAGCGCAAGCAAGCTGTTGCACCACAAGATATTGAAAATACGGATATTAATGAAGTAGATTGAGTTTAAGTATTCATATTAGGAATTAAATTTTGTAAACCCGCATGACTGATATTAAAGGCATAGCGGGTTTTTTGTTTTTATATGAGTGAACGTTAATTTATTTCACCCTTTTTCTCGTGTTATCAGCCTTTTTTCCGCTTCATTTAATGTAATAATTAAACATGTATATTTATCAAATGAAATTTCATCTAAAGCTACAGATATGCGATAAATTAATGAGTTCATATGATGTTTTATCGCACACACCCATTGGCTATTTTTTCTAATGTAAACAATACTTATATTGTTTTTAACCACTTAAATTTTATAAGAGTTGCCTATAGGCATGCTGTACTCTTTTCTTGTGAGGCTTCCATTACGTGTCAGCGAGCAATGAACCAGAAGTTACAGTTTCATTAGAGAACGTTAAGGGACACTTTGTTGTAGATACTGAACTACATCAAGGCTTTCAGTTAGGTAGCCTAGTGGTTGAGCCTGATTTAGGTATAGTTATACGCAATGGTCAAAGATACCATTTGGCGCCTAAGGCGATGGAGGTTCTACTCTTTTTATCATCCACTAATGGTGAGATTGTCTCCCGTGAGGAAATATTAGCTTTTGCTTGGGGCGATAACCACGCTGCAAAAACTAATGTTACCCATGTTATCAGCGAAATTAGGCACGTGCTCGACGACCATAAAGAGTGTCCTACATATATCCAAACCATACCTCGTAAAGGCTATCGTATGCTTTTACCTACCGTGGCAAAGTCATCCAATAGCATTTGGCCTTTCCCCGCTGATCAACTAAATCAAATTAGTGGTCCAGATAAAAAATGGAAATTATCATTTTCATTATTAAAAAGTAGTCGTTTAATTAACGCTAGTGCAGCATATTTAGTGGTATCTTGGGTTTTACTACAAGTGTTCTCCATTGTATTACCTATTTTTGATGTGCCAACTTGGGGTGGGAAGGTAGCTGCTTTAGGCTTAGTTATTGGCTTTCCCATTGTTATCAGTTTTCAGTGGTTTAAAGAGTTTAAAACAAGAAAAAAGTTTGCTTACGAAAATAATAAACAGCATAGGTTTGTCTACCGTCAATTTGCCATAGACAGTTTTTTTGTGCTGATTATTTTATTTTTTATATATTACATATCTACTCACCTGATTGAAAAAATAGAAACTGAAAGCACTATGGAACCAGTTCAATTGACGCTTGAGAATAAAGCGCCAATTTCAAATGTGACCGAAAATTCCGTTGCTGTATTACCTTATTACTCATCAGACACCGATAATAATCCTCAGTATTTCGTTTCAGGTTTACAAGAAGAGCTGATCAATTTATTAGCATTAAAACCCGTGTTTAAAGTATCTTCAATCAGGGCTATAAATGCATTAGAACCTGAAGCAAGCATTGATCAAATTAAAAATATTTTGGGTGTGAAATATATCGTCGAAGGGCGGTCTAAAACTGTAGACGGTTCATTAATTATAAATACTACCATGACAGATGTGGTAACGGGTTTTCAGGTATGGTCTGATGAATCTAAGGGCTCATCCAATGAACTGGTTATTCTTTTTAGTGACTTGTCTCGCAAAATTACTAATGCCTTGCATTTACTAGTTGTTGGGGATCAATCAGTTAACAATAATAACTACATGCCAACAGATAATTTTGCAGCTTATGATGCTTATTTGCAAGGGAAAGAAAAGTATAGAAACTCGAAAAACATCAACGCTTTGGTAGAAGCAGAAACACTCTTTATTGTCGCTTTACAATTAGACCCCGATTTTATACAAGCTTCATCAGCACTATGTCAAACATACTTAGATAAATATTTACTAAACAATGATACAAATGAATACGATAAAGCCTTAAACGTTTGTCAATTAATTGCTAGTAACGAAACAGTATCGTTTGAATCAGAATTAGCGCTTGGCACGCTTTATCGGGTTAATGGTCAATATGAAAAATCAGAAACACATTTAAATAAAGCAAAATTAATTAAACCAGAGTCGAGTGAAGTTTATATTTCATTAGCTGTTTTATATGCAAAATTAGAGCAAAGTGATGAAGCTGAAAACTTATATCAACAAGCGATTAGTCTTGAGCTGGGTAATTGGAGAAACTACTATGACTATGGTGTGTTTTTGTATGCTTCGGGGCGATATGAACAAGCGGTAAGTCAATTTAACAAAGTGACTTTAATTAATAAAAATAGCGCCATGGCCTATAATGCTTTAGGCGCAGTATATTACATGGTGCTGAATTTTGAACAAGCGAATATTGCTTGGTCTAAATCATTAGCAATTGAACCAACATCTGTCGTGTTTATGAATTTAGGTTCTGTATTATTTTTTATGAAGCGTTTTGAAAATGCAGCTGAAATGTATTTACAAAGCGCTGAGCTGTCACCGTTAAGCCCTACCGTATGGGGCAATTTAGGCGATGCATTTAAGTACAGTAAAAATAAAGCACAAAGCGCTAAGTCGGCTTACGAGAAGGGGCTTAATTTAGCTAAAAAAAATGCGGTTATTAATGATAAAAACCCAAGTTTTCAAGCACAAATTTCCCGTTACTACTCTGAATTAAATCAATGTGAACAGGCAAAAGCTCACCAAGGTAAAGTCCTTAAAAATAATGTACAAGATCCCTATATTTATTATGATTTAGCCATAGTAGCTATTAATTGTTTTGACGTTAATGATACGAAGTTATTTATTGAAAAAGCAATTGTTCTAGGCTACCCCGCGAAGCTTTTATTGGCAGATCCTCAGTTTTACGACTATAAAGATTGGTTAAAAGAAATTGTTTGAGCCCTCTAACCTGAATAAGGAAAATTCAATGAATATCCAAAATAATAAATTAATAAAAAGAATAACTAGCAGTTTAGTCCTACTAATCGCGGCAAGCTCCATGGTGACTTTTGCTGCTAGCAATAGTGCTAAAGACAAGGAGTTGATCATTCAAGTTGATCCATCGACACACTGCGCTATTAACGTAGCACCTTCAGATAATGAAAATAATTGTGCTCTATTATACCCTGCAGATAAAAACCCCTGTAAGAATGACCCTGAATGTGTCTGTTCGAAAAAGGAGAAGTATATTTCTTGGCAAACTAGTACCGGCGATGCATTTGATGTTTATTTTACAGAGGGCTCGCCTTTTAATATGTGCGAATATAGTGCCGGTGCAGAGGGTGAAGTTCGGTGTAAAATCAAAAACGATGGTGACTATTACTACGAAATTAATGTCCAAGGTTGTGCAACTAACCCTTATGATCCTAGAATTGTAGTGCAATGATTTTTGTTGGTTTAGTTAACCTGAGATATTAAAAATATTTTGTCAGCAAATGATAGGTCGTTAAATAGACCTGTTAGGACAAATTTTTATCTTCTGCTCAGGTTAACTTAACTTAACTTAACTATATTCATTCAGTAATTAACTGTTTAACACTGTATTGGCTTTCGGCGTTACCAATTTTTTCTTTCAAATAAGGTAGTATTTCATCTAACTGGTTACTTAATTGCCATGGCGGATTAACAATAAATAATCCTGTACCTGTCATACCATATTCTTGAGTGTCAGCGTGTTGGCAATACTCTACTTGTAATAGGTTACGTACATCACTTTTAGTAAAGGCGTCTTGCATTTGCTCAACAAGTTCACGCTTAACTACGGGATACCATAAAATATAGGTGCCGGTAGCAAATTTTTTATAGGCATTAACGATAGTGCGAACGGCTTTTAAATAATCTTCTTTTAATTCATAAGGCGGATCAATTAACACCACACCACGGCGGTTTGGCGGTGGTACTAAGCCTAAAACCCCTTGATAACCGTCAGATTGCTTAACATGTGATTTATTCCATCGTTGGCTATATTCTTTTAAGTGCTCGATGTCAGTTGGATGTAATTCAAATAAATGCGTACTGTCTTGACGACGGGTAAACTGTCGGGCAATGCCAGGCGAGCCAGGGTAGAGAGCAAGTTCACCAGTTTCACGGTTTATATCTTTTACTAAGTCAATATAAGGCTGCAGGGCTTCTGGTAAATCATTATTTTCAATTAACTTAGCAATACCATCTTTGTATTCACCGGTTTTTTGCGCGTATTCATCACTCAGCTGATACATACCAGCGCCCGAGTGGCTATCGATATAATAAAAACCTTTATCTTTTCGAGTCATGTACTCAAGTACTAAGGTTAATACCGAATGTTTTAAAACATCAGCAAAATTTCCGGCGTGAAAAGCGTGGCGATAACTGAGCACAATAACTCCTTAAAATAGCGTGAAATATATATAAAAATAAAGGTATCAGAATTAACTCATGATACCTTTTTTAAAATTTGGTTAATGTGATGATTAATTTACACTTGTGATGCTAAGTATTCGTCGTAACCACCAGCAAAGTCAGTGTAACCACCATCTTCTAATTCGATAATACGCGTCGCTAAACTTGAAACAAACTCACGGTCATGACTGACGAATAAAATAGTGCCTTCAAACTGTTCCATTGCCATGTTTAATGACTCAATAGATTCCATATCCATATGGTTAGTCGGTTCATCCATAACAAGAATGTTAGGCTTTTGCATCATGATTTTACCAAACAACATACGTCCTTGCTCGCCACCAGAAAGTACTTTCACTGACTTGTTAATGTCATCAGCTGAGAATAATAAACGCCCTAAATAACTACGTACGGCTTGTTCGTCGTCGGTTGGTTGACGCCATTGACTCATCCATTCAAATAAGGTCATATCATTTTCAAATTCATGGCTATGATCTTGTGCGTAGTAACCAATGTTAACGTTTTCTGACCAAGTGTATAAACCTGACGAGGGTTGATACTCAGCTTCGCCCATCATGGTACGTAAAAATGTGGTTTTACCAATACCGTTTTGACCAATAATAGCCACGCGTTCGCCTACTTCAATCATCATATTAAGGTCAGTTAAAACCTTATTATCATCAAAGCTCTTGTTTAGGTTTTCGAGAACAAGGGCATTACGGAATAATTTCTTTTCTTGTTCAAAACGAATAAACGGATTAACACGGCTTGATGGCTTTACATCGGCCAATTGAATTTTATCAATTTGCTTAGCACGAGAAGTTGCTTGTTTTGCTTTTGAAGCATTGGCAGAAAATCGCGCCACGAAAGCTTGTAGTTCACCAATTTGTGCTTTTTTCTTGGCGTTGTCAGACATCAATTGTGCTCTAGCTTGCGTAGACGCTAACATGTATTCGTCGTAGTTACCTGGGAATACCCGTAACTCACCGTAATCTAAATCAGCCATATGGGTGCAAACACTGTTTAAAAAGTGACGGTCATGCGAGATGATGATCATGGTTGAATCACGTGCGTTCAAGGTTTCTTCTAACCATTGAATGGTGTGTATGTCGAGGTTGTTGGTTGGCTCATCAAGTAATAAAATATCTGGGTTTGAGAATAGTGCTTGGGCTAATAACACACGCAATTTCCAACCAGGGGCAACTTCACTCATTAAACCGTAATGTTGATCAACAGGAATACCTACACCCATTAATAGTTCGCCAGCGCGACTTTCTGCACTGTAACCATCCATTTCAGCATATTCAGCTTCTAAATCACCGGCACGCATACCATCAGCTTCACTCATTTCTGGTAAGGCGTAAATGCGGTCACGTTCTTCTTTTATCGCCCACAACTTGGTATGACCCATGATTACAGTATCAACAACAGAAGTTGCTTCAAAGCCAAACTGGTCTTGACGAAGTTTACCAATGCGTTCGTTTGGATCTAAGGCAACGTTGCCTGATGTTTGCTCTAAATCACCACCTAAAATTTTCATAAAGGTAGATTTACCACAACCGTTGGCGCCGATTAAACCATAGCGATTACCGCCACCAAATTTTTGTGAAATGTTTTCAAATAACGGCTTAGCACCGAATTGTTGGGTAATATTGTTTGCAGCTAACATATGAATTCCATAGCGAGTGTATTGAAGAGTGCTTGACTCATAACTTTTAAAATAATGCGCGCGATTATACTTGAAGCGTAAAATAATGTCAGTAGAAGATAGTAAAAACAATAAGCCTAGCGAGATAGCTAGGCTTATTAAAATAAGATGTAGACCAAGAAAATATTAGTTACTAATACGCTTCTTCTTTGCCGGGCCGTTAGGTTTTCTGTCGTTAAACTGGTTTTCAGAAAAACGCGTTAGTCCTTGTTTAGCTTTATCACCTGGTTTAGCTTTTTTAGCGGTTATTGGCTTTTTACCATAACGTTTTTCTTGCCCTGGCGAGGTTTTATTGCCTAAGGCGTTATTTTTACCTTTACCGTTGTTTTTATAATGCACCTGCTGGCTTTCATTTCTTGTTTCATTAGGCACTAAACAACCAGGTTTACTACCAATGAGTTTTCTTGCAAGGCCCATTTTTGTTAATGCTTCACGAATAATGCCCCAGTTCGCGGGATCATGATAACGCAATATGGCCTTATGTAAACGGCGCTGAATAGTACCTTTGGGCACGGCTACTGTCGCACTGTCTTTTTTAACATTACGCAGTGAGTCAATTTCAGTATGATAAAGCGTAGTGGCGTTAGCTAAAGGTGACGGATAAAAATTTTGAACTTGATCAAGTTTAAAGTCGTTTTCTTTTAGCCATAGCGCAAGGTTTACCATGTCTAAATCGGTAGTGCCCGGATGCGCTGAGATGAAGTAGGGGATCAAATACTGCTTTTTACCAGCAAGTTTAGAGTAATGATCAAACATTTCTTTAAACTTGTTATAACTGCCCATACCTGGCTTCATCATTTTATTTAATGGCCCTTCTTCGGTATGTTCAGGAGCAATTTTTAAGTAACCACCAACATGATGGGTAGCTAATTCTTTTACATATTCCGGATCTTGTATGGCTAAATCATACCTTACACCTGAGGCGATAAGTATTTTCTTAATACCTTTAACTTTTCGTGCTCGACGGTATAAATTAATTGTTGGTGTATGGTCGGTATCTAAGTGACCACAAATAGTTGGCCAAACACATGACGGTTTACGACAAGTAGCTTCAGCTTTCTCACTTTTACAGTTTAATTTATACATGTTAGCGGTTGGTCCGCCAAGATCAGAAATTACACCGGTAAAACCAGGCACTTTTAATTTAATATCTTCGATTTCAGCGATAATAGAATCTTCAGAGCGACTCTGAATTATACGGCCTTCATGCTCAGTAATAGAGCAGAACGTACAACCACCAAAACAACCACGCATAATGTTGATAGACGTTTTGATCATGTCGTAAGCTGGGATCTTAGCGTTGCCGTAAACCGGATGAGGTACACGCTGATATGGCAAACCAAAAACACCGTCCATTTCAGCTTCTGATAATGGTTTAGCCGGTGGGTTTAACCAAATAAGTCGGCTACCGTGTTTTTGCACTAAAGGCTTAGCAGATGTTGGGTTTACTTCTTGATGAAAAATACGTGAAGCATGCGCATAAAGTGTTTTGTTTTCTTTAACTTGCTCAAACGTTGGCAAGTTAATATAAGTGGTTTCCCATGGCTTTTTCTTGTCAGCCCATGATTTGTTTTTATGTGCTGTTGCTCTAAATTCACTTAACTGGATCGGTTGTGCCGTTTTAGTCACATCTTTTTCCGCTGCATTCTTTATCATGTCTTCAGCGGCATTAGCTGCTGCATCGGCTGACGTGGTTGCGCAATCTGGAGATGTCATATCTTGATAAGGACTATAAATAGGATCGATTTTACCCGGCTTATCTATACTTCGAGAGTCGATGCCTTTCCAACCGGGGAGCACTTGGTTGGCTAAAAACGCACTGCCGCGTACGTTAGTAATATCTTTGGTGGCTTCACCGTTGGCAATACGATGCGCGATTTCGATTAAAGGGCGTTCAGCGTTACCGTAAATAAGCAGATCTGCTTTTGAGTCAAAAAGTACTGATTGGCGTACTTTGTCAGTCCAATAATCATAATGAGCAATTCGACGTAAGCTTGCTTCAATGCCACCAATAATTACCGGTACGCCTTTATAGGCTTCTTTACAACGTTGGGTGTAGGCCGTTACTGCGCGGTCAGGGCGTTTACCACCTTCGTCATTAGGCGTATATGCATCGTCGTGGCGCATACGTCTTTCTGCCGTATAGCGGTTGATCATTGAATCCATATTGCCGGAAGTTACGCCGAAAAATAAATTTGGCTGACCCAATTGCATAAATGGTTCTTTTGAGTGCCAATCAGGTTGAGCTATTATGCCAACACGAAAGCCTTGAGACTCGAGCATACGGCCAATAACCGCCATACCAAAACTTGGGTGATCAACATAAGCGTCGCCAGTCACTAAAATAATATCGCAACTATCCCAGCCTAACACTTCCATTTCTTGACGAGACATCGGCAAAAATGGTGCAGTTCCATAACATTCAGCCCAATATTTGGGGTAATCGAATAGTTTCGGAGTTGTTTCCTGGATTGACGCTAAGTTCATACATTACCTAAATTTATTTTTACAATAGAGACAAGCGCGGTGTCACACGCTTTTAAAGCCTAACAATGACCCTTCACGACAAATTAAATAGCTTGATGATAAATACCATATTTACCACATTCAAATTATTCACATTGGCGAGGCGCGCGATTATACCAGAGTTATAAGCTAAGCCCAAATAAGCTTATGTAGTTCTTAAAAAGTTATCGGATGGGCTTAGTGCTATTTTACTGGTTTTCATCGTATAAAATTCGTTATTGGTCGTGTTATCGCCTAGATTTATTGAAAATTAACCCATAGCTTAGTATAACTAGGCGTAATAATTTTGATGAACAAATTTATAACTTTCACATTGTTAACGTATTTATTAACAGTTATTTAATCGTTTAGATAAATATTCCTTATACATACCCCTTATAAGTAAACCAATATAAGTAAAAATAAATTATGAAATTACAGTTAATTGCCGCCGCTATAAGTTTTTCTTTAGCTGCATGTGCATCGACAGCGCAGAAAAAAGTCGCATTAGAAAGTCATAGCATTATTACTAATGACGTTGCAGTTAGTGATGTTTTAGCTACACCTGCTGCCGGCGTGGCAAGTGCTACTGCCATCACCCTAGAAAAAATAATGTCTGATCCTGATTGGTTTGGCCGCTCTCCTGAGTCATGGTATTGGGGAGATGACAGTCAAACCATTTTTTATAAGCAAAAGCGCGTCGGCAACCCGTTACGTGATTTAGTACAAAAAAATGTCAGTACCCATGGCAATGGCGACTTAGTGAAGCTAGCGCAAATGCATGTTGTTGCTGACAATAACGCTGTAATGAATAATGCAGGTACACATGAGGTTTATACCTTTGAAGGCAATGTTTTTGTTAAAGCACTCGCTACCCAAACGGTGCAACAATTAACCTATACATCTGCAGTTGAATCATCAGCAATATTTTTAACGAATGGCAATGTGGCTTATCGTGTTGGTGATGTTTTTTACGCTCATGATATGAAGAATCAAAAAATTATTGAGTTAGCCAACTTGAAAATGACCGATGGTGAAAAACCAGCGACTGAACCCCTAAGTTATATCGCGACAGAGCAACACGAACTTATTGAGTATGTTGCTCTTCAACAGCGTAATAAAGATTTACGTGCAGAGCAAAAACGTCAGTTGCGGGTAAAAAACAGCACAGTGACACAAACCAACTTTTATTTCGGTAAAGACAATGAAGTTGTACATGCTAGCCTTTCTCCTGCAGGCGATAAATTAGTGGTCAGTATTGCTTCAGACAAATCACCACGTAAAGACAGTGACATTATGCCCAACTATATCGCTGACGACGGCCATATTGAGGCGAAAAAGGTTCGTAATCGTGTTGCCGATAACCGCCAATACGCTGAGCAGCTTTATATCTTAGATTTAAGCCAAGGCACTAAAGCCTTGTTAAATTACGACAGTTTACCTGGCTTTGATGAAGATGTGCTCGCCAGTGTGCGTAAAGAAAATTATGCCCGTGAAGGTAAAAAATATAAGTCAGAAAAGTCAGCGCGTAATATTCATGTCATGCAAGCTTGGGATCCAATTCAGTGGCAAGATAATGGCAAAAATGTTGCTATTATGTTGGAAGCTTGGGATAACAAAGACCGCTGGATAGCCACAGTTGATTTTGACAACAAAACGTTAGTGTCTCAACATCGTTTACATGATGATGCTTGGATAAATTACACCTTTAATGAGCTTGGTTGGTTGAGTAATTCTGAGCGTTTATATTACCTTTCAGAAGAAAGTGGTTACGCACATTTATACGTTAAGCCAATAAACGGTAAAGCAAAAGCCTTAACGACAGGTGAATTTGAAGTAGATGACTTAACCGTATCTGCTGATGAGCAAAGCATTTATTTTAAAGCCAATAAAAAACATCCGGGTATTTATGAAATTTATAACCTCGATTTAGCCTCTGGAAAAGTTAAAGCATTAACCGATTTGGGTGGTATGAACGATTACGCGTTAAGCCCTGATGAATCTAAACTTTTAGTTCAGCATTCAAAAATCACCATGCCGCCTGAGCTTTACCTTAAAGATTTAGCCAGTAACAGCGAGGCCATTCGATTAACCCACACAGTTTCAGAAGAGTTTTTAGCGATGCCTTGGTCAGCTCCTAATGTAGTGGCGATTGATTCATCACATCAAGAACAACCAATATATTCTAAAGTTTATTTACCTCAAGGTTACGATCAAACAGGAACTAAAAATAGAGCGGTAATGTTCAGCCATGGCGCGGGCTATTTACAAAACTCGCATTTAGGTTGGTCAGGTTACTTTCGTGAGTATATGTTCCACAGCATGCTGGTCCAACAAGGTTATGTTGTGATTGATATGGATTACCGCGCATCAAAAGGCTATGGCCGCGACTGGCGTACCGCAATATATCGTCATATGGGTAAACCTGAAGTTCAAGACATGCGTGATGGGGTAAATTGGTTAGTTGAAAATGCTAATGTTGATGCTAAACGTGTAGGTACATATGGCGGCTCTTACGGTGGTTTTTTAACCTTAATGTCTATGTTTACTGACCCTGAATTATTTCAATCAGGATCGGCACTGCGTTTAGTATCAGATTGGGCCTATTACAACCATGGTTATACCTCTAATATATTAAATACACCCGCTGACGACGCTATTGCTTATGAGCGCAGTTCGCCAATTTATTTCGCTGAGGGTTTAGATAAACCGTTACTAATTAATGCCCCAATGGTGGACGATAATGTGTTTTTTCAAGATACGGTACGCTTAGTTCAGCGTTTAATTGAATTGGAAAAGCAAGACTTTGAAACCGCTATTTATCCAGTTGAACCACATGGTTTTGTTCAACCTAGTTCTTGGTTAAATGAATATCGCAGAATTTATAAGTTGTTTGAAAATACGCTATAGAACCACATAGTAAGGCAATAAATAAGGCCTCATGTTCGAGGCCTTATTTATATTCAGCACGAATGGGCATTTTTTATTCCCGATAAAAACTCAGTACTTATGTCCATGTAAGCATCAATTGAACGCCATACCTATATAGATATAGGTACTAATGTTTAGTCTGGGACAATAAACATACACCTTGATTTTTTTGTCCTGCGGATAACCATCTCACAAAATTAATGGCACTTGTCTTATATTCCAGTAAAAGCATGGCACCACGATGTTATTGAATCTATTGGGCTCAGATCAAAGAGTGACGATACTTTATTGCAGAAGGTCATCTTGTTAAATTTTATAACTTAGGGACAGAGAATTTGTCTCGCCATTTATCCAAAATAGCCTCATAACTGCCATCTTGATACAGGCTTTGCAGTTTTTCTGCTAAATGCTTGATGATGTCATCGTTTGTTTGCTTACTGCAGGCTAAGTGAAAATTTAGCGGCAAGTCTTTAATTTCATAAATTCGTTGTAGCTTATTTATTGCTATTCCTTCAAGTTCGGTACGAAATTTTATTGTTGTATCATCAGCGACAATAAGATCTATCTCTGGTCGAGTAATTAATAAATTAATTAATGATTTACCGTCATCTAAAACATATAGGTGCTCGTCTTCTTTAAAACCTCGTTCCATTAAACCTATATGAGTAACATCATTACGATTAACGGCAATAGTGTATTTTTTAGCATCCTCTAATTTTGTCACGTCAATTACTCGATCTTTTCGTGCCCACAATGAGGTGTTGTTGATTTTTGAAATGGCTCCAACCCACTTGAAAAGATTTTCACGAGTCTTTGTTCGAGCGATAGAAAATATACAGTGGTTAGCTTTCATTTGGGCTAAGTTATAAGATCGAACCCAAGAGTAGCTGTTCATAGTATAGTCATATTGACTTCGTTTAATGGTTTCTCTGATAACTTCAACGGCAAAGCCAGATAAACTCTTGTTATCATCTTCTATTTGATATGGCGGTAAGTGTTCTGTAACCAAATGAATCACAGGGCTGTTTTCAGCATGAACCGAGAAAATTGGTGCGAGTAATATTGATACAATATAAAGAAGTTTTTTAATGTGATTACCTTTTTCAAAAAGTTTTACAGATAACAATAATTTAATTGAAAATTTACTTATTCATTTATTCAGTCACTAAATAATCATATACAACTGACATGATAAAGTCATAGATAAAAATCATTATGTTAAAATTACATAACTAAAATCCCTTTTATGCTAAAAATAATAATCGACATATTGCATTGAATGTCGATAAATGATTATAAATTTTCCTATAAAAATATCGCACGTAAGTTACGTAAACATAATATAAACTAACGCATACTATTAAGGTTAAAGAGAAATACATGGATAACATGCTTGGCTATTTAGAAACACTTTCGGCATTATTTATATTTTTTTTGGGGATGGGTGTAATAGCGATAATCTATATGTACATTGTAGATAAAACGCAGAAAAAACAAGCTATACGCCGTAATTATCCTGTTATTGGCCGCTTCAGATATTTCTTCGAAAAACAGGGGGAATTTTTTCGACAGTATTTTTTTGCAATGGACAGAGAAGAGCTACCCTTTAATAGAGCCGAACGCAGCTGGGTTTATCGCGCAGCAAAAAATGTTGATCGCACCGTAGCATTTGGTTCTACGAGAAACCTTGAACCAACCGGCACAATAATGTTTATGAATTGTGCTTTTCCGACCCTCGAAGAAGATGCGGTGGCACCAAGTTGCATTACCTTTGGTCTTGAATGCCGAGAGCCTTATACAACAGATTCACTTTTTAATATTTCAGCGCTGAGTTTTGGCGCTTTATCTGCACCAGCCATTAAAGCACTTTCAGATGGTGCTGCCAAAGTAGGTTGCTGGCTGAACACAGGTGAAGGTGGTGTTAGTAAATATCATTTAGCTAGTGGTGCTGATCTTGTTTTTCAAATAGGCACTGCAAAGTATGGTGTCAGAGATGAGAGTGGCCAGTTATGTGATAAAAGGTTGGCCGAATTAGCGGCTAAACCACAAATTAAAATGTTCGAAATTAAAATGAGTCAAGGTGCTAAACCTGGGAAAGGTGGCATATTACCAGGTATAAAAGTAACGCAAGAAATTGCAACAATACGAGGCATAATGCCAGGTGTAGATTCAATTAGTCCGAATGCGCACCCTGACATCAAGTCAGTGAAAGATATTCTAACCATGGTAAATCGAATTCGTGAAGTAACCGGTAAACCTGTAGGTTTTAAAGCGGTAATTGGCGAATCGTTGTGGTTAATAAATTTGCTTAAAGAGATTAACCTTCAAGGCCGTGAGTTTGCGCCAGATTTTATTACGATAGACAGTGCTGATGGCGGTACGGGTGCTGCACCACAACCGTTAATGGATTACGTTGGCTTACCGTTAAAAGAAAGCTTACCTTTAGTGGATAATTTACTCATTGAATATGGTTTACGTGATCGAATAAGAATTATCTGTGCGGGTAAATTGATCACTCCATCGAAAGTTGCCTGGGCATTGGCGATGGGGGCAGATGCAGTAAATTCAGCAAGAGGATTTATGTTTTCTTTGGGCTGTATTCAAGCAATGCAGTGTAATAAAGATACCTGTCCCACCGGTATTACTACGCATGATCCCAAGTTACAACAAGGGTTAGACCCCGTAAGTAAAGCAGAGCGTGTTGCTAATTATCATAAATTCATTCAATACGGTGTTGGGCTATTAGCACACTCATGCGGTGTTACTCATGCACGAGACTTAGGTCGCCACCATGTCCGTGTTATTCAAGAAAATGGTTTGTCTGTTGCCCTCGATAAATTACATCCTTATGAACAAACTAATAATTAAGCGGGCTATGGTTCAATTCTACTCGTTTTATTAAGGTTGATATAACACAAGACAAATGCCAGTAATCCACCGATAGCGCCATACAAATGGGCGTCGGTGGCAACACTGGCGCCGATAAGACGTTCTACATCGGCACTGGCACCGTAAACTTGCTCATGAACAATTTTTGCCATCACACCAATTAACAAAAGGTAGCCAGTTTTTTCTTTATGTTTTATGTCCATGAGCGCACCCCAAACAAAAAATCCATGTAAAACACCTGACAGCCCAACATAAAGTTCAATATCAATCGAAAACCAATAAATACCCAAGCTACAAACTATTGCACTGGTCAGAAAAATCATCAGATAATTCTTATGGTTATAATATTGCCCATGTAACGCCCAGAGTAATGTCACAGCAGCCACATTAAGCATAAAGTGATTAGCATTAGAGTGAAATAAATGACCTGATATAATGCGCCAATATTCTCCATCGGTGATTAAACGGCGATTATAAATTAGAAAGTCAGAAATTTGGGCATCAAAAATTAATGCGATCAAAGCTAATGCGAAAACGACCAAAGGGCCAAAAATTTGCACGGTTTTTATGGGTAAAGGTTTTAATTGCAACATGAGGTTTTTATTATTTATTATAAGTGAAATAGACAACTAATGAGGTAACTAACTTTAACAGTTGAGTGCAGCATTAGAAACATTAGTTTTAGTAAGAATGACGAGGAAATAACACATTAAAATTGAAACACTTGTTCAACTTTAAGGGTATAGCTTTTATCCTTATATCGCTAAAGGTACTTATTTTTAACTTACTTATTTACTCTTTAACTTATTATTTAAACTTCATCTGGAAGTAGGGCGGTTATAGACAATAAAGTTTTACTGAGTAGCTCCCGTAGTTTCAGAGTAAACTTGGTTACGACCTTGCTCTTTGGAAATATAAAGCTGTTTGTCCACACGTTGAAATAAACTATTTATTGAATCACCATCTTTATACTGTGCAACACCAAAACTGCAAGTTACTGATAATTTATTGGTTTTTTTATATTCGTCAATCATTATTCGTAGTTTTTCGCTGCTTTGATGTGCTTGCTTCTGAGAAAGTTCAGGGAAAATAATAACAAATTCATCACCGCCCCAACGCGCAAATAAATCTACATCTCTGATATTTTTAGCTACGAGGTTAGATATACTGCAAAGAATATTATCACCCACTTTATGACCATGTTTATCATTAATTTCTTTAAATTTATCAAGATCAAACATGACTAGGGTTAAAGGATGTAGATAACGATTAGCTCGTATTATTTCTTTGCTTAATTCGGTTTCAAAAGACTTACGATTGGCAATTTGTGTTAATGGGTCTCTGTTGGCAACTGACTCAACCTCAATGACTTTTCGCTCTAATTGTTGGTTTTTCTTAGCTAATTCATAGGTTTTTTGTGCGATCATTTTTTCTAATGATAAATTACCATCTTGTAATGACTTATTTTGTTCAATAAGATCAGTTTGAGCCATAATTTGTTGGTGTATATCATGATGAGCGCCAATCATACGTGCAACACTACCATCGGGATTTCTTGCCACAATAGTTCCACGATCTGCAATCCACAAATAACTACCGTCAGATTTTTTACAGCGATATTCTACTTCGTAAGTATCATTTTCTCCTGAAATATAACGCTCAAATTGCAGCATTACTCTTGGGTAATCATCAGGGTGAATAAGCTTTTCCCAAGTAAATACATCGGCTCTTAAAATGGCTACCTCGTAACCTAACATGCGATACCAACCTGGACTGCGGGTAACTATCTTGGTTTTGCCATTCCAGTCCCAAACGCCTTCGACAATAATATCTAAAATGTTATTCAAGGTAATATCTGCAGCGATAGCAGAACTGTGTTGATAGATCTTATCCAAAATGACTCCTTGTTAAATGCATTATATTCATCCTGAAAACTACACAGTTTAAAATAGTAGTTACATCCATATAATCTATAACAGCTCAATTAAGTAATAGCGGTTATTCGTTGAATTAGCAATTCAAAACTAGCGAAGTACAGCAGAAGTACAACAACATTAAAAACTAATTTAACAAATGACTTAAACTCGTTGATAAAGTTTCGTAAACTTAGTTATCGTATTTTCTGTTATTTAAAATCAATGTCTCGAGTTATATGTCAACAATGTCAACGGCCTGAAAAATCCTGTATTTGCTCCTTTGCGATTAATATTGATAATCACCTACCTGTTATTGTTCTTCAACATCCAAATGAAGTTAAGCAAAGCAAAGGTACGGTAAGTTTATTGCAGCAATCGTTAGCTAATGTTGAGGTGATTGTTGGCGAAATTTTTGATGAATGTGAGGTTCTAAAACAGCGTTTAAGACAATACGAGGGTAAAATAGCCTTATTATATCCGAGTGAGCAAGCCATTGAACTTAGTTTTACATCGGCTAATACTGCCATTAACAACCCTATTGATGATATAGATAATCAACTGAATGAAATTAAGTGCATTATTTTACTCGATGGTACGTGGAAAAAAGCCTATCGCATGTTTATGCTCACCCCTTGCTTACATCATATAATCCACATCGTTTTACCTCAGGGCATAACAAGTCTTTATGAGATTAGAAAAACCAAAAAAGCTAATGCATTATCATCATTAGAAGCATGCTGTCATGCATTAGCTCGCTTGGAAAATGAACCAGAAAAGTATCAAAACTTGTTAAATAACTTTGTAAAATTTAATCAATTCCAACAATCATTTAATCAAACTAACGATTAAATTTTAATAGGATTAACTGGTAAATTAACGTTTAAATGTGTATTCGATACTGCTAACCTGTTTACATCAATCTGACTCGTCTACAAAGCCGTTTGGTATCAATTAGCTTATCAAGAATTTTCTATTAAGGAACATCATGTCAAATTCAGCCATAAAAGGGCTATTATCTTTTCTTTGTATTGCCACCAGTATGTTGGTTGTTGCAGCGCCAGATAAGCAACGAGAAGATCGTGAGCCAGAAGCGGCAACAGGTATTTTGGCTAAAAAAACGGTTGTTACAGAACATGCCATGGTGGCAACAGCAAACCCTTATGCCAGTGACGCGGGTCTTAATATACTCAAAAAAGGAGGGAGTGCTGTAGATGCGGTGATTGCGGTGCAATTAGTATTAACCTTGGTGGAACCCCAGTCTTCAGGCATTGGTGGTGGTGCATTTATGTTGCACTGGGATAAAAAAGCCCAAAAGTTAACCACATTTGATGGCAGAGAAACCGCACCCGCGGCGGCTACAACCGATATGTTTTTAGATAAAACTGGCCGAGCAATGCCATGGATAAAAGCTGTAGTTGGTGGTCATGCTGTTGGTGTTCCTGGCGTACTAGCTAGCCTTAAAAAGGCTCATGAAAAATATGGCAAATTGCCTTGGGCTGTATTGTTTAATGATGCAATAAATTTGGCAGAATCTGGCTTTATTGTTTCACCTAGGTTAGAGAAGCTAGTTGCGATGGAGTTTAATCCGGGCATTACCAAGTTACCGACGATAAAAAATTACTTTTTTCCAAACAATAAGCCTATCAAAGCAGGCCAGTTATTAAAAAATAAAAAGCTAGCCAAGGTATATCGTAGTATTGCTAAAGACGGCATTAATTCGTTTTATCAAGGTTGGATCGCGAAGAAAATTGTTGCTGCAGTGCAGCATTCACCTATTGCGCCAGGGCGTTTAACACTTGCTGACATGAAAAACTATCGCGCGAAAGAATTACCTGCTGTGTGTGGCCCATATCGACAATATCAGGTCTGTGGCATGGCGCCGCCAAGTTCAGGTGGAGTGGCTATTATTCAAATACTTGGGCAACTTGAACATTTCAATATCGCGAAGTTGTCGATGAAAGACGTTGAGTTTACACATTTATTTACGCAAAGCTCACGATTAGCATTTGCCGATCGTAACCGATATATTGCTGATAGCAGCTTTGTTAATGTACCAACACAGGGCTTGATCGAAAAGTCATATATGGCGCAACGTTCTGCGTTAATTAATATTGATAAAGATATGGGTATTGCATTTGCTGGCGTACCAACTGGCGCGCTAGTACAAGCCGACGACAATGCTTATGAACTGCCATCTACAAGCCATATTTCAATTGTTGATGAAGATGGAAATGCCGTTTCCATGACCACCAGTGTGGAAATGGGCTTTGGCTCTGCGGTAATGGTTGAAGGTTTTATTCTTAATAATCAACTGACTGATTTTTCATTAGATCCAAAGCAAAATGGTCAATGGGTAGCAAATCGCTTAGAGCCAGGTAAACGCCCAAGAAGTTCTATGGCGCCTATGATGGTATTTGATCAAGATAACGCGTTAAAACTCGTTATAGGCTCTCCAGGTGGTAGTAGAATTATTAATTATGTCGCCCAAACCATGATTGCTATTCTAGATTGGCAACTTGATCCGCAAGCAGCGATCAGCCTACCGCATTTAACGAATCGTAATAAAGTTACCACCTTAGAAAAAGGCACTGATTTAGTAAAACTTAAGCCAGTATTAGAAGCAAAAGGCCATCAAGTTGTGGTGCGTGATTTAAACAGTGGTATACAAGCGATTGAACTATCGAATGGTAAATTGCATGGTGGCGCTGATCCTCGACGTGAAGGCACAGCTGTTGGTTATTAATTAAATAGGTATAACAACCATTAAAATTAAAATTAAAGTTTAAAAAGTAAAACGGCGTCAATATTGACGCCGTTTTTAATTGTTATATTTTGAATATTAAAAGGGGTCTTTTAATATCTTATCAATAATCCATTTGTTGTCGATTTGAATTAACGACAATCGTTTAACATCTTTTATACGATCATTTTGATAATAACCATCAAAATAAACAGTAATTACAGCTGAGTTTTTGAATTGTTCTCTCACTTTAACACCACTATCATCGGGTGTAGCTTTAACTTTATCGTACGACATATTGAATAAATGGCGAGCAACCGCTTTGGTTGACTTATAGTGTAAAATAATTCGGGATAATTTGGGGCTACAAACCGATGCGGCTTTTTTAATGTTTTGTTCATTATACAAAGCATTAAAAAACTCAATGGCAACGACTTCAGGGTTGTCAACATCACTAATTTTATTTTTGTCTGATTCACTGCAGCCAAAAACAAGTAACGTCAAACTTAGTAGGACAAATTTTATATAATTCATAAGGTAATAAATAAATCGAAAATGTTGAATTCATACTAACGTAAATATTGTAGGTAAACCTAATATTTTTACAAATAAAAAAAGACGTGATTTGTTATAAATCACGTCTTTTCAGTTATAGATAAATATTACGGTATATTTTTATTTAATAGCCATTTTTAGCCATTTTTAGCCATTTTTGCTATTACGCAAGGTCTTCTTCGGTAAATGAATCAGCAAACAATGGACTTGAAAGATAGCGCTCGGCTGAGCTTGCTAAAATAACAACAATGCTTTTACCGGCATTTTCTGGTCTTTCAGCAATACGCTTTGCAGCAACCACAGCAGCACCTGATGAAATACCGGCAAGAATACCTTCTTCCTTCATTAAGCGATGAGCCATTGCCATAGAGTCATCATTAGATACTTGCTCTACAGCATCAACAATCGAAAGATCTAAGTTGCCAGGAATAAAACCAGCACCAATACCTTGAATTTTATGAGGACCAGGCTTAAGTTCTTCACCTGCCATTGCTTGAGTAATAACAGGTGAGTCTGTTGGCTCTACCGCTACAGAGATAATTTTATGCTCGGCAACACTTTTAAGATAACGTGATGTACCGGTAATTGTGCCACCAGTACCAACACCAGCAACGAAGAAATCAATGTTGCCTTTAGTATCGCGCCAAATTTCAGGACCCGTAGTTTTTTCATGAATTTCAGGGTTAGCTGGATTATCAAATTGACCTAACAGTACAACGTTATCTGGATCAGCATCTTTAATTTCTTGAGCCTTAGCAATTGCACCGCCCATACCTTTAGCGCCATCGGTTAATATTAATTTAGCACCTAGCGCGATTAATAGTTTTCTGCGCTCCAAACTCATGGTGTTTGGCATGGTGAGTGTAATTTTATAGCCACGTGCTGCAGCAACAAAAGCTAATGCGATACCTGTGTTACCACTGGTTGGTTCGACAATAGATTTACCTTCAGTAAGTAAACCTTTTTTCTCGGCATCCCAAATCATATTGGCACCTATGCGGCATTTAACACTAAAGCTTGGGTTACGGGCTTCAATTTTAGCGTAGATAGTTGCCGTATTTTCACCAGTAACAATACGGTTAAGTTTAACGAGTGGGGTATTACCAATTGCGGTTGAGTTATCTTCAAATATAGTCGACATTATTATAATCCTGTTTTGCCAGCATGACTGAGTATGTCATACCGATTAGTTATTCGTATGTGTTAATTATTAAAACTAATTTAGTTTAGTCAACACTTACTAATCAGGTTAACCCTTTATGGCAGAAAAAGAAGTGATATTTCGGTATCTTATATGCAAAAAAAGAATAGATACCCAACTAATGAATCTTAAAACAGGTTTTTTTGAATGCTAGTAGAGTGCTTTATACTTTATATATCGATGTGTTAATAGTTTGATGTATAATCAGATGATTGATATTGTTAGCTTTATTGAAAGTGTTTGTTAGCTAGATAACAATAACACTCTGACTTAATGGAATAATAGTGACAGATAATTTAGATACTAAATCTGAGAAAAACAACTCAAAAAATAGTCATGAAGATAGTGCGAAAATGGCCAAAATTAAGGCTAAAGCTAAAAAGCTATCGGATCAAGAAACCCGCGAAATATTAACGCCATTTGCTTTTAAAATAGATAAGTCGTTATTTGGTATTTCATTGGCGGTGCCTTGGCGCCGTGGTGCAGCACTATTAATAGACTTATTTTTGGTCGCTATTTTAAGTGGTGCTCCTGGTGAATTATTGGCTTTGTTGGTTGCTATCACTTTATATAATATTGGCAGTAAAAAACGCGCTAAGAAGCTAGGAAAAGTAAGCGGTATCAGAGAAAATATTTTACGTATTTTTGCTGCGGTTATTGTTTTTGTTATCTTGATTGATATTTTGCCAAGGTTATTTTCTCAATTAGAGACTTTTAATAATCATGTTGAACAAGCAGAGCAGAGCCAAAGTACATTATCAGTAAGCAAAAATAATCAAAGCAATGCACAAAGTATTACAGACCAAGAAAACAACGACTTTATCAAAGCGACACTGACCCTCGCTGCTGGCGTTGCTATTTCACATAGTGAATGTGAGCAATACTCATGTTGGCAGCAGTTAACTCAAGGTTTATCCTCAGCCTATGCAGAACAAACGACATCAACGCTAGGCACTAAGAAATTTGACACTAACTTACTTAAACAGGTAGCTGAAGAAAGCAGCTTAAGTGAGCAAGAAATAGCGCAATTAAACGAGCACTTACAAAAATATCATAAGACTACAGAGTCTAAGCAGCAATTGACTAAGCAAAAATTTGAGAAAAAATCTGGGCTTGATAGCGCTGAATTAACAAATCAATTAACGAATGAACCAACGAATGTAACTAGCGCAAGTATTAAAGACAAAGCCGGTGACTTAAGCGCCCTTAATGAAGAAACTAGTGATAAAGTCAATGATGTTGAACCTGCAAACCCATCGGTTTATAAAGGCTTCGCTTGGCTGCAAGGTTTAGTTGAAGATCTTGGGCTAGGTTTTGGTTGGGCAGCATTTTATTTTACTATGTTTACCGCACTTTGGTACGGTCAAACACCAGGTAAAAAACTCTTTAGTATTCGGGTTGTTCAGCTTGATGGTACGCTATTATCAGTTTGGGACAGCTTTGGACGATATGGCGGCTATGGCGCGGGCATAGCAACAGGTTTACTTGGCTTTGCCCAGATATTTTGGGACCCTAATCGTCAGGCCATTCACGATAAAATATCATCAACCATTGTGGTAAATGATAATCGAACTGACAGAAAACTTAATAAAAAACACACTGACGAGTCAGCAGATGATTAATCTCACATGAGCATTAAAAACCGTGATTGTTTTTCAATGAGAGTAACAATGGCAGTGTTATACAGAACGGCAGGTAAATAAAGGGTGTGGAGTGAATAAACTAAAGCGTACACTGCTAAAGTAATGAGTAATCAATAACTTATTTAGCTATTGATTACTCAAATAACCCAAGTGAGTGGTCATATCAGTCGTTGGTATTGTTTACCTTAGACCTTGGTATTTATTATGGCAAGTTTGAGGCTAATCTTTATGAGCAAGTTTAATAGCCGAGTTTATAACTAAGCTTATGGCAACCATGCATAACTAATTTTACTGTAAATTGTACGCTGCTCACGGGCTAAGCTTTTTATCCTGTCATCTTGGTAGCTATTATCTGAATAACCTAAGTAGAACACAGTTTGTGGATTTATCTTATAAGCATAAATTAGCTGAGTTGATAAATTATTATCCTTTGCTGTATAAGCGTTAGCATTATTATCTAGATTGAAGTCTATATCGGTATAAACCACGTTAAACTTTAAATAGCTATTAACATTAAATTGATAAGAAACACGAAGCTCGGTTAAGTTTTCTGTGAATACATTGGCATTATCGGCTTCTAAGTCACTATAAGTATGAGAAAACTGAAACTCTAAATGCTTATTCACGTTATAACTTACATTGCCATAAAGCGTAAGATAGTCGCCTAATCTATTATTCTCATAATCAATTTTATCGCCAACAATAAGTTCAAGTTCAGTAAATATTTGTGCTGTTGGCTGAATAGAGCCATAGAAAACCGCTTGATTTTCTTGGAAACGCTCCGTGTTCCCGTCAATTGAGTTATCAATCGGTAAGTTAAAATCTAATTCATGGCGACGCAAACCTACTTTGTCAGCGGCAACGAACTTTACATCAAAAATTGACAACATTGGACCGTCGATATTAAAGCTAGTAAAGACTGAACGCTCTAATAATTCTCCGTTTTCGTTGTGTAGTATTTGCCATTGACCAGCAAATTTCATTTTTTGCCAAGTACTATCGGGCTCGCCATAAATTAATCGGTTAATCAAAACATTACTTTTCTGATAGTCAGCACGAGGCATAAAGCCTAAATCAGCACGAAATTCTGCACCTATTTCTTGATGTTCAGCAGTCACTTTCCAATATTCAGAGTCATGCTTATATTTTAATTTAAAGGCATGATCATTGAAGTTTTCTTCCTGACCACTGTCGGTGTACTGGGCCGAGTCTTTGGTATCAGCCATGAGTATTTGTGCTTGGAATGAATTTGAGTCGTTTAAACGGTACCTTGAATCAATACCTGAGACAAAGTTATGGTAATTGTCGGTTTGGCGTAATGTACTAATGATACCGACCGATAAATCGTCGTTAACATCATAGCGATATTTTATTGCGCCAGATTCACTGTCATCTTTTAAGGATATTAATCGCGAGCCCGTATTACCTGGAAGAATAATATTGGTTTGCGTGTCATTAGTCATGAACGCGCCGTAACTATGTTTACCTTCAGTTCCGGTTAATTTAGCGCCATATTCAGGATCGGCAATGTTTCGGGTGTACACTAGGTCAAAATCACTGGAAAAGTATTCTGAGTTTTCCACAAAAAATTGACGTTTTTCATCATAAAATAGTGAAAAAGTTTTATTAACGCTTAACTGGCCGGCGTCTGATTCAATATTTGAAAAATCGGGGTTTACGGTAACATTTAATAAGGTATTGGCATTTATGCCCCAGCGTAAATCTAAGCCTGCATCAATATCGTTTTCACTTTGCCAATCAGTTTTTGGTGCAAATATTTCTCGGTTTTCACTTCTGCTGGAGACTAAAGTTGGTGTTAACATAATATTTTTACTGGCTTTTGCATTTTTAAAACCAATAATCTCTGGTGTTTGACATAACCAACAAGAGTCATCGCGGTCAAGTTCAATGTGAGATATCCGCAAAGATGTGTCACGCGGGTATAATCGGATTAGTTCTATCGCCCAAGTTTTAACGTCTTCATTGTCGTTAAAATTTAAAATATGGTAGGGAATAGCAATTTCAACTTGATAGCCGCTTTGCGTTATTTTTCCAGCAGATTGCCAAATGCCATCCCAAGCTGCGTCTTTACTTAGGGTCATTTCATTAAAAATAGCGTCATGTTGTACGCCATGAGGGTTAACAAAAAATTCGTAATTTAAACGACGATTATTGTAAGTATCTAATTTAAAACCCACTAAGTCATCAAACCAGCGAGTATCACGGTCCCCTAAAAAACCTTGAATCAATTCAGGGTTAGGGTCTTGTGCAATAAAGGCTATGTAGAGAAAGTCGCCATTTTCAATCACTTTTGCAGTTGTTGAAACAGGACTTGGTTTGTTATTCCAGGGGCTATTAACTATATTAAGCGGTATATCTAGTGCTTGCTGCCATATGGCATCATTTAAGTCACCGTCAACTTCAAGCTCAAGCTCAGTATGAGGAATATTTAATTGTGCTAGTTTTGCTGTGTTTTCTTGAGCATAACTTGGCTGTATAAATAGTATAAATGTGGTGACCAGTAAAGATAGGCCACGAATACTAAACTTCAAATTTACCACTCCATTTTTATTATTATTATTTTCTTATTTTCTTATTTTTAGCGTAAGTAATTCTACGTTAATGTTAATTCCTTTTAATAAATTGTTACAAATTTGCTAACCAATGGCAATGTAAAATTCAGTTTTGGTATAAAAAAACCACCAGTAACGGTGGTTTCTTTAGCAATCAATAAATTATGCACTTGGCTGTCTCCAAAACTAGGAGAGATTACTTAAGCCAGGCGTAACTAAATTTCATGAATAAGCTGCGTTGTTCTTGGGCTAAATCGCGAATGGTTTCGTCACTGTAATGTCTATCAGAGTAACCTAAATAAAATACTGTTTGTGGGTTGATTTTATAAGCATATAGCAGCTCAGTAGACAGATTTTTGCTATGTCGGTTGATATCTTCTGCTGCGCTGTATAAGTAGTTAGATGGATTTCTACTGGTATTATTAAAGATGAAACTCAAACGTAAGAAACTTTGCACGTTAAATTGGTAGGTGGTGCGTAAATCGGTTAATCGAGCAATAAATACGTTTGCGCCATCGGCATTTAGTTGGCTAAAGGTTTGTCTAAGCTTTACTTCGAGATGTTTATCTATATTCCAATTGATATTGCTGCTGAGACGATTTATTTCACCTAAGCGGTTGTTACGATAATCAATTTTATCACCCCAGGTTAAGTTAGTGTTGATATATAGGCCTAACAATGGCTTAGTCTCAGCAAAGAAGAAAAACTGGTCTTCAGAGAATAACGTAGTGTTATCAGCAATAGCTAAGTTACTTTTATCAAGTCGGCTGCCTACACTTTCTCGTTTTGTGTAACCTAATCGTAAATATGAACTATTAAGGGCATTCAATTGGGCATTAATATCAAATTCTTTTTCTATTAGTTGATTGTCATCATTGTGAATAATGTCCCAGTCAGAATAAATTTTAAATTTACTCCACCACTTACCTGGCTCGGCATACCACTTTCGATCACCACCAACAGAAAATTTATTATGATCTACGCGTGACATAAATCCCAAGTCGCCGCGAAATCCTGCATTTTGTCGGTCATAAGTTACACGGTAATACCAGTCACTGTCGTTGTGGTAATAACCTGCTTTAAAAGCGTTGCCGGTAAAACGGTGTTCTTTTAACGTTCGTAATACATTTTCGTTATAAATACAGTCGCCAAATTGGCAATCATCGTTATTTTCTGGTGTCGCACAGCGTGCTTGTTCGTCTTCTTCATCAACATTGCAAAACTGCTTAAATAAGTCATTGGGATATTCTGTTGTAGAAAATAGCGTTTGAAACTTAAAAACGTCAGCGGTGCTTAAGCGAAATCTAGCATCTATGCCATTAACATTGTTTGAGTAATCTTCTGCCGTGCGCAGGGTGCTTATCCAACCTAGTGTAATGTCATTATTAAAACTGTAGCGATATCGCAACGCTGCCGCTTTTGACTCACCATCAATGGAGGCCACCGACGAAGAGCGATTACCCGGTATTAATATGTTGGTATTTTGATCATCAGTAATAAACAAACCAAAAGCATGATTGTTTTCACGGCCTGTTAATTTAGCTCCATAATTAGGTGCGTTAATATTACGGGTATAAACTAAATTATAATCACTATCAAAGTAGTCTTGATTGTCGAGAAAAAAAGGCCTTTTTTCTCGGTTAAATAGTGCAAAGGTATTATTAATATTGAGCTGTGCGTTGTCGGCTTCAACGGTAGAAAAATCAGGGTTAATTGTGGCGTTTAATAGCCAGTCAGGTGTAATTCCCCAGCGCAAGTCTAGGCTGGCTTCAGTATTATTGTTATTTTGCCACTCGTTGTTATCATCACGATCTTGCGTTGTTCCCAATACAATAGACGGCGCAACAGTAAAGTTACTACCTTGTTTTGCGCCTTTAAACCCCGAGGCTGTCGCAATTTGACAAATTTCACAACTGTTACCGCGGTCTAAATGAATATTTGATAAGCGTAAACTTTCTTCGCGGGGATAGTATCTCAGTAGCTCTAGCCCCCACGTTTGTTTATCGGTGCTTTCTTTAAAATTTAACATTCTAAGCGGTAGCGCCATTTCAACGATAAAACCGTCGGAAACAATTTTACCCGCACTTTCCCAAATACCATCCCAAGCGTCACTTTCTTTTTGGGTTACTTCGCTTTCTATTCCGTCAATTTGTACACCTAGCGGGTTAACTAAAAAACGGTAGGCACTGCGTTGATCGTTGTAAGTATCTATTTTTATGCCAACTAAATCTTCACCCCATGACTTATCTCTGTCTTTTAAAAAAGCTCTTATTTCTGAAATGTTAGGGTCTTTGGCAATAAAGGCTAAATAGAAATATCCATCACTTTCCATTAACAATGCTTCGGTGTGAACAGGGCTTGAAACATTGTCGTAAGGGCGAGTAACGTTATTAATGAATACTTTCTTGGCAGATTGCCATTGTGGCTCATTTAAAGAAGCATCAATAACAATAGCACCTGAAATATTGGGTATCTTTATAATTTCATTGTTTATTTTAGCGGAATTATTGTGTGTAGCTGAATACACAAACTGCGGTATTAATAGCAAAATAAAAGTCAATATTATTGGCTTTTTTAGGAAAAACATTAAAGCTCCGTCGACACGAGTTACATTAAATTACAAACTTGTAGGTATGCTGAATAAGCTTGTGCAAAGTGTCAAAATAAATTCGACAGTTAGACGGTTTAGTGGGTCAAAATACTTAGCGTGGCATTTATTTTTAACTTTACCGGGTTCTGCTTTAATAAAGTGATAATTTTGCTAATGTATTATTTTAACGGGTAATATTAGAGAACGTTATAAAAAATTCATCAATAATTGCTCGAATCTTAAAAACTTCTGGAGCATAATAACTTATCTTTATTAACCATGATAAGACCTTGTAAATACTATGCCATTTTCTCCGCTTGATGTTATCGCACTATGCTGTTTTTTTATTTGTTGGGTCGGGTATACCGGATTTGCGCGTAAAAAAGCAAAAACAACTAATTGTGTTGCAAGATGCTTGCATCAACATCGAATATATTGGATGTATGAAGTTATTGGTCGTGACATTAGGGTGGGAGAGGCCGCATTATTAGCTAATTTAGAGCGTAACATTGCCTTTTTTGCATCTTCGACTTTGTTAATATTGGCAGGTGTTTTAACCTTGTTTGCTCAGGTTGAACGACTTGAGTCAGTAATTGCCTCAATTCCATATGCTGAGTTTCCTAATCATGTGATGATCCAATTAAAGTTAAGTTTACTCGCGCTTATTTTTGTTTTGGCCTTTTTTCAATTTACCTGGTCAATGCGCCAATATGGTTTTGTTAATGTCATGATTGGCGCTTGCCCGTTCGACAGTAGCGAAAGTAATAAAAACCTACAAAAATACGCTGAACAAATGGCGGTAGTGCAAGACCAAGCAGCGCATTCTTATAATTATGGTTTACGCTCTTATTATTTCTCTATTGCTGCTCTGTGTTGGTTTTTTCATCCATTAATTTTTATAATAGCCAGCTTATTTGTTGTTTATACCTTGTATAACCGTGAATTTAATTCAAAAGCAGTTCACGCTATTACTTTAGGACAAAAGTTTTTAGAACATGAGCGAGCATTAAAATATTCTGGCGATAATGCACAAGCACAAACCAGACATAGTGATGATAAGTAACCGTTATGTCAGCCAAGTATTATGCTAATTATTTACCTAAACACTTTGATAACTTTGACTGCTTAAAATTAGCACCCGGTATTTATGTCATATTATTGTTCGTATTGCGTGCCTACATTATTTGGTTAATGTCGGTAACGAATATGCGTGACAATGTGGGTTTTATTCAGTGGGTGTATCCACAAACCGCACTGTTTTACTTGAACTTAGCTTCAGGAGTTATTGGCTTATTTATTGTACTTATTTTAAGTTTACGTCGACCAAAAGCACAAACGTGGATTCGAACCTGTTGGAAAAAATGCAAAATGTTACTTATTTTGGCGTTAATATTTGATTTGTCGATTGGTGTTTTAGGTTATTTTGTATGGCAACTACAATCATTAGCGTGGATTCTAATGCATTGTTTATTGGTAATATCCGCTATTGTCTATATTTTACGAAGCAAAAGATTTACCATTAACATTGCAGAATTTCCCGAAGTATTACCTGAAATTAACACTCGCAAACATAGAAAAACTAAAGGGTTAGACATTGATTGAAGAAAACACACAAGACGAACGCCTGATCATACTCGATACAGAAACCACGGGTATTAACCCTCGTGAAGGACATCGTATTGTTGAAATTGGTTGTGTAGAAATGATCAACCGTCAGCTAACGGGTAGAAATTACCATGTGTACGTCAAGCCAATGGCGCAGGGCATGCAAATGGTAATGGATCAAGAAGTTATTAATATTCATGGTTTAACTGATGAGTTTTTACGTGACAAGCCAATATTTAAGCAAGTAAGCGAAGACTTTATTAATTTTATTAAGGGTGCGCGTTTAGTTATTCATAATGCTAAGTTTGATGTTGGCTTTATGGATCATGAATTTTCAATGATACCTGGCCTGCCTAAAACTGCCGATATTTGTAGTGTTACCGATACGTTGAAAGTAGCAAAAGACGAATTTGGTTCACCAAAAACCTTAGATTATTTAGCCCGCTTTTATAAGGTTGATAAATTAATTGACCGTACTTATCACGGCGCGTTAATTGATGCCCAATTACTGGCATTTGTTTACATTGAAATGACCCGTAAACAAGCCACTTTCAACTTAAACCAAGGTGAAGGACAAGGAAGTGATGCTAACGCTATTCGACGATTGATTAAAGACCGCCCTAAATTAAAGGTTTTAGCTGCAACTGCCGATGAACTAGCAGAGCACGAAAACCGTTTAGCAATTGTTGATGACAAAGGGGCTTCGCCATTATGGTCGAAATAGAAAGGGTTGAAATAGAAAGGGCTGATATAAACAGAGCTGAAATAAATAAAGCTAATATAAGCAGCGCAAAAAATAGTCTGTCTAACCTCAAAGCATTATTTACAGAACACCTTGCATTTGCAGTAATGGCCATTATGCTCAGCCTAAACGCACATGCACAGAAAGTGCCCACCGAAATTGAATATTACGCTGACGACAATGTTACCAATCAAATCCCTTATTTTGATAACCGCTTTCGTATTGACGAACAACTCGATGAAGTAACTTTATTATTTTATCACCGCAGTGGCGCTCAACCGGTTATTCTTGTTCGACCTGATGGCTCAAAATATAAAATTAATAATTACCCTGAAGATAAAGTGCAATGGTTCGATGATCGTACTTTTGATATGATCAAAATAAAATCACCCATGATTGGACCATGGCAAGTGATAGGTGAGGTGCAACCTAGCAGTAAAATTATGGTGGTATCAGAAATTCGACTAGAGGTAACGCCATTACCCGAAATTATATTACAAGGTGAGACATTAAAAATGTCAGGCCGTTTATTCAATGGTGAAATGGCAATAGACAACCCATCATTTAAAGACGTATTAACACTTGATGTTGACTTTTTCAGTACCAATAACTCCGCCTTTGACAACTTTGGCGCACAGCCAGTTAAACTTGCCTCATTTCGTGATGACGGCAGAGACCTTGACGAACATGCTAATGACAGCTTATTTACCGGCGAATTTGAGTTAGATTTTGCACCGGGTGAATGGGAGCCTATCTATATTGTTAAAATGCCAATGGCAACAAGAGAGCTGCGACAAAAACCGATTGTAGTGCAGAAAAACCCCATCAGCATATCAGTAGCAACAACCCAAGATGAAAATGGTGTTCACCTGGTTACATTTACCATTGACGACAGTTTTGTTAAAGCCGATAGCATTCTTATTCAAGGTAAAGTTACTTTCCCTGACCGACAAGTAGAGCCTTTTACTGTAATGCAAGATAAAGGTTTAAGCCGTACTCATGAAATTGCTTTTACTGAACCTGGCGTACATCGGATAAAAATAGGGGTGTTTGGTGATACCAAGAAGGGCAGAGAGTTTCGTGCAATATTACCAGAGTTTACTTTTAATGTTGACCGCTTAGCTAGTAGTAACAACTCAAGCCTTAATAGCAGTGATAATAATTTAACCTCAGAGCAAAGAAGTGCCCAAGCAATTGCTAATGCGGCAATGGAAGCTAAAAAACTTGCGCAGGCGCTAGCAGAAGCAAAAGCAGCACAAGAAGCTAAAATTGCTGACAAACAACAAAAAACACTTTTGTATATTGTTGGCGGAAACACTTTGGTGATCATAATAGCCGTACTTATGTTTCTTTTTATAAGGCGTAAAAAGAGTAAATAAGCTCGAGTTATCGCATTTTTTAAACAGTTTTGCTGTTAAAAACGTCGGATCGTTCATCAATTAGACATATAAGCAAATGAATGAAAAAAACTGGTTGACGGCACCGAATCTTAACCGTATTATTCCCGCCGCATTCAACGAGTTGTGTTGAAAGCAGTGATTAATGTGTGGAGTGGTAGTTCAGTTGGTTAGAATACCGGCCTGTCACGCCGGGGGTCGCGGGTTCGAGTCCCGTCCACTCCGCCAATTAATTCAAAGGTTGTAAGTCCTTTTAAAACTTATAGAAGCAAGATGTGTGGAGTGGTAGTTCAGTTGGTTAGAATACCGGCCTGTCACGCCGGGGGTCGCGGGTTCGAGTCCCGTCCACTCCGCCAATTGTTTCAAAGGTTGTAAGTCCTTTCAAAATTTACAGAAGCAAGATGTGTGGAGTGGTAGTTCAGTTGGTTAGAATACCGGCCTGTCACGCCGGGGGTCGCGGGTTCGAGTCCCGTCCACTCCGCCAATTGTTTCAAAGGTTGTAAATCCTTTTAAAATTTACAGAAATAAATACGCGGAGTGGTAGTTCAGTTGGTTAGAATACCGGCCTGTCACGCCGGGGGTCGCGGGTTCGAGTCCCGTCCACTCCGCCAATTTATTTAATTTTTTAGACCCTAATGTTTAGATCTTAATGTTTAGACCTCAAAGTAAATCCTCGTTAAATTAAAAAACCTTAATGAATTCTCTAAATAAAATAAGTACCAATTAAAGTGTGTTAATCATAAATCTATAACTAGTAATTCAGTTGGTTACCTCTTTATTAGATAAGCAACCTGTTATGCCAGCTTTGTAGGCTCGAGTTCCATAAACTCCGCCAATTTATTTAAATTTTTAGACCCCAATGTTTAGACCCCAATGTTTAGACCTCAAAGTAAGTCCTCGTTAAATCAAAAAATATTAATGAATTCTCTAAATAAAATAAGTACCAATTAAAGTGTGTTAATCATAAATCTATAACTAGTAATTCAGTTGGTTTATATTAAAGCCGACAATGGACTTGTTACACCGTTAGCACCTCGCTCTATAACGTGAGTATATATTTGCGTTGTTCTAATATCACTATGTCCCAATTGTTCTTGTACGGTACGAATGTCTGCACCTCGTTGAAGTAAGTGGGTAGCGAAGGAGTGACGTAACGTATGGCAGGTTATATTTTTATCTATATCTAATTTTAACGAAGCCATTTTTACTGCCTTTTGAATAACCGTTTCATTTATATGGTGGCGCCTTAACTTATTGACTTCAGGGTCTAAAGATAATCGATATGATGGAAATAGGTAATGCCAATTAAATGTTTTAGCGGCGTCAGGGTACTTTCGTGCTAAAGCAAAAGGTAAATATACGCCAGAATAGCCATTGTTTTTCATGTCTAATACGTAATAAGATTTCACCAGAGATATTTGCTCTTTCAATGCCTGAGTTAATTCAGTGGCTAATGTTACTGTTCGATGTTTGCCGCCTTTGCCATTCCATACTTCAATGCAATGGTAGTCGAAATTTATATCTTGCACCCTCAGCCGTATAGCCTCCATTAAGCGTAAGCCACTGCCATACATTAATTGGCAGAGAAGAAGGTGTTTGGTATCAATAATGGTTAAGAGCGATTTGACTTCTGCTGTAGTTAATACTGTTGGGAGTTTTGGCGTTACTCGTGATTTATTGAAGCGTAACTCAAGACTAAGTGGTTTTATTAAAATATGTTTATATAAGTAGTTAACTGAATTTAATGCTAACGCCTGTGATTTTGGGGCGAGGTTTAAGTTATTTGAAAGGTAACTAAGAAATTGTTCAACCTCTTTATCATGGCAGTCGTTTGGATGTGTTTTTCCAATAAAAATGATATATGCTTTAATCCAGTATAAATACGACTCAATAGTGCGTTTAGCATAGCGCCGTGTCCACATGGTTTCTTTTATATGTGAGAGAAATTCAGAACTCATAATCATTCCTTATATATTTTAAATCATAACTGTATGTACATACAGTTTAGCTGCAATTCCAGCTTTTGTGTAGAAAGCGGGATTTAATCCGCATTTGTGTAGCAATATATTCAACAAGCCTGTATTAACTTATTGAATGTTAATATTAAGTTATGTATATTAATTTGAATAAATATTCATTAGTTGGGTACTCACCTCTGTAGAAATAGAGGTATGATCCGTCTAATACGCTGTTAGTAGCCGCAACTTGTTCGAGTAAATTTAGTTTAATCGTGCGGTATTTCACATCAAAGGATTGGTGTTTGTTTCCTTCCTTTTTTGTGTCTACTTTCAACTTACTCGTTGGCTTTAGTGTTTTTGTTTACACAGTTTTCGCCTAACTTTTGTGGGTAAATATAATCAGCAAATGCGTAAACGGCTCAAAGTTCACATTATGTGGCTAAGTTGCGGTGGTGTTTTTAAATACTCACTTCCATTAATTAAGTTTTAGTGTTCTTGGTAAGTTAAATGTGTTTAACTATCAACAACTAACAAGGCATTAAAGAAGGACAAAAAACAGTTGGCTGTTTTCGTTCCTCAACATTTTAGCCAACAATTTTTTGCCTCTTAATGGGGCGTTAGGCATTTAGGAGAGTTTCGTGAAACGGATAGCACTTGGAGTTTTTTTATCTCCTTTGATTATTGCTCTAATTTGGACAATTCCATATTGGGGGCATAGTGCTTTAAGTTTTTGGGCGCTTTTCAATTTAGTTTTTGCTTACGTTTTTTTCTTATTTTTCGCCGGTATTTGTCATCTAATACTTCGAGTTTATGGCTGGCAAAAGTGTTGGCAATATACCTCGGTAATGTTTGTTGTCAGTTTTGTTTTAAATATTATGTGGTCTCTCTATAGCATCGCAGGGTACGATAAATTATTTTACTCACAAACATTAGTGGTTGAGTTTGGTCAAATTACCAATGCTGGTTATTTGCTAAAAATAGAAGAATCATTAATTAGTAGTGTAATAATTTCATTAGCCATGGCATTGTTTTGGTATATAGCTGTTCATAAAACCATTGACGGTGTAAAAAATGCCTAACAAGCTAATAAACAAGGACAAAAAACAGTTTGCTGTTTTCGTTCCTCAACATTTTAGCAAACAATTTTTTGCCTGTTATTAGGGCGTTAGGTGTAAAGGAAGTATGAGCGTAATTTCAGGGAGTCAAGCCGTAGAAAACTACATTAGTCTTAACCTCGTTAAAGTCGCAACTGATCAATCTGGTTGGGATACTCTTTACCTAAATACAATCGATAACCAATATTGGGTGCACACTTACCCAAATTCAGAAATGCATGGTGGTGGGCAACCGCAACTACAGCAAGTTACTGAACTAGTTGCTAAAAAAGAGTTTGGTGTGTAATTTACACCTAACAAGAAAATAAACAAGGACACGTAACAGTTGGCTACGTTTCGCTTCGCTACACCATTTTAGCCAACCATTACTTAGCCTGTTATTTAGGCGTTAGGCGTACTATGGAATCCGAGTTAGTTGAACCTAAATCGTTACCGAGATGGATTACTCTACCTTTAGGGTTAGTCTTATTTCCATTTACACTTTTGTGCATTGTTGGCTCAGCTATTATGCTACTAGCTCCGAATGTACCACCGTCAATTTTTACAGTTTCAATTGGCAGTGTTTTCTTAATTGGTAGCATTTGGGTTAGCTTATTATCATTTAGGTTAATTGTGTCCAACCCTAAAAAAAGTAAAGGGTTTGTTTCGCCAGTCGCACTTCGTTTAATTGGTGTTTTGTTTATTGCTATGCCAATTATGGCTGTAATTGTCGGAACGTTTATGGATAAGCCTGTTATACATAGCGTTCAAGCAATCATATATTTTTGTGTTGCTGCACAGCTATTTCGTATTGCTAATGTAAGAGCTAGTAAAAAGGTTTAATGTAAGTAGCGCCTAACAAGGCGCTCAAGAGGGAAAATTTACAGTTGGCTGTTTTCACTGTGATCTTGTACCACTTTGGTAGACAGTTATTTATTTAATTGTTACCAAAGAGGTTAATCATGGGACATACAAGAAAGCGACATTACAACCAATATTCATTAGCGTTTAAA
>NZ_JACGWA010000031.1 GCF_014077505.1 Colwellia sp. BRX10-3 | reverse complement strand
CTGTGATCTTGTACCACTTTGGTAGACAGTTATTTATTTAATTGTTACCAAAGAGGTTAATCATGGGACATACAAGAAAGCGACATTACAACCAATATTCATTAGCGTTTAAACTTCATGCTATTTTACTCTCGTCTCAGCAAGGTATTTTAGCTAAAGACGTGGCTAGTTCCTTGGGTATTCACCCCATCATGCTCTATCGTTGGTGTATGGAATACCGTAAAGAGTCATTGTTTACTCATCCGCTTATGAAAAATCATCAAATGGAAAAACCATCCAAAGAGAAGAAGCCCGTCAGTCCCGAAAAGCTTAAACTTGCTAAGGCCAATGCGCACATTAAAAAGTTGGAAAAAAAACTAGCTCGCAGCGAAGAGGATATTGAAATTCTAAAAAAGTTCGAGCGGTTCTTAAAGGAAGACCCCTAGTTAATTTTACCTTTATCAAAAAGAACCATGCCTTAAGTAATGTCTCAAGATTATGCTCGCTGTTGGGGGTGTCTCGCGGTGGTTACTATGCCTGGCATAATCGGCCAGCATCCGCGCATAAAGTCAAAGATAACCAACTTAAGGCTGAACTGATTAAGCAGCACCAAGGCTTTAAACGAGCCTACGGCGCACCAAGAATGCATGTACAGATAAATCGAGAAGGCCTTAGCTGTAGTCGTCGACGCATCACGAGACTAATGAAAGAGCTTAACCTGTGTAGCTCGACTAAAAACTTATATTTGCGCTTACCCAATAGAGGAAAACATTACTCAACAACAAGCAATCATCTGCATTATGTCGCTAAGCCAAGCGCAAAGAATCAACAGTGGGTTGGTGACTTCACCCACATCAGCACTCAAAAAGGTTGGCTCTTTCATGCGGTTGTTATGGATTTATTTACACGTAAATTGATTGGGTGGTCGTTTAGTCGACAACGAAATTCTTTAATGACACAAGCGGCTTTAAAGGCAGCCTTAGCAACAGAAACACCAGATAATAATTGTATATTTCATTCAGACCAAGGAATTGAATATGCGGCGAATGATTTCAAAACTCTTGTGGAAAAGTCAGGTTTTATAAGGAGTATGAGCCGAAAAGCAACGCCGATTGATAATGCGGCGATGGAATCGTACTTCCATACGTTTAAAGCAGAAGCTATTCATGGTAAACGTTTTAACAATCAAGAAGAGGCGACTGCTGTTAGTCAGAAATACATCGCGTTTTACAATCAAGAACGATTACATTCAAGTTTAGGTTATACAACGCCTGAAAAATATGAGAAATTAGGACTTTGAAATGTGTCTACGAAAGTGGTGTAAGATCACT
>NZ_JACGWA010000049.1 GCF_014077505.1 Colwellia sp. BRX10-3 | reverse complement strand
GTTAAGGTATCCCCATCAATATCATTATCATTGGCTAACAAGCTGGCAAAAGTGATGGTTAGTGGCTCATCTTCATTTAACGGGAACGAATCAGTGCCGGTTGTCGGTAAATCGTTTACCGCATTTATGGTTAAATTAACCGTGCCATCGACTAACGTGCCACTGCCATCGTCAATTTTATAAGTAAAGGTGTCTGTACCATTTAGGTTAGCCGTAGGCGTATAGATAAATGATGACCCGCTAACGGTTAAAACCCCTTTAGTCGCCGTTGGTATTGCGCTGGTATCAAGCGTTAAGGTATCCCCATCAATATCATTATCATTGGCTAACA
>NZ_JACGWA010000052.1 GCF_014077505.1 Colwellia sp. BRX10-3 | reverse complement strand
GCCCAGTATCGTCCACCATTTCTATGCCATATAGAAGTAAAACTAAAATGGACGATTAGCTCAGTTGGGAGAGCACCGCCCTTACAAGGCGGGGGTCACTGGTTCAAGCCCAGTATCGTCCACCACTTCTATGCCATATAGAAATAAAACTAAAATGGACGATTAGCTCAGTTGGGAGAGCACCGCCCTTACAAGGCGGGGGTCACTGGTTCAAGCCCAGTATCGTCCACCATTTCTATGCCATATAGAAGTAAAACTAAAATGGACGATTAGCTCAGTTG
>NZ_JACGWA010000034.1 GCF_014077505.1 Colwellia sp. BRX10-3 | reverse complement strand
TGTCCCGTCCTAGAATATGTTGACGGTTTTAATGAAAGGCCAGTGGCTTAAGCTTCTGGTCTTTTTTGTGCACTTGGTTTGGTGTTTTCATTGCCAAACTTAAGTGCGGCCTTATTTCATTATAGATAAATATTGATTCTTTAACGAGCTGACTTAACTCTTCAATATTACGACATTTATATAAAATAAATTCTTGTTTTAATATCCCATTGATACGCTCAGCAAGTGCGTTTTGGTAACAGTCATATCCATCGGTCATCGAGGGAATGATATTGTTTTCATACAATTTTTCTTGATAGACTTGAGAGCAATATTGTAAACCTCTGTCTGAGTGATGGATCGCTTTATGCTGATAACATCTATTCTTCAGTGCCATATCTAATGCTTTTACTACATCCGTTGCTTTCATTTCATTACTAAGCTCATATCCCATTATCTTGCGGCTATAAGCATCGGTGACTAATGAGAGGTAATGTACACCTTGCTCTGTTTCAACATAGGTTATGTCGCTTACAAACACTTCTTCAGGCGCTGATGACTTTACTTCTTTTAATAGATTGGGATGCTTTCTCATCCAATGCTTACTGTTTGT
>NZ_JACGWA010000050.1 GCF_014077505.1 Colwellia sp. BRX10-3 | reverse complement strand
TAGGGTTCCAATCTCTACTATAAAAAATACTCTCGTTGCCCGAGTGGTGGAATTGGTAGACACAAGGGATTTAAAATCCCTCGCTTGTAAGAGTGTGCCGGTTCAAGTCCGGCCTCGGGTACCATTATTGATATAAAGCGATTTAGATTGATTTAATCAATTAAGATTATTTTTAAATATCTACGAAGCGGCTGTAGCTCAGCTGGTAGAGCATCACGTTGCCAACGTGAATGTCACGAGTTCGAGTCTCGTTAGCCGCTCCAAATCTGATAACTTTTGTTATCAAAGTAGGGTTCCAATCTCTACTAT
>NZ_JACGWA010000055.1 GCF_014077505.1 Colwellia sp. BRX10-3 | reverse complement strand
CTTGAAAATCAGGGGAACAATTGTTTGAGCATAAAACAAAGCTTCGCTCTGCGTTAGGTAAATAAAGCGACACTTTATTCATTACATCAGTATCTGAAGCCGTAACACCTAAGGTTAAATTACCTTCGACTATGCCATTTGAGCTTGCATGTCTGAGTGTGCCAATGGCATTAGAGAAACTCGTGTTCACCGAGCTCGTGCTTTCGCTTTGTACGCCAGCCACTTTTTTAACTACTGAAAGTGATTC
>NZ_JACGWA010000045.1 GCF_014077505.1 Colwellia sp. BRX10-3 | reverse complement strand
GAAGATGAGCCACTAACCATCACTTTTGCCAGCTTGTTAGCCAATGATAATGATATTGATGGGGATACCTTAACGCTTGATACCAGCGCAATACCAACGGCGACTAAAGGGGTTTTAACCCTTAGCGGCGCATCATTTATCTATACGCCTACAGCTAACCTAAATGGCGCAGACAGTTTTACCTATAAAATTGACGATGGCAGTGGCACGTTAGTCGATGGTACGGTTAATTTAACCATTAATGCGGTAAACGATTTACCGACAACCGGCACTGATTCGTTCCCGTTAAATGAAGATGAGCCACTAACCATCACTTTTGCCAGCTTGTTAGCCAATGATAATGATATTGATGGGGATACCTTAAC
>NZ_JACGWA010000038.1 GCF_014077505.1 Colwellia sp. BRX10-3 | reverse complement strand
TAGCTGTCATTACCCAGTACAGGAACATCGTTAATGCTATTGATGTTTAACGTCACACTGCCTTGTGCTTTGCCACCGTTACCATCAAGAACTTCATAAATAAAACTATCGCTGCCATTAAAATTTGCACTAGGCACATAACTGAACGCGCCATTAGTATTGAGCGTTAAACTACCATTGCTAACATTCGATATTGGTGTGGTATTAATCGTTAAGATATCGCCATCAACGTCGCTATCATTACGTAACAAGTGGTCAACATCGCCGACTAATTTACTTAACGTAGCATCTTCATTAACACTGTAACTTTCATTACCCACAACAGGAACATCATTTACCGCACTAACGGTTAAGGTTACATTGCCTTGTGCAACACCACCGTTACCATCAACAACTTGATAGGTAAAACTGTCAGTACCGTTAAAGTTAAGGGTAGGAATATAGTTAAACGAGCCATCACTATTAAGCGTTAAGCTGCCATTGCTCACATTTGAGATTGGTGCAGTATTAACGGTTAATGTGTCTCCATCAGCATCACTATC
>NZ_JACGWA010000039.1 GCF_014077505.1 Colwellia sp. BRX10-3 | reverse complement strand
GAGATAATGTATGGATTAGATTTACCACTTTCACCGCCATTATTAATGCCGGTAACGAGTAGGTGATAATTTTTGCTTGGGTCGGCATCAGTAAATTGTGCTGCTGTGCCATTAATGGCAAGTTGCTGCAAACCATTATCAAGTTCGATAGCGTTTTCAGCGGTTATTCCAAGCGCTGTCGCCGCGTAAAGGTTATAACGCTCGAGTGCGGAGTTGCCTGACCAAGAAACAGTGACAACACCATTTTCACGACTAGCGCTAACGGCTGAAATTTGAATAGGTTGCCAATTAACATTCAGTGCATCAACAATGGCACTATTGCCTAAATTGTCTTCAACAATAAGCTCTATGCGCAAAGCCCCTGCTATTTCATTAGCAAACTGAGGGTTAAATCCGGTTATCGTGACTTGAAAATCAGGGGAACAATTGTTTGAGCATAAAACAAAGCTTCGCTCTGCGTTAGGTAAATAAAGCGACACTTTATTCATTACATCAGTATCTGAAGCCGTAACACCTAAGGTTAAATTACCT
>NZ_JACGWA010000032.1 GCF_014077505.1 Colwellia sp. BRX10-3 | reverse complement strand
TATAATGAAATAAGGCCGCACTTAAGTTTGGCAATGAAAACACCAAACCAAGTGCACAAAAAAGACCAGAAGCTTAAGCCACTGGCCTTTCATTAAAACCGTCAACATATTCTAGGACGGGACATATAAATACCGATTATCGAAAAAGTTCGGACATATAGTGTGTCTATTGTCAGTAAGGAATTTTAATTGTTCTGTATTTCGAGTCATTTCTTTATATGCAGGCACGATACTATGATCCAGTTCATGTACATTTCTTCTTTCTAAGAACCTTTATAAATCAGATGTAAATAGCACCATCTAACGTCTTCTTGGTGCGCTTAGAAGACATTAGCGTTTAATTCTTTGCCATATATTTTCTCATGGATCTTTTAGGTGTATTACTGAGCCGGCTCAGTAATACACCTAAAACACGCCAACAAACGTCTATTTTATTGATCTTATTGTAATTAATACCGTTTTCTATGAGGGATATTACTGCGCGGGCTTAGTAATACACTATTTTTGATAAAAAAGTTGATTACAATAGTTTCTAATACTTTGAAGTTATGGGATATTAATGCGAATTAAATAAAAATTATGAAACGGATATTACTGAGCCGTATACATAATAAGCTGTTATGTTTTTCGGAGAGTTTTAGGTGAACCCTAATAAATTTATATCTACAGTTAGAGATGAATGCATCAATGATCTAGTTTCTGGCTATGAAGAAACCTTCTCGAAAACAGATATTAAAGAATGCTCTGATAGTTCAATGAAGCCTTTAATTCAATATTGGAAACAAGCAGATAACCCTACTAGAAAGGTATTGTCTGATTTTATTCGGTTAGGTGCTCAAAATGGAGTTTCATCACTCATTTCAATTATAAGCTCGGGCGGACATTTTGATGGGGAATTTAAAGAGTTTGAATTGAGCTCTATAGACGAAAATTCAAAGGCAGAGTTTGGCGAAGATTTACTTGATGTCTTCTGGGAACAAGAAGAAATATCAGGCAATGTGAACACCAAAACATAACAAGTCATTTAAGCAGGAAAATTTACAGCTGGCTGTTTTCACTGTGATCTTGTACCACTTTGGTAGACAGTTATTTATTTAATTGTTACCAAAGAGGTTAATCATGGGACATACAAGAAAGCGACATTACAACCA